>CAWEHM010000001.1:0-7460 GCA_963808875.1 uncultured Thermoleophilaceae bacterium
CATGGCCGGCCGTGGCTGCGCAGTTCGAGGGTCGCCTGCGGCGGCTCTATCCGCGCGCTTTCTTCGACTCCCGCCACGACTGGGTGCGCGCGATCGCACCGTTGCCCACCTCGGGAGCCGCCGCCGTGGAGCGGCTCCGGCAGGGCTGCCAGGAGCTTGCCACCTCGGCTGGGGTCGTGGTCGGGCTCAGCGACGTGGATCGCGGCGCGGGCGGTTCACGCCGGCGGATGAGGGAGGCCGCCGATGCCGCCCGGATCGGGAGGTCGCTGGTGACCGGCGGCGGGGCGGTGTCGTACGAGGCCCTCGGCGCGTACAAGTACCTGGTCCATCTCGAGCTCGACGATGCGCCTCACGACCGGTACCGCAGCTCGGTGGAGGAGCTCATCGAGTACGACAGGCGCCGCGGCGCCAGGCTCGTCGAGACTCTCGAGCGATTCCTGGCGGACCAGGCAGCGTCGCGGCGAGCGCGCGGGCGCTGTACATCCACCCGAACACCGTGCGTCAGCGACTCGAGCGGATCGAGCGAGTGACCGGGCTCGACCTGGCCAAGGAGGACCTGCTGTCGCTCGAGCTCGCGCTCAAGCTTGCCCGTCTGCACGCCGTCCGCGCCGGCGAACCGCCAGCCACAGGCGGAAGATGAGGTAGCCCGGGACGTGCAGGAGCAGCACCAGCAGGAACCACCAGATCTTGATCTGAAACTCCAGATCGGGCTCGTCCTTGACGTCCACCCAGACGAGGTAGAGGCAGATCACCAGGATGAGCAGCGGGATCAGCCGGACCTCCTGGGCGATCACGAACAGCAGCACGGCGGCCACCCTACAGCCGGAGTCGCCGAGTGACCATCAGGGCGAAGCTGTACGTGGCGATCCTGCTGACGGTGATCGGGCCGGTGATCACGATCGCCGTGGCGCTTCACGGGATGGACCGGCTCGGCGAGCGGTTCGACGAGGTCCAGCAGCGCGCCGACCAGCGCGCGCTGGCGCTCGACCTGAAGTTCGACGTCACTGACTTCAACGGCTGGCAGACCGCCTACGGCTATGACGACGGGGCGTCCCGGCCGCGGTTCGAACGGTCGGTGCGCCAGTTCCGGATCGACCACGCGGCCGCGCGCAACGAGCTCACCGACCGGCGCGAGACCACGCTGCTGAACGAGATCCGCGGTCGCTTCGGGCAGTTCATGGCCCTCGACCGGGAGGCGTACGCCGCGCTCCAGCGCGGCGACGACGCGCGCGTGAAGCGGATCTTCCTCGGCCCCGAGCTCCGCCTCTTCGATGAGATGGCGAGCCGCGCCGAGGAGCTCGCTCGCTACGAGGCGCGCAGCTCGACCGTGACGGAGAAGGCCTTCGACGACTCCCGCAAGGATTCGCGCCGCGCGCTGATCGCCGTGGCGCTTGGCGCCGCCCTCGTGATCATCCTTCTGCTGGTGACCGCGGGGGACATCGCGCGCATGGCGCTCGAGAGCGATCGCGTCCGCAAATGACCGACGACATCTTCCTGACGCTCAGCCTGCTGCTGATGGGGGCGCTGCTGGCACGCTTCGTCGCGTCGCTCCTGCGGATTCCCGAGATGCTGCTGCTTGTCGCGTTCGGGGCGGCGTTCGGCCCGTCGGCCCTCGACGTGGTCGACGTGCCCTTCGACTCGCTGGGCGCACAGCTGATCTTCACCCTGGGCGTGTCGCTGATCCTGTTCTACGGCGGGCTGTCGCTGTCGCTGCCGATCCTGCGCAAGGTCTGGGTCTCGTTGCTCATGCTCGCCGTCCCGGGCGTGGTCATAACCGCGCTCGTGGTGGGAGTAACCGCCCACTTCGCGTTCGACCTCGACTGGGATCTCGCGCTGCTCGTGGGGGCGGTGCTGTCGCCCACGGACCCCGCGATCCTGATCCCGCTGTTCGTGCGCTCGCGGCTGAAGCCGAAGGTCGCCCAGACCGTGATCGCCGAGTCGGCGTTCAACGATCCGACCGGAGCTGCGCTCGCGCTCACCTTCGCCGGAGTCGTGCTCACCGGGGAGAACTCCGTGGCGGGGCCGGCGGGGGAGTTCCTCGTCGATCTCGGGATCAGCACCGTGATCGGAATCGTGGCGGGCGTGGTGTTGTCAGCCGCGATCTCGAGCGACCGCATGGGTGTCTGGAGGGAGAGCGAGGCGATCGCGGTGCTCGCCGTGGTCACCATCAGCTTCTTCTCGCTCGACACGGCCGGCGGGAGCGGTTACCTGGGGGCGTTCCTGGCCGGCCTGATCGTGGGCAACGCGCCGCACCTCGGCCTGGCCGAGAAGGACCAGCCGCACGCGGAGGAGGTGCGCCAGTTCGCCTTCAACCTGGCGGATCTCGTCACGCTGATCGTGTTCATGGTGCTCGGCGCGAACATCCCCTTCTCCGAGCTGGGGCACAATCTGCTCCCCGCGCTAGCGGTGCTGGCCACGCTGATGCTGATCGCCCGCCCGATCGTGGTCTTCCTGTGCACGATGCCGGATCGCAGCGCCCGTTGGACCCGCAACGAGCTCCTCTTCCTGTGCTGGACGCGCGAGACGGGGGTGGTGCCGGCCGCGCTCGTGGGGGTGCTGGCCGGGCTCGGCGTGCCGGAGGGCGACGTGTTCGCGTCGGTCGTCGCGCTCGCCATCGTCCTCACCCTGCTTCTCCAGGCGCTGCCCGCGCGGTGGCTGGCGGGCCGCCTCGGACTGCTGGATGCGCCGCCGGGCCCGGTGGCGGTTAAGCAGGAGGCGGCGTGACCACCGCGCCTGCCCGCAATGTGGTGCGTATGCCGATGCGGGTCCGGCCGAAGTCCCACCGGACGCTCGACCAGCGGATCGCGCTGCGATTTCCGAGCCTGGCGACCGCATCGGCGCGCGCATTCGGCCGCCTGTCGCCGACGTCGACGCTCCGCAGGGCGATCGTCCGCCGGACAGTCCAGGCCGGTGCCGAGGCATACAACCGGCGTGACCTGAGCGCGGTGGCGATCAACTACCACCCGGACATCGAGTACTACCCGTATCGGGAGTTCGTCGAGGCCGGGCTCGCGGAGCCGTGTTATCGCGGGCGCGAGGGCTACAGGGCGTACATACAGGCGACGTACGAGGTGTGGGGCACGGACGTGCGGCTAGAGCTCACCGAGGCCATCGACCTCGGCGACAGGATCGTGATCCTCGCCGATATGCCGATGCGCGCGCAGGCAAGCGGGATCTCGCTGGACCAGCGGTACGCCGGCGTGTCCACTCTTCACGAGGGACTGGTGATCCGCCAGCAGGACTTCCTCGACGAGGCCGAGGCGCTCGCTTCAGTCGGGCTGGAGGCGTGAACGCGCCCGTTTTGGTTCTTGCTCCCCGCCGGCGGGCACAATTGCAGTTGATGTATGTGCTCGAACTGGCCTGCTTCAGGACCCACCCGCGGCACCTGCCTGCGCTCGTCCGGCGTGCCGGGCCGCTGCTCCACGCGCTGCGACGGCGCTATCCCGGTCTGAGGAAGATGCAGGTCGCGAACATCGGCAACGGCAGCTGGCTCCAGCTCACCTTCTGGGACAGCCGCGAGCACGCCGAGGCGGCGGCCGGCGAGGTGTTCGACATCCCCGAGATGGGCGACTTCCTGGCACAGGTCGACGAGTTCGCCGACGCGGCGTAGCTCAGGGCGATTCGATCACGCTGTCGTCGCGGTGCGCGCCGAACCACTCGGCCTGCCGCTCCATGCGCTCCCGCGCGGTCGCCTCGCGCGGCAGGTCGCATGGCGCGACGATCCGGGCGGGGTTTCCGACCGCGACCGACCCGATCGGCACGAGCGCCTCGTCCTCCAGCATGGGCTCGTAATCTGACGCCAATGCCGCATGCGACGCTGCAGGGCGAGCGCGTGACGCTCAGGCCGATCGCCGACGCCGACCTCGAGCCGCTCGCCGACATCATCCGCGAGCCGAGCGTCGCGCGCTGGTGGGACGAGTCGGACGAGCCCGAGCTCCTGCGCGAGAACCTGCTGATGGACGGCGCGGCCTGGGCGATCGAGGTTGACGGCGAGCTCGCGGGGTGGCTCGGCTACACCGAGGAGACGGAGCCGCAGTACCGCCAAGTCGGACTCGACATCAGCCTGTCGTCGCGCTTCCAGGGCCAGGGCCTCGGGCCGGACGCGCTACGCACGGCCATCCGCTGGTTCGCCTCAGAGCGCGGCCACCACCGCTTCACGATCGACCCGAACGCGTCGAACGAGCCGGCGATCAGGGCCTACTCGGCCGTGGGCTTCAGGCCGATCGGGATCATGCGGCGCGCCGAGCTGATCGACGGCGAGTGGACCGATGGCCTGCTGATGGACCTCCTGATCGAAGAGCTGACCTAGAACAGCTGCAGGTAGCGCTTGATCTCCCACGGGGTGACCTCGTTGTGCCACTCCGCGAACTCGTCCTGCTTCGTCTTGACGTAGTAGTCCACATAGTCCTCGTTCCGCGCCTTCCCGAGTGCGGCGCGGAGCACCTCGTCCTGCTCGAGCTCGCGGGTGGCATCCAGCAGGTTCGCGGGGAGGAGCTCCACGCCGAGCTCCTTGCGCTGATCCTCGGTCAGGTCGTGGAGGTTCAGCTCGGTGGTCGCGTCGCCGGCATCGAGGTCGTTCTCGATTCCGTCGAGGCCCGCGGCGAGCACGGCGGTCGCCGCGAGGTACGGGTTGCATGACCCGTCCACGGTGCGGTCCTCGATGCGGCCGGCCGCCGGGATGCGGAGCATCTGCGTCCGGTTGTTGAAGCCGTAGCTCACGAACACGGGCGCCCAGCTCGAGCCGCTGCGCGTTCCGGTCTTGAGGCGCTTGTACGAGGAGACGGTGGGGGCGGTGAGCGCGATGTACGCCTTGGCGTGCTTCTTCAGGCCGCCGATGAAGTTGTAGGCGGTCTCGCTGAGGCCGAGCCCGCGCGGGTCGTCGTCCGGGTTGTCCACCTCGAACACGTTCTGGCCGTCCTTCCACAGGCTCATGTGGAAGTGGCAGCCGTTGCCGGTGAGGTGGCCGAACGGCTTCGGCATGAACGTGGCGATCATGCCGCGCTCCTGCGCGAGCGACTCGACCATGTATCGGAAGAACACGGCACGGTCGGCCGTGGTGAGCGCGTCGGAGTAGTCGAAGTTCTGCTCGAACTGGCCGTTCGCGTCCTCGTGGTCGTTGGCGTAGTTGTTCCAGCCGTAGTCGGTCACGTAGCGCGAGATCTGCGACATGAAGTCGAGGTTGCGCGTGAGGCCGCGCATGTCGTAGCAGGGCTGGTCCAGTCGGTCGAGCGGGTCGGCCAGCTCGATCTCGCCGTCCTCGCGCTCGCGCACCAGGAAGTACTCGAGCTCCGCGCCGATCATGAACTCGTATCCGAGCTCGCGGGCACGGTCGAGCTGGTGGCGCAGGATCGTGCGCGGGCAGTAGGGCCACTCCTCGCCCTCCACGTGCACGTCGCAAGCGAGTCGCGCCACGCCCGGCTTCCACCACAGCGGCGTGAAGCTGCGCACGTCCGGCATCGCGGCGAGATCCGGGTCGTGCGGGAACTGGCCGATCGCGCCGGCGGCGAACCCGGCGAAGCCGGCGCCGTCCTCCATCAGGCCGTCGAAGTGACGAGCGGGCACGAGCTTGGCGTTCGGCTTGCCGTGCATGTCCACGAACTGCGCGAACAGAAACTCGATGTCGTTGTCCTTGATGTAGCTCTTGACGTCGTCCGCCGAGGTCGGCGCGGTGAAGGACTCGCTCATGTGCGCAAGCTATCCGCATTCGTGCATAGGGCCAATGTGGAGATCCCACATACCAGGGCGCGGAATTGTTCATCCATTCTCCATGGGCCGGGGTGTAGGCCCTACCTACACTCGAATGCTCAAGGAGGCTCGCCAATGTGTGGAATCGCAGGACTCTTCTCGAAATCGCTCGACGTGAGCGACAGGCTCGGAAGCCATCTCGGGGACATGCTCCTTCAGCTGAGCGATCGCGGCCCGGACAGCGCCGGCGTGGCGATCTACCGCGACCCCGCGCCGAGCGGATCCTCGAAGGTATCGCTGTTCAGCCCCGATCCCGAGCAGGACTGGGGCGCGGTGCGCGACGCGCTGAACGACGCTTTCGGCGCCGGCGAGCCGGAGCCGCGCGCCTCTCACGCGGTGATCGTGGTGGAGACCGACGCCGCCGAGGCCCAGAACTGGCTGCGTGAGCGGTATCCCGAGCTGCGCGTGATGAGCGCCGGGCAGGCGATCGAGATCTACAAGGAGATGGGCTCGCCGCGCGACTTCATCCGGGCGTTCGACCTCGCGGGCATGTCGGGCAGCCACGCGCTGGGCCACACGCGGATGGCCACGGAGAGCCGGGTCACCACCGAGCACTCGCACCCGTTCTCGACCGGCCTCGATCTGTGCCTCGTTCACAACGGCTCGCTGTCGAACCACAACCGCCTGCGCCGGAGGCTGCGCGCCGAGGGCATCGAGTTCGAGACGGACAACGACTCCGAGGTCGCGGCCGGCTACCTGACCTGGCGGCTGCGCGAGGGCGCGTCGCTGGAGCAGGCGCTCGAGGGCTGCCTCGAGGATCTCGACGGCTTCTACACGTTCGCGGTCGGCACGATCGACGGCTTCGCGGTGCTGCGCGACCCGATCGCGTGCAAGCCCGCGGTGATGGCGGAGACCGACGAATGGGTGGCGATGGCGTCCGAGTACCGGGCGATCGCCGTGCTGCCGGGCGCCGAGACCGCGCGCACCTGGGAGCCCGAGCCTGGGCGCGTATACAGCTGGGAGCGGGCTGCCGTCTGATGGCGGTCGAGAGCGGCCTGGAGGCCGCGGAGTTCGACCTGGCGGTCACTCCGCTGCGTGAGCTGAACGCCGCGCTGCACGCGATCGAAACCGACCCGGCCGGGCCGGATGGCCTCGCGGCCGGCGCCGCGCGCCATTGGCGCGTCCTCAACCCGCGGGGCGCGCACGCGCTCGCCGTGGGGATCGACGCGCCGGTCGAGGTCGAGATCGAAGGGCACGCCGGTTACTACTGCGCCGGCATGAACAAGCAGGCCACCGTCCGCGTGCACGGCAACGTGGGGGTGGGTGCGCCGAGAACATCATGTCGGGCGCTGTGATCGTCGACGGCAACGCGTCGCAGTCGGCGGGCGCGACCGGCCGCGGCGGTCTCGTGGTGATCCGCGGCAGCGCGGCCGCGCGCTGCGGGATCTCGATGAAGGGCGTGGACATCGTGGTGCAGGGGTCGGTGGGCCACATGAGCGGGTTCCTCGCGCAGAGGGGCACGCTCGTGATCTGCGGCGACGCGGGCGAGGCGCTCGGCGACTCGATCTACGAGGCGCACGTATACGTGCGCGGCAAGGTCGCCGACCTGGGCGCCGACTGCATCGAGAAGGAGATGCGCGACGAGCACGCGGCCGAGCTCTCGGGGCTGCTCGAGCGGGCCGAGGTGGAGGGCGTGTACTCGGACGACTTCCGCCCTACGGCTCGGCGCGCAAGCTCTACAACTTCCACGTCGACAACGCGGGCGATTACTAGGC
>CAWEHM010000002.1:0-14201 GCA_963808875.1 uncultured Thermoleophilaceae bacterium
ATCGCAGCGCTGGCGATAGCGACCGTGTCGCACACGTCGTCCCCTTGACGGAGCCGTCCGATCCGATGACGATCCGCTTCGTCGCGTTCTGGTCGCCAGAGGACGCGATCACCGCGCCGGGGCTGCAAGCTCGCTGACGCGAGTGGCTTCGCCGACCGGGTCCCCGGACAGGATGAGCACCCCATCGGGCGGAGGCTCGGTCGCACCCGCGCCGGCCAGGGCGATCGTGCGACCGTCGGCGGCGAGCCGGGCGAGGTCTTCGTGGAGCGGCGACAGGAGGTCCGGCGCCGTCGCGCTCACCACGAGCAGAGCAGGGCTCACCATGTTCGTCGCCCGCACGATGCTCTCCGCCGGGGTGTCGCCCCCGAGCAAGGCGACGCGCCAGCCGCGGCCACGGAGCGCGAGCCCGAAGACGATCAGCCCGAGGTCGTGGCGCTCGCCGGGCGGGCACGCCAGGAGGGCGAGTGGGCCGGTGCCGGCACCCCATCCGCGCGCCAGGCCGAGCAGGCGCCCGCGGAGCAGATTCGAGGCGAAGTGCTCGTGCGCGACCGACAGCTGGCCCCGCTGCCAGCGCTCGCCGACCTCGCGCAGGAACGGCACCACAATCTCGGCGAGCACGGCGTCGATCGTCGCCGCGGACAGAAGCTGGTCGATAACGGCCTGGGCGGCCGGCTCGTCGAAGGAGTCCACGGCACGAGCGAGCTCCGCCCGCGCGGCGGGCGGGTCGAACGCCGCGAGCGCCGTGCGGGGGCGCTCCGCGTCCGCGGGGTCGCCCCAGTCGCGCGCGGCCCCCAGCTCCTCGCGCGCTGCCAGGGCAGCAGCCTCGCGGGCCGCCACGCCGTCGGCGATGTGGCGCGCCATCAGCCGCACCCGCTCCACGTCCTCGAGCGAGTAGAGCCGCAGGCCGCCCGGCGAGCGGATCGGCTGGAGCAGCCCGTATCGGCGCTCCCAGGCGCGGAGGCGCTCAGGACTGACGCCTGCCCGCCGGCTCAGCTCCCCGATCCGCAGGTGCGAGTCCTCGTTCATCGGAGACACTATACGACATCTGTACAAAGCCTTGACAGATGCACTGACACCCGCTACCTTCCTGGCCAGTAGCTGTACAACACTTATACAGAAGGAGGACAGCATGAAGAGACTTGACCTGCTCGCCGCGACGCTTTTGATCGTCGGCGGCCTCAATTGGGGCCTCGTGGCGGTTGCAAGGTTCGACCTGGTCGCATGGATCTTCGGCGAGGACTTCGGCGGGACGACCGTCGGTAGCCGGATCGTCTACGGCCTGGTCGGCCTCGCCGCCGTCTATGGGATCGGCTGGCTTGTGAGCCGCAGCGCCCGGGCGCCGCACACCTCGGCCGCCACGGTCAACTAACAAGAGAGGAACCAGACATGCGCAATCTCCGTCTGACCCTGACAATCGCGGCAGTTTCGGCCGTCGCGGCGGCCGGCGCCGCCGGCCCGGCAGCGGCCGGAACCGCTGCACCCGCCCAGAACCAAAAGGACATCGTCGACACGGCGGTCGCTGCGGGCAGCTTCAACACGCTCGCGAGCCTGCTCACTAAGGCCGGCCTCGTGGACACGCTGAAGGGGCCCGGCCCCTTCACGGTCTTCGCGCCCACCGACGCCGCGTTCGCGAGGCTCCCGAAGGGCAAGCTGAGGTCGCTCGGGCGGCACCCGAAGCGGCTGAAGGCCGTGCTGCTCTACCACGTGGCATCCGGACGCCTCGAGTCGGGCGACGTGGTTCAGCGGAAGTCCATCCGGATGCTGAACGGCAAGCGCGTTCGCATCCGCGTCAAGGACTCGAAGGTGTTTGTGAACCGTGCGCGGATCACGGCGGCTGACGTCGGCGCGTCGAACGGGGTTATCCACGTGATCAACCGCGTTCTGATCCCCAGGCGCTGACGCTCCCGGACCTCACGCCCGCCGTCGGCGGCGGCGACTCCCTCGCCCCCCACAGACGCCGGCGGTAAATGGCGTGAACGTGAGGCGGGCCGCCGATGGGCGGCCCGCCTCCGGTAGTTCCGCTCCGCGGCCGTGGCGGTGAACGTGCGGGAGACTTCCCCGCAGTGCAGGAGATCGCGGGGCCACGTGGCGTTCTGGTCGCCCGAGGACGCGATCGAAGCGCTGCGGCTGCGGGTCTAGGGGCCGTCGCGCAGAGCCAGCATCCCGCCCGTGGTGGCCAGGTAGGCGGTGGCGTCCGGGCCGAGCGCGAGGCCGGCGTAGTTGTTGTTGTAGGCGAGCCCGTTGCCGGCGTAGACCTTGAACACGGTCTGGCCGGTCATGGCGCTGATGGCGGTCCAGTAGTACGGCTGCGAGCCCGGGACCGAGCTCTCGTCGCGCGTGTACGTGTAGATCAGGCCCGTCTTCGTGGACAGCTTCGGCACCACGCTCGACCCGCGCTCGACCTTCGTCTCCCAGACCTTGCGGCAGCCGTGGCCGCCGCGCCTGACGTCCACGCGCGCGAAGCCCGGCGCGGTCACCGCGCCCGAGTTCGGCCCGAACGGGTCCTGATAGCCGTAGTTGTTCTCGACGTACAGCGACCGGTTGTTCGTGAGCAGCGAGTTCTCGGTCGCGCTCGAGCCCTGGTCGAACACGGGCACCTGGCAGCACCTTCCGACGCTTGCCGCGCTTCAGCCGCACGGCCTTGCGGTAGACGACCACGTTCATCGGGTCGGCGTTGTCCGTGATCGCCACGTAACCGCCCTTCATGATCGTCGGCGTGGTACCGGAGCCGGCGTCGACCTGACCGGGCTTGACGATGCCCGAGTCGCTGTACTTCGCCTTCCACTGGACCCGCGGCCTGCCGCCGCGGCGGGCCCAGAAGCGGTACATCTGCGAGTCGTCGACGATGTAGATCCCGCGGCGGTCGACCGTGAACGAGTTCTCGATCTCGTCGCCCAGCCGGGTGTAGCGGGTGCGCTTCGAGCGCGGGTAGAAGATCCCGACCTTGCCGCCCTTCTTCGAGACGAACCACAGGCGGCCGCGGAAGTCCGGCAGCGCCGACGTGATCCGCTCGTCGGAGGCGAGCGCCGGCGTGAGGTCGTAGTCGTGCAGCGGCGTGATCCGAGTGCCGTCGTCCGACACCTGCAGCACGAGCACGTGGCTCGTCTTCGTGGCGCTCCAGATGCGGTTGTGCTTGTCGAGGAAGAAGTAGCCGCCTCCGGCGAAGTTCTGGTACGCCTTGGTGCCGGGCGGGTCGGGAGCGTTCGGCATGTTGTACGTCGCGAGGATCTCGAGCGTCTTCGGGTCGATCACGCGTGCCTGCGGCGCTGAGGCCAGGGACGGGCACACGCTCACGATGAAGCCGCGCGAGTGGAAGGTGAGCGAGCCGCACAGCGCGGGCGCCATGGCGTTCGACATCGCGACCGGCGCCTGCCCGATCGGCCCCGCCCACTGGTAAGCGTCGGTCATCCACGTGTCGTTGTGGATGTTGTTCCGCGGGTTGCGCGCCATGAACGGGTTCTGCGGCGCGCGCGTGGGCTTCAGCTGGTGCGGCACGGCCGGCGCCCCGGCGTACTTCGGGAACAGCGGGGCCAGCGGATCGAGGATCGGATCGGCCGCGGCGGCGGGCGGCAGGAGCAGCGCCATGACGACCGTGGCCGTCACGAAGGGCAGCACGCGGACGGTTTTCACAACCCGGTCCTTACCCAGCTGTCGGATTTCCGCCACAGGATCGTCGGATTCTCCCCCTGGCTCGGAGCCCGCCGCCCTGGAACGGTGGGCTCATGTTCACCTCACGCGCGTCGCGCCCCGCTCTTCTCTGCGTCGTCTGCTCACTCGCGACCCTGGCCCTTGCCGCTCCCGGAGCCTCAGCCGCGGCGCAACGCTACGCGAGCCCGTCCGGCGGCGGCTACGCGTGCAGCTCGGCTGTCCCCTGCGACCTCACATATGCCATCGAGGGAGCGGCGGGCGGCGACGAGGTGATCGTGGCGCCGGGCGACTACCAGGTGGCCGAGATCAAGCAGCTGTCGCCGGTCACGGTGCACGGCGCCGCCGGCCAGCCGCGCCCGCGGCTCCACTTCAGTGGCGGCTGGATGATCCTGAACGACTCGGCGCTGCGCTGGGTCGAGATCGACCAGGCCACGCCCGCGGCAAAGGGACTGACCTCCTGGGGTGGGACGGTCGACCAGGTGATCGTGAGGGGCGGGTCCGCGGCGGACTGCGCGGCGGTCGTCGACTCGACGATGCGCAACAGCGTGGTGGAAGCCCGCAGCCCCGACGGCAGCGCGATCTGCACCGCGGCGTTCAACTCGAGCGATACGAGCACCTACCGCAACGTGACCGCGATCGCCCACAAGGGCAACGCCATCGAGGCAGAGGCGATCGACTCGACCGCCAACCTGCATGTGAACCTCATCAACACGATCGCCCGGGCGGACGCGGGCGGGCTCGGGCTCTACATCCGCTCGAGCGCACCGGGCGGCCACGCCACGGCCACCGTCAGCCATTCGAACTATCCGAACTATCTGACCTCGGGAGCCGACGCTGCCTATGTGGACGGCGGCGGCAACCAGGGCTCCGCGCCTCTGTTCGCAAATGCCGCGGCGGGCGACTACCGCCAGAAGCCGGCGTCGCCCACGGTCGACGCCGGTCACTACACGCTCGTGAACGGTCCGCTCGACCTGGACGGAAACCCGCGCAGCGTCGGCTCGACCGACATCGGCGCGTACGAGTTCGTGCCCGCCCCAGGCGCCGCCACCGGAGCCGCGACCGCGGTGAGCGACCGGACAGCGACGCTGACCGGGACCGTGAGCCCGAAGGGTGCTCCGACCGCGTACCGGTTCGAGTACGGCACCACAACGGCATACGGCAGCACCACAGCGCAGGTCGACGCGGGGTCCGGCACGAACGTCGTCGCCGCGACCACCGCCGTCGCCGGCCTCAAGCCGGGAACGACCTACCACTTCCGGCTCGTGGCCTCGAACCAGGCGGGCACGGCGACGGCCGGTGACCAGACCTTCCACACCGCCGCAGCGGGCAGCGGACCGAACTTGCCGGGCGAGGCGTTCGCCGGCGTCCGGCTGGTCTCGACAAGACTCGCGCTGGCCGGCCGCTTCATCACGGTGCGACTGAGCTGCCCCGCCGCGACGCCCGGCGGCTGCACCGGCCGGACAAGGCTTACCGCGCGCCACCGGCGTTCGGGCTCGCGCGCGGCCGTGTCGGTGACACTCGGCCACGCGAGCTTCTCGATCCAGCCCGGAAGGACCGCGAAGGTGCGTGTGCGCGTCACACGCGGTGGCCGGCGGCTGTTCGCCCACGCGCGCAGGCTGCGCGGGAAGGCGGTCAACGCGGCCCACAGCGGCGCCGGCGAGTCGCGGACGACGGTGGCCGGCGTGACGATTCGCAAGCGGAGCGCGCCGCGCCGGTAGCCAGGTAGATTCCGGCGCCGATGGAGCGCGACGAGCTGGCGTTTGCGGGAGTGGCGAGACAGGCCGAGCTGATTCGGCTCGGCGAGGTGTCGTCGCGGGAGCTCGTGATGCTCTACCTCGAGCGGATCGAGCGCCTCAACCCGCAGCTGAACGCGTTCCGCAAGGTCATGTCGGAGCGCGCGCTCGTGGACGCCCAGCAGGCCGACGGCCGGCGGGGCGCCGGCGAGGAGCGGCCGCTCCTCGGCGTGCCGATCGCGGTGAAGGACGTCGAGGACGTGACCGGCGAGGTCACCCGCTGGGGCACCGACGCGTTCACGGAGCCGGCCGCCCAGGACTCGGAGCTCGTGCGGCGCCTGCGGGCGGCGGGGGCCGTGGTGATCGGCAAGACAAACACCCCCGAGCTGGCGATCATCTGCGACACCGAGGGTCCCGCGTTCGGCATCACGCGCAACCCGTGGGACACCGACCGCAGCGCGGGCGGGTCGAGCGGAGGCAGCGCCGCCGCGGTGGCGGCCGGGCTGTGCGCGGCTGCGACCGGCTCGGACGGCATGGGCTCGATCCGCATCCCGGCCGCGAACTGCGGCCTGGTCGGCCTGAAGCCCACGCGCGACCGGATTCCGCTCACGCCGCCCGGCGAGCACTGGTACGGGCTGAGTGTCGCGGGGTTCCTCACCCGGAGCGTGCGCGACACCGCGCTCCTGCTCTCGATCGGCGCCGGCGACGAGGCGCTGCTCGACGCCCCCGACCGATCTCCCGAGCGGCTTCGGGTGGCGGTCTCCACCAAGCCGCCCTCCCCGGCGCGCGTGCACGGCGACGTAAAGCGCGCGGTGGAGCAGACCGCGGCGCGCCTGCGCGCACTGGGGCACGAGGTGGAGAGCGCCGACCCGCCCTACCCGCCGCTCACCCCGTCCACCACGCGCTACCTAGCCGGAGTGGCACAGGACGTGGACGAGCGCGTCGAGCGGCCGGACCGGCTTCAGCGCCGTACCAGGGGCTTCGCCCAGGTTGGCCGCGCGATTCCACGGCAGGTGCTCGACTGGGCGCGCGGTCAGGACAACAGGTCGCGGTACGAGCGCTTCTTCCGCGAGCACGACGTGCTGCTCACGCCCGTCAACGCGATGCCGCCATGGAGGGCCGGCCAGTGGGAGGGCCTGGGCGCGGTCCGCACGTTGCTGGGCATGGTGCGGGTCCAGCCGGCCATGACCGGCGAGTGGAACCTCACCGGCCAGCCGGCGATCTCGGTGCCGGGCGGCACGAGCGACGACGGCCTGCCGATCGGGGTGATGATCGTCGGGCGGCACAACGACGAGGCGACCCTCATCAGCCTCGCCGCGCAGCTCGAGGGCGAGCTCCGCTGGACGGACCGTAGGCCGCCTGTCGCCTGAGTAGCCTCCCGCGCGTGCGCCAGCTGCGCATTCACGACACGCTGACTGGCGAGGTCGTCGCGGTCGAGCCGCGCGACGGCGGCCGGATCGGCATCTACGCCTGCGGGCCGACGGTCTATGGCCGGATCCACGTGGGGAACGCGCGGCCGTTCGTGGTCTTCTCGCTCCTGAAGCGCTTCCTCGAGCACGAGGGCTACGACGCGACGCTCGTGGTGAACGTCACAGACGTGAACGACAAGATCTACGACGCCGCCCGCGAGCGCGGCGTGCCGAGCGCGGAGCTCGCGCGCGAGATGACCGACGGGTATGTCGAGGACACGGACCGGCTCGGGCTCGGCCGCCCGGACGCGGAGCCGAGGGCCACCGAGACGATCGGCGCGATCGTCGGGCTGATCGGGGATCTGGTCGACTCGGGCCACGCCTACGAGCGCGGCGGGGACGTCTACTTCCGCGTGGCGTCATTCGACGGCTACGGCAAGCTCTCGAACCGCCCGCTCGAGGAGATGCAGCAGGGCGAGGGAGATGACGCCGCCGAGCTGAAGGAGTCGCCGCAGGACTTCGCGCTGTGGAAGGCGCGCAAGGAGGGCGAGGACACCTGGTGGGAGTCGCCCTGGGGCGACGGCCGCCCCGGCTGGCACATCGAGTGCTCGGCGATGGCGGAGGAGGTGCTCGGCGTCCCGTTCGAGGTGCACGGTGGCGGCTCGGACCTCGTCTTCCCGCACCACGAGAACGAGATCGCCCAGACGGAGGCGGCCCGCGGCAGGCCGCTCAGCCGCACCTGGATGCACAACGGGATGGTGCAGATGGGCGAGGAGAAGATGGCCAAGTCCGTGGGCAACATCCGCCTGCTCCACGGCGCGCTCGACGAGTACGGCCGCGACGCGTTCGTCATGTGGATGGTCGGTGCGCACTACAGAAAGCCGGTCGCCTACTCGGAGGAGGCGCTCGAGGAGGCGTCGCGGGCGGTGGACCGTGTGCGCGACCTCATCCGGCGGCTCGATCAGCAGTGGACGGCGCTTCCCGAGGACGACCGGCTCGCCGAGGCGTTCTTCGACGCGCTGAGTGACGACTTCAACACGCCCCAGGCGCGCGCGATCCTCTTCGACTGGGTGTCCGAGGCCAATCGCGCGCTCGACGCGGGTACCGCCGTCGCGCCCGGCCGCCTCCCGGAGATGCTCCACGCGCTCGGGCTCGAGTCGCTGCTGGAGGCTGAGGACGAGGCGCCCGAGGAGCTTCGGCGCCTGGCGTCCGAGCGGGACGAGGCGCGCGCCGCGCGCGACTTCGAGCGGGCCGACCAGATTCGCGACCGGCTGGCCGGGGAGGGCTGGGAGATCCGCGACACCCCGGAGGGCGCCCGGCTGGTACGGTCGCCGCCGCGTGAGCGTGGCTCACGGGGCGGCGGCTAACGATCGTGATCGTCTACGGCCGCAACGCAGTGCGCGAGGCGCTCCGCGGCCGGCGCACGGTGCAGCGGGTGTTCGCCACCGAGCGGGCCGCGCGCGAGGTGTGGCTCGGAGGCGTCGAGACGCACACCTGCGACCCGTGGCAGATCGAGGAGCGCGCCGGCTCGCCCGACCATCAGGGCATCTGCGCCGAGGTAGGGCCGTATCCGTACGTTGACGCGGACTCGCTGCTCGAGGCGCCCGACGCGCTCGCGCTCGCGCTAGACGAGGTCCAGGACCCGCAGAACGTGGGGGCGGTCGCCCGGGTGGCCGAGAGCGCCGGCTGCAGCGGGCTCGTGCTGCCGGAGCGGCGCTCGGCCGAGGTCACGCCCGCGGTGTGCCGCGCGTCCGCCGGCGCTGTGGAGCACCTGCCCGTCGCGCAGGTGGGGAACCTCGCCACCTGGCTCGAGAAGGCGAAGCAGCGTGAGGGCCTGTGGGTGTACGGGGCGGAGGCCACCGCGTCGGTGCCGTACGACCGGCCCGACTACAGCGGGCGCGTGATCCTGGTGCTCGGAAGCGAGGGACGAGGGCTGCGTCCGCGGGTCGCCGAGACGTGCGACCAGCTGGTGCATCTGCCCGTCCGAGGGCAGGTCGGATCGCTCAACGTCGCGACGGCCGCCGCGGCCCTCGTGTACGGAATCTTGCAATTTCGAGGGGAAACCCTTGACAGGGCTCCATAACGGGGCATAATCACGATCGTTGATCAGGCTGAAGTCGAGCTTTAGGGATTTCCCGACTCGACCTCAGAAGAACCTGACGCCAGGGGAGGTAGTGCGTCACCGAGGCCAAGGAGCCTTCGATGGCAGCTTCCCCGACGTTCCGCCCCAGCGCGTTCAAGTCTCACACTCAGGTTGAGCTTGATGATCACTACCTGATCGCGCTGGCGAAGCAGGGCAAGAAGGACGCCTACGAC
Source organism: uncultured Thermoleophilaceae bacterium (assembly GCA_963808875.1). GTDB lineage: Bacteria > Actinomycetota > Thermoleophilia > Solirubrobacterales > Thermoleophilaceae > JACVRW01. The sequence goes on from CAWEHM010000002.1 coordinate 9,107, forward strand.
CGCATAGTGAAGCGGTATTACGGCTTCGTCCGGCTCAAGGCGTCGTCCTACTTCCTGATCGGCGGGGACGCCGACGATCTGATCCAGGAGGGGCTCGTCGGGCTCTACAAGGCGGTTCGCGACTACCGCTGGGACCGCGAGTCGAGTTTCCGGAACTTCGCCGAGCTCTGCATAACGCGGCAGATCATCACGGCGGTGAAGACCTCCACCCGCAACAAGCACACGCCCCTGAACGAGTACGTCTCGTTCTCGCAGACGCCCGCCGCGGGCGGCGGGGACGGCGATCCGACGCTGGACGAGCTGCTGCCCGGCCCCACCGCGCACGATCCGGTGAACCAGGTGATCTCCTCGGAGGAGCTCCACAGCCTGGTCGCGTGCCTGTCGAGCGTGCTGTCGGAGCTGGAGAGCTCGGTGCTGTCGCTGTACCTCGACGGCCACAGCTACGAGGCGATCGCCGAGCGGCTCGAGTGCGACACGAAGACCGTCGACAACGCGCTCCAGCGCGTGAAGCGCAAGGTCGGCGCGCACCTCAGCTCGCGCGAAGTGCTGCTGTAGCGAAACTCGTACAAGCGTCCAGTCGAGTGGCCCGGGACCCTTCAGCGATCCGGATCTAGGCCGATGCGAACGGGAGGATGGGCTCTCGTTCGGTACTCCCGGCCATCGTCCTGGTCGCACTCGCGGCCCTCTTCGCGATGAGCTACGCGGCATCGGCGCGCCAGCGCACCGAGAATCGGCCGCAGGTCACGACAGCGCCCGCGCTACCCCTTCCTCCTCCGCCTCCTCCACCCGCGCCGAAACCCAGAGTGAGGGGCATCCATCGGATGGCGGTGCTGCATGGATCAGTCCCCCTGCGCGCCCGCCCGAACGGCCCTGTCCTCGCGCGCGCGGGCGCGCACACGGAATTCGGCGGCACGAGGGTGCTCAGCGTTGCGGCCAGGCGCGGGCCCTGGCTCGGCGTCACCGCCACCGAGCTGCCAAATGGGCAACTCGCCTGGGTCAACAGGAAGAACTCCGCGCTGCAGGTACGGCGCACCGCCTACTCGCTTCACGCGGACCTCTCCGGTCGCTGGCTCGAGCTGCGCAGGCACGGGCGGCGGATCCGCCGCATCGCGGTCGCGGTCGGCCGCCCCGGCTCCGAGACGCCCACCGGCCGCTTCGCCGTGACCGACAAGCTGAACGGGCGCAGCTTCGGCGCCTACTACGGCTGCTGCGTGCTCGCCCTGAACGGCCACCAGCCGAAGCTGCCGGCGGGTTGGTCGGGCGGCAACCGGCTCGCCATCCACGGCACCGACTCGCCGGGCTCGATCGGCGTCGCGGCATCGGCCGGCTGCCTGCGCGCCGGGGACGCCGATCTCGAGGTTCTGATGCGGCGCGTGCCGGTCGGAACCCCGGTGTTCATCAGGGATTGAGCTTCTAAACCGTTTCTCCGCGGTTCCCAGCGGGTACCTGCGGGAGGCGCCACAGTTGGGCGCGTACCCCAAAGGAGGAAGAGAATGATTGGAATCCTGCTTACCGTGCTGGTGGCGGTCCTCGTTTACCTGCTGCTTGCTGCCCTTATTGCGCCGATCGTCGGCATCATCGGCGCGATCATCGTGCTGATCGCCGGTATCCCGAGCGGAGGCTTCGGCCTCGGCAACCGCTGGGGCGGCAGCCGGTCCTACTAGCCCCGCAGGGGCCAAGACTGAAGAAAGCGCGGGCCCCGCAATCGCGGGGCCCGCGTCGTTTCACGGCGTCGATCAGCGGCAGCGCGATCGCGAACCGCCAAGAACTCGTCGACTAGGAGCCGGAGGTCGGACTCGAACCGACGGCCTGCTCATTACAAGTGAGCTGCTCTACCAGCTGAGCTACTCCGGCGGGAGCGAACCGAGTCTAGGCCTCGGTCGCGCCGACGGCTGCGTGCTCGATGTTGCCGTGGCCGTTCGACGAGATCGGCACTCCCTCGAGCGGCTCGTACTGGGTCTCGTCGTTCAGGCGGCGCTCCAGCTCGGACAGGACGATGCCGAACAGGAGGTGGCGCCAGGCCGCTTGGGCGAAGGCGCGGCGGTTGTTGTGCAGCGGCTCAAGCTCCCTGCGGGCCGGGTGATAGCGGTCCACCAGGATCCCGAGCGGCCAGAAGCCGAAGTGCTCCGCCATCGCCGCGGTGATCCCGGCGACGATCGGCGGGCCCGGCACGAGCGGGCGCGCGAGCGCGTAGGCCGCGCCGAACATCGCTCCGTTCGCCACGTGAAGCCCCAGCCCGGCGGCGGGCCAGCCCGGTCCGCGCGTAACGAGCTTGCCCAGCACCTCTAAGTCGTCATAGCGGGAGCCGAACACGCGCTTGTCGAGCGGCTGCTGCAGGGCCCAGGCCCCGGCGGCCGCGGCGCCGGCCAGGGCACCGTTCAGAGGTCTACGAAGCTCCATCGGGGCAGCGTAACGAGACTGGCAGAACCGGGTAGGTCTCCTCGATGGCCCCACGCCCACTGGAGCGCTACCACGAGCGCACGCGACGCCGCGGCGTCAACCCGTTCGTGTACTGGCCGATCCGGTGGGCGATCAAGCCGGCCATCCTCCTGTACTTCCGGCTCCGCAGGCTCGGCACCGAGCACGTGCCGGACGGAGGCGTGATCCTCGCGTCGAACCACCGCAGCTTCCTGGACCCATTCGCGATCGGCTGCTGTATCCCACGGCCGATCTACTTCGTGGCGAAGCAAGAGCTGTTCAAGAACCCGATGCTCGGCTGGATCCTGAACTGCCTCGGCGCCTTCCCGATCAAGCGCGGCGAGTCGGACGAGGAGTCCATGGACACCGCACGCGCCCTGCTCGAGCGCGGCCAGGCCATCGTGATCTTCCCCGAGGGCACCCGCATCCGCACCGGCTCGCTCGCGCGGCCGAAGCGGGGTGTCGGCCGCCTGGCCCTCCAGAGCGGCAAGCCCGTGGTCCCGATCGCGGTCACGGGTTCGGAGCACGCCCGCAGCGGCTGGCGGATCAAGCCGGTCAGGGTCCACATCCGCTGCGGGCCTCCGCTTACCTTCCCGCGCGTGGAGAACCCGTCGCGCTTCCTCGCCGGCGAGGTCACCGAGCGGATCTGGCCGTGCGTCGAGCTCCAGTGGGAGTGGCTCGGCGGCCTGCCGCCGCTGCGCACGGCGGCCGTTGTGGGCGCCGGGTCGATGGGCACCGCCGCCGCCATCGTGCTCTCGCGCGCCGGGCTCGACGTGCAGCTCGGCTGCCGCACCGCCGCCCAGGCGGAGACGCTCCGCTCGGCCCGCGAGAACGCGCGCTACCTGCCCGGCCTCGAGCTCGACCGCGGCATCGACGTGAAGACCGTCCCGGAGATCGAGTTCGCGGGCGTGGACCTCGTGCTCCTGGCCGTTCCGTGCGCGTCCCTGCCCGCCGCCGTCGGCGAGATCGGCGCGCGGATGGGCGACCGCTCCGCGGTGCTCGTCGCGTCGAAGGGCCTCGTGCCGCCGCTCGGCACCACCCCGGCCGCCTTCGTGGCCGAGCGCGTGCGTGCCCGCGCCGTGGCGTGCTCGATGTTGCCGTGGCCGTTCGACGAGATCGGCACCCCTTCGAGGGGCTGATCCTGGTTCTCGTCGTTCAGGCGGCGCTCCAGCTCGGACAGGACGATCCCGAACACGAGGTGGCGCCAGGTGGCCTGGGCGAACGCGCGCCGGTTGTTCTGCGAGCGGCTCGAGGTCCTTGCGCGCGGGGTGGTAGCGGTCGACCAGGATGCCGAGCGGCCAGAAGCCGAGGTGCTCGGCCATGGCCGCAGGGCCCCAGAAGGCGGGCCCGGGCGCGCGGGCGAGCCGCGTAGACCGCGCCGAACGTCGCGCCATTTGGCCACGCAGAACCCCGAGTCCCGCCCCGGCCAGCCCGGCCCGCGGGTCACGATCTTGCCCAGCACCTCTAAGTCGTCATAGCGGGAGCCGAACACGCGCTTGTCGAGCGGCTGCTGCAGGGCCCAGGCCCCGGCGGCCGCGGCGCCGGCCAGGGCACCGTTCAGAGGTCTACGAAGCTCCATCGGGGCAGCGTAACGAGACTGGCAGAACCGGGTAGGTCTCCTCGATGGCCCCACGCCCACTGGAGCGCTACCACGAGCGCACGCGACGCCGCGGCGTCAACCCGTTCGTGTACTGGCCGATCCGGTGGGCGATCAAGCCGGCCATCCTCCTGTACTTCCGGCTCCGCAGGCTCGGCACCGAGCACGTGCCGGACGGAGGCGTGATCCTCGCGTCGAACCACCGCAGCTTCCTGGACCCATTCGCGATCGGCTGCTGCATCCCACGGCCGATCTACTTCGTGGCGAAGCAAGAGCTGTTCAAGAACCCGATGCTCGGCTGGATCCTGAACTGCCTCGGCGCCTTCCCGATCAAGCGCGGCGAGTCGGACGAGGAGTCCATGGACACCGCACGCGCCCTGCTCGAGCGCGGCCAGGCCATCGTGATCTTCCCCGAGGGCACCCGCATCCGCACCGGCTCGCTCGCGCGGCCGAAGCGGGGTGTCGGCCGCCTGGCCCTCCAGAGCGGCAAGCCCGTGGTCCCGATCGCGGTCACGGGTTCGGAGCACGCCCGCAGCGGCTGGCGGATCAAGCCGGTCAGGGTCCACCTGCGCTTCGGGGCGCCGCTCACCTTCCCGCGCGTGGAGAACCCGTCCCCGTTCCTGGCCGGCGAGGTGACCGAGCGGATCTGGCCCTGCGTGGAGCTCCAGTGGGAATGGCTTGGCGGGCTGCCGCCGCTGCGCACCGCGGCCGTGGTCGGCGCCGGCTCGATGGGCACCGCCGCCGCCGTGGTCCTGGCGCCCAGGGACTGGAGGTGCAGCTCGGCTGCCGCACCGCCGCCCAGGCGGAGACGCTCCGCTCGGCCCGCGAGAACGCGCGCTACCTGCCCGGCCTCGAGCTCGACCGCGGCATCGACGTGAAGACCGTCCCGGAGATCGAGTTCGCGGGCGTGGACCTCGTGCTCCTGGCCGTTCCGTGCGCGTCCCTGCCCGCCGCCGTCGGCGAGATCGGCGCGCGAATGGGCGACCGCTCCGCGGTGCTCGTCGCGTCGAAGGGCCTCGTGCCGCCGCTCGGCACCACCCCGGCCGCCTTCGTGGCCGAGCGCGTGCGTGCCCGCGCCGT
>CAWEHM010000003.1:0-4234 GCA_963808875.1 uncultured Thermoleophilaceae bacterium
GTCGGCGAGCGCGCGCGAGAGCTTCCAGCGCAGCTCGGCCAGCTCCGCGACCGCATCGGCGACCCGGCGATGCACGCCCGTGGTGACCTCCATCACGGCCGCGTGGGTCTCCTGCGTCACGCGATCGCGTAGCTCGGGCTCCAGGCCCGCGATCACCTCGTCCGAGCGGAAGGCCAACGACCAGTCGCGCGGGTCGAGGAGCATGAACTCCTCCTCGATTCCGATGGTGAACGCGCTGGAAGGCGAGCCCGCCCGCCATGCCGACCATGCTGGCAGGCTCGTCATCGGCCGACTGTCGCGGCTCGACGAGCCCGTGTAAATCGGGTCGCGTCCCTGAACTTTGCGCCGCCACCCCGAGGTTGACCGATCGACGAGCCCGCCATAGTGGTGGGGATGGATGTGCGCGAGGGACTCCGTGACATCGAGAGCCGTGCCGATTGCGAGCGGCTCGTGCGCGCCTTCTACGGGCGCGCCCTCGAGGACCCCATCATCGGCTTCATCTTCGTCGACGTCGCGAAGCTCGACCTCGAGGCGCACGTCCCGCGGATCGCCTCGTTCTGGGAGACGATCCTGCTGGGAGCCCAGTCCTACGGCGGCGGTGCCTTCCGTCCGCATGCGCAGCTGCACGCGAAGGTCCGGTTGCGCAGAGGGCACTTCGAGCGGTGGCTGGCGCTCTGGTCCGGCACGGTCGACGAGCTGTTCGCCGGCGACCGCGCCGAGCTGGCCAAGACGCATGCGCTGCGGGTGGCCCGCGCCTTCCACCAGCGCCTCGACGAGATGTCGTCAGCGGCCGATGCGGCTCCGCCGTCGGGCGGCCTGACGATCACCCACCACGGCTGACCGTTTTCGAGGGCCCGCAGTCGGTGGCGGGCGGGTCCTGTCGGCGGATCACGCTCCTCAGACTCCGCAGGCTCCGTCTGAGGACGTGTCCGCCGCCACCCGCCCGTGCAGCGTCCTTGCCCCGCCGGGCGCCGTCGCCGGCGTCGCGGTCCGCGAGCGTCTACTGCCTTCGCGGCCGCAGCTCCTGCGCCGAGTCGGTGCGCCGGTGCTCTCCGCCGGAGTATCGCGCGACCGTGGTCTGTCTCCGCGTTGGCGAGCCAACGGTGCGCCGGTGACGACTCATAGCGAAAGGGCGGGCGTGGGCCTTCCCGTTGACGGCGGAGGTGCGCGGTTGCTGCTTTCGCCTAGTCGTATCGCCAGCACGAGCTCGAGGCGCTCGCTCATCCCAATACCGAGATCCGACCTAGGGCCGGACAGGGTGAGAGCTCTAGGAGCAAGGCCCCCCGCGGGGTGAGCGCTCGGGCCTTGGGGTGATTCGCTTCTTCGTCAGCGCCTGAGCCGGATCGCGTTCAGGTCGCGCTCGCGTAGCTCGTCGATCCGCTGCAGCAGCGCGTCGACGTCGTCGTGCTCGGCATGCAGGTAGCGGCCAGCGAGCGCGTCGTAACGGCCGGTGGCAAGCTTGCGGACGAGCTCCGGCGCGAGCTCCGGCGGCGTCCACGGGGCGTCCTCGGGGAATGCGCCCTCGGTCATCTCCGTCCGCACGAGCCCGGGGCTGAAGAAGAACACGGGGATCCGCCCGGCGAGCTCGTTCGCCAGCGTCTCGCCATAGCGGCAGACCGCGGCCTTGCTCGGCGGATAGGCGGTGCGGTCGCCGCCCGCGAGGTACGCGGCGGCGCTCGCCGTGATCGCGATCCGCCCGCGCCCGCGCTCGAGCATGCCGGGGATCACCGCGCGGCAGCAGAGGTGCACGCCCAGCACGTTGACCTCGTACACACGCCACCAGTCGACGGGGTCGATCTCCCAGGACGGCCGCCGCTCGTGGTTATCGGCCACACCGGCGTTCGCGACAAGCAGGTCGACCTCGCCCGCCTCGGCGACCGCGCGCTCGACCGAGCCGCGGTCGGCCACGTCCATCTGCACCCACTCGCCGCCGATCTCGTCCGCGACCGCCTCGACCTGCTCACGGCTACGCGCGCCGACAACGACCTCCCAGCCGTCGCCCGCCAGCGCCCGCGCGATCCCCGCGCCCACGCCGCGGCCGCCGCCCGTGACGAGCGCTCGCATGCGCGCACACTACCGCCGACGCCGCGCGGCTAAGAATCCTGCTGATTAGCACCGCTACCGCGCATCATGCCACCGCCCGGACCTCCGAGCCTCCCACACGTGAGAACTCGGCTGCCGCGAAGCTTCGCGTGTTCTCATCGCTCGAGCAGCCGTTCTCCTCGCGATTCGGCAGCGCGTGCGTCGGCAGGCCGCACCCGTGAACGCGCGCCCTGCCGATGGGTCATCAGATCACAGGCAGAGGGGCTCAGGCGGCGGCGCGCGCGAGCGCCGAAGGGCTCAGGCGGCTGACGATCGCGGGGGCCTCGTGAACGAGATCGTCGCTCTCGAGGGCCTCCACCATGAACAGGGCGAAGTCCACGCGGCGCGTGATGTTGCTCTCGAGGACGGGGTCGCCCACGTGCGGGCTCCACACCGGCAGGCCTTGGCTCTCGCCCTCCTCGAGGTCGCTCCCGCGCACGACGGTCCAGCGGGTGTCGCTCGCGAACACCCGCCGGCACGCCTCCACCTGATCGTCGAGGTCGGCGAAGCGAGCCAGGCGCGCGAGTGGTCCGAAGACCTTCACGATCGCCTTGAGCTTCCACGAATAGACGTCCTGACCATCGCGGGTGATGTGCCAACCGCACGAGAACACCAGCCGTGCCCCGGGCTGCGCGTGGTCGAGGACCGCCTGGGCCGTTCCCGACGCGTAGCCGTGTACTCCCCGCGGGACGAGCACGACGAGCACCCCGTCGCAGCCCGCGACAGCCCGCTCGATGACCTCGCGGTCGTCGGTTGCGCCGGGCACGATGGTGATCCGCCCCTCGAACTGGGCGAGCTTGCCGACGCTCTTCTCGCGGCACACGGCAACCACCTCGTGCTCCCGGTCCAGCGCGTGCTGGACCAGGTACTTCCCAAGCTTCCCGGACGCACCGACGATGCAGATCCTCATGCCACGCTTCCCTCCCGGAATTCTTCGCTGGCCGCCTCAACCGAATGAGGCTAGACGAGCTGCATTCCAAACAACTCGGGGGTACCGCACCTCGTGGCCCTGCCGCGCGCGGGTGATGAGCGGCAAGTCGTGCGGTCAGGCTCGATCGGCGGCGTCGAGCCACCGTCTCAGCGCGGCGCGGCCCGCCCGCGTGATCTCACCGTCGGCGGTCATCCAGTCGCGAACCCGCATTTCGCGGACGAGCCCGAGCGCGTCGCTGGGCCCGGGGCCCTCGCCGTGAACGGCGAGCGCGCTCGTTCCCGGCTCGACCCTCCAGCGCCCGGAGTCGAGTGCCGCCAGCGCCAGTCCCTGGTCGGCAGTGGGGAGATCGAGCGGATGCGGTCCGGCGTGTCGCAGCGGATCCTCGCCGGTCGGGCGACCCCCCGCCGCGCGATCTGCGGGCGCCGGCCGTGTTCCCGCGCCTCGCCAGCCCCAAACGGCGCGTTCCCGATGGCGTCGCCCTGTTCGCGCAGCCACCGGCCCAGCTCGTCGATCCATCGCCTCGCGCGCTCGCTTTCCGCGCTCGCGGCCCGCGCGATCTCGTCGAGATCGATCTCGGAGAGGCGCTCGATCGCCCGGCTCACTTCATCGGCCAGCGCCCGCGCGACGTCCTCAAAGCTGTTGTGTTCCGGATCAGCGTCACTCATGGGCCGATGATCGCACGCAGTCTCGAGGGTCCGCGCCGCCTCGGGCCCCACTGACCTCGGTGAGGCGATCTCGACACGAAGACGGCTCACTCACGGCGCAACTGCTTCGCGCGAAACCGGCGCGGCGGCCACGACTGGGAAGACGAGGGTCAGGCAGCGGTTGACGGATCGAGCCCTGCGACGGGCCGAAGGGGAAGCGCGCGCCAGCCGCGTGAGCCGGAGATGCCAGCTCGACGGCCGTGCTCCGTGTTCGACCGGCGTTGACACCCGGTCGCGAGCGGCTCGGCGACGAGGCCGACCCGCCCGCGCCGGATCAGTACGGGCGGTTGACGCGACCCAGCCCTAACGCGGTGGGCCCGCGCTCGTCACCTGGAAGCAGGCCACGTCGTACTGGCTGACGTTGTGGCCGCTGCCGTTGGCGTAGACGCCCTCGGCGGTGGCGAAGCCGCTGGTGCCAAAGCCCGCGGGCTCTGAGGTGGCCCCAGCTTCGCCGCACTCCTGAGAGGGCTGGCCGGTACCGCCCGGGTTGGGCGCCGCCGGCGCGACGGCTGGGACG
>CAWEHM010000004.1:0-21577 GCA_963808875.1 uncultured Thermoleophilaceae bacterium
CACACCGGTCGCGATGTTCACCAGGCTGTGCGTGTTCGAGCTGACGAAGTAGAGCGGCCTGTCCACCAGCTGCTGCTCCGCGAGCGACTCGTGCACCGGCCGCCACCAGTGGCGCGTCATCCGCGAGAAGCCCACCTGCGTGCCGCCGAGCATCCGGAGCCGCATGTTCATCCGCTGGTCCGAGATCAGCTGGAGCCGCGGCATGAAGCGCTCGCCCCACGCCTCGCGCAGCCGCGCCCAGTCCTCCGACGTGCCGCCCAGCGCCTCCGCGCACTCCTCGTTCGTGGGGTCGTGATCGGGCGGCCAGCCCGCCGCGCGCTGCCGCACGCGCAGCTTGTTCCACTCGATCTGGAAGGCCACCAGGGTGGGGATCAGGTCGTCAACGTCCGAGGGGCTCGAGATGAGCACGGCATGCGTGCCGTCGCCGGCGTCGAACCAGCGGCGCCGCCGCGCGGGCGCGTCCACCTCCTGCCACCCGTCGATCGAGATGCCGTTGCGCTCGAACACCTCGCGCTCCTGCCCAAGGATCACGAGCTGCGCGTGGTCGGCCATCGAGTCGGGCATCCGCCGGATCGCGTAGATGAACGCGCCGAGGTCGGGTTCGTCGCTGTCGGCCAGCGGGTGGAGGCTCGAGCCCATGGCGCGGTGCGCCGGCTCGAGCACGCGCAGGTGCGTCTCCCCGCTCGAGCGCAGCAGCGTGTTGTAGGTGCGCTGGTAGAGCTCGACCTCGTCGCTGAGGCGCCCCGTGTGCTCGTCGGTGGGGCTGGCGAGGACAAGCCTGGATACGACCAAGAGCTACTCCTTCACGTACGGTACGCCGATGGCGGCGGGCGGTCGGGACCGGCCGATGACGCCGGCCACCGCGACCAGGGTCAAGACATATGGCAACGCCTGGAATAGCACGGCCGTGGACTCGGAGAAGGCCGGCAGCCGCTGCGCGAGCGCCGTCGAGAAGCCGAACAGGAGCGCGCCGGCGAGCGCGCCCCACGGGCGCCACCCGCCGAAGATCACCGCCGCGAGGGCGATAAAGCCGCGGCCGGCGGTCATGTTCTCGTTGAACGAGCCGAGCAGCGCGATCGACAGGTACGCCCCGCCGATGGCGGCCAGCGCGCCGGAGGCGGTGACGGCCAGGTAGCGGGTCCGGATCACGGGCAGGCCCACCGTGTCGGCGGCGCGCGGCTTCTCGCCGACCGACCGGAGCCGCAGCCCGCCGCGCGTTCTGAAGAGGAACAGGGTGAGGAGCGGCACGAGGATGAGCGCCGCCCAGGTGAGCAGGTTGGCGTGCCCGATCGCGTCGCCGATGAACGGAATGTTCTCGACGGCCGGCAGCGTCACGTCCGGCACCCGGGAGACGTCCGGGGGCGTGCCCTGCGTGCCGTAGTGGTAGATGAACACGTACCCCGTCACGCCGAGCGCAAGGATGTTGATGCCGGTGCCGCTCACCACCTGGTCGGCGCGCAGCGAGATGGACACGAAGGCGTGCAGCAGCCCCGTGAGCGCGCCCGCCACGGCCGCGATCGCGAGCCCGCCCACCCACGAGCCGGTCAGGTCCGACCCGTAGATGCCGAAGAAGGCACCCATCAGCATCATGCCCTCGAGCCCGATGTTGATGACCCCGCTGCGCTCGGACATGATGCCGCCCATCGCGGCGAAGATCAGCGGGGTGCCGAAGCGGAGCATCCCGGCCGTCAGCGCCGACCAGACGAACACCTTGTCGAGGTTGTCCTCGCCGGACTTGACCGCGACCACGGCGAGGATCGCGCCCAACACCGCGAGCGCCACCGCGATGTTGCCGAGCCGGCGCTCGCCCTCGCGCGCCGCGTAGACGCCGGCGGCGACGCCCGCCGCGGCGAGCACGAGCGAGACCACGGGCGTGCGGAGCATGATCGGCGGCAGCGCGACGTACGCGGCGAGGATCGCGAGCACGATGCCGACCCATGCGGCCGTGCGCGCGGACACGCGCGTGCGACCCGCGGCGAGCGTCGACGCGCTCATGGCTCCTGCTCCCCGCCGGCCCGCGCTACGGCGGGCTCGCTACCTCGTCGGAACATGCCTCGTCCGCGTCTGACCAGGGTGAGCACCAGGACGTCGGCGCTCACGATCAGGATGATCAGGCCCTGGATGATGTAGGTGAGGTTCTCGGCCAGCGACGGCTCGAAGACGGTCGGGTCGAGGTTGCGCTGCGAGGTGCCGCTGAGCAGCGCTCCGAACAGCAGCGCCGCCGACACCGTCCCGATCGCCGTGTTCCGGCCCAGCAGCGCGACCGCGATCCCGAAGAACCCGAGCTGGAGCTTCTGGATGTCGTTCGTGGCGATCCGGAACTGCCAGCCGAGCACGTCGATGCCGCCCGCCAGCCCGGCGAACACCCCGCACACCGCCATGACGAGGATGTAGTTCTTCGCCACGCTCATCCCGCTGTAGCGCGCAGCCTCCGGGTTGAAGCCCACCGCGCGCACCTCGAAGCCCGTGGTGGACCGGTTCAGGATGAACCAGAACACGAGCACGGCGAACAGCGCGATGAAGATGCCGATGTGGAGACCCTGGAGCACCGGGTCGCCCCAGAACACGTGGAGCTTGGCGCCCTCCACCACGTCGTTCGACACCGGAATCGACTTCTGCGTGTCGTTCTGGAGCGGCCCGCCGAGCGAGAACAGCCACACCCCTATCCACAGGGCGATCCAGTTGAGCATGATCGTGGTGATCACCTCGTGGGCGCCCGTCAGAGCCTTCAGCACGCCGGCTATCCCCGCCCACACCGCGCCCGCCAGGCAGGCGGCCAGGACCGCCAGCAGGACGTGGAGGAAGCTCGGCATGTCGGCGAAGGACGAGCCCACCCACACCGCTGCGATCGAGCCGACGATGTACTGGCCGTTTCCGCCAATGTTGAACAGGCCGGCCCGGAACGCGAAGGCCACCGCGAGGCCGGTGAGGATCAGCGGCGTGGTGATGATCAGCGTCTGCTGGAGGTTCGAGGCCGCGAGGTCGCGGTCCGCTCCGGTGGTCCACGGGAAGATCCACTGGAGGCCCGTGCCCTTCCAGATCGCCTTGTAGGTCTCGATCGGGTCGGCGCCCGTAACGAGCATCACGAGCCCGCCTATCAGGAACGCGATCAGGGTGGTGAGCAGCGGGACGATCACGCCGCCGCCGCGGACGTAGCCCGCGAGCCGCGAGGCGGGAGTCGCGGCGCGGACCTCGGGTTCCTCGGTGGCGCTCACGCCGCCGCCCGGCCTCCGCCGCCGGTCATCGCCACGCCGAGCTCCTCCTCGGAGACGTCCGGCGGGAACTCGGCCACGATCTGACCCTCGTAGATCACGAGGATGCGGTCCGCGAGCGCGCGGATCTCCTCGAACTCGAGCGACACGAGCAGGATCCCCCGGCCCTTGTCGCGCTCCTCGAGCAGCCGCCGGTGCACGAACTCGATCGCGCCCACGTCGAGCCCGCGCGTGGGCTGGTGCGCGATCAGGAGCTTCGGGTTGCTCGCCACCTCGCGCGCCACCGCCACCTTCTGCTGGTTGCCGCCGGACAGCGAGCTCGCGAGCGTGCCCGGATCGCCGCCGCGCACGTCGTACTCCTTCAACAGCTCCTTGGCCCGGCCCGTCATGCCGCTGACCGACAGCACGCCGTGGTTCGAGATCGGCGGCTGGCGGTACTCGCGCAGGGCGAGGTTCTCCGCGAGCGTGAAGTCGAGCACGAGCCCGCACAGCTGGCGGTCCTCGGGGATGTGCGCCACGCCGGCGTCGGTCGCCTCCCGCACCCCCTCCCCGGTCACGTCCTCGCCCGCGATCGACACCCGCCCCGAGTCCGGCACCACCACGCCGGCGATCGCCTGCACCAGCTCGAGCTGGCCGTTGCCGTCCACGCCCGCGATCGCCACCACCTCGCCGCCGCGCACGTTCATCGACACGCCCTTGACCGCCTCGAGGCCGCGCTGGTCGCGCACGTGCAGGTCCTCCACCTCGAGCATCGGGTCGCCCAGCTTGGCGGCCTCCTTCTTCACGCGGAGCAGCACGTCGCGGCCCACCATCAGGCGCGCGAGGCTCTCCTCGGTGGCGCCCTCGGTGGGAACGGTGTCGATCATCTTGCCGCGCCGCAGCACGGTCACGCGGTCCGAGATCTCGAGCACCTCGTTCAGCTTGTGGCTGATGAAGACGATCGAGACGCCGTCCTCCGTCAGCGCCCGCAGCACCTGGAACAGCTCCTGCGTCTCCTGCGCCGTGAGCACAGCCGTGGGCTCGTCGAGGATCAGGATGCGGGCATCCCGGTAGAGCGTCTTCAGGATCTCCACCCGCTGCTGCATCCCGACGGACACCTGCTCGATCACGGCGTCCGGGTCCACTGCGAGGCCATACCGGTCGGACAGCTCCTTCACCCTGCGCGCGCCCTCGCGCACGTCCAAGAGCACGCCGCGCCGCGGCTCCTCGCCCAGCACGATGTTCTCGGTGACGGTCATCACCGGCACGAGCATGAAGTGCTGGTGGACCATGCCGATGCCGAGGTCAATTGCCCGCGACGGGGAGGTGACCTCGGCCGGCTCTCCGTTCACGCGGATCTCGCCCTCGTCCGGGCTGTACAGCCCGTAGAGGATCGACATCAGCGTGGACTTGCCCGCCCCGTTCTCGCCCAGCAGGGCATGCACCTCACCCTGGCGGAGGTCGAAGTCGATCCGGTCGTTGGCAACGACCGGACCGAACCTCTTCGTTATTCCGCGGAGTTCGAGAGCGGGTGCTTCTGACTCCACTCCTGCTTACTTCACCGTGTCGGGGATGTTGCTGAGCTTGCCCGAGGCGATGTCGTCCTGGACCTTCTTGATCTGGTCGGCGTACTTCTGGCCGGCGGGACCGATCTTGCCAAGGCCGATGCCGCCGCTCTTCACGCTGGCGATGACGTCGCTGCCGCCCTTGAACTTGCCGTCCTGGGCGGTCTTGATTGCGTCGAATACGGCCACGTCGACCTTCTTGAGGGCCGAGGTCAGGATGTGCGGGCCGAGGAAGGACTGGTCGGCGTCCACGCCGATGCCCTGAACCTTCTTCTCCTTGGCCGCGTCGAGCGCGCCGAGGCCGCACTGGCCGGCCACCTGGAAGACGACCTTCGAACCCTGCGCGATCTGGTTGAGGGCGATCTCCTTGCACTTCGCCTGGTCCACGAAGTCCTGGGAGTACCCGTTCAGCGTCTTGATGCTCGGGTTGGCCGCCTTGGCGCCCGCCTGGTAGCCCGCGATGTAGTGGTCCACCGGCGGGATCTTCTGGCCGCCGACGCTCGAGATCGTGTCGGCGTTGTTGTCCTTGGCCCACAGCCCCGCGAGGTAGCCGGCGAGATAGCCCGCCTCCTGCTCCTTGAAGAGCAGGCCCTCGACGTTCGTCGGCTTGCCCTTCAGCGCGGAGGCCGAGAAGTCGACGATCGCGAAGTCGTTGTTCGGGAACTTCTTGGCGACCGTCGCCGTCGCGTCGCCCATGAGGAAGCCGACCGAGATGGTCAGATCGTTCTGCTGCTGCGCCGACGTCTGCAGGTTGGGGATGTAGTCGCCGTTCGACTTCGAGAGGAACACGCGGCCCTGGGTGCCGAGCTGCGACTTCGCGTCCTCCAGGCCCTTGTTGGCCAGGAAGTTGAACGATCGGTCGTTCAGGCCGCCGATGTCCGTCACGAGGCCGGTCTTGATGGCCTTGCCGCCGCCGTCGCTCGAAGTGGTGCTGCTGCTGCTGCCACCGCTGTCGTCGTCGTCGCCACCGCATGCGGCGATTCCAAGTACGAGCGCGGCGAGCAGCGCGAAGAGGGTGAAGCGGAAGGACTTACGCACGGTTGAGTCTCCTCATTGGGTCAGGGACGGAGCCACCCTACACCGTTTGCTTTAAGCGCTGTTTGAGCGATTCCTCGCAGAATGCGGCGGCGATAGCGGTCTCCGTGATCGCGCGCAGATCGTCGTCGCCGAAGCCGAAGTGCTCGCGACAAATCTCGTACTCGCCGCCGATCGAGGCGCCGAAGTACGGCGGGTCGTCGGAGCCGAGCGTGACCCGCACTCCCGCCTCGCGCAGGCGCGGCAGCGGGTGCTCCTCGTAGCTCGGGTAGATCCCAAGGACGACGTTGCTCGTCGGGCAGCACTCGAGGAAGATCCCCAGCTCCGCGAGCTCGCCCACCAGCGGCGGGTCCTCGATGGCGCGGACGCCGTGGGCGATGCGCGTGACCGGCAGCTCCAGTCCGGCCCTGACGCTCTCGGGGCCCGCCCACTCGCCGGCGTGAACGGTGCAGCCGAGCCCGGCGTCCGCAGCGATCTCGAAGGGCTCCACGTAGTCGCCCGCCGGGTAGTTCGCCTCGTCGCCCGCCATGGAGAAGCCGACGATGTACGGGTGCGGGCGCTCGGCGGCGTAGCGGGCCACCTTCAGGGCCGACTCCACTCCGAAGTTGCGCACGCAGGAGATGAGGATCCGGCCCTCGATCCCGGCCTCGTCGCGGGCGTCGTCGATCCCGCGCGCGATGCCGTCGATGTGCTGCTCGTCCGTGAGGCCGACGAGCCGCGCGTGGTCGGGCGAGGCGGTGAGCTCCACGTAGATCGCGCCCTCGCCCGCGCACCTCACGAGGTACTCGTAGGTGATGTCGCGGTAGTCGTCGGCGGTGCGGATGACGCTGGCCGCCTTGTCGTAGGTGTCGAGGAAGTCGAGGAAGTCCCGGTAGGCGAACCGGTCGGGGGCCGCGAACAGCCCGCCGGGCAGCTCGAGCCCGTTGCGCTCGGCGATCCGGCGGATCAGATCCGGCGGAGCGGTGCCCTCCAAATGCACATGAAGTTCCGCTTTCGGGATCACTTGACGACTCCCAACACGACTTTCGAACCCGGTGCACGATCGCCAAGCGTGTAGGCCTCGCGTAACGCTCCCGTTGCGCGCCGGGCGCTCTCCTCGTCCTTCGCGTGCACCATCGCCAGCGGGCGGCCGCCGGGGGCGACCTGCTCGCCGGGCGCCGCGACGTCGGTGATGCCGACCGAGTGGTCCACGGGGTCATCCTCGCGGGTACGGCCCCCGCCGAGCGCCACCACGGCGAGGCCGACCGCGCGCACGTCCACCGCACTCACCGTTCCCTCCTCGGCCGGCTCGGCCGCGAGCGTCACGGGCGCGTTCGTCAGGTGCCTGTCGGCCGCTTCCAGCAGATCCGCGGGTCCGCCGAGCTCGGAGACCATGGCCGCGAACCGCTCGGCCGCAGCGCCCGAGCCGAGCGCCCGCTCGGCCGCCGCGCGCGCCCTACCCGCGTCCGGCTCCACGCCGCCCAGCACGAGCAGCTCGGCGCTCAGCGCCAGCGTCACCTCACGCAGCCGCTCGTCGTGCGCGGCGCCAGTCAGGTGGTCGATCGACTCCCGCACCTCGACCGCGTTGCCGGCCGTCCGGCCGAGCACCCGGTCCATGTCCGTGAGCAGCGCGGCGGTGGGAAGCCCGTTTCCCGTGGCCACCTCCACGATCGCGCGCGCCAGCTCCTCGGCCCGCTCGCGGTCCGGCAGGAACGCCCCGGATCCGACCTTCACGTCCATCACCAGGGCATCGAGCCCGGCCGCGAGCTTCTTCGACAGGATCGACGCGACGATCAGCGGGATCGACTCGACCGTGCCGGTGGCGTCCCGGATCGCGTACAGACGCCGGTCGGCCGGGGCGAGCCGGGCCGTCTGGCCCACGATCGCCGCGCCCGCGCTCGCCACGGCGGCGCGGAACGCATCCGGCTCCGGGGTCGTGTCGTAGCCCGGGATCGACTCGAGCTTGTCGAGCGTCCCGCCGGTGTGGCCGAGGCCGCGGCCCGAGATCATCGGCACCGCGCCGCCGCACGCGGCGACTATCGGCGCGAGCAGCAGGCTCACCTTGTCGCCCACCCCGCCGGTCGAGTGCTTGTCGAGCGCGGGCCCGGGCAGACCGGCGTCCGACCAGTCGAGCACGTCCCCGGAGTCGCGCATGGCCCCGGTGAGCGCGATCCGCTCGGCGGAGGTCATCCCATTCAGGACGATCGCCATGGCGAGCGCGCCCACCTGGGCGTCGGAGACCGAGCCGTCCGCGATGCCCGTGACGAGCTCGCGGACCTGGTCCTCGGTGAGCTCGCCGCCGTCGCGCTTCACCCGGATCAGGTCGGGCACGTAGGTCACTCGGCCAGCCCTTCGATGAACCGGACCAGCAGCGGCGTCAGGGCGTCCGCCGCCCGCTTCGCGTCGCGGAGCGTCTGCTCGTGGCTCAGCGGCTCGTCGCTCAGGCCCTCGGCGAAGTTCGAGATCGCCGACACCGCCGCCACGCGCAGGCCGCAGTGCCGCGCAACCGCCGTCTCGTGGACGGTGGACATCCCCACGGCGTCGCCGCCGAGCATTCCGAGCGCGCGGATCTCCGCGGGCGTCTCGAAGGTGGGGCCGCCGCACCGCGGCGTAGACGCCCTCCGCCAGCTCCGTCCCGAGCTCGTCCGCTGCTGCGCGCAGGCGCTCGCGCAGCTCGGCGTCGTAGGCGTCCCGCATGCTCGGGAAGCGCGGGCCGATCGCCTCGTCGTTCGGGCCCGCGAGGATGCTCGTGCCACTCATGTTGAGGTGGTCGGTGATCAGCATCAGCCGCCCCGGCCCCACCTCCTCGCGGAGCGACCCGGCGGCGTTCGTGACCACGAGGATCTCGGCGCCGGCGGCCCGGAGCGCGCGGACCGGCACGCGGATGCGCTCGAGGTCGCCGCCCTCATACACGTGCGCGCGACCCTGGAGCACCGCGACGGGCACCCCCCGATCCGCCCCAGCACGGCGCGCCCGCCGTGTCCCGCGACGGTGGTGATCGGGAAGCCGGGGAGGTCGGCGTAGTCGATCACGACGGGCTCCTCCACGGCGTCGGCCACGCCACCGAGCCCGGACCCGAGCACCACGCCCACGCGCGGGCGCAGCCCGGACCGCTCGGTGATCACCGCGGCGGCTTCGGTGTGGCTCACGCCCTGGGCTCGAAGTCGAACGCGAGCGGCAGCAGGTCGCCCACGGTCGTCGTCATCCGCCGGCCGCCCGGACGGCCCAGGTGGACCGGCGTGTCGGGCGCGGCGAACTCAGCGAGCCGCTGGCGGCACCCGCCGCAGGGCGGGCAGAACTCCATGTGGACGGCGGTCACGGCCACCTCGGTGATCCGCGTCTGGCCGCCGGCCACCAGGGCGCCGAGCGCCGAGGTCTCCGCGCACTGGCCCTGCGGGTACGAGGCGTTCTCGACGTTCGAGCCCACGTATGCCTGACCGTCCACGCCGCGGAGCGCGGCTCCGACCGGGAAGTGCGAGTAGCGCACGTGAGCCGTGTGCATCACCTCGTCCGCGGCGCGAAGGAGCTCCTCGGCCGACTCGTTGCCCGCGGCGTCGGCGCCCACGATGCTCATGCCCGGCAGCGTCGGTCCCTCGGGGCCGCCGCTGGCCTCGAGCAGCAGGTCGGCGTAGCTCGTCGCGATGAGATTCTCGTCCTCGACTTCCAGCTCCGCGCGCAGGCGCTCGACCCTGTCGTGCTCGGCGGTGAGGTCCGAGCCCGGCTCGGCCACGGCCTCGAGCTCGAGATAGGTGCCCAGGCCGTCGACGTCGTCGAGGTGGATTCGCACGCCCTCCCAGATCAGGAGGTGGCGGCGCTTCGCAACGGTCACGAGTGTCCCGTACGCGGCCTCGAGCGCCTCCTGCAACGGCGCCACGTCGGCGACCGGCACACGGCGGTAGGTGCTCGTGCGCGCCTCGGCCGAGTCAGGCCGCGAGTAGCCGATCAGCTCGTGCGAGTACTCGATCAGCTCGTCCCACATGGGCGACCCGCCCGCCTCGTGCTCGCGCAGCTTCAGCCGGCCCGTGGCGCCCCCGAAGTAGGTGTCGCGCTGCCTGAACTCACCCCGATCGTCGGCCCCGAGCGCGAGCGCGCGCTCCAGCGTGCGCGCCGGGTCGGGGTCGCGCGCTTTGAGCTCGACATTGCGCATAGATGCATCCAAGGCCGCCGCGAGGTTATCGTCGCCCCATGTCCGAGCGTTTGGTGGTGGTCGATCACCCGGTTCTGGCCGATCGACTGACGGTTATGCGTGACCGCTCCACGGGCCACGGCGACTTCCGGCAGGCCCTCTTCGAGGCGTCGGCGATCCTCGCGGTGGAGGCCGCGCGCGACCTGCCCGTGACCGAGGTCGGCGTGGAGACGCCGCTCGAATCCACGACCGGCGTCCGCCTCCCCTCCGAGATCACGATCGTGCCGGTGCTCCGGGCGGGCCTCGGCATGGTCGACGGCTTCCTGCGGCTCCTGCCGGGCGCGCGCGTGGGACACGTGGGCGTGTACCGCGACGAGGAGGAGCACCGCCCGGTCGACTACTACGAGCGGCTCCCGCCCGGCCTGGCCGAGGCGCACGTGTTCGTGGTCGACCCGATGCTGGCCACCGGCGGCAGCGCGGTGCACGCGCTCGACCGGCTGAAGCAGGCGGGGGCGCGCCGGCTGTCGCTGGTCTGCCTGGTGGTGGCGCCCGAGGGAGTCGAGGCGGTCGAGCAGGCCCACCCCGACGTCCAGATCTGGACCGCGGCGATCGACCGCGAGCTGGACGAGAACGCCTACATCCGCCCCGGCCTGGGCGACGCGGGCGACCGCGTGTTCGGGACGTAACACACCCGGCCGTCACGCCACAAACCCTCAACCCACCTACGAAAAGGGTCAGACCCCTTTCGCAGGCGAACCCTCAACCTCCCTCGGAAAAGGGTCAGACCCCTTGCCGACCCCGTCCCGCCGCGCGCCCATATCCTGACGGCGTGGTGTTTGACGGCTCGGCTCTACGCCAGGCAAGCGATGCTCCTGCCCTCCCGTACAAGGCAAGGTACGTCACCCCGATACGGCTCGAGCCGGGCGGACGAATTAGCCAAGCGCAGAGCGTTGGTGATAAGCGGGCGATGCTCGCCGACGCGCGCCACGACGACTGCTTCTTGGCCGCGTGGACGGGCCAGTACCGGACCGATGTCTTCTATGTCGACGACCGGGCGACGATCGATGCGGCAATCGGAATGCCTGACATGAAGGGACAGCTCCTTTAGGCCTTGCGCTCAGCGCGTGCGGGCGCGACGCGCGCTCAGGGCAACCGGGTCCGGTTCTCCCTCGCGGGCGGCGAAGCGCTCGTCGACCGCCACGCCCGCCACCCACACGATCTCGCCGTTCGCCTCCACCACGGGCAGCGTGCGGCGCAGCGCCCGGGGGACCTTTCGATCGGTGAACAGGTCCTGCAGGGACTTCGTGCCGCCGAGGCCGGCCGGGCGCATTCGGTCGCCGTCGCGCCAGGCTCGCACGGTGACCGCGGGGCCGAGGTCCGTGACCGCCACGTCGCCGGGGCCGCCCAGGCGGGCCTCGAGCTCCCAGTCGCCGAAGCGGGCGCGGCCCGGCACGGCGAGCTCGACGGGCGCGGGAGGCTCGGCGTCCGCGGCGCGGCTGAATCGGAGCGTGCCGTACTCGGCGACCGCCCGGAGGCCGCCTCCGAGGTCGAGGGAGACGGTCCCCTGGTTTCCGACGGCCAGGAGCCTCGTGAGCTCCTCGCGGGAGAGCGTCCGCCCCGCCAGCGAGCGCAACACGAGCCGCTGGAGGGCGGCGGGGAACTCGCGCAGGGCGTCGAGGGACAGTGCCGGACCGCCGCTCAGCTCCTCGAGCGCCGCCGCCACCGCGGCGTCCAGCACCTCGGCCTCGTCGCGCAGCTGGCGCGCCGTCTCGGCAATCGTCCGCTCGGCCGCCGGCGACAGCTCGCGCAGCGCGTCGAGCACGTCGTGGCGGATCCGGGCGCGGGCGAAGCGGCGGTCGGCGTTCGAGGGGTCCTCGCGCCACTCGAGCCCGCGGGCGCGCAGGTAGTCGCGCACCTCCTCGCGCGTCACCTCCAGCAGCGGCCGCACGAGCCGCCCGCGGCGGGGAGCCATGCCGTGGAGCGCCCGCGAGCCGGGCGAGACGGCCAGCCGGTACAGCACCGTCTCGGCCTGGTCGGATGCGGTGTGGGCGGCGGCGTAATCACCCTCGGCCAGCTGCTCGGCCAGCGAGTAGCGCGCGTCGCGCGCGAGCTCCTGGAGGTTGCCCTCGCCGGGCAGGGCCACCTGATGCACGTGAAGCGGCACGTCCATGCGGCCGGCGAGCTCGCGGACGAGCTCCTCGTCGGACTCCGCGCCGTCGCGCAGCCCGTAGTTCACGTGAAGCGCGCTCACCGCGGCGCCGAGACGGGCGGCGATGTCGAGAAGAGCGACCGAGTCGCCGCCACCCGAGACCATGATCAGGAGCGGCTCCCCCGCTCTCACCAGGCCGCTGTCCCGAGCGGCGGCAAGGACGGGCTCGTTCATGCCTCGCGCCGCACCGCGCGACACAGCATGCGCGGCTCCGCGAAGCCCTTCAGCTTCACCTGGCCGATCTCCTCGAACTTGAGGTGCGGAGCGTCGCGGAGCGCCTCGGTCACGGCGTCGCTCACGAGCACCTCGCCGCCGCGGGCGCGCGCCACCACGCGCGAGGTGAGGTTCACGTCGCGGCCGAAGTAGTCGCCGTCGCGGTAGAGCGTCGTTCCGTAGTGCACGCCGATGCGCGGCTCGGGCCGCTCGTCGAACAGCAGGGTGAACCCGACCGCCCAATCGACCAGGGCGCCCACGTCCTGCCCGACGACCATCACCGCGTCGCCGATCGTCTTCACCACGCGCGCGTCCTCCGGCAGCGTGTTCGTGACGCCCTCGACGAAGCGCTCCACCGACGACAGCGCCTCCTCCTCGCCCTCCTCCTCGGTGAAGCGCGTGTAGCCGGCGAGGTCGGCGAACGCGATCGCCACCCGGATCCGCCCGAGGTCCACGTCCTCGTCGTCGAGCTCCGACTCCATGTGCCCGACCACGTCCTGCTCCACGAAGTGCTGGAGGAAGCGCTGGTGGACGTAGTCCATCACCGGCGAGGCCAGCGGCAGCAGGTCGCGGGCCAGCTCCTGCATCTCCTCGGCCATCTCCATCTCCGGAACGCCCTCACGGATCAGCGGCTCGTGGACGTAGAGGTGGAACAGCCGCACCTCGGCGTCCGCGATCTGCGACAGCGCCTGCCCGTACACGCGGCACAGCTGCAGGAAGGCCACGAGCGGGAACCCCGCGTCGAGGATCGCTCCGACGTACTGGAGCGCCTCCACGTCCTCCTCGCTCAGCTCGTCGAGCGCGGTGGCCGGCAGGCCGAGCGTGGTCCAGAACCGCTCGACCATTGCGGGCTCGAGGCCGGTCCGGTCGGCCACCTCGTCGATCGAGACGACACCCGGGTCGCGCTCGAACATGTCCTCGATGTAGCTATAGGCGAGCCGGCCCTCGTTGCCGGCCCGCTTGATCTGCTCGAGGGTGTGCCCGCGCTCGCGCAGCCGGGCCACGATCCGCGCGTGGGCGGCCGCGGCGCTGGTCCACTCGCCGGTGCCGTCCAGCTCCGGGATCAGACCGTCGCGCGCCCAGCGGCGCAGCGTGTCGGACGAGACGCCGGCCCGCTCGGCGGCTTCCTTCAGGGTGAGACTCTCTGCCACTGCGCCCCTGATTGTGCCGAGGTCGGGGCCGGATGAGAGCAACGGCGGAGTGGAAGGGTTCACTCCGCCGTTGCCGGGCGGGCACACGGCCCGCTTCGTAGGCCGGTGACGCATGGCGTCAAGCCGGTCTCTACAAGGTTGTGCTGATTGTTGCGCGCTGCCCGCGCCCGGTCAACCGTAGACTGCGGCCACTACGTCTTGGAGGCATCCGTGAACTACTTCGTCACCGGCGCGACCGGGTTCATCGGCAGGCATCTCGTCGCCGAGCTCCTGAAGCGGGATGGCACGATCTACGTGCTCGTGAGGGAGGGCTCGCGGGGCAAGCTCGACTCGCTCGTCCAGCGCCTCGGCGCCGAGGAGGGACGGATCGTCCCGGTCACCGGCGACCTGTCGAAGCCGGGGCTTGGCGTGGAGGGCGTGGACGAGAAGATCGACCACCTCTTCCACCTCGCGGCCATGTACGACGTGGAGGCCGACGAGGACGCCTCCGAGCGCGCGAACGTCGAGGGCACGAAGCACGTGATCGAGTTCGCGAACGCGCACGACGTCGGGCGCTTCCACCACACGAGCTCCATCGCGGTGGCGGGCAACTACAAGGGCGTGTTCCAGGAGGACATGTTCGACGAGGGGCAGACCCTGCCCCACCACTACCACCGCACCAAGTACGAGGCGGAGCGGCTGGTGCGCGAGGGCGTCGAGACGAGGCTGCTCGTGTACCGGCCCGGGATCGTCGTCGGCCACTCGGAGACCGGCGAGATGGACAAGATCGACGGCCCCTACTACTTCTTCAAGCTGCTCCAGAAGCTGCGCCACGCGCTGCCCGAGTGGTTCCCGCTCGCCGGGCCGGAGGGCGGCCAGACGAACCTCGTGCCGGTGGACTTCGTCGCGCGCGCGATGGATCACATCGCGCACATCCCGGACGACGACCTGCCGAGCGACACCTTCCACCTCGTGGATCCCGAGGCCATGTCCGTGGGCCGGACGCTGAACGAGTTCGCCAAGGCGGCGCACGCGCCGCAGTTCGCCATGCGGATCGATCCGCACATGACGAACGCGATCCCGAAGCAGGTGCGCGCGGGGCTGAAGGCGCTGCCGACGATCAAGCGGATCCGCCACCAGCTCTTCCGCGACCTTGGCATCCCGCCCGCCGCGATCGAGAACCGCGACTTCCGCTGCAGCTTCGACGCCCGCGACGCCCAGCGCGCGCTCAGCGGCACCGGCATCGCCGTGCCGCCGCTGTCGACCTACGCGCCGCGGCTGTGGGACTACTGGGAGCGGAACCTCGACCCCGACCTGTTCCGCGACCGCTCGCTCGCCGGCACCATCAAGGGCAAGAAGGTGCTGATCACCGGCGCGTCGAGCGGCATCGGCCTCGAGACCGCGCTGAAGGTCGGCGAGGCCGGCGGCGAGGTGCTCCTCGTCTCGCGCACGCGCGAGAAGCTCGAGGAGGTGGCGGAGAGGGTCCGCGAGGCGGGCGGCACGGCCCACGTGCACCCGGCCGACCTCGCAGAGCTCGAGGACATCGACCGGCTCGCCAAGGAGGTGCTCGACGAGCACGGCGGCGTGGACGTGCTGATCAACAACGCCGGCCGCTCGATCCGGCGCTCGGTCGCGGCGTCGTACGACCGGTTCCACGATTACGAGAGAACGATGCAGCTGAACTACTTCGGCGCGCTGAAGCTCATCCTCGCCTTCCTGCCGGGGATGCGGGAGAGGAAGTCCGGCCACATCATCAACGTGAGCTCGATCGGGGTGCAGACGAACACGCCGCGGTTCTCGGCGTACGTCGCGTCGAAGTCCGCGCTCGACGCGTTCGCGCGCTGCACGGCGCCCGAGGTGGTGGGCGACAACGTGAAGTTCACGACCGTCTACATGCCGCTCGTGCGCACGCCGATGATCGAGCCGACCGACATCTACAAGGCCTTCCCGACGCTCACGCCGGAGGAGGCGGCGCAGATGCTGTGCGACGCGATGATCGACAAGCCGAAGAAGATGGCGTCACGGCTGGGCACGTTCGGTGAGCTGCTCTACACGCTCTCGCCCAAGAGCGTCGACATCGTCCTCAACACCGCCTACAACCTCTTCCCCGACTCCAAGGCCGCGAAGAAGAAGGACAAGGGCGAGGACGGCAAGGGTGGCGCCGAGAAGAAGGCCCTGCCCGCCGACCAGAAGAAGGACGACGGCGAGATGTCCACCGAGGCCGTGGCCATGGCCTACCTCCTGCGGGGCGTCCACTTCTAGTGGAGACGCTGGAGGCGGGGCTCGATTCCGTGCGCGCGGCACCGGCCGACGACGGCCGGGTGGAGCTGATCGTGCGGCGGCCCGAGGTGGACGCGCGCGAGGTGGTCGAGGAGGCGACGCTCGACCTCGAGGACGGCCTCGTCGGCGACAACTGGCACGTCAAGCCGAGCCTGAAGACCGGCGCGCCGAACCCCGACGCCCAGCTGACCGTCATGAACGCGCGCGTGACCGCGCTCGTGGCCGGCGAGGAGCGCGAGCGCTGGGCGCTCGCCGGAGACCAGCTGTACGTGGACCTCGATCTCAGCTACCGCAACCTGCCGCCTGGCACGAGGCTCCACGTGGGCGAGGCGGTGATCGAGGTGACCGCCGAGCCGCATCGCGGGTGCGGGAAGTTCTCCTCGCGGTTCGGTGTCGAGGCGCTGAAGTTCGTGAACTCCGCGGTGGGCCGCGAGCTGAACATGCGCGGCATCAATACGAGGATCGTCACCGGCGGCGTGGTTCGAACCGGCGATCCGGTCGTCAAGGTCTAGCTCTAGGCCGGCGGCGCAGCTTCTTCGCCGCGGCGGCCGAGACCTTCAGGCGCACCGTCGCCGAGCGGTTGCCCACGGCGTCGACCGCCGTGGCCTCGGCGCGGTAGTGCGGTCGCCTCGGCTTCCGCTTCGACGCGCGCGCCTGAGCGTTCGGCGCCAGGCGGTTCTTGCCGGCGACCCCGTCCTGGTGGAGGACCCGCACCACCCGCCAGCGCCTGCCGACCTTCCGCTGCAGGCGGATCGTCACGCGCGCCGCCTCGCTGAGCCGGTAGGTGATGGCCGCGCCGCGGATCCGCAGCTGGCTGATCACCGGCCGCACCCCGTCGACGCGCACGAGCGTCCCGGCGGTGCCCGTGGCCCCGTGCGGGTCGCTCACGCGCACGCGCGCCGTCAGCGTGGTCGAGCTCGAGTAGGCCTTTGTGATCGTCGGGCTCGTGCCGCCCGCGGTCTCGAAGCTGCCGTTCCCGTCGAGGTCCCACTCGTACCGGAGCCCGAGCCCCTCGGGATCGCTCGAGCCGGATGCGTCGAAGGTGACCGTCCGGCGCGGCGCCACGACCGCGGGTGAGGCCGACACCGCCGCGACCGGGGCGCGGTTGGCCACCACGGCAACCCCAAGCGGGTTGTTGAAGAGCTGCTTGTTCTGGCGCAGGATGCTCTGAGCGCCGTCCGGGAGGTCCACGGAGATGAGCCCGCCCTCCTGGTCGTCGAGCGTGAAGTCGCTCAGCACCACGTCGCCGTCCGGCGTGAGGGCCGGGCGCTGCGGCACCTCGATGCGGTCCGTCGCGGTGTTCGGCGTCTCGGCGTCCTGCACCCCGCTGTCCGGGTCCACCGCGACGAGCGCGGTGCCGCCGTTCTGGTTGACGATCAGCACCCGGCCGCCCGGCTCGACGGCCACGCCGAGCGGGTTGCGGAACAGGTTGCCCCACTCCGACGCGTTTCTCGACACGATCGACTGGGCGTGGGTGTCCCCGTCCACCCGGATCAGCGCGCCGAAGTCGTATTGGCAGTTGACCACGGTGCTGCCGCCGGAGAAGTCGCCGTAGTCCGTCACGAGCAGCGAGCCGTCCGCCTCGGCGGCGATGCCGAACGGGTAGCAGAGCTGCCCGCCCTGCGTGACGAGCGTCTGCGCCCCCGTCGCAGGGTTCACGCTGATGACGCTCGGGGTGCCGAGCGTGCCCACGTTCTCGACGACGTAGATCAGGCCATTCGGGCCGAGCGTCAGGCCCGCCGGGTCCACCAGCAGGTTCCCCGAGCTCACGATCGACTGCTGGCCCGTGACCGGATCGACGCGGATGATGCGGCCGTCCGGACTGTGGTCGGTGCTGGTGGCGAACGCGCCCATGTCCGCCACGAGCAGGCTGCCGTCACCGGCGACCGCGATGTCGTACGGGTGGCGGAAGAGGTCGCCCTGCGCGCCGTTGCGGGAGATCTCCGTCAGACCGCCCGTCGCCGGGTCGGCCCTGAGGATCACCGGCGCGGGTGCCGATTGCTTCGTCACGACCGAGTTCGCGACGTAGGCAACCCAGGGGTCACCGGGCGCGGCGAAAGCCGCTCCTGGAAGGAGTGACAGCAAAAGTGCCGTCAGGAGGACGGCTATGTAACGCATGCCCTTCAGATATCGGCCAAAGCGGGCCGTTAGATGAAGGCCGGGCCGCGCTTGTACGAGGTTCGCGTACAGCGCCTGCTGGATCCGCTCGCGCACCCGCTCGGAGAGCTCCAGCACCAGCACGCGGTCGTCGGCCCCCTCGGGGCCGTACGAGGCGGTCTCGATCGGCTCCAGGAACTCGATCCTCCACTTGGACGGAAGCGGCACGACTCCGAGCGGGCCGAGCAGCGGGAACGTGGGCGTCACGGGGAAGTAGGGGGCGCCGATCAGGCGCGCCACCGCGGGCAGGTCGGCGAGCTTCGGATAGATCTCCTCGCTCCCCACGACCGCCACCGGCACGATCGGCGCGCCCGTGCGGAGCGCGATCTCCACGAAGCCGCCGCGACCGAAGCGCTGGAGCCGGTAGCGCTCGGAGTACGGCTTGCCGGTGCCCTTGACGCCCTCGGGGAACACGGCCACGAGGTGGTCCTGCTCGAGCAGCCGCATCGCGTTGAAGGGCGAGGCCACCACGCCGCCGACCTTCCGCATGCCGCCCGAGATCCACGGCAGGTCGAAGGCCCAGTTGAGCACGAGGAAGCGCGCGTAGCGCGGCAGCGGGTGCTCGCGCAGGAGCGCCATCGAGATCATCGTGGCGTCCCACGGCAGGATGCCCGCGTGGTTGGCGGTCAGGAGCGCGCGGCCGTGGGCGGGCACGCGCTCGGCGCCTTCCACCCGCACGCGCCACCACGTCTCGTAAAGGAAGGCAAAGAACGGCTCGACGAGCTCGACGAAGCCCTCGTCGAAGCCCCACTCGTCCTCGGCGTAGTCGCCGTCCATTCGGTCGAGGATCCGGGTGAGCGTCCCGCGCGCGTCGCGCGGGAGCGCGGCGGCGCCGCGGGTGAGCGCCTCGGGAAGCTCGAGCCCCGAGTCGAGGCCGGCCCGCAGGCGGCGCATGAAGTCGATGGCGGTCGGAAGGGCATGACTGCGCAGCGGTCTGCGCCCGCTGCTTGTCTCACGTCCGTTCACGCGGCCGCCGCCGTCCTCGTGCTCGCCGCCCAGGCCTCGACGGCCTGCACGGTCGACTGCCGCGGCGTGTAGCCCACCTCGTCGGTGAGCCGCCGGATGTCCACGCCCCGGCCGTAGCGGAGCAGCCGCTGGAAGTCCTCCGACTGTGAGTCGAGCCCGAGCCGCTGGCCGGCCGACGTGACCGCGCCGAAGAGCGGCGCGGCGATCGGCAGCGCGCGGCGGCCGGCCAGCCGGATCATCCGGGAGAGCCCGATCGTCCCCGACCCCGCCACGTTCACCGCGCCGCGGACCGGGTTGCGAACGGCGGCCACGATCGCCTCGAGCGCGTCGTCGATCCCCACGAGCTGGATGCGCGGGTCGAAGCCCATGTAGGTCGGGCAGACCGGCTGGGAGAGGTACCGGGTGATCTGGGTCCGCAGCCCCGGTCCGATCGCCGGCTGGTAGCGGAGCATCGTGCAGCTCACGCCGGGGTGACGGCGCGCGTAGGTGTCGAAGTAGTTCTCGATCTCCGCGACGTCGCGCTGGAAGCGCGTGCGCAGCGGGAACAACCGCGCCATCTCCTCCCGGAAGAACTGGGGCGCGTGCGGCTCGGCGCCGTACACGCCGGCCGAGCCGCGGACCACGATCGTCCTGAGCGTGGACACGCGCTCGCAGGCGGCGAGCAGCTGGAGCGTGCCGATCACGTTGACGTCGTGCATCGCGGGCGGCGACATGCCGGGGCCCGGCTGCCGGACGATCTGCTCGTGGACGATGGTGTCGACCCGCGTCGGCGGGATCAGCCGCCCGATCTTCGGATCGCGGATGTCCGCCGCGATGAACTCGGTCCGCTCGAGGGCGACCTTCGGGCGGCGTGTGTCGAGGCCGGCCACGTGCTCGACCTCGGGGTCGCGCTCGAGCCGCTGCGCCAGGAGGCTTCCGACGTGGCTGCCCACGCCGGTGATCAGCACCCGGCGGCCGGCCACTAGGACTTGCTGCCGCGCTTCGACGAGCTGCCGCCGCGCTTCTTCGGCAGGCTCTCCTCGATCCGGTCGAGGCGGCGCCCGATCGCCCGAAGCTCCTTCTGGAGCTCCTTGATGTCGTCGGCGGTCGCCGGGCGGCGGCCCTCGAGCGCCTCGGTCATCGACCTGCGCCCCTTCGTGAGCCGCTCCTCGGCCCCGCGAATGGTCGCGTCGACGGTGCGCTCGACGGCGTCGCGGAGGTTGTCGGCGGGTCCTGCCATTTCCTGGAGGTTAACCAGCCCCTACTAGGGTGCGCTCCGCCCTGACCCTCCAACACGAGATCCGCCCGAACCACCTGCGACCGGCGGCCGAGCTGGCGGAGCGGGTGCTCCTGCCCGGCGATCCCGGCCGGGCGCTGGCGGTGGCCCAGGCGCTGCTCGAGCAGCCGCCCCGGATGTTCAATCACGCGCGCGGACTATGGGGGTACACCGGCACGGCGCCGGACGGCGAGCTCCTTACGGTGCAGGCCACCGGCATGGGCGGCCCGAGCGCGGCGATCGTGTGCGAGGAGCTGATCGCGCTGGGCGCGCGGAGGCTCGTGCGGATCGGGACCTGCGGGGCGCTCGATCCGGCGATCCCGCTGGGCACGCTGCTGGCCGTCGAGCGCGCCCTCCCCGCCGACGGCACGAGCGCCGCGCTCGGCGCGAACGGGGCGCTCGAGCCGGACCCGGGCCTGCTGACCCGGCTGGTGGAGGCCGGTGCCCGGCCCACCACCGTCGCTACCAGCGACCTCTTCTACGACCCGCGCGAGGATGCCCCCTCGGCATGGCCGAGCGCGGGGCCGTGGCGGTGGAGATGGAGGCTGCGACGGTGTTCCAGGTGGCCGCCCGCCGGGGGTGCGCGGCCGCGTGCGTGCTCGGCGTGACCGACGTGGCCACGACGAAGGGGGCCAGCCGGATGACCGACGACGAGCGGGCGGACCTGGGCGTCCGCATACGGCGAGGCCGGCTACGGCGGCCCTCAGGAGTCCGTGACCGTGAGGCGTTCCTGCGCGCGCGGGACGGGATCGCTCCCCGGCGCGAGCAGCTCGGCGAGGGCGGCTATGTCGTGCGCGACCTCGTCGAGCCGGCCCTCGATCCGGCCGAGCCGGTCGTCGGCCGTCGATCCACCCACGGCCGCGACCCGCTCCTCGAGCCGGTCGATCGCGTCCTCGATGCCCTCGAGGCGCTGGGACAGCGACCGCAGCCGGCGCGTGACCCGCTCGATGTCTGCGGCCGAGGGTAGGTTCAGCGCGCCCACGGCCGCCTCCTGCGCCTGGATCGCCTTCTCGCGTGCCTCGAAGGTGCGCGCGATCGCCGCGTTGATCACCGGATTCGAGATGAGCTCCTCCGCGATCTTGCCGAGCACCTCCTCTCCCTGCCGGGACAGGCGGTCGACGAAGCTCTGGTCCTGCTCGGGGGCCGCCACTGCGCGGCAGAGTACATCAATGAACCTTCGAAACGACGAGACTAACCCTCGACTTGAGCCTTATGTAAGTTTGATCCCTCGCCCTGAAGGAACAATCCTGTCATCCGGACGGCGCGTAGAGGCGCCAGATGGATGTCCCAGGTCGCGGGAGGGCGATGTTGAAGTTATGTGCAGGGGCGGTCGATACAACGTGCGAGCAAGCGGCTCATCCCGACCCCACGGTTCCCCGTTGCAGAGCACAAAGCCCTCAAGTAGCGTTCATGCCGGAGCAGGTGGCGATTCCAGGCGCGCCAAGGAGCGCGGCCGTTTGAAGCACCCCGA
>CAWEHM010000005.1:0-4882 GCA_963808875.1 uncultured Thermoleophilaceae bacterium
CGAGCGCAAGCAGGACCCCGACCTCGCCGACCCGGACCGGCCCGTGTTCGCGATCAACGGGGTTCAGGTGAAGATCGCCGGCTTCCCGGAGTCGAAGGACGCCGCCCCGCGCGGCTGCGACACCGCGTACGTGAACACGTGGGCGTGCGGGCCGCTCCGCCCGAACGAGGTGAAGACGTTCAAATGGAGCGTGACCGCGGTCCGGGCGGGCGACTTCAAGGTCTCCTGGCTCGTGAACGCCGGCCTCGACGGCAAGGCGAAGGCGGTCGCACCCGGCGGCGGCCCGGCGCCGCGCGGCGCGTTCGCCGGCACGATCTCGAACAAGGCGCCGACGGTGCGCGTGGCCGACGACGGCCACACGATCGTCAACGGGACTCGCTGACCTTCTTCTCGTAGCCGGGGCAGCGCTCCACCGGTATCCGCGGGTACTTGGCGAAGCGGTCGTCGGTCCGGTGCCTCAGGCACATGGAGAACACGCTCCCGCGCCCGCTGCGGACGATCTTCTGGTGCGCGCAGGTGTCGCACAGGCCCGCTCTCACGCGGGTAAGGCTTGCACGTACGTAAGTAAGGGGTCGGATGTGGAAAGTCGCTCCTTATGCCCGATGTGCGAGGGGGGCCTCAGGACGACACTCCTTAGGTGCAATCGACCACCAAGGAGCCGACATGGACCCCCGCCTCAACGCCATCTACATCCACTCCCGCCTCGATTCGTTCGCACGCGAGCCGCGACGGCTGGCATCCTCTTACGATGGCCAGTCGCATGACGAGCGATCGCTTCGTCGGTCGGAGCGCCGAGCTCGCCGAGCTGAGCGCCGCGCTCGAGGAGGCCATCTCATCTCGTCCATCCCTCGCTTTAGTTGGCGGTGAGTCAGGCGTCGGCAAGTCCCGGCTTGCCGACGAGCTGGCGAGGCATGCGCGCGAGGCCGGCGTCCGTGTCCTCTCCGGGGACTGCGTAGAGCTCGGCGACGACGAGCTCCCGTACGCCCCTCTGCTCACCGCCCTCCGGCCCCTGGTGCGCCAGGGCGACCCCTCCCTCCAGGCTCTGGCGCCCCAGCTCCGCTCCGCCCTCGACGCGATTCTCCCCGGCGTCGGGGGCGGAGCCGCTTCCGAGCACGTGGCGCAGTCGACCGTGTTCGAGGCCCTCCTCGCGGTGCTCCAGGCGCTCTCGGAGGAGGAGCCGGTGCTGCTCGTCATCGAGGACCTGCACTGGGCCGACAGCTCCACCCGCTCGTTCATCGGCTTCCTGTCGCACACGATGTGCCGCGAGCGCCTCCTGATCGTCGGCACCTACCGCTCCGACGAGCTGCACCGCCGGCACCCGCTGCGGCCGCTCCTGGCCGAGCTCGGCAGCGACCCGTACACGCGCCTGATCGAGCTGCCGCGCTTCACGCGTGAGGAGCTGAGCGAGCAGCTCGCGGGGATCCTCGCCGACCCGCCGCGCGCCGAGCTCGTGGAGCGCGTCTTCGCGCGCAGCGAGGGGAACGCGCTGTACTCGGAGGAGATCCTCGCCGCGGGCCCCGATGGGCGCGGCGCGCTGCCGCCCACGCTGCGCGACGCGCTGATGCTGCGCGTGGAGCGACTGTCGAAGGACGCGCAGCAGGTGCTCCAGTGGCTCGCGTGCCAGCCGGCGGCCGACCACGCTCTGGTGGCCGCCGTGGCGGGGCTCGAGCCCGGCGACCTCCGCGACGCCCTGCGCGAGGCCGTTGCGAGCCACATCGTCGTCACGGTCGCCGACGACAGCTACGGCTTTCGCCACGCGCTGCTGCGCGAGGTGGTGTACGACGACCTGCTCCCGGGCGAGCGGACCGCGATGCACGCGGCGCTGGCGCAGGCGATGCAGGACCGGATCGACGCCGGGGAGGCGGGCGCCCACATCACGGCCGCGGCGGCGCACCACTGGGCGTCGGCGGGCGACCAGCCTCAGGCGCTCGCGGCCGCGGTACGCGCGGCGGTGGCCGCGGAGCGCGTGAACGCGTTCGGAGAGGAGCTCGCGCTGTTCGAGCGCGCGCTGGCTCTGTGGGAGCGAGTGCCCGATCCCGAGGCGGTCGCGGACATGAGCCAGATCGACCTGCTTAAGCACGCCGCGTTCGCCGCTGACCAGGCGGGCGATCCCGCTCGCCAGGAGGCGCTCCTCAGGCGCGCGTTCGAGCTCGTGGGCGAGGACGCACAGCCGCGCGCATGCGCGCTGCTGCGCGAGCGGCTGAGCCAGTCGCTCTGGTCGCAGCACCGCCAGGACGAGGCGATCGAGGAGCTGAAGCGCGGCCTCTCGCTGTTCCCCGAGGGGGACCAGAGCGAGGAGCGCGCCACGCTGCTGTCGCAGCTCGCGAAGAAGCGCATGTTGCAGGCCCGGCTCACCGAGGCGACGGACGACGCCGAGGAGGCGCTCGCCATCGCGCGCGTCTCCGGCAACCGCGAGGCCGAGGGCCGGGCGCTCAACGCCCTCGGCACCGCCCTCGGCATGCAGGGCGAGGTGGAGAGGGGCGTGCGGCTGCTGCGCGAGTCGCTTGACATCGCCAGCGAGCTGGGGCACGCCATGGACATCGGCGGCGCCTGGGTCAACATCGCGGATGTCCTGAACACCGCCGGGCGCACGCGCGAGGCGCTTGAGGTGGCGCGCCAGGGCCTCGAGGCGGAGTCGAGCAGCCCGTGGCGGACCGTCGACTGGCTGCGGCTCTCGATCGCCGAGTACCTCTACTACCTCGGCGACTGGGACGAGGCAGAGTCGTATATCCCGGCCGAGAACCGGCGCCACACCGGCGGCACGCTGCTGCTCTGGCAGGTCGGGCGCGCGACCCTCGCGCTGGGCCGCGGCGACCTTGCGCTGGCGGAGGAGGCGCTGTCCGTGATGGACCATGTGGTGGCCGGAATGACCGAGCCGCAGTTCGTGGGCCCCCACGGGATAATGCGCGCCGAGCTGGCGCGCCGGAACGGGGACATCGACAGCGCCCGCGCGGCGATCGACGACACGATCGACCGGATCGAGTACTGCTCGGACGACCTGGTCCGGATCACCGCGGCAGCCGCCACTGGCCTGCGCGTGGAGGGCGACGCCGGGCAGCTGGCGCGCGACCGCCGGGACGCGGCCGCCGACCAGCACGCGCGCGAGCGCGCGGACGCGCTGATCGCGCGCACCCGCCTGAGCGCGGACTCAGCCGGGCGGGTGGAGGAGGCGGAGCTGGCCACGGCGGAGGCCGAGTACGCGCGCGCGACGGACAGCGCGGCACCCCCCACACTGTGGGCGCGGGCGGCCGCCGCGTGGGAGTCGCTCGACCGCCCCTACCCCGTGGCGTACGCGCGCTGGCGCGAGGCGGAGGGACTGATGACCCGGCGCGACCGCGACCGAGCCGCCGAGGCCGCCTCGGACGCCCTCGCCCGGCGCGGACGGTGGGCAGCGCGTGGCTGATCGAGGAGATCGAGTCGCTGGCGGCCCGCGCCCGGCTGGAGCTCGGCGAGCGCGCCCCGCGCCCGCCGGCGCCGCCTCGAACGGCGACGAGGCGGACGACCCATTCGGCCTGACACCGCGCGAGCGCGAGGTGCTCGCCCTGGTCGCCTCCGGCGCAACGAACCGCGAGATCGGCGAGCGGCTCCACATGGCGGAGAAGACCGCCAGCGTCCACGTCTCCCGCATCCTCGCCAAGCTGAACGTGCGCTCCCGCACCGAGGCGGCCGCGGTGGCGCACCGGCAGGGGCTGGCGGGTACGGCGTCGATCGGCTGAGTTTTTTCGGCTCCGGCGCGCTCGGCCGCCCGCGGCGAACGACGGGCATTGAGGGGGAGGGACCTTGCCGTCTTGATCCCGAATACCGGGACTAAGGCGACAAACCCCGGGGCTTGGCGCTTTGTCCGCGTAATACGCGGCTAAGTCGACAAACCCCCCTCCGGACGCACCCCCTCAATGCCGCCGTTCGCCCGAGCCAGTGCTTGCGCCCGAGGCCACCGTGGTACCAACAACCGTATGCGCACACTCGTAACCGGAGCCACCGGGTTCGTCGGAGGCCGGCTCGCCGCGGCGCTGTCCGAGCGCGGCGCGGACGTGCGCGCGCTGGTACGTGACAAGCGCCGCGCCTCCCACCTGGCCGACGCCGGGCACGAGCTCCATGAGGGCGACGCGCTCGACGCCGACAGCCTGCGTGGCGCCGGTGAGGGCGTGGACACCGCCTACTACCTCGTCCACTCGATGGGCCGCGGCAGCGGCCGCGAGGGCTTTGCCGAGCGGGAGCGGCACGCCGCCGAGAACTTCGCCCGGATGGCGCGCGAGGAGGGTGTGGAGCGGGTCGTGTATCTCGGCGGCCTCGGCGACGAGCGCTCCGACCACCTGAAGAGCCGGGCCGCCACCGCCGAGGCGCTGGCCGAGCACGGCCCGCCGCTCGTCTACTTCCGGGCCGCGATGGTGATCGGCGCCGGCAGCGAGTCGTACCGGACGGTGCGCTACCTGGTGGAGCGGCTGCCGGCGATGATCGCCCCGGCCTGGCTCCGGAACAAGACGCAGCCGATCGCCATCGACGACGTGCTCGAGTACCTGGTCCAGGCAGCGGAGCGACCCGAGGCGGCGGGCCAGGAGATCCAGATCGGCGGCCCGGACGTGATGACCTACGCCGACCTGCTCGACCTGATGGCGGAGGTGCTCGAGAAGCGCCGCCGCCCGAAGGTCCCCTTCCCCCTCCTGACGCCCCGCCTCTCCTCCCACTGGATCGGCCTGGTGACACCCGTCGACGCGGGCGTGGCGCGTCCGCTGATCGAGAGCCTCGCGAGCGACACCGTCGTGACCGACCCCGGGCCGGCGAGGCTCTTCGACGTGCAGCCGATGTCCTCGTTGGACGCCCTTCGCCTCGCGCACGACGAGCATTGAGGGTGCCCGTCGTTCATGCTTCCGCCGACCATGGA
>CAWEHM010000006.1:0-21030 GCA_963808875.1 uncultured Thermoleophilaceae bacterium
CTGACCGGGGCGCCGACCCGGCGGCCACGGCAACGGTCGCAGGTGGTAGGGAATCGGTGCGTTTTCCGCCCCGATTCCCGACCACCGCGAGGTGAGGGCGGCTCCGCCAAGTGCGATTGCCACCCCACCGTTACCGCCGGTCGTTCGGGACAACTCAGCCGGGCACGCCGTTGGCGCGCCCGGCCAAGCCGTTCGCTACTGCAGCAGGTGGTGCAGGATCCGGTCCATCAGGACGGCGCGGTTGCCCTCGCCGTTCACGCCCTCCAGACCGAAGCCGAACATCATCCCGAAGTCGGTCACCGTGACCGCCGCGTCCTCGAACGGGACCCGGTCGGACTGGATCCAGTCGTTGACGTTCTCCGAGGGGCTCCCGGCGTGCGGGCCCGGGATCGTCCAGCCGCCGAGGTCGCCCTGGGTCTCGAACGACGTCTCGCTGACCGTTGAGCCGGCCGTGACCGTCGTGTCGTCGATCATCGCGCCGGGCACCGTCGTCGTGCCCCAGTCGGTGGCGAACACGATCGACACCTCGACCTGCTTGCCCCTGTAGGCGCTCAGGTCGATCGACCAGTTCTGCCAGCCGCCCGAGTTTCCGGTCGACGCGTTCCACGCGCCGGTCGTGCCGGTCGGCAGGCACTCGTTGTCGTCGTCGCCAGGGCCGTTCTCGACCAGGGTCTGGTAGTGCTCCAGGATCGGGTGGAGCTCCGACCAGCCCGCCGGACAGCTCGAGCCCGTGTTGTCGCTCGTGTGCCCGTTGGCGTCCGGCAGCGTGGTGAAGTACCCGGCGCCGCTGCCGTCCGGGTTGATCGTCTGCGCCTCGACGAACACGAAGTCCCAGTCGGCCTCCGTGTTGTACGACGTAAAGAAGGACAGGTTCGCCGGCTCCGAGCCGGTCACCCCCGTCAGGTCGATCGTGCGCGTCATGCGCTTGTAGCCCTGATCCGCGTTCTGGGAGTACATGTACTTCGATCCCGTGTGCGGATCGAACGCCGCGCCGCCCGACAGCTGCCAGTCGGCCGCCTGATCACTCGCGAACTGCGGGTAGTGCGCCTTGTCGAGGATGCTCGACGTGACCAGGAAGTTGCCGGTCCCGAGACCGCTACCGCCCTGGTTCCCCGCGCTGTCCGCGCCGTTCAGATCGAACGTGAGCCCGTCCAGTGGACCTCCGGGCGTGCCGGCCACCGGGAAGATGTTTCCATCCTGGTCCTGGCCACCCGCGTCGGAGCGCAGATACGCCCCGAGGTAGTACTGGGCGAAATCGTTCGACAGTGGGTTGCACTTGCCGTTGTCGGTCGTCTGGAGGTCACCGTCGCAGTAGGAGTTCGGGAGACCCTCGGTCGGGTACTCCACGAGGTCCCACTGCCGCCCGGCGTTCACTCCGGACACCGACACGCGACCGCCCTCGTTCACGAAGTCGCGCACCGCCATGATCGTCTCCCACGCCTGTGCATCGGAGACGCCCGGAGTCGCGGACTCACGCGTGACGTTGTCGTTGCCGGTCTCCCAGATGACCGCGTCGTAGTGGCTCAGCACTCCCAGCGCATCCGGGGCCTTGCGCCCCATCGCGTCGTAGTCGTAAACGTCGTAGTCGACTCCGTTGTCGGACAACGCCTTGCCGTAGTAGTCCAGGTAGTTCGGCTTCGTCGTGTCCGAGTACGCCGGCAGGGCCGAATTGCCCGTGTAGTCCTCGACCGCGAGCACCAGGACGCGCGCGCCCGAGTCGGACCTGACGTTGTACGTGAACGAATCGCTCTTCTTGTTCTTCTTCGGGGCGTAGAACCACACCTCGACGTTGTCGCCCCTCTTGGTGCCGGTCACCTGACCGCGCATGCGGTGGTACCAGTAGTCGCCCTCGTCGCCGTAGCGCTTGCCGCCCTGCCACTCGGAGGTGGACGCGGTCCGCGTCTTGCCGCCGTTCACGCGGTAGCGCAGCTGGATCCGGCCGAGGTCGCGGCGGGTGTCCACCTGCACGGTCTGCGGGTTGCCGTACGAGACGGCGAACTTGTCGACGACGAAGTTCGCCGGCTTGTTCCCGAGGTGGCTCTTCGGATGGGTCGGGTCGGGCGCCGAGCGCGCGAGGTCGAGCGCGAACTGCACGTGCCGCTCGAACTCGGCCTGGACGTCGGCCTCGTTGTCCTGGAAGACGAACACGCTCCCCGTTGCCGCCGCGGTGCCCTCTGGCGTGTACGAGATCGTCTTCGTCGTCTTGTACATGTGGTCGTTCGTGTCGCCGTTGGTCGTGTAGAGGTCGGCGCCCACGTCCGGGTCGAACGTCGGGATTCCCGGATTGGCGTCGTCACCGGCGAGCGCCGTCATCAGCGGCTCGTCGGCGGCGTGCGTATCCACCTGCCAACCGAACGGCCACAGGAGCAGCTCGGCCGCGGTGTGGTCGTTCTTGTTGTACGCGAAGTGGACCCTGTTCATCAGCGACAGGAACGCCTTGGTCTCCGGCTCCGAGGCCGGCCCCGCGCCGCGGTAGGTCTCGGACGAGGTGTCGGTGTTCGATCCCTCGTTGTCGTAGTTCCAGCGCGTCGGGAAGTTCCGGTTCGGGTCCACGCCGTCGACGGCGGTGATCTGGCCGTCGTCGTTGTTGTCGCGGAGGTTCTTCCTCCAGAGCCGGTTCTCCGGGTCGAAGGTGAAGTCGTAGCCGTCGGGGTTCGCGATCAGGATGAACCAGAGCTCGCGCTTGTCCACCAGCTTGGTGAGCTCCTTCGACGAGACGCCGTCGACGGGCTGGCCATCGGTTCCGACCGCTGTCCCGTGCTTGCCGTAGTTGTCGAGGAACAGCCGCAGCGTCCGCCGCTCGGTCTCGCCAGCGAGCCACTCGCGGGCGTGCTGGACGGCCGAGTACAGCACCGCCGGGCGGCTGCCGTCCTTGCGCTTGTCCGCGTTCTTCGTGACCTTCATCGCGTAGATGGGCTGGCCGAGCAGCGAGTGCCCGATCGTCTCCAGCTTCGTGATTTTGGGGTACCTCTCGGCGAGGTTCTCCATCTGCGTCTTGATGTTCGTCGTGGGGTTGCCCGCGGCACCCGACACGTCGATGTCGGTGCGCGCGTACGGACGCCAGACCACGTAGCCGCCGGCCGCCTGCGCGGCTCCGGCCCTAAGCGCGGTGCGCCCGCGCTTGGTGCGGATCAGCTTGGCTTTGATGCCTGCCCTGCGCAGCTTCCTGACCTGCGCCTTCGTGGCGACGATCTCGACGCCCTTCTTGCGCTTCCCCTCCGTCAGGTCGAACCCGAGCCTCTTCAGCTCACGGAGCTGCTTCAGCCCCTTGGCGTTCGCCCGATAGGCGTTGAGACCGGTGCCGGCCGATGCGGGCACCGCGACGGCAAGGACAAGAAGCGCGGTCAGCGCAACGACTACTCCACGGACCTTCATCGTGAGGCTCCCCCCTCCATGAACAACTCTCCCCAAAAGACTCCCTACCCAACGAGCGCGGCAGCCTATCCTCCTTGCGCACGGAGCGTCCACCGACTTTCGAAATCGCAGCGGTTTGCTAGCCGGGAGCCTCGGAACCTCGTGCAGGGCCGCGCCCTCGGACGCGGCCGGCGAGAGCGGCCAGGCCCGGCGGGACGCGGCCGTCCGTGGACAACCATGACCCGGCGAGGATCAGGAGCAGGCCCACCACCACGCCGGTCGTGACGCTCTCGTCGAGGATCGCCACGCCGAGCGCGAGCGCCACCACGGGGTTGATGTACGTGATCACGGTGGCCCGGCCGGGCCCGACCTCGGCGATCAGCCGGAAGAAGAACAGGAAGGCGAGGGCCGAACAGAGGAGGCCGAGCACGACGACCGACGCGATGGTGTCGGCCGAGGGCGCCGAGTCCGGCAGGCTCGCGGCCGCAAACGGCGTGACGAGCAGCGCGGCGATGCCGAGCGACGCTGCCACGGGGCCGAGCGGGTCCACGTCCGAGAGCCGGCGCTTCACGATCATCGGCCCGATCGCGTACAGGAAGGCGACAACGAGGATCGCCAGCGCGCCGAGCAGCTCGTCGCCCTTGCCGCCGATGTCGATGCCCACCAGCGCGACCACGCCGCCGAGCCCGATGAGCATCCCCACGAGCCGCGTGGGGGTGGGCCGCTCCGCGTGGTCGAAGCGGGTGGCCAGGAGCGCGACGAAGAGCGGGACCGCTGCGATCAGGATCGCCGCGAGCGAAGAGCTCACGTGGACCTCGCCGAAGCCGAGCAGCGGCCACGGTACGGCCATCTCGACGGCGGCGAACACGGTGAGGATCTTCCAGCGGGCGGCCAGCCCGCGGAGCGCGCCGAGCTTCCACGCCACCGGGAGCAGCACGGCGGCCGCGATGGCGAGTCGCGACCACGCCACAAGGCTCGGCGAGATCTCGTCGACCGCGATCTTGATGAAGAGGTACGGCATGCCCCAGATCACGGAGACCGCTGCGAACAGCGTCCAGGCCCGGGCGCTCATGTGCTTGAGGCTACCGGCGCCTCCGCCTTGCCTCGGACGTCCGTGAGTGGGCGATGGCCCAGCTGATTGCGGCGTTCATGCGGCCTCCTCGTAGCGTCGGTTCATGCATAACCATCTAAGTCGTTATGACGGATACTTTAGCACCAGCTAAACTGTTTTGGTAGTTATGGCTCCCGGGGAGACATCGGAGGCGAAGACCGCGCCCGAGCCGCTCTACCTCGTGCAGCGGTTCGTGAACAGCGTGGATCTCGAGACGGACGAGGACGAGCTCGCCACGCCCGAGGCGCTGCGCGACTGGTTCGCCGAGCGTGGCCTCATGGACCGAGCCGACTCGGTCGGCGCCGCCGAGCTCCGCCGCGCGATCGACGTGCGGGAGGGGCTCCGCGCCGTGCTGCTCCAGAACAACGGCCTCCCCCTGGACGAGGAGCTCGTGAAGAAGCTCGACCGCGCGGTGGATCGCGCGTCGGTGCGGGTCCGCTTCGAGCCGGGCCGCGACCCGGAGCTCGTGGCGAGCAACTCCGGCGTCGACGGCGCGATCGGGGCGCTGATGGCGATGGTCGCCGCCGGGGTGGAGAGCGGCCGCTGGGGGCGGCTCAAGGCGTGTCCGCGCGAGGAGTGCGAGTGGGCCTTCTACGACCGGTCGAAGAACTCCTCCGGCCGCTGGTGCTCGATGGAGTCGTGCGGGAACATCGAGAAGGCGCGGGCGTTCAGGGAGCGGCGGCGCGGCGAGCGCTAGCCGCTACTCGAGCGTGTGAACCTTGAACAGGTTGGTGCCGCCGGCGCTGCCGGCCGGCAGGCCCGCCGTGATGCCGATCTTGTCGCCCTTCTGCGCGAACCCCTCGCGCTCCGCGAACTCGGCGCACGCCTCGAGCAGGCCGAGCGTGTCCATCGGCTCCTCGTTGAGGCGCGGGTGCACGCCCCAGAGGAGCTGGCAGCGGCGCACGACCTCCTTGCGAGGTGAGAGGGCCAGCACCGGCGCCTTCGGCCGGTAGGCCGAGATGAGGCCGGCGGTCGCGCCCGTGTTGGTCGGCGACACGATGCACTTCAGCCCGAGCTGGTAGACCGCGCCGACCGCCCCGAAGGCGATCGCGTGGTACTGGTTGTTCGCCTGCGGCCCGCGCTCGGCGAGCCAGCGTCCGTAGGGCAGCTCGCGCTCGGTGGTCTGCGCGATCGAGGCCATCATCTGGACGGCGAGCACCGGATGCTTCCCAACCGCGGTCTCCTGGGAGAGCATCACCGCGTCGGTGCCGTCGAAGATCGCGTTGGCCACGTCGGCCACCTCGGCGCGCGTCGGGCGCGTGGAGTGGACCATCGACTCGAGCATCTGGGTGGCTGTGATGGTCGGCTTGGCGGCCCGGCCCGCGACCGCGAGCAGCCGCTTCTGGACGAGCGGCACCTCCTCGATCGGCAGCTCGATGCCCAGGTCGCCGCGGGCGATCATGATCCCGTCCGCCGCTTGGATGATCTCCTCTCCGTTGGCCGCCGCCTGGGGCTTCTCGATCTTCGCGATCAGCGGCACCTCGACCCCGCGGGCCGCGAGGTGCTCGCGAACCGGCTCGAGGTCCTCCTGGCGCCGCACGAACGAGAGCGCGAAGAAGTCCACGCCCATCTCGAGCCCGGCGTCGACCAGGTCGATGTCCTCCTCGCTCACGGCGGGGAGCGAGACCGTGACGTTGGGCAGGTTCAGGCCCTGTCGCGACGCGACGCTGCCCCCCACCTCGACCGTCGTGACCACGTCGCCGCTCTCCACCGACCCGACCCGGAGCCGGACGGCCCCGTCGGCCAGGTAGAGCACGTCGCCCTTGTCCACCAGCTCGGAGAACCCCTGCCACGCCACCGGCAGGCGGTCGGCTGTGCCCTCCACCTGCTCGCCCGTGAGCACGACCCGTGACTCCCGCGCCAGCTCCGCCACGCCGCCGGCCACGGGCCCGATCCTGAGCTTGGGTCCGGGCAGGTCACCGAGGATGGCCACGTCCCGCCCGGCGCGCTCGGCGCCTTCACGGATGGCCGCGGCTATCTCGGCGTGCTGCTCGGACGTGCCGTGCGCGAAGTTGAGCCGCGCGATGTCCATGCCCGCGGCGACCATCTCCTGGAGGACGTCCGGGCTTTGCGAGGAGGGGCCGATCGTCGCGACGATCTTCGTCGAGCGCATGCGCTCTTGACCTTACCCACGAAAAGCCCGCTCTTAGCGACCGACCTCCGAAAGTCGATGTTGACGCTCGGCGTGGGAGAGGTTTTGATGGCCACTGGCTTCACGAGCAACGGAAACCGCGCGACTGGCCCACCCGCTTGCCGGTTTCAGAGAAGTCGCTCGGAGGCTCCGGGGTATCTGCACAAGTAGTTCGAGATCGCACGTAGTGCGGGGAGGTCTGATGGGCAAGTCGGCCACGATCGACGCTGGGCAAGAGCAGCATTTGCAGGCGCTGGAGTACGCGAATCGCGTTCGCCTCGCCCGCGCTCGGATGAAGCGTCGAGTAGCCGCTGGCGAGCTCTCCGCCGCTGAGGTAATCCTCAGCTGCCCCTGGCAGGCCCACAGCATGTCGGTCAGCGACCTGCTGATGAGCCAGAAGCGCTGGGGAAGAGCGCGGTGCAGAAGGCTGCTGGTCTCGCTCGGCGTCCCGGAGAACAAGCAGATCGGGACTCTGACCGAGCGGCAGCGTCTTGCACTGGCCGCTGTGCTCGCCGCGAAGAACGCCCCGGTAGGAACCTCGGTCGTCGTGCAGCCCGCCGAAGCGAAGCGTGTCCCCGCTGCTCCCGCACGGGCAACGCTTGCGCCTCGCGAAGGCGCGTTGACGGCCGCCTGACCGGAGCACGGGCGCAGGGCGGCCGGGGAGAGGCCGGCCGCCCTACGCCGCTTACTAGGCGGCGATCTCGACGATGTGCCCGTCGGGATCGCGCAGGTAGATGGACCTGGAGTCCTCGCGCTCCATCACCTCGGTCGTCGCAATCCCCTTCTCCTGCAGATACTGCTTCCACGCTGCAAGCTCCTCGACGCTCTCGACCGAAAGAGCGAAGTGATGGGTTGAGCCACGCCCGACCTTGCCTTCGTCCAGGTCGGGGTACTCGAGGCACGTGATCAGAGTGCCTGGACGCCCGTCGGCGTCACCGAAGACGAAATGCCGTGCGCTCGTGTCGTCCTCGTTGACGGTCTGCTTCACCAGCCGCATGCCCAGGAGGTTCCGGTAAAAGGCCAGGGAACGGTCCAGGTCGGAAACAAGGAGGGTGATGTGGTGGATCCCGGTGATCCGCATCCGCTGCTCGTTCACCGGAACCCGAGCCCCCCTGAGCGGCGCTTGAAGATCTCCCGCATCGCGTAGAAAGTACCCGCGAAGACGAGGGCGCCGACCACCACGAGGACCCAGACCTTCACCGGCCCGAGGCCGAGCGCGACCACCGTGACGGCCACGAAGGCGGCCACGCCGGCGAGCAGGCTCGAGTGCGATCGGTAGCCACCCAGGTGCTCGCGGAGCGCCAGCTCCCCGCCACCGAGCGAGGCGATCACGAGGCCGGACGCGAGCATCTCCCCGCCGCCTGACCCGCGCGCGGCGCCCCAGAGGATCAGGACGAGGCCGACCAGGATGACGAGCTCGGACAGCGGAAAGCTGCCCCACGGCGCCGTCGGGCGGTCCGTCGTGGCACGGCGCGTCGGCGGCACC
This sequence comes from uncultured Thermoleophilaceae bacterium, assembly GCA_963808875.1. GTDB lineage: Bacteria > Actinomycetota > Thermoleophilia > Solirubrobacterales > Thermoleophilaceae > JACVRW01. The sequence goes on from CAWEHM010000006.1 coordinate 8,083, forward strand.
GCGGCCCGCTCACGTCGGGCGGCGTCGCGCTCGGCGCGCGTCGACTCACCGCGCTTGCGGCTGCGCCTTCCCATTCAGGTGGCTAACGGGCAACCGGAGCTGATGACGACGCGCCACCAGTTCATCAGCATGCCGACGAGGCCGAAGCGCGGGCGCACGTGCCAGTGCTTGCAGCCCGGCTCGCCGATGTCCTCCGCCGAGACGCGCCGCCACTTGTGGCGCTCCGGCTGGAGCATCATCTCCTCGATCAGGCGGCGGTTGCCGTCCTCGACCCAGGTGCGATCGGACAGAGCGCGGCGGGCATCCGAGATCCGCGCCGCCAGCTCGTCGCGGAGCTCCTCGAGCTCCGCCAGGGAGAGCAGCCGTGGGCCGCCCCCGCGACCGGCAACGGTCGGGTGCGGCATGTGGGTGCGCGGCCAGGTGGCGCAGAAGACCGAGGCCAGCTCGCCCTCGAGCCGGGCGACCTGGTCGAGCAGCGTGCGCCGGACCGCGCGCTCGTCGACTTCGACGAAGGCTCCTGCCAGCACTGCCGGCGTGTCAAGCACGTCAGGCACTGGCATCAGTGTAAAGCGTCTCGGCCGCACACCACAGCGCTTCCTCGAGGCTGATCCGCGGCACTCCCTTCACTCCCAGGGCGCACACGGCCATCCGCTCCGTCTCGGGCGTCACGCCCGAGTCACGGCTCACGTCGCCGAGCACGACCGCCACGGGCCGATCCGCGTCGGCCACCACGAGCTGGCGCTCCGACAGCGGCCGCGTGCCGTCGAGCCTCTCGCCCGCGCGCGCGAGCCGCAGCCCGAGCTCGGAGTCCACCTTGCCGGCGTCCAGCGCGATCAGCGGCACGCCGGTCTCGGCGATCGCGATCGTGAGCGCGTCGTCGACGATGTTCTCGCTGTGCAGCCCGCCCTGCTTCAGCCGCCGCAGCGCGACCGCCTCGACCGGCGTGCGGTCGTTGTCCGGGTCGATCCCCACCTGGCGCGAGAAGACGCGGTACGCCCACGGAACGGGGTCCTGGCGCATGTGCACGACCTTCCCGCCGGTGTAGCGGTCCGCGAGCATGCGGAGCCGGTGGCGCACCTCGGGCGGCGAGCGCGTGGGCCGCACGTCGAGCTGCGTGTGCAGCAGCCGCAGCTCGGGGAATTCCTCGGCCAGCTCCCGCTCGACCCAGCCGTCCACCAGGTCGAGCTCCAGGTCGGTCATCCGAGCAGCTTCCTCGTCCTCGCCCGGAGCTGCTGCTCGGTGAGGTTGCCCACGTTCGTGTCGCGAACGCGTCCGTTGCGTGCGAAGACGGTGATCGGGCAGACACCCACGCCATACAGATTCACCACCGAGCCGTCCGTGTCAACCGCCACCGGCTGATGCCAGCGCCGGGCGATGGCGAGATTCTTGGTCTCGGTCTTCGAATCGCCGCTCACGACGGTCACGAAGCGCACGCTCGGGAACTCGCCGCGGATCCGCTCCACGCGGTCCACCTGCGGCTCGCAATCGGTCCCGCGCGTGACGACGAACGTAATCACGCGCGCGCCGCGCTCCTTCGGGCACACCGTCACGATCCCGTTCCCGCGGACCTCGCAGGCCGGCAGCTTCCCGGCGTTCTTGTTGCACGGCTTCCTCTGACAGACGTTCGCGTCCCCCCCCTTGTCCCCGGCGGCGCTCGGAGCCGCGAATGCCGGCAGCGGGCGCCCGACCTCCGGGCCGCTCAGCCCCTTGCCCTGGTTGGGCAGCGTCTCGGCGAACAGGAGGATGCCGAGACCCATGAGGAACAGGATGCCGACCGCCCAGGCGTACTTGTTCCCCGGCCGTGGCACCTCCGGCCGGCGCGCGGGCTCCGGGTGGGTGCGGTCCCGCTCGGCCAGCCGCTCCCCGACCGAGAGGTCCTCGAAGCGGTCCCCGTTCTCGCTCTCTGTCACGGGGCGTCCGGCTGGGCACGACCCGGCCTGATCGCTCCGAGCAGGTGGCGGACGCGGAAGGGCCCGTGCTCCTCGGCCCACAGGAGCGCCGCCGGCAGCACGATCATGACCCCGAGGAGCGACACCGTCAGGTCGACCACGGTCACGATCCCGAAATCGCGCAGCATCCGGATGTCCGAGAAGACGAGCGCGGCGAAGCCGGCGATCGCGGTGACCCCCGACGCCAGCACCGCCGCGCCCGTGGACGCGTACGCCAGCTCGATCGCCCGGGCCGGCCCGGCGCCGCCGTCGCGCTCCTGGCGGTAGCGCGCCGACAGCAGCACGCTGAACTCGGTCGAGATCGCGATCACGAGCGCGCTGAGCGTCACCGACATCGGGTTGAGGTCCACCTCCAGCGGCCCCGGTAGGAGCCCCAGCACGAACACAACGAGGCCCGACCAGCCGGTGGCGAGCGCGATCGGGATCAGCGGGACCGCTGCCTCGCGCGCCGAGCGGCGCGCCACCAGCAGCACGAGGAAGACGCCGGCCAGCGCGGCGAGCAGCGTGAGCGCGCGGCGCCACGGCGAGGACAGGGCGCCGTTCGCCTCGGCGGCCAACACGGGGAGGCCGACCACGGACGCCTCGACGCCGGGCGGCGGCTTTAACCGCGACTTGATGTCGTCCACGACGTCCTTCTGGCGGTCGAGCGGCATCAGCCGGATGCCGAACGCCAGGTTGGCGGTCTTCCGGTCCTGGGTGACCACTCCCTGCGAGAAGTACGCCGGCACGGCGTCGAGCAGCCGCCGCACCGCCGCCTGACCGGTCCCGGCGGTGCTGAACAGGTCGGGCAGCGACAGGGCCGGGCACAGCTCCGGCGGGTTGTGCTCCTGGGTGCAGCGCTTGCCGGCCCGGAAGCCGTGCGCCTTCAACACCTGGTCCTGGAAGCGCGTCATCCACCCGACCACCTTCGGGTCGGTGATGTCGTCCGCCCGGATCGTCACGTCGATCTCGCCGGAGACGCCCGTCTCCTTCTGCAGCGTGTCCACGTCGCGCAGCGCGGGCAGGTCCTGCGGCACGAGCTCCTGGATGTCGGAGGTCACGGCCGTCTGCGTGTCCAGCACGAGCCCCACGACGGCCACGGCGATCCCGATGGCGAGCACGCGCCGCGGCCGCGCCAGCGAGACCCCGAGCGTGCGCCACGAGCGGTCGGCGAGCCACTCGCGCGCCGCGTGCACGCGTGGATGCTCGCGCAGCCCGCGCGCCCTGGCGAAGCGCGTGCCGGGCGGCCGCTCCTCCCCAGGCCGCGAGAAGCGCGTGAGCGCGGCGAAGCCCGCGCACAGGGCGCAGGCGAGCGCGATCACGATGCCCACCACCAGCAGGGCGCCGAAGCCGCGCACCATCGGCACCGGTGACAGGAGCAGGACGAGGAAGCCGGTGGCCGTGGCCACCCCGGCCGTGAGGATCGTCGGCCCGCCGCTCGTGACGGCGGCGACGGCCGGCTCCGGCTCACCGCGCGCCGCCGCCTCGCTGTAGCGCGCCTGGAACTGGATCGCGTAGTCCACCGCGAGGCCGATGAGCACCGGCAGCGCCGCGATCGAGGCCATCGTCAGGTCGCCGCCGGCCAGCGACAGGGCGCCGAACGTCATGGCCGCGGCGGCGAGCGCGAGCGCCAGCGGCAGGAGCCGCAGCCGCGCGTTGAACACGAGCGCCAGCGTGCCCGCCATCAGCACGAGCGCCGCCCCGAGCAGCACGAAGATGGCGCTGCGCACAGCATCGGCCAGCCCGGCCGCCACCACCGGAACGCCGGTCACGATGTACTTCGCGCCGCCCTTGGGCTTGAACGTCTTCTCCGCCGTGGCGGTCCGGATCAGGTCGATCGCGTGCTGCTGCTCGGCGTCGGTCAGGTCCGGGCGCAGCCTGATCTGGACCAGCGCGGCGTTCTTCGACGGGAACAGGTACGCGAAGCGCGACTTCGGGACGCCCGACTGCCCGGTGGTGCGATCGAAGACCAGCGAGGAGACGAAGCCGGGGTCGCTGATGCTCGGCGGGCCGCTGATCCCGTACCTGAGCGCCTGCCGGAGGATGTCCGAGACGAACTTCGCCTGCACCGCCTTCGCCGCCGCCTCGGCCAGCCGGCGCTGCTCGGCGGGCGGGTCGCCGCGCCGCTTCGACAGCCGCCGGGCGGCCTCGGCCGCCTGCTGGGCCTGCACCTGTGACTGGCCCGCCTGCTTCGAGAGCTGATCGCGGATCTGGTTGACGGCCGTGTTGATGAAGGTTCCGGGCCCGTACACCACCTTCGCGGGATGAAGGTCGGCGATCTCGCGGCACACCGGCGGCAGGCTGCCGAGCCCCTGCTTGTTGTCCGGCACGTTGCCGCTGAGGCAGCCCTCGAGCCGGATCAGCCTGCCGAGGTCCGACGTGAGCACGGTCTTCTGGACGTCGCCGTGGACCATGACCAGGATCGCCTCGCCGCCGAAGTCCTGCTTGAACCGCTCGGTGTTCCTGTAGGTGTCCGACCCGCGGTTCACGAGCGTGGAGGTGGCCGCGCTCGTGTCGAGCCGAAGCGCCAGCACGGCGCCGCCCAGAGCGAGCACGGCCGTCACACCGAGCACCGGCAGGGGATGCCGGCTCACTCCTCCCACGAGCCGTCGAAGCACGCGCCCGATCACGCCGTCAGCTTAGGAGAGACCTACGGCAGAGGCTGAAGGTGGGGGAACGAGCCGGGCTGGCCGAAGAACCGGCCTAGCGGCGCCTGCGGGTCGCAGGCCGGCGTCGCGTTCCGGTTCTCCGCTTCGCCGAAGACGAACTTGTCGACGTCGGTCAGGACCTTCTGCGACATGTTCTCGTTCGCGTCGGGCTCCGCGGGGGTCGGACGGGAGGTGCAGAGGTAGCTGCCGTACACCTCGAGATGGCCCTCGGTGCGGAGCTTGTCGTAGCCCCCCGGCTCGGTGTACGGGTTCGAGCGGTTGGTCCCGAGCCGGTATGGATAGCCGGTCATGATCTCCGGGTTCAGCGGGCTCGCGACGCGGACGTAGTGCAGGAAGTCCGCCGGGTTGTTGAAGCCCTGCTCCCTGCCCTCGGTGGCCGCGGAGATGTTGCCCAGGAACGCGGTGATCTCGCGGTCGTACAGGCCCAGGTAGTCCACGATCGGGGTGAAGTTCTTGAGCCACGGGTCCAGCCGGCGGAGCAGCGGCTTCGTGTTGTCGAGCACCTCACCGGTGGCCGGCAGGCCGCGCCGGGACACGCGCACCAGCGGGTCGAGGTTCGTGAACACGCTCTTCAGGTCCGGTGCCAGCGCGTCCAGCTCGCGCAGCGTCGGCGAGAGCGCCCTCGCCGCCGGCCGCAGCTGGGTCACGAGCGGATTGGTGTCGTCGGCGAAGCGCGTGAGCCTCGCGGTCGTGGCGCGGCCCTCGCGCAGGAAGGTCGGCAGCACGACGAACGTGTCGGCGAACTGCTGGTCGCGGCTCGCGATCGCCTGCCAGGTCCGGTTCGAGTTGCTGATGAGGTCGCGCAGCTGCCCCTTCCGCTCGCTGAGCGCGTCGAAGACGTAGCCCGTGTCGCGCACGAACCGCTTCGTCGCGCCGCTCTGCTGGCGGAGCACCGCGAGCACCTGGTCCGTGTCCTCCGCGAACGGCGTGAGCAGCCCGAGCGCGTCGTTCAGATGCTCGGCGTTGCCCTGGGCCGCTATGCCCGCCTGGTCGAACCAGGTGGAGAAGCGGTTGCGCGTCTGCGGGTCGAATGCGCGCAGGATCTCGTCGAGCTCGACCGTGTCTGACACCTGGCCCGCCGACAGCTTGCCCCCGTCCTGTAAGGAGCCCGAGGAGCGCGTGCCGGGTGAGAGCTCCACGTAGGTCTCGCCCAGCAGCGTCTTCTGGCGCAGGATCGCCCGCGTGTCCTTCGGGATGGGCGCGTAGCGCGCGTCGATCTCCAGCACCGCGTCGGTCAGCCCGGTATGGACGTTCGGCTCCTTCGACTTGACACGCCCCACGCGGACGCCGGAGATCCTCACGTCCGCCTCCTGCGCCAGCTGAGTGGCCGACGGGAAGCCGACGGTCACCCGGTAGCCCTCCGGCTGGAGCGGCACCGAGCCGCCGAAGCTGAGCCACAGGAACACGAGGATGCCGAAGCACGACAGCGTGAAGGCGACCATCGCGAAGATCCGTGTGAGGCTTGGCGTCTGCTTGATCATGGGACGAAGTCGTCCGGGGGCTGGTTCTGCGGGCAGGCCTGCTGCTCCGGCGGCAGGTTCAGGAGCGTGGCCAGGAGGCCGAGCTGCGGGTTGCCGAGGATGACCTGCTCGAGGACGTTGTAGTTGTTGCAGTTCACGAGCACGATGCTCCGCCGGACCGGACCCTGCGCGTCCTGCAGGTCGAACATCGTGGCGCCGGCGTGGGAGGCCCAGGCGGCCCAGAAGTTGAACGGGCGCCGGGGGCCGGGCGGGTCGTAGGCGAGGATGTTGAAGAAGCGGTTGAGCACGCCGAACGTGCGCGCCAGCCGCGGCGTGACGACGGCCAGGTCGTTCGTCGCGGAGCGGAGGTCGCGCACCGTGGGCTGCACGTCGCGCGCGAACGGCCGGATCTGGTCGCGGACGATCGGCGTGGTCTCGCGGAAGAAGGGCTGGGTCTTCCGGAGCGCGGGCGCCAGCTCGCGCGCGAACGGCCGCAGCCGCTGGAGCGCGGGGCCGAGCTGCGCGGCCAGCGAGCTCGTCTTCGTGAGCGTCTGGCGGGTCTGCTCGAGCGCGCCGGGGAACAGCCGTACCGCCTCGCGCAGCGACGACTCCTGTGAAGCGAACGCCTGGAAGTTCGCATTCGCCGAGTCCACGAGGCTCGCGAGCTGCCGGTCCCGGTGCGCCAGCGCCGTCGACAGCTCCTGGAAGTTGTGGATCACGTGCCTGAGGTTCTGGCGCCGCTCCGCCAGCTGGCGGGTGATCTGGGCGCCGTAGCGCGCGCTCGGCTCGAAGCGCTTGAAGGTCTCGCGGAGGTCCTGCGCGGCGGTCTGCGAGTACCGCTTGTCGGCTCCCGTGACCTTGTCGTCGAACGCCGTGCCGCCCGCGTTCAGCAGGATCTGCAGGTACGCGCGCGTGTCGCCGTCGAGCTCCGCGAGGATCTCGTCGCTGTTCACGTCCGGCAGCGTGTTCGCCAGCTGCACGCGACCGCCCTCGGCGAGGTCACCGGCCCTTGGCGTGCCCGGGTCGAGGGCGAGGTACATGTCCTTGAGGCCGGTCTTCGGACGCAGCAGGACCGAGGCATCCCGGTAGATCGGCCGGTACTTCTCCTGGATGTTCATGTCGATGACGGCGATGCCGTCCTCGAGCTTCACGGAGCCCACCTCCCCGACCTTCACGCCGGCCACGTTCACGGTCTGCCCCTGGCCGGGCACCACGGCCTGGCCGCTCGGCATCTCCACCTTGACCGTGTAGAAGTCGGTCCCGACGACGGGCACCCAGGCCGGCAGGTAGAAGCGCTGGTTCGACAGGATGTAGCCCGTAATCCCGATCGCCGCGACGAGCAGGAACAGGATCGCCACGAACACGCGCGCGTGCTCCTTGATCTGGCGCTTCACGGCCCGCCCCCGATCGGGGCGTCGGACAGGTTCGGCACCGGCTGCTGATAGCACTTGGCGGTCGTGTTGTAGGGCGGCTTCGGGCTCTTGGCCGGACGGGTGCCGAGCGGCGGCTCCGTGGCGCTCGAGTGCATCGCGCCGCCCGGACCCACCGGAGGGGTCTGGACCGCGTAGCCACCGCCGGCCTGGAGGCGCGCGAACGAGCCGTTGCCGTCGAAGTTCTCGGACTCGCCGGCGAGCGAGACCATCGACTGGAAGAACTCCTCGTAGTTCCGCAGGCCGGTTGAGAGCGCGCCGTCGTCGATCCGCTGCTCCTGGGTCGGCAGGATCGTGTGGAGCTGGCAGCGGTTGAAGGCGTCGAGCCGGGGCAGGAAGTCCAGCTGGCCGTCCGTGAACTCGGCGAAGTCCCGCACCGCCGGCTGGAGGTCGTTCAGGAGGCCCTGCAGCTCGGCGGGCGACACGAGCGCGCGCACCTGCCGGATCCACGGGAAGCCCGCCTCGATCGTCGCCGGCGTCTCGCGAACGCCTGGGATCATCTCGAGCGCCCAGGCGCGCGTGGCGGGGAACGAGGCGTTCAGGTTGTCGAGCGCCGGACGGGCCGCCTCCAGGACGAGCGGCAGCTCGTGGATCGTCTGCCGGAGGTTCCCCTCCTCCGAAGCGAGCGCGCCCATCGTGGTGTTGAAGTTGGTGATGAGGTCCTTCAGCGAGCCCTCACGTGACGACAGCGCCGCGAAGATCTTCTGCTGGCTCCCGATCAGCCTCGAGAGGTCGTGCAGGTCCGTGCCGAGGATCGCGTCGTTCACGATCGCGCCGCCGCGGAGCGCCTGCGCGGAGTACTGGTAGCTGTCGTTCAGCGACTTGCCGGCCGTCTCGCCCTTCGTGGACGGATCCTGGTCGGCGTCCTCCCCCGGCTGCGGCTTGCCGTTGATGGCGTCGCCGTAGCCCACGAGCAGCTTCTGCAGGTCCTGCCTCGTGTCGGTCTTCAGGGTGCCGAGCACCTGGTCGAGCTGGACGGGCGCGGACGTCTGCGAGGCCGGGATCGTGTCGCCGTCCTCGAGGTCGCCGGCGCCGGGAGTGCCGGGCCGCACGTCGAAGAAGAGGTTGCCCTCGAAGAACAGCCGCGGCCTGACCTTGATCCGCACGTCCTTGTGGATCGGCAGGGCGTTGTCGCCTAGCTTCATCGTCACAACCACGGCCGGGGAGTCGCCACCCATCGCCTCGACCTTCGAGACCTTTCCGACCTCGACGCCCGCGATGCGGACCGGCTCGTTCTTGTGGATCGGCGGAGCGTTCTCGAACACGGCCTTGACCTGGAACGGCGTGGTGAACGGGATGTCCTTCGTGAACCCGAGGTACGCGAACACGACGATCACGACGACCGCGATCAGGCCGGCCTGGTACGGCGTCAGGCGCGCTGCGGGCCCGCGCCTCATGGCTGCAGCTCCGTCTTCGTGCCCTGGTTCCCGGCGGTGTTCCCGATCGTCGTGACGCCCGTGGCGTAGCGCTCGTTACCCGCCTCGCACTCGCGCGTCTGGCCCGGGCTCGCGGTGTTCGGGTACATGTTCACGTGCACGTGGTTGTGCTGCTGCGGCCCGTTAGCCAGCGCGGCCGACGGGCCGGCCTCGTTGTTCTTGCCGAGCTCGAAGGTGAACTTGTCGAGTGGCGCGCCGACGGTGAGGAAGCGCTGGAAGTTGCCGTTCGAGTCGCCCTCGGCGAGCAGGCTCGCCACGTTCCGCAGCAGGATCGAGCCGTAGCTGCAGGTGGTCTGCGCCGGCGTGACGAACTCGAGCAGGCCGCGGAGCGAGGAGGACGCGCGCGTGAGCTGGTCGACGCCCGCGCGCACGCCCGAGTCCTGCCCGAACTCGTCCAGCTTCTCGAACACGTCCGCGAGGTCGCTGTTCATCTGCTTCGTCCGCGGCAGCACGTCGGCGCCGGCGTGGAACGCGTCGGCGAGCACAGGCGCGGCGTGCGGCAGCACCGCCGCACCCGGCTGCAGCTCGTGGAAGAAGGCCGCGCTGTTGCGGATGAAGGGGCGCTGGCGCGGGAAGTCCCGGATCGCGAGCGCCTCGCTGGGCGGGCTCTCCGAGATGGTCTCCTGGAGGAACGGGCGAGCGACCGAGGCCCACGCCGAGAACGCCGTGTCGAGGTTCACGAACAGCGACGCCTGCTCCTCGGCGACCGGCGCCACCTCCTCCGCCGCGCGCGCCAGCGACGCGAAGAAGCGGTTCAGCCGCGTGTCCGGGGCCGACAGGTTCTTCGCGACCGGCTCGAGGTCGGCGAGCAGCGGCACGAACGCGTGGATCGCCTCGTTGATGTCCTGGCCCCGCCCCGCGAGGCCGCCGCCGAAGCCGTCGAGGGAGCGCCGCTGCCCCACCCGCGTCTTCGCGTCGAACATGTTGAAGAAGTCGTCCAGCTCCACGACCGCGGGGCGTGCCTGGCGCACCGGGATCGTGGCCCCGGCGGGCAGACCCGCCTGTCCAGCTCCGGGGGTGAGCTCGACGTACTTCAGGCCGAGCGACGAGCGCGGCCTCACGAGCAGCGTCGAGTCGGCCGGGATCGGCTCGATGCTCTTGTCGAGCTTCATCGTGACCTGCGCGTAGGCGCTCCCGTCCGCGCGCTTCCTCGGCTCGATCTTCGAGATGAAGCCCACGCGCGCGCCGCCGACGCGGATCTCGAAGCCCTTCACGAGCTGCGCGGCGTTCGGGAGGTTCGCCTGGAGGTCGTACGTCGGCACGAACGGCAGGCCGGAGTTCGCGTTGTACGCGAGGAAGACGGCGACGATCGTCACGAGCACGGTCACCGCGCCCACGAGCACCGGGCTGGCCGTGAGTGCCGCCTGGCCGCGCCTCACTGGCCGTCACTCCCCAGGAGGTAGTCGAGCGCCGCGTCCTGCGGGCTGAGCGCCGGCGACCCCTCGCCGGACCGCTTGCGCAGCGCGTCGAGGTTCTGCTCGCGGCGGCGGTCCGCGGTCGGGTCGCCGCCCTGGCCGAGCAGGTCGCGCAGCAGCGTCCCGGTGGGCGCGACGCTGCCCCCGCTGCGCTCGGGAGCAACCTGCGCCGCCTTGAGCGAGGCCTCGTCGGACGCCGCGCTGCCCTCGGCGCTCGGGTCGTAGAACGTGGAGGCGCAGCCCGAGCTCGGGGCCACCGCGTAGCTGCTGCACACGTTCGTGATCAGCACCGTGCGCAGGTAGTGACCGAGGCTGTCGAACCCGTTCGTGGCGAGGGCACCGGTGTAGAAGACGTCGGCCAGCCGCTCGAGCGCGCTGGTCTTCTCGAGGCTCCGCGTGAGCTCGTCGAGGTTCACCGCCACCGGCGCCGCCTGGCGGCCCAGCCTGCCGAGGTCCTGGATCAGGGGGCGCGAGTCGATCAGCGCGGGGCGGCCCCGCTCGAGCGCGTCGCCGAGGCTCGGGAAGGAGTCCCGCGAGGCGTCCGCGAGCGCCCCCTGCTCCTTGATCAGCCTGCCCAGGGCCGGGCCGGCCGTGTTCAGGTCGGTGAACACCGGCGTCGCCTGGTCTGTGAAGTCCTCGAGGTCCGCCATCAGCGGCCGCAGCTCGCGCAGGAAGCCGGGCAGCAGCTCGATGCTCCGCTGGAGGTCGCCGCGGCGCTCGGCGGACGCCTCGGCCGTGGTGTTCGCCTGGACGATGAAGTCGGCGAAGTGCTCCTTCTCGCGCGCGAGCGGCGTGAGCACGCGGTCCGAGTCGCTCGCGAGCCGCGCCAGCGTACGGTTCTGGCTCGCGAGGATCTTCAGCACCTTGTCGGTCTCGCGGAGCGCCGGGTTGGCCCGGTGGATGACCTCGTTCAGGTCCTCGCCGCGGCCGGCCAGCCCGGTGCCGAACTCGTTCAGGAGGATCGCCAAGCGCTCTCGGTACGGCAGGCGCAGGGTGTCGTTCAGGAGGTCGAGGTCCACCGGCGAGCTGGTGTGCTCGACCGTCATGAGGTGCGCGCCCTTGCCGTCGCCGTCATCGATCCGCGGCAGGGCCGGCGCCGAGCTGGAGCCGGGCTGGCAGTCCACGAACTTCTCGCCGATCAGGCCCTGTGCGCCGATCTTGCACTGCGCGTCCTGCTTCCACGGGGTGAAGTCCGTGTCGTCGATCCGCAGCGTGAGCGCGGCCTTCTTGTCGGGCGTCACGTCGAGGTCCGTGATCACGCCGACCGGCACGCCGGCCACCTTCACGTCCTCTCCGTGGACGAGCGTGGACGCGTTGTCGAACACCGCGCGCACGACGTAGTGGTCCGTCGTGTCGTCGTGCGTCGCGGCGCGCACGACGCCGATCACGATCCATGGCAGGAGCGCGACCGTCAGGCCGATGTAGACGAGCCTGCGCATCAGCCGGGCGGGTCCTCGGACGGGGGTCCGCTGGTGGGATCGCAGCCTCGGAACGGCCAGGGCGAGGAGCCGTCGGGCGACGGCTGGGTGGCGGCGCCGGGGCACGTCGGGCGGGTGCCGCGCTCGAACCCGGCGAGCCGCTGCTGCGGCGGAATCGCCACGAGCTTGTTCTGCACGCGGTCGAGCTGCGTCGGGCTGAATACCGGCATGACGCGCGCGTAGTGGCCGTTCGCGTCGTAGTAGGAGGTCACCTGGCCGAACTTCGTGAGCCAGGCGGTGAGGTCCGGCGTGTAGCCGCGCGCGTACTCGACCACAGGGTCGGTGCGATCGAGCGCCCGGATCGCGCGCGGGAAGACGCTCGCCGTGAGCTCCGCCAGCCGCGGCTGCTTGGCGGTCAGCTCGATCAGGTCGTTGTTCGGCCCCGGTGCCCTGATCAGCTGGGCGAGGTCGGCGACGGTGGGCCGCGCGTCGTGGACCAGCGGGTTGAGCGCGCGCAGGAACGGCGCGAGCTGCTTCGTGTTCGGCTTCGACACCTCCACGAGCTGGTCGAGGTCGTCCAGCGTCGTGCGGAGGTTCACGAACGTCGTGTTCGCCTTGCGCAGCGTGTCCGGCAGCAGCTCGAGCGCCCGCTGGAGCGACGTGCTCTCGTCGCCGATCGCGCGCATGGTCGCGTTCGTGTTGCTCACCAGGTTCGCGAGGTCGTCGCGGCGTTCGGCGATCGCGGAGACCGTGTCGGCGCCGTCCTTCAGGAACCGGGTGAGCATCTCCTGGTCGAGCGCCACCTCCCTCGTCAGCCGGGACGTGCTGCCGAGGAACGGAGCGAAGTATTGGATGCTCTGGCCGGCCTCGGCGCCGCGCGTGTCGTATTGGTCACCGGTGCCGCGGATGAAGTTCTTGAGCCCCTCGCGGGTCTTCGCGTCGAGCGAGTTGAACAGCGCGTCGAGGTCCACCGGCGCCGACGTCTCGTCCGCGCCGATATGCCCGCCGTCCGTGATCTTCTTGTTCGAGTTCGGCCCGGGCTTCACCGAGACGTAGCGGTTCGCGATGCCGGTCAGCGACGAGGCTCGGATCGTGGCCGTCGTGCCCTCGTGGAGCGGCGAGACCGTGTCGTCCAGCTGGAGCGTGACCACCGCGTTCGCCTGGTCGTCCAGCTCGATGTCGTCGATCTTGC
>CAWEHM010000007.1:0-631155 GCA_963808875.1 uncultured Thermoleophilaceae bacterium
GCGCGCGGTGGCAGCCGTACCTCGAGTCGCTCGACGCGGCGTTCGCGTTCGAGCTGCTGCACTCCGAGTGGGACGCCGCGCGGCTCCGCGCGGCGATCGAGGCGACCACGCGCCGCCCCGGCGCGGCGTGGGTGCTCTCGAACCACGACTCGGCTGGCTCGTGACCCGCTTCGGTCCCGAGAACGCCCGCTCGGCGGCGCTGCTCCTGCTGACGCTGCCCGGACCGGCGTTCCTCTACCAGGGCGACGAGATCGCCCTCGCCGACGGGCCGGGCGGGGAGCGCGTGTACGACCGGGCCGGGCGCGACCGCTTTCGCCACCCGATGCAGTGGGACGGCTCGCCGTCTGGCGGCTTCACCACCGGTGAGGCCTGGCTCCCCCTGTGGATCCCGAGGTCACGAACGTCGAGGCGCAGCGCGACGACCCGGGGTCGATGCTCTCGCTCGTGCGCGACCTGCTCGCCGCGCGGCGCGTTCTCGGCGAGGGATTCGAGCTGCTCGACGCCGCTCCCGGCGTGCTGGCGTACCGCCGCGGCGAGCATACGATCGCCGTGAACGCGACCCCAGAGGAGCGGCCCGCGCCGTCCGCCGCAAGGTCGTGCTCGAGACGCGTCCGGGAGCGCTCGACGCCGGCGTGCTCGCTCCGAGCTCGGCGGCGATGACGATGGGGATTTAGCGCCCACCTAAGGGGGTAGAACCGTTCAAATGGCCGAGATCAAGCTGGACAACGTCACCAAGCGCTATCCCGACGGATACGAGGCGGTCCGGGACATGACCCTGGACATCGCCGACGGCGAGTTCATGATCCTCGTCGGTCCCTCCGGTGCGGCAAGACCACCGCCCTGCGGATGATCGCCGGGCTCGAGGACATCACCGACGGCGAGCTCTTGATCGACGGGAACGTCGTGAACGATCTGTCGCCGAAGGACCGCGACATCGCGATGGTGTTCCAGAACTACGCGCTGTACCCGCACATGAGCGTCCGCGACAACATGGGCTTCTCCCTGAAGCTGACGGGATCGACAAGGAGGAGATCAACAACCGGGTCGAGGAGGCCGCACGCATCCTCGACCTCGAGCCGCATCTGGACCGCAAGCCGTCGCAGCTGTCGGGCGGCCAGCGTCAGCGCGTGGCGATGGGGCGCGCGATCGTACGCAACCCCGCCGCGTTCCTGATGGACGAGCCGCTGTCGAACCTCGACGCCAAGCTTCGCGTGCAGACGCGCACCAAGGTCGTCGCGCCTCCAGCAGCGACTCGGCACGACCACGATCTACGTGACGCACGACCAGACCGAGGCGCTGACGCTCGGCGACCGTGTCGCGGTCATGCGGTCCGGCGTGCTCCAGCAGGTGGGGGCGCCGATGGAGCTCTACAACTAGCCCGTCAACCTCTTCGTGGCCGGGTTCATCGGCTCGCCCGCGATGAACTTCATGCCTGCGACGGTCGAGGGCGAGACCGTGAAGCTCCCGTTCGGCGACGTGCGGCTCCCCAGCCGAGCTGACGACCGCGTTCGCGAGCCCACGGGCGCGAGCTGATCGCCGGCATCCGGCCCGGAGCACTTCGAGGACGCGAACCTCGACCGGCGACGCGCGCGACCGCGGCACGGCCTTCAAAGCGAAGATCGACGTGCTCGAATCGCTGGGATCGGAGCTGTACGCCCACTTCTCGGTGAAGTCCGAGGAGGGGATCGATTCGGACGAGCTGCGTGAGCTCGCGCAGGACGCCGGCGGCGGCGACATCCCGATGGAGGGCGGCGAAGGCAGCGTCGTGGCGCGGCTGGACCCCGCCAGCAAGGTCAAGCAGGGCGAGGAGGCGGACCTATGGGTGGACGCGTCCAAGCTCCAGCTGTTCGACACCGAGGACGGCCGCAACCTGATGGTGGAGAGCGATGCCATGCCGGCTGTGGGCGCGGCCGCGGGTGGCGACCAGCCGGCGACCGAAGCTAACGAAGCTCCCGCCGAAGACGCCTGACGAACGTGTCGTCGTTCTGACCGGGGTGCTCCAGGTCCCGGCGGATCGCGTCGATGATCTGATCGTCCCACTCGTGCGTGCGCAGGATCATGTAGCGCAGCGCGGCGACGTGCATGTAGGCCTCGGTGTCGGTCACGCCCTTGGGGATGAGGCCGGCCTCGTCGAGCATCGCCACCACCGGCTCGTACTCCTCGCGGAACCAGGCCTCGGCGACCTCGTGGCGTGACATCGGCCGCTCGCGAGTCTGGATCACCCGGAAGCCCCAGGCCTCGACCGCCTCGGCAAGGGCGGCGTAGGTCCACTCGTCGCTCAGGTGGATGCGCTTGCGCGCCTCCGGCGGGAGCGGCACGCGGTCGTAGAAGAGCCGCTCGTGGCTCTTCAGTGGCAGGTCGCGCAGGCGGATCTCGTGGTCCGCGCCGACCTGGGTGAGCACCTCGGTCACGTACGCGTTGATGTCCCTGTGGCCGAGCGCGTGCGCTACCGACACGCGGTGATGGCCGTCCTTCACGAAGTGCATGTCGCCGATCCGGTACACGTCGATCGGCGGCATCGCCTGGCCCCTCCGCTGCGCGAGGTTGATGCGCTCCCAGCGTTCCCGCACGCGCTGGGAGGTGGGCCGGAACGCGCGGTCGAACTCGCGCGAGCGGTCCACGGTCCCGACGATCGAGTCGAGTGGGATCGTCTGCTCGCCGAGCCTCCGCTCGCCCACCCGGCCAAGGGCCTGGACCACCTCCTCGAACGGGAGGATGTGGTCCACGTCGTCGGCCCTGCGGAGCCGGGCGGACAGGCGCGCGAGCGCGCGCCGGCGACGAGCCCGGCTGAAGTCGTACTGGGCGTCGGCGCGTGGAAGGCCGGTGTCCTTGGGCATCAGCGTCTCAGTGTTACAAGGCGGGCGCGCGCGGTCGTGTTCGCGGCGTTATCCGCCGCGATGGCGGTGACCCGTGCCCGAACCGTGCGTCCGCGTCGCAGGTCGCGCCGCACGGACCTGGGCACCCGCACGGTCAGCTGCGTGTACCCGCTCGACGCGGGCTCGCGGGCCGCGGCTCGGCGCAGAGTGTCACCGATCTCGACCGTGACTCCCACGAGGCAGTCGTTGTCCGGACAGCGGACACTGAGGGTGATGCCCCCGGTGGTGAGCGGCTCTTGCGCCGTCGCGATTCGTGCTCGCAGGCGCGGCGCCGCCGTGTCGCTTGCGCTTGGCGCGGCGCACTTCCCGGCGATCAGGTCGCGCGCCTCGTCCATGTGGGTCTGGTAGCGGGAGCGGTACTGGCGAGCGGGGCGCTCGACGTCGGCGATCCAGCTCCCGTACGCCGCGGGATCATCGGCCGGATCCGGACGACCCTCAGCCACGCGCCGCTGGCGCACGAGCATCGCGGTGTCGGTGAACCACCTCATCTGGAGATCGGGGTTGTGCGGGAAGCCGCGGTAGTCGCCCGTGTTGAGCGAGCGGCTCATGCCGAAGTAGCCGGCGAAGCTGCTTCCGCGGAGATTCTGCAGTCCGCTCTCGGTCAGGCCGGCCATGACGGGCAGCTCGTGCGGGAGCCCGCGATCGGCCGCGCCCCGCGCCATCCAGCGGGCGATGCGCGCCTTCTCGGCGTCGTCCCCGGGGTAGACGGCGGGGCAGGGCTCGCTGAAATCCGGGGCGGGCATGCCGCCGCCGCCGTCCTGCGCTCGGGCGGCCGGGGCGGCCAGCAGGAGGAGTGCGGCTATCGGCAGGAGTCGGCGCACCCGGGGCATCCTTGCATCAGCCGACGACGAGGCGGAATGCCCCCTTCACCGCTCGGAAGCGGGCGTCGCCTGCGGTGATCAGCTCGCCGTCGACGTTGAAGCGCGTGCAGTCGGGCGCCTGGACCTCCACCTCCTCGCAGTGCAGGTGGTAGGCGCGCGGGTGCCGGGTCGGGGTGCCGCGGCGCAGGTGGTAGGCGAGGCTCACCAGGCCGATCCGCGAGCCCGCCTCGATCGCCACGACCTCCAGCGACCCGTCGGTGGGGTCGGCCTCCTCGATCGACGCGCCCGCGCCGAATGCACCGGACGCCGCCACCGTCACCTGCCACGCCTCGCCGGCCAGCACCTCGCGGCCGTCGCAGAGCACGAGGCACGTGAGTGGCTCCGCGGTCATCCCGGCGCTCAGGGCGCCCGCGGCGTAGGCGAGCGGCCCGAGCCGGTCCTTCCAGCCGCGCGCTTTCTCCGCCGCCGGGGCCGGCAGTCCGGCGCTCGCCACGTTCACGAAGGGCCGCTCGTCGTTCATCCAGCCGAGCTCCAGCGACTCCAGCTTCGTGCCGCGCAGCGCCAGCCGGCAGGCGGCCGTGATCCCGTCCGGCAGCCCGAGCCGCCGGGCGAAGTCATTCGCTGTACCGGCGGGCACGACCGCCAGTGGGATGCCCGCCCGGCCCGCCGCGGCCGCGGCGGGGGCCACGCTGCCGTCACCGCCCGCGACGACGAGCCTGTCGGCGCCGGAGGCCGCGGCGTCGTCGGTCTCGTCGATGCCGAAGCGCAGGACGTCGGCGCCCAGGGCAGCGAAGAGGTCGGCGCAGCGCGCCGCCTCGTTTGACCCCGAGCGTTCGTTTGCCACCAGAGCGACCGTCGTTCGCGTCTGCGTGAGGTCGCCCGGCGTCTTCCCTGACGCCTCCGTTCCTGGCATGCTCCTCGACCCAATGGGTGCCCAGGCTCGCGTATTCGTAACGCGACAACTGCCGGGCGAGGCGCTCTCCCGCCTGGTCGCGGAGCACGAAGTGGAGATCTGGCCCGACCGGCTGCCGCCACCGCGCTCGGAGCTGATGGCGCGCGCGCCCGAGCTGGAGGGCCTGCTGTCGCTCCTCACCGACCCGGTCGACGCGGAGCTGATCGACGCCGCGCCGAACCTGCGCGCCATCTCGAACTATGCGGTGGGCGTGGACAACGTGGACGTGGAGGCGGCGGCCGCGCGCGGCATCCCGGTCGGGAACACGCCCGGGGTGCTCACCGAGTCGACCGCGGACCTGGCCATCGCTCTGATGCTCGGCATCGCGCGGCGGCTCTCAGAGGGGGAGGCGTTCGTGCGCGCCGGCGAATGGCGCACGTGGGAACCGGCGCTGATGCTGGGCCGCGACCTGCACGGGGCGACCGTGGGGATCGTGGGCTATGGCCGGATCGGGCAGGCGGTCGGGGCGCGGCTCGAGGGGTTCGGCTGCGAGGTCCTGACGACGAGCAGTACCGGCGGAGTGCCGATGGACGAGCTGCTGGAGCGCTCGGACTTCGTGACCGTCCACACCCCCCTGACGCCTGAGACACGCGGTCTGATCGACGACGCCGCACTCCGGCTGATGAAGCCGACCGCGTACCTCGTCAACACAGCCCGGGGGCCGATCGTGGACACGGATGCGCTTGCGCGGGCGCTGCACGCGGGTGAGCTGGCCGGCGCGGCGCTGGACGTGACGGACCCGGAGCCGCTCCCCGGCGATCACCCGCTGCTCGGCGCCCCGAACCTCCTGGTGGTGCCGCACGTGGGCTCGGCGACCGTCGAGACACGCGAGCGGATGGCCGACATGGCCGTGGACAACCTGCTGGCCGGGCTCGCGGGCGAACCGATGCCCAACCAGGTCACTCCCCGAGCACCTTGATGATCATCCGCTTCGGACGCCCGCCGTCGAACTCGCAGTAGAAGACCTGCTGCCACGGCCCGAGGTCGAGCCGGCCCTCGGTGACCGGCACGATCACCTGGTGGTGGACGAGCAGGTTCTTCAGGTGCGCGTCGCCGTTATCCTCGCCGCCGCGGTGGTGGCGGTAGTCGCCCGGGTCCGGGAGCAGCTCGCGGGCCACCTCGTTCGCCGGCTCCTTCCAGCTCGGCGGCGCCACCTTGTCGAGCCACTCGAGCGTGTCCTCGTGGAGGCCCGGCTCGTCGTCGTTGATCCACACGGCCGCGGTGATGTGCATCGCTCCGACCAGCACGATGCCCTCGGCGATGCCGGCCTCGTCGACCGCGCCCTGCACGTCATCCGTGATCCGGATGAAATCGCGGCGGCGCTCCGTGTTGAACGTGCGGTGGATCGTGTGAGACTTCATCGCTCATGAACCTCGGTCTCGAAGGCAGGGTCTGTGTGGTCACCGGCGGCACGCGCGGGATCGGCGCCGCCACGGTGCGCATGCTTGCGCAGGAGGGGGCGACGGTGTTGTCCGTGGCGCGCAGCGGGGCCGGCCTCGAGCTCGACGTGACCGCGCCCGACGCCGGCGAGCGCGTGCTGGAGGCGTGCCCCGCCACCCCCTGGGCGCTCGTGAACAACGCCGGGACGAGCCGGGCGCGCGCCCTGGACGACCTCACCGACGCTGACTGGCAGGAGCAGTGGGAGCTGCACGTGATGGCGCCAATGCGGCTCATGCGCGCGCTGGCGCCCGCGATGGCCGCGGCCGGGGGAGGGCGGATCGTGAACGTGAGCTCGTCATCCGGACGCCGTCCGTCGGGCCGGCTCGACGCGTCCTACTCCGTCACGAAGGCGGCCGAGCTGTCGCTGAGCCGGGTGTTCGCGGACGCTTTCGCCGCACAGGGGGTGCTCGTCAACGCTGTGGCGCCGGGCGCCGTCGAGGGCGAGCTGTGGCAGGGCGAGGGCGGCCTCGCCGACCAGATCGCGGAGCGCACGGGCAAGACGCGCGACGAGGTGTTCGAGGCGACCCGGTCGAGCCCGCCGCTCGGGCGCATGGGCACCGACGAGGAGATCGCCTCCGTGATCGCGTTCCTCTGCTCCGAGCGGGCCTCGAACGTGACGGGCGCCACCTGGGCCGTGGACGGCGGCGCCGTCCCCACCAGCTTCTGACGACTCAGTAGTTGATCGTCAGCGTGGCGCGGTCGTGCAGCGTCTTGCCCTTGTTGGTGGAGATCTTCATGTAGATCTTCACCACCGCGTTGTTGGCCTCGGCCACCGTGTCGACCTCGGGAACCGGGACCGTGTCGGTGACGAAGCTGCCGGTGGTGTTGCACGACACCGGCGACGTCGTGCTGCCGTGCGTCCCGATCAGCGTGGCGCCGTTGTAGACCTCGAAGTACCAGCAGGCGTTGTCGCCCACCGTCACGGGACGGTAGGAGTGCACGAAGCTCGCGGAGGTGATCGTCGCGCCGGCGGGGATCTCCGCGGGGAAGGTGAGCGTGAAGAGCCGCCCGGGGTTGAAGGAGGTCGGCCAGCCCTGTGTCTGGAAGGTCGCGCCGTCGCCCGCCGTGGCCGGGCCCCACACGGTGCTCGCCGGAGTTGAGTCGGCCGAGTCCACCAGCGTGTTCGGGTACAGGGTGTAGCTCCCGAGTGTCGTGGCGCCGGTGACGGTCGCCGACTCGACCTTCCACGCCTTGGCGCCGGTCTCGACGCCGAGCACGTGGATCCGCAGGTCGTTCGCGATCGTCGTGTTCGTGACCTGGGCGGAGATGTCGGTGGTGCTCACCGTCTGTGTCGCGCCCGTGCTGCACGCCACGGGGCTGCCCGAGCTGCCGTAGGTCCCGAGCACGGCGCCGGTGGAGGCGCGCCGCACCTCGAAGTAGAAGCATGCGTTGCCCGAGCCCGCCCCGCCCGTGGAGGCGAACTTCATCCTGAAGCTGGCGCTCGAGACGACCCGGCCCCCGGACGGGAGCGGGCCGCTCATGTCGAAGTCGAGGTAACGGCCGGCGTTGTATGCGCCGGCCCAGGCGGTGGTCGTGAACAGGATCGAGTCGTCGAGGGCAAGCGGCCAGGTGGCGTCGACCGGCTGACCGGTGCTCGACTCGTCCACGAGGTCGTAGCCCGTGAACGTGCTGGTGGCCGCGAATGAAGCCGCGGCCGTGAACGAGTTGCCCGGGTTGGTGGTCGTCGCGCTGAAGGCCGCGATGGCGGCGCCGGCGCCGCAGGCGAGCAGCATCGCCGCGGCGATGCCCGCCAGGAGCGCGCGCGTCCGGCCCCGGTACGGAGGCGTGCGAGTCACTGGTTGCGCGCCTCCCACGTGAAGTCCTGCGTCGCGTTCTTGCCCGCCGCGGCGGCGTTGTTCTGAAGCGTGACCTGGATCTTGTACACGTGCTTCTCGCCGGTGGTCCAGGTCTCCGCCCCGCCGGACGGGGGATCGACGAGCCCTCCGGCGTAGTCGTCGGCGTAGCCCTGGAGCGTGCCGTTGTAGATCACGCCCGCGCCGGCGCCGATGTAGTTCGTGGCGTCGGCCGTGAAGTTGGTGCAGGAGTCGAAGCCCGGGTTCGAGCTGTAGGTGCCGCGCGTGACCTTGAGGTCGAGGTACTGATCCAGCCCGGTGCCCGTCGTGTTCCCGTACAGGCGCACGCCCGCGTCGAGCGAGCCCGAGTACGTGACCTCGATGCAGCCCGTGTCGGTGTGGCCGGGGTAGCCGCCCGAGAAGGAGAGCATCGAGCCGCCGCTGTCGTTGTCGGACAGCTGGACGCTCCCCGCCTCGATCCGCTCGCCGTCGTTCGAGCTCGTGGCCCGGAAGGCCGCGTACGTAGCGCCCCCGGCGGCGGGCACCAGCGCCGCGATCGCCACCGCGATCGCGAAGCGGTGCCAGCGCTTCACTGGGCGCTCCTCCGGGGCCGCCACATGTCCACGAGCATGAGCGCGCCGAGCAGCAGAACGAGGGCGCCCGCGCCCAGGCGGGCGTATCGCGAGCCGAGCCAGGCGCGCGCGTAACCGAGCTTCGGGAGATGCGCCACCACGCGGCCGATGTGGCCCGTGCGCGGCACGGACCAGTGCTCGGGCACGTCGTTCGCGTCGCCCAGGGTGGTCATGTAGAACGTATCGCGCTCGACCCGCACGTTCTGAAGCCTGTGGGTGAGCTGTCGCGGGTGGAGCGGATCTTTGAAGGTGACGATGTCGCCGGGCCGCGCGTCCCCGGGCGAGATCACCTCGTCGATCACGACGGAGCCCACGCCGAGCGTGGGGACCATGCTGCCGGACACGACCGTCAGCGACTGGTAGCCGAGGACGCCGGACAGGGTCACGATCGCGGCCATGCCGATGCCGAAGCCGAGCGCGACCCACAGAGCGAACGTGAGGCACGCGCGCGCGAACATGCGCGCGCTCCGCGCGCGCGGCTCGGCGGCGGTTGTGGCGCTGACCGCGGTCGACGCCACGGACATCTAGCGGCCCGCCCTCTTGGTGGACCAGTGGATGCTGAGGTCGAACGACCGGCCCTGGATCTCGCCCGCCTGCGCGCGAGGGGCCGACAGCCGGAAGCGCAGCGCGCGCTCCTGGCGGGCGCGGAGCCGCACCGGCGGGTGGAAGTCCGCGATGCTGCCGCTGTAGAGAGTGCGGCCGCCCGAGAGCAGGGCGACCTGAAGAGCTGCCGGGGCCCCGCCCCTCACCGTGTTGAAGCGGGGGGTGGCGAGGAGCGAGGCTCCGGTCAGATTGGACACCTGGACGAGCCCTGAGACCGACTCGCCCGGGGCCAGGCGCCGCTCGGGAAGCAGCTCGCGCCCAACGGGCGTGATACCGAGCTGAACCGAGGGCTCCGCTTTCAGAGACGCAGAAGCCGGCACCTCACCGGTACCGGCTGGAACACGGGCTCCGACGAGGGCCAGGAGCGCGAGGCTCAGGCCAACGAGGAGTCCCGACACGCGTGAGATCGTGGAGACGTTCACGGTAGGCTGCCCGCGGGGGTGCCGCCATGGGCTCGCATCACGAGCCCATGGCGGCGGTGCGAGGCTTCGCCTAGTTGTTCTGCGCCTCCCAGGTGAAGCTGTGGGTGCCGGTGTCCACGGCCGACGTGTGAGCGTTCGGCGTGGCGTCATCGACGGTGTAGATCGTGAAGCGGTAGTCCACGCTGTCGCCGCTGGACCATGCCGCCGCGGCCGCCTTGCCGTCGATGCCGCCGGCGTAGGTGGTCGGGAAGGTGTCCAGTCCGGCGTCGAACGGGGTGCTCGACGACGTGAAGCCGGTGCAGTTCATGTTGGCGGCGGGGCCGGTGAGGCCGGAGCCGCGCTCCACCTTCAGGCGGAACTGCGAGCCGTTCGAGATCGCGCTGCTGTAGAGCTTGACGCTCGAGGCCAGCGAGCCCGAGTAGCTCACGCGGATGCACGCTGAGGTCGGGCCGTTGCCGGAGCCCGGCTTCTGGTTGAGGGCGTTGTACAGGGCGCCGGTGCCGGCGTCGCTGTCGCCGATCGCGACCGTGCCGGCCTCGATGCGGTTGCCCGGGTTCGACGAGGTCGCCGTGAAGGCTGCCGACGTCGACAAGACCGCCACGCCCGCCATGAGGGCGAGGACCGCGGCGGTCACGAAGATCCTGCGCTTGCGGCCCTGCGAATCGGTTGAGTTGTTCATCCCCCCGCTCCTGTTCAGTGTGCTGTTGTCTCAGTGGTCCTGCTGAAAGTTCGAGCGGCGCCGTAGGGGAAAAAACGACGCCGCCATCCACTTGTCGGCCACCCCCTCCCCGATCTGAGGTATGCGGACGGATGTACTACGACCGATCGGTGATCTAGCCTCGTCTCGGTGACAGCCCCGCCGTACCGGATCAGACGCTCGAATCGCGCTCTGCATGCGCGAATCCAGGTGGATGCGGACGGCGTGGAGGTGGTGCTCCCGCGCCACTTCCCCCTGCGAAACGTTGAGCCGTTCGTGCGCGAAAAGCGTCCATGGATCGAGCGGACGCTCCGCCGGATGCGGGAATCCGAGGCCGAATTTCCACCCGCGCGGCTGTGCGACGGAGGCGAGGTTCAGTATCTCGGCGAGCGGCTCTCGCTGCGGGTGCGGGTCGAGCGGTCGCGCTCGCGCGCGCACGTTGCGCGGCGCGGCTCTGAGCTGCGCGTCAAGCTCGGCCCGGACAACGCCATGCCGGACGCCCTCGAGGCCTGGTACCGGCGGCAGGCGCGACTCGAGGTGGCGCCGCGGCTCGATGCCGCGGTGGCCCGCGCCGGGCGGAGCTACGAGCGGCTGCAGATCAGGGGCCAGCGCACCCGCTGGGCGAGCTGCTCCACGAGCGGAGCGATGAGCTTCAACTGGCGGCTGCTGCTGGCTCCGCCCGAGATCCTCGACTACGTCGTGGAGCACGAGGTGGCCCACCTCGACGTGCAGGACCACTCACAGCGCTTCTGGCGCCTGCTGGGCTCGCGCTCCCCTCGCTGGCGCGAGCACGAGGCGTGGCTACGGCGCCACGGGCACAGCCTGCGCCTACTCCCAGCGGAAGAAGCGCACGGCGAGGAATAGCCCCGCGGCCGCCCAGGCGGCGACCACGACCGCGGCCGTGGCGGTGTCGCCGCTCCCGCCCACGATCCCGGCCGAGAGGCCGTCGATCAGGTGCTTGAGGGGCAGCGCCTCCGCGATCGCCTTCAGCGCCTGGGGCAGGTCGTCGGCGGAGTAGAAGACGCCCGAGATGAAGATCAGCGGCAGGAAGATGGCGTTCGTGTACGCGGGCGCCGATTCCTCGTTGGGGATCGCGTGCGAGAACGCGACGCCAAGCGAGGCGAAGCAGACCACGCCCAGCAGCGTGAAGCCGAGCAGCAGCAGCGGGTCGTGCGGCCAGTCCACGCCGTAGACGAGGTGCCCGATGATCACGACCATCGTCACCTGGAGGACGGCGTTGAGCGTGGCGGAGCCGATGAAGCCGCCCAGATAGGCGCCCGCCGGCATCGGCGTGCCGCGGATCCGCTTGAGGACGCCCTCGTCGCGCAGCATCGTCAGGTTGAAGGACAGCGCCGTGAAGGTGGTGGCGAGCACGCCCATGCCGGCGATCCCCGGGATCAGCACCTCCAGCTCGTCCGACTCGCTCGAGAACGCGGTCGCGATCAGCACCAGCAGGAGCAGCGGCAGCACGAAGTTGAAGAACGCGGCGCTGGGGTTGCGCCAGAACAGCTTCCGCTCGAAGCGGAACTGCTCCCAGGCGAGGGCCACGGGGCTCATGCGGAGTCCGCCCCCGAGCCAGCTCTGCCCTCAGCGGTGAGCTCGAGGTAGACCTCCTCGAGCGTCGGGCGGGTCACCTCGAGGCCGTCGAGCCGCTCCCCGCGCGCGAGCGCGTCGCGCGTGAGCCTGTGGAGCAGCTCGGTGGGGTCGTCCGTCTGGTGCTCCACCCGCCTGCCGTCGGACAGGTAGGACACGCGGTAGCGGGAGCTGCTCGGGCCGAGCTGGTCCGGCGGGCCCTCGGCGACGATGCGCCCCTCCTTCACGATCGCGACCCGATCGGCCAGCTCATGCGCCTCATCGAGGTAGTGGGTGGTGAGCAGCACCGTCTTGCCCAGCTCCTTCAGCGCGCGCACCACGCCCCACGCGGTGCGGCGCGCCGCCGGGTCGAACCCGGTGGTGGGCTCGTCGAGGAAGATCAGCTCGGGATCGCCCACCAGCGCGAGCGCGAGGTCCAGCCGGCGCTTCTGGCCTCCGGAGAGGCTCTTGGTGCGGGCGTCGGCCTTCTCGGCGAGGCCAACGAGGTCGATCGTCTCGCCGGCGTCGCGCGGATGGTCGTAGGCCTTGCCGAAGTGCTCCACGGCCTCGCGGACGGTCACGTGCGAATAGAAGCCGGAGCTCTGGAGCACGATGCCGACCCGCTGCTGAAGCTCGCGATCGCGCTTCGCCGGATCGTGGCCGAGCACGCTCACGTCGCCCGCCGAGCGCCGCCGGTAGCCCTCGAGGATCTCGACCGTCGTGGTCTTCCCGGCGCCGTTCGGCCCGAGCAGGCCGAACACCTCGCCCCGCTCGACCTCGAAGGACACGCCGCGCACGGCCTCCACCGGGCCGTAGTCCTTGCGCAGATCGCGCACCTCTATGGCGGCTTCGGCCACCCGGCGAGGTTATCCAGCGCCGGTCCCTACCCGGTGTTTACCGGCCCCCAACCGGGCTGACGTGAGATCTCGGCATGACACCGAAGCGCTCGATAGTGATTCTGGCCGTGCTCGCGCTCACCGGCGCCTTCTCGGCCGTGTCGGCGTCTGCCGCCACGCTGCCGGCGGGCACGACCGCGATCCTCTCGGGCGACTCGACCCTGTTCGCTCCGTTCCCCGCACCGGTCTCGACCTCGGAGGCGAGAGACGCCACCGTCAGCCAGGACGGGCGCTTCGTCGCGTTCCAGTCGCAGGCGGACGGCCTGTACGACGGCGACGACGACCGGGTATCGAACGTGTACGTGAAGGACCGCGTGACGGGCGCGGTCATCCTCGCGAGCCGCGCCAGTGGCGCGCAGGGCGAGCCGGCGCACAACTTCTCCTACTCGCCGTCCATCAGCGACGACGGCAAGCGAGTGGCGTTCACCTCCGAGGCATTGCTGGACCCCGCCGACACGAACGGGCCGAGCACCGACGTGTACGTGCGCGATCTGACCACGGACACGACGGTTCTGGTGAGTCGCGGGTCGAACCTCGGCGCCGTCGGGAACGGGCCGTCGTCGCACGCCGTGCTCAGCGAGACGGGCGAATACGTGGCCTTCGAGTCCGAGGCCAAGAACCTCG
Organism: uncultured Thermoleophilaceae bacterium; assembly: GCA_963808875.1. Taxonomy (GTDB): domain Bacteria; phylum Actinomycetota; class Thermoleophilia; order Solirubrobacterales; family Thermoleophilaceae; genus JACVRW01. The sequence continues at coordinate 13,329 of CAWEHM010000007.1, forward strand.
ATCCCGCCGCCACCTTCAGCACCGACCGTGTCTACCGCCGCCAGATCGGTCCCGGGAACCCCACGGTGCTCGTCAGCCGCCGTACGGGCGCGGCCGGCAGTGCCGTCGGCGGGACCCAGCCGTCGATCAGCGACGACGGAAGCCGGATCGCCTTCACGAGCGCACCGTCCGAGGCGGTGGTCTCGGCCGACAACAACACCTTCAACGACATCTACGTCCGCGACCTGGCCGCCGGAACGACCGTGCTCGCGAGCCGCGCAGACGGTGCGGGCGACGTGGGCAACGGGAACTCCCGCTCGCCGTCGATCGCCGGGAACGGCTCCTCCGTCGCCTTCGAGTCGGGCGCGACCCAGTTCGACAACGAGCACGACTCCGACACCGCCCCGAACGTCTACCGGCGCTCGCTGACGGCGAACACCACGGCGCTCGTGGACATCACCGCCGCCGGGCAGAAGGGCAACATCTCGACGCGCCCGTCGCTGGACGACAGCGGCGACGTCGTGGGCTTCGTCTCCTCGGCGACCGCGCTCGACCCGGAGGATCCGAATCCGACGCGTGACGCCTACGTGAAGAACCTCGTCACGAACGAGATCCAGGTGGCCAGCCGACTCGACGGCGCGAACGGCAAGGTCGCGAACGCCGGCGTCGCCGCCGTGGCCATGAGCGGCGACGGCACGAGGATCGGCCTGGGCATGGACAGCGGCGCGATCGCGCCCGATCTCGATGCGCGCCACGGCGTCGTCGTGCTGCGCGAGCTCACGGGCGCCCGGCACACCGACCCCGTCTCGCGACCGGCCGGAACCGGGCCGTTCGTGAGCGCGGGCGGCTTTGCGAACGGTGGTGCGCTGAGCGCCGACGGCCGCTATGCGGCGTTTGGGTCGGACGCCCCGGCGCTCGGGCTGCCCGACGGGGTCAGGTCGGCGATCTTCGTTCGCGACCGTGTGACCGGCGAGGTCACGCTCGCGAGCCGCGCGGATGGTCCCTCGGGTGCTCCGTTCCGGCTGTCGGGCGAGCAGCCCGCGATCAGCTCCGACGGCCGCCGCGTGGCCTTCACAGTCGGGGACGGCCCGGATCGCGGCGTCTGGGTGCGCGACCTCGCCGCCGGCAGGACGTTCCTGGCCAGCCGGGCGGACGGGCCCGCGGGTGAGCCGGCCGACGCCGAGTCCCGTTATCCCGCGCTCGACGCGGACGGGTCGCGTGTCGTGTTCCAGTCGAACGCCACGAACCTCGGTGACGGCGACGCGGACAACCTGCTGGACGTCCACGTGCGCGACCTGGACAGCGGGCGGACGATCCTCGCGAGCCGCGGAGCGGGCGGCGCGAAGGGCGACGGCGAGAGCAGCATCGCGGACATCAGCGCCGATGGAAACCGGGTCGTGTTCGTGAGCTACGCGGCCAACCTCGGCGACGGCGACACGGACGTCCAGCCGGACATCCACCTGCGCGACCTGGCCGCGGAGACGACCACGCTGGTGGATGCCACGCCCGATGGAACCAAGGCGAACGCCGGCGCACCGCGGCTGTCGCTGGACGCCTCCGGCACGCGCGTTGCGTTCGAGTCGAGGGCAAGCAACCTGCCCGGAGGGAACGGCCAGCACAACCAGATCTACGTGCGCGACCTGGCGGCGAACACGCTCGTGCAGGCCAGCCGCCAGGACGGCTCGGAGGGTGCGCCCGGCACAGGGGAGTCCTTCGGCCCCGAGATCAGCCCGGACGGTGGATCCGTGGCGTTCGCCTCCCAGGCCCCCGACCTCTCGCCAGGAACGCCGGCCGGAGTCGCCGAGACCTACGTGCGCGACCTGGGCGCTGGACGCACCGAGCTGGTGTCGCGCGAGAGCGGGACGGACGGCGCGCCCGCCGCGGGCGGCGCGTTCCCCTCGGGCGCGAGCACCGGCGCGGGATGCGTGAGCTTCGCCAGCGAGGACGCCCTGGTGGGCGAGGACAGCGACTACTCGCAGGTCTACCTGCGCGTGCGCCGCGCGGACTGCGGGTCCGGCCTGCCGGACGCGCGTGACACCACGGCGCCCGTGGTGTCCGGGGCGCGGCTCAGCCGTCGGCGCTTCCGCGTCGGACGCGCCCGCACGCCGCTCGCCGCGAGGCTCCGGCCCGGCACGGTGCTCCGGTTCCGTTCGAGCGAGGCCGGCACGGCGTCGCTGACCTTCTCGCGGACGGTGCGCGGGCGACATGGCCGAGTGAAGCTCCGCCGCGCCGGGCGGCTCACGCGGACGATCGCCGCGGGCCCGGCCCGAGTCGCACTGAGCGGCCGCCTGGGACGCCGCGCCATGCGGGCGGGGCGCTACCGGCTCACCCTCCAGGTGCGCGATTCGGCGGGCAACGTCTCGCGCCCGGTACGGCTCAGTTTCCGGGTCCTCCGGTAGTCCGGAAATTTATTTTCAAAAGGGGCGCAAGTTTCTGCGGAGGCCGCCGTTTCAGGTGGTGAGTTTCCGCAGGGGTACTACACGCCGGAGCCGGTGCCGCCCCTTCCCTCGCCACCAGAGAAGCGGGCGGCGCCGGCCCAGGCGGTTGCCTGGGTCGGCTCTCCGCTCCGGGCCTCCAGCGCCAGCCCCTCCTCGAAGGTCAGCCCGATTCCCTCGATCGCAGCTCGCCGGTCGGCCAGCATCGTGTCCTGCGGGAAGCGCGCCAGCGCCTCCGCGTACTCGAGCGCCCGCTCGAGGTGGCGCCCGGCCGGCACCACCTCGGTGAGGAGTCCCATGCCGAGCGCCTCGTCGGCGTCCACGATCCGGCCGGTGAGGATCAGGTCGAGCGCCCGGCCGAGGCCCACGATGCGCGGCAGCCGCTGGGTGCCGCCGTCCACGAGCGGCACGCCCCAGCGGCGCTCCGGGAAGCCGAGCGCCGATTCCTGGGTGGCGATCCGCAGGTCGCACCACAGCGCGAGCTCGAGCCCGCCGGCGAGGCACCAGCCGGAGATCGCGGCGATCGTCGGCTTGGGCGAGATCACGCGGCTGACCCCGAGCGGTCCGCGCGGGTCGTCGAGCCGCGGGCCGAAGCTCTCGATCGCCTTGAGGTCGGCGCCGGCGCAGAACGACACGCCGCCCGCGCCGGTCACGACGAGCACGCGCGCGTCGTCTTCCTCCACGAATTGGTCGTAGGCGGCGGCGATCAGCTCGGCGGTGGGGCCGTCGATCGCGTTGCGCCGCTCCTGGCGGTCGATGGTGAGGAGAGCCGCGGCGCCGCGCCGCTCATAGGTCACGGGGTCCATGCGGGCACTTTCTCAGAGAGTTCACATGGGGCGGACGCGTTCCGGCGAGCATGACGGTGCAGAGACACCCCTCCTCGCACGGCGCGGCCCCGGCATTTCCCGGGGTCGCTCTGTTTGAAAGACATGGCTGCGCCGCGGGCACCGCCCGCGGGCTTGCCCCACGGCGAGCTACCAGCCGACGCGCTTGCGGAGCTCCACGGCCTTGCGCTGCTCCTTGCGCCGGTCCAGGACCGCCTGGAGCCACGAGGCGAGGATCACGAACAACATGAAGAAGATCACGAGGCCGAGGCAGAAGAAGGTGACGACCTTGTCGTCGGTCTCCCCGTAGAGACCCTCGCCGTTGTCGCCCGCGAAGGCGGTGGCGGCCGGGATCAACCAGGCCGCGAGGACGAGGATGGGAGCCAGCTTCCGCATGCCAATTGAACGATACCCTGTCGCTCGGAGTGGCCGATTCCTTCACCTGCATCGTCGAGATCCCGAAGGGAAGCCGCAATAAGTACGAGTACGACCACGAGTCCGGAGGGATCAGGCTCGACCGGTTTCTGTTCTCGTCGGTCGTCTATCCCACCGACTACGGGTTCGTCCCGGACACGCTGTCGCTCGACGGCGATCCGCTCGATGTGATGGTGCTCGTCTCCGAGCCGACGTTCCCCGGCTGCAGGATCGAGGTGAAGCCGATCGGCCTCTTCCGGATGGAGGACGACCAGGGGATCGACGACAAGGTGCTCGCCGTTCCGCTCACCGATCCCGGGTGGAACACGCTGGAGACGCTCGACGAGGTATCGGACCAGCTCAAGAACGAGATCGCGCACTTCTTCACCGTCTACAAGCAGCTTGAGCACAAGAAGGTGGAGGTCGACGGCTGGTACCCCTGCGAGGACGCCCTGAAGGCGATCGAATCCTCGCGCGAGCGGTTCAGGTCCGGTTCAGGTAACGGTCACTAGGGTTCCGCCGCCGTGTCTGTCTTCGAGGCGATCGTCCTCGGGATCACGCAGGGACTGACAGAGTTCCTGCCGATCTCGAGCACCGCGCATCTGCGCATCGTGCCCGCGTTCGCGGGGTGGGAGGACCCGGGCGCGGCGTTCACCGCGGTCGTGCAGCTAGGCACGATGGTGGCCGTCCTCCTCTACTTCCGGAAGGATCTGTCGCGGATCGTGCTGGCGTGGCTGCGGTCGCTGCGGGACAGGTCGGTGCGGAAGACCCTCGACGCGCGGCTCGGCTGGTACATCGCGCTCGGCACTGTCCCGATCGCGATCCTCGGGTTCGCCTTCAGGCACAGGATCGAGACGGGTGCTCGCGATCTCTATCTGATCGGCGTGATGCTCATCCTGCTCGGCTTGGTCCTGCTGTGGGCCGAGTCGGTGGGCACGAAGCGCCGCTCGATCGAGGACATCAACGAGCGCGACGGCATCGTCATCGGGATCGCGCAGGCGCTCGCGCTCGTTCCCGGCGTGTCGCGTTCCGGAGCGACGATCTCGGCCGGCCTCTTCCGAGGGTTCGACCGTGCGAGCGCGGCTCGCTACTCGTTCCTCCTGTCGGTGCCGGCGGTGGTTCTGAGCGGGCTGTTCGAGCTACTGAAGATCGTCGACGGCAGCGAACACCAGAAGGTCGGGGCGGGACCGCTGATCATCGCGACGCTGACCGCGTTCGTGGTCGGCTACGCGTCGATCGCGTGGCTCCTCCGGTACCTGGCGCACCACTCGACGATCCTGTTCGTGGTGTACCGCGTGGTGCTCGGCGTGCTCGTGCTGGCGCTGACGGCTTCCGGCGCGATCCACTAGTCCGGATACCCTTCCCGTCGTGCAGACGGCCTGGAAGTTCGGCCTCATCGCGCTCCTGGCGCTGGTCATCGAGGTGCTGCCCGGCGGCGGCAACTTCCTCGACGTGGTGCTCACGGCGCTCACGATCGCGTTCTTCGCGGCGATCGCGATCCTGGTGGCGAGGATGTACCGCCAGTACCGGCTCGACCTCGAGACGCTCGACTCGACCATCCGGCTCGCGCTCTACGGCTCGCTGGCGACAGCGGTCCTGACGTTCACCGCTACCGACCGCCTGTTCAACTCCGGCGGAGCCGGCGTCCTGGTCTGGTTCGCGCTTCTGGCGCTGGCGTCCTACGGCCTCTTCTGGGCCTGGACGCACTACCGCCGGTACGAGTAGCCCTGTTCTCGCGAACCGCGCTGGTTTCCTAGGCCCACGCCGCTACCGCGCGAGGGCCGTCACGCCTTCGTAACGCGAGCGCGTTGTTCCGTGGGTCCACACGCGGGACCGTCGGGCCGTGCTCTCGTACCGCGCGGAATCCGGCCAGGCCTCGGTGGAGGCCGTTGCGATCGTGCCGATGGTGCTGCTGGCAGCGGCGATCGCGTGGCAGCTCGTCCTGACGGGCCACACGCTGTGGCTCTGCGCAAACTCGGCTCGTGCAGCGGCCCGCGCTGACGTGGTCGGCGCGAGCCCGGCTCGCGCGGCCCGGAGCGCCGTGCCGAGATCGCTCGAGCGCGACCTCTCGGTAACCCGCCTCGCAGGCGACCGGATCCGCGTCCGGCTCCGCCTGCCCGTCCTGCTCCACGCCTGGCGCGGTCCCGTAACCATCGGTGCAACGGCGTCGCTCGGCGGTGGCGGATGAGGGCGCGCCGTGGGCGTCCGACTGATAGACGCAGCCATGACCGCAGGCGGATGCCTTCCGACCGCGGCCGCGACGGCGGGCGGACGCACGCCGAGCGCGGCCAGGCGGCCGTCGAGCTGCTGGCCACCCTCCCGCTGCTTCTCGTCGTCGCGCTCGCCGTCACCCAGGTGCTGGCGGTCGGCTACGCGAGTGTGCTCGCCGGTAACGCGGCCGAGGCCGGGGCGCTGGCGCTGGCTGGGGGAGGGGATGCGCGGGCGGCCGCACGCGCGGCCCTGCCCGGGTGGACGCGTGCACGCGGCCAGGTATCGGTCGAGGGAGGCGAAGTCACGGTCCGCGTGCGTCCGCCGACGCTCCTCCGTGCGCTTAGCAGGCGCCTCGAGTTGTCGGCCACCGCGGAGGTGGAGGCTCCGTGAGGCCGCAACACTCGAGTCCGGGTCGAGGTGTTTCCGCGGAAGCGGCGTCCAGCGGATTCCTCGCGACGGCCGCCGCCGCGGTCGAGTCCTTCTTCCTCGATTCCGCCGCTCCCGAGCCCGCCGCGGAGGGCATCGGGCCGGTCGAGATACGCCCGGTGGTGTGCGTCTTTGGGCTGGCCCGTCGTTGCGGCGTCACGGTGGTCGCTCGCGCGCTGGCGGCGGAGCTGGCACTCCGAGACCCGGCCCGAACCGCGGTCGTGTGCTCCGACGACCGGCCGGCGGGGCTCCCACTCGCCACCCACGCCGCATCCCGGCTCGCGCGAACGCTGGATGACGTGCCGAGGGCGCACCCGCGGGCGCTCGGCGGGCTCTGTCTCGCGAGCGGAGATCCAGAGCGGCTCGTGCGGACGGCACGTCATCACGCTCCGGTCGTCATCGACGCCGGCTCGGACGCTCTCGGCGGTGCACCGGCTGCAGTGGCCGATCGTGTCGTGATCGTCGCGAGCCGCGATATGGAGCCGTCACTGACGAGAGTGGCGTCCGAGTGCATCGCTCGCGTCGGGCCCGTGCCGATCGTGGTCCTCAACCGCGCGCCACACGACCAGCCCGGCCTGTTCGCTCTCCCGAACTCGTCACTGGGAGCCCGGCTGGCCCTCGGAGGCCGAGAGGCGCGCGGCGAGCTGGGCCGCGCGATTGCCGAGCTGGCCGACCTGCTGGAGGAGGAACCGTGATCCGGCATCGCGGCCGCCTCGCTCCCGCGAGCGGCCAGACATCGCTGATGATGCTTGCCGCCATCGCCGTGGTGCTCGCGGGTGGGCTGCTCCTGTTCGCCTTCTCCAACGCCCTCGGCGCGAAGGGCCGCTACCAGCGGGCGGCGGACCTCGCGGCGATCAGCGCCGCACAGGTGATGCGCGACCTCTATCCGCGTCTGTTCGAGCCGCCATTCCTCGAGAATGGGGTGCCGAACCCGCGGCATTTGGACGAGAGCGCGTACCGGGCAGCCGCCGTAGCGGCCGCCGTCGGGGGAGGCCGCCGAAACGGCGTAACGGTGCGCATGGAGGACGTGACCTTCGGCGGAAGCACCTTCGGCGCGACCAGGGTGACAGTGCGGGTACGGGGAGAGACGCGCGTGGCGATCCGCGGGCGCGAAGCGGGTGGCCGCGCTCACGGGCGAGCGAGGCGGGCGCGGCGTGCGGTCATCCCGATTCGGGCGAGCGCTACGGCTGAGCTCTCGCCGGCCGCCGGCGGGGCATTTCCCGGGCAGGCGACCGGGGGTGGCTACACCGGCCCGCTCGCCTACCGGCAGGGCCAGCCGATGCGGCCGGACGTCGCGCTCGCGTTGGATCGCATGGCGGCAGCCGCACGCGACGCGGGTGTCTTCCTCGCCGTGACGAGCGGCTTCCGTTCCGACGCCGAGCAGGCGCGGCTGTTCGCCGCCCATCCGGACCCGAGGTGGGTCGCGCCGCCGGGTGAGAGCCTGCACCGGTACGCCACCGAGCTGGACCTCGGGCCGCCGGCCGCGTACGCCTGGCTGGCGGTGAACGCGCCGCGGTTCGGCTTCGTGCTCAGGTACCAATGGGAGCCCTGGCATTGGGGCTTTACGCGCGGCATCGGCAGCTCGTCCGTCGGCTTCGGCGCACGAGGCGGCGACGGTGCGGCCGCTCGCGCCGTCCAGTCGTTCGTCCCGGCCCGGTACGCGCCGCTCATCGTCCGCGCGGCCCAGCGTTGGAGCGTCTCCGCCCAGCTGCTCGCCGCTCAGCTCTACGCCGAGTCCGGCTTCAACCCGTTCGCCCGCTCGTCAGCCGGCGCCGAGGGCATCGCGCAGTTCATGCCGGGCACGGCGGCCGCGATCGGCCTGGTCGATCCCTTCGACCCCGACGCCGCCATCAACGCCCAGGGGCACCTGATGCGCGACCTGCTCGGCCGCTTCGGCTCGGTTCCGCTCGCGCTCGCCGCCTACAACGCCGGCCCGGGCGCGGTGGCCGGGTGCGGCTGCGTGCCTCCGATCCCGGAGACGACCGCCTACGTCGCCCGGATCCTCGGTCTGCTCGGCGGCGCGGGCGACCCGGCCAGCGGCGCGTTCGGGGTCCGTCTGGTCCAGTGACTCAGATCCAGCGGCGCACGGAGCGCTTGAAAGCGAGGTACTCCTCGCCGAACTTGCGCTCCAGGTAGCGCTCCTCACGGGCGATCACGCCGCGGTCGATCACGACGAGCACGAACGGCAGCGGCAGGAGCACCCACACCGCGGAGCTCAGCACGGCGATGCCCACGTACGTCAGTGCCATGCCGAGATAGGCCGGATTCCGGGTGAACCGGTACGGCCCCGTCGTGACGATCGCGGTCGTCGGCTTCCACGGCTCCACCGCCGTGCCCCTTCGGCTGAACGACGCATTGAAGGTGAGGAGCAGCCCGAGGCCCGCCACCACCAGCAGCGAACCGAGTCCCCACTCGACGAGCGCCGGCAGGTCCACGCCCGGCAGCAGCGCCTCGAGGGCGAACCCTACGACGAGCCCCGCCAGAAAGATCAGCGGCGGTGGCGCGATGACTCCTGCGATGTCGCCTTCTTCTGTAACCATCTAAATCAGTTGAACGGTTAAGCTGCCGACATGGAGAAGCTTACGACCGGATTGTGGCGGTGGACGGCGAGGCACCCCGAGTGGCACCCGGGTGAGTTCGGCGCCGAGGTGGCCTCGTTCGCCGCCCAGGCCGGCGACACCACGCTCCTGATCGATCCGCTGCTGCCCGAGGACAACGCCGACGCGACACGGGTCCTCGATGCCATCGACGGCGCGCTGGGCGACCGCCTCGCCATCCTCATCACGATCCCGTACCACGTGCGCGCCTCGGAAGAGCTCTGGCGGCGCTACCGCAAGCAGGCGGAGACCACCATCCACGCCCATCCGGCCTGCGCCAAGCGGCTGAGCGACAGGTCCGCGTTCCGCCCGATCGACACCGACGAGGAGCTGCCCGGCGGCGTCACCGCCCACCGGATCGGCAAGCCGCGCCGCTACGAGACGCCGCTCCACCTCCCGAGCCACCGAGCCCTCGTGTTCGGCGATGCGGTCGCCGAGTGGGGCGGCAGGCTCGTGGTCTGGGCGGCCGACAAGGTGGACGCGAAGGTCGAGCGCTTCTACCGGGAACGCTTCAACCCGACCCTCGAGCCGCTCCTGGAGCTGGGCGCGGAAAACGTGCTGGTGACGCACGGGCAGCCGGTTATGGGCGGCGGCACCGAGGCGCTCCGCACGGCCCTGAAGGCGAAGCCCTGGTACCACCGCGGATAGGCTCCCGCCCATGAGCACACCCACCACCGTGAACGGCATCGACGAGCTCAGGGCGCTGATCGGGCAGCAGATCGGCCCCAGCGACTGGCGCGAGGTCACGCAGGAGGACATCGACAAGTTCGCCGACGTATCCGGCGACCATCAGTGGATCCACGTGGACGTGGAGCGCGCCAAGAAGGAGAGCCCGTTCGGTACCACGATCGCCCACGGAAACCTCACGCTGTGCCTGTGTGACAGCTTCCGCGACCAGCTCTTCAAGGCCGAGTCCGGCTTCAAGATGGGCATCAACTACGGCTGGAACAAGGTGCGCTACACCGCGCCCGTCCCCGCCGGCGCGAAGATCCGCGGCACGCTGGAGACGCTCGAGGTCGACGACAAGGGCGGCGGCTGGTACCAGCTCGTCCAGAAGTGGACGGTCGAGATCGAGGGCCAGGAGAAGCCGGCGCTGTTCGCCGAGTCGGTCGTCAGGCTGCTGGCCTAGCACGTACCTATCCTCGGTAGGAGTGGCCACCGAGGCACCGGATCGCGTAACCGAGCAGCGCAGGGCGCTGCCGGACGGCCCTGGCGTCTACATCTTCCGTGACGCGAAGGGCAAGGTGCTCTACGTGGGCAAGGCCCGCTCGATCCGGAAGCGCGTGGCGAGCCACTTCTCGAAGCCGGGCGGACGCGGGGCCACCGACATGGTCGCCCAGGTCGCCGACATCGACTTCATCGCCACCGAGACCGAGGCGGAGGCGCTGCTCGCGGAGCAGGAGTTCATCAAGCGCCACCGGCCGGTCTTCAACGTCCGCCTCCGCGACGACAAGTCCTATCCCTACATCGGGATCTCGATGGACGAGGACTTCCCGCGGATCTACTTCACGCGCGAGAAGCACCGGAAGCGGCGTGTCTACTTCGGCCCGTTCAGCAACGCCAAGCGCGTCCGCGAGACGCTCGACCTGCTCGGCAAGGTGTTCATGTACCGCACCTGCGACGGCCCGCAGCCCGGCCGCGCGAGCGGCAGCCCCTGCCTCGACTACTACATCAAGCGCTGCCAGGCGCCCTGCGTGGGCTACGTGTCGAAGGAGGAGTACCGCGAGAACGTCGAGACGATCATCGACTTCCTCTCGGGCCGCTACCGCCACATCGAGAAGGCGCTCGACCAGGGGATGAAGAAGGCCTCCGAGGAGCAGGAGTTCGAGCAGGCGGCGCAGTACCGCAACAAGCTGAAGGCGGTCCGCTCCCTGCTCGAGCGCCAGCGCATCTCGAACGCCCCCGTCGGGAGCCTCGACTCCATCGCCGTGGCGGCCGAGGGCACCGACGCGAACGCCCAGGTCTTCCAGATCCGCGACGGCGTCCTGCAGGACCGCCAGAGCTTCTACCTCGAGAACGCCGGCGAGCGCGAGGAGGGCGAGGTGGCCGAGGAGTTCGTGCTCCAGTACTACGCGAGCGCGATCGCGGTGCCGCCGCAGGTGGTGGTCCAGCGTTCGGTGAAGGACCTGGACGCGCTCGCCGAGGCGCTCACCGAGCGCCGCGGAGCCCCGGTCGAGGTCCGCCACGCCGAACGCGGCGACAAGCGCCGCATCCTCGAGCTCGCCGAGCGCAACGCGCGGCTGGCGCTCGACCAGGACCGGCTCCGCTCCGAGCGCCGCCGCTCGCAGCGGATCGAGGCGCTCGACGGCCTCCAGCGCGACCTCGGCATGGAGCAGATCCCGATGCGCATCGAGTGCTTCGACATCTCCAACCTGATGGGGCACCACACGGGCGCCTCCATGGTTGTGTTCGAGGGCGGCGCGCCCAAGAAATCGGACTACAGGCGCTTCGCCATCCGGGACTCCGTTCAGGATGACTTCGCAGCCATGGCCGAGGTGCTCTCACGACGGATGGCCCAGTACGTGAAGCAGCGTGAGCGGAGCCCGCACGACAAGGAGTACGACGAGAGCTTCGCGTCGCTGCCCGCGCTGATCGTGATCGACGGCGGGAAGGGGCAGCTCTCCGCCGGCCTGTCGGTGCTGGACGAGTTCCGCGCGCTCGGCGTGACGGTGGTGAGCCTCGCCAAGCGGATCGAGGAGGTGTTCATCCCGGGCCGGCGCGCGCCGCTCCAGCTACCGCACGACACCGTGGAGCTGCAGCTGCTCCAGCGCGTCCGCGACGAGGCGCACCGGTTCGCGATCGAGTTCCACCGCGGCAAGCGCGACAAGGCGATGACGCACTCCGTGCTCGACGAGCTGCCGGGCGTCGGCCCGGCGCGCAAGCGCAGCATCCTCCAGCACTTCGGCTCGCCGGAGAGGTTCCTGCGCGCGAGCCGCGAGGAGCTCGAGGCCGTCCCAGGGCTTCCCGGCAAGGTGGCCCGCGACATCTACGCGCAGGTGAACAGGGTGCGATGACCGATCACGGCATGCAGGACTTCGTCTTGATCACCGGCATCTCGGGCGCCGGGAAGTCGCAGGCGATGGCCACCTTCGAGGATGCCGGGTACTTCTGCGTGGACAACCTGCCGCCCGAGATGATCCGCTCGCTGGCCGAGCTGTTCGGCCATGAGGGGAGCAAGGTCGAGCGAGCGGCCGTGGCGTCCGACGTGCGCGGGGGCGACTACTTCGACACGCTCGTCCAGGTGCTCGACGACCTCGACTCGGCCGGGCTCCCCTACCGGATCCTCTACCTCGAGGCCGATGACCCCGTGTTGATCAACCGCTTCAAGGAGACGCGCCGGCGCCACCCCCTGGCGAACGGCGGCTCCGTGGAGGCGGCTCTCGCCCGCGAGCGGACGCTGCTTGGCCCGCTGAAGGAGCGCGCCGACGTCTGCATCGACACGAGCGACCTGTCAGCGGCCCGGCTGCGCAAGGTCGTCGCCGACAAGATGCTCCCGCACGGCCGCCCCGGCAGGCTCGCCGTGACGTTCATGACCTTCGGCTTCAAGCACGGAACGCCGCGCGACGCCGACCTCACCTTCGACGTCCGCTTCCTGCCGAACCCGCACTACGAGGCGAACCTGCGCGAGCAGACCGGCCTCGACCCGGACGTCGTCCACTACGTGGAGAACTCCGACGGCATCGGGGAGTTCTACGCGCGCCTGACGCCTCTGATCGACTACCTGCTGCCGAACTACGAGCAGGAGGGAAAGGCCCATCTCACGGTGGCGATCGGGTGCACGGGCGGCCGCCACCGCTCGGTCGTGATAGCCGAGCATCTGGCGCGGGAATACGCAGCCAGGGACGACTACATGGTGGAGGTGGTCCACCGCGACGTGGAAAAGCCTCCACACCGCCCCTAGCGGGCCGATAGATTCAGGCCACCGCACCGAACGCGAAGGAAGGACGACACGACATGGCCTTGAAGGCCGGAATCAACGGCTTCGGCCGCATCGGGCGCAACGTGTTCCGCGCGGCGCACGCCCGGGGCGCCGACATCGACTGGGTGGGTGTGAACGACCTCACCGACCCGAAGACGCTCGCCCATCTTCTGAAGTACGACTCGATCCTCGGCCCGTTCCCGGGCGAGATCGACCACACCGACGACAGCATCGTCGTCGACGGCGATGAGCTGAAGGTGTTCGCCGAGCGCGACCCGGGTGCGCTGCCGTGGGGCGAAGTGGGCGCGGAGGTGGTGATCGAATCGACCGGCTTCTTCACGAAGCGCGACGACGCCGCGAAGCACCTCGAGGCGGGCGCGAAGAAGGTGATCATCAGCGCGCCGGCCACGGAGCCCGACGTGACGCTCGTGCTCGGCGTGAACGACGACGCGTACGACCCGGACAACCACCACGTCATCTCGAACGCGTCCTGCACCACCAACTGCCTGGGCCCCGTGGCGCGCGTGCTACACGACTCGGTGGGAATCGAGCGCGGGATCATGACCACGATCCACGCGTACACGGCTGACCAGAACCTGCAGGACGGGCCGCACAAAGACCTCCGCCGCGCGCGTGCCGCCGCGGCGAACCTCGTGCCCACCTCGACCGGCGCCGCCAAGGCGATCGGCCTCGTCGTGCCCGAGCTCGACGGAAAGCTGAACGGCGTGGCTGTGCGCGCGCCGGTGATCACGGGCTCGGTCGTGGACCTGGTGTGCGAGGTGTCGCGCCCGACCAGCGTCGAGGAGGTCAACTCGGCGTTCGCCGAGAAGGCCGACACGGGCCGCCTCGAGGGCATCCTCAAGTACTCCGAGGACCCGATCGTCTCGAGCGACATCGTCACCTCGTCGTACTCGTCGGTCTTCGACGCGCCGCTGACGATGGTCATCGACGGGAAGCTCGTGAAGGTGATCTCGTGGTACGACAACGAGTGGGGCTACTCGAACCGAGTGGTGGACCTTGCCCAGCGCGTTCTTGCGGGCTCGCCCGTCGCCTGAGGTGTTCGGCAAGAGGACTGTCCGGGACCTGGACGTAACGGCCGGCCAGGCGGTCCTCGCACGCGTCGATTTCAACGTGCCGCTCGAGGGCGGACGGGTGACGGACGACGCGCGCATCCGGGCCGCCCTGCCGACGATCGAGCTGCTGCTGGAGAAGGGCGTCCGGTTGGTGCTCTGCTCGCATCTCGGCCGACCGAAGGGACGCGATCCGGAGACCTCGCTCGCGCCGGTGTCCGCGCGGCTGGCCGAGCTGATCGACGCGGACGTCCACCAGGCGCCGGAGGTCGTCGGCCCGGAGGTGCGCCGAGGCGTCGACCGGCTCGAGCCCGGCGCCGTGCTCGTGCTCGAGAACACCCGGTGGGAACGCGGAGAGACCGACAACGACCCGGTCCTCGCGCGCGAGCTGGCCTCGCTCGGCGACGCCTACGTGAACGACGCCTTCGGGGCGGCTCACCGCGCTCACGCCTCCACCGCGGGGGTGGCGGAGTATCTGCGCCCGGCCGTGGCCGGCCTGCTGCTCGAGAACGAGGTGGTCACGCTGCGCTCGATCATCGAGGCGCCCGAGCGCCCGCTCGTGGTGGTGCTCGGCGGCGCGAAGGTCACCGACAAGATCGCGCTGATCGATCGCTTCCTCGACACCGCCGACGCGCTCCTGATCGGCGGCGCGATGTGCTTCTCGTTCTTCCGCGCGCAGGGCGTCTCGACCGGCGATTCGCTGGTCGAGGAAGAGGGCGTCGAGCTCGCGAGGCGGGCGCTTCAGAAGGCCGACTCGTCGGACTGCCGGCTGCGGCTTCCCGTGGACCTGGTGGTGGGCGACCAGTTCGACGCCGCGGCCGAGCACCGGGAGCTCGACGGCATCGAGGTTCCGGACGGATGGATGGGCCTCGACATCGGCCCACGGACGGCGGTCGCCTACGCGGAAGAGATCGCGAAGGCGGGCACCGTGTTCTGGAACGGGCCGATGGGAGCGTTCGAGCTCGAGCCGTTCGCCGCGGGCACGCGCGCGGTCGCCGACGCGGTCGCGCACGCGGGCGGCACCACGGTCGTCGGCGGCGGCGACTCCGGCGCGGCGCTCGCGCAGTTCGGCCTGGCCGACGAGGTGGACCACCTCTCGACCGGCGGCGGCGCGGCGCTGGAGCTGCTCGAGGGCAAGGAGCTGCCCGGCGTGGAGATCCTGGATGACGCCTGACACCGACCGCCGGCCGCTGATCGCCGGCAACTGGAAGCTGTGGGGTACGCGCGCGCAGGCGGCGGACTACTGCGAGCGGCTGAAGGCCCTGCTGCCGGCCGACCTCCCCGCCGACCTCGGCGTGTGCGCGCCGTTCACGTCGCTCGACGTCTGCGTGGATGCGCTTCGGGACACCGCGGTCACCGTCTACGCGCAGAACATGCACAGCGAGCAGACGGGGGCGTTCACCGGCGAGATCTCGGCCGAGATGCTCACCGAGCTCGGCGTGGATGGCGCGGTGCTCGGCCACTCGGAGCGGCGCCAGTACAACTGCGAAAGCGACCGCGCGCTCCAGGAGAAGGTTCCGGCGGCGCTCGACGCCGGCCTCGAGCCGATCCTCTGCGTGGGCGAGTCCGAGGAGGAGCGCGAGCGCGACGAGACGCAGCGGAAGCTCCGGATCCAGGTGCGGGAGGCGCTCGAGCGGGTGCCGGACGAGCGCCTGACCGACGTGGTGATCGCCTACGAGCCGATCTGGGCGATCGGCACCGGGAAGGTGGCCACGCCGGAGATCGCGCAGGACGCGATCGCCTTCATACGAGCGCTGGTGGGCGACCGCTCCGAGCCGGCCGCCGAGCGCATCCGCATCCTCTACGGCGGCAGCGTCAAGCCCGACAACGCGGCCGAGATCCTGGCCCAGCCGGACGTGGACGGCGCGCTCGTGGGCGGCGCGAGCCTCGACCCGAAGGGGCTCGTCGAGATAGCTACGGCCGCGGCGTCGTGACGTTCGACGCGCGCCGTCCTGGTGGTGCTGGACGGCTGGGGGCTGGCGGAGCCGGGCCCCGGGAACGCCGTCGAGCTGGCCGACACGCCGGTGTTCGACGAGCTGTGGGAGCGCTGGCCGCACACCACGCTCGTCACCTACGGGCCGGCCGTGGGGCTGCCCGAGGGCCAGATGGGCAACTCGGAGGTCGGGCATCTGAACCTCGGCGCCGGCGCGGTGGTCAAGCAGGACCTATTGAGGATCGACGAGGCGATCGAGGACGGCTCGTTCTACGAGAACGATGCGCTGCGGGCGGCCTGTGACACGGAGCGCCTGCACCTCCTGGGGCTCGTGTCGGACGGCGGGGTCCACTCGAGCATGGACCACCTCAGGGCCCTGATCGACCTCGCCGGCCGGCAGGACGTCCCCGAGGTGATCATCCACGCATTCACCGACGGTCGCGACACGGCGCCCGACAGCGGCGTTCGGCATCTGGCCGAAGTCGAGTCCTGGGGAGGCGCGCGGATCGCGACGGTGAGCGGCCGCTACTACGCCATGGACCGGGACAAGCGCTGGGACCGCACGGAGCTCGCCCTCGACGCGATCGTGAACGGCGAGGCCGAGTTCTCGGCGGAGAGCGGGGAGGAGGCCGTGCGAGCCGCGTACGAGCGGGGCGAGACGGACGAGTTCATCAAGCCGACCGTCGTTGGTGAGGACGGCCCGATTCGCGACGGCGACCGCGCGATCTTCTTCAACTTCCGCCCGGACCGGGCGCGCCAGCTCACGGAGAAGCTCACCGAGGCGGGGATCCCGCTCACGACGCTCACCGAGTACAACGAGGACTGGGACCACCCGGTCGCCTTCCCGCCGGCGCGCCCCGACGTGACGCTCGCCTCGACGCTCGCCGACCGCGGTCAGTCGCAGCTCCACGTGGCCGAGACGGAGAAGTACGCGCACGTGACCTACTTCTTCAACGGCGGGGAGGAGCACGAGTACCCCGGCGAGGTGCGCGAGCTCGTGGACTCGCCCCGCGACGTGCCGACCTACGACAAGAAGCCCGAGATGAGCGCCGGCGAGGCTGCGCGCGCCTTCACGGAGCGCTGGCGCGAGGGGGACTTCGCGTTCGGGGTCATCAACTTCGCCAACCCGGACATGGTCGGCCACACGGGCGTGATCGAGGCCGCCGTGGAGGCCGTGGAGACCGTGGACGCATGCTTGAGCGAGGTCGTGAGGGCCGTTGAGGAGACCGGCGGCGTGTGCGTGATCACCGCCGACCACGGCAACGCCGACCAGATGCTGGAGCCCGACGGGAGCCCCAACACCGCGCACTCGAAGAACCCGGTGCCGCTGATCGTGACGGCAGACGTGGGGGATCTACGGGAGGACGGAACGCTGGCGGACGTGGCGCCGACGATTCTTGCCCTGCTGGGAGAGGACGAGCCGCCGGAGATGACCGGCACGAGTCTTTGTTCGAGATAACGGCGCGGGACGGCGCATCGCGAGCGGGTGTCATCAACACCGCGCACGGGCCCGTGCGCACGCCGGCGTTCGTGCCGCTCGCCTCGACCGCCACGGTGAAGTCGCTGCACGCCAGCGAGGTGGCCGAGCTGGGTTACGACATGGTGCTCGGCAACACGTTCCACCTCTTCATCCAGCCGGGCCACGAGCTGATCGCCGAGATGGGCGGCCTCCACGAGTTCATGGGCTGGGAGCGGCCGATCATCACCGACTCTGGCGGCTACCAGGTGTTCTCGATGGGCCACGGGTCGGTGGCCGACGAGATCAAGCGCCGCCGCGACCCCCGCAAGTCGATGGTGATCTCGATCGCCGAGGAGGGCGTCCGGTTTCGCTCGTACGCCGACGGCCGCGAGCGCTTCATGGGCCCCGAGACCTCGATGGAGGTGCAGGCCGCGCTCGGCTCGGACATCGCGCTGGCCTTCGACGAGTGCACGCCCTTCCACGTCGAGCGCGACTACACGGCGGCCTCGATGGAGCGCACCCATCGCTGGCTCGACCGCTGCGTCGCCTGGTGCGGCGAGAACGCGCCGCCCGGCCAGCTCCTCTACGGCATCGTCCAGGGCGGCGTGTACGAGGACCTGCGCGCGGAGTCGACCGCGTACGTGGCGAGCTCCGGCGTGGACGGCATCGCCATCGGCGGCTCGCTCGGGCAGGAGAAGGAGCAGATGCGCGAGGTGGTGGGGTGGGCGCTCGCCGGCGTGCCCGAGCCGCCGCCGCGGCACCTGCTCGGGATCGGCGACGTGGACGACATCGTCCACGCGGTCGGCGCGGGGATCGACACCTTCGACTGCGCGACGCCCACGCGGCTCGCCCGGCACGGCACGGCGCTCGTGAACGAACCCGCCCGGCGCTGGCGACTCGACCTCACAAAGGGTGCGCACCGCACGAGCCGCGAGCCGATCGACTCCGACTGCCCGTGCCCGGCCTGCCGCGAGCACACGCGCGGCTACCTGCACTACCTGATCCGGATCGACGAGCTGACCGGCAAGCGACTGCTCACGCTCCACAACCTGACGTTCATGGAGCGGCTGATGCGGCGGCTGCGCGACGCGATCGGCGAGGGCGCCTACGCGGACGAGGCGGAGCGGGTGCTCAGCGGGTGTGCGACTGGATGAAGTCGTTCAGCCCGTCGATCTGCTGCTGAACGTCCGGCTGCTGGACCGAGTCCACGCCGCCGTTGCCCGACGAAGACAGGAGCGCGACCGCCACGATCACGACCGCCGCGATGGCGGCCAGCAGTGCGAGGAACGTGCCCCAGCGGCGCCGGTTCGCCGCGCGCCGGGCGGCGTCCCGCTCGGCGCGTGCGGCGCGGGACGCCTCCACCGGGGCCGGCGGGACCGTGTCGTGCACACGCGTGGGGCTCGGCCCCACGGTGGTGCGCTGCATCGCCCGCGTGGCGGCGGTCGCGGCGAGCGCCTGCGTCATGTCGAGGTCGCTCGTGCCGAGCCGCTGCGTGGCCTCGGTGGCCTCGCCGCGCGTGCCGGCCTCGACGGCCTCGGCCATCTCGAGCGCGGTGCGGTAGCGGGCCTCCGGATCCCGCTCGAGCGCGACGCGCACCGCCTCGTCGAGCTCCGGCGGCACCTCCGGCCGGTAGTCGGTGATCGGGTTCACCGGGTCCTGCTGCTGCTTGAGCGCCAGCTCGGTGAGCGACGCGTACTCGTGCGGCAGCCGGCCGGTCAGGAACTGATAGGCGCACACGCCCAGCGAGTAGATGTCGGACGGCGGCCCCGCCTCCTCGCCACGCGCCTGCTCGGGCGAGAGGTACGCCGCGGTGCCGAGCACGGAGCCCACCTGCGTGATCCGGGTCTGCTCCGCCGCCTTGGCGATCCCGAAATCGGCCAGCTTGGTGGCGGCCATCTCCTCCGCGTACAGCAGGTTGCCGGGCTTGACGTCGCGGTGCACCACGCCGGCGCGGTGGGCGTAGTCGAGGCCGTGGCACGCGTCGCGCACGAGCGCGACCGTCTCGGGGAGCTCGAGCCGCTTGCGCTCGCGCAGCATGTCCGCTGCCGACGGCCCGTCCACGTACTCCATGACGATGTAGTGGCGGTGTGTGTTCGGGTCCTGGCCCGAGTCGAACACCTGCACGATGTTCGGGTGCTGGAGCCGCGCGGCCGACAGCGCCTCCCGGCGGAAGCGGTAGACGAACGACTCGTCGTCCGCCAGATGCTCGGCCAGCAGCTTCACGGCGACCGGTCGCTCGAGGACGGTGTCGCGCGCCTCGAAGACGGTAGACATCCCACCCGCGCCCAGGCGGCGTCCGAGCACATAGCGGCCGGCGACCTCGGTGGGCGGGCTCACTTCTTCTCCTCCTTGTCCTGCTTCTCCGCGCTGGGGCCGACCCCGCCGCCGTTGCCCGCGCCGTTCCCGTTCCCGTCGTTCGGGAGCGGGGCGTTGTCGGGCGCAGTCTCGGTCGTGGTCGGCGTGGTCTCGGTCTCCGTCGGAGTCGTCTCGGTCTGGGTCTCCGTCGGAGTCGTGTTCGTCTGGGTCTCGGTCGGCGTGGTGTTCGTGTTCGTCTGGTCCGCCTTGTCCGCGCAGTCCTGCTCGACGAGGTCCCACAGGTGGTCGAAGCTGTCCTGCAGAGCGGACTTCACGTCGGCGTCCACGTCGTCCGGCATCGAGTCGATCAGGTCCTGGACCTGCTGCTTGTTCGATCCGCGTGAGGCGGGCGCCTCGATGATGTCCTTGCAGGCGCCCGCGCTGCCCTGGTCGATCCGGGCTTGGACATTGCCGAGCTGGTCGTGGAGGGCGTTCGCCGTCGCGACGGGGATCCCCTTGCCCTCCGTGTCGCCGCCGCACCCCGCGGCGGCCACCGCCACCGCAACGAGCGCCAGCGCGAATATGCCCCTCGGACCCCTCATTGGCCGCTGAACAGGCGCTCGGCGAGCACGCGGGGCAGGCCCGCCTCCTCGATGGCGCGCGCCGCCTCCTCGATCGGATATTCCACTCGACGCCACTCGGCCTTCCACGTAGAGGTGTCTAGCAGGAGCCACGCGGCCCGTGGGTCACCATCGCGTGGCTGCCCCACGCCGCCGGGGTTGACGAGCCAGCGTCCGCCGGAGAGGTCCTTCTCCTCGCCGGCCTCCGCCGTGGCTCCGGACATATTGCCCTCGTCGTCGCGGCTGAACCAGAGAGCCACGTGCGAGTGGCCCACCGCGGACACGCGGGCATCGGTGGCGTCGAGGCACTCGTCCGCCTGCCAGGTCGAGAGCACGTATTCCCACACCGGATCGCGGGGGCTCGCGTGGTAGAGCGCAGGGTCGCGGCTCGGGTCCGCGGGCGAGAGCCCCTTCAGGTACGCCATCGTCTCCTCGCCGATCGTCTCCTGCGTCCAGCGCGCGGCGGCCGCGGCACTGGCCGAGAAGTCGGAGATCGGTATGTCGCCGGTCACCACGAGGTCGTGGTTGCCCGCGAGGGACATGTCGCACTGGTCGCGGGCGAGCTGCACGCAGTCGTCCGGCTGGGCGCCATAGCCCACCAGATCGCCGAGGCACCACACCTCCTCGACCGACTGGTCCTCGACGTCGCCGAGCACCGCCTCGAAGGCGGGCAGGTTGCCGTGGACGTCGGACAGGATGGCGATGCGCATCAGGGGGCCTACAGTGTCGGGGGAAATGGGGCGTTCGCGGCTGCCGGTTGCTGTCGTGGTCGCGGTGGCGGCCGCCGCTGCGGCGACCTTTTTGCTTCGGCCGCGCGGCGTTATCGAGCCCGTCCCAGTCGAGGCCCAACAGTACTTCACGGCCTCTCAGCTCGACCGCGCGGAGGACTTCCGCAGCGTCCAGCGGCTGCTCGGGCTGGCCGGGCTCGGCATAGGCATCGGCACTCTGGCCCTGCTCGCGTGGCGGCAGCCCTGGCGCCTGATGACGCGGCTCGAACGCCGTCCCCTGCTCGGCGGCGCCGCCGCGGGCGCGGGAATCTCGCTTGTGCTGGTTGTCACGGGGCTGCCCGTGAACGCCTGGATGCGCGCCCGCTCGCTCGACGTGGGGCTCGCCACGCAGTCCTGGCCGGACTGGGCGCTCGACGTGGTGAAGGCGGCCGGTATCGGCGCGGTGACGGCGGCGATCGGCGGGCTGATCGCGATGGCGCTCGTGCGGCGCTTCCCGCGGCGCTGGTGGGCCCCGGCGGCGCTCCTGGTGCTCGTCTACGGCGTTGTGACCATCTGGCTCTACCCGATCGTGATCGACCCGGTCTTCAACCGCTTCGACAAGCTCCCGCAGGGCAAGCTGCGCAGCGAGGTGCTGCAGCTGGCCGACCAGGCGGGCGTGGACGTGGGCCAGGTGTACCGCGTGGACGCCAGCCGCCGGACGAGCGCGGCGAACGCCTACGTGATCGGGCTTGGTCACAGCAAGCGCGTGGTGCTGTACGACAACCTGATCGACGACTTCAGCCCGGGCGAGGTGCGCACCGTCGTCGCGCACGAGCTCGGCCACCAGAAGCACGACGACCTGCTGCGCGGGCTCGCCTGGCTCGCGATCGTGGCGCCCGCCGGCACGTTCCTCGTGCAGGCCCTGGCGGAGCGCGCCGGCCCGCGCCGGCTCGGCACGCCCGCCGCGCTGCCCGCGATCGCGCTCTCCATCGCCGTGGTCAGCCTCGGCCTCGGCTGCGCGTCGAACGTGCTGTCGCGCAAGGTGGAGGCGAGCGCGGACTCCTTCGCGCTCCGGCTCACGCGCGACCCGGAGGACTTCATCGGCTTCCAGCGGCGCATCTCGGTCCAGAACGTGGGCGACCCCGACCCGCCGGGCTGGTACCAGGCGCTGTTCGGGACGCATCCGACGACGATCCAGCGGATCGGTGCCGGCGTCGCGTTCGAGTCCAAGTAGGCTGCCGCCGCCCGTGTCGCGTCGTGACGTCATAGAGCGGGTGATCCGCGAGCTGGCCTCCTACGAGCGGGGGTCCGCGTCCGCCGGCGAACGCCGCGCGGCGGAGTGGCTCGCGGGCGAGCTCCGCGAGGCGGGCTGCCGCGAAGTGGGCGTGGAGGAGGAGCGGGCCCACGCCGGCTACTGGTGGCCGCTCGGCATCCTGAACGCCGGCTCCGCCCTCGCCGCGCTGCTCGGCCGGCTGCCGGCGGCGCTCGTGGGCGGCGCGGCCGCGGCGGCGGTCTACGACGACGTGAGCGGCGGCAGGCTGTGGTTCCGCCGCAGGACGCTTCCGCACCGGCCGACCTGGAACGTCGTGGCCGAGCTGGGCGATCCCGGCGCGCCGCGGACCGTCGTGCTCATGGCGCACCACGACGCCGCCCACAGCGGCCTCGTGTTCCACCCGTCCCTGCCCCGGATAGGCATGAGGCTCGTTCCGAAGCTGCACGAGCGCGCGAACCAGAGCATCCCGATCATCTACGGCACCTTCCTCGGCCCGCTGTTCGTCGCGCTGTGGGGCGTGCTGGGCCCGCGCCGCCTCCGCCAAGCCGGCCTCTTCTTCGCCGGGAGCGCCACCGCCGCGATGGCGAACATCGGCGCCAGCCGCGTGGTCCCCGGCGCGAACGACAACCTCAGCGCGGCAGGGGCACTGGTGGCCCTCGCGCACGAGCTGAGCGAGCGGCCCCCCGACGGGGTGCGCGTGCTCCTCCTCTCGACCGGCGCCGAGGAGGGCTTCATGGAGGGAATGCAGGCGTTCGGCCGCCGCCACTTCCCCGAGCTCGACACGCGGACGACCGAGTTTCTGTGCCTGGAGTGCATCGGATCGCCACATCTCTGCATCGTCGAGGCCGAGGGCATGCTGCGCATGCGCTACTACACCGATTCCTCACGCGACCGGCTGGAGCGGGCCGGCGACGCGGCCGGCGTGGAGCTCACGCGCGGACTTCGCACGGTGGCGGCCACCGATGCCCTGATCGCGCTGCGCGCCGGCTACCAGACGTGCACGCTCGGCGGTGTGGACGACACCAAGTTCCCCTCGAACTACCACTGGCCCTCGGACACGCCCGACAACCTCACGTGGTCGAGCATCGAGCGCGCGGTGGAGGTCTGCCTGCGCTACGTGCGCGACTAGCCGCCGGTCCCGCCGGGCTCGTCGAGCTCCGGCAGGTCGCGGATGCCCTCGCGGGTGCGCCACTTCGAGAAGTTGTCCTCCATGGCGTCGATCAGCTCGCGCATGAAACGGGGCGAGAGGTTGATCCGGGAGACCACCACGCCGGGCACCTCGCCCTCCTCGACCTCGTGGTCCACGCGCGCGAAGGTGAGCGTGAACTCGTAGTCCGAGTGCGACACGTTGGCGAAGTTCGCATAGTGCCCCGCCATAGTGTCGGGGTCGGTGTGAATGTTGAAGTGGCGCTCGGCGTCCTCGGACACGCGCGTAGTATCGCAGCCGGATGCGGATCTCGGTGATCGCGGTGGGGCGCCTCCGCCCGCCCTTCCAGGACGACGTGGAGCACTACCGCAAGATGCTCGCCGGGCTCGCCCGAGTCGACCTGATCGAGGTGCGCGAGGACGAGCGCGTTCCGCAGCGGATCCCCGAGCGCGCGCACCTGGTCCTCCTTTCGAGCGAGGGCCGCGAGTTCGACTCGGTCGAGCTGAGCGAGTGGCTGGAGCAGCGCCGCCAGGACGGCCGCGAGCTCTGCTTCGTCATCGGCGGGCCGCGCGGGCTCGACATGGAGGAGGCGGACACGCGGCTCTCGCTCGGGCGCCTGACCCTGCCGCATCAGCTCGCCCGCGTCGTGCTGCTGGAGCAGCTCTACCGGGCCCACAAGATCCTCGCGGGCGAGCCGTATCACTATTAGTGGTGACATGGACCCCGTCGCGAGCCTGACAACCGCCGTCGAGGAGACCGCCGCAGAGGTGGCCGGGAACGGCCGCCGTGCCGGGCTGAAGCTCGACCGCCCGCCGCGCGCGGACTTCGGCGACTACTCGACCAACGCCGCGATGCTGCTCGCGCCATCGCTGGGCGAGCCGCCGCGCACCGTGGCCGAGCGGCTCGGCGACATGCTCGGCGATCGGCTCGGGGACAACGTCGAGCGCGTGGAGATCGCCGGGCCCGGGTTCCTCAACCTCTTCATGGCCGACAGCTGGTACCTCGACACGCTCGCCACCCTGGTGGAGGCGGGCGACCGGTACGGCGCCGGGACGGGTGGCGAGCACGTGAACCTCGAGTTCGTGAGCGCGAACCCGACCGGGCCGGTGACGATCGCCTCAGCCCGTCACGCGGCGTACGGCGACTCGCTCGCCCGCATCCTCACGCGGGCCGGCCAGCGCGTGGAGCGCGAGTACTACGTGAACGACGCCGGCAGCCAGGTGGAGCGCTTCGGCGAGTCGATCCGGGCGCGTGCGCTCGGCGAGGAGCCGCCGGAGGACGGCTACCGGGGCGACTACGTGACCGAGCTGGCGCAGCGGATCGACGGTGCGGCCGAGATGGACCCGGACGACCTGGCCCAGCGAGGCATCCAGCTGATGCTGGAGGGGGTGCGCGCCTCGCTGGCCCACTTCCGCGTGCACATGGACGAGTTCTTCTTCGAGCGGCAGCTCCACGAGCGCGGCGACATCGAGGCCGCGATCGAGCGCCTCGGCGGCGACGTGTACGAGCACGACGGCGCGCTGTGGCTCCGCACGACCGCGCACGGGGACGACAAGGACCGCGTGCTGCGGCGCTCGAACGGCGAGTGGACCTACTACGCCTCGGACATCGCGTACCACGTCCACAAGATCGGCCGCGAGTACGACCGTGCCATCGACGTCTGGGGCGCCGACCACCACGGCCACATGACGCGCATGCGGATCGCCTGGGCGCTCCTGGGCGGCGACCCCGAGGCTCTCGAGCTGATCATCATGCAGCTGGTCAGCCTCACCGAGGGCGGGGACCGGGTGAAGATGTCGAAGCGCGCGGGCTCGATCGTCACGCTCGAGGACCTGGTGGACGAGATCGGCGTCGACGCCGCGCGCTGGTTCCTCGCCTCGCGGAGCCACGACTCCACGCTCGAGATCGACCTGGAGCTCGCGAAGAGCGAGTCGCAGGACAACCCCGTCTACTACGTGCAGTACGCGCACGCCCGGATCGCGTCGATCCTGCGCAAGGCGGGCGAGGCGCGCGTGGCGCAGGCGCTCGCCGCCGACCTGCGCGCGAGCTCGGAGACGTTCCATCCATCGGCGCGCGCGCTCGTGAAGCGGCTGCTCGAGCTGCCCGGCGCGATCCGCGAGGCGGGCGAGCGGCGCGCGCCGCACAGGATCGCCTCATACGCCACCGAGACGGCGCAGGACTTCTCCGCCTTCTACCGCGACTGCCGGGTGGTCGGCGCGGCCGAGGAGGGCGGCGACGAGGACGTGCGGATCGCCATAGCGGTGATGACGAAGCGCGTGCTGGCGCAGGCGCTCGACCTCCTGGGCGTGGAAGCTCCAGAGCAGATGTGAGGCTCGTCGGGCTGACGGTGGCGGTCTTCCTCGCGGCGGCCGCCCCGGCGCCGGCGCTGGATCGCTACGTGCCCATGAAGGCGCCGCCCGGGGCCCGGGCCGGCGAAGTACGACCGCGTCTTCGTGCAGCAGCTCGGCCCCGCGAACGCGCGCACGGTGCTCGTGCTCGTGCCGGGCACACAGGGCGGCGCCGGGGGCATCACGCCGGTCGCGCGCGACATCATCGCTCGCGTTCCGCGCACGCAGGTGTGGATCGTGGACCGCCGCGAGCAGGCATTCGAGGACACGTCGGCGTTCCGGAGCGGCGACCCGCAGGCGGCGCAGGACTACTACCTCGGCTTCCACTACAGGGGCGTGCCCGGCGACACGCGAAGTTCGCGTCGAACTGGGGCCTTCGGCTTCAGCTCGACGACCTGCGGAGCGTCGTGCGCCGCGCGGGCAGGGGCGGGCGGCGTGTGATCCTCGGCGGTCACTCCGCGGGCGCGTCGACCGCGGTGGCCTACGCGGCGTGGGACTTCGGCGGGCGCCCGGGATACAGGGACATCGACGGGCTGGTGCTGATCGACGGCGGACTTCGCGGGAGCTTCGCCTCGGCTGACCTGAAGCGCGCGAAGGCGGAGCTGGCCGACATCCGGTCCGGGAAGGTCTTCCTCGACCTGCTCGGCATCGGCATCCCGGAGATCAGCGGCATCTTCGCCCAGGTGGGCGCGCTGTGGGCGTACAAGCGTCCGGACGAGCTGTCGGCCCTGCAGGAATTCCCGCTGCTGCCGGCCATCTTCAAGCCGCCGATGAGGGTCACGAACGAGGCGGAGCTCGGCTACGCCTTCGACAACGACACCTCGCCCCGAGAGCTCGATCTGATCCACGTGCACGCCGGCCGGCTCGCCGACGCGGGCGACCCGCGTGGATGGGTGAGCGACGAGCTCACGCCGATCCGGCGCTTCGCGAGGTCGTTCGCGGGCGACGCGCCGAACGCGACCGAGTGGTACTACCCGCGCCGCCTGCTGCTCGACATCGACGCCGCGAGCCCGCTGAGAATGACCCCGGCCGCACGGTTCCTCGGCCTGCGGCTGGAGCACGCGAAGCGGATCGACGTGCCGCTGTACGCGTACTCCACCGACCTGACCGACGGCGACGTGGCGCGCGGCGCCCGGCGGCTGGTCCGGATGTCCCGGATCCGGACCGCGCGGGTGGTGGATGACCGGAAGGCCGCCCACCTCGACCCGCTGTCGGCCGCCCCGGGCCGGAACCGCTTCCTCAGGACGGTCGCGCCGTTCCTACGCCGGCTGGCGCGCTAGAGGTTGCTGAAGAAGTTCAGGTTCAGGTCGTCCATCGCCCGAAGCGCCTCGGCGTTCAGGGTCGTCAGCTCGTTCGTGTAGAGCAGCACGCCCATCACGACGAGGATCACGCCGGACACCACCGTGATCGCCGTGTAGTGGTTGCGGAAGAACTTGAAGACACCGGTGAACGTCGTGAACGCGAGCGCGCTCAGGATGAACGGCACCGCCAGGCCGAGCGCGTAGAAGGCGAGCAGGACGCCGCCGCGGCCGACCGTCGACTCCTGCGAGGCGGCGGTGAGGATCGCGCCGAGCGTCGGCCCCGTGCATGGCAGCCACGCGACCGCGAACGCGAGCCCGGCGATGATCGGCCCACCCGTGTGCGCGCGCCGCATGAGCTCCTCGGGACGCCACTCGCGGTTCAGCTTCGGGACGAACAGGGTGGCGATGAAGAGGAGGCCCAGCGCGATGATCACGATTCCCGAGATCTGGCGAAGCACCGCGCGGTGGTCCTGAAGCGTCTGGCCGAGGCCCGTGGCCGTCATGCCGAGCGCCACGAACATGGCCGTGAAGGCGAGGCAGAAGAGCAGTGCGGGGCCCAGCACCTGGAGGCGGCCCTTGCCCTCCTGGATCTCGGCGAACGACACACCCGAGATCGTTGACAGGTAGCCGGGCACGAGCGGCAGCACGCACGGCGAGATGAACGAGACGAAACCGACGGCGAACGCGGCGAAGATCGTGGCGTCGACGCCCTGGGCGGCGATCACAGGTCGTAGCGCTCCATGTCGTCGTCGAGGCGGGCGCCCTCGGACGTCGCCATGGCGCCGCCGGTCTGCCGCCGCGGGCGCCGCCAGCGGATCACGGCGAACGCGATGCCGGCGGCGGCCAGCACGATGCCGAGCGCGGGCACCACGTAGACGAGCACGTCGCCCACGCTCGTGTCGCCCTCGTCACCCGGCAGCGCGAGCACGCTGTCGCCGAACTCGGCCACGAGCGCTCGCTTCACCTGGTCCTTCGACCTGCACTGCGCGATCAGCCGCTCGATGTACGCGCGCTCACGCTGCGCCTGCGGCGACTCGCTCGCCAGCCCGAGCGGCGTGCCGCACACCGGGCACATCACCTCGTCCTCGATGTCGCCGAGCGTGGTCTGGGGGCAGTCCCTGGCGGCGGCCGCGGCCGGCAGGGCGCCCATGACGAGCACGACCAGGAGCACGGCGGCGCGCCTCACAGGAGCGGCTCCACCTTCGACCGCATGAAGCGCTCGTCCACCGGACCGCGCTGCACCGCCGCGATCTGGCCGTTCCGGTCGATCACGAACGTCTCGGGGTACTGCACCACGCCGTACGTCTCGAGCC
Source organism: uncultured Thermoleophilaceae bacterium (assembly GCA_963808875.1). GTDB lineage: Bacteria > Actinomycetota > Thermoleophilia > Solirubrobacterales > Thermoleophilaceae > JACVRW01. Next base: position 41,600 of record CAWEHM010000007.1, read on the forward strand.
CGTGGCCGTCCTTGTCCTTCAGCATCGGATAGGTGAGCTTGTACTCCGCGATGAAGTCCTGGGCGTCACCCGTCACGTCGAGCATGTCGACTCCCATCACGGTGCCGCCGCGACCCTGGATGCGCCGGTGCCATCGCTCGAGCACCGGCGATTCGTCCCGGCACGGCTCGCACCAGGAGGCCCAGAAGTTCAGCACGACGACGCGGCCGCGATAGTCGGACAGCTTGATCGTGCGGCTGCCGCCGAGCTCGGGGAGGCTCAGCTCGGGCGCGTCCGCCCGTTCACCGCGCGCGAGCGCGCGGTCCACGCCCCGGTCGGGCTCGTTCTGGATGAGCCCGTATGCGAGCAGGGCGATCAGCGCGACGAGCACGCATACGACTGCGATCGGAACGGGGGAGAGAGCTCTCCGCATCGATGCGGAGAACCATAGGGAGGCGGCACGCGCCGCCTCCCTATTTCGATGCTGCCCTACGGGGCGATCGGAGCGCACTGCTCTTGGACATTCGGGGGCTCCGGCCCGTACTCCTCGGGTTCCGCCGTCTGCTGACCGGTCTCCTCTGCCTCGTTGTGCAACAGCTGGCGGTAATGGTCGATGTGATGTCGCCCAGGAACTCCGCCGCCGAGTCGTTCTGGGACGACCCGCGTGCGTCGCCGTCGTTCGTCGTCCGGTGCATCAGCCCGAACGCCAGGGGCGACTTACCGGTTGCAGGCGCATTCGCCCCTCCCCGGGCCCTGGACCGTTGCCCGGTCGGGGCTACACACCCCGCCCCGGGGATGCGGCCCGGCGGGCTAAACTGGCGGCTTCGTTCGCGGACGTAGCTCAGTTGGTAGAGCGTCGGCTTCCCAAGCCGAAGGTCGCGGGTTCGAGGCCCGTCGTCCGCTTGTTCAGTCGTGCTTGACCAGTTCGAGGTTGACGCTGACCTGGACCTCGTAGCCGAGCGCGTCTCCGCCGCCGGGGAGCGGCATCTGCCAGGTCATACCCCAGTCGCGGCGGTCGACGACCGTCCGGAGCTCGAGCGCTGCGCGCAGTCCCCCGTAGGGGTCCTCGATGGGAGGCCGGTAGGTGCCGATGGCGGTGACGGGTCGTGCGATGCCTTTGATCTCGAGCTCGCCGTCGAGGGTGACGCTGCCGTCCTCGGCGAGTTCGAGGCGAGTCGAGCGGAAGCCGATCTCGGGGTGGTTGGCGGCGTCGAAGAAGTCCTCGCCGTGGACTACGTTCTCGCGCATCTGAGGTGGCTCGGTGATCGAGATGGATTCGACGCGGGCGCGGCCCTCGAGCGCGATGCCCGAGTCGCCCGCGTCGAGCTGGGCGATGACGTCGCCGAAGGTGGCGCGGAAGCGCGACACCTCCACGTGCCGGACGGCGAACAGAAACGACGAGTGGTAGGGGTCGGCGGTGAACGTGCCGTTGGGCTGCTGCGTGACAGTGGTCATAGCGGCATGACCCGCGCAGGCCCAGGTGTGTGACAAGCCGGCTCGTGTCACATGCGGCGGCGCCGCCCGGGTCAAGTGACCGAGGCCGCGATCGGATGAGGAAGCGAGGGTGACCGAAGGCCCGTGAGGCTTCATGCTCGGTATGACACTTGGGCGTCGGCCGATTCTTACTCACCGCCGCCGCTTGTGGTCGCCTCCGCAAGCGCTCACCATGAGAGCGGCCGAAACAACGAGGGCGGCGCACACTCGCCTACGAGGCATATCTGTGCAGCCGCAGCAGACGGCGTGGATCAGGCCGGGGCGGCAGGGCACTCGCCGGGTTCGGCAGGAGGCACAAGTCGAACGCGGTGCGGTTCCTGCTGGCCCTTGACCCAGACGATCAGGTCGGCGCAGCGTCCTTCTTGTGGCGCCTCCGCGTAATCGATCTCGAAGCCGCCGCTGAAGAAGGCGGTGACGGCGTCGTCTTCACCACGATGTTCATCGCCGCCGCAACCGGCGTGGCCGACCGCGAGCAGGGCGTGGCCTCGGCGATTGCGTCAACCGCGACGGGGGTCGGTGCCGCCGTGGGTCTCGCTCTGCTCGTGCTGGTCGCGAACGCCGGGACCGCGGACCTCGCCGGTGAGCCATTGCGCACCGCGACAGCGGACGGCCTGAGGGCTGCCGTACTCGTGGTGGCCGCGGGCATCGCGGCGATGGCCGCCGTAGCCATGACCCTGCCGCGGGCTACTTGCTAGGTCGCAGCGGCTTCAGGTTCGCGCCGCACATCTTGCACTCGTCCGCGCCGTCGGGCACGCGCTCCCCGCAGAGCGGACAGCGCTCGGCTTCAGGGTCCTCGTTTGTGTTGCGCCGGAACAGTCCCATGCCTCTCCTTTCGTTCCGCTGGCGACTGAAGTTGCCACGGAGCGCAGGGACCGTCCATGCGTAAAAAGACCCATTTCGCCTTCGCCTAGGGAGTCAGCAGCCCGTTATCCAGGGCCCAGCGCACCAGCTCCGAGCGAGAGGACACGAGGAGACGGGCCTGGATGCGGGCGCGGTGCGCCTCCACAGTCCGGACGCTGAGCACCAGACGGTCCGCGATCTCGCGACTCGTGTGCCCGAGTGCCACGAGCCGGAGGACATCGCGTTCGCGGGCGGTGAGACCGTCCGTGCCGCGCCTGCGCTCGGAGCCGTGAGCGGCCACCCGGACCGCACGCACGAGCCTTGGGCCCGGGGCCCGGCCCGCCGGCAACACGATCGCCGTTTCGGGCGATGCTCGCCGGAGCGAGGGGAGCGAGCAGAGGCCCTCGCGGTGGCACAGCTCGGGGTCCAGTACGAGCACGCTCGGCCGCAGCGAGCGAAGCGCCTCCTCGGCGCCCCGGATCGATCGCGTGTGTCCGACGACCTCGAACTCTTCGCCTGCGGCGCGCAGCTCGGAAAGCACGGCGTCACTGCCTGCGATGAGCACTCTCGCCCTCACAAGACAAGGTTAAGTGCGCCGCCCTGTGCGGGCATCCGGGGGGTTCAGCAGCTCCCCTGCGGAGAACTACTTAATTGCTTCGCTCGGCCTCAGTTCAGGGCTCCGCCGAGCTTATATTGGCGACGCGGTGGCTGACCGTAGGGCTCTGCTCGTGTCGAAGGGATGGCTGCAGGCGGTCGTTCTGGTCGTGCTGTTCGGCTTCTTCGTGCTCGGGCTCCTCGCGTACCGCACCTATCAGGCGAAGCCCCCGATCCCGAACCGGGTCGTCGACGCCTCCGGCCGGCTGCTCTACGACGAGCGGGACATCGAGCGAGGTCAGGAGGTGTTCCTGAACAACGGCCTCATGGAGTACGGCTCGGTGTTCGGACACGGGGCCTACCTGGGACCGGACTACACCGCGGACTACCTGCGGCGGGCGTCCGACCACGTCAAGCGGAGCTATGGCGGAGAGGCCTCCGACAGCGCGGCGCGGCGCACCATCGAGGACTTCCGGACCAACCGCTACGACGAGGCAACGGGGACCCTGAGGCTGACGCGGCCGGAGGCCCAGGCGCACCGTCTCCTGGTGGCCCACTACTCGCGCTTCTTCTCCGAGCCGACGACCAAGCACGGACTGCGCCCGGACGCGATCACGGATCGCGACGACCTCGCCGCGTTGACGGCCTTCTTCGGCTGGACGGCATGGGCGAGCGCGGCCGAGCGCCCGGGCCACAACTACTCGTATACGAACAACTGGCCACCCGAGCCCCGTGTGGACAACCGGCCCACGGCCAACGTGATCGTCTGGTCGGTGCTCTCCCTGATTGCCCTGCTCGGGGGCATCGGACTGCTCTTCGGTGCGTTCGGTCGCTGGAACCTGCTCGGATGGCACGGGCGTGAGCAGGCAACGTTGAGCTTCCGGACACCCGGCGATGTGGCCCTGACTCCCGCGCAGCGCGCCTGCGCCTGGTTCTTCTTCGTCATGGCGGTCCTGTTCGTCATCCAGACGCTCGTGGGAGCTGCTTCACAGCACTACCGGGCCGACCTCGCTGACTTCTTCGGCATCAACCTCGCCACGGCATTCCCCTTCAACCTGATGCGCACCTGGCATGTCCAGCTCGCGCTGTTCTGGGTCGCGACCTCCTTCGTGGCCGCGGGCATCTTCCTGGCGCCCATGATCGCCAGGCGCGAGCCGCGCGGTCAGGGCACGCTCGCGTTCCTTCTCCTGGGTGCGCTGGCTGTGGTCGTGTTCGGCACGCTGATCGGGTCGTTCCTTGGGATCCACGGATGGCTCGGCGATGCCGCGACTAACTGGTTCGGTCTCCAGGGCTTTGAATACCTCGACCTCGCGCGTGTCTGGCAGGTGCTCCTCAGCGTCGGGCTGTTCGTATGGGTGTTCATGCTGTGGCGCGTCCTCCGGACGCGGTTGCGCCGCGAGCAGGTCGGGAACATGCCGTGGCTCTTCTTCCTGGCGGCGCTCGCGATTCCGGCCTTCTACGCCGTCGGGCTGATCGCCCAGACCGGTCAGCACTTCACGGTCAACGAGTTCTGGCGCTTCTGGGTCGTGCACCTGTGGGTGGAGGACTTCCTGGAGCTCTTCACCACCGTGATGGTCGCGTACATGTTCGTCCTGCTGGGCGTGGTGCGCGAGCGCGTCGCTCTCCTTGTGATCTTTCTCGACATCGTCCTGTACTCGATGGGTGGCGTCATCGGGACGATGCACCACCTCTACTTCTCGGGCGAACCCGCCGAGCACATGGCGCTGGGCGCCTTCTTCAGCGCGGCCGAAGTCATTCCGCTCACCTTCCTCACCGTCGAGGCATGGTCCTTCCTGCAGCTCGGCGCGGCCCAGCAATCGAGGTCGAGCACGCCGTTCCCGCACCGCTGGGCCGTGATGTTCCTCGTGTCGGTCGGGTTCTGGAACTTCCTTGGCGCGGGCATCTTCGGCTTCCTGATCAACCTGCCGGTGGTCTCGTACTACGAGATCGGCACCGCGCTCACCGCGAACCACGGTCACGCCGCGATGATGGGCGTCTACGGCATGCTCGCGATCGGCCTCGCGATGTTCTGCCTGCGCTACCTGATCCCGGCCGAGCGCTGGCCGGAGCGCTGGGCGAGGATCGCATTCTGGTCGACCAACATCGGTCTGGCCTGGATGTGCTTCGCGACGCTGCTGCCCCTTGGAATCGCGCAGCTCTACAAGTCGGTCAACGCCGGCTACTGGGAGGCCCGCGATCTCGCCTTTCTCACGAACGACACAAATGCGCTCATCGAGTGGCTGCGGCTGCCCGGCGACATCGTCTTCATCGCCGGCGGCGCCCTGCCGGTGCTCTATATCGCCTGGATCGGCGTTCGGCACACGGTCAAGCGTGTAACGCTCGAGGAGCCCGAGGACATCCTCTTCACGGAGGTGAGCGAGCCGGCTGGTCTGGCATCGGGCAGCGCCGCTGAAGCCACCGCCGCCCGCGTGACATGACCTCCGAAACGGTCATAGCCACCGGCTATGGGGGAGCGCTCATCGCGTTGGCGCTCATCATCGACTGGCTGTCCGCCCATACACATCGACGCTCGCTTCGCTATCGCACCGCCGGCTTCGAGTACAGCGAACACGAGGATCTGTGGGTGTGCCCGGAGGGTCAGCACCTGTGGCCCCACGGTGTCGACCACCACCGGCGCATCGTCCGCTATCGAGCCAAGGCGCACGTATGCAACGCGTGCCCGCTGAAGGAGCAGTGCACCGACTCCGACGAGGGCCGCGAGATCGTGCGGCCGATGGACCCGTGGCCGCATTCGGAGGCCGGGCGATTCCACCGAATCATCGCGCTGACCCTGGTGGCCCTCGCGGCACTGATCGCGTCCGTGGCCCTCATGCGCAACCACGAACTCGCGGACTTCGCGACCCTGGGCGCGCTGGTGCTCGTGTCCGCCCTCGTCGGTCGGCTGCTGCTCCGAGACCTGCGCAGGCATCCCTCGAACTTCCCGAAATCCATGTCCGGGGCCTGATGAGCAAGGCGCCGCTGAAGGTGCTGATCGCCGGCGGAGGGGTTGCGGCGCTGGAGGCGCTCATGGCATTGCGCGAACTGGCCGAGGAGCGCGTTGCCGTCGAGCTCCTCACGCCGACGCCCGAGTTCGCCTACCGTCCGCTCGCGGTCGCGGAGCCCTTCGGCATGGGCGATGTCCGCAGGTACGACGTGGTGCGCATGGCGGCCGATCACGGCGCGGCCGTGCACATCGGGAGTGTCGAGCGCCTGGACACCACCGCACATCACGCCGTTACCTCGGCCGGCGCCAGGCTTCCCTACGAAGTCGCACTGATCGCCATCGGTGCCCATGCCGCGACCGCGATCGCGGGCAGCGTGACGGTCGAGGAACCCGGCTACACCGGCCGCTTCCGGGCGGTCCTGCGCGACCTCGAGGAGGGCCGCGCTTCGGATGTCACCTTTGCCGTGCCGCCGGGTTCCTCGTGGCCGCTCCCGCTCTACGAGCTGGCGCTGATGACCGCGGCACACGTGGCCGAGCGCGAGCTGAAGGGGGTGCGCCTCACGCTCGTCACTCCTGAGCAGGAGCCACTCGAGCTCTTCGGTGTCGCGGCGTCGCAGACCGTTCGGGCCCTGCTCGCAGAGCGCGGCATCGAGCTGCATACATCGCGCTACCCGACGCATTTCGAGGATGGGCAGCTCTCGCTGGTTCCGGCCGAAACCCTGGCCGCCGAGCGAGTGGTGAGCCTGCCGAGCGTGGTGGGCCCCCGGCTCGACGGACTCCCGGCCGATGCAGACGGCTTCATCCCGGTCGATCTCCACGGGCTGGTGCAGGGCGAACGGGACGTATACGCCGCGGGCGATGCCACGAACTCGCCCATCAAGCAGGGTGGGGTCGCCAGCCAGCAGGCAGACGCTGCCGCGGAGGCGATAGCGGCGCGCGCCGGCGCGGCGGTGGATCCACAGCCGTTTCGCCCGGTACTGCGCGGACTGCTCCTGACCGGTTCGACGCCGCGCTACATGCGCGCCGAGGTGAGCGGCGGCGCCGGCGAGGAGTGGCGTGTCTCCGATCACGCACTCTGGTGGCCACCCAGCAAGATCGCCGGTAAGCGTCTCGCGCCCTACCTCGCGCTCCGGCATGACGAGCTGGAGCACGAGCCGTCGGGTCTCTCCGTGGATGTCTCCCTATGAGCCGACCCCCGGTTCAGGCGCGCCGCCCAATCGACTCGGAGGAGCAGGACCAGTCCCGCGAGGAAGACGACCTGGAGGGCGATCCCGATCGGTGAACCGATGACGTCGATCAGGACGTCGCCGAGGCTGTCCTTCGCGGCGGACGCGCCGGCCACGTACAGCGAGTAGGAGACCAGCCGGCCGGCGAAGAAGACGGCGGTCAGGGGCAGCAGCGGCACGGTCAGGAGGCCGGCCGCGATGAAGAGCTGGGCGGACGGCACGGGGGACAGGGCGAATAAACCGAGGCCGGCGGCCGCCTTCCCCCGGCTGCCCACGAGCACCTGCTCGGCGGCCTCGAGGTTCTTGCGCCGCTCCGCGGAGAAGCGCCCGCGGAAATGGCGCGCGGTGCTGGCCAGGACGAACCGGCCCGAGGCCGCTGCCAGCGCGCCGAGCAGGACGAGCGGCACCGCCGGCAGGTCCGAGTTCAGCCGGAAGAAGACGAGCACGGCCCACGTAGGCGGCCCGAACGCCGGCAGCAGGTTGACGGCGAAGATCGAGCCGACGACGACGAGCCAGTCGCTCACGGCCTCAGCCGGAACGGCGGGTACTCGTCGGTGACGAGCACGAGCGCGTACGCGACCACGCGGTTGTGCCAGCGCAGCACGCCCTCGACGTAGTCGAAGATGCCTCTCGGGTAGCGGCCGGTGAACAGGATCGCGAACCACGCCGCGATCACTCCGAAGACGACGCCGATGTAGAGGAAGAAGAGCACGATGTAGTGCGGGATCGCGAGCAGCCACTTGACGAGCGGCAGCCAGCGGTTCAGGCCGGCGCGCGCGTCCGGATAGGCGTAGCCGAGCTCGACGTTCTGGTTCTCGTCGGTGGACGGGTAGCGGTCGTTCATCAGAGCCATGTACGTGCCCACCCGGTTCGTGAACCGGAGCAGCTCGAGGTTCCAGTCGAACCACCAGCGGGGGTACTTCTGGCGGAAGAGGATCATGAGCAGCGGCGGCAGGAAGAGCAGGCCCGTTCCGCCGATCGCGACGGTCGCGCTCTCACCGTTCACGCTGGACTGACTCGTGTAGCCGGCGATCGTGCCGATCACGATGAGGATCGGGATGGCGGTGAAGATCCGGAATGCGGTCGTGAGGCGGTTGAGATCGCGGTCCGGATACTCGACGGTGAAATCGACTGGGTAAGCGGTCATGCCTCAGTATGGTCATCCCGTGGCGGTGAAGATCGTCCTGACCGACGATCACGAGGTCGTTCGCAACGGCCTCCGCATGGTGCTCGAGGCCGAGACCGGATTCGAGGTCGTGGCCGAGGCCGGCGACCTCGAGACGACTCGGCGGTACGTCAGGGCGCACCGGCCCGACGTGCTCGTTCTCGACCTGAACCTCCCCGAGGGATCGAGTCTCCCCGCGATCCCCGAGCTGCTCGCCGACTCTCCGGCGACGGCGGTGGTCGTGCTCACGATGCAGCAGGACCCCGCGTTCGCGCGCGAGGCCATGAGGGCCGGCGCCCTGGGCTACGTGCTGAAGCACTCGGCCGGCAGCGAGCTTGTCGACGCGGTCCGCGCGGCCGCAGGGGGGGAGACCTATCTGAACCCGAAGCTCGGCGCGCAGCTCGCGGCGGCACCCGCCGAGCCGGCGGGTCCGCCGGACGGGCTCACCGAGCGTGAGGTCGACATCCTCCGCCTGATCGGGCTCGGCCACACCAACGCCGAGGTCGCCGAGCGGCTGTATCTGAGCGTCCGCACGGTCGAGTCGCACCGCGCGCACATCCAGCAGAAGACCGGCCGGACGTCCCGGTCCGAGCTGGTCCGGTACGCCCTTGACCACGGCCTGATCGAGTAGAGCGATGGAGATCGCCGTGCTCGTACTGGCCGGGACCGGTACGGCGCTGGCCACGGGTCTTGGCGCGCTGCCCGTCTCGCGTCTTGGCGAGCACGCGGAGACCCTTCGGCCGGCGCTGTGGGGTCTCACCGTCGGGTTGATGACAGTAGCCTCGATTGTGGGACTGCTGCTTCCCGCGCTCGACGAGGGCGATGGAGCGGTGGTCGCGGCGGGCCTCGCGACGGGGGTTGTGTTCCTGCTCGCCTCACGACGCATCCTGGAGGCCCGCGACGTCCACGTCGGGCAGCTGCGCGGAGCCGGCGTCAGGCGCTCGGTCCTCGTGTTCGGCGTGCTCCTGGTGCACAGCCTTCCTGAAGGGCTGGCGATCGGAACGGCCTACGCGTCGGACACGGAGGGCCTCGGCCTCTTCGTGATCCTCGCGATCGCGCTCCAGAACGTCCCCGAGGGCACCAGCGTCGCGATCCCGATGGAGTCGGCGGGCTTCGCGCCGCGTCAGCAGTTCTGGGCCGCCGTTCTCACCAGCTCACCGCAGCCCGTCGGCGCCGTGCTGGCGTACCTGCTCGTAGAAGAGATCGCCGGCCTGCTCCCGTTCTCGTTCGCGTTCGCCGCGGGAGCGATGCTCTGCCTGGTCGCCGTGGAGCTCGTACCGCAGACCTTCAGGCGCGGCAGCCTCCGGCTGTCCGTAAGCGGCACCGTCGCCGGGGGTCTCGTGATGCTGGCTCTGGCGGCGGCGCTCGGCGTCTAGGCGCTGCGCGCCTCCGTAGTGTCCGCCTCGTGCGCGCCCTCGGGGTCCGGCGTCCGATGACGTGCGGGAAGCGTGGCGGACACGCGAGTGCCACCGCCACGGGCGGACTCGATCTGAAGCTTTCCTCCGGCGAGCTCCACGCGCTCGCGCATGCCGACGAGCCCGAAGCCCGGAGTCGCCTCCGCCGGGTCGAAGCCCGCGCCCTCGTCCCACACCTCGATCGACACCTCGCCGTCGCGCTCCACTACGCGTGCGTCTGCCCTGTACGCGTTCGCGTGCTTGGCGGTGTTGGTCAGCGCCTCCTGAACGAGGCGATATATCGCGCCCTCGATCTCGGGCTCGAGGCGGCTCGAGTCGACACCCGGCTGGAAGGTCAGCTCCGTCGTGCCCGCCACATCCAGCCCATGCGCGGCGCGGAGGCGTCCGTACAGGGTCTCGAGCGCGGGAGCAAGGCCGAGGTCGTCCAGGGCGGCCGGACGGAGCTCCGTGATGAGCCCCTGGAGCTCGTGGACCTGGGTCTCGATCTGCTCGATCGCCTGCTCGACCGCCGCGGGGAGCGCCTCCGGGCCGGCTCGCAGCGCCGTCGTGAGCATCACCTGCAGGGCGCCCAGCCCCTGGAGCGTCTCGTCGTGCAGCTCACGCGCCCACCGCGCGCGCTCCTGGTCGGCGGCCGCGATGCTCCGCTGAAGCTGCTCCGCCTCGACGTTCTGGGCGGTCGCAAGCGCCGTCGCGGCGCTGCCGGCGAACGCGCGCATCAGACGCTCGTCGTCCGCGCTGAAGGCAGCGGCCGAATCGAAGCGATCGAGCGCGACCAGCAGGCCGATACCGCGGCCGTGGAAGACGAGCGGCACGAGCATGGCCGCCTCCACGCCGGTGGTGAGCTCGCCGAGCCCGAGACGCACACGGCTCGACAGATCCCTGAGCCGTTCCGCGTGACCGGTCCGGAGAACTTCCGCGAGCGCGGTGCGCTCGGCGGCGAGCCGGGTGCCGACGACCTCCGCACCCTCACCGGCCGCCGCGGCCACCACAAGCTCGTCTCCCTCCGCGAGCAGGACGAGCAGCAGACGGGCGTCCACCAACGCGCGTGCCCGCTTCACCACCAGCTCGAGCACACGGTCGATGTCCGTCTCGCCGCCGGTCGCGCGTGTGATCGCGACCGTCGCCTCGAGCCCGGTCACGGCGCGCTCGAGCTCGGCGCGTTGAGCGTCCAGATCCTCGTAGAGCTGCGCGTTCTCGATCGCAATGGCGACCCACCGTGCGAGCACCAGGAGCGCGTGCTCGTCGGCCTCGTCGAACTCGACGCCGCCCTCCTTCTCGGTCAGGTAGATGTTGCCCCAGGCCTCGCCGCGCACGAGCACCGGTGCCCCGAGGAAGGTCGTCATCGGTGGATGCTCGGGCGGGAAGCCATAGCTCCGCGGGTGTTCGCTTATGTCCCTGAGGCGGAGCGGCTCGGGGTGGCGAATCAGCTCACCCAGAATGCCCGCTCCTCGCGGCAGGTCGCCGATTGCGCGCCGGGTGGCGTCGTCGATGCCCGCGGTTAGGAACCGGTCCAGGCCGCGACGGTCCGAGTCCAGGATTCCGAGAGCCGCGTACCGCGCTCCTGTGAGCTCTCGCCCCGCATCGACAACGCGCCGGAGCACCGCCTCACTGTCCAGCTCGGAGACCAGCGACGTGCCGATTTCGAGCAGCAGCCGCAGTCGCCTCTCGTCGAGTCCGCGACCATCCATGGGCCCCTCACAGCGTAACGGCACCGCGTGCTATCGAGTGAGCGCTACGCCTGCCTCGTCCAGCTCCGCGAGATAGGGGCCGAGCTCCTTGGCGACGACCTTCTGGTCGGACGGCCAGGGCGGCTCGTCGTAGACCTCCGACTCGAAGCTCTCGGAGCCCAGGGGATGCGCGCTCATGTAGACGGGATCGCGTCCCGTCAGGAGCTTTCCGTGAATGATCGGGTGGAAAGCGGGGGCCGTCTCCTGCGCACCCGCGAGGACCGCGATCGCCGCGGCCGCCGCGTCGGCCATCTGTGCGCCGAGGCCGCCGTGCTTGATCGGATAGTTCGCGGCATCGCCGGCCGCGAATACGCGGCCGCCTGTGCCGCGGACCCCGCAGTGCTTGTCGATCGGCAGGAAGCCGTGCGCGCCGCCCCCGGGTAGGCCGCGGATCGCAGGGCCCGCGACGCGCGGCATCGACACGATGCGCTGATCGTCGAGCGTGACGTTCTGCGGCTGAATGACCACCGTCCGCGCGGCCGGCACCTTTGCCAGCGAGTTCGTGTACAGCCGCACGCCCGCTCTCGCGAGGCGGTTCACAACGACCTCGCTGACCGCCGTCCCGAAGACGGCAAGGGGACGCGGCTCGGGTGTCACGAGCGACAGCGTGAGATCGCGGATGTCCATGCTCTCGGCGCGCTCGGCGGTCATGAGGGCCAGCTCGTAGAGCGGGAGTGGCCAGACGGGGCCGACCGGCTGGATGAACGTGAGGTTGCGGGTGTAGCCGCCCTCGATGTCCTGGATGATGCCGTGGTAGGTCCCGTCGGCGTCGGCATCTCGGAAGGTCGCGACATGCTTGTAGGGCTCGACCTGGCGTGCGCCGACGGCGATCAGCAAGGCGTCGTACTCGACCCGGCGGCCCTGGTTCGTGTGGACCGCGCGAGCGTCGGCGTCGACCCACTCGAGTGCGTCCTTCGTCCAGTCGGCGCCCGTGTCGTGCGCGATTCGGCGCAGCGGGTAGCGGCGCGGGCGCCCGAAGGCAAAAGGCTCGCGGACCGCCATCGGGCGGTAGACGAGCTCGTCGCCAGGCGCCAGAAGCTCGATGTCGACGGAGTCGCCGGCGAGCCGTCGGAGGTGAAGAAGAGCCTCGACTGCCGCGATGCCGCCCCCACAGATAACGACACGGAAATTTGCCATTCCCGCACCCTACGCGCGGCGGGCTCGCCCTGCCATCGGGGCGTGGCCGATGGCCTTCTGCGGCGAACTACGGACCCGCTTCGCGGGCGCAACCCGATGCGTGGCGGACGCTCGGGCGCGAGGGTCAGAACAATGGATTCCCTACTCGACCGCGAGGTGGCCGATTTCATGACGCCAGGGTGCGTCGTGATCTCGGAGGCGGCCACGGTCGCGGACGCGGCGAGGGCGATGGCGGCCCACCGCATCCACGCGATTCTGGTGGTCGGGGCGCGGAACGGCACACCGCTCGGGTGGGTCACCCACCGCGGCCTGCTCGGCTGGATCGGGCGCGATCGCACGCTCGCGCGCGCCACCGAGGCGATCACCGAGCAGGTGCGCGCGATCCCGGCGCATGAGTCGGTGCGCACCGCGCATTACGCGCTGTCGCTGAGCGGCACCACGCGGCTCCTCGTGCGGAACCGCCCGAATCAAATGCCCGTGGGCGTGCTGAGCGACTTCGACCTCGCCCTGGCGGCGGGGCGGTAACCCGGCCAAAGGAGGCCATGATGTACCGCAAGATCCTCGTCGGATATGACGATTCGGACCAGGCGAAGGACGCGCTCGCACTCGGCAGGCAGATCGCCGACGCGACCGGTGCCGAGCTGATCCTCGCCGGCGTTTCCCAGTTCGATCCCGTCTGGCAAGACTGGGATCCGCATCTCCGCGACGCGGACGCGGAGTTCGCGGGTGCGCTCAGGGCGGCGGCCGAACAGGCCGGCGTCGAGGTGGAGCACGTTCCGAGCAGCTCGCCGGCCCATGGTCTGCATGACCTCGCCGAGAAGGCCCAGGCCGACCTGATCTTGGTGGGCTCTTCTCATCACGGCCGCGCTGGTCGGCTCCTTGCGGGCAGCACGGGGATGGCGCTGCTTCACGGCGCGCCATGCGCCGTTGGCATCGCACCCCCCGGCTACCGCAAGCGTGCCGGTCACGGCATCGCGGGCGTGACGCTCGGCTTCGACGGGTCCGAGGAGGCCGGTCACGCGCTCATGGCGGCCACCCGCCTGGCGGCGGACGCGAAGGTGCCTCTAAAGCTCATCTCGGTTGCCGTGCCGCCTCCCAGGACGGTGGGGAAGAGCGGGACGATCGGCTGGCACGCGATGCTCGAGACGATCGAGGAGCAGGCCCGCGGTCGGCTCTTGGAAGCTCGGCAGGCCGTGCCGGACGGGGTGGAGGTCGATGCCACGCTGATCAGCGGCGACCCCGTCGAGGCGCTCGTCAGCGCTGTGGATCGGCCGGGCACCGTCATGGTGATCGGCTCGCGCGGGTACGGCCCGCTCCGCCGGGTCCTGCTGGGCTCCGTGTCGACCCCGGTCGTGCGGTCGGCCCCCTGCCCGGTGATCGTCACTCCGCGCGGTGTGCACGAGCCCTCGCCGGCTGAGCCGGCTCCTGCGGTCGGAACCGCGTCATGACCCAACCGGGTCCGGCCCTCCTCGCCTATGACGGCTCCCCTAGCTCGGCCACCGCGATTGCAGTGGCCGGGCGGTTGCTACGCGGGCGCGAAGCCGTGGTATGCCACGTGTGGTCCGGCGTCTCGCAGGCCGTCTTCCACACGACGCCCGCGACCCTGCCGGGAGTTCTCGGTGATGCCGCCACGGAGCTGGACGAGTTCGACAGCGAGGCCGCGGCGAAGGTGGCTGCGGACGGCGTCGAACTGGCGCGGTCCGCCGGCTTCGAGGCGCAGCCGTCGGCTCTCCGCCGGCAGACGAAGACCTGGCGAGCGATCCTGGACGCGGCGGACGAGAGCGGCGCCGCGGTGCTGGTGTGCGGCGCGCACGGCATCTCGGGGGTCGGGCGAGCCGTCCTCGGGAGCGTGTCCACCAGCCTGGTCCACCACTCGCGAATCCCGACACTCATCGTCCCGCAGACCGCATCCGGGGAAGCGATGTCGGGGGCGCCGCTGCTCTGCTATGACGGGTCGGATGGCGCGAAGACCGCCGTCGCCGCGGCCGGCGAGATCCTCGGTGCCCGGCGTGCGCTCGTGTTTCACTGCTGGGAGTCGTGGGCCTCCGAGGCGCCGGCGCTCGCGGGAGTCAGCGCCACCGTCCAGGGCATGGCGGCCGAGCTCGACGAGGCCGCCACCGAGCAGTCCAGGGACCGTATGAACGCGGGCATCGAGATGGCCAAGCGCGCCGGTTTCGAGGCCGAGGGCCTCTCCGAGCGCGCGCCGGGCCCGATCTGGATGGCTGCACTCGACGCCGCCGAGCAGCACGGGTCCGGGGTGATCGTCGCCGGATCTCGTGGTCTGACCGGCCTGTCTGCCGCACTCGGGAGCGTGTCGAACGGCATCGTCCACCACAGCCGCCGGCCGGTCCTCGTCGTGCCGCCGGGTTAGAACACCGACAGCACGGCAAGCGCGGCGACGGAGACGGTCACCAGTGCCAGCACCACCGCGGTGAGGGCACGCCCGGTCGTGCCGAGCGCGTGATCGCCCATGACGTCCGGATCTCGTCCCAGCCGCCGCATGAACGGCAGCAGGACCAGAAGCAGCACGGCGTTGAGCGCCTGCGACAGGAACAGGATCCGGATCAGCGGCGCGCCCGGGATGAGCACCACCGCCGCCGCGGTCGCGACGACGGCGGCGTAGGCGATGTAGAAGACCGGCGCCTCGGCGAAGCTGTCGTTGAGGTCGGCGCGCGCCCCGAGGGCCTCCGCCACGGAGTAGGCGGTCGACAGCGGCACGATCGCAGCGGCAAGGAGAGCCGCGCCGAGGAAGCCGAGCGCGAACATGGTCGACGCCAGGCTCCCGGCCAGCGGTTCCAGAGCCCGTGCGGCATCGGCGGCGTCGTTGATCGTCACGCCGTGCGCGTGCAGCGTCACGGCGCAGGCCACTGCGATGAAGACCCCGATCACGCCGGTGAGGAGCGAGCCCACCACCAGATCGATCCGCTCGTAGCGAAGGTCCCCGATGTCGAGCCGCTTGTCCACCGCGTACGACTGGATGAACGCAAGGCCCCACGGAGCGATCGTCGTTCCGATGGTGGCGACGGTCACCAGCACGGCATCGCGCTCGAACGGCATTCGAGGAGTTGTCAAGCCCTCCGCCGTTGCTCCCCAGTCGGGATGCGCCAGGACGCCCGACACGATGTAGGCCACGAATACGGCGCTCAGCATCAGCAGGACGTGTTCGATGCGGCTGAACGACCCCCTGAGGACGAGCAGGGACACTCCCAGCGCGGCCAGCGGAACCGCGACGTAGCGGGAGATCCCGCCGAGCAGATCGAGCGCGGCCGACACCCCCGCGAACTCCGCGCAGAGGGTGCCCGTGTTCGCGATCACGAGAGCTCCGAGAGCGATGTGGGCGGCGGTGTGCCCGGAGTGCTCCCGGATGAGCGCCATCAGGCCCTTGCCCGTGACGATGCCCATCCGGGCGCCGAGCTCGTGGAAGACGATCAGCGCGGCCGTCGAGAGCGTGAGCACCCAGAGCAGCTCGTATCCGTACTTCGCGCCCAGGATCGAATACGTGGTGATGCCGGCGGGGTCGTCGTCCGAGAGGCCGGCCAGGACGCCCGGCCCGACGACCGCGAGCAGTGCGGCGAGCGAGCCCTTCCGAAGGAGATGCGGGCGCCGCTCGAGCAGCCTCCAGTGGAGATGGCGGCCCGGGAAGCGCGTGTGCCCGCGGTCGGACCCGTGACCGGTGACCATGGGCGGTCAGGCTACGGGCGCCTGCTCGGCGCGCACAAGCGTGCCGGCTGTCCCGGTGAGCGCCGCGGGCGTGCCGTAGTCGAGCTGGATGCCGTCGACGTCTGTGAGGAGCAGCAGGCCGTCGGCGCCCAGCTCGAGTGCCAGCAGCGCCGCGGAGAGGTCCTTGTCGATCACGGCCTCGACGCCTTGAGAGCGAAGACGAGGGCGAGCAGCAGGAAAACGCCTGAACCGACCATGTTTCCGACCACCAGGGCTGTCGCCATGGTCAGTCCCATCGTGCGCTTGAGGTTCTGGTCAGCCATGGCGGCATCGTGCTTCGCCGCGCGCCCGTGGGCATCGGCACGGTGCCGCAAATCAGGTCCGTAGTTTCCCGGACAAGTCGAGTGGCTCGTACGGATGAGCCGGCCCAGGGCTGGGGCTAGCGTCGTCGCATGGACGCTCCGGCGATCGACACCCACGACCTGCACATGCACTACGGCGAGGGCGAGACGCAGGTGCGCGCACTCGACGGCGTGGACCTCGTCATTCAGACCGGCGAGATGGTCTCGATCATGGGGCCGTCCGGCTCCGGCAAGAGCACGCTCCTCCACATCGTGGGGGCGCTTGAATCCCCGACCTCGGGGACCGTGGCCGTGGCCGGTCTCAATTACGAGGGCCTCGGGGACAAGGAGCTCACGGACCTGCGGCGCGACCACATCGGCTTCGTGTTCCAGTTCTTCAACCTGCTTCCCTCGCTGACCGCCGAGGAGAACGTGACGCTCCCGGCGGTGATCGCGAAGCGCCATGACCGGGCGATCCGCGAGCGGGCGCGGATGTTGCTCGAGCGCGTCGGGCTCGGTGACCGGATGGACCACCTGCCTGCCGAGCTGTCAGGTGGTCAGCAGCAGCGCGTGTCAATCGCTCGCGCACTGCTCCTCTCGCCCGAGCTAGTGCTCGCGGACGAGCCGACCGGCAACCTCGACAGCAAAGCCAGCGGCGGCGTCCTCCGCGTCCTCCGCGAACTGAACGACGAGGAGGGTCACACGATCGTGATGGTGACCCATGATCCCGCCGCGGCGGCCACGGCGGACCGCGTCATCTTCCTCCGCGACGGCAGAGTCGCAGGCGAGGTCGACGGCGGCTCGCCGCATCGCGCCGCGGAGTACCTCGCGTCGCTCCAGCCCGACGCCGAGCCGGTGCCCGCCTAGGAGCGCAGATGCTGCGCTCGTTCCACTCGCTCGCGTTCCGTCAGCTCAGGACGCGCCCGCTGCGGTCGGTGCTGACGGCTCTCGGCGTGGTGCTCGGCGTCGGGATGGTCTTCGGCGTCCTTCTGCTCGCCGGGACCATCCGCGCGACGTTCGACGAGGTCATCGACAGCGCCTGGGGCCAGACCGACCTGATCGTCATGGGCGAGGGCAGCGGCACCATGCCGGCCGACACACTGGACCACATCAGGGCGGTCGACGGCGTTCGCAACGCGGCGGGCATGGTCGGCGGCATGTTCACGCGGCTCGAGTCCGATGGAACCCCGGTCGAGGGCCCGAAGGGTCAGCTCCTGATCGCGGGATACGAGACAAAGGGCTACCAGCCCTACGACTTCCGGCTCGTCAAGGGACGGAGGATCGCCTCCGGCCTCGAGATGATGGTCGAGCAGAATTGGGCGACCGAGCACGGCTACGGCGTCGGGGACCGCGTATCCGCCGCCGGGCCGACGGGTGAGACGAAGCTGCCGATCGTCGGCATCTTCAAGCTCACGAGCAGCCTCAACGTCGGCGGGCTCGGATATGCCGCGATGCCGCTCGACGCGGCCCGAAAGCTGTTCGATCAGCCGAGCGGCTGGATGCAGATCTCGGTCGCCGCGGTCGACCGGGGCAACGTGGACGCGCTCAAGAAGCGAGTCAAGCGCGTTGCCGGTGACGGCACGAACGTGCAGACCCCGGGCGAGTTCTCGGACCAGATCGCCCAGCAGCTCCAGGGGCTGAACATGGTTCTCTACTTCTTCTCGGGCGTCGCGCTGTTCGTGGGCGGCTTCCTGATCCTGAACAGCTTCAACATGACGGTGCTCCAGCGCATGCGCGAGCTCGGCATGCTGCGCACACTCGGCGCCTCCCGCGGGATGGCTACCGCGTCGGTGCTGGTCGAGGCCCTTGTCATCGGAGCAGTGGGAACGGTGCTCGGGCTCGCGCTCGGCTTCGGCATGGCGTCTGGGCTGATCGCGCTGATGCGTGGACTCGACGTTCCCGTCGGAACCCTGCACGTGACCGCCGGCTCGGCGATCACCGCCGCTGCAATCGGCATGGTCGTGACGCTGCTCGGCGCGTTCTGGCCCGCGCACCAGGCGGGTCGCGTGTCGCCGATTCGCGCTGTGCTCGGCAGCGGCGGCGTTCGTCGCCGGGCGCCGAGACGGCGGCTCCTGATCGGCCTGGGCCTGTTCCTGCCTGGCCTCCTGTTCGGCGGCTCGTTCTGGTTCGGCAGCGACAGCGGCGGGAGCGGCCTGGCCGCCTACGGCGGGATCGTCCTGACGATGGCCATGTTCGCCGGGATGGCGATCGCCGCGCCGTTCCTGATCATGCCGGTGGTGCGCGGCCTCGCCGTCCCGATGCGGCGAGTGCTGCCGACCGGCGGGCGACTCGCCTCCGACGCCCTCCTGTCCAACCCGCTCCGGACCGCCGCAACCGCCGTGGCCCTGACGATCGGGTTATGCGTCGTGGTCGTGAACAGCTCCATGTCTGCGAGCTTCATCGGGACCATCCAGGATCAGGTCGACAGGACGTTCGCGCGCGACCTCACGGTCAAGGCGCAGGGATTCACGATCGACCAGGGCGGTGGCCCCGGTGTGCCCCGCTCGGCCCAGTCGGCGATCGAGGCCATGCCGGACGCGGGCACGGTCGCCCCGATACGCGCGATCCTGCTCGACCTCCCGCACCTCGAGGGCGGCTCACAGCAGGGCCTCGCGACCGGCGTCGATCCGTCGAGGCAGCCGAAGGTGGACGGCACCGAGTTCCAGGACATCAGCCCGTCGACCGCCTACGCGGGCCTCCAGCACGGCGGGGTGCTGCTCGGTCGGGCGTACGCCGACCGGGCCGGCCTGCATCGGGGCGACACGCTTGCGCTCGTCGGACCAGCCGGCGAGCTCCGAGCGAAGGTCGTCGGGCTGATGGACACGGTGGGGGCGATGCAGGGAATGGAGATGCGCCTCTCGCTCGACACGATGAAGAACGTGTACGGCGACTATCCGCCCGCCGAGCTGGCGGTGAAGGCTCGCTCGCCGGACGTGCGCCACGGACTGGAGACGAAGGTCACGGCGCTGCTCGACCACCGCTATCCGAACCTCGAGACGCAGTCGGCGGCCGACACGAAGCACGAGATCGGCCAGGAGATCAACCGGACCTTCAACCTCTTCAACGCGATCGTGATCATCGCGGTCGTGGTCAGCCTCCTCGGTGTCATCAACACGCTTGCGATGTCGGTAATCGAGCGCACCCGCGAGATCGGCGTGCTGCGGGCGCTCGGCGCTTCACGCTGGCAGGTGCGCTCGACGATGCTCGACGAGAGTCTCATGATCACGATCGCGGGCGCGCTCGTCGGCGTGGCCACCGGCACGCTCATCGGCGCGAGCTGGGTGCGCGGCCTCGACGGCGTGCTGCCCGGCATCACCTTCCACTTCCCCGGCCCGGTCGCGCTCGCGGTGGCGGTGGCGGCCGTGGGGCTGGGAGTGACCGCAGCGATCATCCCGGCGCGGCGAGCCGCGCGGCTGAAGGTGATCACGGCGCTGATGTACGAGTAGCGCGACGGGGTTAGGATCGCTCGGGGGCGCCCTTCACAAGGAGGGCCCTATGCAGCGCCTCGATCGCTTCCTCGGACGGCACCGCCGCGCGGTGCTCGCCGGGTGGGTGGTCCTGGTGGTCGTGGCCGCCCCGTTCGCCGCTCGCCACACGCAGCGGCTCACGGGCGCGTTCAACGTGCCCGGCTCCCAGTCGAACGAGGTGCGGAGCGCTCTGCAGCGCGACTTCGAGCCCGTCGACGGTGAGGACCTCGGTGCCGTGCTGGTGCCCGCGCCCGGCGCGGGGCCCGAGCAGCTTCGGCGCGCGGTGGGGCGGTTGTCCGCCGCGGCGCGCGAGGCCGACGACGTTGAGCTGTCGGCCGCCGCGCGGCGCCGCGCGCTCGCCCAGGCCGCGTCCACCGAGACGCTGGTCGTGCCGCTCCGCGTCACAGTCCAGGGCGACCGCGCGGACCGCGTGGCGCGCGACCTGCGTGACCGGCTCGCCATCGGCGACGGCGCGCAGGACGGCGTGGCCCTCCATCTGATCGGCGAGGCCGGGCTGAACGCCGCCGTGCTCGACACCGCGCAGCACGACGCCCAGGAGGCGGAGCGGCTGGTGTTCCCGCTGCTGCTCGTGATCCTCGTGGTGGCGTTCGGGTCAATCGTCGCCGCGCTGCTCCCGATCGGTCTCGCCGTCGTCGCGATCACGCTCACGGGTGCCGCGATCTTCTTCCTCTCGCGCGCGTTCGAGATGTCCATCTTCACCTCGAACATCGCCTCGCTGATCGGGATCGGGGTCGCCGTCGACTACTCGCTCTTCCTGCTCACGCGCTACCGCGAGGACGTCGCGGCCGGGAAGGATCCGGACACCGCGCGCGTCAACGCGATGTCGACCTCCGGCGTGGCGGTGATCTATTCCGGCGTCGCTGTGGTCATCTCCCTCGCGGGACTCTTCCTGGTGCGCAACACCGCGCTGCGGTCGATGGCGGCCGGCGCGATGATCGTCGTGACGATGGCGGTGGCGGTAGCGGTTCTGCTGCTGCCCCTCCTGATCAGGCTGCTGGGGCGGCGCGCGTCTGCCACCCGCCGCACGGGGCAGCGCGACTGGCGGCGCTGGAGCGCGGCGGTGACCCGCCGGCCGGTGACCTCGGCCGCGGTGGCCATCGCCGTGCTCCTGGTGCTCGCGGCTCCCGCGCTCTCGATGAAGATCAGGGCCGGGCTGCTGCCTCAGCTCCCGGCCGGCAGCGAGGCCCGCGCTGGCGTGGCCGCGGCCACGGCGGCGGCGGGTCCGACGGCGGCGACGCCCACCTACGTCCTGCTCCGCTTCGACTCGGGCACGGCGGCCGACGGGGAGAACCGGGCCGCGGTCCGGGCGGTTCGGGCTCTGGTGCGCGCGGAGCCGCTCGCCGCGCGCCTGACGCCCACTCGGCTGTCGCGCGACGGGCGCGAGGCCGTCGTGCAGTTCGGCCTCCGCGTCCAGGCCGAGACGGCGGCCGCGAAGGAGCTGGTGGGCGGCATGCGCGAGGACCTCCGCGACTCGCCGGTGGCCGCGCGCGCGGACACGGCGGTCGGCGGGATCGCGGCGCGATGGCGCGACATCGAGCACGAGACGATCGCGTCCATGTGGAAGGTCTTTCTGTTCGTGCTCGGGCTCGCGTTCGTGGTGCTCCTATTCCTGCTGCGCGCACCGGTCGTCTCACTCAAGGCGGTGCTGATGATCCTGCTGTCGGTCGCGGCCGCCTACGGCGTCCTCGTCGCGGTCTTCCAGTGGGGCTGGCTGGCGGGCCCGCTCGGACTGGACGCGCTCGGATACATCGACCCGGCGGTGCCGCCGCTCGTCTTCGCGATCGTCTTCGGGCTCTCGATGGACTACCAGGTGTTCCTCCTAACCCGGATCCGCGAGCGCTGGGACGAGCACGGCGACACGCCGCAGGCGGTGGCCGAGGCGCTCTCGGCCAGCGCCCGCACGATCACGGCCGCTGCCGTCACGGTCGCCACCGTCTTCGCCACCTTCGTGTTCACGGGCGTGTCCACCGTGCAGCAGACCGGACTCGGCTGCGCGGTGGCGATCCTCGTCGACGCGACGCTCGTGCGGCTGGTCCTGGTCCCCTCGACCATGCAGCTGTTGGGCGAGCGGAACTGGTGGCAGCCGTTCAGGCGCCGTGACGCTCGGCGGATTTCACCGGCCTGAGCCTAAGGTAGGTTCGATGCAGCGCGGCGCCTCAAAGGCCGTTGACGTGGAGATGCCCGCGGAGTTCGAGCCGCGCAAGCTCGCGAAGCGCACCCTTCAGATCGCCGCCGTGCTCGCCGTTGCCGGGCTGGTGCTGCTGCTCGCGCCCGGCCTAGGGCAGGTCCGCCACGTGCTGACCGAGGCGCGTCCCGGAGTGGGTGGCTCTCGCCGTGGTGCTGGAGGCGCTCTCGTGCGCCTCCTACGTGGTCATGTTCCGGCCGGTCTTCTGCCGGAACATGCCGTGGCGCACCAGCTGGGAGATCGGCCTCGCGGAGCTAGGCGCCGGCGCGATCGTGCCCGCCAGCGGAGCCGCCGGCCTTGCGTTCGGAGCCTGGATCCTGCGTGAGGGCGGGATGCCTGCCGAGCAGATCGCCCGCCGCTCGGTTGCCTTCTTCCTCATCAAGAGCTCGGTCAACTTCGTCGCCGTGGCGGTGATCGGCACCCTCATGGCGATCGGACTGGCCGGGCCGGACAAGTCGCTGTGGCTCACGGCGGTGCCCGCGGTGGGCGCCTCCCTTGTGATCGCCGCGGTGCTGCTGGTGCCGCGCTTCGGGGTCGGGCAACCCGCGCCGGCCGATGCGGGCCGGACGCGCAGAGCTCTGAACCAGGTGCGCAAGGCGCTCGTGGGCGGCACGGCCGAGGCCGTCCGGATCCTGCGCTCGGGCAACGTGTCCGTGATCGCCGGCTCGATCGGGTACTGGGCCTTCGACAACGCCGTCCTGTGGGCGTCGTTTCACGCGTTCGGCCACACGCCGCCGATCACGGTCGTCCTGATGGGCTACCTGATCGGCCAGCTCGGCGGGCTTCTCCCACTGCCGGGCGGCCTCGGCGGTATCGACGGCGGCCTGATCGGCACGCTGGTCGTCTACGGGACGCCGGTGGCGGTCACCGCCGCCGCGGTGCTCGTCTACCGAACGATCCTCTTCTGGCTACCGCTGCTCCTGGGCGCAGGGGCGTTCATCTCCCTCCGGCGCGGGCTGAACAGGCCCGAGCGCCCGGAGCTGTGCGTGGTGCCCACGGCCACTTAGCCGCGGTCCAGCGCGGCCACGAGCTCTGACACCCGCTGAGCGATCTCGTCCCGAGTGGCGCGCACGTCCGCTACCGGGCGGCCCTTCGGGTCCTCGAGGTCCCAGTCGAGGTAGCGCTTGCCGGGGAAGTAGGGGCACTCGTCGCCGCAGCCCATCGTCACGACCACATCGGCCTCCTCGGCGAGCTCGGGCGTCAGCTTCCGCGGCACGCGGTCGGCCAGGTCGATGCCGAGCTCGCGCATCACCGTCACCACCTCCGGATGCACGCGCTCGCCCGGCGTCGTGCCCGCGCTCAGCGCTCGGTGCCGTCCCTCTGCCGCTCGCTCGAACAGCGCGGCGCTCATCTGCGAGCGGCCGGCGTTGTGCAGGCAGACGAAGAGGACCGTGGCCATCTCAGAGCGAAGCGAGCGGCACGCCCACGATGTTGAGCCGCCGCGTGAGCCCCGAGATCGCGAAGTCGCGGATCTCGTCGGAGCTCGCGCCGAGCGCCTCCCAGTCGGTGTCGTCGCGGTCCGGCGGCGTTAGCGCCTCGGCGACCGCCGGGAGCGCCGCCCGCAGGGTCGCCCTGACGCTGTCGGCCAGCGCGGGATCGCGGCCGACAGCGTCGCGAAGGAACCATGTGCCGTAGCCGATGTGGCGCTGCTCGTCGTGGTGGATCTTCGAGTACCCCTCGACGAAGCCCGGGAGCTGGCCCGAGTCCTCCAGATAGCGCGTGATGAAGTTGAACGCGGTCAGGCCGAGCGTGCCCTCGATGACCATGTGGTAGAGCGTCACGAACTCGACCTTCGCCGCCGCGTCGCCCGGCTCGGCGGTGAGGCGCTCGTGCGCGTTCACCAGCAGCTCGTCGAAGATCGTGCCGAAGGCGGGGGAGAGGGCGCGGCGCGCGCGTGCCACGTGGTCGGCGATCGTTGCTGGGTCGGCCACCACCTCGTCCTGGTAGCGCGCGTAGAACTGCATGTGGCGCGCCTCGTCCACCTGCTGGGTGGCCAGGAAGGTGGCCTCCTCCTCCGTTCCGTAGGCCCCGACGAGTCCGGAGAACTTCGTGGTGATCCGCTCCTCGGCGACCATCAGCGAGGACAGCGCCCACAGCACGAGGTCGCGGTCCTCCTGCGCCATGTCCCGCCACTGGCCCGTGTCCGTCTCCAGGGCGACATCGAACGGGCTCCACTGCTGCTCCTCCCAGTGCCGGTAGAGCGTCTGCGGGTCGTGGAGGTGGACCTCGGCCGCCATGCGTGCACGCCATGGTATACATATATTGATGTCTGTCGATCTAACACTGGCGCCGAAGCAGAAGCGCCCCGCGGGCGAGCCATGCTGCGAGCCGGTCGTCTACCCCGACGTCGACCCCGCCAGGGCCGCGCGGATGGCGCGACTCGCCAAGGCGCTTGGCGACCCCATTCGCCTGCAGCTCGTCGACGTGCTCCGCCAGCACGCCGGGAAGGTGTGCGTGTGCGAGCTCGTGCCGCTGTTCGACCTGTCGCAGCCCACCGTGTCGCACCATCTGAAGGTGCTGCGCGAGGCCGGTCTCGTGGACTGCGAGCGGCGCGGGCTGTGGGCGTACTACTACGTGACCCCCGACGCGACGAAGGAGCTGTCCGCATGGCTGAGCTGACCGAGACCAAGACCGAGGAGGAGATCCGGGAGCAGGTGCGCGAGCGCTACGCCTCTGCCGCCACGGCGGGCGGCGGAAGTCGCTGCTGCGCGCCCGACCTGTCGAACTTCGACAAGTCCGGCAACGAGGTCTTCGGCCAGGTGCTCTACGCCGGCGAGGGCGACGCCGCGCCGAAGGCGGCCGTCGAGGCGTCGCTCGGCTGCGGCGTTCCCACCGCGGTGGCCGACCTGCACGAGGGCGAGACCGTCCTCGACCTCGGCTCCGGCGCGGGCGCCGACGTGCTGATCTCGGCGCGCCGCGTCGGGTCGTCCGGAAGGGCGATCGGGCTCGACATGACCGACGAGATGCTCGAGCTGGCGCGCTCGAACGCGGCAGCGGCCGGCGTCGGCAACGTCGAGTTCCTGAAGGGCTACATCGAGGAGATTCCGCTGCCCGATGAGTCGGTCGACGTCGTCATCTCGAACTGCGTGATCAACCTCAGCGCCGACAAACGGAAGGTGCTGGCAGAGGCGGCCCGGGTGCTGCGCCGAGGTGGGCGATTTGCGGTCTCGGACGTGATCGCAGACCCCGACATGGGCGAGGCCACCCGCGCCGACATGCAGGAATGGACGGGCTGCATCGCCGGCGCGCTCACCCGCGAGGAGTTCGAGCAGGCGCTTGGCGACGCCGGCCTGACGGACATCGAGATCACGGAGACCCACCGCGTGCACGAGCACGCAAGCTCCGCGATCGTGCGGGCCCGCAAGCCCTGACGCGCTCACCGGTGCCGGCGTACCCGCTGTTGCTCGCGCTCGGGGCGCTCGACGCAGCCGGGTACAGCTTGATCGTCCCCGTCGCGCCGGCAATCTCGGCTGATACGGGAGCCGGGCCCGCGGCGATCGGGCTGCTCGTGGCAGCCTTTCCCGCCGGGATGGTCGCCGGATTCGCGCTTGCCGGCGCGGTCGTGCGGCGGCGCGGACCCAGGGCGGTGCTTGCCGGTTCGATCGCGGTCGTGGCGGTGGGCGCCCTCGGCTTCGTCCTCGGGGACACGCTGGCGGTCTACTTCCCGGCGCGCGCCCTGATGGGACTCGGCTCGGGCGGGATCTGGATCGGCGTCACCTTCGACACGCTCGGCCGCTGGCCAGGGCAGGAGTACCTCTGCATGAGCCGTGTGTTCGCGGCCTATTCGGTGGGCGGGCTGATCGGCCCGGCGCTCGGCGCCTTCGGCGGGATCCACGGGCCCTTCCTGGCCTATCTCGCGTTGCTGCTCGCCGCGCTCCCGCTAGTGCTTCTCGCCGAGCAGCCCGCGGCACGCCGCGCATTCGCTGGCGATCGCGCTGTGCTCCGAACGCGCGGCTTCTGGGTCGCGTCCGCGGCGATCCTGTTCGCCTCCCTGGCGCTCGGGGTGCTCGAGGGGGTGCTGCCGCTCCATCTGGCCGAGCGGCTCGCCCAGGCCCAGATCGGTGCCCTCTACGTGGGCGCGTCGCTGGTGGTGGCCGTGACCGGCGCTGCGGCCGGCGGACGCCGCCCGCAGCCGCTGGTGTTCACCGCGCTGGTGCTTGCCGTCGTGGGAATCTCGCTGGCGGGCCTCGCCGCGAGCGTGCCGCTCTGGGTGCTGGCGCTGGCGCTCGCGGCCGTCGGGATCGGCCTCGGGAACACAGGGTCGCTCGGCCTATTGATCGATGCGGTACCCATGGAGCGGATCGTGAGCGCGATGGTGGTTTGGTCGCAGATCGGCATCGTGGGCTACCTGCTCGGGCCGCTGGCCGGCGGCGTGATCGCCGAGCAGTTCGGCTATGCGTTCATCGGGTTGGTGCCCGCCGCCGCTGCCGCGGTGGTCCTGCGCCTCAGGGCGCGATCCCGTTACGACTTAGGGTCCACTCGCGCTTGATCGTCACCCCGCCGTAGTCCTGGGTCTCCGAGCCGATGATCGACTCGTCGGTGGGATCCCAGGGATGCGGCTGGGACATGAAGCCCAGGCCGAGCTGCCGGTACACCGGGCCGGTGTAGCCGTCGGGGCACACGCGCTGGACCATCATCGACTTGAAGGGGAGGCCGAAGCCGAAGTCATAGGTCGTCGC
The DNA here is from genome assembly GCA_963808875.1 of uncultured Thermoleophilaceae bacterium. Classification (GTDB taxonomy): domain Bacteria; phylum Actinomycetota; class Thermoleophilia; order Solirubrobacterales; family Thermoleophilaceae; genus JACVRW01. The sequence goes on from CAWEHM010000007.1 coordinate 68,474, forward strand.
GGGGTTGCCCTCGCCGGCGTCGCGCAGGTCGAGCTGCGCCTGTAGGCCCACAACGCCGGCCGGCCAGCTCGTGCCGCCGGAGTAGGTGCAGCCGTCCGTCTCCGAGACTCCGGAGATGCTCCAGCTCGCATGCATGTCGTACGACCCCTGCGCCAGGAAGTAGGACTCGGTCCCGCCCCCGTCGAGCGGCCTCGTCCACTGGGGCTCGAACGTGTAGTTGGCGAGGTAGACCTCGGTCAGGCCGTCCTGCTCGATCGTGGTCTTGGTGGTGCCGTCCCACTTCGAGCAGGACGGCCTGCCCTTCACGTTCACGCTGCCGTTGAGCTTGTGGATGCGGTCGGCGTGCGTGCTGTTGGCGATCACGAGTGCCATCTCCTGCACGTTCTCCGCAGGCAGATCGCGGCAGAAGGTCGTGGTCTCCTCACCCGAGACGTCGCGCACCTCGTAGCGGTCCTGGCCTCCCTGGTTGATCCGGAGCCACAGCTGGACGCTCGCGCCCGGGACGCCGGCGAGCCCGTTGGTCACCTGGATCGCCTTCACGGCGTCGGTGAAGTCGACCCAGTGGTACTCCGCCGACAGATGGGGGAGGGCGACGGGGAACGTCTTGCCGTCGCCGTCTGCGTACACGCCGGGCTGGCGATCGATCTTGGCTCCGGTCGCCAGGCCCCAATGCTTGAACCAGTCGACGTCCTGGCGCGGGTTCAGGCCGGCGAGGGCGAACCGCTTCCACGCCTCCTCGAACCCGCCGGCGAAGCCGAGCTCGGTCAGGACCTGCTGGATGGTGTCGATCGGGTCGGCGCCCGACTCGGCTGAGGCCCAGATCTTGCTCACCGCGTCCGCGCCCTTGGTCTTCGCGAGCCATTGGAAAAACAGGTACGAGCCGTAGTGACGCGGTGTCGCCGTCTCCGGCTCGTAGGTCTCGAGCGGCTCGTCGGGGCGGTCGAAGAACCACGGGGCGAACTTCTCGGGGTGCTCAGGACCGAGTCCGCCGACGTAGTTCTCGGTCCAGGCGGCTGTGGCCTCGGTGAGCCAGGAGATGTTCTGCCGGCAGTGCTTCAGGCTGTAGGCGAAATGCGTGAGGTGGGCCAGCTCGTGCACCACGTTGGCCATGAGCTCCTTGCCGGCGAGCTGGCGCGCGAGCAGCACGAAGCCGGGGACCGGACCCTGGCAGTCCGGCTTGTCCTTGTAGTCGATGGTGCGGCCGCCCGCGAGCAGGCGGCCCTCGGCGTCGACTAGCTTCGACAGCACGAGGTCGACGGCCGGGTCGAAGCCGCGGCAGCGCCGGCCCGTGAGGTCGCCGCCGTCCGCCATGGGTTCCCGGAAGATTCCGGTGACCTTGCTCCAAGCGCCGGCGTCCAGGTACTCCGCCACAGCGATCGCCTTGTCGAGCTGGCCCGGCTGCGTGTTCTCGTACCAGACGCGTACCTTCCCCCCGGCGGCCGTCACGTAGCCCCACCTGTTCATGTTGGGGGCGGTGTTCTCGCACAGGTTCGAACCCTGTTCGCCGGCGGCGGCGCTTCTGGCGGCGGCGTTCCTGGCGGCGCCCGAGGACAGGTCGTACCAGCTCCCCGGGTTGAACGGAGGGATGAAGAACGGTTCGAGCGCCGCGCGGGTGTCGGGGGAGAGCTGGTCCCAGCGCTGAGCCACCTCGTCGAGGGAGTCGCTATCCGAGCCGAGCGGAGCTCCGCGGAACTCGCCCGGCAGCCGGTCGTCGCCGAACTCGGCGAACACGCGGTAGCGGAGCGCGGTCTCCGAGTCGATCCTGCCCTCGTCGAGCGCCTTCTGGATCAGCTCGTGGCTCGTGGGCTGATCACCGGGAGGAGGGGGAGCCGGCGGCGGCGGGGCGGGCTGCTCCGGCGTGCCCGCGGGTGGGGTCGGGGTCCCGACGGGGGTGCCGCCCGGGGTCGCCGGCGCCGCGCAGGCCCTCCGCTTCGCGGCGCCGGCCTTCTTGACGGCCGTGCGCGCGCGGGCAACCGCGGCGCGCGAGGCCCTGCCCCGCTTGGCCTGCCGCTGGACCTTCGCGAGTCGCGCCTTGGCCGCCCGCAGCTTCTTGGCGGCGGTGGCGCAGGCGCTCGGCGTGGCGGACGAGGCAGCGCGCGGCGCGGCCGAAGCGGGGCCTGCGCAGGCGAACAGCACGACCACGGCCAGCGCTGCCACGAGGGCGCGGGCGGAGCGGGGGAGCGCGATATCGACCATCGCGGCCACCGTACGGGGGCGCGGCGCCGCTGCCATCGGGGATGCCCCTGCACATACCCCTGATGCTCGGGGAATGGGCCATTCCCCCCATTCGCCCGCTGGGGCGGTGGGCGTAGGCTCCCGATGTGTCGCTTCTGTGGCGGGTCTTCCTGGCGAACGTCGTCGTTCTGCTCGTCGCCCTGGCCCTCCTCACCTTCAGCCCGATCGAGGTGAGCTCCCCGATCAAGTTCGGGCAGTTCCTCCTTCTGTTCGTGGGCTTCGTCGTGCTCGTGACGATGAACCTCGTGCTGATGCGGCGTGTGCTCGCGCCGCTCCTCCGGCTCACCGAGGTGATGACGTCCATCGACCCGGACACGCCGGGCACCCGGCTCGAGCCCGAGGATCCGCGCAGCGCCGAGGGCCGTGCGCTCGCGCACGCCTTCAACGGCATGCTCGACCGGCTCGAGAGCGCTCGCCGCGAGGCGGCCCGAACGGCGCTCGAGGCGCAGGAGTCCGAGCGGCTGCGCGTGGCGCAGGAGCTCCACGACGAGGTGGGCCAGACGCTGACGGCGGTGACGCTGCAGGCCGAGCGCGCGGCCGCGGGCGATCCCGCCCATGCCAACGAGGCGCTCCGCGACGTCGCGAACGCCGTGCGAGACAGCCTCGACGAGGTGCGCCGCATCGCCCGCGAGCTGCGCCCCGAGGCGCTCGACGACCTCGGCCTAGTGAACGCGCTGATCGCCCTCTGCAACCGGCTCGACGGCCAGGACGGGCCGCGCATCGAGCGCGACCTCCAGGGCGACCTCTCGCCGATGCCGGCCGAGGTGGAGCTGGTCGTGTACCGCATCGCTCAGGAGGGCCTCACGAACGCCGTCCGGCACGCCAAGGCGCACACCATCACCCTGTGGGTTCAGGGCGACGCCGAGTCGGTCGCGCTCCGCGTCCGCGACGACGGCGTGGGCATGCCGCGCGAGCTGCCCGAGGGCACGTCCGGCATCGCCGGCATGCGCGAGCGGGCGATTCTCGTCGGCGGCCGCTTCTCGATCGAGTCGGTTCCCACGCGCGGCACGGAGGTGCGGCTTAGGATCCCCCTGGACCACGACGGGCGATGACCGTCCCGCTGAAGACCCGGATTCTGCTCGCGGACGACCACGAGGTCGTGCGGGAGGGTCTGCGGCTGGTGCTCGACTCGGCTCCCGACCTGGAGGTCGTGGCTCAGGCGAGTGACGGCGCCGAGGCGGTTGCGCTCGCCCTCTCGACCGAGGTGGACCTCGCGGTCCTGGACGTGACCATGCCGCGCATGACGGGCCTTCAGGCGGCGCGGGAGCTCTCGCGCCAGAAGCCCGACCTGAAGGTCCTGATCCTCTCGATGCACGACAACGAGCAGTACTTCTTCGAGGCGCTCAAGGCCGGCGCGTCGGGCTATGTGCTGAAGAGCGTCGCGAACCGCGACCTGATCGAGGCGTGCCGCGCGACCATGCGGGGCGAGCCGTTCCTGTACCCGGCGGCCGTGCGGGCGCTGGTGCGGGACTACCTGGAGCGCGCGAGCCGCGGCGAGGCCACGCCTGAGGACCCGCTCAGCCCGCGCGAGCTCGAGGTCGTGAAGCTGATCGGGGAGGGGTTCACGAGCGAGGAGATCGGCGAGCAGCTCTTCATCAGCAAGAAGACGGTCGACAGGCACCGCGAGAACGTGCTCGAGAAGCTCGGGATGCGCAATCGGGTCGAGCTGACCCGATACGCGATCCGCCGCGGCCTCGTGACCCCCTGAATGGGCATTTTCCCCGGGGCGATTGGGTCTCTCGCCCCATGGGCGCTACTCGCCCATGGGGCGAGCATTGAGGGCGGAATTCACAGAAGGAGGCACACCATGCCCTACGGAGTCTTTCCCCGCCCGAACGTACGGACCAGGTCACAGTCCAGCCAGCGATCCGGAGTCGGCGCGCGCATTCGCACTCGGTTCCAGCGCAACCGGCTGGACCGGCAGCTCGCGTCCGGCGTCACGCCGAACCCGCTGACCCCGCTCGGTGTCCGCGCGGCACAGCTGCACTCGACCGCGACCCGCGCGCAGCTCGCCAACGCCCTCGTCGAGGCCGTGGGCGAGGCCCGTCGGGGCACGCCCATGAACATCCGGCCGCGGCCGCAGCGCGCCGAGGTGCGCGCCCAGGCAGAGGCGCTGCTCGCGCTCGCCTCACGGCTCCGCGAGTCGACGCCGATCGACGTCCGCGGCGCGGCGATGGTTGCCGTGCTGGTCAACGACGGGTCGAGCCCGCTGCACGGGCCGGCCTCGACGAGCCTTGGGGATGCGCTGGCGGAGGCGCACGCGGCGCTGATCCCGGCGCACGCGCTGGAGCACGAGCTCCGGCAGGCGGCCTAGCCCGCGTAATCGAACTGGTCGGGGTGAGGGCCGTTTCGGCCGCCCTCGCCCCGGTCCAGCTCGTCGATCCGCCCGAGCTCTGAGTCGTCGAGCTCGAAGTCGAAGATCTCGAAGTTCTCCCTGATCCGCTCGGGGGTCGTCGACTTCGGGAACACGATGTTGCCGCGCTGGATGTGCCACCGGAGCACCACCTGGGCGGGCGTCCGGCCCACGTGCTCGGCGATGTCGCCGATCTCCGCGTCGTCGAGCACCTCGCCCTGCGCGATCGGTGACCACGCCTCGGTCGCGATGCCGTGCTCCCCGTCGTGGGCGCGCACCTCGCGGTTCTGGAAGTACGGGTGCAGCTCGATCTGGTTGACGGCCGGGACGGTGTCGGTCTCCGCCGCGAGCCGCTCGAGGTGCTCCACCTGGAAGTTCGAGACGCCGATCGAGCGCGCGCGCCCGTCGGCCTTGAACTCCTCGAGCGTGCGCCAGGTGGAGACGAAGTCGCCGTCGTAGAGGGTCGGCAGCGGCCAGTGGATCAGGAACAGGTCCACGTGGTCGAAGCCGAGCGCCTCGAGGGTGCCCTCGAAGGCGCGGCGGGCGTCGTCGGGCTCGTGGAACGAGTTGTTCAGCTTGCTGGTCACGAAGACCTCGCCGCGGGCGATGCCCGACTGCCGGATGCGCCTCGCCGACCTCGCGCTCGTTGCCGTACATCTCGGCCGTGTCGATGTGCCGGTAGCCGGCCTCGAGGGCGCGGACCACCGCGTCCACGGTCTCCGAGGCGTCGATCTGGAACACCCCGAAGCCGAGCTGCGGGATGCGGTTGCCGTCATTGAGTTCGATATTTGGGACGTCTGTCATCCGAGTGCACGTACCCGGATCAGCAGCTGATCGCGCTCGCGCGCGTTGCGGGTCATCGAGGCTGCAAGCTGGAACTCCGCTCTCGCCTCCTCCGCGCGACCGAGCTTCTCCAGGAGCTCACCGCGCACGGCGGGGAGCAGGTGGTAGCCGTCGAGGGCGCCGCGGGCCACCAGCTCGTCCACGATTTCGAGCCCGGCGTCCGGCTCGCCGGCCATGGCGATCGCCACCGCCCGGTTCAGCTCCACCACCGGTGACTGGGTGAGCTCGGCCAGGGCGTCATACAGGGCCACGATCCGGTCCCAGTCGGTGTCCTCGGCCCGCCGTGCGCACGCGTGGCACGCCGCGATGGCCGCCTGGAGCGCGTACGGGCCGAGCGTCCCGCTCAGCTCCTCGGCCCGCTCGAGCGCGGCGAGGCCGCGCCGGATCAGGAGCTGGTCCCAGCGGGCCCGGTCCTGGTCGAGCAGGAGCACCGGCTCGCCGCCCGGCCCCATCCGTGCGCGGGAGCGGGAGGCCTGGATCTCCATGAGCGCCAGAAGGCCGTGAACCTCGGGCTCCTCCGGCGCGAGGCCCGCCAGGATGCGCCCGAGCCGGAGCGCCTCCTCGAGCAGCGCCGGGCGAATCCAGTCGTCGCCGGCCGTGGCGGCGTAGCCCTCGTTGAAGACGAGGTAGATCACCTCGAGGACCGACCCGAGCCGGGCGTCGAGCTCGTCGCGCGGCGGCAGCTCGAACGGCACCCGGGCAGCGGCGAGGGTGCGCTTGGCGCGGACGATCCGCTGGGCGACGGTGGGCTCGGCCACCAGGAACGCGCGCGCGATCTCGTCGGTGGTGAGGCCGCCGAGGAGCCGCAGGGTGAGCGCCGTGCGCGCCTCCTTGGACAGCACGGGGTGGCAGGTGAGGAACATCAGGCGCAGGAGGTCGTCGCCGACGTAGTCGTCGATCGCAGCGTCGACGTCCGGCCCGCCCCGCTGCTGTCTCTGCTCGAGCTCGTGCGCCAGCTCCTGCTGCTTGCGCTCCAGCGTGGCGCCGCGCCGCAGGACGTCGATCGCGCGGTGCTTCGCAGTGGCCATGAGCCAGGCGCCCGGATTGTCCGGAACGCCCGACCCCGGCCACTGCTCGAGCGCCGCCACGAGCGCATCCTGCGCGAGCTCCTCGGCGAGGCCCACGTCGCGAACGATCCGCGTGAGCGCCGCGATCAGCCGCGGCGACTCGATCCGCCAGACGGCCTCGACGGCGCGCTTGGGATCGGTGGTGCCTACGACCGTCCCTCCAGCTCACTCCTCAGTCGCTCATCCCGCTCGCGCACCTCCGGTGTCACGTTGTCGCCGAAGTCGTCGAGCTCGAACACCGGACGGATCTCGAGGACGCTCTCGTCGCCCGTCGGGTTCGGGCACCGCTTCGCCCACTCGATCGCCTCGTCCATGTCGCGGACCTGCCAGATCCAGTAGCCGGCGATCAGCTCCTTCGACTCGGCGAACGGGCCGTCGACGACGCTGCGGTCGTCGCCCGAGAACTGGATCCGGACGCCCCGCGAGCTGGGATGGAGCCCCTCGCCGTCGAGCATGACGCCGGCCTTCACGAGCTCCTCGTTGTAGCGCCCCATCGCGTTCAGCATCTCGGTGTCGGGGGGCGTGCCCGCCTCGGTCGCGTCGTCTCCCTTGACCATCACCATGACTCGCATTCCTCGCTCCTTTTCAGAGGGTGTTTGCATGGACGTCGAACGAGATCGGCCGAAATCGACACGTTACTCCGGCTTACTGGAGACGGGTTTTGATAATTGCAAAGGCTCGATGGCGTATATCCGGCTTCATGATGCGGAAGCAGGTTTTGCTAATCATGGGTAGCAACTTTTGATATTCAGCGTCGGGTGGCGTAGTCTTGAGCCTCTTCATCAGCTGCTGTCATTTTGATCTACGAATAGGGCTTGTGATTTGTTTCTGGCTTAGTTGGCGGTTCCACGTTCTGATAATCCTGGGTAGAGATTTTGAGATCAGCTGCAGAAACCGATCCCATGGCAATCGCATTCAACGCCCAGTTCATGCGTTACCGGTATCCAGTGGTTCAGCGCCTCGGGCGGATCGAGCGGGCCCTCGGCTTGATCCGAGCGGCGCCAGTACTTCCCGCTGCTGCTGATCAGCTCCGGGCTTCAGCCCGCGCCGGCACGGTTCACTATTCGACGTTGATCGAAGGGAACGAGCTGCCGCTGATCGAGGCAGAGCGCGCGGCCCGCGGCGAACTCGACCCGACGAACGAGGCGAAGATCGAGCTCGTCAATTACGTCGCGGCACTCGACTTGATCGACCGGTGGCTCACTCGCGATGAGCTCGACATTACGCCCGCTTTCCTGCTCGAGATTCAAGGTGCGGTAATGCGGGGCCTGGGCCGACCGGACGGAAACTTCGAGCCGCACCACGAAGGGGCGTGGCGGGACGGCCGAGCGGTAATTCCCAACAGTCTCGGAGAGATCATTCATGAGGGCGCACCGCCTAACGAGGTTCCCGGTCGGGTCCTCGGCCTCTGCGACTGGGTTACGGAACGCGAGGGTCGGCTTGAGGAGTTCCCGCCACCAGTCATCGCCGGCGTTGTGCACTACGCGATCACAGACATCCACCCATTCGCGAATGGCAATGGCCGTACAGCCAGGCTTGCCGCATCCGCAGTCCTGCTGAAACACGGCTATCTCCCTGGCAGGCTCTTTTCGTTCGAGTCCGACTACGACGCGATCATGAGGCCTACCTAAGCGCGCTTCGGTCTGTTCGGCGACTGACGTACAGCATGGAAACGTGGCTCGAGTACTACCTCGAGGGTCTTGCTGAGGAATACGAGCGAGTTGCGGCGGAGATAGAGCAGTTGAATCGTTTGGGGCTCGGCCGGGGCACGCGTATTCAGCTTTCCGTTTCGCAGCAGCGTGCCTTAAGCGCCCTTGCCACCCAAGGGAGGCTGGAGTTCACGCGCGCCGACTTCGAGGTAGCCGGCGCGGTGAGCCGATCGGCCGCGGGACGTGACATCGACTCGCTCCTCAAGGCACGGGTTCTGCGCCGAGTGAGTGGCACGCGCGGTTCCGCGACTCGTTACGCATTTGCGGACCATGCCCCGCGGGCTGGTCGACCCCGGACATGGACCAACGAACGGATACAAGAAGAACTTCGCGAGTTCACTGCGGGACGAACTGAATGGCCCACCGTTCGCGAATTCGATGAGAGCGATCGTCGGCCTCTCTACCTCGCGGTAACACGGCACGGGGGCGCGGAGTACTGGGCGCGGGAGCTTGGTCTGCACCGCAAGTGACGTAGGCTGAATCGGTGCGCGACCCGCTCCTGTTCCTCGGCGTGATCACGCTGTTGACCGTCACGCCGGGCGCCGATATGGCCATGGTGTCGCGCAGCGTCTTCCTGGGCGGCCGTCCCGCGGCCTTCGCGACGACGCTGGGCATCGGGGCCGGCTGCATGGTCTGGGCGATCGCCTCGGCGGCCGGGGTCGCGGCTGTGCTGGCGGCGTCCGAGACGGCCTACGACACGCTCCGGCTGGTCGGCGCGGCGTATCTCGTGTGGCTCGGCGTGCAGAGCCTGCTCGCCGCCCGGTCCGTTCGGTGGGGTCAGACCCCACCGGAAGGGGGCCTGCCTTCGGCTTCGAGAGGGCGGCCCTTCCGCCAGGGCCTCCTCACCAACCTCTTCAACCCCAAGATCGCGCTCTTCTACACGACCTTCCTGCCCCAGTTCATCCGCCCCGGCGACCCGGTGCTCCTCCTCTCCATCGCGATGGCGGGCGTCCACATCGCCCTCGGCATCGTCTGGCTCTCGGCGTACGCGTGGCTGCTCGCCCGCGCCGTCGACGCCTTCAAGAGCTCGTGGCTGCGGCGGGCGCTGGACGCCGTGACCGGAACGGTTCTGGTCGCGCTGGGGATCCGCGTGGCGGCGGACTAGCCGGCCGACGGCTCCCCGACCGGCGAGTCCTCGACGAATATGTCCGTCACGAGGTCGGCGTCCGGAGTGCCGGAGTACCTCTCGAGGTCGGTCACGCCCGCCTCGGTCAGCACCTCGTCGTCGATGAAGACGTTGCCGGTGCACTCGCGCGGGTCGCGGCCCAGGATCTCGGCCGCGGCGTCGGCCACGATCTCCGGCACGCGGGCGCGCGCCATCGCCTCGTCGCCGCCGAGCAGGTTCTGGACGGCGGCGGTGGCGATGATCGTCCGCGGCCACAGGCAGTTCGCTCCGATCCCGGACTCGGCCTCGTCGGCCGCCACGCCGAGCGTGATCATCGTCATGCCCATCTTCGAGAGTGTGTAGGCGCTGTGGCCCCGCAGCCAGCGCGGGTTTACCGACAGCGGCGGCGACAGCGTGAGCACGTGCGCGTGGTCGGACTCGCGCAGGTGCGGCAGGCACGCGCGCGTGACCACGAATGTGCCGCGCGCGTTGATCTGCTGCATCAGGTCGAAGCGCTTCACCTCGAGGTCGCGCATGGGGGCGAGGTTGATGGCGCTGGCGTTGTTCACGACCAGGTCGATGCCGCCCCACCTGTCGACCGTCTGGGCCACGGCCGCGTCCACCGCCTCGGCGTCGCGGATGTCGCCGACGATCGGCAGCGCCTCGCCGCCGGCTGCCTCGATCTCCTCGGCCGCCGTGTAGATCGTCCCGGGCAGCCGCGGGTGCGGCTCGGCGGTCTTCGCCATGAGGGCGACCTTCACGCCCTCCTGCGCAACGCGCGTGGCGATGGCGAGCCCGATCCCGCGGCTCCCGCCGGACATGAACATGACCCTGTCCTTGAGCATGACCGGCAGCCTATGTGAGCAACGGCAAGACGTCCTCGGCGAACTGGTCCAGGAAGCGGGCCTGGTCCTCGCCGGGTGCGTGCAGGACGAGCTCGTCGAAGCCGAGGTCGCCGTAGCGGCGGATGCCGGCGGCGATCTCCTCCGGGTCGCTCGAGACGATGAAGCGGGTGGGGGCGCGGTCGATCGCCTCGTCGGCGAGCCGCTCCATCTCGATCGGGTCGTCCACGCCCTCCTTCTCCTCGGGCGTGAGCGCCAGCGCGGCCCACCACGAGCACGCGTCGCGCGCGAAGTCGGGGTCGCGGTCGTAGGAGACCTTCACCTCGATCATCCGCCTTATGCCGGCCGGGTCACGGCCGGCCGCCTCCGCGCCCTCGGCCACCTTGCCGAGCAGGGTCTCGTACAGCTCGGGGTCCTTGCCGCTCGTGCAGATGAAGCCGTCGCCGACCCGCCCGGCGAGCTTGGCGGCCAGCGGGCCGGAGGCGGCGACGTAGATCGGCACGGGCTCGTCGGGCCGGTCGTAGATGGTGGCCTTGGAGGTCCGGTACCAGTCGCCCTCGAAGTCCACCCGCTCGCCGGTCCACAGCTCTCGGATCAGCCGGATCGCCTCCGCCAGTCGCAATCGGCGCTCCTTGCGGCCCGGGAACGCATCACCGGTTGCGGGCGTCTCGTTCATCGCCTCGCCGGTGCCCACGCCGAGGAACACCCGGCCGGGCGCCATCAGCCCGAGCGTGGCGAACGCCTGCGCGATCATCGACGGGTGGTAGCGGAGCGTGGGGGTGAGGACGCTTGTGCCGAGCGTGGGCCGCTCGGTCGCGACCGTCGCCGCCCCGAGCCACGCGAGCGCGCTCGGCCCGTGCCCGCCGTGATGGCGCCACGGCTGGAAGTGGTCCGAGATCGCGACGATCTCGAGCCCGGCCCGCTCGGCGTGGCGGGCGAACTCGAGCAGCTCCACCGGGCCGAACTGCTCGGCCGACGCCTTGTATCCCAGCTTCACGCCCGGGACACCACGTCTGCGCCGCCGGCACCGCCCGCGGCCTGCCGCACGGCCGCGACCGGATACCGCTCGCGGATCCCGTACAGCGTGTCGCGCTCCGCCGCCGGCCGCCCGGCCGCGTGCGCCGCTCCGATCAGGTCCTCCGGCTCGAGCTTCACGCCGTGGTAGGAGCCCGCCAGACGGCTGATCGACTCCTCCATGAGCGTCCCGCCGAGGTCGTTCACGCCCCAGTCGAGCGCCTCGGTTGCGGCGTCGAGGCCCATCTTCACCCAGCTCGCCTGGAGGCTCGGGATCGTGCGGCCGAGCGCGAGCCGGAACGCGGCCGTGTGGCGCAGGTTGTCCTCGCGCGAGATCTCCTCGATCCCGTGCGTGCGCCCGAGCAGCGTGTGGAAGGGGATGAACGACAGCGGCACGAACTCGGTGAATCCCCCCGTTCGCTCCTGCAGCTCGCGCACCACACGCATGTGCTCGGCCAGCTCCCACGGCTCCTCGATGTGGCCGAACATCACCGTGACGGTGCTGCGCACTCCCGCCGCGTGTGCCGCTTCGATGATCTCCACCCAGCGCGCCACCGGCAGCTTGTTCGGTGAGATCCGCTGACGTACGCCGTCGTCGAGCACCTCGGCGGCGGTGCCCGGCGTGGAGCCGAGCCCGGCTTCGCGCAGGCGGCCGAACACCTCGGCGAGCGGCAGGTCGCCCGCCATGAAGTGCACCTCCATGGGCGAGTAGGCGTGGAGGTGGATGTGCGGCGCCTCGTCCTTGGCGATGCGGAGCCAGCGCTCGTAGTCCTCGAGCTTCCAGTTCGGGTGGATGCCCGACTGCATGCAGATCTCGGTGGCGCCGAAGCCGACCGCCTCCTGCACCCTGCGCCGGAACTCCTCCTCCGAGTGCTCGTAGGCGTCCGGCGAGCGGCGGCCCTGGCCGAAGCCGCAGAAGGCGCAGCCGACCGTGCACACGTTCGACACGTTGATGTTGCGGTTCACCACGAACGTGACCGTGTCCCCGGCCAGCTCTGCGCGCAGGCCGTCGGCGGCCTGGCGCATGTCCTCGATCGCCTCGGGGCGCGTCTCGGCGAACAGGGCGGTGAGCTCCTCGGCGCCGAGCGATTCCCCGCGCGCCGCGCGCTCGACGGCGCCCGGCACGAGGTCGTGGCGGATCGGTCGCTCGTCGCGCCGCCCGGACCCGCTGCGCGGGATGAACGACCAGAACTTGATCTTGATCACGTCCAGGACGCCCTGCTCGAGCCACTCGGAGTCCATGTACTGCGGATAGACGCATAGCCGCTCCGCCAGCGCCTGCCCGCGCGGCGCCAGCCGCTTTCGCATCTCGTGAACGGACGGGAACGGATGCTCTGGCGAGATGTGGTCGCCGTTGGCCGACAGGCCGCCGAGATCCGTGGCGCCGTCGTCGACCAGGGGCAGCCACCAGTCGGACAGGTTGGGCGGGATCTGGATGCCCACGTCCGGCATGAGCTCCCGGCACGCTTTGACGAGGTCACGCATGTGATCGAGCGTCACCTCGGTGGCCCACGTCGGCAGCGCGACCGCGTCCGCGGCGTGGCCGTTCTGCTGGGCCTCCTCTGCGATCTCCGCCGGCTCCTCGCCGTAGTAGCGCCGGTGCGGCACGAAGTTCTGGAGGATCACCTCCTGAAGGTGCCCGTACTCGGCGTGTGCCGCCGCCAGCGCCTCGAGCGCCTCGATCCGGTCGGCCTCCGTCTCGCCGATCCCCACCAGGATCCCGCTCGTGAACGGGATCCGAAGCTCGCCGGCGGCGCGGATCGTCTCGAGCCGGAGCGCCGGGTCCTTGGTGGGCGAGCCCTGGTGCGCAACGAGGTCGTCGCGCATCGACTCGAGCATCAGGCCCTGCGACGCGGTCACCTCGCGCAGCCGGGCGAGGTCCCTGCGCGGCAGCGCGCCAAGGTTCGTGTGGGGGAGGATGCCGCGCTCGAGCGCGCGCTCGCAGCACCAGGCCACGTAGGACACGAAGTCGTCGAACCCGAGCGCCGCCAGGCGCTCGCGGACGCCCGGATGGTGATCGGGCTGGTCGCCGGTCAGGACGAGCAGCTCCTTGACCCGGCGGCGCGCCGCGTCGTCCAGCAGCCGCTCGACCTCATCCGGCTCGTGGAGGTGCGGCCGGTGCGTCGCGAACGCGCAGTACTTGCAGTGCGATACGCACGTTCGCGACAGCGACAGCGTCAGGTTGCGCGAGAAGGTGACGCGGCGCGTGGCCACGCCGCTGAGGCTACAGGGCGCCTCAGCCCTTGAAGGCGAACGCGAAGTAGTTGGCGTAGCCCTCGTCGCCGCCGAGCGCCTTGAGCTGGTCGCGGGCCGCGTCGAGCGCGCTCTGGTCATGCGAGCCCCAGTGCGCGCGGGCGGCCGCGGCCTGGCGCTTCGCCACGTAGCGGACGAAGTCGTTGTAGATCTTGCCGGCGTAGTAGTCGCCGCTCACGCCGTGGCTGCCGCCGATCTTGAACTCGCGCACCTTCGTCATCAGCTTGTTGAAGGTCGCGCAGGTGCCGAACGAGTAGGCGGCCTGGTCGTAGGCCAGCCGGTGGCGCTGCGCGTCGATGCCGGCCTGGAGGACCGGATCGGCGAGCGGGGTGTCGAAGTGGTTCAGGAAGTGCTCGAAGTGCGGCGTGAAGACCTGCACCCACGCCCCCTCGACGGCGGTCTTCTTCAGATTCGTCCAGAGCGTCTTCGCGCCGCGCGCGTAGGCGTTCCGCTGAGAGGCGTCGTGCACGCCGCGGATCCGCTTCCAGCCCGGGCCTCCGCTGCTGCAGGCGCCGAGCGCCGCGGCGGCGTCACGCTCGCGAGCGGCCACCTGGCCCTGCGAGCCCTTCTTCAGCTTGGCCAGCTCGACCACCGCGGACTCGACCCGAGAGACGTCGGCGGGCTTCTGCGCCGCGGCGGGGGCGGCGAGGACGAGCGTGGTCATGACCGATATGGCGAGGACGCGGCGCACGCCGAATTTGATCGGCCCGGTGGCGCCTTTCTTTAGGTTGAGCATGTGCTGTTCCGCCAAGACGTGCTCCGGCGCATCGGCGAGGGGGAGGTCACGCTCGCCTTCCGGCGGTGGCGCAGGCCGACCGTGAGGGCGGGCGGGACGCTACGGACGAGGGTCGGCGTGCTCGCCATCGAGTCGGTCGAGGTCGTGGACGAGAGCGAGGTGACCGACGACGACGCCCGCCGCGCCGGCGCGCCGAACCGGGAGGCGGTGCTCCGCGAGGGCCCGCAGGACCGGCCGCTCTACCGGATCGAGTTCAGGCTTGCCGGCCCGGACCCGCGCGTCGCACTGCGCAAGCGGAGCAGGATCTCGCCCACCCAGCGCGCGGAGATCGACGCGCGGCTCGCCCGTCTCGACGCCGCGAGCCGGCACGGCCCGTGGACGCAGGCGGTCCTCGGCCTGATCGCGGAGCGGCCCGGCACGCGTGCTCCGGACCTCGCCGCCTCGATGGGCCGCGAGACGGCGCCCTTCAAGGCCGACGTTCGCAAGCTGAAGGAGCTCGGGCTCACCGAGAGCCTCGAGGTGGGATACCGGCTGTCCCCGCGCGGGCGCGCGTACTACGGGTACAGCGGGGTGGCGCGGAAGCGGTCGCGCAGCAGGTAGTACGCGGGCTTCCTCTCGCCGTCGTAGGTGATCAGGCCCTTCTGGTGGAGCGTGTTCGGCTCGTACTGCGCCGAACGGCGGCCGGCGCCACCCTGCCAGCCCGGGTAGATCGCGAACTCGCGGAGCGTCCAGTAGATCGCGCCGGACAGGATGGGCGAGCGGTCGATCACGTCGACGGTCCGCTGCGCGTGCATCGTCTGGAAGGCATAGCTGCCCTTCAGGTCGGGCGCGGCGTCGGCCAGCTCCGAGCGGGCCTCGGCGCCCCACTCCGTCATCACGATCGCCTTGCGCGGATACTGGTCGCGCAGCTCGTAGATGTACGGCTCGAGCAGGCTGAAGTCCGGGACCCAGCGGTACCAGCCGAAGTACTGGTTCAGCCCGATCATGTCGAACGGGTGGTAGGTGAACTGCTCCGCGAAGCCCGGGCGGCCCTTGATGTCGACGGAGATCGGGAGCGTCGGGTCGATCTCATGCGCCTGCGCCCGCGCGGCCAGCAGGAAGCGCTTGGTGGCCGGATGCTGGTCAGGCGTGAAGGTCAGCTCGTTCGCGACCGAGTGGGTGAGCACCGCCGGGTGGCTGCGCGCCTCGGTGACCGTCCGCCGCACCGTCAGGAGCGCCCGCGCGAGCTCCTTCGGCTGCGCGAGCAGGTTCACCCCGCGCGCCGAGTCCCGCTGCCAGATCGGCGCCTGGCTCCAGACCATGATTCCGGCGCGGTCGAGCCGGTCGAGGAGCCGGGGGTTCAGGAGGTAGTGCGCGCGCGTGATGTTGGCGCCCAGGTCCTTCAGGTCCGCGACGATCCGGTCCATGTCCGCGCCGGTGAGTGCCGCGCCGGAGCCCGGCATGTCCTCATGGATCGACGCGCCGCGGAGCTGGATGCGCCGGTTGTTAAGCCACAGGTGGCCGCCCTTCACCTCGACCGAGCGCAGCCCGATGGCGCGCCGCTCACGCTGCACCACCCTGGCGCCGTTCCGAAGCGTGAACACGGCGCCGTAGAGCTGGGGCGAGTCGGGCGACCAGAGCACCGGCGCGGGCACCGGCATCGACAGCTTCATCTGGCGCCGCGCCGCCGTCTGCGGCGGGAGGCGGAACGTACGCTCGGTCACGCGGCCGCCCGGCGCGCGCAGGCGCACGTCGAGCGACGGCCGGATCGGCTTCGTGCCGCGCCGCTCGAGCATGCCGTCGAGGAGGAGGTCGGCCCGGCAGCGACGAGCGGGCCCTCTGCAGCGCACGCGCGACATCGTGCCGAGGTCCTCGATGTGGGCCGGCCCGGCAGGCACGAGGTGAACCGGCCGCACGATGCCCGTTCCAGTTCCACCACGCCTCCGGTAGCTGCGGGTTCTTGCGGCCGTCGACGATCACCTCGAGCAGGTTCCGCCGCCCGGGTAGGAGGCCGCGCGCCGGCACGGTGAAGGGCGTATACGGGTCCACGTTGCGGCCGATCCGGCGGCCGTTGAGGATCACCGCGGCGTTGCGGCGCACGCTGTCGAAGCGGATCAGCCAGCTGAAGCCGCGCGGGGTCGCGGGGCCGACGAAGGTCGTTCGGTAGCGGCGCACGGTGCCGGGATAGAGCTGCGGGAGCGCGCGCGAGTCGAACACGCTCGGCACTTGGGTGGCCTGCCAGGGCCCATCGGACTGGGCGGTGCGACCGGGCGGAGTCATCGCGCACCGACCCGCCCTCGGCATCCGGCTCGGTCTCCTCCGGCGGGGCCGGCTGCGGCGGCGCCGGAGCGGCCGCCTCGACGCGCATCTCCCACCCGCTGGACAGGGTGTGCTCGGCGGGCACGGCCCGCTGGGCGAGGACTGTCGATGGCATCCCCAGAACCGCGAGCGCCATCGTGAGTAGGGCCGACCGCCGCATGAGGTGTCCCACCGTAGCCACTCGGTGAAAAAACAGGTGACGCACGGGTGGGGGTCTGGGTAGTACATTGGTCGGCGCCCTGGCAGGGGCGTCGGGTGAAACTGAATTGGGGGACTTAATGGGGAAGGTGCGATCTCGCGCCGGTGTGCTGGGGGCCGTAACTGGGGCGACCGTTCTGCCCGTGCCGGTGCGTCGCTCGCACAGGTTCCGAGCGTGGATCAGGTCGTCGGCGGCGTGACCGATACCGTGGGCGGGGTGGTTCAGGAGCCGGCCTCGCCGGCGAATCCGCTCCCGGCAAACCCGCTCCCCACGAGCCCGCTGCCGGTCTCAGCCTCCCGCCGTAAGTACTCCGGCCGTTCAGTCGCCGACGGTGGAGGCGCCCGCGGTGCAGGCCCCGGCGCCCGTTCCGTCGGCGCAGACGCCCGTCAGCTCGGCGCCTCAGCGGCAGCAGTCCTCGGCGCAGGCCACCACCGGAGGCAGTGCCGGCGCTCGGTCTGCGGATCCCGGCGGCGGCAACAGCCGGCGGGGGACGTCATTCACGCGCGCATTCGCGTGCAACCCGGGCCCGCGGGGTGAAGCACCACGCGGCAGCGCGGAAGCTCGCACGCCGGAGCCGCCGCGGATCCGCATGGGGCAGGAAGCCCCGTCGGCGATCGAGCTCGCCATGGCGGACGAGGCGGCCGCGCCGCTGCCGGACGACCCGCGGCCCGCGCGGTCGCCCTTTACGGGTTTCGCCATCGGCATGCTGCTGCTTGGCGGGCCTGTCCGCGCTCGGGCTGGGACTCGCGATTCACCGTGGCACGCTTCGACTGCATTTCCGGCGCGCCGTCTAAGAAAATCCGCATTGGGGGCGCGGTGTCTGCACTCGCGCTCACGCGCCGCAGTCACCGTGGCGGCCACTGGCGCCGCCATTCTTCTGGCCGTCCCGGTAGTGGCTCTGGGGCAGGTGCCGGGGGTCGACCAGGTCGTCGGCGGTGTGAACCAGGCCGTGCAGGACGTCGTCAAGGCGGCGCCCGCGCCGCCGGTGCGGCTGCCGGCGCCCGCTCAGGCGCCGAAGCCGGCACCCGTGGCGCCCGCACCGGCGCCGGCCGCCTCGGCCCCGGCTCCGTCTGCTCCCGCCCCGGCCGCGCAGGCCCCCACGCGCAGCGCCACCGCGAGCGCATCCCAGTCCTCCGGCGGCACGACGAGCGCCCACGCCTCGGGCGGCACCCGCTCGAAGGCCGGTGAGCAGGGCGGCGGCGTACGCGCGCACGCGGCGGCCGACCAGGACGCCTCGGGACCGGGCGCGAGCGCCTCCCAGACCGATACGTAGATCGCCGACGACCCGGCGAGCGCCCCGCGCGAGGCCAGCCCGGACACGCTTCCGTTCACGGGCCTGCAGCTCGCGCTGATGCTGCTCGCGGGCGCGGCGGCCCTGGCCGCGGGGTCGGTTCTGCGGCGCACCGCCAGACCGTGAGGCGCGGAGGTATCTTCCCCGGGCATGGAGACCTGGGACATCGCCTCGCTGGACGTCGAACCGCACCAGCCTGAGGTGCTGCGCAGCGATCCGGAGGCGCGGGTCGATCGCGATCAACCTGCCCGCCGGCGAGGAGCTCCAGGAGCACCAGGTCCACGAGCGCGCCTGGGTGATGGTCGCGGCCGGCGAGGTCGAGATCGAGCAGGACGGTCAGACGGTCTCGGGCGGTTCCGGGCTTCGTGGCGCACTTCGACCCCAAGGAGCGCCACGAGGTGCGCGCGACGACCGACGCGCGCGCTGCTCCTGTTCCTGGCGCCATGGCCGGGCGAGGGGCATCCCAGCCAGCGCTAGCATCCGGAGAGTGGACCCCTCGCGCAAGCGCAAGCTCCGGCTTGTCGTCGCCCTCACGGCCGCCGTCCTGCTCGCGACGGCCCTGATCTACACGAGCTTCAGCGCCTCGACCGAGGCGAGCAAGCCGAGCGAGCTCAAGCCGGGCCGCTCGTACGACGCTCACCGGCAAGGTCGTCGAAGGGCTCGATCAGCCACGGGGCGACGACCTCCGCTTCCGGGTGCGCGACCGCGACGGCACCGCGTCGGTGCCGGTCTCCTACACGGGCGTGGTGCCCGACCCGTTCCGCGAGGGCCGCGAGGTGATCGTCTCCGGCGAGCTCGAGCACGGCACGTTCGTCGGCCGAGCGCGACTCGCTCGTCACGAAGTGCCCGTCGAAGTTCACGAAGGACAAGCAGTCGAGCTGAGATGGCCGGCGTCGGGTCTGCCTGCCTGGCCGTCGCGCTGCTGACGGCCGCCTACGCGGTCGGGGCGTCGCTGTACGGCGCGCGCAGCGGGCGGCGCGAGTGGGTCACCTCCGGCCGGCGCGCGATCTACTGCGTCGCGGCGCCTCTGCGTGACCGCGTTCGCGCTGCTCGAGGCGGCCTTCCTGCGCTCGGACTTCTCGTTCGCGCTGGTCGCCGAGGGGTCCTCGACCAGCACGCCGACCTTCTACAAGGTGACGGCGCTGTGGGCGACCCAGGACGGGTCGCTCCTCCTGTGGGCCACGCTCCTGTCGCTGTTCGCCTCGACGGTGCTGTTCCTCACCCGCCGCTCGCTGCGCGACATCGCGCCCTACGCCACCGCCGTACTCGGCGTGATCGCCGGCTTCTTCCTGCTGCTGATGGTGGGCTGGGAGAACCCCTTCGGCACGCTGGCGAACGCCGCCCGCCGAAGGCGCGGGCCTCAACCCGCTGCTCCGCCACCCGGCGATGATGATCCACCCGCCGATGCTCTACACGGGCTACGTCGGCTTCTCCATCCCGTTCGCGTTCGCCATCGGCGCGCTCGTCGGCCCGCCGCACCGGCGCCGACTGGATCCGCGCCACGCGCCGCTTCGCGCTGATCGCCTGGATCTTCCTCGGGCACCGGGATCATGCTCGGCGCGCTGTGGTCGTACACCGAGCTCGGCTGGGGCGGCTACTGGGCGTGGGACCCGGTGGAGAACGCGTCGCTGATGCCGTGGCTCGTGGGCACCGCCTTCCTCCACTCGATCATGGTGCAGGAGAAGCGCGGGATGCTGAAGGTGTGGAACGTGTCGCTGATCTGCGCGACGTTCACGCTCGCCCTGCTCGGCACGTTCCTCGTCCGGAGCGGCATCCTCGACTCGATCCACGCGTTCGGCGCGTCCACGATCGGCGTGCAGTTCCTCGTCTTCATCGGCCTCGTGATCGCGCTCTCGGCGACGCTGATCATCTCGCGGCTGCCCAACCTGCGCACCGAGGCGAAGCTCGACTCGCTGCTCTCGCGCGAGGCGTTCTTCCTGCTGAACAACCTCGTGCTGGTCGGGCTCTGCCTGGTGATCATGTGGGGCACGTTCTTCCCGCTGATCTCGGAGGCGATCACCGGCACCGAGGCGAGCGTCGGGCCGCCCTGGTTCGACCGGCTGGTCACGCCGCTGGCGCTCGTGCTCGTGCTCCTGACCGCCATCGGCCCGATGCTGGCGTGGCGGCGCTTCACCCCGGCCGCGCTGTGGCGCGTGGCGTGGGTGCCGCGTGACCGTGGCGGGCGTGACGCTCGTGGTGCTGCTTACGCTCACCGACGCCGCCGACAGCCCGGCCTCGCTCGCGATGTTCTGCCTGGTCGCGTTCGTGCTGGCCGCGGTGGGGCAGGAGCTGTGGCGAGGCACGGTCGCGCGCCGCACCATGACCGGCGAAGCGTGGCCGCGCGCGCTCGCGCGGCTCACCGGGCGCAACCGGCGCCGCTACGGCGGCTTCCTGGTGCACGCCGGGATCGCGGTGCTGTTCCTGGGCGTGGCGGCGTCGTCGGCGTTCGTGCAGCAGCGCGACGTGCGCGCTCGGCCGGGCGACACGTTCAGCGTGGACGGTTACCAGGTCACCTACCGCAAGGCGACCGCGAAGCTCGGCGGCGACCATTCGGGTACCGGCGCTCCGATCTCGCTCGGCGCCGTCCTCGACGTGCGTGGCAAGGGCAAGCACTTCGTGATGCGTCCGTCGCGCAACTACTACGCGACGACCGACCCTTCGCTCGGGGCGATCTCGCGCTTCTTCGAGGGCGAGGCCACCAGCGAGGTCGACGTGCGCTGGGGCCTCCGCCGCGACCTGTGGATGGCGATCCGGCCGGACATCGGCTCGCTCCAGGGTCCGATCCGCGAGGCCGACCGCAAGTTCGCGAACTCGCCCACCGACGTGCAGGCGTTCATCATCGCCGCGCTCGCCGACCGCTACCGGCGCGACCCGCCGCCGGCGGCGTTCCGTGCGATCGCGTCGCCGCTCGTGCTGTGGATCTGGATCGGCGGCGGCATCGTGGTGCTCGGCGCCCTGGTGGCCGCGTGGCCCTCGCCCGAGGCGCGGCTCCGCCGGGTGCGCTCGCTCTACTCGGCCAGGCTCGGCCAAGAGCTCTCGCGCGCGTAGACGCCCGTGGAATACGCCCTCGCCCTGCTGGTCCTGGTGGCGGTCGTGGCTGTGGTGCTGTCGCTGCCGCTGCGCCACCGCGGCGTGGAGGAACGCCGCGAGGAGACGCGCGTGGCCGAGCTGGAGGCGGCCAAGGAGGCGAAGTACCGCGAGATCCGCGACGCCGAGCTGGACCACCAGATGGGCAAGCTCTCCCGCGAGGACTGGCGAGCGGTCGATCGCGACCTGCGCGGGGAAGCGATCGAGATCCTGCGCGAGCTAGACCGGCTGGAGGGCCGCCTGCCTCAGGGCGGCGGCATGGACCGCTAGAGGACGCAGCGTCCGGTTAAGCGCTGGAAGGGCCGCTCCATCAGGACGCCCGCGGAGCTATCCTCTGCCCCGTGGAAGCAATCCTCAGCGGACTTCAGGTGATCCTCGCGGTCATCGTCATCGTGCTCGTGCTGCTGCACTCCGGCAAGGATGCAGGGCTGTCCGGTGCGTTCGGTGTCGGAACCGGAGCGGGCCCTTTCGGTGGCGGATCGCTCGTGGAGCGGAACCTGAACCGGTGGACGATCTTCTTCGCGACGCTGTTCGCGGTGAACGTGCTCGTCCTGTTGAAGATTTGATCTCGCTTCAGCCGGCAGCGCCGGTGAAGCGCACCGCGTCCGCGCGGATCGCCGGGCAGACCACTCCGTACGCGAACCGGCGGCCGTAGAACTCGCCGTCGCTCGCGAGCCTCTGCTCGCGTGAGAGGGCGCTCGTGCGGGAGAGGATGTTGAGGACGCTGTCGGTCAGGCGCAGGTCGCGCAGGGGCCGCGTGACCCGGCCGTCCTCGATCAGGAACGTGCCGTCGCGGGTCACGGCGGTGATCAGCGTCTCCTTGGGGCGCACCACGTTCGCGTACCAGAGCCGGGTCACGTAGACGCCGCGCTCGATCGGCGCGCACAGCTCGGTCTCGTCGGCGGCACCGCCGCCGGCCAGGACGAGGTTGGTGGGGTGGGGGCCGGACGCGTCGCCGCCCGGGGCGAGTGCGTGGCCGGTCGTGACCGCGCCGTTCCCCGCGAGCGCGGCGCTGCGGATGTCGTGCGCCACCCCGCGCGCGACGCCGTCCTGGATCAGCGGGATCGGCCCCTTCGGGGTGCCCTCGGCGTCGAAGGAGCGGGGGAGGGTGCGCGGGTGGGCGGGCGAGTCGGCCAGGTTGATCTGTGGCGCGGCGACCGCGTCGCCCAGCTTGCCGTCGAGCGCGCCGCGGCCCTCGGCGTGGGCAAGCCCGTTGAAGGCGCATCCGGCGAGCAGGTCGCACAGCCATCCGACTGCGTCCACCTCGAACACCACGGGGTATTCGCCGGGCGGCAGCTCCGCCGGCTCGCCATCGGCGGTGGCCTTCAGCGCGGCCCGCTCGGCGAGGGCGTTCGCGTCGAGGTCGGCGGCGGCCACCGAGCTCGAGGCGGCGAATCCGCTTCGCCCGCTCGGAGCGATGCAGATGACCTTCATGAAGGCGTCCGTGCGCCGCTCAGCCCCGGCCGAGCCGACCCCGAGCGCCCACGCCTGCTCTTGCTCGGCGACCGTCCAGATCCCATGCGCCTCGACGCCGTGCCCGGCGGCCACCGAGAAGGCCGCCTCGAGCGCGGCGGCTCCGGTGGCAGGGTCGAGCTCCGCGGTCGCCGCGTCGAAGGGGTCGGGCAACGACGCGGCGTCAGCGGGGGTTGCGGCGGGTTGCGGACGCGGTGTGAAGCCGGGAAACCCGCCCTCTCCGGTCACGGCAGCCGCCTCCGCGGCCAGTCGCGCGCGCTCCGCGCAGTCGGCGATCGCGGCGTCGCTCACCGCGTTGGTCGACGCGCGGCCCACGTGGCCCTCCAGCGGGACCGCGATGTCGAGCGTGAAGTCGTCGATCGCGGTGGCCTGTGTGGCCCGGCCCGCCGCAAATCGCAACATCAGCGATCGCTCGTGCGTGACGAGAGCGAGACCGTTCGGCGCCGCCTCCGCGACCGCGCGCTCCGCGAGCTCGGCCGCCGTCACGCCAGTCCGACCTCAACGTCGCGGAAGCGGGCCGGGGCGCTGCCGTGCGAGACGCGCATCACCTGGCCGGGCTCGCCCTTCCCGCAGTCGAGCAGCGAGATCAGTCGCCACTCGGATGGCGAGCAGACCGCGTCGCAGCTGCCCCAGAACTCGGGCGTCACGCCGGCGTAGCTCGGGTTCCGGAGGAGCCGGCCGCGCTCGCCTCCCTTGATCTCCCACGCGGCCTCGCCCTCGAACTGGAAGTGGAGCCGGCGGTTGTCGATCGACCACGAGCGGTTCGTCTCGATCAGGAGGCCGTCGTCCGTGGAGGCGATCAGGTCGTCGAGGCTGCCGGCGTCGCCGGCCTCGAGGTTCACGTTCGTCATCCGCACGATCGGCTGGCGGGTGAAGCCGTCGGCGCGCATGCAGCCGCCGGAGCGGTCGAGGCCGATCTCGGACGCGGTCTCGCGCGAGGACAGGAATCCGGCCAGCACGCCTTCGCGGATGATCGGGACGGGGCGGCCCTCCACGCCTTCGTCGTCCCAGCGGAAGCTGCCGAGCCCGGTCGGCGAGGTGGCGTCGGCCGTGACGTTCACGCGCTCGGAGCCGAAGCGGAGCGACCCGATGCCGTCGGCCGGCACGAAGCTCGTGCCGGCGTACGAGGCCTCGCGGCCCAGCACGCGGTCGAGCTCCACAGCGTGGCCCACGGATTCGTGCACCTGCAGGCCGAGCTGCTCGCCGGCCAGCAGCAGGGTCGTGCGGCCGTGCGGACAGGCCGGCGCGCTCAGCAGCGCGCCAGCCTCCGCCGCCACGCGCGGCGCGTGGCCGGGCAGCTCCAGCCCGAGGAAGTGCTCGTAGCCCGCCTGCGCCACGTGGCCGCCGTGCGACGCCGGGTAGGACCGGATCTGGCTCTCGCCTCCCTTGACAGCGGTCGCCCCGATGCCGCCGCCGCACTCGATCACGTGCTGCTCGAACAGCGCGCCCTCGGTGTTGGCGAAGACCGTGTCCGTCCCGAACGCCGAGAAGCGCGCGCGCGTCAGCTTCACGCCTGGCTCGGTGCGGAGCCCGGCGTCGGCGGCCAGGAGCACGGACAGCTTCTCCTCGAGCGGCACCTCGAACGGGTCGCGCTCGAAGCCGCTCGACCACTCGCCGCGGGCGGGCGGCTCGGGGGCGAGCGGCGCGGCGTCCCGCACCGCCGGCTGCGCCTCGGCGACGGCGAGGGCGCGCGTCAGCGCCGCCTCGGCGGCGGCCCGGTCGGTGCCGCGCACCGCCGCGAATCCCCACGCGCCTCGCACGCGCACCCGGATCCCGATCCCCTCGCTCTCGTGCGAGTCGAGCTGGTCGAGGCGGCCGTTGCGGGTCGAGAGCCGCTCGACCCTCGAACGCACGAAGCGCGCGTCGGCATAGCCGGCGCGCGCTCGCGCTGAATCCATTAACTCCGTGAGCAGACCCCGCACGTGGCGAGCCTACCCACGCTTTAGCGGTTAGGCCTGCTTGATCGCCGCAATGTCGAGCTGCAGCTTGACCTTCTCGCCCACCAGCAGGTTGCCGCTGCCGAGCGCCTGGTTGAAGGTCATGTCCCAGTCACTGCGGTTGAGCTGGCCGGTGACCTCGAGCGCGACACGCTCGTTGCCCCACGGGTCCGTCTCCTCGCCCTGCACCTCGGCGGTGAGCTTGATCGGCTTGGTGACGCCGTTCATCGTCAGCTCGCCGGTGATCTCGAACGTCTCGTCGTCCACGTGGTCGATCCCGGTCGACTCGAAGCGCAGCTCCGGGTTCTGCTCGACGCCGAAGAAGTCCGCCGAGCGGAGATGCTCGTCGCGGCCCGAGTCGCCGGTGTTGATGGAGACACCCTGCACCGTGCCATTGGCACGAGCGGTCTCGTCGCCATCGCCGATCTCAAGCGTGCCCTCGAAGTCCTCGAACTTGCCACGCACGGTGGCGATGCCGAGGTGCTTCACCGAGAAGCCGACGGTCGAGTGAATGGGGTCCACGGACCAGGTGCCGGCCGGGACGAGTGTGCTCTTAGAAGTGGAAATCATGTTGGTTTGCTCCCTCCAGACAACAATGCTTGCACAAGCAACTATCGCACCGGAGGGGCGCTCTGCCCATGGCAGAACCCGGCTGGTGCATGTACTTATCTAACGTAAGTGCCCAGTGCTGCCTGAGCGGCGCCGCGGCCGGTCCGCACGGCGCCCTCCATGTAGCCCGCGACCCACTGGTCCGAGCCGCACACGTAGAAGGGCGGTTCGTGCGTGCCGTGGAGCGGGCCCACGTTCATCACGTCGCCGGGCCGCCAGCCGGTGATGTAGCCGAGCGTGAACGGATCCACGCCCCAGCGGCGGAAGAAGACGGCCTGCGTGTCGCGCGCCTCGTCGCCGAACGCCTCGACCATCTCCTCGGTGAGCTCCGCCTCCAGCTGCGCCTGCGAGGTCGTGAGGAACGCGGCCAGCCGCTCGGGCGGAACGAGCGTGGACATGATCCCCTCGCGCTGCACCCAGGTGCCGCCGATCACGGCGGTCTCGAAGTAGACGTCGCCGTTCTGGCCGTTGTCGTGCCAGAACGAGTCGGCGTAGGTGAACACGACCTTCGCGGCGAGCGCGTGGCGCTGGCGGTCGAGCGAGAGCATGCGCTCGTCCGATACCCCCTCCACGCGAATGTTCCGGAGCGGACCGACCGGCACGGCGCACACCACGGCCTCGGACTCGAACAGCTCGCCGGTCTCGGTCGTGACCGTGCACCCGGCCGGCGACACGCGGATCCGTCTCACCGGCGTCCCGTACCGAACGCGGTGGCCGAGCTCCTCCGCCATCCGCAGCGCGACCGTGGCCGATCCCTCGGCCACCCGGCTGCACTCCCACACCTCGTAGTCGTAGAAGCCGTTGCCGCCGGCGGCCGCCTCCTTGCGGAGCTCCGCGAGCAGCGAGGTGCGCTCGATCGACTCGGCCGACAGCGCCAGCATGGCGAGGTCGCGCGCCCGTACGACGTTGCGGGTGCCGCCGCGCGTGCGCAGCCAGTCCGCGACCGACAGCCGGTCGAGCCGCTCGGCCTCCGGGTGCGACCACGGGTCGTCCGGGTCCACGGTGCGCGCGAGCGCCCCGAACTCGTCCGACAGCGTGGCGAAGCTTGCGCGGTCGGCGTCGTCCATCCACGGGAAGTCGTCGCCGACGTAGCGTCCGTCGGCGAGCACCCAGGTGTCCGAGCCGGGCAGCTGGGGAAAGGAGGGCACGATCGTGAGGCCGAGCTCATCAGCCAACCCGAGGTACGCCTCGTGAAACGGCCCGATCACCTCGCCGCCGAGCTGGACGATCCGGCCGTCGGCGAGCGTCGTCTGCTCCACGCGGCCGCCGGGCCGGTTCCGTGCCTCCAGCACGACGACGTCCGTGCCGCCATTCATCAGGTCGCGCGCCGCGCTGAGGCCCGCCAGGCCCGCGCCCACCACCACCACGTCCGATTTCACGGGAGGATCCTTTCATGAGTGACCGCGAGCTAAGCGCCCTGGCGACCCTCGGCTTCGACGAGCTGGCGAGGGCCACCGGCGGGATCGGCTCCATCCAGCGCGCGGTGAGTAGCCGCGTGTTCCGGATGGTCGGACCGGGCGCGATGCTCGTGCGCCCGGTGCACGAGGGGATCACCCGTGGCGTCTACCGAGGTCTCGGTGCCGGCACCCGCGCGGTGGGGCTGGCGGCGGGTCGCGCCGCCGCTCGGCGGGAGGGCCTGCCGCTGTCGAGCACGCCGTACGGCAGTGCCGTGATCGCCGCCATAGCCGGCCTTCGCGGCGACGCGCTCGAGGAGGAGGGGAGCCCGCTCGCGCAGCCGATGGCGGTGCGGGTGGCCGGCGAGCCCGTCGCGCTCGAGCCCGAGGCCATCGCCTCGGCCTTTCCGGCCGCGACCGGGCGCATCGTCGTCTTCGTCCACGGGCTGATGACGAGCGAGTTCTCGTGGGCGCTCGGCGGTCGCGAGCGCTTCGGCGACCGCCTCGCGCGCGAGATCGGCTGCACCCCTGTCTACGTCCGCTACAACAGCGGCCGCCACATCTCGGAGAACGGCCGCTCGCTGAGCGAGCTGATGGAGCAGCTCCTGGCCGTCTGGCCCGTGGACGTCGACGAGATCGCGCTCGTCGGGCATTCCATGGGCGGCCTCGTGGCGCGCAGCGCCTGCTGTCACGCGGCGAGAGGCCGACGCGGACTGGGCGCGACTGATCAGGCACAGCGTCTCGCTCGGCACGCCGCACATGGGCGCGCCGCTCGAGCAGGCGGTGCACGTGCTCAGCGCCGGGCTCGCGCGGCTGCCGGAGACGCGCCCGTTCGCGAACTTCCTGCGGCGCCGGAGCGGCGGCATCCGCGACCTGCGTCAGGGCTCGCTCGTGGACGAGGACTGGCGCGACTGCGACCCGGACGCGCTGCGCGGAGCCGCCTGCGCCGAGATTCCGCTGCTCGAGGGCGCGACTCACTGCTTCGTGTCGGCGACGATCACTCGCAGCGACCGCCATCCCGTCGGCCGGCTGATCGGCGACACGCTGGTGCTGAAGCCGAGCGCGTCCGGCCGCAGCCGGACTCGCCGGATCCCGTTCGAGGACGAGTACGGCATGCACCTCGGCAAGGCGAGCCACTTCGCGCTGCTCTACCACCCGGCGGTCTACGAGAAGCTGCGCGCCTGGCTGGCCTAGTTCGGCCTAGACGCCGCGCGGCGCGGCGTTGTCGAGCACGACGCGCATCAGGTCGCGGATCGACAGCATCCCGACCACGTCGTCGCCCTCGACCAGCGGCATGTGCCGGAAGCCGCCGTGGATCATCAGGACGGCTGCGTGCTGGGTCGTGTCGTCGGGCGACATGGTCTCCGGGTCGCGCGTCATGTGGTCGGACACGACCGTGTGTCCTGGATCCCGGCCGCGACCGCGCGCAGCACGTCGCGCTCGGTGAGGATGCCGGTCGAGCGACTCGCCCTCCATGACGAGCACGGCGCCAACGTCGCGGTCGCACATGCGCTGCGCCACCTCGCGCAGCGCGTCCCCGGGCGCGACCGTCAGGAGATCGCGCGACATGTGGTTGCGGGCGACCGGCATGGGCGGACTCTAATCGCCTCAGTCCACCAGTGACACGATCCCGACGAGGGCCGGCGCGATGATGAGCGCGGGGAGGAAGTTTCCGACCTTCACGTCGGTCACGTCGAGCAGCTTCAGCGAGATGCCGATGATCAGCACGCCGCCTGCGCTCGTGAGCGCGTCGAGCGCCTCGCCCTTGAGGATGTCCTCGAACAGGGTTGCGCCGAGCGAGAGCGCGCCCTGGTACACGAGCACCGTGACCGCCGCCAGCGCCACGCCCCAGCCGAGCGTGGCCGACAGCGCGATCGACGCGAAGCCGTCGAGCATCGCCTTGGTGGCCAGCGCCTCGTAGTCGCCGGTCAGCCCGTCCTGGATCGCGCCCACCACGGCGAGCGGTCCGACGCAGAACAGGAGGCTGGCCGTGAAGAACGCCTCGCTCACGGGCGAGTCGCCGCCGCGTGCCTCGCGCACGCGCCGCTGGATCCGGTCGCCGAGCCCCTGGAGGCGGTCCTCGATCCCGATCGCCTCGCCGGCCATCCCGCCGAGCAGCACGCCGCCGAGCACGTACAGCGGGCTCGTGTCGCGCCAGGCGAGCGCGAGGTCCACACCGATCACGAGCGTGACCAGGCCGAGCCCCGCCAGCACGCGGCGCTGCAGGCCCTCGGGCAGCCGCCCGCCGAGCAGCACGCCGATCAGCGTGCCGGCCAGGATCGCCCCGACGTTGATGAACGTGCCGGTCAATCAGGCCTCGTGACCCGGCTCGATGCGCTTGGCGCGGTGGAAGCCGAGCTGCGCCGAGTCCTCGTCCGCCTCGGCGAAGAACGGCTCGAGCACCATCCCCACGTGGTCGCCGAAGTCGATCCGCTCGACGATGCGGCCGACGAACCGGTTCGGGCAGCCGTCGAGCAGCGGCACGCCGCCCGGGCCCTCCCGCCACCCGGTGCGCGCGAACTTGTCGACCTCGTCGCCGGTCTCGCCGCCGAACAGCTCGGCGAGCTCGGCGGCGTTCTCGGGCACGAGGTGGATCGCCATGGTGTCCGCGCCCCTCGCCACCCGGAACGTGCGGTTCTTGTCCGAGATGCCCGCGAGGAAGCGGGGCGGATCGATGCTCGACTGGGTGGCGAAGCCGATCAGGCAGCCTGACCGCTCGCCGTCCGCCGCGACCGTCGCGATGAACATCGGGTAGTCGAGCTGCGCGACCAGCCGCTGGAAGGTCTCCTCCGCCGCCGCCATGCGGCGGGGAGCTTAGGGGTGCAGCGTGACCGTGCGGCTCGTGCTCTTGGCGCGCGCGTGCTTGGGCTTGAAGGTCACCGTCACGCGGACCTTCATGGAGCCCTGCGACCGCAGCACCCGGTCCGCGGCCGCCGAGAGGGTGAGGGTCATCTTCACGCGCGCCCGGTGGCGTACCCGGCGCGAGGCGCTCGCCACCTGCGCGAGCCGGTTGTTGATGATCGCAATGCCGCGCGCGCGGATCCTGCCGGCGCGTGGTGCCGCGTAGGTCACGACGATGCTGGCGCGGGATCCGCCGGAGCCGCCGCCCGGGCCGCCGGGAGGGGGTGAGGAGGGCGGCCGGCCGGCGAGCCGGCGCGCGGCCGCGATTGCGCCGGGCGCGTCGGCCCGCCCACCGGTCACGGTCTTCCCCTGAAGCGACGGGAGCGGCACCGCGCTCTCGCGGATCGCCTGCGCGACCTGCCCCGCGGTCGCGCCCGGCACCGCGGAGCGGACCAGCGCGGCCACGCCCGCCACGTGCGGCGTGGCCATCGACGTGCCCTCGTTGTAGAAGTAGCTGTCGCCGTCGTACTCGGACGCGCGGCAGATGAAGCGGAGGTCGTCGACGTAGACACCGTCGGCCGTGCCGCTGTCGTCTGTGATCAGCTGGAACACGCCGTGCACGTCGGGGTCTCCGTCCAGGGCGGCGATGCCGTCCGACCACGTCTCGAACTCTCCGTGCGTGTCCACGCTGTCCGCCAGCGTCGTGTGGGCGGCCCCGTTGTGGTCGAGCATCCCGGTGAGGAAGTAGTCGCCGCCGAGCACCTTCCCCCTGATCGCGTAGTTGATCCGGCAGCCGCGCTCTCCGGTGAGGTCCACGCCGTTCGTCATCGCGGCCCAGGGCGTCGTGTCATTCGCGTAGTTGCCGGCCGGGCTGTCCGTGAGCGACCAGCTTCCGAATGCGGCGAACGCCGTGGTCCCCGCCCAGCCGCCGTTGCCGTACCAGCGCGTGCCGATGCCCGACTCGAACTCCTCGATGCCCGGTGGGTCGAGCCGGTACCAGTCGGGGTTCAGGCTGAAGATCGCGCGTCCCGGGGCGGCCACGTCCACCGACTGCGCTCCGTAGTTCGAGAAGCTCGACAGGCCACCGTCCGAGTCGATCGCAGCGACGCAGAGCAGGTTCGCATCCGGGAAGTTGCACGGCCAGATGGGCGAGTGGCCGGTGTCGTTGTTCTGGCTGTCGTTCATCGCCGCCACCACCACGACGACGTCGTGGGCGGCGGCGATGTCGAGGGCCTCGCGCTCCGCCTCCGACGGCGGGAAGTCGGGCTCGGGCGGCGTGCCCACGCTGAGGTTGATCACGTCCGCGCCGTTCAGCGCGGCGTACGCGATGCCGTTCGCCACGTCGGCGGTGCGACCCATGTTCGAGTCGTTCAGCACCCGCACCGGCATCACCTGCGCCTCCGGCGCCACGCCGGCGATGCCGGTGTGGTTGTTCGCGCGAGCGGCGATCGTGCCCGCCACGTGCGTGCCGTGCGAGTGGAAGTCGTCCGGATCGTTGTCCCAGTCCCAGAAGTCCCAGCCGTGCACGTCGTCGACCAGGCCGTTGCCGTCGTCGTCCGCGCCGTTGTCCGGGACCTCGCCCGTGTTCGTCCAGATCGCGTCGTGGATGTCGGGATGGTCCGCCGCCACGCCGCTGTCGACCACCGCGACGACGGTCCCCGCACCGCGCGTCGTGTCCCAGGCGGGCAGCGCGTTCACGTCCACGCCCGCGACGCCGGTCCGGCCGTCCACGGTCTGGCCGGTGTTGCTGAGCCCCCACAGCCGGTCGAAGTAGGGGTCGTTCGTGGCCGCGGAGCCGCCCTTCACCGGAAGGTTGGGCTCCGCCCATTCAACCGAGTCGAGCTGCTCCAGCTCGCGGCTGGCGGCCCGTGCGGTTCCCGGCGCCACCCGCAGGACCTGCGTGCCGGGCAGCAGCATGCGGCGGGCGGAGGACGCGTCGACGGCGGCGCGCGCGGCGGCACGCATGGACGGCGACGTGCCGTTCTCGTAGTGGACGATCACCTCCGCCGGCGGCCGCGCCGCCTTCAGCGGGGGCGGGTCGTCGGCCGCGGCCGCGGCCGCGGCCATAACGAGGAGGCCGGCGAGCGCGCCGGATCCTGCTGCGATCCGGCGCACGTCAGCCCACCGGGTGGAGCGTGATCGTGCGGGTGAAGCTCTTGCCGCGCCCGTGCTTCGGCTTGAACGACACCGTCACACGGACCTTCATGGAGCCCTGCGACCTCAGCACGCGGTTCGCCGCCGCCGAGATCGTGAGGGTCATCTTCACTCGCCCTCGGTGGCGCACCCGGCGCGACGCGCTCGCCACCTGGGTCAGCCGGTTGTTGATGATCGCGATGCCGCGTGCGCGGATGCTGCCGGCGCGTGGCGCCGCGTAGGTCACGACGATGCCCGCGCGGCCGCCGGATCCGCCGCCCGGCCCGCCGGACCCGGCGCCGTCCACGGACTCGCACTGGTCGGTCTCGCCGGGCTGCTGGACGACGATGTCGCTGTTGTCCACCACAGCCGAGTCGGTGCCCGGGCCGCAGTTGATCGTCTCCTGGGAGCCGTCGCGCGCGTGGATCTCGTCCTGCCCCGTGTCGCAGTAGCCCGGGATGCAGGCGCCGACCGAGTCGCCCCAGAAGCGGTCCACGCCGGCGCCGCCGTCGAGCGTGTCGTTGCCGCTCTCGCCGCCAAGGATGTCCTGGCCGTCGCCGCCGCTCAGGTGGTCGTTGCCGGCTCCGCCGACGAGGTTGTCGTCGCCGCCACCCCCCGTGGCGGTGTCGTCGCCCTCCCCGCCGGCGAAGCCGTTTGAGTACGAGTTGCCGGTGAACCTGTCCGAGCCGGACCCGCCGATCACCGTGACGACGTCGGCGCCGATGTTGTCGTTCTCGCCGGCTGCGCCGTCGTTCGCGACGCCGTCGAGGCTCAGGTTCAGGTCCTCGCTGCGCGCGTCGTAGGTCAGCCGGTCGCTCCCGCCGCCGCCGGTGTAGGTGTCGCTGCCGATGGTGTTCGAGTCGTCCGTGTAGGAGATGCCCTCGAGGTAGTCGTCGCCGGTCCCGCCGTTGACGGTGTCGTTGCCCGGCCCGGCCTCGAGGTTGTCGGAGCCCGGACCGCCGTTCAGGTGGTCGTTGCCGCCGCCCCCCTGGATCGGATTGTCGTTGCCCGGCCCCGCGTCGACCGTCTCATCGCCGTCCCAGCCGTAGTACGAGTCGTCGCGATCGCCGAGGTTCGCCACGATCGAGGTGGGCATCGAGCAGAGCACGTCGCTGCCCCCGCCGCCCGTGCACTTCCCGGCGGGCACCGAGATGGTCGCGTACGGGTCGAAGATCTCGAGGCACGGCGCCGGCACCGAGCCGCACAGGAGGTCGTAGGGGTTGGTCGTGATGATCGGCCCGTTGGCCTCCCCCGAGGCGGCCGTGTAGTTGAGCACCGACCCGCTGTAGGAGACCTGGCTGGCCGACGCTGCGGCAGCCGGCACGAGCACGGCGACAGTCACCGCGAGGATGGCGAGGGAAATACGGAGGTGGCTTCGAGACCGGGTTCTGAGCATCGCGCCACCGTACGAGCGGCGCTGAATGCATCCTCAACCGAACCTGAACGCCAGGCGCCGCCGCCGGCGAACGGCAGCGGTGACGAAGGGGGGTTTGTCGGATTGATCCCGATATACGGGACCCAGACGACAAGCCCCTCCCTCAGTGCCCGTCGTCGGAGGGATCACCGGGTCGCCGGTGATCCCTCCGGCCGAGTGGTCCTGCGTCGGTGGTGTGGCGGTGGGCGCCATCCCCGACGCCGGGGCTCGGCTCAGTCGGCGGGCGGGATGTTCGAGTTGTTGTGGAAGACGTTGTCCGGGTCGTACTCGCGCTTGATGTCGCCGAGCCGCGCGTAGTTGTCCGGCCCGAAGCCGGCCTCGAGGGCGCCCGCGCTCGGGTCGGCCACGTAGTTGACGTACACGCCCGCCTCGGCGTAGTCGGCCATCGCCAGGTCGAAGGCGCGCACCCAGTCGACGTTGCGCTGCGCCTCCGCGGGGTCGGCCCACTGCCCGAGCAGGTGGTAGTTCCACTTCGCGTCGCGGTACTCGAGCGGCGTCTCGCCCTCCGCGGCGCGCGCGACCATGCCTCCGAACGGCAGCATCAGGCTCGCGGTGAACGGTGAGACCACGTCGGATGCGTGGGCCACGAACGTCTCGATCGCCGCGTCCTCGAGCTCGCCGAGCAAGCCCGCCTTCCAGTAGTGGTGCCGGCCGGGCGGGTTCCCGGGCGCGATCAGGCCCTGCACCGCGCTGTACGGCATCGGGGCGAGCATCTCGAGCGCGGCGCCCCACTCGCGGAGCGGCGCGAACGCGCGCTCGCCGGCCTCGACCGGCCCGACGTAGCAGGCGATCACGGCCAGGACCGGCTTGCCGCGCACCTCCTCGGGCACGAACTCCTCGGGCGGCGCGCACAGGATCGCCGAGCCGCCGCAGATCTCGTCCGGCGCGTCCTCGATGAAGCCGCGGTAGGCCTTGAGGAGGTCGACGGCCGCGTCGATCGGGAACAGCAGCATGCCGCCGTAGACGATCGGGCCGACCTCGTGCAGCGCGAACTCGAAGCCCGTGACCACCCCGAAGTTGCCGCCGCCGCCCTTCAGCGCCCAGAACAGATCCGGGTTGCGGTCGGCGCTCGCGACCAGCAGCCGGCCGTCCGCCGTGACGACCTCCGCCGACAGGAGGCTGTCGACCGTGAGCCCGTACTTGCGCTCGAGCCAGCCGCTGCCGCCGCCGAGCGTGAGCCCGCCGACGCCGGTGTCCGCCAGCCGCCCGCCCGTGACGGCGAGCCCGAAGGCCTGTGTCTCGTGGTCGACCTCGCCCCAGTTCGCTCCCCCGCCGCACCACGCCGTGCGCCGCTCGGGGTCGACGCGTACGCGGTTCATCGGCCGCAGGTCGATCTCGAGGCCGCCGTCGACGACGGCATGGCCGGCGACCGAATGGCCGCCGCCCCTCACCGAGACGTCCAGGTGGTGCTCGCGCGCCAGCGCGAGAGCGGTCATGACATCGGCGGCGCCGGTGCACCGCGCCACGAGCGCCGGCCTCCGGTCGATGGCGGCGTTGAAGACGCGCCGGGCGTCGTCGTAGCCGGGGTCGCCGTCGCTGAGTAGTTCGCCGCCAAAGGCTGCGACGGCTGCGGGGTCGAGAATTGCTTCCATGCTGTCCTTCCCATATGGGGCTGCGGGTCCACGGGGCAGCGTAACGGGGTTGCATTCCGCCCGCAGATCCGGTTAGTCTGGTTGGGAAAGTTTCCTAACTAGATCCTGGGGACTCGGATCGAGGCCCAGAAGGGCGGTCGGAATGGGGTTCAGGCGCGCTGTTGTCGCACTTCTCGCCGGAGCGGTCGTACTCGGTGCGTCCGGCTGCTTCGGCGGCGACGACGACTCTGGTGGCGGCGACAAGGCGGCGGCCAAGTACAACGGCAAGCCGGCGACGATCACGCTGTGGACCGGCTTCTCCGACCGTGAGCTGAACGTGATCAAGGGGGTCGTGGCGGACTTCCACAAGCAGAACCCCAAGATCACGGTGAACGTGCTCGGGAGCGTCGACGACGACAAGATCATCGCCGCCGCGCGCGGGGGCAACTCGCCCGACGTGGCGCACTCGTTCTCGACCGACAACACCGGCGCGTTCTGCTCGTCGGGCGCCTGGATCAAGCTGCAGCCCTACATGGACCGGGACGGCCTGACCGCCGGCGCGTTCCCGGAGTCGGTGCAGAGCTACACGAAGTTCGAGGGCAACCAGTGCACGCTGCCGATGCTCGCCGACGTGTACGGGCTCTTCTACAACAAGGACATGCTCGCCAAGGCGGGCATCAAGGATCCGCCGAAGACCTTCTCGGAGCTCGCGGCCGACGCGAAGAAGCTCACGCAGCGGAGCTCCGACGGAGCGATCGAGGTGGCCGGCTACGTCCCGACCTGGGGCTTCTACGAGAACCAGGCCGCCCATTACGCGCCGCAGTTCGACGCCCACTGGACAGACGACCAGGGCAAGTCGAGCCTCTCGAGCGACCCGGGCTGGACCAAGATGCTCAAGTGGAGCAAGGCGCTCGTGGACTGGTACGGCTACGACAACCTCGTGAAGTTCCAGGCCGGCGCGGGCGACGAGTACTCCGCCCAGAACGCCTTCGAGCGCGGCAAGATCGCGATGATGATCGACGGCGAGTACCGGACGGCGTTCATCGAGAACGAGCATCCGGACCTGAACTACGGCACCGCGCCGATGGCCGTGGACGACGACCAGTCCGACCTGTACGGCGGCGGCTACGTGACCGGCAGCATCATCGGCATCCCGAAGGGCGCGAAGAACCCAGCCGCGGCGTGGGAGCTCGTGAAGTACCTGGCGTACGACGAGCACGCGCTGG
This sequence comes from uncultured Thermoleophilaceae bacterium, assembly GCA_963808875.1. Lineage (GTDB taxonomy): Bacteria > Actinomycetota > Thermoleophilia > Solirubrobacterales > Thermoleophilaceae > JACVRW01. The sequence continues at coordinate 104,125 of CAWEHM010000007.1, forward strand.
CAACGCTCTCGAACGGGCTGCGGAACGTGCCGACCACGGAGGCGTCGCTGAAGTCGAAGGAGCTGAAGCCGAACGCCCGAGTTCGAGACCTTCCTCAAGATCTTCCCGAACGACCACAGCGCCACGAACCCGATCACGGCGGCGGGCGCGGCCTACCAGGAGGCGGCGGAGCAGTTCTTCGCGAAGTACCAGACCGGGAAGGTCCCGGACCTCCAGGCCGGGCTCGAGGACCTGGACAAGCGGATCGACGACCAGCTCGCCCAGATCACCCAGGGGCAGACCCCGTAGCGCGATGAATGCGGTGGCGCTCACACCGGAGCGCCGCCGCGCCAGGCGCCGGGCGGCCTGGCGGAGGCGGCGCCTCGTCCTGCTGCTCATGAGCCCGTGGATCGTGGGCTTCTGCGTGTTCTTCGCCTATCCGCTCGTCAGCAACGCGTATCTGTCGTTCACCCACTACGACCTGCTCTCGCACCCGCGCTGGATCGGGACGTCGAACTACAAGTTCCTGTTCGAGAAGGACCCGTCGATCTGGCCCGCCGTGAAGAACACGCTCTGGCTGATCGCGATCATGGTCCCGCTCCAGGTGGTGTTCGCCATCGGGGTGGCGTTGGCGCTGCAGCGCGCCCGGCGGGGCGTGGGCTTCTTCCGCACGGTCTTCTACCTGCCGACGCTCGCGCCGCCCGTGGCGGCCACGCTCGGCTTCGTGTTCCTGCTGAACCCGGCCACCGGCCCGGTGAACACGCTGCTCGGCAAGGTCGGGATCGAGGGGCCGCTGTGGTTCAACTCGCCGTCGTGGTCGAAGCCGGCGCTCGTGCTGCTCGCGCTGTGGGGGATCGGCAACACGATGATCATCTTCCTCGCGTCGCTGCTCGACGTGCCCAAGCACCTGTACGAGTCCGCGGAGCTCGACGGGGCGGGTGCGCTGAACCGGTTCCGCTGGGTCACGCTGCCGTCGATCAGCCCGGTGATCCTGTTCTCGGTCGTCATCGGGGTGATCGAGGCGCTCCAATACTTCACCCAGGCGTACGTGGCGGCGACGATCGCCCGCGGCGGCCAGGCGGGCGATTCCCTCACGGACCTGGGCTACCCCGAGCAGTCCACGCTGTTCTTCCCGGTCCTGCTCTACCAGCAGGGCTTCCGCTTCTTCAACATGGGCTACGCCGCGGCGCTCGCGGTGCTCCTGCTGATCGTCTCGCTCGCGGTCACGTTCATCATCCTGCGCCGCGCCGAGCGGCTGATCCACTACCAGGGGGTCGTGCGCTGATGGACGCCGCGCTCCGCCGCCGCCGCCTCTTGATCTTCGTGGCCGAGCACGCCGTGCTGATCGCGCTCACGATCGCGTTCCTGGCGCCGCTCGTGTTCATCGTCGCCACGTCGCTGATGACGAACCAGCAGGCGCTCTCGCCCGACCTGTGGCCGAACCCGCTCGCCTGGAACTTCGACGACGTGTTCCACCGCGCGCCGCTGCTGCGCTACGCCAAGAACACGTTTCTGTACGCGGGCCTCTCGACGGTCGGCGTGGTGATATCGAGCGTGCCGGTGGCGTACGCGCTCGCGCGGCTCCGCTGGCGGGGCCGGAACGCGGCCCTGCTGCTCGTGCTGGCGATGATGATGCTGCCGCCGCAGGTCACGGTCGTGCCGCTCTACTCGTTCTGGTCGGACCTGAACCTGACCGGCACGCTGTGGCCGCTGATCCTGCCGAACTTCTTCGGCGACGCCTTCTCGATCTTCCTGCTCCGCCAGTTCTTCATGACGATCCCGGAGGAGTACGCGGACGCCGCGCGCGTGGACGGCGCGGGCGAGCTGCGGGTGATGATCTCGGTGGTCTCGCGCCTGGCACGGCCGGCGATCGCGGCGGTCGCGCTGTTCGCGTTCCTGTTCGCCTGGAACGACTTCTTCCTCCCGCTGCTGTACACGTCCGACAACCCGGACAACTGGCCGCTGTCGGTGGGCCTGTCGCACTTCCGCACCACCCACCAGGTTGAGTGGAACGTGACGATGGCCGCGACGCTCCTGTTCATGGCGCCCGTGATCGCGCTGTTCTTCTGCGCGCAGCGGGCGTTCGTGGAGGGCGTGACGCTCACGGGGGTGAAGGGGTGAAGCTCGCCGTGATCGGCGCCGGCTCGACCTACACGCCGGAGCTCGTGTCGGGCCTGTCGCGCGAGCGCGAGCGGGTTCCGCTCGACGAGCTCGTGCTGCACGACATCGAGGAGGAGCGCCGCGAGGTGGTGGGCGGCCTTGCACGGCGGATGCTGGACAGGCAGGGCTACGCCGGCGCGCTGTCGCTCACCGGCGACCTCGACAGCGCGCTCGACGGCGCCGACTTCGTCCTGATCCAGATCCGTGTGGGCGGCCAGGAGGCGCGGCTGCGCGACGAGACGATCCCCGTCGCGTGCGGGTGCATCGGCCAGGAGACCACCGGCGCGGGCGGGCTCGCCAAGGCGCTGCGGACGGTGCCGGTGGTGCTCGACATCGCGGAGCGCGTGCGCGAACGCGCGGCCGACGGTGCATGGATCGTGGACTTCACGAACCCGGTCGGGATCGTCACGCGCGCGCTGCTCGACCAGGGCCACCGCGCGATCGGGCTCTGCAACGTCGCGATCGGCTTCCAGCGCGCGATCGCCGGATCGATGGGGGTCGAGCCCGAACGCGTCCTCGTGGACCAGGTCGGCCTCAACCACCTCACCTGGATCCGGGCCGTCTACCTGGACGGGCGGGAGGTGCTCGGCGACGTGCTGGCGGAGCACATGGACGCGGTCGCAGACCAGGCCGCTCTGCCCGCCGAGCTGATCAACGAGCTGGGCGCGATCCCGAGCTACTACCTGCGCTACTTCTACACGGAGGACGAGCGGCTGGCCGAGTTGCGGACCGAGAAGCCGCGGGCACAGGAGGTCGCCGAGATCGAGCGGGAGCTGCTCGGGATGTACCGCGACGAGTCCCTCACCGAGAAGCCGGCGCTGCTCGAGCGGCGCGGCGGCGCGTTCTACAGCGAGGCCGCGACGCAGCTCGTGGCCGCCCTCGCCAGCGACTCCGGCGAGGCGCAGGTCGTGGACGTGCGTAACGGCGGCACGCTCGCCGGGCTGGCTGACGACGACGTGGTGGAGGTGCCCGCGCGGGTGGCATCGGGCGGCGCCGAGCCGCTCCCGCAGCCGCCGCTCGCGCCGGAGCTGCTCGGGCTCGTGCAGCACGTGGCAGCGTACGAGCGACTGGCCGCCGAGGCGGCTGTGAGCGCCGACAGCGAGATCGCGGCCCGGGCGATGCTGGCGCACCCGCTCGTGGGCCAGTGGCCGCTCTCGAAGAAGCTGCTCGGGCGGATGCTGCAGGCCGAGGAGGCCGCTGGTGCGACCGCGGGGAGCGCCCGCGCTGAGGCGGAGGGCGGCTTCCGATGAGCGTCGTGCTGGCCGTCGACGGCGGCGGCTACAAGACGCACCTCGCGCTCGTGCGCGACGACGGCTCGCTGCTCGCGTTCGCGCGCGGGCCGCACAGCTCGCCGCACCAGATCGGGGTGGACGGCTGCCTCGAGCTGCTCGAGCGGCTCACCGGCGAGGCGCTCGAGCGCGCGGGCCTCGATCGCGACGGCCGGCCCGCCGCCGACGTGGGCCACGTGATGATGGCCGGGGTGGACCTCCCGCGCGAGGAGGACGAGCTCCAGTCGGCGGTGGACGCGCGCGGCTGGGCCACGCGCATGACGGTCGCGAACGACACGTTCGCGATCCTCCGTGCCGGCACCGAGCGCGGCTGGGGGGTCGCGCTCGTGTGCGGCGCCGGCATGAACTGCGTGGGCGTCGGGCCGGACGGCACGCACGTGCGCCATCCCGCCCTCGGCGCCATCACCGGGGACTGGGGCGGCGGCTTCGACGTGGGCCTCGCCGGCCTGAGCGCCGCGGCGCGCAGCGCGGACGGCCGCGGGCCGAAGACCGCGCTCGAAACGGCCGTGCCGGTCCACTTCGGGCTCGAGACGCCGATGCAGGTGGCCGAGGCGATCCATCTCGACGGCCTCGACCGCCAGCGGATCGGCGAGCTGGCCCTGCTCGTGCTGGGCGCGGCGCGGGAGGACGACGTGGCCACTGGCATCGCCGAGCGGCTCGTGAGCGAGTCGATCGCCTTCCTGCGCGTGACGCTGGAGCGGCTGGACCTCACCGGCGAGCCCGCCGACGTGGTGCTCGGCGGCGGCCTCTTTCAGAACGGAGGCGCCTGGCTGGCGGACCTGATCGCCGAGCGGCTGGGCACCGTGGCCCCGCACGCCACCGTCACGCTGGTGGACGCGCCGCCCGTGGTGGGAGCCGCGCTCCTCGGGCTCGACGAGCTGGGCGCGGCGACGAGCGCGAAGAACCGCGCCAGGCGCGAGCTGGCGGAGGCCGTGGCCCGTGGCTGAGCTCCGCTTCGAGAGCGCCACGCGTGTCTACCCGGGGTCCGAGCTTCCGGCGCTCGACTCGCTCGACCTCGACATCCGCGACGGCGAGCTGATGGTGCTCGTGGGCCCGTCGGGGTCCGGGAAGACAACGGCGCTGCGCATGCTCGCCGGGCTCGAGGACGTGGACGCGGGATCAATCTGGATCGGCGACCGCGAGGTGACCTACGTGCCGCCGAAGGACCGGGACGTGGCGATGGTGTTCCAGAACTACGCGCTCTACCCGTATCTCGACGTGGCGGCCAACATCGCGTTTCCGCTGAAGATGGCGCGCGTGCCGAAGGCGCAGCGCGAGGAGCGCGTGCGCAGGGTCGCGGAGATGCTCGAGCTGGAGGACTACCTGGCCCGCAAGCCGTCCCAGCTGTCCGGCGGCCAGCGGCAGCGCGTCGCCATGGGCCGCGCCGTCGTGCGTGAGCCGAAGGCCTTCCTGATGGACGAGCCGCTGTCCAACCTCGACGCCAAGCTGCGGGTCCAGATGCGCGCCGACATCGCCGCGCTCCAGCAGCGGCTCGGCGTGACCACCGTGTACGTGACCCACGACCAGGTCGAGGCCATGACGATGGGCCACCGGATCGCCGTGCTGCGCGACGGGAAGCTGCAGCAGGTGGACGAGCCGCGCGCCGTCTACGCGCAACCCGCGAACGTCTTCGTCGCCGGCTTCATCGGCTCGCCCTCGATGAACCTCCTGGAGGCCGAGGCGCGCGACGGCGCGTGTGAGCTGAGCGGGGTGCGGATCGAGCTCGGGGCCGGCGCGGCCGCCGCGGCGGGGGCGCGCGGACGCGTGACGATCGGCCTGCGCCCCGACGCGATCGAGCTGGCTCCCGACGGCCTGCCGGCGCGGGTCGAGGTGGTCGAGGACGTGGGCGCCGAGGCGTATGCCATCTGCAGCGCCGACCTGGCCGGCGGCGAGCGGCGCGTGATCGCGCGCGTGGACCCGCGCCGCTCGCCGGCTCAGGGCGAGCGCGTGCACCTGCGGCCGGTGGGCGAGGAGGCGCACCTGTTCGACCCGGAGACCGGGGACCGGCTATGAGCCGGCCGGCCACGCCGCCGCTCCTCAAGGACCTGAACGAGCGCACCGTGCTCGAGACGATCAGGTCTGGCGCGCCGATCTCGCGCGCCGAGATCTCGCGCCGCGCCGGCATCTCCAAGCCGACGGTGTCGATAGCGCTCCAGTCGCTGCTCGACGTCGGCCTGGTGCGGAGCGCGGAGCCGGAGGGTGACGGCCCGCGCTACGGCGCGACCTTCTTCGAGCCGGTGGCCGAGGCGGCCGGCGTGCTGGGGCTCGACCTCGGTGCGCGCTTCCTTCGCGGCGGCGTGTGCGACCTGTCCGGCGAGGTGCGTGCCCGCCGCGACGTGGAGCTGGCCGGCGCGGATCCGAAGCGGGTGTTCGATGCCGCGGCCGAGCTCACGGAGCAGCTCGTCGACGAGAGCGGGCTCCCGGCCGAACACGTGCGGTCCGCCGTCGTGGGCGTGCCGGGCGTCGTCGACCCTGCCAGCGGGCGCATCTCGCTCGCCGAGAACGCCCACGGGCTCGACGGCCTGGAGGTGGGCGCGGAGCTCGAGCGCGAGCTCGACCTGGTGGTGGACATCGAGAACGACGTGAACCTCGCGGCACTGGGCGAGCGCTGGCGCGGCGTCGCGCGCGACCGCGCCGACTTCGCGTTCCTCTCGATCGGGACCGGCCTCGGCGCGGGAATGGTGCTGCGGGGCGAGCTGCACCGCGGCCACCACGGCGCGGCCGGCGAGGTGGACTACGCCTTTGGCGAGGGCATCGAGCGCGAGGTCGATCCCTGCGCGGCGGCGCTGCTCGACTTCGTCCGCGCCGAGGCCGGGAACGGCCGGTACGCGACCGCGCTGAGCGAGCCCTTCGCGGTGCCCGAGGTGTTCGCGGCCGCCCGGGACGGCGACTCGCTCGCTCGCGCGGTGGTGGCCGAGGAGGCGCGCCGCATCGCTCTCCACATCGCGCCGATCGCAGCCGTTGCGGACATCGGCCTGGTGGTCATCGGCGGCGGCATCGGCGCGAACGGCGACCTGCTGCTCGAACCGGTGCGCGCCGAGCTGGGCGCGCGCCTACCGTACCCGCCGCGCCTGGAGGTGTCCGCGCTCGGCGACGCCGCGGTGCTGAGCGGCGCGCTTTCGGTGGGCCTGCGCGACGCCCTCGAGGCTGTCTTCGTGAACCGGCGCGGCTAGCGCGCGCGTAGCACCCCTCACAGCAGGCGACCTCACAGGAGGGAAATCGTGATTCGCAAGCGGTATTTCGCGCTCGCGGCATTCGCAGCAGTCGGACTGACGCTCGCCGTCGCGGCCTCGGTAGGGGCCCAGGGGAGTGGCGATCGCGCCATCTTCGCTGTGATGACGGGCGCCAAGGAAGTCGATGTGAACGGCGAGCATCACGGCGATACGAACGGGCGCGGCTCGTTCAGCGCGACGCTCGACGGGCGGCAGCTCTGTTACGGCATCACCGTCAAGAACATCAACGACCCGGTGGCGGCGCACATCCATCGCGGCGGGCCGAAGGTCGCCGGACCGGTGGTGCAGCCGCTCGAGCAGCCGGCGGCGGGCGATCCGGGCGCGTCGAGCGCCTGCGTGCGGATCTCGAGGAGCCTCGCTCGCGGCCTCAAGCGCGACCCGTCGAGGTACTACGTGAACGTGCACACCGCCGACCTCCCGAACGGGGCGGTCCGCGGTCAGCTGTTCGCGCGCTCGCGCTAGACGACCGGGCTGAGATCATGTCGCCGTGCCGATCACGGACGCGGACGCGCTCCTGCGCCAGGGCTGGGAGGCGCTGAGAGCCGCCGACTGGCAGACAGCACAATCCTGCTTCGAGCTGGCGCTCGGCGAGGCCGAGAGCGCCGAGGCGCTCGACGGCCTCAGCCAGGCCACGCACTTCCTGAGGGAGTACGACCGCGCGATCGAGCTGAAGGAGCGCGCGTTCGCCGCGTACCGGCAGGCCGCCGACCCCGTCAAGGCCGCTGACACCGCTCGCTGGCTCGCGTTCCTCCACGGCACCTACCTCGGGAACTACGCGGTCGCCAGCGGATGGATGGAGCGCGCGGGCAGCCTGCTCCGGGGCGTGGACGAGTGCGCGGCGCACGGGTGGCTCGTCCTGGACCGCGCGGTGTTCGCGGCAAACGCGGCCGACCGTGAGAAGTGCGCCGTCTCAGCCCTCGCGATCGCGCGCCGGTTCGGCGACACGGATCTCGAGTTCGACGCGCTCGCGCTGCTCGGCGAGTGCTACGTCGCGACGGGCAGGGTGGCCGAGGGCATGAGGCTGCTCGACGAGGTGATGGCCGCCGCGACCGGAGGGGAGGTCACCTCCCACGGCGCGATCGGAGAGATCTGCTGCCGCCTCCTCAGCGCGTGCGAGCACGCGACGGACGTGCGACGTGCCGAGCAGTGGATGGACCTCATCCAGCGCTCGGTGGCGTGGACCGACTTCGTCGTCCCCACATGCAGGTCGCATTACGGCGGCATCCTCGTGGCGCTGGGGCGGTGGGCGGAGGCCGAGACCGAGCTGCGCGACGCCATCGAGACGTTCAAGCGTGGCTACCGCGGCGACAGCTCGCTGCCGCTCATGCGGCTCGCCGACCTGCGCGTACGGCAGGGCCGCTACGAGGAGGCCGAGCGCCTGATGGAGGGGGCGGACTGGCACCCGGCGGCGCGCCGGGCCACAGCCACGATCGCGCTGGCGCGCGGCGACCTCGCCCTCGCCGAGGAGCTCGCCCAGCTGTGCATGGAGGGTGCGGACCCGGCGGACCCGGGCTGCGCTCCGGCGCTCGCGCTGCTGATCGAGATCCAGCTGGGGCGCGACGAGCCGAGCGCCGCCGAGCGGACGCTCGGGCGCCTCCAGGCGCTTGCCGCGAACGCGGGCGACGATCTGGTGACCGCTCTGCTCCAGCTCTCCCAGGGCCGCGTGGCGGCCGCGGCGGACGACGAACGGGCGATCGCCGCCCTCCGAAGGGCATTCGAAGGGATGTCCGTGCTGAACCTCCCGCTCGAGGCCGGGCGGGCGCGCCTGGAGCTGGCCCGCGCGATGGGAGGTCGATCCACGGATGCGGCCGCGGCGGAGGCGCGACTCGCGATGCGCGCCTTCGAGCGCCTCGGAGCGGCGCGCGACGCGGACGCCGCGGCGGCGTTGCTGCGCGAGCTGGGCGCGGGAGGACGGGCCCGGCGCGGGCCGCACGGCCCGCTGACGCCGCGCGAAACCGAGGTGCTCGGCCTGCTCGCATCCGGCCTTTCGAACGCCGACATCGCCCACAGGCTCGTGATCAGCCGGCGCACGGCTGAGCACCACGTGGCGAGCGTGATGTCGAAGCTGGATCTGCGAAGCCGCGCCGAGGCCGCGGCCTACGCCGTACGCGCGCCCGAAGATACGTAGGCAGATGGGCATTCACACCGATGTGCGTCGCCGCGGCGCGGGCGATCCTCCGGACACCCGAACCAGGAGGAAAGAATGTCTTCCAGCGAGCAGAACAAGACCGCGGTGCGCGACTGCTTCGAGCACGCGTCGAAGGGCAACTTCGACGTGCTTCCTTCGATCGTCACGGCCGACTACGTCGTGCACCCGGAGGAGGTCCGCGGGCCGGATGGGCTCGCGGAGATGGTCCAGGGCTACCGGAGCGCGTTCGCGAACCTGAGCGTGACGGTCGACCACCAGTTCACGGAGGGCGACTACGTCGCGACGCGTTGCACGATCCGCGGGCGCCACGACGGCGAGCTGATGGGCACGCCCCCGAGCGGCCGGGACGTGGAGTTCACCTCCCTGACCATCAGCCACTGCCGCGAGGGCAAGATCGCGGAGGAGTGGGAGCTGATCGACACGGTCGGTCTGCTCCGCCAGATCGGAGCGCTGCCGGAGCTGGCCGAGGCGTAGCCGAGCTGCAAATTCGCGCCCATCGAGAAGGAGATTCGCGGGACCGGCCGATGCGCACGGAGAGCCATGTCCCTCCGTGCCCTGATCCGGCCGGCCCTGTTCGCCGCCGCCCTGATGCTGCTCGCGCTGCCGTCCGGCGCGAGCGCGGCGGCCTATGGGTCGCGCACGCTCGGGATCGGCTCGCACGGGCGGGACGTCGAGCGGTTGCAGGGTTATCTCGGCTCGGCGGGCCACCGCGTGGCGCGCGACGGCGAGTTCGGGCCGCGGACGCTGCGGGCCCTCCGGGCCACCGAGCGCGAGCTCGAGCTGCGTGCCGACGGCGTCGCGACCACGCGCGAGCAGCGCGCCATCCGCCGTGCGGTCCGGGTGGCGGGCACCGGCGGCGCGGCCTACACGCCGCCGCCCCCGCCGCAGCAGGTGGTGCCGGGACAGGACGGCACCGTGAACGGCGACGGCTTCGGGGTCCCGCCCCGCGCCGCGCCGAAGGTGGTGAAGGACGTGATCGCGGCCGGCAACGCGATCGCCAAGACGCCCTACAAGTGGGGCGGGGGCCACGGGCGCTGGGACGACACCGGCTACGACTGCTCCGGCTCCGTCTCGTTCGCCCTCCACGGCGCGGGCCTGCTCGACAGCCCGCTCGTCTCAGGCGACTTCGCCCGCTGGGGCGACCGCGGCCCGGGGCAGTGGATCACCATCTACGCGAACGCCGAGCACGTCTACATGATCGTGGCGGGCATGCGCTTCGACACGAGCGCCCTGTCGCGCACCGGCTCGCGCTGGACGACGGAAGCGCGTCCCTCGGACGGCTTCGCGCTCACGCACCCGGCCGGGCTCTGAGGCACGACGCTGTGCCGAGCGGCTTCGCCTGACGGCGAACCTCCCTCGGGACCGCGGACAGGAAGCGGGTCTGGATGCGCGTGTAGTAGTGCGCACGGTCGCCGCAGATCTGGATCCGCGACAGCGTGACCTTTACGGGATAGGAGAAGGTCCGCCGCACGACGTCGGTGTGGCCGATCGGGATCCAGCGCCGCGCCGTGAACGCGCCGCGCGCGACGGCGGTCGCGCCGCCCCAGCTCCGCCAGCGCAGGCGGCGCCAGCCGGCGTCGGCGTTGGCCGTGAGCCGCGACGGGCGCTCGCGGGCGTGCATGCCGGCCTGGTCGTCTGAGACGAGCACGGGCTCGTCGCTCACCAGGTGATACCGGGCCCGGAAGTCCACCCCGGTGGTGAGCCAGGCGCCGCCCGGGCCGTCGCAGGCGGCATCGCTCCCCACCACGGTCACGTCGACGGCGATGCCGCCGCCGGCCGCCGCGCGCGGGAGCACGTCTCGGACGGTGGCCACGCGGCTCTCGCCGAACCCGTCGGTCACGGCCTGGCCCGGAACCGGCTCCAGCACCTCCACGCGCTGCGCCGCCGCCGGCAGCGTCCACGTGTAGGTCTGAGCCTCGTCGCAGCGCACCTCGAAGCGGTGCCCGCCCTCGGCGACCCTCTCGCGGTCGACCGTGAGCGCGGCGGCCGGGCCCACGGCGACGAGCGCGAGCACGACGCCGAGGCCAAGCGTCTTGATGGCCTTGGGCGGGGCGGACTTCAGGAACGGGACGTAGTGGGAGGCGAGGTTCATGCGGCCAGCATCGGCCTACCTCGCCTCCCTGTCATTGGGGAACGCCCCCAATGTGTCCCGTAACTCGACCCCTACCTCAGTTGCCCCCTGCCGTGTTAGTCGGCGCCGGCTGCTGGGCCGGCGGAAGGTTGAAGGACGGGTCGACCGAGGCCCGCATGGTCTCGGGCGGCACCGTCTCCGTGTCGTTCATGTAGCCCTCGAGCTGGGTGCCCGGGTCGCCCTGGATCGTGTCCGTGCGCGTGTATGTGAGGAACGGCAGCGTCACCGAGCCGCCGATCACCTTCACGGTGTCGAACAGCGGGGTGTGCACCCACCAGTCCTCGTTCGCGTCGGTGACTCGCACGGCGATCCGGTGCCCCGCCGGGAACTTCCAGTCCGCCGACCACAGGTCGAGCGTCTTCTCGCCGCTCGAGCGCACGAGGAAGCCCTGGCGCGTGACGAGCGGGCCGACGCCGTACTCGTCGAGGTCGTAGACGTCGATCACGAGGTTGGCGTTCGGCCGGGTCGTCGCCACGTCCACGATCCCCCTGCCGGAGCCGGCCAGGTGGGCGTCGTTCTGGAGACGCGGGGAGATCGTCCACACGCCCGAGGCGTCGTCGCCGGTCGAGGAGCCCGATCCGTCGTCGTCGTAGCTGCCCGGACGCAGGTTGCTCGTGTAGTTCACCGCGTCGGCGGGCGGCCACTGATCCTCGGCGCGCCACCTGCCGTCGTTCGTCTGCACCGCGAACTGCGGGTCGGTCACGCTCGGCGTGGCGCCCTTCAGGAAGCGGTCGTAGAAGCGCATGACCTCGTCGAACCAGCCCTCGCGGCCCATCTTGAGGCGGCCGTTCTCGTCACGCTCGTTGCCGCGCACGTGCTCCCACGGACCGAGCCACCCGCGCTCGTACCCCTGGTGGTTCTGCAGGTACTGCGCCGTGCCGTCGGCGACCGTGTTGTTCTCGGTCAGCCCCTGGGTCAGGAACAGCGGCACGCTCGAGCTCTTCGCGCCGGGGATCAGGTTCCGCTGGCGCCAGTAGTCCGAGTAGTGGTCGTCGTTCCCGGCCTGGTCATACCAGTTGACCACCGGGCAGCCTGGCCGCTGGTGGTCGTCCAGCCCGTTCAGGTTGTAGTTCGGGTCGTCGGTCGCCGGACCGGGCGTCATGTCGATCAGGTCGTACAGCGCCGGCGTCAGGACGGAGTTCAGCCGCCGCATCCCGTCGCCGTAGAGGTAGCGGTAAAGGTCGTAGACCGGCTCCTGGGACACGACCGCGTCGAGCCCGTCCGGGTGATGGTTCGCGCCGATCAGCCCGGTCACGCCGTCATACGACTTGCCGTACATGCCGACCCTGCCGGTGGACCACGGCTGCGACGCCGCCCACTTCACGGCGTTCACGACGTCGGACTGCTCGCCCGGGCCGGCCCAGTCCAGGCAGCCGCTCGAGCCGCCGAAGCCGCGCAGGTCGACCATCACGAAGGTGTAGCCGCGCTCCATCAGCTTGGCGCCCTCGACGAAGTCGTTGAAGCGATCGGACGGCCCCGCCGGCCCGACCGGGTCGTAGGAGGTGTCCTCGGCCGGTCCCGCCGGCCCGGTCTGGCCCGAATGGTTGAAGTACGGGCCGATCGAGAGGATCACCGGAGTCCTGTCGGTGGGCGCCAGCCCCTTCGGCCGCAGGACGTCCGCGTGGAGCGTCACCCCGCCGGAGGACGGGAAGGTTGCCTGGCTCCAGTCGGCGCCCTCTGGAACGGACGCGGCGGACGCCGTCGCGGGCACCGCGGCGGCCAGAAGGGCGACGATTGCGAAGAGAATCGGACGAAGTCGCATAGGGGCTGTAACGGTCGTCCAGCCCCGATCTTGCGGTCTCCGCTAGCGCGCAGGTTCGCGGCGCGGATCTCGCGCATTGTCGGCGGAGGCGCGCTGCGGCGGCGCTCCCGTCGAGCAGCTCACCGGCACGAGCCTCGACCCGCAGCTCGTCGCCCGGATCGCAGAGCCACTGTTCGCCTCAGCCGCCCGATAGGCGCGATAGCACCCCGGGGCTGCTGCCATCCTTGGCTGAGTGGCGCTTCTCGTCCTGTTCGGGTTCGTGGCCGGAGCCGCCACCGCGCTGTCGCCGTGCGTGCTCCCGGTGCTGCCCGTGGCGCTCGCGGCGGGGGCCACCGGCGGCCGGCGGCGCCCGCTCGGAGTCGTAACCGGCCTCGTCGTCTCCTTCACGTTCGCGACGGTCGCGCTCGTCTACCTGCTCTCGGCGCTGGGCCTGCCGGACAAGCTGTTCCGCACGCTCGCGATCGTGGTGCTGGCGATCGCGGGCGTCGTGCTGATCGTCCCGGGCGCGGCGGCCCGGGTCGAGGCTTGGATCGGCCGGGTCGTCCCGCGTGCACCCGCGCACGTGGATGGCGAGGGCTTCGGCTCAGGCTTCCTGCTCGGCCTCAGCCTCGGCTTCGTGTACGCGCCCTGCGCCGGCCCGATTCTGGCCGGGGTCATCACGGTCTCGGCATCGCAGGACTTCACGGCCGGCCGGCTCGCCGTTGCGCTCGCGTACAGCGCCGGCAGCGCGGTCGTGCTCTACGCGCTCATGCTGGGCGGCCGTCGGCTGACGGCTCCGCTGGCGCGCCGGAGCGGCACGTTCCAGCAGGCGATGGGCGTCGTCCTCCTGGTCGTGGCGGTCGTGATGGTCACCGAGCTCGACATCCGCTTCGAGAACCGGATCGCCGCCGACCTGCCGTCGATCCTCGTGAACCCGTCGAAGGACATCGAGGAGGCGAGCGCCACGCGCGAGCGGCTCGCCGACCTGCGCGGCGACACGGGCGGCACCGTCGCCGAGGCCGCCACCCGCGCGGACCCGGGCAAGCGCCTCGCCGTGATCGGCCCGGCACCCGAGATCGCGGGCACGGAGCGCTGGTGGAACACGCCGGGCGACCGCCCGCTCACGCTCCGGTCGCTGCGCGGACGGGTCGTGCTGATCGACTTCTGGACCTACTCGTGCATCAACTGCCTCCGGACGCTGCCCGCGCTCCGCGCCTGGGACGCCCGCTACCGGCGCGACGGTCTCACCATCATCGGCATGCACGCGCCCGAGTTCCCGTTCGAGCGGGACGCGGGGAACGTCGGGCAGGCGATCGAGCGCAACGGGCTGCGCTACCCGGTCGCACAGGACAACGACTTCGCCAACTGGAGCGCGTACGGGAACCAGTACTGGCCCGCGAAGTACCTGATCGACGCGCGCGGGCGAGTGCGCTACGTCCACTTCGGCGAGGGTTCCTACGGCCGCACCGAGCACGCGATCCGCGCGCTCTTGGAGGAGGCCGGGCGCGGGCGGCTCGGGAGCATGGCGGCGGCCCGCGTCGAGACTCCGCACGGCGTGCAGACCCCAGAGTCCTATCTCGGCGCCGAGCGCGCCCAGCGCTTCCTGAACGGCGCGATCGAGCCGGGCACCCACGACTACCGGCTCTCCGGCGACGCGATCGCAGCGCTTCCGCCCGCGCACCTGGCCTACCAGGGGCCCTGGCGCATCAGCGCCTCGCACGCCACCGCGGCGGGCACGGGTGCGCGCATCCACCTGAACTTCTCCGCGAGCCGGGTCTTCCTGGTGCTCGGCGCGCGCGGCGGCCCGCACCCCGTCCGGGTCGACGTCGACGGACGCCGGCGCGGGACCGTTACGGTGCGCGGCAACAGGCTGTACGAGCTGGTGCGGCTCTCGCGTCCTGGCCAGCACCGGCTGGCGCTGACGCTGGCCCCGGGCACCGAGGCCTACGCGTTCACGTTCGGCTAGACGGCGGCGGGTGGCGCGGCCTGCTCCGTGGCAGGCAGCACGCGCGCCTGGCAGGCGCCGCCGGCCCCCCGCGGACCTGGCCAGAACCTGCCTCACTGCACTCAGCATCGACACGTCAGGCCAGCGGCCTGGAGCGGTGCCGCCAGGAGCTGGACGACAAGACGCGGGCTCCTCGAATGGTGGTAACCACGGTCGTGGGTACGCCGGTTCAATTTGCGGCCGCGGCACTCCGTGCTCGATAGTTTGAGCTCGTGGTCATCGACGACTCGACCGAGTTTGGCGCCCGGGCGGCGCGGCACCTCACCGACGGGATCGTCGTCTGGCTGACGACCGTGTCGCAGCGCGGGGCGCCGCTGCCGATGCCCGTGTGGTTCGTGTGGGACGGCGACGACTCGGTCGTCGTCTACAGCCAGCCGGGCGCGCGTGCGCGCAACCTCGAGTCGAACCCGCACGTGACGCTCAACTTCGCGGGAGACGGCGGCGGCGGCGACATCGTCGTCCTGTCCGGCACCGCGACGCTCGACCGCGACGGCCCGGGCGCCGACCGGGACGCCGCCTACGTGGCGAAGTACGACGAGCACATCGCGCGCATCGGCCACACGCCGGAGAGCTTCGCGAACCGCTACAGCGTGCCGGTGCGAATCCGGCTGGAACGCCTACGGGGGCACTAGTCTCGCGGGTCGCCGAGGCCAGGGCTGAGCAGGTGAAGCTCGCGCCCGCGGCGGACGGCGTCGCGCCGCTCGGACACATCCAGCTTTCTGTAGATGTGCTTCAGGTGTGTCTTGACCGTGTTCACGGAGACGAACATCTCCGACGCGATCTCGGAATTCGACATGAGCGTGGGGAGGAAGCGGAGGACCGCGAGCTCGCGCCCGCTGAGCGGCTCGAGCAGAGGCTCGCCGCCGGGGCGGCGCACCGCGGCCTTCTCTTCGAGCGCCGACAGGAGCTCACCGGCGAAGGCGCGGTGGGCGGTGCCGCTCGCGATCCGGCGGCGCAGGAGCGACCGCACGGGCGCCCCGTAGCGCAGGATCGGGTTCGAATAGCCGCGCGGCTCGGCGAGGTCGAGCGCGCGCTCGATCGCGCGGAGCGCGCCCTGCTCGTCGTGGATCGCGTCGCGTGCGATCGCGTCCACGGTCCACGCCTCCGTTCGCGTGACCGGCATGAGCGCGTCGCGGTCGTCGGCCAGGAAGCCGGCGATGGCCCGCAGCGCAGCCTCCGGCTCGCCGACGGCGAGCTCGAGCCTCGCCAGCGCGATCGCCGAGTCGGACACGTTCGACGTGCTGCCCGCTTCGAGCACGCTGCGCGCTCGCACCGGCTCGCCCAGCGCCAGCCACATCTCGCCCTCCAGCAGGCTCGCCGAGACCCGCAGCCAGTCCGGCAGTGTCGAGCCAGGATCGCCGCCGCGCAGGACGTCGAGCGCCGTCATCGGATCGCCGCGAACGGCGTAGATCTTCGCCCGGATCTGGGCCACCAGCGGGGCCAGCAGCGGCTCGGCGCTCCGCCCGACCGCCTCTAGCGCGAGGTCGCCCGCGCGCTCTGCCTCGTCGAGCTCGTTCCACCACAGGTGGACCGTCGCGAGCGTCACGTACGCGATGGCGATGTGAGCGACCCCCGCCCACCCGCGCCGCTCTGCCAGCTGGATCGCGGTGCGCGCCCTGCTGTGCGCGTCTGCCAGTCTGCCCTGCCGCGCGTGCACGGCGGCCAGGTAGCTCTCGGCGACGAGCAGGACGTAGTCGTTGCCGAACTCGAGCGCCAGCCCGGCCGCGCCCTGGAGCCGCTCGAGCGCTTGATCCGCATCGCCCGTCCAGAACTCCGCAAGGCCGAGGTTGGCGAGCGCCAGTGCGCGAACCTCGACGGCCACGGAGCGGTCCCAGTCCTCGCTCAGCGCGAGGCGCGCTGCGCTGAGCGCCTCCTCGAGGTCGCCGTCGAGTCGCGCGCGGTAGAGCGCGGTGGCGGTCGAGGTCACGCGGAACCGCCGCTGCCGCTCCGGCGGAAGGTGCCCGGCCAGCTCGTAGGCGCGGACAAGCAGCTCGTCGGCACGGCCGAGCTCGCCCGCCTCCAGGAGCAGGCCGGCCATCGCGAGCGCGAGCTCGGCGTCGCCGTTCAGGACCTCGTCGGGGATCTTGCACGCCACCTCGCGGAGCGCGCTGCCATAGCCGTTCACGACGCAGCCGAGCCAGTGCTCCCCGATCAGGTCGGCAGCGAGCTGCCAGTCCGCGCCCGCCACCGCGTGGCGGGCGCCCTCGAGCGGCTGCCCGTTCGCGGCGTGCCAGCGGCCCGCGGCACTGTGCAGCGCGGGCAGCTCGTCGGGGAAGCGGTGCCGGAGCTCGGCTCGCAGCACCTCGGCCAGCAGGGGGTGGTAGCGGAACCATGCGCCCGTCGAGTCCAGCGGGTCCACGAACCCGTCCGCGCGCGCGAGCTCGCCCAGGGCGCTCCGGCCGTCGGAGGTGCCGGTCAGCGCCTCGACCAGCTCGGCGTTGACTCGCGCGACGATCGACGTCCTGAGCAGGAACCGCAGCTTGTCGTCGTCATAGCCGTTCAGGACCTCGGAGGTCAGGTAGTCGGACACGGCGCGGTCGTCGCCGGCGAACCCGGCGATGAACCCGCTGGGGTCCGGGTGCCCCTGCAGCGACAGCTCGGCCAGGCGGAGCGCCGCGACCCAGCCCTCGGTGCGGCTCCACAGTGTCTCCACGTCGGCCGGCGCCAGCTCGAGCGGCCCGAGGAGCTCGCTCGTCTCGTCCGCCGTGAACGCGAGGTCCGCGGCGCGGACCTCGACCATCTCGCCCGCGATCCGCAGCCGCTGCAGCCGAACCGGCGGGTCGCTGCGCGTGGCCAGCACGAGCCGAAGCGAGGGATGCGGCCGTTCGAGGAGCGACTCCACATCGGCGAGCACATCGCCCGTGCCCACTTCCTGGAAGTCGTCGAGCACGACGATCAGCGGAGCATCTATGCGGTCGAGCCCGGCGCGCAGGCCACCCAGCGCGCGCGAGCCGCGGGCAGGCGCCGCCAGCCCGGTGAGCTCGGGCCGCGCCCGCGACATCGCCGCGAGCACGTCGAGCCAGAAGGCGCGCCGCCCCGAGTGCTCGCGAGTCAGCGCCACGTGAGCGACCGCATCGGGGTCGCTCGCCTCGGCCAGCCACGTGCGGAGCAGCACGGTCTTTCCCGAGCCCGCGGGGGCCGAGATCAGTGTCAGCGGAACGTCGATCCCCCGTTCGAGGAGCTCGAGGAGCCGGGGTCGCTTCAACACACTTGCCGAACCGGGGGAGTGTTCGGGTCGAGTCGTGGGGGCGAATCCTTTCGCAGTCTTGAGCAACCGACTCTACCGCGTTCGGTGCTGCTCCCAGAGCTCTTGCAACGACACTCGCGAGAGCGCGTCCAAGTGCAGAACGGCCGCGGCGCCGGAGCCGGCGAGCGCGTCGGCGTCCGGCTCGCCGGCGGTGTGGAGAATGCACACGACCGTCTCCGGGACTGCCCCGACGAGCCGTCTGCTCGTCTCGAGCCCGTCGATGCCCGGCATCTCGGCCGCCACGAGCGCCAGCCCGGGTCGCACCGTCACCGCCAGGTCGAGCGCCTCCTCGGCCGAGCCGGCGGTGCCCACCTCCTCGAAGCCGGGCGTGGCGTTGACGACTGCGCGCGCCGCGCGGCGCGCGTCCTCGTCGTGGTGCACGGTCAGAACGCCGACGCCGCTCATGAAAACCTAAGCTCTCACGCGGCGCCGCGTGGGCCAATCAGGTACGCGCCACTCTTCGGCTCGTGTGTGCCTCCCCTAAATGAGTCTCCTAGGTCACCGCGTCCCGTCGCGCCGCCTGCGTGCGTGCCGGGTTCCGCTCCTCGCTCTCTACGCCGGCCCCGCCGTACAGCGACACCTGGTAGATGATGATGATGTCGATCGCGAAGATCGCGAGCGACCAGAACGGGTAGGCGGGAATCGACAACAGCGCCGCCAGCGCGCTGAGGCTGGCGAACAGGATCGCCATCACGCGGCCGTAGATGTTGCCCGACCAGAGCGAGAAGCCGGCCAGCAGCTGGAGCACGCCGATGATCAGCGTGATCCAACCCCACGCGTTGAGGTTGCTGAGGATGTACTTCTGGTCCTGGACGAAGAACTTCGAGTCCGCGATCGCCGCGATTCCCCAGATCACATTGAGGACTCCGACGATGATGAGCATTATCGCGGCGAAGATGACCCAGCCCGAGTAGGTCTTCATGCACTGCTCCTTTCGTTGGGAGCAAGATGACCGCCACACGAGTGATGCGGCGTCACCCGTCGAGGGTGATTCCCGATCACCCGGCGTGACGCCAGACTCGCCGCATGTTGATCGCAGCGGACTACCCGTTCATGGATGTTTTCTGGTCGATGCTCATCTTCTTCCTGTGGTTCGCGTGGCTCCTGCTTCTGTTCAGGGTCTTCGCGGACATCTTCCGCAGGCACGACATCTCCGGCTGGGGCAAGGCGGCCTGGTCCATCTTCGTGATCTTCCTGCCCTTCCTCGGCGTGCTGATCTACCTGATCGCCGAGGGGTCCGATATGGGCCACCGCGACATGCAGCAGCAGGCGGCGGCAAAGGCGGACTTCGAGGCGTACGTCAGGGAGGTCGCGGCGAGTCCCGGAGGCACCGCTCCGGCAGGCACCCCTCCGGCAGGCGGCGCGCAGGTACCGCCCCCGACCTCCTAGGAATCAAGGCAGCGGCCGCGCCGCAGGGCGCGGCCGCCCGTGCTCCGCTCAGGTGGGAGTGCCCTCCCGCTCCATCGCCGCGATCGCGTCGGAGATCGCGGCCAGCTCCGGCTCGACCGCCCTGATCGTCTCGGGTGTCAGGAACCCCTCGCCGATGATGCGCCCACCGGCGCCTCGGAAGACCTTCCGCAGGTCGCGTGCCCACACGTGCTCGATCAGGACGATCCCGGCCGACTCACCCGGGCCGAGGCCAGTCGCCATCTGCTGGATGTCGTCCTGCGAGAACCCGAACGCGTGGTGGTCTCCGGCCTCGCCGCCATCGGCGGGCTCGGACGCGGCCTCACCGTCGAACTGGACCCCGAGCAGCGCCCCGACGACGCCGCCCATGTCGGCGGCGTCCGGGTGCTCGAGCACGACCGTTTCGTCCGAATCGGTGTCTCGCGCGATGAACAGCAGGTCGAGCACACGGATCGTGCGCTCGCTCTCGAGCTTCGCGAGCTCCTCGATCACCTTGCCCTCGAAGTTCGCTTCCCGGTCGAAGCCGATCGCGACAAGCTGAACGGGGCCTATCTCTTCCATCACGACTCCCATCGAATTCGTCTCGGCAGTCGCGGCGGGGCCTCGTCGGGGAACTGCTCGAGGGTCTGCCGCCGGACCCACTCGAACCACAGGAAGGCAAGGACGGTGAAGATCACGATGCCCCACAGGCGCTGGGTCCACGGCACCGGGCCCCAGATCACGAGCAGCAGGATCCCGAAGGCCAGGACCGCCCGGGCGACCCCCGGGTGGGCCCGCAGCGAGTACGCGGAGCTGCGCCTGAGCGCCGTCGCGCGCCGTCCCTCACCCTGCAGCCATGCGCCGAGGACCAGGAACAGCCCGAACAGCATGCCGCCCTCCGCGACGTCCACGAGCAGCGACGTCGCGATGCCCCAGACGTTGTCCGCGATCGCGTGCGCGTTGGGCGCGTCTGCGAGCGCGTCGACGACGAAGGAGCCGGCCAGCCGGCGGATCGCAAGCAGGGCGATGCCCACGAAGATGAGGCAGCCCCCCACCGTCAGGACGGTCCGCCTCCGGTCCGGCGAGAGCGCGATCGCGCCGGCGAACGCCGCGACCGACAGTACGAGCAGCACCCAGACGAAGGTCTTGAACGCGTCGAGCAGGTCGCGGGCCTTCTCGACCTGGCCGGGGCCGGCGACCTGGAGCGACGAGACCTGCGGCGGCAGCTTGTCCACCGCCGAGGGGGGCAGGCCGGTGGACGCAGCCATCTGTTCGAACAGGCTCTTCAGGTCGAGCGACACTCCGTCCTCGGCGGCGTTGCTCTCGATCACGCGGAGCAGCGTCTTGTGCGCTGTCCGGTTGGCCGTCTCCCAGGCCTGGAGCGCGGCGTCCGTGCCGAGCACCCGCCCCGCATTCCGCTCCGCGACCTGCTTCAGCCCGGCGGCGGCGGGTTTCGCGAGCTGGTCGAGCCGCGGCGGGAGCACCTGCTCGATCCGGGCGGCCACCTCGTCGCTTTGGTAGAGCCGGTCGATGATGAACAGGCCCACGGCCTGGCGGATCTCCTCGTCCTCGAGCAGCGCCTTGCTCGTATCGACCCAGTTGTTGGTGTCCAGCGCCTGCCGCTTCGCCCACAGCCCGAAGCCGAACGCCGTGGTCAGGAGCGTTGCCAAAACGAGTAGGGCCGTGACGGCGACCCGTCTGCCGCGCATGTGTCGATTCTTGGTTCCACAGGGGTGACCGGCAATCACCCGGTCGGGGTGATGCGGCGTCCTCCGGGCCGCCAAGACGATCGCGCGGCCATCGCCACCTGCCGGATCACCTATGTCGGTCACGCCACCGTGCTGATCGAGGTCGGATCGGCGCGCCTATTGACCGACCCGGTCCTGCGGCCGCGGATGGCCCACCTCCGGCGTCATCCCGACACGCCGGCGCCGCCGGGTCAGGTGGACGCCGTCCTCATCTCGCACCTCCACGGCGATCATCTCGACCTTCCGTCGCTGCGTCTCCTGGACTCCCGGCCGCCGGTGATCGCGCCGCGCGGCGCGGGGCCATTTCTCAGGCGCGCCGGGCTGGAGGTGCGCGAGCTGGAGGTGGGGGAGTCCACCGAGGCGGCGGGGATGGAGATCCGCGCCGTCAGCGCGCTCCACGACGCGCGCCGCCGGCCGTGGCTCGGGCCCACAGCGGACCCGCTCGGATTCGTGATCGGCCCGCGCCCGTCCATCTACTTCGCCGGCGACACCGACGTGTTCGACGAGATGGCGGAGCTGGCGCCCGTCGACGTCGCGCTCCTTCCGGTCGCGGGCTGGGGGCCGCGGCTCGGCCCCGGGCACATGACCGCCGAGCGGGCGGCGCGGGCCGCCGTCCTGCTGCGCCCGCGCGTGGCGATACCGATCCACTGGGGCACGTTCCACCCCGCCTACGCGCGCCGCGGCGCCTGGTTCAGCGACCCGCCGCTCGAATTCGCGGCTCACGTCGCGGCCGTGGCGCCCTCGGTGGACGTGCGTGTGCTGATGCCGGGCGAGTCCACGTCCGTGTCCGCATAGGCGTCACCCGTACCGGGTGATGCGTCCTCACCCGTGGTGCGGAGAGGGTCCGGGCACCGATGCCGCTATTCCAGCCGCTTGACCTCGATCAGCTCGAGCCCGAGCGACTGGATCTGCTCGAGCAGCCCGTGCAGCTCGGCCTGGTCGCGGACCTCGCCGCGCAGCGTGGTCTCGGCCGGCTTGACCGAGGCGGTGAAGTCTTCGAAGGCGTTCGTGACGGTGTCGGTGAGCCGCCCCTTCACCCTGATCTCGTAGTCAGAGGGCGCCACTTGGCGAGAATCCGCGCTCGCGGGGTGACGCGTCGTCACCCCGCACGGGTGAGCGAGGGTGCCGCGTGATCGCCGGCGCGGCGCTCGTCGACCTGGTCCGGATGCTGCCCGAGACGGACAGCGTCGAGCTGAAGCTGACGATTCCCGAGTCCGAGCAGCTGTCGGTAATACGGGCACTGCGCATGGACGCGCTCGATGCGCAGATCCGGCAGGTGTTCTTCTTCGACACCCCGGATCTCGCGCTCGACCGCCATGGCGTCGTCGTGCGCGCCAGGCGGATGCAGCGCAAGGGCGGCGACGCGATCGTCAAGCTGCGGCCCGTCGAGCCCGCCGAGCTGCCGACGGCCCTGCGCGCGTCGCAGCGGTTCACGGTGGAGGTCGACGCCGTACCCGGCGGCTTCGTGTGCTCGGGCACGATGAAGCGCGCGGTCGACAGCGCGGATGTGCTGCTGGTCGCTGCCGGCGAGCGGCCGCTCACGTCGCTTCTGTCGAAGCGGCAACGCGCACTCGCCGCGGAGCGCGCACCGGCTGGCCTGGCGCTGGACGACCTGCGCGTGCTCGGACCGATCCTGGTGCTGAAGCTGCGGTTCGAGCCCGAGGAGCTCGGGCGGCGCCTGGTCGCGGAGCTGTGGCTCTACCCGGACGGCTCGCGCGTTCTCGAGCTGTCGACCAAGTGCGAGCCCGGCGAGGCCTTCCAGGTGGCGGCGGAGCTCCGGGCGTACCTCGCGGCGCAGGGCGTGGACACCTCGGGCGACCAGGAGACGAAGACTAAGAAGGCCCTTCAGTTCTTCGCGGCCGCGATCACGGCTGAGGATGGTCGCGACGAGCAGGGCGGCGCAGATTGCTGACGATCAGCGACACCACCGTGACGAGGTAGATCTGACCGATCATGGCCTCAGAGACCGAGAGCGTGTGACCCAGGTTGGTGCGGGCCACGAAGTCGCCGTACCCGACCGTGGCGAGCGTCGTGAGGCTGAAGTAGAGGCAGTGCGCGACGCTCGCCGACTCGCCGCCCGCGAAGAACGGATCGCCGCCGAGGTTGTCGATCGCCCCGTAGAGGAAGCCGAACGCCATCCCAACGAGCACGTACAGGCAGAGCACGCCGGACACGGCCGCGAGCCGCACCTCCTGAGTCGCGCGGAGCTCACGCAGGAGGCCGATCGCCACGGCGGGCGGCCCGAGCGCCACGAGCGCCGCGTTGACCGAGCGCGCCGCGCCCTCGCCGATCCCGCCGGCGGTCGCGCGGACTATCGCGACGATGAGCGCGGCGATGGCGAAGGCGATCACGGCTCGCGTGAATCGTGGCGCCAGCCCGCCGGCGTGGAAGGCGAGCACCAGCGTCCCTCCGGCAAGCGCGGTCACGACGACGTTCTGGACGCCGCTCGGCTCGATGACGCCCTGCACGCCCACGGAGGCGACGGTCGCCAGCAACAGGAAGCCGTAGCGACCCGTTCTGCGGTCGGCTGGCGGCATGTCCGTAGGTATTCCGGGGCCGGGAGCGCTTCCCTGCCGTGACCGGCACGGCGACACCGGGCGCGGCGACGGAGCCCCGGCGCGGCCTCGGGCTGCCCATCGCGATCTTCGCCTCGGCCCAGTTCGTGATGGTGCTCGACAGCAGCGTCATGAACGTGTCGATCTCGCAGATCGTCGCGGACCTCGACACCACCATCCAGGGCGTCCAGCTCGCGATCACGGCGTACACGCTCGTGATGGCCGCGCTCATGCTGGCCGGCGCGAAGCTGGGCGACATCCTCGGCAAGGACAAGACCTTCGCGATCGGGCTCGGCATCTACGGGCTGGGCTCCGCCATCACCGCGATCAGCCCGAACCTCGGCGTGCTCCTGTTCGGGTGGTCCCTGATCGAGGGGATCGGCGCGGCGCTGGTGGTGCCGGCGATCGTGTCCCTGATCGCGGGCACGTACGAGGGGAAGGACCGCGCGCTCGCGTTCGGCATCGTCGGGGGCGTGGCCGGGGCGGCGGTGGCGGCGGGGCCGCTGATCGGCGGCTGGGTGACCACCGAGCTGAGCTGGCGCTACGTGTTCGCGGGCGAGGTGGTGATCGTCATCGGCATCCTGCTGCTGCGCGGGCGGCTGGTGCGAGCGCCGGCGATCCCCCATCCGCCGAAGCTGGACGTGGTCGGCGTGCTGCTGTCGGCCACCGGTCTCGGCCTCGTGGTGTTCGGGATCCTGAAGAGCAGCGAGTGGGGCCTGATCGAGCCGCGCGGCGCGCTGACCATCGGTGGCAACGAGATCACGCCGTTCGGCTTCTCGGTCGTGCCGTTCCTGATCCTGCTCGGCGGCGGCTTCCTGGCCGCCTTCACGATGTGGGAGGAGCGCCGCGAGCGGGCCGGCCGGGACGTGCTGCTCGACCGCTCGCTGCTCAGGATCCCGCCGCTGCGCGCGGGGCTCCTGACGCTGATGATGCAGCAGCTGATCCTGCTCGGCACGTTCTTCGTCCTGCCGGTGTACCTCCAGGTCGTGCTCGGCCTCGACGCCTTCGAGACCGGCAAGCGGCTCTTCCCGATGTCGGTCACGATGTTCGTTGCCGCCATGCTCGGACCGAGGCTCGCAGCCGGCATCGCTCCGAAGCGAGTCGCGCAGGCCGGGCTCGTTGCTCTGGTGCTCGCTTCGGTCCTCCTCCTCGGCACCATCGACGTCGAGCTGAACGAGACGGGGTTCGCCGTGGCGCTCGCGGTCTTCGGCGTGGGCGCGGGACTGCTCCTGTCGCAGCTCGGCAACGTGATCATGTCGTCGGTCGATCCGGCCAAGACCAACGAGGCGGGCGGGCTCCAGGGCACGGCTCAGAACCTCGGCGCCTCGCTCGGGACCGCGCTTATCGGGGCAGTGTTGATCGCCGCGCTCTCGAGCAGCTTCGTCTCCCGCGTCGAGGAGAACCCGGCCGTGCCGCAGGCGGCACGGGACCAGATCGCGCAGGTGGCCGAGAAGGGGATACCGGTGGTGCCGGTGGACGACGTCGAGAAGGCTGCGACCGACGCGGGACTGTCCGCGAGTCAGGCGACGGCGCTCGCCGGGGACTACGGCGACGCCCAGCTTCACGGGCTGAAGCGGGCGATCGGCGCGGTGGCCGTGTTCGCGCTCCTGGGGCTCTGGTTCACCCGGCAGCTGCCCGGGCGGGTGGTCGCGTGAGCGCGCCGGACGTGAGCGCGGCGCTCGCCGAGTATCGCGACGTCCGAGAGCAGCTGGAGCGGTCCATCCTGCCGCTCGCCACGTCGGTGGACGGCCGGCGCTTCACGTTCCAGACCTCGCTGCACGACCTGGAGCTCGAGGCCGGCGCGTACGTCGTGGTCGAGGGCGACGGCGGCGACCGGCTGGGTCAGCTGCTCTCGCTCGAGTTCGGCAGCGACGATGGCACCGGGCCGGGGCTGCCGCAGGTCCGGATCCGCTTCGGCCGCGGGGACGGCGCGGTGCTCGAGGGGGACGGGCGACCATTCCACGATGCGGCCGTGCGTCCGGCGCGGCCGGACGAGGTGGCCGCCTGGCTCGACCGGACGCGCCCGGAGCGCGCCTCGCTGCCGGTCGGGGAGCTCGCGCTCGCGCCGGGCGTGCCGTTCGAGCTCGACGCCGCGGGCTTCGGCAGGCACACCTTCCTGTGCGGTCAGTCCGGCTCCGGCAAGACGTACTCGCTCGGCGTGCTGCTCGAGCGGCTCCTCATGGAGACGAGCCTGCGGGTGGTGGTGCTCGACCCGAACTCCGACTACGTCAGGCTCGGGCGAGCCGCGCGCCGGGGCGGATCCGAGCGCGGTGGAGCGGTTCGGCCCGGTGGCGGGCTCGGTCGCGGTACGGAGCGGTGTCACCGGCGAGGGTGCGGTCCGGGTGCGCTTCCGCGAGCTGAACCCGGAGCAGCAGGCGGCGGTCCTGAGGCTCGACCCGCTCGCGGACCGCGAGGAGTACGCGGAGCTGACCGCGCTGGTCGAGGACCAGGGCATGCGAAGCGTGGCCGACGTCGAGCTGGGTGCGTCCGACTCGATCCGGCTGCGCGCGCACAACCTGGGCGTGAACCGCTGGGGAATCTGGCCGGGCCCGGACGGCGCGTCGCTCGCCGAGGAGCTCGAGGACCCGGACGGGCCGCGCTGCCTCGTCGTGGACCTCGGCTCGCTCGAGACGCGCGAGGAGCAGTCGATCGTGGCGGGGCACGTGCTCGAGCGGCTGTGGCGGCGGCGCGCGGCGCGCGAGCCGGTCGCGATCGTGATCGACGAGGCGCACAACGTGTGCCCCGCGGAGCCGGAGGGACCGGTCGCCACGCTGGCCACCGAGGACGCCATCCGGATCGCGGGGGAGGGGCGCAAGTTCGGGCTGTACCTGGTCGTTGGTGTCGCAGCGGCCGCAGAAGGTCCACGAGAACGTGCTGTCGCAGTGCGACAACCTCGTCCTGATGCGGATGAACTCCGCCGCGGACCTCGCACACGTCGGGACCGTGTTCTCCTTCGTGCCGCCCGGCCTGATCGAGCGCGCGATGACCTTCCGCCAGGGCGAGGCGCTCGTGGCGGGCAAGATCGCATCGCACCCCGCGGTGATCCGCTTCGGCGAGCGGATCACCGAGGAGGGCGGTGCCGACGTGGCGGGCTGGGCGTAGGGGAGGGACCTGAGATGTGTCGCTGGATGGCTTGGTACGGGCAGCCTCTGATCGTCGAGGAGCTGCTGTTCGCCCCGCCGCATGGGCTGGTCGACCAGAGCCGGCACGCGCGAATGGGCGTCGAGACGACGAACGGCGACGGTTTCGGGCTGGGGTGGTACGGCGCCGGCGAGGGCCCGGCCGTCTACCGGAGCATCGCGCCCGCCTGGGGGGACGAGAACCTGCGCGAGCTGGCCGCGCACGTGGAGTCGCCGCTGTTCATCGCGCACGTGCGCGCGACCACCGGCACGGCCATCCAGCAGACGAACTGCCATCCGTTCAGGCACGGCAAATGGCTGTTCGTGCACAACGGCGCGATCGCGCACTTCGAGGTGCTGCGCCGCGACCTGATGCTCGGGATCGACCCGTCGCTGTTCCCCGCGATCCAGGGGTCGACGGACTCGGAGGTGATCTTCAACCTGGCGCTGAGCTTCGGTCTCTCCGCTGACCCGGTCGCCGCGCTGGGCCGCGCGATCGGCTACGTGGAGGCCACCGCCGAGCGCCGCGGCGTCGAGAACCCCGTCCAGGCGAGCATGGGCCTGAGCGACGGCGAGCGCCTCTGGGCCGTCCGTTACTCGAGCGAGGGCAAATCGCGGACGCTGTTCAGCTCCACGGACGCGGCCTCGGTGCGTCGCCTCCACCCGGAGAACGAGCGGCTTCAGCGGCTCCGCGACGAGGACCGCGTCGTGGTATCCGAGCCGCTCGCCGACCTGCCCGGCGTATGGGAGAGCATCCCCGAGGCGACGGTGCTGATCGTCCAGCCTGGCGGGGACGAGCAGCGTCCGTTCAGGGCGGCACGCTGATGGACGCCCCGCGCAGCCGCCTCATCGAGGACTACGGGCTGATCGGCGACCTCGAGTCCGCGGCCCTTGTGAGCCGCGACGGGACGGTCGACTGGCTGTGCCTGCCTCGCTTCGACTCGCCGGCGTGCTTCGCGGCCGTCCTCGGGAACGAGGGTCACGGACGCTGGCTGCTCGCTCCCGCCGCCGGGACGACCGCGACGTCGCGCCGCTACCGGCCCGGGACGCTCGTGCTCGAGACCGACTTCGAGGGCCGGACGGCGCGGTCAGGGTGATCGACTTCATGCCCCGAGGCGAACGGGCGCCCCGCGCGTCATGCGGATCGTCGAGGGTCTTCGGGGCCGGGTCCCGATGCGCATGGAGCTCTCGGTGCGCCCGGACTACGGCTCGATCACCCCGTGGGTTGAGCCGACGGCTGACGGAGCGGCCGTCATCTCCGGCCCGGACTCGTTCCGGCTCACGACCCCGCTGCCGCTCGAGATCGCGGACGGGTCGGTCACGTGCGCGTTTAATTCCGTGGAGGGGGCGCACCAGCGGTTCACGCTGACCTGGAACCTCTCCTTCGAGGAGTCGCCGCCCGTTGAGGACGCCGACTCGGCGCTGGCGCGCACCGAGGAGTGGTGGCGCGAGTGGAGCGGGCGCTCGCTCTACCGCGGCGCCTATGAGGACGAGGTGCTCATCTCGCTGATCGCGCTGAAGGCGATGACGTCCGAGACGACGGGCGCCGTGATCGCGGCGCCCACCACGTCGCTCCCGGAGGACCTCGGCGGCGTGCGCAACTGGGACTACCGGTACTGCTGGCTGCGCGACTCCGTCCTCGCGCTCGAGGCGCTGCTGGCTGCCGGCTACACCGACGAGGCCGTCGCCTTCCGCGACTTTCTCCTCAGGGTGGGCACCGGGAACCCGGAGCACATCCAGATCATGTACGGCGTCGGGGGCGAGCGCCGGCTGACGGAGTACGAGCTCGACCATCTGCCCGGCTACGAGGGGTCGCGGCCCGTGCGCGTCGGGAACGCCGCGTCCGAGCAGTTCCAGCTCGACGTCTATGGCGAGGTGGCCGGCGTGCTGGCGATTGGCGCCGACGTGCTCGGGCAACTCGAGGCTGGCATATGGCCGCGCTGGCGAGCGATCGTCGAGCACGTCGAGACGATCTGGCGGCTGCCCGACGACGGCATCTGGGAGGCGCGCGGTCCGCAGCGGCACTACACCTACTCGAAGGTGATGGCGTGGGTCGTCTTCGACCGGGCGGTTCGGCTGGCCGAGCGGTTCGAGCTCGACGCTCCGCTCGAGCGGTGGACGGCGATCCGCGACGAGATTCACGCGGAGGTGTGCGATCAGGGCTACGACTCGGAGCGGCGGACCTTCACGCAGTACTACGGGTCGAAGGAGCTCGACGCGAGCGTGCTCAACATCCCTCTGGTCGGCTTCCTGCCGGGGAGCGACGACCGCGTGACCGGCACGATCGACGCGGTATGGCGAGAGCTCGGTCACGACGGATTCGTCTCCCGGTACTCGACCGCGGAGACGGACGACGGGCTGGCGGGCGACGAGGGCCAGTTCCTCGCCTGCTCCTTCTGGCTCGTCAGCGCGCTGGCGCTGAACGGCCGGGTCGGCGAGGCGCGCACCCTCTTCGAGCGGCTGCTGGGCCTTGCGAACGACCTCGGCCTGCTGGCCGAGGAGTGGGACGTGCGCCACGGCCGGCAGGTGGGGAACTTCCCGCAGGCGTTCAGCCACCTCACGCTGATCCTGGCGGCGCGCGCGATCACGACGGCTGAGGAGGCGGGGTCGCCGAGCGCTCCTCCAGCCGCCGGTCCATCGCCGTGACGGTGAGCCACGCCGCGGCCGCGGCGAGCACCGCACCCGGGATCGTGTCGAAGCCGTTCGAGCCGACGAGGAGCGCGGCGAACAGCATCGCGGTCAGGACGAAGCGGCCGTAGGCCGCCATGCCGGCGGCCGCCCCGACCGCAACTGCGAACGTGGGGGAGACGTCGAACCACACGACCGGCAGCGTCGCGACGCCGATGCCGAGGAAGACCGCCGGGAAGATCGGGCCGCCGCGGAAGCCGGCGACGAGGCTCACGGCGTAGGCGACCGCCTTCGCGACGAGCAGGAGCAGGACCGCGCCCGTTGAGGTCTCGGCGACGAGCGGCGAGATCGAATGCTGGCCCGAGAAGAGAACGTCCTGCGAATCGGCGCCGAGGGCGTCGGCCAGGAGCGCGACGAGTCCCACCGCGAGCCCACCGGCCACGAGCGCCGCGGCCATACTCCACGGCTTCAGCCGGCTGGCGATCGCCCCTGTGGCGAACCGCGTCAGGGAGGCGATCGCAAGGGCGGTGACCACCCCGACGACGACGGCGACAAAGAGGTCGAGGATGTGCGTGCCGTCGTAAGGGGGGAGATTCGGCACGACGAGGCCCGGCGTGTTCAGCCCCTCCCAGTCGCCGAACCCGACGAAGATCACGTAGCCGGTCGCCGCGGCGACGAAGCCAGGCAGGAGCGCGGGCACGAGCGCCGCCCCCAGCGTCGGCGCTGCCGCCTCGGTCAGCATCACGCCGGCGACGATCGGCCCGCCGAAGAGGGCCGAGATCGCGGCAAAGGCGCCGGCCGTCGCGAGGACCTTCGCCTCCTTCGCCGCGAGCCGGGCGAACAAGGTGACCGCCACCCCGACAATGGACCCGATCGCGACGACGGGCGCCTCCGGACCGAGCACGAGCCCGAACCCGAGCGTGCCGAGCGCGGCGATGACGATGCCCGGCGCGTGGGAGAGCGGCGCCGGGTCGGGATCGATGCCGTGGATCGGCGTGTGTCCGCCGTCGCCGGGCAGGAAGGTCCGCGCGGCCCAAACGATGGCACCGCCCGCGACCGGCAGGCCGAGCACGAGGTACCACGGAGGCCCGGACTCGCCGAGCGCGTCCGGCAGGTCGGTCCACAGCCAGTGTTGGAGCGCGTGGACGAGCGCGAGGAACAGCGCGGCCGCGGCCGCCGCTGGGATCCCGATCAGAGCGCCGAGTGCGACGAGCCGGGCGTGGGCCATCGGCGGAGTATCCCGGCCGGTGCGGATCGCCTAACCAACTCGGCGGTAGCCCTAAAGGGGGACCCGCGCGCAGTCGATAGACCCGGACCGCGTATGACTGCAAGATCACGTTCACTCCTCGCGGCGATGGCCGTCCTCGTCGCCTTCACCGCGCTGCCGCAGGCCGCTGACGCGGCCCAGTTCGGCGTTGCGCGTCTTCGCCAGACCAGCGCGCACCGGTGCGGAGGACTATCTGTACACGGACGGCGGCGTGGTGTTCGCGCAGGCAACCGTCGACGCCGCCTACTACCGCTTCAGCGTCGTCGACCCGACCGGAACGGTGAAGGCTTCAACAGCCTGCGCCCAGAGCCTGTCCAAGCGGAGCGCGAACTTCAAGTACACGATCCAGCCGACCGACCCCACCACCGGCGCGACCGCGTGGCGGTTCCGGCTCGAGGAGTGGAGCAACTTCGCCTGCAGCGGGAGTCCGACGAAGACGAGCAGCAAGTACTTCGACATCGCGCGGGCCTCCTCGTTCGCCGACGCGACGCTCACCACGCCTCGCGCGGTGTTCGCGGCCGGCTCGAGCGCGTACGTCAAGGCGAGCGGGATCGGCGCCGTCAGGCTGAGCGCCGCCAACACGGCCGTGTCCGACTGGCAGACGACATGGCTGAAGCCGTCCGGCGCCACGGCCTGCGCGAACACCGCGAACGCCGATCGCCCCGACGCGAGCGCCGCCGGCCTGCTGGCCGTCGGGAGCTACCTCAAGTACCGCCCGAACGCGGCCGCGCCGAGCGATCCGTGGAACCTGGAGTCGAACTTCGAGACGCGGCCATGCCAGGACTTCAGTGCCGCGACCGAGGGCACCTGGAAGGTCCGCCTGCAGAAGGACGGCACGCACTTCGTGACGCTGACCGCCTTCGCCGTCGACGCGACGCCGCCCGACACCACCATCACCACGCGGCCCGCCGGCGGCACCCCGTTCACCGATCCGGACCTCGCCTTCGTGGCGAGCCAGCCGGACGCGACGTTCCAGTGCCAGCTCGACGGCGGTGGCTGGAGCGCGTGCACCTCGCCGAAGCACTACACCGGGCTTTCCGAGAGCACGCATACCTTCCAGGTGCGCGCGGTGGACCCCGCGGGCAACGTCGACCCGACGCCCGCGAGCGCGACCTGGACCGTGGACACGACGCTTCCCGCGGTGACGCTCACGACCCCCGCGAACGGGGCCGCGACCAGTGACACCACGCCCGACCTCGGCGGCGCGGCCGGCAACGCGCCGGGCGACGCTGCCGACGTGACGGTGAAGATCCTCCGGCCCGGTGGCCGGGGCTCCGGACGAGCTCGTCCAGACGCTCACGACCGCCCGCACCGGTGGCACCTGGTCCGTCGCGCCGACGGTGCCGCTGCCGGACGGGACCTACAGGGTGCACGCCGAGCAGGCCGATGCGCTCGCCGGCGTGGCGTTTACCGCAGAGCACACGTTCAGGGTCGATACGACCGCACCGGACGTGGCCGTGCTCGAGCCGCGCAGCGACACCGTGACAAGCGACCCGACCCCGCAGCTCTGGGGCACCGGCGGTCTCGCCACCGGCGACGCTCCCGAGGTGACCGTGAAGCTGTGGGCCGGCGCGAGTGCGACCGGGGCGCCGGCGCAGACCGCCACCGCCACCGTCGACTCGGCCGGCAACTGGACCCTTGACGCATCGCCCGCGCTGGCGGACGGCACATACACGGTCCGTGTGGAGCAGCTCGACGACGCCGGGAACCTCGGCGTGAGCCGCGCGCACACCTTCTACGTCGACTCCACCGCGCCGGACACAAGCATCACCGCCGGCCCGAACGGGGCTACCGCTTCCGACGCGGCGAGCTTCCGCTTCACCTCCAGCGAGGCGGGGTCCAGCTTCGAGTGCCTGATCGACGACGGCGACTGGGCTGCCTGCGGCTCGCCGAAGGCCTACTCGAGCCTCGCGGCCGGGCCGCACACCTTCATGGTGCGCGCCGTCGATGCCGCGGGGAACGAGGACCCGACCCCGGCGACCGCCACGTGGACGGTGGACACGACCCTGCCGGCGATCACGCTCGTGAACCCGGCCGACGGCGCGACCACCAACGCAACGGCGCCGCTGTTCGACGGAAGCGCCGGCACGGCCGCGGGCGACAGCGCGACGGTCACGGTGAAGGTGTACCGGCCTGTGGCGGGTGCTCCCGACCAGCTCGTGGAGTCGCACACCACCACCCGCGCCTCCGACGGCTCGTGGTCCACGTCGGCGAACCCGTCGCTGCCCGAGGGCGACTACATCGTCCGCGCGGAGCAGGCCGACGGCGCCAGCAACGTCGGCATGAGCGCGGCGCACAGCTTCCGGATGGACCGCACTGCGCCCGACACCCTGTTCACCCAGACCCCTCCCGCCGTCACCGGAAGCACCTCGGCGGACTTCCGCTTCGACTCCGGCGAGACGGGTGCGAGCTTCCAGTGCCGGCTGGACGGCGGTGCCTGGGCGGCCTGCACGTCGCCGCACGCCGAGCCCGGTCTCAGCGCCGGCTCCCACACCTTCCAGGTGCGCGCGACCGACCTGGCCGGCAACACCGACGCCACCCCGGCGTCCGTGACCTGGATCGTCAACCCGGCGCTCCCGGGGCTCACGCTCGAGCTCGCCGGTGGATGGCGCCCGGACGAGCGACGCGACGCCGAGCTTCAGCGGCGTGGCAGGCATCGCCCCGGGTGACCAGAGCACGGTCACGCTGAAGATCTACCGCCCCGTCGCCGGCGCGCCGGACACGCTCGTGCAGACGCGCACGACCGTTCGCTCGTCGCTCGACGGCACGTGGACGGTGGCGGCGTCGCCCGACCTCGAGGATGGTCACTACTGGGCGTACGCCGAACAGGACGGGACGGCCGGTACCGGCGTGAGCACGGCCACCTCGTTCACGGTCGACACCACGCCGCCGCATACCTCGATCTCGAGCAGCCCGCAGGGCTCGACCGCCGCGACCTCGGCCAGCTTCACGTTCTCGGCGAGCGAGAGCGGTTCGACGTTCGAGTGCCGGCTGGACGGAGGGTCCTGGACGCCGTGCCCCTCGCCGCAGTCGTACACCGGGCTCTCCAACGACGTGCACACCTTCGACGTCCGCGCCATCGACGACGTGGGGAACGTGGACCCGACGCCCGCGTCCCGCACGTGGGCCGTGGACACCTCCGGGGCGAACGTCACGCTCGAGGTACCGGCCGACGACGCGCTCACGGGCGACTCGACCCCGATCTTCAGCGGCCACGCGAGCACGGCGGCGGGCGACTCCGCCACCGTGAACGTCGAGGTGTACCGGCCGGTGGCCGGTGCGGCGGACGAGCTCGTGCAGACACGCAGCGCGACCCGCTCCGCGGTGGACGGCTCGTGGTCGGTGTCGGCGTCGCCCGCGCTCGCCGACGGCACGTACGTCGCGTACGCGACCCAGGACGACAGCAACTCCGAGACCGCGTACAGCGCACCGCGCCGGTTCACCGTGGACACGACGCAGCCGGGAGTCACCCTGACCGCGCCGCCCGTGGGACACATGACGAACGACACCACCCCGACGCTCAGCGGCGGCGCCGGCACGGCCGTCGGTGACGCGGCGACAGTGACCGTCGAGCTGTACGCGGGCTCGGGCGTCTCCGGCTCCCCGGTTCAGACGCTGCCCGCCACGCCGCAGCGGCGACTCGTGGTCGATCGAGCCGGCCGCGCTCGCCGACGGCACCTACACTGCGCGCGCCCGGCAGGCCGACGCGGCGGGCAACATGGGCACGAGCGTGCCGCGGAGCTTCACCATCGACGCGACGGCACCCGACACCGCGATCGACTCTGGCCCGTCCGGCAACACCACCGCGACGGTCGCCGACTTCGGCTTCAGCTCGCCCGAGGCGGGCGCCGACTTCGAGTGCAGGCTCGACGGCGCGGCCTGGACGCCGTGCACGTCCCCGCAGGGCTACACCGGCCTCGCCGTGGGCGCACATGACTTCGCGGTCCGCGCGCTCGATGCGGTGGGCAACGCCGACGGCACGCCGGCCACGCGCAGCTGGACGATCGACGCGCCCGCCGGCGGCGGTGGCGGCTCCAACCCGGGCGGCGGCATCGTCACTCCCTCGGGCTCCTCGCTCCAGCTCAAGCTCAGCGGCCGGAAGACGCAGCGCCTGCGCGCCAAGAGGCCGCGGCTGACGCTGTCGGCGGTCTGCAGCGCCAACTGCTCGATGAAGCTGTCAGGGCGCATCGTGCTCTCTCGCGCCCGCGCAGCCGGCCTGTCGAAGCGGCAGGCGAGGGCGAAGAAGCTGAAGCTGCGCGCCAAGACCTACACCCTCGCGGGAACGAAGACGACCAAGGTCGTGCTCGCGATCCCGCGCCGGCTGGCCCGCCAGATCCTCGCCGGCCTCAAGCAGCGTCGCACGGCCACGCTCACCCTGAAGGGCGCGGCCTCGAGCGCCGACGCCGCGGCGCCTGGCAGCGTCCTCCGCATCCGCCTCAAGCGCTAGACCTGTCGCCGAGTGGGGAGGCCTATGCTCCCTCGGGTCGGCACCGTAAGCCCTCAACCAGCCACCCGTAGGCTCGGGCGCTCGGATCTCGAGGTGTCCGTGCTGGGCCTCGGCTCCAATCAGATCGGCAGGACCGTCGACCGCGACGGCGCGCGCCGGCTGATCGACGAGTGCGAGGCGGTCGGCGTGAACCTCGTCGACACGGCGGACACCTACGGCGAGGCCGGTTCGAGCGAGGAGTTCCTCGGCGACGCCCTCGCGGGCGCCCGCCGCGATCGCTTCGTGGTCGCGACCAAGTTCGGCATGCAGCTGTCCGGCATCCCAAACGTGCCCGAGGTGCCGCGCGGCTCGCGCGAGTACATCCGCTGGGCTGTCGAGGGCTCGCTGTGGCGGCTCCAGACCGACCACATCGACCTCTACCAGTACCACCGCCCGGACGGCGTGACCCCGCTCGAGGACACGCTCGGCGCCATGAACGAGCTGGTCGACGAGGGTCGGGTGCGCTTCATCGGCTGCTCGAACTTCACGGCTGACCTTGTCGACGAGGCCGCCCGCGTCGCGCAGGAGAACGGCTGGGCCGCATTCGTCACCCTCCAGAACGAGTACAGCCTGCTGAAGCGCGACCTCGAGGCCGACGTGGTGCCCGCGTGCGAGCGCCACGGGCTCGGGATCCTGCCGTACTTCCCGCTCGCCCGCGGCCTTCTCACCGGCAAGTACCGGCGCGGGGAGGCCGGCCCGGAGGGCACTCGGCTCAGCTCCCGGGAGGAGGTGGCGGACGCTCGCACGTTCGACGTCCTGGAGGCGCTCGATCGCTACGCGGAGGAGCGGGGCGTGTCGCTGCTCGAGGTGGCGGTCGGCGGACTCGCCGCCCAGCCGGCCGTCGGATCGGTGATCGCCGGCGCCAGGCGACCCGACCAGATCGCGGGCAACGCACGCGCCGCGCGCTGGGTGCCGAGCGAGGACGACCTGCGCGCGCTCGACGAGATCGTGCCGTCCGGGCGCTCGGTTTGAGGGGCTTCTCCGCCGCCTGAAGCGTCGGTTCCGAGCGCCTAGCTCTAAAGGAGTTGGCCCCGGCTCCCGATGGGATCTCAAATGACGTTCCCGGGGTCCGCCTCCCCCAAGTTCAGGTTCGTCGCCGCAGCCGCGGCCTTCGCAACCCTCTACTTCGTGACCGCCGAGCTCACGAGCTCGCTCGCGGGCGACGTGGGCATCGCCGTGCTGTGGCCGGCGAGTGGCGTGTACCTCGGCCTGATGCTCGTGGCGCCGCGGCAGCTGTGGCCGGCGCTGGCGCTCGGCGCCGGGCTCGGCAGCCTGGGTGCCTACGCGCACGCGGGCAGCTCGCTCGAGCTGAGCGTGGCGTTCGCGGTCCCGAGCAGCGCCGAGGGCCTGCTCGGCGCGGTCCTCGTCGAGCGGATCGTGCGCGGCCGCTTCAGGCTCGGCGGGCTGCGCGACGTGAGCGCGCTCGTGATCGGATCGGCCGTCGCCACCGCGCTGGTGGCGCTGTCGGCCGGCGCCGTGGCCGCGCAGACGTTCGGCGTCTCGTTCGCCGAGAGCTGGCTGCGCTGGTGGAGCGCCGACGCGCTCGGCGTGCTCGCGGTGGCGCCGCTGGTCGTGGCGCTCGTGCAGAGCCGCGACGAGCGGCCGAGCGGCGCTGAGCTGCGCTTCTGTGCCGGCGTGATCGCGGTCGGCGCCCTCGCCATCTGGGCGCAGCCCACGGGCGCGGCCGCCATGGCCGGTGGCGCACTCGTACTGCCCGTGCTCCTGTGGGCGGGATGGCGATGGGGGCCGCGAGCGGCCGCGGTCGGCGGCACCGGGGTCGCGCTCGCCGCGATGAACCTCGCCGCGGACTCGAACCTGCTCGGGACCTCCACGGTCGACTCGGACGTCCATGTGCTTCAGGCCTTCCTCGCCGCGCTGCTCGTGAGCTCGCTGTCGTTTGCCGCGGCGGTGGCGGACTGGCGCGTCGAGCGCGTGGCCGCGGCACGGAGCAGCCGCCGGCTGCGGGCCATCACGGACTCTTCGCCGGACGCCTACGTGACGGTCGACTCCGAGGGACTCATCACCGGCTGGAGCGCGCGAGCGCAGGCGATGTTCGGCATCGAGGCCGACAAGGTGAGCGGCCGCTCGCTGGAGAGCATCGCGCCCGGCGCGGGACCGGTCACGCCGACTCCCGACGCGCGCGAGCTGACGCTGCTGGCCCGGCATCGATCCGGCCGCGAGTTCCCGGCGGCGCTGACGGTCCGACCCGGCATCGACGGCGACGACGGTCTGTGGCACGTCTTCATCCGCGACCTCACCGAGAGCGAGCGGCTCGGCAAGGAGCTCGACCGCACGACCGAGGAGGCCCAGCGCCGCGCGCGGGCACGCGACGACGCCCGGACGAAGCTGCGCGGCACCGCCCGCGAGCTGGAGCGAGCCAACCGCCGCATCGACGAGCTGACGGCGGACCTGGAGGAGCGGGACACGGACCTCGCGGAGGCGAAGCGCGCTTTCCGCGCCGAGCAGCAGGACCTGCAGAGAATGATGCGCACCCACGCACGCGCGACCGCCGAGCGCGACGACGCCCAGCGCGACCTCGCGGCCACCGCGCACGGAGCGCGACGAGGCACGCCGGGTCGCGGCGGCCACCGCCACGGAGCGCGACGAGGCGCGCCGGACAGCGGCGGCCACCGCCACGGAGCGCGACGAGGCGCGCCGCGAGCAGAGGGCCACCGCCACGGAGCGCGACGAGGCGCGCCGGACAGCGGCGGCCACCGCCGCCGAGCGCGACGAGGCGCGCCGCGAGCTCGACCGCGGCACCCGCGAGACCGAGCGGCTCCGGGCCGACCTCGCGCGCGCGACCGGCGACCTGAGCCGCGTCCGCGCCGAGCTCACCACGGCGGCCGGCGACCTGTCCCGCGAGCGCGCGGCAAGCCGCGCGGTGAAGGAACAGCTGGATCGCGCCCTCACCGAACACGCACAGGTGAGCGACGAGCTCGACCGGGCGCGCACCGCGCACGCACAGATCAGCGACGAGCTCGACCGGACGCGCACCGAGTACGCGCACGCGAGCGACCAGCTCGACCGGGTCGCCGCGGAGCATTCGCGTGCCCGTGCGCGGATCGAGGAGCTTCGGGACGAGCTCGCTGCCGCTGACGCCGAGCGGGAGCTTGTCGGCGAGCACGGTCGTGAGCTGATCGCCCGGTATGACGAGCGGGGCGTGTGTCTCGCCGCGTCGGCCGGCACGCGCGGGCTGCTCGGCTACGAGCCGGAGGAGCTGGTGGGCCGGCCGGGGGCCGACCTGATCCACCCGGAGGACCGCGCGCGGCTGCT
Source organism: uncultured Thermoleophilaceae bacterium (assembly GCA_963808875.1). Lineage (GTDB taxonomy): Bacteria > Actinomycetota > Thermoleophilia > Solirubrobacterales > Thermoleophilaceae > JACVRW01. The sequence continues at coordinate 142,521 of CAWEHM010000007.1, forward strand.
GCGCGCCCGCGCCGCGCAGGCCGAGACCACCTTCCGCGCACGCCTGCGCAACAGGGCCGGGGAGTACGTCCCGGTCGAGGTCGACTTCCGCCCGGACGGCGGCGAGGGCGGCCGCCTCGGCGAGGTCACCACGGTCGCCCGGCCGATCGCCGAGCGGCGCGCCGACGACGAGGCCGGCCGGGTCGCCGAGATCCGCTTCCGCTCGCTCTTCGGCACCCTCCCGCACCCCAGCGCGCTGATCGGGCAGGACGGTCGCATCGTGCGCGCGAACCTCGCGCTGGCCCGCCTCACGGGCTACTCGGGCGACCAGCTCGAGGGCACGGCGCTCGGGACGCTCGTGGACGACGAGGACGCCGCCGTCTTCGGCGGCCGCCTCCGCCAGGTGACCACCGGCCAGGTGGCGACTCTCCGGCTGGAGCAGCGGATCGCGCACGCGAGCGGGCGCACCGTTTCGGTGGAGCTGAAGGTCACGCCGCTGCCGGCGAACGGCGATGCACGCCTCCACGAGCTGGTCGTGCATTTCGAGGACCTGAGCCGGGAGACGCGGCTCACGTCCGCCGTTGCCTAGCCTTACGGGTCTATGACCTACGTCATCGCCGGCAGCTGCATCAAGGACGACTCCTGCGTGGAGGTCTGTCCCGTGGACTGCATCCATCCCAAGCCGGGGGCTCCCGACTTCGAGACCGCCGAGCAGCTCTACATCGACCCTGACGAGTGCATCGACTGCGACGCGTGCGTGGAGGCATGCCCCGTCGACGCGATCTTCCCCGACTTCGACGTGCCGGAGAAGTTCGACTACGCGCTCGACCTGAACGCGGAGTTCTTCGCCGAGGCGAGCACCGCCGACCGGACGCGGACGGCCGCCTGATGGCGGAGCGGGTCGCGATCGTAGGCGCCGGTCCCGCCGGGGCGTTCGCCGCCGACCGGCTGCTGCGGGCGCGCGGCGGAGTGGAGATCGACCTGTTCGAGCGGCTGCCGACCCCGTGGGGGCTGCTCCGCGCCGGCGTGGCGCCCGACCACCAGGAGATCAAGCGCCTCGACGAGACCTTCGACGAGCAGACGCTCCGGCGCGGCTGCCGGTTCTTCGGCAACGTCGAGGTGGGCGTGGACGTCACACACGACGAGCTGATGAGCCACTACTCGGCCGTCATATACGCGACCGGCGCGCAGACCGACAAGTCGCTCGGCATCCCGGGCGAGGACCTGCCCGGCAGCCGGCCGGCCACCGAGTTCGTGGCTTGGTACAACGGCCACCCGGACTACCGCGACCTCGAGTTCGACCTGTCCGGGCGCCGCGCCGTGGTGATCGGCAACGGCAACGTGGCGGCGGACGTGACGCGCATGCTCACCCTCAGCCCCGACGAGCTGGCCCGCACCGACGTCGCCGACCACGCTCTCGAGGCGCTCCGCGAGAGCCGGATCGAGGAGGTCGTCGTGCTCGGCCGGCGCGGCCCGGCCCAGGCGGCGTTCACGAGCGCCGAGCTGCGCGAGCTGGGCCGGATGGACGGCGTGGACCTGCGGGTGGACCCGGCGGAGGTCGAGCTGGACCCGCTGTCGGCCGAATGGCTCGACGAGGACGGCACGTTCACCGCGCGCAAGAACGTCGAGCTGCTGCGCGAGTTCGCCGCGAGCGACCGGACGGCGGACGCGCCGCGCTCCGTCGTGCTCCGGTTCCTGCGCTCGCCCGTCGAGATCCGGGGCGACGGCAGGGTTGAGGCAATCGACATCCGCCGCAACGAGATCGTGCAAGCCGACGACGGCACGCTCCGCCCGCGCCCGGCGGACGAGGAGCTCGAGACGATCGAGTGCGGGCTCGTGCTCCGATCGGTCGGCTACAGGGCCGTCCCGCTGCCCGGCGTGCCGTTCGACGAGCGCAGCTTCATCCTGCCGAACGACCGCGGCAGGGTCCTGGACCCGGACGGAGAGCCGGTCCCCGGCGTCTACGCCGTGGGCTGGATCAAGCGCGGCCCCACAGGCATCCTCGGCACCAACAAGCGCGACGCCGAGGAGACGGTGTCGCGGCTGGCCGAGGACCTGGCCGGCGGCGCCTGCCCGGCGCCGGCCAACGGGCGCGAGGCGATCGACGCGCTGCTGGCCGACCGCAAGCCCGACGCCGTCACGGTCGACGCCTGGCGCGCGATCGACGCACACGAGCTCGAGGCCGGCCTGAAGCAGGAGCGGCCGCGCGTGAAGCTGGCCTCACTCGAAGAGCTCTTGGCCGCAGCCGGCGCCAGCACCTAGCGGCGCACGTCAGCCCGCTGAGGATCCCGGGCGCGGCGCCGGTCGCCGCCCGACCACTCGGGCCGTCGAGAGCAGGTGATCGAGCCCGGCCCAGACGACGAAGCAGAGGCCGCCGATCGTGCCGGTGACGGTCAGGAGGAGGCCGCCGGCCGCGGCCGCCGCCACCCCGTCGTGGCCGAGGATCAGCACAGCTGCGGCGGCGCCCACCGTGGGGCCGACGGGCAGCTGTCCGAGCGTCACGACCGCGATCAGAACGGCGGTGGCATCGAGGAGCGAGGCGTCCACGCCCACGGCGCGCAGGAGGATCCAGTTGCGCAGGATCTGGGCGACCACGGCGACGAGTACGAATCCCACCACCCGGCTGCCGGCCGCGAAGCTCCGCAGCACCGCGAGCCCGCGCCACAGCTCGCGGCCCTTTCGAAGCGCGAGCTGCCGAAGGCCGGCGCTCACAAGCCCGACCACCGCGAGCGCGATCAGCGGGAGCCACCAGGGCAGGCCGAGCGGCACTACGAGCGTGAACGACGCGGCGGCGGCGAGCATCGCCTCGACCGTCAGGATCGGGACCTCGGAGGCTATGAGCGTCGGCACCTGCGGGCAGGCGTCGGGGGAGGAGCGCCGCAGCGCGGCGATCCGCGCGGCCACTCCCAGGTGTCCGTTCAGCACCCCGCCGAGCACCTGCATGCTCGACGCCCGGTACAGCACGCGGCGGCTGACCGTTCCGCCGGCCGCCTCGATCGTCAGGTGCCATGCCTCGCTGCGCGAGACGAGCGCCACTACCTGCAGCAGCGACGTGCCGGCGAGCACCGCCAGGGACACGCTCGACAGGGCCGCGATGAACTCGGCTCGCCTGCCGGACAGCACCGCGACGAGCAGCGCCGCGACGGCGGCGGATCCCGCGATGGTGAGCGGGATGCGCCGCCGGCGGGAGAAGTCCAACAGCCGCCGGCCGACTGTGCTCACGTGGTCCGCGCTAGCGCTTGGGCTTCATGAGCTTCGCGTCGCGCTTTGCCGCCGCGCTTCGACGCTCCTGCTCGCGGCCCTTTTCGTACGCCTCGCGCTCCTTGCGGCCACTCTTGCGAGCGTCGGCATTCTTGGACGCCACCTCGTCGGTGGCCTCCGTCCAGGCCTTCTCGCCGCGGGCGGACGACTGCCAGGTCGAGTCGACCGGGTCCTTGGGCTTTCGCATCACGCCGACTCTGCCTAGGAGAGCGGTCGCACGTTGACAGCCTGCGGACCCCGGTCGGTGGCCTCGGCCTCGTACTCGACCTTGGTGCCGTCCGTCAGCGACTTGAAGCCGTCGCCGGCGATGCCACTGTGGTGGACGAAGAGATCCTTGCCCGCCTCGTCAGGCGTCACGAAGCCGAAGCCCTTGTCATCGTTGAACCACTTCACTGTTCCGGTGGGCACGTCGCCACCTCCACTGATTTACGTGCGGCGTTCGCGGAGGTCCGGTTTTGCAACGACTACGGGCGCTAAGCACTTGGTGGCCGAGCAGGACTCGGCGTGAACCTTCACCTTAGCGCTTCAGCGCTGCGTACTGGGGCAACTCCGTGGTGACACGGTGGACGCGTGGCGGTGTGAGATCTTGCCGGTGAGTGAGCGTTCAGACGCCACCGCGCCCCATGGACGCCGACACGAGCCTGCCGAGCGTGCTCGCGGCGCTGGCTGCCAACACCCTGATCGCGACCGCGAAGGGCATCGCGGCCGCGCTCACCGGCTCGGCGGCCCTCTTGGCCGAGACGCTCCACACCGTCGCGGACGCCGGCAACGAGGTCTTCCTCTATGTGGCGATCCGGCGCAGCGCGCGCGAGCCGGACCCGACACATCCGTTCGGATACGGACCGGAGCGCTACTACTGGGCGCTGCTGGCGGCGATCGGCATGTTCACGATCGGCGGAGCGGTGTCGATCTGGGAGGGCATCCGGGCGCTCATCCACCCGCCCGAGCTGGACGACTTCTGGGTGGGCGTCGGGGTGCTGCTCGTGGCCCTCGTGCTCGACGGAGCGAGCCGAACCGTTGCCGGTCGCGCCCTTCGCACGCAGGCGCGCGCGCGTGGAGTGGACGTGAGGACTCTGCTGCGGGAGAGCGCGGATCCAACCGTCACGACGGTGTACCTCGAGGACACGGCCGACGTGGTCGGTGCCCTGCTCGCCCTGGCCGCGCTCGTGCTCCACAGACTCACCGGGTCGGCGCTCCCGGACGCTCTGGCCACCCTCGCCATCGGCTGCCTGCTGGTCTATCTCGCGCTGAGGCTGCTCGGCCGCAACCGGCAGCTGCTCGCGAACCAGGCGGTTCCCGAACGCTACGTCGAGCGGTTGGCGGGACGGATCACCGCCGAGGCCGGGATCGAGGAACTGCGAGGGATAGAGGCCATCTACCTGGGCGCCGGCCAGGTTCTGGCCGCGGCGGACGTCCGGATGGACCCGCGGCTCGACGCGGACGGCGTGGCGCAGGCGCTCATGACCGCTCGGGCCCGCATCTGCGAGGACGTGCCGGTTGTGACCCGCCTCTATCTGACGCCGGTGGAGTGAGGGCGCCTAGGGCGAGGGGCGGTAGCGCAGCCCGTCCAGGGCGATGCGCAGGATGTGCTCGGTCTGCGTGGGGTCGCTCGTGGGGATCTTGGCGATCCCGACGACCATCTGAATTACCTCCGCGATGTTCACGTCCGGCCGCACGGCGCCCGCCTCCTGCGCTCGCTTGAGCAGCGGCTCGCCGGCGTCGAAGAGCGATGCGCGGCAGACCTGGAACAGCGGGGCGTCGTGATCGAGGTAGTTGAGCAGCTCGGCGGCGAGCGCTTGCTTGGTGCCGATGTACCCGATGAAGCGCTCGAACCAGAGGTTGAGCGCCTCCCAGGGGTCCTCGCCCTCCAGCGCCGCGGCTGACCGCGACACCTCCTCGACCTCGTCGAGGTAGAGCGCCTCGAGCAGCGCCTGCCGATTCGGGAAGTGGCGGTAGAGCGTGCCGATCCCCACGCCGGCCCGGCGCGCGATTTCCTCGAGCGACGTGGACTCGCCGCCCTCGGCGAAGGCCTCGCGCGCGGCCTCCAGCACCTTCTCGTAGTTGCGCCGCGCGTCGGCCCGCTTGGGCCGCTCGAGGAGGGGATGGGCGATGTCTTCGGTTGCGCTCATGCAATTTGCCTTGACAACCGGAGGACCCCTCCGTATAGTTTTCGGAGGCCTCCTCCAGTTATTTCGGAGGTGGCCTCCACTTTAGCCGCATCCAAGCGTTTCGACAAGTAGGGAGCCGTATGACCGTCGCCTCCGCGTCACCTTCAGCCCCGACCCAGGCCGCCGCCGACCGCAGTCGGTGGGCGGCCCTGGCCGTCGTCTGTATGGCGCAGCTGATGCTCGTCCTCGACGTGACGATCGTGAACGTGGCTCTGCCCGCGATCCAGCAGGACCTTCACTTCAGCCAGGGTCAGCTGACGTGGGTGGTCAACGCGTTCCTCGTGACGTTCGGCAGCCTTCTGCTCCTGACCGGCCGCCTGGGCGACCTCGCGGGCCGCAGGCGCGTCTTCCTCGCCGGGCTCGTGATCTTCACGGCCGCCTCGCTCCTGTGCGGGCTGGCCCCGAGCAGCGAAGCGCTGACCGCGGCGCGCGCGCTTCAGGGCGTCGGCGCGGCCGCGCAGGCGTCGGTGATCCTCGCGATCATCGTCACCGAGTTTCCGGAGGCCGCCGAGCGCGCCCGGGCGATGAGCGCGTACGTGTTCGTCTCAGTCGCGGGCGGTTCTCTTGGCCTGCTGGCCGGCGGATTCCTCACACAGACGTTCAGCTGGCACTGGGCCTTCTTCGTCAACCTGCCGATCGGGGTGGCGACGTTCGTCCTCGGCCGGACGGTGATCCGGGCCGACAGGGGACTCGGGCTCAGCCACGGGATCGACTGGCTCGGATCGGTGCTCGTGACCGCGTCTCTCGCGAGCGCCATCTACGCGATCGTCGAGGCCACGAACCACGGGTGGGTCTCCAGGCCGGTGCTCGGCATGGGCGCGGTGGCGGTCGTGCTGATGGCCGCGTTCGTCGCGCTCGAGGCCCGCATCCGGAACCCGATCATGCCGCTGCGCATCCTGCGTGTGCGGGGCCTCATCGACGCGAGTCTCGTGCGGGCCGTGCTCGTCATGGGGATGTACTCCACCTTCTTCCTCGGCGCGCTCTACCTGGAGCACGTACGCCACTACAGCGCTCTCGAGACCGGCGCCGCGTTCCTGCCCTGGACCGTCACGGTGGCCCTGATGTCGCAGGGCCTCACGGCACGCCTCGTGGCCCGCTTCGGAGCGCTTCCTGTGCTCACGGCAGGAATGGCGGGCACGGTGGTGGGGCTGCTCCTGTTCGCGACGATCGGTCCGGACACCGCCTTCTTCCCGACGATCTTCGTCGCCTGCGTCGCGATCGGGCTGGGGGTGGGCGTCGCCTTCATGCCGCTGATGACGCTGGCGATGGCCGACGTTCCCGCCGAGGACGCCGGGCTCGGCTCCGGCATCACGAACCTGGCCCATCAGATCGGCGGCGCGATGGGCGTGGCGGTGCTCGGAACACTCGCCGCCAACCACACCCGGTCGCTGCTGGCTGCGGACCACGAGCGCGCCGGCGCTCTCGTCGGCGGCTACCAGCTCGCCTTCGTCACGAGCGCCGCCGTGATCGGCGCCGGGATGGTGCTCGCGTATGTCCTGCTCAGGCCGCGCGCCCCGCGGCCCGAGCTGCGGCTCGCGGGCGTCCCGGCCGGTGGCGGCGCGCCACGGCACACCACGACATTCGACATGGAGGACCAGGCAGCATGAAGCAGCCCACACCGACCACTTCACCCAAGCCCAGGGCGCGCCGCCGTCTCGTGCAGCGCGTCTTCGACGGCGTCGTCGCCTCCTACATCCACGAGATCTCGGTCAGGACCCATCCGGCTCCCCTCCAGAATTCGCTGAACGTTGCGCTCAGCGGCGCCTGGGAGGAGGATGGTTCCCGTGGCCATTGGCTTCGTGAGGGCTCGCATGGAATCGGCCGCGCGCATGGGCGGGTCGATCGGCGTCGCCGTGGTGACGCCGGTCGCGCGCCAGCTGAACGGTGCCGCGCTCTCGACGCTTGACGCTGTCCTCCAGTCACGGCTCGCGGGCGATGTCGTCGAGCGCCTGGCGGCGAGTCCGCTCGGCGAGCGTGCACTGACCGGCGCGCTCGAGGGACCGCTCGTGGAGGCGGTCGCGCGTGATCTGGTGCGCTACCGGGTCGCGGACCGCCTGCTGTCGGAGGAGCTGCTCGAGAACACCACGCGGCGGGTGCTCGACGGCGCGGAGCTGGAGCGGGTGGTAGAGGCCACGCTCGAGAGTCCCACGGTCGAGCGCATCATCGAAAGGGCCATCGACAGCCGCCTCGCCGACCACGCGGTCCTGCGACTGCTCCAGAGCGAGGAGCTCTGGCTGGTCGTCGACGAGGTCGCGCGGAGCCCGGCCGTCACGGAGGCGATCGCGAGCCAAACCGCCGGGCTCGCCGACCAGGTTGCGGGCGAGGTTCGCGTACGCTCGCGTGACGCCGACGACTGGGTCGAGCGGCGCGTGCGGCGGCTGCTTCGGCGTCGCCTGGCCGCGCCGCCCGGTTCGGAGGCGCCGTGAGCCTGGCGGCGGAGCCGGCGCGCCCGGTCGTCCACCTCAGCGTCCCGGCAGAGTCGGCTGCGCTGCCGGTCGGATACTCGGGCATAGTCACCCGCGGCATCGCGTTCGCGATCGACGCCCTCGTGATCCAGGTCGTGGCCATCGCCGTGGCCGGGACCATGGCGCTCATCCTGTCCGTGATCTCACTTCCGAACGCTGCCAACACGGTGATCGCCGTCATTGGAGGAGTTGCCTACGTCCTCTGGCTGGTCGGCTACTTCGTCGTCTTCTGGTCGACCACCGGTCAGACGCCCGGCAACCGGCTGCTCGAGATCCGCGTCTGCCGGGAGGCAGACGGGGAACCGGTGCGGCCGGCGACCGCGCTGCTCAGGTTCGTCGCGCTCGTGCTGGCTGCACTGCCGCTGTTCGCGGGGTTCATCCCGATCCTGCTGGACGACCGCCGTCGCGGATTGAACGACATGATCGCCAGGACCGTTGTCGTGCCCGCCCCTGCGAAATGACTTGACGAGCCCCATTTCGCCAGGTCACGGATCGCCTCGTTCGGCGAGGAACTCGCGCACGAGCCGCTTGGGTGCGGTCGCGAGCCAGGCTTCGGTTACGACCTCGTCGAGTAGCTCGATGCCGATGTCCGGCAGCTTGATGAGGACCGACGGATAGCCGTCGAAGTGCGGGGTCGTGAAGAACACCCCGGATTCGTCCGCCAGTATGGCCTCCTTGGCGATCAGGTGCTCGACCTTGGCCCCCGAGAATCGGCCCGTCGGGCGCGGCGTCCCCAAGCGCCGCCAGGTCGCTCTTCCGGAGCGGCCGCTCCCACACGAACAGCTTCTTCTGGACCTTCCACGCCCGATGACCACCGTGCCCGGCAACGCCCTCCTCCGCCTCGGGGAGGGCGAGCGCAAGCCGGCTGACGTCACGCCACGTGGCCATCGACAGCGCAATCTACGCCCGGCGGCTCGTAGAGCCGCGGATCTCGCACGATCATCGCGTCGACGCACATCCCCAGGTCGTATCGCTCGCCCGTCCATCCGGACACGCACGTCTCGGGTCCAATGCGCGCTCCCGTACGGCGGTTGCCCTGCCTCAGGTCCGCCTCGTGTCCGCCGCGGCGCTCGGGCACGGGGAGGAGGGGCAGCCCGTCTGGCCGCCTGAAGCGGAGCGCGCCTCGCCTGCCGCTCCGCTCGAGCGTGTAGCCGCCCTCGTGGACCAGCCGGTGGTGGAACCGGCACAGGTGGACGAGGTTGTCGAGGTCCGTTGGGCCTCCGTGAGCCCAGTGCTCGATGTGGTGGGCGTGGAGGAACCGACGCTGCGTGCAGCCGGGGAAGCGGCAGCAGTGGTCGCGGGTCTGCAGTGCTCGCCGCAGCGCGGGCGGCACCGTTCTTGTGCGGCGGCCCACCGACAGCGGCCGCCCGTCCCGCTCCAGGATGCGGACGATGCTGGCGTCGCACGCCAGTCTCCGCGCCGTCTCGGGGTGCAGCGGCGAACCGTCCTCGAGCTGACCCCCGCCGTCCTCGGCGCCGATGGTGTCGGCGTCGACATGCACGAACACCTGGTAGCTGTCCGCCGGGGAACGACCTGCCGGACGCGACGACAGCACCGTCTCCGACATCAGGACGAGCGCCGCCGCATTCGACGGAGGCGCTTCCGCGGAAGCGCTTCGATACCCGTTTGGGGTACTCGCCAGATCCGGTTCGGCCTCATCGCCGCTCTCCGGTTCACCGCGCAGGCTGTTCCGCGCCGCCTCCAGCGCGGCCATCACGAGCGCGCCTTCCTCGGCGGGCAGCCGCCCGCGCAGAAGGAGCGAGCCGTCATCGTCGTGCTCGCACACCAGATAGGCGTCGCCGTGCGTGCGCTCGTCGGCCGACAGCTCACGCTCCACCACCCCGCGATAACCGCGCAGCATCCTCTCCAGCTGGGCGGCCGTCGAGAAGCGAGCCAGCTCGAGCATGGATTCCTCGACCGAGGGGGTCGCCACCCGAGAGATCGCCCGCACCTGCGAGTAGCTCAGCTCACCCCGGCCGAACGCGGCGGTGATCAGCGGCAGCTCGGCGAGGCGCCGCGCTACGCGAACCTGCTCCCGCGCTGCGGACGGCGCCAGCGAGCACCGCCACGACAGCCACTGCGCGCACGACTTGCAGCCCCACTGGGCCCACCCCTCGCGGCGGTCGTACTCGCCCACCAGCACGAGCCAGCGGCACGTAGCGGCGTGGATGTGCGCCGCCAGCTCGCTGATCTCCCGCTCCAGCAGCTCGAGCGGCCGCCCCGCGCCTTCCCCCGATGCCATGTCGATCCTCCGTCCATCTGACAAAAACCGAACACATGTTCCCATGCCGTCCGGACGGCGCGTAGCCTCAAGAGGGTGGACCACAAGCAGACGGTGCGGCGCCTGGTGGACGACGGAGTCAACGGCGGCCGGGACGAGCTCTTCGACGAGCTCTTCAGTCCCGAGACCGCCGATCGCGCCCGTGAGTGGTTCGGCGCCTTCCGCGGCTCGTTCCCGGACATGCACATGGAGATCGTGGACCTGGTCGAGGAGGGCGAGCGCGTCGTCGCCCGGTTCGCGTGCTCGGCGACGCACACCGGCGAGTGGCGCGGCCATCCGCCGACCGGTCGCCGCTTCGAGCGGATCGACGAGGTCTACTTCTTCACCTTCGAGGGCGACCGGATCGCGGGCGCCTGGGGGATCGAGGACACGCTCGAGCGCTTCCGGCAGCTCGGGCTCGATCCGTGAGCAGAGCTCCCGACGCCGGTTCAGCCTTCGCCGCGGTCGACCTTGATCTCGCAGCGGTCGATGGAGGCGCGAGTGCCGGGCGTGTCTCCCGGGTCCATCTGGTCCAGCGGCCCCTCCGCAGCCGCCATGTCGTCAGCCGTCTCGAACAGCTGGATCACGACCGCGGTGCGCTGGTCCGGATCGTGAAGGATCTGGATGCCCTTGGCCGGGATGTCCACGGGCGGTCCCTCACTCTCCTCGACGGCGGCCAAGCGCTCGGCGAGGTGATCGGGATCGACGTCCGTGAACCTGACCACGCGTGCGTACATTGCAATACCTCCAATCGGGCTCGCCGCGAGCCTACCTCCGCGCGGGATGCGGCGGTACCAGCGTTCTGCGAGGCTGGGTGGCGGGCGCCGGCATCCCCCGAGATCAGGAGGTTCCGATGACTGACGAGAGCGTGGCGGGCAGGATCGAGCGACTGGTGGCCGAGGAGCACGAGCTCCTCCAGCAGGAGCAGCAGGACCGCACCGACACCGAGCGGCTCGACCAGGATCACGACCGTCTGGCGGACGTGCGCGTCGAGCTCGACCGCTGCTGGGATCTCCTGCGCCAGCGCCGCGCGCTTCGCGACGCGGGCGGAGATCCCGACGACGCCGAGGTGCGCGACGCGGACGTCGTGGAGAACTACCGGCAATAGCCCGCGCCGGCGGCCCCTACACTGGCGCCGCGGTGACGCGTGGCAACGTAGACGTGGCCAGGGACCTGATCGACGCCGTCAACCGGCGCGACCTCGAAGCGTTCCTGAGCCTGGTCCAGTCGGACGTCGAATGGGACGACCGCGAGGGCTGGCCGGGGATCGCGGGCGTATACACCGGCCCGGACGGCGTGAGCGACTGGTGGGAGCGCTTCCTCGAGGTCTGGGACAGCGTGGCGATCGAGATCGAGGAGATCAAAGAGGGCCCGGACGGGAGCGTGATGATGCAGGTGGCGGGCGCCTTCCGAGGAGAGTCGAGCGGCGTGCCGACCGAGATCCGCGCCTGGGAGGTCCTGTGGATCGCCGACGGCCTGGTCGCGAGGCGGCAGCTCACCTGGTCGAGGGAAGCGGGCCTGACGACGGCCGGACTCAGCCTGGGCGGGGCGTAGAAACGTCAGAGCAGTGGCGATATCGCGGCGAGAGCAGTGGCCGTGAGTCGCCTGTGCGCTCCGGTCAGCTTCCGGCCCGGAGTCGACACGGCCTCGGCGGGCGCCGAGAAGCGCTCGTCGAACAGCGCGGCTAGTTCCGGTGAGCGCACGAGCAGGTCGATCTCGAGGAAGCGCTTCAGGCTCCACGCCTCGAGGTTGCATGTCCCGGCGAGGACGTCCGCGCCGTCGCGCACGAACGCCTTCGCGTGCAGCATCGCCGGGTGCTCGAGGATTCGCACCCCGGCGGCGAGGAGCGCCTCGTGGTGGTGTCGCTGCGCGGTCGCACACATCCAGTTGTTCGGCTTGCCCGGAACGAAGAGCCGGACCTGCACGCCGCGCCGGGCGGCGGCGGCGATCCGCTGGATCATCGCCCGGTCGGTGACGTACGGGTTGACCACGTCGAGCGTCTCGCCGGCGTCGTCGAGCAGCTTCGCTATGGCGGCCGTGATGGGGCGGTAGCTCCCGGGCGCGTTGTGCAGCACGGTCGCGGGGAAGCCCTCCGCGGCTTCGTCGTGGTCGGGGAAGAGCGCATCGAGCTGCTCCACCGGAATCGCCCCATCGAGCCAGCGGAAGCTCGCGACGAACACGAGCTGCAGCTGGGAGACCACCGGTCCCGTGACCCGGAGGAAGAGGTCGTGGAAGCGGCCGTCGTCGAAGTGGTCCTCGACGCCCGCGCCACCCACCCAGCCGACGAGGCCGTCCACGACGACGAACTTTCGGTGGTCGAAGTGGCCGAGCCGGTCGACCTCCCACGGCCGCATCGCGCGCACGACGCGGACCTCCACTCCTCCGTCGCGGAGCCGCCCGTACAAGTCACGGCCCGACCTGTCCGGGCGCGAGCCTTGTGCATCCACGACGAGCCTGACCGCAACGCCCTCAGACGCCTTCGCCAGCAGCGCGCTCGCGAACTGCTCCCCGATCGCGCCCGGCCGGAATCCGAACTGGTTGATGTGGATCGACGACGAGGCCGAGCCGATGTCGCGCAAGATCGGTGGGAAGAAGTTCCGCCCTTCGACCTGGACGTCCACCGTCGACGCGACCGTCTCATCGAATGCGAGCGCCAGATCCGCGGACCGCACCGGCTCGCGCAGGAGGCCCTCGGCGCGGGCCCGGAGGTCGTTCATGACGGGAACTCTCTCCGAAACCACGTCAAAGCGTTCACCCGATGCGGGTGACGCAGCGCCACCTGGGTAGGCGAGACGCTCACGCGCGTGAGGCACGTGCTCCTGCTGTCAGCCCTCGGACTGGGCCTTGCCTTCGCGGCCGCCTGTGGGCAGTCCGACGAGGAGAAGGCGAAGGCGGACGTCTGCGACGCCCGCGACGACATCCAGGCGAACGTCAAGGAGCTGCAGAGCCTGACGCTCGGAACCGTCACGGCCGACAAGGTCCGGTCCAGCCTCAATGCGATCAAGGACGACGTCGCGAAGATCGCGGATGCCCAGGGCCAGCTGAGCGATAGTCAGAAGAAGCAGGTCCAGAAGGCGAACGACGCCTTCAAGTCGAAGGTGAAGGCGCTGGCCGGCGATCTTGGCCAGAGCGTGTCGATCGAAGACGCGGCAAAGCAGCTGAACAGCGACTTCGCCGCGCTCGCGACGACCTACCAGCAGGCGTTCGCCCCGATTGACTGCGGATAGGGGTAGTCCTCGACGCCGAAGTCGCGCTCGGGTGCGGCGCATTACCCGATCGGTGGATGCCTGGCAGCGCACGCACCCCGTCGGCGGGATCCCGGTTGCGGTCCTCAAGAAGTTCTCCGACGACAGGTGTTCGAGCCTCGCGGCCCTGATCGCCTTCTACGCGTTCTTCTCGCTGTTCCCCCTGCTGCTCGCGCTCGTATCGATCCTCGGGTTCGTCCTCGAGGGCAATCCCTCACTGCGCGACGATGTCTTGGACACCGCGCTCGCGCGCATCCCCGTGATCGGCGCCCAGCTAGGGAGCCAGGTGGAGCCGCTCGAGGGCAGCGCCATCGCGCTCGCGGTTGGGCTCACCGGAGCGCTCTGGGCCGGGCTGGGAGTGACACTGGCGCTCGGCCGCGCGTTTGCGGCCATCTGCGACGTGCCGCGGGTGGACCAGCCGAGCGGATTGAAGGCTCGAGCTCGTGGGCTCGCGATGCTGGCGATCCTCGGTGTGACGCTCGTCGCCGCTACGGCGGCCACCGGGGTCGCCGTCGGCGGTGACCTCGGCCCGGGTGCTGCGGAGGCCGCGGCCGTGCTCGTCTCGCTGATGGTGAACGTGGTGGTCTTCGTGACCATCTTCGTGTTCCTGACGCCACGCCCGCACGGCGTTCGCGAGCTGCTCCCCGGCATCGCCATCGCGGCACTCGGCCTGCTGGCGCTCCAGTCGATCGGGGGCTGGTATGTCGACCTGACGGTCTCGAACGCGACTGCGACCTACGGCACGTTCGCGCTCGTGATCGGGCTGCTCTCGTGGTTCCTGATGGCCGCTTACGTGCTCCTGGTGGCCGCCGAGGTCAACGTCGTCCTGCGCTGGCGCCTGTGGCCACGCTCCCTCGCCGGCGAGCTGGAGCCGGCCGACCGGCTCGCTCTCCGGCGCTCCGCCGAGGCGACCCGCCGCGACCGCGCCGAGCGGATCGCCGTCAGCTTCGACGAGACGAACGAGCCGAGCTAGCCTCCGCCGATCGACGCGCGGGTGCCGACCGGCGCCTTCCATGGAGCCGAGGGATGTGCTGAGCCTGCTCGCTCATCGTCTCGGCTGCGCCAATGAGCGCACCTCCTTGGTCAGCGCGAGGATCTGCCGCGACAGGTCGAGCAGCTCCTTGTTCTGGTGATCCTCCTCCTGCACCGTCCTCCACTGCTGGTCTGCGATCACCTGGCGCTTCGCGTCGGCCCGGTTCTGGCTGATCATCACGAAGGTCGACAGGAAGATCGCCTCGAGGGAGACGATCATCGTGAGCAGGCCGAACGGGTAGTCCTCGACGCCGAACCCGATCCAGCAGCCGAACCAGATGATGTGGATGTAGACGAACGCCATCGAGCCGGCGAACGTCGTGATCTTGTCGGCTATTCGGTTCTGGACCTCGCTCGCGCGCTCCTCGGTGTGATGTAGGAGAGCGGGGTTGATCGGCGCCGGGAGGTCGACTGGCAGGACCGCCCGGCGCGCGTGGAAGCGGACGGGGTGCACGGCGTGCCCGTCCGCCTCGCCGGGGTCAGCGGGTGCCGGCGCCGACGGGCTCACGGCGGACCTTGGCCTTCAGCTCTTCGATCTTCGCGTCGACGTCGTGCTTCGCCTTTGCCTGCCGCTCCTCGTGGAGCTTCTTGCGGGCCTCCCGCTCAGCGGCGCGCTGAGCGTCCTCGGCCGCGGCGATCTCGGACAGCACCACGTCGAGCTGACGCCGCATCACCGTGCCGCCGAGCGTCGACATGGCCGTGTCGAGCACCTCGGGGCTCTGCTCGGTCGCGACCGCGATCAGCGCGGGGCGGCCGGGCTGCACCGCGTGCGCGACTTCGCTCAGCGCCGATTCGGTGTCGTCGGTCTCGGCCATGTCGACGAGCGAGCCCACCAGGAGCCCTGTGTAGCCGCCGACAAGGACGCCGAGCGGGCCGCCGAGGACGCCCACGATCACGCCGACGATGCTGCCCGTCGCCGTCCCGGCGAACTTGGGATCGCCGATCTCGTCCTTCGTCTCGATGCGGCCGTCCTCGCTCCGCAGGACGACGGCGGCGCCGTCGAGCTTCAGCTGGCCCTGCTCGTCTAGCTGCTTGAGCGACGTCAACGCGGTGTACGCCTTGCTGCCGTCGTCGAAGTTGACCGTCAGAACGTTCTCCATGACTCCTCCTTTGGGGTGTGATCAGCCCTGCTGCGGAACCGGCGGCATCGCCGGCCTGTCCTGGGTCTGGCCTCCGTTCGAAGCCGAGTCGGCCCATGCCTCGTCGACGGTCTCCGGAAGGCGCTTCATCTCGAACGCGAGCACGATCCGCATCACGCCGACCGCGATCGCCCAGATGCCGCCGACCGTGATGAGCGCCGCCAGGGTGGCTCCCGGATTCGCGAGCGCGAGCACGCCGAGCGGGATCTCCAGCAGTCCGAGGATCAGGAGCAGCCACCAGTTGGGCAACAGGTCCCTGGCCGCGAACGCGCCGGCGATGCTGAGTGTGCCGGACACGATGAGAAAGCCGGCGAGGAAGATCGCGACCGCCACAAGACCCGGTCCGGGCCAGACGATGATGGCGATGCCGGCGCCGATCATCAGCAGCCCGGTCACGACGTTGGCGCGGCGTACGCGGGCGTCGATGCCGGTCGTGAGCGCGGTGGCGATCCCCTGGAAGATGAACACGGCGCCGATGAAGGTGGCGAGCTCGCGGATCGTCCAGTCGATGCTGAAGATCAGAAAGCCGACCACCACGAGCACGACTCCGTTGATGAGGAGCAGCCACCAGTTACGGGCCAGTTCCTCCGCTGCGGCCCGGCTGAGCCCGCGGCCGAGCGGGGTGCCGGGAGCGACAAACATGGCGTCCTCCTTGGGACGGGTGGGTATCGGTTCCCCGACCGCACACTGATCGCCCGGGCCGCCAATCGCGCCCGTGGGGTCCCTGGCCTGCTCCCTGGTGAACCGCTCTACAAGCTCGTGTCGGCCTGTCGGCGCGCGCTCACCGCTGGTGAGCTCAAATGACATGCTGCGTCCGGACGTGCCATAACGCGATAGGAGGAGCGAGGTGGGCTTCGATCAGTATCACGAACCGCCGAACGAGTTGAGTGGGGAGGCGCGGACGTTCGCCCGCATGGTCGCCTCGCTCACCGAGGAGGCCGAGGCCATCGGCTGGTACGCACAGCGGATCTCGCTCGAGCCCGACGACGATGCCCGGGCCATCATGGAGAACGCCCAGCAGGAGGAGTTCAAGCACTTCGCCATGGACCTGGAGTTCCTGATCCGCCGAACGCCGAAGTGGCGGGTGGCGCTGCAGAAGACCCTCTTCACCGACGGCGACATCGTCGAGGCCGGCGAGCGGGCCGAGGCGGCGGAGGAGGACGTCTAGGGCACGCGCGCGGCATCGTGGACCTCCTTCGTCAGTGCCAGGATCTGTCGCGACAGCTCCAATAGCTCCCGGTTCTGCTGATCCTCCTGCTGCACCGTCTTCCACTCCTGGTCCGCGACGACCTGCTGTCTGGCCTCGGCGCGGTTCTGGCTGATCATCACGAAGGTCGAGAGGAAGATCGCCTCGAGGGACACGATCATGGTGAGCAGTCCATACGGATAGCTCTCCACGCCGAACCCGATCCACGCACCGAACCACAGCACGTGGAGATAGACGAAGGTCATGGAGCCGGCGAACGTGGTGATCCAGTCCGCCACCCGGTTCTCGACCCGCTCCCGGCGCTCGCGCGCGTGCTCGACGAGCGCCGGGTTGATCGGGGGCGCGAGCGGTCGCAGCCCGGGCAGGTGTCGTAGCACGCGCTCCTCCATCAGGCTCAGGCGCTCGTCGGCGCTGCCTTCTTCTGCCCGTGCAGCTTGGACTTGAGCTCCTCGACCTTCGCGTGCACCTGGTCGTGCGTCTTCTGGTGGCGGGCGTCGCGAAGCTCCTTGCGCGCCTCGCGCGCAGCCTTCCGCTGCGCCTCTTCGGCAACCGCGATCTCCGTCTCCACCGAGTAGACGGACTGTCTCACGACGGTGCCACCGAGACGTGCCATCGCGCTATCGATCACCTCGGGGCTCGGCTCCACGACTTCGGCCAGCACGGCGGTGCTCCCGGGCTTGACCCGCTTGGACATCTCGGCGAGGACTGAGTGCGTGTCGTCGGAATCGGCCAGGTCGAACATCGCGCCGATCAGCACGCCGGTCGTTCCTCCGATCAGCACGCCCAGTGGACCGCCGAGGATGCCAACGAGGAGACCGATGATGCCTCCGCCCGCGGTCCCGGGGACGTCGTAGTCCGCCACCTCGTCCTTCACCTGGACACGGCCGTCCTCGCTCCGCGTGACTACCCCCGACTCCACTACCTCGATCTGCTTCTGTGAATCGAGCTCGCTAAGAGCCGTCATCGCGTCGTAGGGACCGTTTCCCTCGCCGAACGTCACGAGGATCACGTTTGCCGCATCGAATTCTTCGGCTGCCATGGCAGCGCACCACCTTCCTGTGGATTGGTTACTCAGGACAGGGTGGGGCGGGGCGGGGCGGATCGATACGAATTGGCTCCGCGGTCATCGCCATTCGTTATGGCCGGCTACGCCGATGGGTGCCTATGCGCGCACGGCCGGCATGATCGCGTCGAGCCACTCCTCGAATGTCGGGCCGGCGAGCTTGGCGCCCGGCCGCGGCAGTGCGGCGCCGTTCGCGTAGCGGTCGCTGTCCGGGTCGGAGGGGTCGCTCGTCTCCTCGACACGCAGGCCGTCGCCACGACGCTCGGCCAGCATGCGGGCCGCCTCCACGAGACGCTCCTCGCGCGGGCCGGCGATCTCCGTGGTCTCGCCAGCGGCGAAGTCGGCGTCCGAGGCCGTGGCGAGCGCCACCAGCTCCTCGGCGACCGTCCGCGCCGCCACCAGCTGCGTCCGCATCGCAAAGACGTAGCTCACGTCGCCCTGCGTGCCCCAGCGCATCAGCTCCTCCACGAACTCGTGGAACTGGGCCGCGCGCACGATCCGTGCTGGGATCGGTCCCTCGAGGTGCGCCTTCTCCTGCGCGCGCTTGGCTGCGTTGTAGCCGCCCTCGAACGCGTCGATGCCGATGATGGACGCCAGCACCACCCGCCGCACGCCGGCTCGGTCGCCGGCCTCCTGCAGGTTGCCGGTGGAGGCCATGAAGAAATCCGTGGCTGCGCGCTGGTCGGGCGACGGCCCCGTCGCGACGTCGATGATCGTCCGGACGCCGGCGAGCGCCTCGTCCAGCCCCTCGCCGGTGATCACGTCGACGCCATGCGAGCGCGAGATGGGCACCACGCCGTAGCCGCGTGACTCGAGGATGTCGACCACATGCCGGCCAACCCGGCCGGTCGCTCCCGCCACCGCGATCCTGCTGTTCTGCTGCATGTCTGCCTCCTTCGAGTGAATTGACTCTCACTCCCATGACACCCGGCGGCATCAAGATGTGACTCAGAAGCCGCCCAGGAAGGTGTCCCGCTCCAGCTGCGTGAGCTTCCGGGTCGCCCGCTTGCCGGCCGCGGCCAGCAGGGCATCGGCGTCGTTGCAGCCGGGGCAGGGATCCCAGACCGAGACGACGCCCGTGTTGTCGAGGGCGTACAGCCGGCCGTCCCTGCTGAAGTCGACCGAATAGACGTAGGTCGGCAGGTTCAGGATCCGGAGCGTGCGCCCGCTCGTGGGGTCCCAGATCCGGATCGTGTTGTCGGCGCTGCCGGTGGCGAGCATGGTTCCGCTCGGGTTGAACGCGAGCGTGCTGATGCCGCGCGAGTGCCCGGTCAGCTTGACCAGCGAGCGGCGCTTCGCCACGTCCCACAGCGTGACGGTGCTGTCCCAGGAGCCCACCGCCAGCAGCCGGCCGCGGCCGAAGGCGATCTGCGAGATCTGGCCGCCGATGTGGAAGCCCTCCACGCGCTTGCCGGTTTTCGCGTCCCAGACCACGACGTCTCCGCAGAACGTCGCGCCCGCCACCAGCTTCCCGTCACGGCTGAACGCCGCGCTACGCCAGTCAGATCCACACGGGGAAAGGCCCTGCAGTGTCTCCGTGCCCCCGTCGGGGAGCTCGCCCACGAGCCCGCTCGGGTGCTGCAACATGACGACCCCGCGCTTGTTGTCTCGGGTCGCGGCGAGCGTCGTCGGCGGGTAGTCCTGGGGCGAGTAGAGGACCCGCCCGAGGACCTTCCGCCCGGGCAGGGAGCGAAGCACGATCCCCTTCGTGCCGACCTCCGCCGTGCTGGCGAGATCCGAGCTGAGCAACGTCGCGCTGAGGGGGGTCGCCGGCTTCTCCAGGTGCTTCGAGTCGACGGCCTTCCCGTCCGACAGGCGCCACCGCTTCAGGACCGGCGCCTTCGGCGGACCGTTGAAGTCGGGCATGCTGAGCGTGGTCAGCTCGTCTCCGCGCAGGATGACCTGCGCCGGCCCGCCGATGTCGACGATCGCCTGCTCGCCGCGCGTGGCGCGCCAGACTCTCGCGGTCCCGTCGGCGGCCGCGGTGGCCACCTCGTCGCCGCGCGGCCGGAAGGCGATCGCGTTGATCGCGGACGTCTGGCCCAGGAACGAGAGCGTCTGATCGCCGGTCTTGATGGACCAGACTCCGGCGGTCCCGTCCGCGCCGCCGACCGCAAGCGAGCTCCCGTCGGGACTGAAGGCGACCGCGCTCAGCTGGACTCCCTCGAGGAGCCCCTGGATCGTCCTCACCGGCCGCCAGGTCCGCGTGTCCCAGATCCGAACCGTTCCCTTGCCCGCGCCCGTCCCCAGCACCCAGTCCGCGGTGGCCAGCAGCGAGCCGTCCCGGCTCAGCTCGACGGCCTGCATCAGCCTCGTGCCCGGCAGGCGCCGTTGGAGCCTCCCCGTGGAGGCGTCGTAGATCCGCACGCCCTCGAGCGCATCCGGCGGGCAGCCGCACGCCCCCACGATCAGGGCGCGGCCGTCGGGTGAGAAGGTCACCTCGGCGAGGCTTCCGTGGCCCTGGACCACCAGCCGGCCGCTGCCGCCGGCGGCCCGCCAGACCATCACCCCGTTGTCCGTCGTGGCCGCGACGCGCTTGCCGTCGGGACTGAAGGCCAGCCGCTTGACCGGCCCGCCGCCGCGGAGCCGTCTGACGGTCGCGCCGGTCGTCGCATCCAGCAGCACCACGCCGTCTTCCGTCGCGGCCGCGAGTTGCTTGTGGTCCGAGCTCAACTCGACGCCCGGAGCGGTATCCGCTACATGTCGGCGGCTCTCGATCTTGCCGGTCTCGGCGCTCAGAAAGACCACGTCGCCGTTGCAGAGCGTCTCGACGATCCGGTTGCGGCTCGGGTAGACGAGGCCCGGGCCGTAGAAGTCCTGACCGCATCGCTGGCGACCCTGCGAGGGGAGCGCCAGCCGCAGCGGTGACGCGTCGAGGGCGCGGCGGAGCGCGAACAGCGCGTCCGGCGTCGCCTTGGTGCGGACCGCCTGCCGCGCGAGCAGGAGCGACAGCTCCGGATCGACGGCGAGCTGGTTGCCGCTCTGCCCCGCGAGCGCGCGTGACTCGGCGGTCGTCCGCTCGTTCACCGCGTCGTGCCGGGAGATCAGCGCGAAGATCAGGAGGGCGACCGAAACGGCCGCGACGACGAGGCTCGCGCCTGCGAGCGTGCGCTGCCTCCGCGTGGAGGCGCCGCGGCTCGCGTAGACGTACTCCTGCTGGAGCGCCGTGGGCCCCGGATCCTTCTCCGCGCTTGACGCCAGCCAGGCCTCCGCCGCGGCGAGCTCCGAGCCGCGCAGCAGGAAGCTTCGGTCGCGGCCGGACTCGTCCCACTCGATCGCCCTGAGCAGCCAGTGCGTGTGCGCCCGGTCCCATTCGAGGTCGGTGTCGAGCGCCTGCACCAGCCGATCGACCCCGGCGTCGAAATCACCGTCGCCGACCGGGATCCAGTTGCGGACGCGAATCCCCTCGGGGATCTGCTCGTCCGGAACGCCGCGAAACGCGAGCGGGACGATGCGCTTGTTCAGCTCGACCGCGTGGTCGACCTCCTGCTCGCAGAACGGAGAGGCGACCGAGTCGGGGCTGATCACGAAGACGAATCCGTCGCTCCCCTCGACCGCCCTGCGGAGCGCCGCCGGGAACACCTCTGCGTCGCGGATTCCCTCGACGTCGACCCAGACGTCCTTGCCGCGCTCCCGCAGACGCTCGACGAGCCGGTTGACCAGCTCGGAGTCGCTGCGCGAGTAGGAGACGAAGACGTCGGCCAAGGGGTCCTCCTCGCCCTGGAATGAACCTACCCTCGATTCCGGGTTCGCTCAAGCCGCGAGGCGGCGGTACATCCGCCGCGACGCGCGCTCGAGCACGTGGACGCGGAGCGCGTTCGGCTTCGCCTCGGTGGACAGCCGGAACGTGAAGGAGCCCTTCGCGAAGACGATCGTCGCGGTCTTCGTCGGCGAGCCGGCCCAGTGCCGGTTGTCGACCACGACTCCGCGCGCGCCCGGGATGCCGCTGACTCGGAGCGCCTCCTTCGTGAGGTCGCAGACCTTCGCCCCGCGGCCGCCCCCGTAGGCGCTCATCAGCATCTGATCGGCCTCGGCCATGGCTGAGTCGGCGCTCTTGAACTCCTTCACCGTGATCCGGATGCCGTCCTGCACGCGCGTGCCGCCTGCCAGGTAGCCGCCGGCCTGCTTCGCCGGGACGGCGGCGGCCGCCTCGGGAGTACCGCTCGCGAGCTTCTCGACGGGGTATGCGGCGGCTGCGATTGGGAGGGCGGCGAGTGCGATGAGTGTGCGGGTCCGAGTGGTCATGAACTCCTCCTTGACGTTGACCAGTCGAACGTACGGCGGCGGCCGCGGGCCCTCCACGCAATCCGCCACAGGGCCGTGTGGAATCGTTCACATTGGCCGGGTCAGCCGGCCAGGCGGCGCAAACCGTCCACGTCGAGCACGGTGAAGCGGCGGCGCCCGGTCTCGATCAGGTGCAGCGACCGGAGCACCTGAAGAGCCTTGTTCACGGCCTCGCGCGACGCACCGGTCCAGCCCGCGAGCTCCTCCTGGGACAGCGGCACGTCGAGGACGATGCCGTCCTCGCCCGCGGTGCCGAAGCGCTCGGTCAGCTCGACCAGCCGGTGGGCCACGCGGCCGACCACGTCGTGCGTGGCGAACTGGGCCTGCTGAAGGTCGGCGTAGAGCAGGCGCTCGGCCGCCAGCCGCAGGATCACGAGTGCCACGCGTGAGTGGCGCTCCAGGAAGGAGGCGAACGAGGAGCCGGCGACGATCAGCGCCTCGACCGGTTCGATCGTGGCCACCGTCGCGGAGCGGGGCGCGTCGACCAGCGCGGCCAGCTCGCCGAGCAGGTCGCCCGGCCCGCGCACGGCGACGATCACCTCGCGCCCCGCCGAGCTGGGCACGGTCAGCTTGGCGCGCCCCGTGAGCAGGACGATCACGGACCCGGCGTCGTCGCCCTCGTGGAAGATCGCCACGCCGGCGTCGAAGTGACGCTCGCGCCCGCTCGCCCGGAGGTCGGCGGCCTCCTCCGGCGTCAGCGAGTCGAGGAACGTCAGGCCCATGCGTACGAGACTCCTTTACACGGGCCGTCGGGCGCAAGTACGGTCGGTGTGACAGTGGCCGATCGTTCTGCCGCGGAATGGGCCGAGGCCGTCGGCGACGCCGAGCGGCGCGGCGAGCTGCTCACCGCGTTCGACCTCGCCGAGCGCGCGCTGGATGAGCATCCGGACGATCTCTGGCTGAAGCACCGCGCCGTGCTGGCGCTCGCGCGCGCGGGATCCACGGATGAGGCGGCGCGGCGGTTTCGGGAGTACGGGCTCGAGGCGGTGGAGGACGAGGACGTGGCCGCGCTACGTGCGCGGATCGTGAAGGACATCGCGCTCGCCGCGGACGGGGCGGAGCGCAGCGAGGCGGCGGCGCGCTCGGCCGCGCTGTACGCCGCGATCCACGAGCGGACGGGCGGCTGGTATCCGGCGGTCAACGCCGCGACGCTCAGCCTGATCGCGGGCGAGCCGGGGCGGGCGCAGCGGTTCGCGCGCGCGGCGCTCGAGGCCCTGGCGGAGCGCGGCGACGGCTCCTACTACGCGGCCGCCACCGAGGCGGAGGCGGAGCTCGTGCTCGGCCGGCCGGACGCCGCGGCCGAGGCGGTCGCGCGCGCGGTGGCGCTCAACGAGGGCGACTATGGAGCGCTCTCGACGACGCGTCGCCAGCTCCGGCTCGTCTGCGAGGCGACCGCCGCGGACGCGGCCGTGCTGGCGCCGCTCGCCGGTCCGAGCGTCGCGCACTTCTGCGGTCACCGCGTGGGGGCGGACGGTGCCGAGGCACGCTTTCCGGCGGACGCCGAGGCGCAGGTCGCGACGGCGATCGCCGCCGAGCTCGACCGCGAGCCGGTCGGCTACGGCTACGGCGCGCTGGCCGCCGGCGCCGACATCCTGTGGGCCGAGGCGCTGCTCGCGCACGGGGCGGAGCTGCACGTTGTGCTGCCGGTCTCGCTCGAGGAGTTCGTCCGCGCGTCGGTCGCGCCGGCCGGCCCGGCCTGGGTCGAGCGCTTCCACAGGTGCCTCGACGAGGCGACGACCATCCAGTACGCGACCGACGACGCTCGCGGAACCGACGACGTGCTGTTTCGATACGGCTCCGAGCTGGCGATGGGCCTGGCGCTGCTCCGCGCGCGCTTTCTCGACGCCCAGACGCGCCAGCTCGCGGTGTGGGACCGGGGCGGTGCCCACGGCGCGGCCGGGACGGCGATCGACATCGCCACCTGGAGGCGCGGCCGGAGGGTCACGGTGGCGATCGACCCGGCCGGGCGGCGCTGGGAGGTCGAAGGCGACACGCCGGCGCCCGTAGTGCGCGAGGTCGCGGGCGGTGCCCGCGACGGAGCGATGTTCTCTGAGCGCGAGGTCGCGGGCGGTGCCCGCGACGGAGCGATGTTCTCTGAGCGCGAGGTCGCGGGCGGTGCCCGCGACGGAGCGATGTTCTCTGAGCGCGAGGTCACGGGCGGTGCCCGCGACGAAGCGATGGTCTCCGAGCCGCGGTCCGAACGGGTCGTTCGCGCCGTGCTGTTCGCGGACATGCGCGGCTTCTCGAAGCTCACCGACGAGCAGTACGTGCGCTTCGACGAGACGGTTATGGCGGCGTTCGCCCGTGTCGTGGAGGGAGCAGACGGCGTGGCGAGCGTGAACACGTGGGGTGACGCGCTCGCCGTGGTGCTCGACGACGTCCTGGCGGCGGCCAACTGCGCGCTCCGGTTGCAGGAGGAGATGGCGTCCCTCGACCTCGCGTCCGCCGACCTGCCGGAGCACCTGGCGCTCCGGCTCGGGGCGCACCTCGGCCCGGTGCTGCCCTCCTTCGACCCGGTCCGGGGCGTCCCGACCTTCACCGGATCGCACGTGAGCCGCACGGCGCGCATCGAGCCCGTGACCCCGCCCGGCGCCATCTACGTGACGAGCGCGTTCGCGGCGGCGCTCCTCCTCGGCGGCCGCGACGAGCTCGCATGCGACTACGTGGGTCACATGCCCGCCGCCAAGGATTGGGGCCGGCTCCGGATGTACCGGCTGCGCCGCCGCTAGTCCGAGAGGAAGGCGTGCACGTCCGCGGCGAACCGGCTGTGGTGCTGGAAGAGAAAGCCGTGGGCCGAGTCCGGGTAGATCGTGACCCGCGCGTTCGGCAGCAGCCCCGCCAGCAGATGTGAGTAGCGGGGGAGGATCATCGGGTCGCTGTCGCCGTTGGCGACGAACACGGGGAGATCGATCGCGGCGACTCGCTCAAGCAGGGCGTGATTCGGGATCCCCCACGCGCAGACAGCGTCGTATTGGGCCTGGCGGGTCTGCCACGTGGTCGGCTCGTCGCGGTCGGTCGTCCTCCCGAAGATGCGCCCGGCGGCCTCCTGGCCTGCCTGAAGGCTCGTGCTCGTGGGGGCGAAGAAGACGCTGAGGTATTCCTGCGGGGCCGTCTCCGGCTTGCCGATCGCGCCGATGACCTCGGGCGCCCAGCCGTGCATCCCGGGCGCGCCCTGAGGTGCCGAGGATGCGAGCACGACGCGCCTCAGCAGGTCGGGGCGGATGAGCGCGATCTCCTGCGCGACGAAGCTGCCGAGCGAGAAGCCGAGCAGATCGACGCGCTGGAGGTCCATCGCCCCGAGGAAGGCGATCGCGTCGTGGGCCATCGCCTCGACGGTGTTCGGCGTCGTGCCGGTGGTGGCGCCGACGCCGACGTTGTCGAAGGTGACCACGCGGCGCTCGGCGGCGAGCTCGTCGATCAGGGCGGGATCCCAATTGTCGAGGTTGCCGCGGAAGTGCTGCAGCGGGACGAGCGGGACATCGCCTTCACCCTGGTCGCGGTAGGCGTACACGACCCCGTTGTCGGCCGTGATTCGCTCGATGGAAGCACCGGCGTCGCCGGTTGACGTGCCAATCGTCACTTCGTGCGCATCGTAACGACGTGATCATCCGCCGTTCTGGACCGTCCGCTCCCGGGGCGGACACCAACGTCCCAACAGCTACTGTCGGGCGGACGCGTGTTGAGGCGTCTACCAGCCGTTTTTCTCGTTTTGCTCTCGCTGGCCCTGCTGCTGGGATGCGGGGGTGGGGGAGGAGCGTCCTCGGCGGGTGGCGGCTCGCAGGCACCGACCCGGGTGGCGGTGATGGTGCTCGAGAACCACGAGGTCGGCGACATCGTCGGTGACCCACGCGCGTCGTACCTCAGCTCGCTCGCGCAGAAGCACGCGGTCGCGACGCGGGCGTTCGCACTCGCGCACCCGTCGCTTCCGAACTACATCGCGCTCGTAACCGGGCGGATGGCCGGCATCACAACCGACTGCGTGCCGTCCGATTGCCCGGTAACCGGGCCGAGCCTCGTCGACCAGCTCGAGGCGCACGGGATCTCCTGGCGCGGTTACATGGAGTCGATGCCGAAGCCGTGCTTCCACTTCAGTGGGGATGAGCTCGGGCGGTACGCGCAGCGCCACAACCCGTTCGCCTATCTGCCCGCCGTCTGGAGCCGGCGCGCGCGCTGCCAGAGGGTTGTGCCGTTCTCCGAGCTCCAGGACGACATGCGCCACGGGATGCCGCGCTTCAGCTGGATCACGCCGAACCTCTGCCACGACATGCACGACTGCGGCGTCGCCGCGGGCGACAATTGGCTCCGCCGGACCGTCCCGCCACTCCTCCGTGCGCTTGGCCCGAACGGCGTCCTGATCCTCACCTTCGACGAGGGCACGACGGACGAGGGCTGCTGCAACGCGGCCCACGGGGGCCAGGTCGCAACCATCCTCGCGGGCGACGGCGCTCGCCGCCTGGCAAGAGACGACCAGGCCGTCGACCACTACTCGACACTCGCGACGGTCGAGACCCTGCTCGGGTTGCCGAAGCTCGGCAACAGCAGATCGGCTCCCACGCTGACCGCTCTCGTGACGGGCGCCGCCACATCTGAGGCCCGACGAGCGCGACAGTAGGGACACGAACAGATGACTGCCTCGGGGTCAACGGACGTGATCAGCCGCCCTTCCCGACTGCCCTACGGAGGCTCTGGACGTTTGCGGCGATGACGACGAGCGGCAGGAGCCACCAGGCGGCGACGTCGGCCTCCACCAGCCGCCACGTGGCGAGCAGCCCGAGGGCGATGAGGGCTGCGACGGTCCAGTCGTCGCCGACGATGTAGTCGACCAGGAACAGAACGACCGCCTTGGTCCATCGCCACACGGCCATCACGCGGCCCCCCGAGCAGACGCCACGTCGCCCTGCCTGCGCGCCCCGACCTCGCCGCGCCAGCCGGACACGATTCGCATGAGCAGCAGCGCGGCGGCCACGTAGAGGGCGCCGAGCCACACCAGCGCGAAGTCGTCGCCGGGCCATTCGACGCTCAGGCCCTGGCCCGCCCAGAACGTGCCAAAGGTGATCAGCATCGCGCCGACGAAGAGCTGCAGCGCCCGCCTGGGTATGGCCGCGACGTAGCGATAGGTGGCCGCGCCGAGTGCGCCGATGACGACCACCGACGCCGCGGCGCCCACGATCGCCGAGCCGATTGCGTCCGCGGCGGCGCCGAAGGCGACCACGATCACGGCCACCTCGAGCCCCTCGAGCGAGACACCCTTGAACGCGAGGAAGGCTCCGGTCCAGTCGAAGCCGTCGGGCACGTCGTCGTCCACATCCTCGTCGCCGACGCCGGTGGACCAGCCGTCACGCGAGACGATCAGGATGCCCTTGCGGTACCACTGCGAGCCGAACGCGAGCAGGAGCGCGCCGACCACCAGGCGGAGCGTCTCCAGCGACAGGCCCTCGAGCGCGGCTCCGAGCGCCGCGACCGTCACGACCAGCACCAGGAGACCGCCGGCGGCGCCGACGCGCGCCGCCCGCCACGAGCGCGTGACTCCGACGGCCACCACGATCGCGACCATCTCGATGACCTCGATCGCCGCGGCGAGGAAGGTGGAGATGAAGACGCCCCAGTTCATTGGAGCAATTCTGGCGCTCGCGCGCCTAGCTCATGACGCGCCGCGCCGCCTCGGCGACGAACAGCAGCACGAGGAAGAAGCCGAGCCTGTCGAGTATTCCGACGACGTAGGTAAGCGCCGCGGCCCGTAGCACCTGCTGGATCTCGCGGGACTCGGTTGGATCCGCGAGCCCCGTCTGGCGGAGCACGCCCAACGCCCGGTGGCTGGCGCCGATCTCGACCGGGAGCGTCGCCAGCGCGAACAGGAGGAGTCCACCCACGAACAGCAGCGAGAGCACGATGAACAGCGGCACGCCGAACCAGAAGCCGGCGATCAGGAAGAACATGGACCACGGCGCGACCCGCGCGAGCTGTGCGCCGATCGTCTGCCGGCTTCGGTAGGTGCGGCTGCCCTCTGCGTCCTGGTAGGCGTGCGACACCTCGTGGCCCGCTATTCCGAGCGCCGACACGCTGCGCTCGCGCCCCACCTGCTCGGACAGGCGCAGCGCCTTGGCTTGCCCGTCGTAGTGGTCGGTGAGGAAGCCGGGGATGAGCTCGACCACGACACGCTGCAGCCCGTGCGCGTCCAGCAGGGAGCGGGCGGCGTCGGCGCCGGTGACACCGGAATGATTCGGGACCGTGCTGTACCGCCGGAAGACCGACCGGACCCGCCCCTGGACCGCCAGGCCGAGAGCGAACGGGACGAGCAGGAGGAGCCAGATTGCGGCGCTCACGAGCGGACACTAACGTGCAGCGCCCTGGCCAATGTCCTTGTCGCTGACGGATTCGGGAGGCACCGGCCGCACCGCATGGGCGCGGAACCTCGCCGCTCCGGTTCGGAGCTTCCTGAACACCGAGTCCGGCGGCGCGGTGGTCCTGCTGATCGCGGCCGTGCTCGCTCTGCTGTGGGCGAACTCTCCGTGGCCCGACTCCTACGAGTCGGTCTGGACGACCGATCTCTCGATACGGCTCGGCAGCGAGGGCATCTCGATGGACCTGCGGGAGTGGGTCAACTCGGGACTCATGACCCTCTTCTTCCTCGTCGTCGGACTCGAGGCGAAGCGCGAGCTCGACCTCGGTTCGCTGCGCGAGCGCCGCCGGGCCGCGCTGCCGGTGTTCGCCTCGCTCCTCGGCATGACGACGGCCGTGCTCATCTACCTCGCCGTCAACGCCGGAGGCACGGGAGCGCAGGGCTGGGGCGCCGCGATGTCGACGGACACGGCGCTCGCGCTCGGAGTGGTCGCGCTCGTCGCGCCGCGAGCCACACGCCTGCGCGTCAGGCTGCTCACGATCGTCGTCGTCGACGACCTCGTCGCGCTCGTCGTAATCGCGACCGTGTACACCGAGCAGGTCTCCTTTGTCCCGCTCGCCATCGCGATCGGCCTCTTCGGCGTCCTGCTCGCGCTGCGCTACGCGCCGATCGGCTGGCGCGGACCGGTGGCCGCGATCGTGGGTGTGGGCGTCTGGGTCGCGCTCCACGCGTCGGGCATCGATCCGGTCGTCACCGGCCTCGCCGTCGGCCTCGTCACGAGCGCCTATCCGCCGGCGCGCACCGACCTCGCGCGGGTAACGGAGCTGACCCGCACGTTCCGCGAGCAGCCGACACCCGCCCTCGCCCGCTCGGCGCAGCTCGGCGTGGCGTCCGCGATCTCGGCGAACGAGCGGCTTCAGTACCGCCTGCACCCGTGGACGAGCTTCGTCATCGTGCCGCTCTTCGCGCTCGCGAACGCCGGCATCCACATGGACGGCCAGCTGCTCGGCGACGCCGCCACGTCGCCGATCACGCTCGGGATCTTCTTCGGGTTCGTGCTCGGCAAGCCGATCGGGATCATCGTCGCGTCCTGGCTCGGGTCGCGCGTGACCGGGATCGCGCTTTCGCTGAGCTGGCCGGTGATCGTCGGTGGCAGCTTCGTAGCGGGGATCGGGTTCACGGTGTCGCTCCTCATCGCGAGCATCGCCTTCGACGGGCAGCAGCTCGAGGAGGCGAAGCTCGGCGTGCTCGCCGCGGCGATCGGAGCGACGCTCCTGAGCTGGGTCGTGTTCCGGCTGATCGCTCTGGTGCCGCCGTCCGTGCGCGCGCGCCAGATCGCGGGCACCGCCGAGGAGCTGCTCGACCTGTCCGACGACGTCGATCCCGAGCGCGACCACATCCGCGGCCCGGAGGAGGCGCCGGTCACGCTGGTCGAGTACGGCGACTACCAGTGTCCGTACTGCGGGCAGGCGGAGGTGGTCGTGCGCGAGCTGCTCGAGTCGTTCGGCGACGACCTGCGCTACGTCTGGCGGCACCTTCCGCTCACCGACGTGCACCCCGACACGCAGGGGGCGGCAGAGGCGGCCGAGGCCGCCGCGGCGCAGGGAGCGTTCTGGCCGATGCACGACCGGATGCTCGGCGATCAGAGCCGGTTGACGTTCCCCGATCTCCAGGCCGACGCGGCCGAGCTCGGCCTCGACGTCGAGCGCTTCACGCGCGAGCTCGAGCGGCGCGAGTACCTTCCGCGTGTCGCCGAGGACGTGGCGAGCGCGGACGCGAGCGGCGTGGCCGGCACGCCCACCTTCTTCATCAACGGGCGACGTCACCACGGGGCATATGACGTGGCGACCCTCACCGACGCCGTGCGGGTGGCGCGGGCGCAGGCTCGAATCAGGCAGAGCGCCCGGCTCGGTTCAACGACGCCGTCGTCGGGGTAAGCCGAGCAGCGTGAACGTGAGCGAGACCGACAGTCTCAAGCACATGCACCTCCATGGCCATCGTGTGGCGTACCGCCTGGAGGGCAGCGGGCCGCCGATCGTGCTCGTGCACGGGATCACGTCGAGCTCGGCGACCTGGGAGCGGGTCATGCCCGCGCTTGCGGAGCACCACACGGTGATTGCGCCGGACCTGCTCGGCCACGGCCAGTCCGCCAAGCCGCGCGGCGACTATTCGCTCGGGGCATACGCGAGCGGCGTGCGCGACCTGCTCGTTGCGCTCGGCCACGAGCGCGCGACCCTTGTCGGGCATTCGCTCGGCGGCGGGGTCGCTATGCAGTTCTCCTACCAGTTCCCCGAGCTCTGCGAACGGCTCGTGCTGGTCGACAGCGGCGGCCTCGGTCGCGAGGTGAGCCTGCTGCTGCGCTCGGCGACACTGCCGGGATCGGAGTTCGTCCTGCCGCTGCTGGCACAGCCGCGGCTGCTCGAGGCCGGCCGCTCGGTCGGACGCCTGCTGAACGGGCTCGGAATCGGGATCAGGACCGACATCGACCAGCTGGCCCGCGGGCACGCCTCGCTCGCTGACCGCGAAGCCCGCGAGGCGTTCGTGCACACACTCCGAAGCATCGTCGAGCCGGGCGGCCAGCGGGTCAGCGCAATGGATCGCCTCTATCTCGCCGAGAACATGCCCTTCCTGATCATCTGGGGGGCCCGCGACAAGATCATCCCGGTCGAGCATGGCCGCGCCGCGCATCAACAGGTGCCGGGCAGCCGCCTCGAGGAATTCCCCGACTCCGGTCACTTCCCTCAGTTGGACGAGCCGGAGCGTTTCGTGGAGACGGTGACCGGCTTCATCGAATCGACCGAGCCGTCCTCGTACGACCCGAACCAGCTTCGCGAACTGCTCCAGCGGCGCTGACGCCCTCGATGCAGGCGGATCGATGCGTACTCTTGATTGAGTGCGCAACTTCTTGCCATCGACGGACGAATCGCCCGAACGGCCCGCGGACCCGGCTCTGCGGCAGGCGAACCTGCGCCGGATCGGCAGCCTGTTCGCTCCCTACCGGCTGAGGCTTGGGGGCCTGCTCCTGCTGATCGTCGCCTCGGCGGCGCTCGGCGTCGTGCCGGCGTTCCTGCTCAAGCGGGTGCTCGAGGCGATCGGAGAGAACGACACGGCCGCGCTGTCCCTGGCCGCCGGTGGAATGATCGCGATCGCGGTTGTGACCGGCGTTCTCGGCGTGGTCCAGACGCTGATGTCCAATCAGGTCGGCCAGCGCGTCATGCACGATCTGCGGGCGGCCGTGTTCCGGCATCTCCAGAAGCTGTCGCTCGCCTTCTTCACGCGCACTCGCACCGGCGAGGTCCAGTCGCGGATCTCGAACGACATCGGCGGCGTCCAGAACGTGGTCACGAACACGGCCACGTCGATCGCGTCCAATGTGACGACGGTCGTCGCAACGATGGTCGGCATGCTTCTGCTGAGTTGGCAGCTCGCGCTGTTCGCGTTCGCGTTGATTCCGCTGTTCGTGCTGCTGACCAGGCGTGTCGGCAAGGAGCGCCGGCGGATCGCGAAGACGACCCAGGAGACGCTGGCCGATATCTCGAGCCTCGTGCAGGAGTCGCTGTCCGTGTCGGGCATCCTGCTCGGCAAGACGATGGGCCGAGGCAACGAGCTGGCCGATCGCTTCGAGACCGACTCGCAGCGCCTGGCCGATCTGGAGGTTCGCCAGCGCATGGCCGGGCGGTGGGTGATGGCGTCGATCCAGACCAGCTTCGCGGTGATGCCGGCCGCGGTGTACTGGTTCGGCGGGCTCGCGCTGGCGGGCGGATCGGATGCCGTTTCGCTTCCGCTGCTGGTTGCCTTCACGACACTGCAAACGAGGTTGTTCTTCCCGGTCGGCTCGCTACTGGGCGTCGGGCTCGACGTGCAGACCTCGCTCGCGCTGTTCGACCGCATCTTCGAGTACCTCGATCAGCCGATCGACATCGTCGAGAAGCCGGACGCCAAGCCTCGCGCGACGGCCGGTGACGTCGCCTTCGAGGACGTCTGGTTCCGGTACGGCGATGAATGGACGCTCGAGGACGTGTCGTTCACGGTCCCGGCCGGGACGACGACCGCACTGGTCGGCGAGACGGGCTCCGGCAAGACGACGCTCGGATACCTGGCGGCGAGGCTGTACGACGTCAGCCGCGGGCGAATAACGATCGACGGCGTGGACATCCGCAACCTGAGCTTCCAGGCTCTGACCGATCTCGTCGGCGTCGTCTCGCAGGAGACGTATCTGTTCCACGCCTCGGTCCGCGAGAACCTCCGCTTCGCGAAGCCCGACGCCACCGACGAGGAACTCGAGCAGGCGGCGGAAGCGGCCCGTATCCACGACATGATCACGGCCCTACCTGACGGTTACGACACGGTCGTGGGCGAGCGCGGCTACCGCTTCTCCGGCGGTGAGAAGCAGCGGATCGCGATCGCGCGGACGATTCTGCGCAACCCGCCGATCCTCATCCTCGACGAAGCCACGAGCTCGCTCGACACCGAAACCGAGCGACTCGTGCAGGAGGCGCTCGACCGCCTGTCGGAGGGCCGCACGACCATCGCAATCGCACACCGCCTCTCGACGGTGCGGGACGCGGATCAGATCATCGTGCTCGATCACGGCCGCGTCGCCGAGTCGGGCCGCCACGAGGACCTGATACGCGCCGGAGGACGCTATTCCACGCTCGTCAGCCGGGACGCGGAGATCGCGACCGCGGCGCCCATTCCGGGCGATGGTTCAAGCGGCGCCGCTCGTGAAGTGGCGGCGTAGCTCGTTGGCGTAGGAGCGACCGATGGACGTCTTGTGTTCGTCCAGCCATTCGCTGAAGGCGATCCGTCCGAGAGGCGGGTCATGCGAGACGAGCAGCCCGGCCATGAGTCCTCTGATCTCGTCGGGCGTGAGCACGACGTCGCGAACGAGCAGGCCAAGCCCCCGTGCCGCTGCCGCCATGAGCGCTGGGGGGATGCGAATGACCGGTGAGCGAGCGTTTACGGCGCTGCGGAGCAGGGCGACGAGGTCGCGGAAAGGCATCGTCTCCGGTCCGGCCGCGTCGATGACCAGGTCGCGGTCGGAGGCGGCCGCTTCGATGCAGATTCGTGCAAGGTCGTCGACGTGCACCGGTTGTACGAGGTAGCTACCGCTGCCGGGTACCGCAAAGACCGGCATCCGTCGCAGGATCCAGGCAATGTTGTTGGTGAGGACGTCGCGCTCGCCACCGAAGATCCAGGTGGGTCTGACGATCGCGTGGAGCAGGCCGGATTCGGCCAGGGCGGACTCAACCAAGGCCTTGCCCTTGAAGTACGGCAGCGGAGAGTCGATCGAAGGGTTGGCGATGCTGACATGCACGATGCGCTCGACCCCGGCGCGCCCGGCGGCGCTGAACAGGATGCGCGAGTTTTCGATCGCGTCACCGAAACTCGTCTGTCCATGGTCGAAGCGAACCCAGTAGGTGTTGTAGAGCGTGGTCACGCCGTCAAGGCTCCGAGTCAGCGCCGCCGTGTCGTCGAATCGATATGGGAAGATCTCAACGCGAGCTCGGAGGGGGTGCTCGCGCTGGGGGTGGAACGTAAGCGTCCTCACGCGGCGTCCTGAGCCAAGCAGCCGCTCGGCGACGGCGCTCCCCGAATAACTGAACGCTCCCGTCACCAGATCGATAGGGGGGTCGTTTTTCATCGCTCTTATCCAGGCCCGGCGAGGACCGCTACCGGCATGAGCAGGTACTCGACGAAGAACAAGGCCCATACGCGCATGTAGAAGCGGCCGAACGAGGCCGCGTCCGTCGGATCGACCTGCAGCGCAAGGCGCCATAGAACGGCGAGGCAGGCGAGGTGGCCGAGTGCGAGGACCCAGGGCGAGGCCGACTCGAGAAAGAGCGGCCCGAGGATCGCCATGCCGAGGTAGCCGGCCGTCAGGGCGGCCATAGCGATTTTGAAGGCGGCCCTCGGCCCCAGGCGGACCGTGAAGGTCGCGATCCGATAGCGCCGGTCACCCTCGGCGTCGGGCACGTCCTTGAGCACCGCAATGGCGAAGGAGAAGGGGAGAACGAAGAGCGTAAGGGCGATGATCGGTCCGGGAAGCGGGCTTAGCTCACCGAGTCCTCCGAGCGAGCTGGCGAAGTGCAGGTAGACGCCTATGTTCACCACGCAGGCACGTACGACGGAGATGCTGGCGGCCGCAGCAGCGGGGAAGCGCTTGAGGCGCAGAGGCGGGGAGGAATAGGCCGTGCCGATGGCGAGTGCCGCGGCTACGGCTGCGACCTCGACCCAGCCCTGCGTAATGGCCAGGCCGGCGGCGACCAAGCCGCTGGCGATCACGATCCGCCAGGCCGCGCGAAGGCCGAGGCGGCCGGCAGGGATCGGCAGCCACGGCTTGTTGATCCGGTCGATGTCGACGTCCTCGCACTGGTTGAGGCCGACGATGTAGATGTTGACCGCGGCACCCGCGAGCAAGGTCAGCGCCAGGTCCGCGACGCCGTCACCGAGAGCCACGCCGGGCAGTTCGGCGGCAGCGATCGCATAGATCCCGAGGATGCTGGTCGTCGTCCCGACCAGCGTGTGCGGCCGCGAGAAGCGCCAAAGCGTCCCCGCGGCCCGCACGTCATCAGCCCCGGTCGATGCGCCGGGCGCGGAGGTGCAGGACGAAGCCGACCGGCACGAAGGCGGCACCCGCGAGCGAGCCGGCCGCGAAGCGGAGCAACCGCCGCACCGTCCATGGCTCCCGCACGTCCTCGATGGCCGTCGCGGACGTGGGAAGCGGCCCAGCCTCGCTGGCGCGCCCGGCGATCGCGAGGGCGTACCCGGACTCACCGGCTCCGCGTCCCCACGGCGGCGCCAACCGTAGTTCCTCGATCTCTTCCAATCCCGCTGCCTCGAACCAGCCGCGGTACTGGGCCTCCGTCGGGAACAACATCCACGCGTCGGCCACCAGGCGAGCCAGGCGGCGCCGTGGCGGCAGCGGACCGACGACGAGGACCGTTCCGCCGGGCCGCACCACCCGGTGTGCCTCGGCGATCGCGCGAGCTGGGTCCGGCCAGTACTCGATACTGCCGCAGGACACGTAGCGGTCGAACGAGTCGTCCGCGAACGGCAACGCTTCGGCGTCACCCACGAGCTTGCGACAGTCGGCGAGCTCGGGCTTGGCGTCCGCCCGACGCAGCTGATCGTGACTCTGGTCGAGCATGGTCACGGCGTTCGCTTCGATCCGTTCGACGATCCCCACAGTGGAGAACCCGGTTCCGGCGCCCACGTCGACCGTGCGCAGACGGCTGTCGTCGAGCCGCGCGAGTGTCAGGGCCGTGGCGCGCAGCTCGGGGGTCCAGAACAGCGGGTTCACCCACCGGTCATAGACAGGGGAGACGAAGCGGTAGAACCAATACGCCTCCTTCTTATGCTGGATCAGACCCACGTGATGTCTCTTTCCCACCTCGACCACTGGCTACCGCGGCCCACCATCCGCACGCACCATCGTCGCGCCTCCACAGCGAATGCTGACGAGCTCTGGCGAGCGGCGCTCGCGTTGCGGCTCTCGGACACGCGCGCGCTCGGCCGGCTCGTTCGTTGGCGGATCCCGGGGACGGCCGCTGATCTGTCGTTCGGGGAGCTCCTTCGAGCGTATCCCTTCACCGTGCTCGAGGAGGACACGAACCTGCTCGTCTCTGGGCTCTGCGGGCGCATCTGGACGCTGGCGCGTGACTACCCCAAGCTCGATGGGCCCGCCGGCTTTCGCGATTGGCACGAGGCCGGTACCGCGCGCGTGCTCTTTGCCCACTGGATCGCGCCGTGCCCCGATGGCCGGGCGGAGCTGGTCTCGGCGGCTCGCGTCGAGCCGGTCGATCGCGCTGCTGCGCTTCGCCTGCGCATGCTCTGGAGGGTGGTCGGTCCGTTCGAGCGCCTCGTGGGTGCCGAGGCGCTCACGACGGCCGTCCGTCAGGCCGAGGAGAAACGCGATCGCCAGACGGCTCCCCGAACTCGAGGCCGGCAAGAGGCGAGACCGCGTCGATGAGCGTGTGCCGTCCCCGATCGACGCGCAGGCGGAGCCGGCCCGCCAGCACCTGCTGAGAGCGCATCTCGACACGTCGCTCCCACACGTCGGGGACGGGCAGCCGGTGCGCCGTCTCCGGGGCCGTCTCGCCCTCGAGCTCGAGCCGATAGCGCGGGGATCGCACCTGCACGTGCCAGCTCTGCGCGTTGACGCGTGCCTGAGCGCGGGCGAGCGGAGGAACGAGACGCAGCACCCGCTCGCCCAGCCGGACCACGACGGCGGTCGGCGCGGCGCTCACACCGAGCATCGGCAGCCGCCCGCCGGCGAAGGCCACGCCCACGTCGGGGTCCGGGAAGGCGTTGGCCTGGCCCCACCACCAGCGCCCGGCGAACCCGGGGCCCCAGTTCTTCTCCACATACGCGCGAGCGCCCTCAAGCCGCAGGCGCCGGCCGCCGATGCACGCCTCGCCCTCGATCTCCGCCGCGAGCAGCACCGGGTGCCAGTACTGCGCGAGTCCGGGAACGAGCTGGCCCGGCCCGAGGCCGCCGAGCGCCCGCCGCGGCCAGGTGACACGAGGCCGCAACCGCGCGTCCACCCACGCGTCGTCACCCATCCGAACGCGCAACTCGTGGACCGACCCCCGGAAGACATCCCCAGCTCGCGCGCCGAAGCGTTGGAAGTCGCCGGCCGCCGGCGTCACCGTCCCATGGCGCAGGAAGCCCCCGGGATGGGCGGCGAGAGCGACGGTCGCCCACGACCCCCCGTACCCCTGACAGACGCCGCACAGCCAGACGATCACCCACCCGGCCTCTGGATGGACCAGTCGCCAGTAATACCCCTCCATGGCCGCGCCGTGGTTACGAGCCGGATCGGTGAAGGGCAGATCGGCGCCCGTCCGACGATACGCCGCCACCAGCCCGCTCATCGCATGACCGTATTAGACGCTCGTGGGCCGTCGGGGAGCGGGGGGTAGACTAGGAGTAGCCCGAGTCCCAACCCACGACCCTGGCGCCCTCGGCCTCAGCACCCCGGTCGAGCGCAACGCCGGCCTTCGGGCCGCACGAGGGCAGTTCGACGTTGGGAGCAGAGGGATGGACTTCGAGGCAGCATCTGGCGCCAACTGGAGTCGGAGAAGCAGCTGCGCGCCCGTGACGCGAACGAGGCAGCCGCGGAGGCGCCCGCCGCAACGATGGGGGGTGGGGCGCTCGTGAGGGCACGGCGGACAGTGAACCTGGTCGCGGTGCTGCTGCCCCCGCTGGCGGTCGTGGTCGCGGCGGTCCTGTCCTGGAACCAGCTCGTGGAGCCGGTCGACCTCGTCATCCTGGCTGTGGGCTACGGCCTGACGTGCGTGGGGATCACCGTCGGCTTTCATCGCCTACTGACCCATCGCGCGTTCCAGACCTACCCGTCCGTGCGCTACACCCTCGCGGTGCTGGGCACGCTCGCGGTCGAGGGGTCGGCGATCAAGTGGGTGACCGACCACCGCAAGCACCACGACTTCGCGGACGAGGCAGGCGACCCGCACACCCCCCACGGCGGCGGTCCTGGGGTGGCCGGTGCGGCCAAAGGGCTCTGGCACGCCCACGTCGGCTGGCTCTTCACGACGGTAGGCCAGGCAGATCGCCGCCGCTACGGCGCCGACCTGCTGAAGGACCGCGGCATCCGTGTGATCGATGCGTTGGAGAAGCCACTGATCCTGGCGAGCCTCGCGATCCCCTTCCTGCTCGGGCTGGCGATCAAGGGCAGCCTCACCGGTGCCCTGCTCACACTCGTCTGGGGTGGCCTGTTGCGCATCTTCCTGTTGCACCACGCGACCTTCAGCATCAACTCGATCTGCCATTTCTTCGGCCGGCGTCGCTTCGCCACTGACGACGAGTCGACCAACGTCGGCTGGCTGTCGCTCTTGACCTTCGGCGAGTCCTGGCACAACAACCACCATGCGTTTCCGACCTCGGCCTTCCACGGCCTGCGCCGGCGCGAATTCGATCCCGGAGGCCTGTTCATCCGCGGGCTGGAGCGACTCGGGCTTGCCTGGGACGTCGTGCGCGTCAGTCGCGATCGCCAGCTGAAGAAGGCCGTCGGCCGGCTGGTCTGACCGGAGTCGCTGGCCGTGCTCCTCGGCCTGATCCTCGCGATCGCTTCGGCGGCGGCCACCAACCTCGCCTTCCTGTTCAAGCAACGCGGCGCGGTGCTCGCACCGCCGATCCTGGTTCGACATCCACTGCGCAGCGCCGTCGGTCTCTTTCGCTCCAGGTGGTTCTTGGTCGGCTGGCTCGTGGCGATCGTGGCCTGGGGCCTGCACGTCGGCGCGCTCTCGCGGGCGCCCTTGTCGATCGTGCAAGCGGTCCTCTCTGGCGGGCTCGTCTTCCTCGCCGTCTTCGCCGAGCGCTTCTTCGGCTTTCACCTGGGTCGGCGGCAATGGGTCGGCGTCACGATCACCGCGGCGGGCCTGGTGGTCATCGGGCTGACCGGCGGCGGCGCAGGCGACCCGGAGGACGCCTCGCTGGCCGCGCTGATCGCCGTCGAGGGCGCGATCTTCGCGACCGGCGCGGCTCTCATCAGGATCTCGACCCGCCGCCATGTCGCTCCGCGCGCCGAGGGGCTGCTGCTGGGCGCGGCGGCCGGCGCGCTCTTCGGCGTGTCCGATGTCGCGCTCAAGTGGCTCACGCAGGCGGATGCGGGGCCACTGCTCGGGTTGCTGAGCCCGTGGACGCTCACCGCGATGATCGCCGGGGTGATCTCCTTCTACGCATCCGCCCGCAGTCTCCAGATCGGCGAGGGCGTCGAGGTCATCGCGATCACGTCCGTGGCCGCCAACCTCGCCGCGATCATCGGCGGCATCATCGTCTTCCACGAGCCGATCGGCTCGGGCCCACTTGAAATCGGCGCCCGGTTCCTCGCGTTCTGCCTCGTGATCGCCGGTGCCGCGCTCATGCCCGCCCCAGTGCGGGCCGCGTCCGACGCGGCCTAGGCCTTCCGCCGGAATGCCTAGAGCCCTCATCCGGATCGGGCGATGCGCTCGCGGCAGGACGATCGTACGGTCGCTCGGTGATCGGTCATGCGCTCGCGTTCGCGCCGCGCCACGCCGCGCGTGTGGCCTGGGACCGCTGGATCGCCATCGGCTTCGCCGTGGGCTCCGCCTGCTTTCTCGTCGGACCCTTCCCTGGGTTCGTGCAGCTGGTCGGTGCGGGCGCCGACGGTGTCGTGTTCTTCGCCGGCTCGGTCTGCTTCACCCTGGCCGCCGGACTGGAGCTCCGGGAGTCCACCGTACGGCTGGGCCGATGGGCCGCCGACGCGTCGTGGTGGAGCGCTGCCGTGCAGTTCGCCGGGACCCTCTTCTTCAACCTGAGCACGTTCGCGGCGATGCAGGACGGGCTGTCCACCAAGCAGGAGAACCGGCTCATCTGGTCGCCGGACGTGTTCGGGTCCGCGTGCTTCCTCATCTCCGGGGCGCTCGCCTACCGCGTGGCGTCCGGATATCGCCTCCGGCCCGAGCGCCGCGACGACGCCTGGCGGACGGCGGCGATCAACCTGGCCGGGTGTGTGCTGTTCGGGATTGCCGCGATCGCCTCTTTCGTCGTGCCGTCGAGCGGCTCCATTCTCGACCTGGCGGCCTCCAACTGGTGCACCGCGCTCGGTGCGCTGTGCTTCTTGATCGGCGCCGTGAGGATCTATCCGAGATGAGCCAACGCGGCTGGTCGACGCTGTTCCGGGCCGCCTTCAGAGACTCCCGGAACGCGATGGTGCTCGTAGGCGAGGACCGGCGCGTCGTCGACGTGAACGGTGCGTGCCTCCAGATGCTGGGCCACCCCCGGGTCGACGTGGTCGGCCGGCCGATCTGGGAGTTCGTCGCCGGCGGCCCTGTGATGAAGCCGCGCGAGTGGGCCGCCGCTCTCGCGCGCCGACGGTTCACCGGTGAGGCCGAGATGCTGCGCGCCGATGGCTCGACCGTGCACGTC
Organism: uncultured Thermoleophilaceae bacterium; assembly: GCA_963808875.1. Lineage (GTDB taxonomy): Bacteria > Actinomycetota > Thermoleophilia > Solirubrobacterales > Thermoleophilaceae > JACVRW01. Next base: position 182,874 of record CAWEHM010000007.1, read on the forward strand.
CAGTGGGGCGCGACGACGGAGGTCATCACCGGCCGCAGCCTCGTCGTGGTCGCCGCCCTGAGTGTCTCGGCGCGGGCCCACGGAATACGCGAGGTCGCTCACCCCGCGCCCAGAAATGCCGCGCTCTCGGCCCGGCAGCGCGAGATCGTCCGGCTGGTCGCGTTGGGGCAGACAGGGCCTGAGATTGCGGATGAGCTTCAGATCACCCACCACACCGTCCGTACGCACCTGCGAAATGGGATGAACCGAATGGGCGCGCGCTCGCGCGCGCACCTGGTCGCGAAGGCGCTCGCCGAGGGATACGCCTTGGCGCCGTGAGATCGCGCAACGGTGGTATTGACGGGTCACGTCGCGGTCGCCACGGTCAGGCGGGTGACCGAGATCGGCTCACCCTACCCGGAGGCGACCGGCCCTCAGCGGGTGCGCTTCTCGTTCGAGGCGGCGACCCTCCGGGCGGCGGTGGATGTGGCAGACGTGTTGCGTCAGGTGGCCGAGTGCGGCGTCCGGGTGCGTCCCACCGTGCCCTCCCGCCTCGGGGGTCCCTACCGCTGGAGGATTCTCGTGACCAGCGCTCCGCTCGGGGCGACCGGCATAGCGGCGCTCGAGGAGGAGATGCAGGGCATCGCGCGCCGAGCATCCGGGGTCAGATTCACGGGCTGGCTGTTCCTCTGCCGTCAAGGCGAGCCCAAGACCGCCCGTGACGGTGCTTCCGTCACCGCGGAGGGGCTCCGCGTCCTGATCGTGGACGACTCGGTTCCGTTCCGGCGCGCCGCGCGTGAATTGCTCGAGCGCCGCGGCTACAAGGTCGTGGGGGAGGCGGACAGAGCTGCGTCGGGCCTCGCCGCTGTCGAGCACCTGAGGCCCGACGCAGTGCTGCTCGACGTACGCCTGCCCGACGGCTCCGGCTTCGATCTGTGCACGCTGCTCACCCGCGAACACGGCGCTCCGTCGGTGCTGATGGTCTCGAGTGATCTCCTGAGCGATGCCGCGCGGGGGAAGGACTGCGGGGCGTGCGCACTCCTGTCCAAGGCGGAGCTGGCGAGAGTCGACCTGGACAGCATCTGGGGTCAGGTCACCCGAAGCGTTTGAGGGGTAGGTGGCGGTTCGGCCGCCATAGTCGGCGCGTCCTTGGGGGTTCCGGCTCGCAGCCGCAGGCCGATCACGGGGAAGATCGCGGTCGACAGGATGCCAGCGCCCACGAGGGCGGCGGCGGTGGATGAGCGCATGTGCCCCTCCGTGACCGCGATGGTGGTGATCGCCACGATCAGCGGCAGCGCGGTGGCGGAGAAGACCGCAAGGGCCGCCCGGTCGCGGAAGCCCAGCACGCCGCGGTAGAGCACCATCGCTGGGGTACCGCGCACGATCAGGAACAGCGCGAGGAACAGCGGCAGCTCGAGCAGGTGGATCGGGTGGCTCGTGAGAGCCGTCAGGTCGAAGTTGACGCCGCTCACCACGAAGAAGAAGGGGATCAGGAAGCCGTAGCCCACCGCCGTGAGCTTCGACTCGAGCACCTCCACCTCGTGTCCCTGCAACGCGACGCGCGCGATGACGCCGGCCACGAAGCCGCCGAGCAGGAGGTCGAGCCCGAGCGAGTCGGCCAGCGCGCCGAGCGCGAACACCATGAGCACCGCGATCCGGACCGCGAACTGGCCGCTCGTCGCGAGGCTGCGGTCGAGCAGTCCCCACCCCCGGCCAACACCGCGGACCGCCATCAACGCGGCGGCGACCGCCACCACAACGAAGGCCGCGAGGATCACCGCGTTCTCGGGTGCGCCCTTCGTCGAGAACACCAGAGTGATCAGCAAAATCGGGCCGAACTCGCCCACCGCGCCGGCGGCCAGGAGGTAGGTGCCGAAGCGCGTGCGCATCTCTCCCGCGTCGCTCAGCACCGGGATCAGGGTTCCGATCGCGGTCGTGGCCATCGCCGAGCCGGTGAAGAGGAGCGACAGCACGACGCCCGACAGCGCAAGCAGACCGCCGAGCGAATAGGCCAGGACGAGCGAGATCAGCCATCCGATCACTCCCAGCCGGAGCGGGCTGCCGCGGATCCGCTCGAAGTCGATCTCGTAGCCCGCGAAGAAGAACAGCATTCCGAGCCCGAGGTTCGAGAAGAAGTTGAGGAACGCGTCGGAGTCCGCGAGGCCGAGCACGTCGGGACCGATGAGGATCCCAAGGAGAACCTCCACCACCACGACCGGGAGCGGCATCCGCGTCGACACCAGCCCGGCCACGAATGCCGCCACCGCGCCGGCAAGGACGACGAACAGAAAGGAGACGCTGTCGATGTCGATCATGGCGCCGAACGTGTCCCGGGGTCGATGCCCCAGCTGCTGGAGAACGACTGGCCCGGCTCGAGCTGGATCAGGTCCGTTCCGCTGCGGAACGCGTTCGGTGGACAAGTCATCGGCTCGACGGCGAGGCTCCGACGGTTCACGTCGGGAAGCGGATCGCCGCTGAACACCATCACGTACGAATGCGTATCGTCGACCCAGAGCGTGCGCTCGTTGCCATCGTCCGGGTCCCGCAGCTCGACGCGAGCGCGGCCGTCCTCACCGCGCTCGAGGTCGGTGAAGGCGTGGTCAAGCACGGTCGCGCCTATGGCACGCGGCCTGCGGAAGTCGTAGTCGGTCCCCCCGACCGGGAGCCTCTCGACCGGGATGCCACGCTCGTCCGAGCGCAACAGGGTGCGCGCGGGTATGCGAAGCGTGAGCGAGTCCACGAGGGACTCGGAGAGCGTGAGGTAGGGGTGGTTGCCGCTCCCGTACGGACAGGGCCGCGAGCCGCGGTTGACGGCGGTCGTGCGTACCCGCAGGCCCGCGTCGGAGAGCTCGTACTCGATGCTGAGGGCCAGCGAGAACGGGTAGCCCGGCTGCGGGTGCAGCACGTGCTCCATCACGACCCGGTTCTCCGCGCGGTCGCCGGCGATCCACGACCCCCAGCGGACGAGGCCGTGAATCGCGTCCTGCTCGTCGACGTCGTCGAGAGGAAGCTGGTGCTCCTGGCCGTCGAAGCTGTAGAGGCCGTCCTGAATGCGGTTCGGCCACGGGACCAGAACCTGGCCGCGGCCTGAGCTGCTCATCTCATCCGCCCCGTAGCCGTCGAGCACATCGCGGCCGCCGACCGTGTACTCCCGCAGTCCGCCGCCGACCTCCACCACGACCGCGCGCTGGTCCCCGTGGACGATCTCGATCTGCTCGCCGGAGGGCGCGATCACGGCTCCGCCTCCTCCTCCAGCACCGTCCGCTGGTCGAGCGTGTAGAGCAGCGCCAGCGCCGGCACGACCAAGAGCAACGCCACACCGAAGACGACGAGCAGGGCGGTCAGCGTCTCGCTGCTCGCGGCGCCGTCCGCGACCGTGAGCTTCTCGGGAAGCAGATAGGGGTACTGCGCGGCCCCCCAGCCCCAGATCACCGCGACGACCGCGCCCACCGCCAGGACGCGGACGCCGCGCCGGGCGTCTCGCCACAGCAGGAGGAGGGCCCCGGCGCCGCACACCACCGAGGCGATGACCAGCGGCAGACCCTCGTCGACGAGCCCGTCGTAGATGTAGCGAGCATCCTCGTGGAGGACGAAGATCCCGGCGACCGCGACGACGCCCGCCGCCACCGCCGCGCCGAACGCCCGAGTCGCGAAATAGCGCTCGAGGTCAGGGTCGCCGAAGCGCCGCGCGTCGCTGGCCAGGAAGACCGCCGCGAGGTAGGCGCCGGCGGCCACGAAGAGGACGCCGATCACGAGGGAGACCGGATTCACCCAGCTCGTGACCGGATCTCCCTTCGCGTTGCCGATCGGAACGCGCCCCGAGGCGACCGCGCCGGCCACGGTGCCCATGAAGAACGGCGTCATTACCGACGAGAGCGCGAACGCCCAGGTGGCGAGGCGCCGGCCCCGCTCCCTTGCTGCGACTCCCTGGAAGGCGAACCCGGCGCCACGCAGCACGATCCCGAGAGCCGCGAGGCTGAGCGGGATGAACAGGGTCGACGTGATCGACTCAAAGGCCTCGGGGAATCCGGTCCACAGCACCACGAGCACGAAGATCAGCCAGACGTGGTTCGACTCCCAGACCGGGCCGATCGCCCAGGCGATCAGGGCCCGCGCACGGTTCCCGCGCTCGCCGCCGCGGGCCACCAGCGTCCAGAACCCGGCGCCGAAATCGGCCCCGCCGAACACGGCGTAGAGGGTCACGCCGGTCCAGAGGACGGCCGCCACGACGTCGGCGGTGCTCAAGCCGGCTCCTCTGAGAGCTCCTGGAAGTCCGGTCGCGGCCCGTAGGGCCCCTCGCCCTCGTCGAGCGCCGGCCGTCCGCCAGCGGCGCGTCATCGCCCGGAGCACCAGCACGGTGGCGGTCCCGATCACCGCGTACAGCACGATCACGCCGGCCAGGGTGATCCAGACGCCGCTCGCGTCGGTCACGGCGTCCTTCGTGCGCATGAAGCCGTAGACGATGTAGGGCTGGCGGCCCACCTCGGTCACGATCCAGCCGCACTCGAGCGCCAGCACCGCCGCCACGCCCGACACCGCCGTGGCGCGCAGGAACCAGGGCGACCTCGGCATGTCGCGCCTGAACGAGCCACGTTCCGCCGAGCCACAGCCCGAGCAACATCAGGGCGCGTGCCGACACCGACCATGATGTCGAACGCCCAGTGGAGCATCGTGTTGGCGGGCGGCCGCTGGTCCGGCGGGACCGAGTCGAGCCCGATGACCTTCGTGTCGGTGCTGAAGCCGACCAGCCAGGAGTCGAGGCCGGGAATGCCGATGCCGCCCTTCATGCCGCTCGAGGTGCAGCGGCCGAAGATGTACTCGGTCACGTCGGTCGAGGTCTTCTGGACGCACTCCATCGCGGCGAACTTGACCGGCTGGTCGTCGGCGATCGAGCGGGCGGCGGTGTCCCCGACGCCCAGCTGGATCGGCGTGGCGATCGCAGCGAGCGTCAGCGGAATCAGAAGCCCGAGCCGATGATGGCGGTCGCGCCTGCCGCGGAGCATGCCCACCGCGTAGACGGAGGCCACGAGGAATCCCGCGACCATGTACGCCGCGAGGATCATGTGGGGCGCCTCGTAGCCGACCGCCTTGTTCAACAGCGCGTCGACCGGGCTCACGTCGGTCAGGCTGCCGTCACTGGCGACCTTGAAGCCGTCCGGCGTGTTCATCCACGCGTTGACCGCGACCACCGAGAGGGCGCCGCCGAGCCCCGACAGCACGACCGGGACGATCGTCCAGAAGTGCACCCATGGCCTCAGGCGCTTCCAGCCGAAGATGTAGATCGCCATGAAGATGGCCTCGAGGAAGAAGAAGACTCCCTCGAGCGCGAAGGCCGGGCCGAACACCTCGCCGAAGCGGCCCATGAACGCGGGCCACAGGAGGCCCATCTCGAACGACAGCACCGTGCCGGTGATCGCGCCGACCGCGAAGAGCACGGCCGCCACCTTCGACCAGCGCTGGGCGAGCCGGAGAGCGTCCTCGTCGCCCCTGCGCAGTCCGATGTAGTTGGCGATGAGGATGATCGCCGGGAAGGCGACGCCCATCGAGGCGAGGATGATGTGGAAGCCGAGCGTGAAAGCCATCTGGCTTCGCGCGGCTTCGAGGTCGGTCGGCTAGTGGGAAGAGGTCTGCGCCCACTGAGTCGCCTCCGCGGCCGCGGGAGGCCCGCTCGACGCTCGCGAGCTCGCCTTCGATCAGCGCGCTCTGGCGCTCACCGAAGCGGGCTCCCACCCATTTGAACATCACCTCGAGGCGGCGGCCCATCTGGCCGCCCAGGTAGAAGAGGTGGACACCGGCGTAGGTGAGGAACGCGGGCCGGCCCGAGAATCCGAGTCCCCGGATCTCACATACCGCCCGTCCTCGGCCCACGACCGCCAGGGCGCCCTTGTCGAGGTACTTGAACGGTGTCGATGCACCGACCCCGCCCGCATGGATGCCCTTCGCCACGTGATGCGCCTGCTGGATGGCCACCGTGGCGAGGCCCGGAAGCGGCTTGCCGCCGGGCCCGTCGAGGCAGGCAACGTCGCCCACCACCGAGATCTCGGGATGGCCGGGAATCGTGAGGTCGGGACCCACCTTGATCCGGCCGCTCCGGTCGGTGTCCGCGCCGGTCGCGCGGGCGAGCGAATCGACCAGCGCCACGGGGTGCACGCCGGCCGCCCAGACGACGGTTCTTGCATCGATCCGCTTGCTCTCACCGTCTGCCTCGTAGGTCACCCCGCGCTCGTCGATGTCCGTGACGCGGGCACCCTCGAGAACGGTCACGCCGAGGTCGGCGAGGTTGTCGGCGACCTTTCTGGACAGCCTGGGGCTGAAGGCGGCGACCACCCGCTCGCCGGCGTCGAGCAGGATCACCCGCGCCGCCGAGGAGTCGATCCGCCGGAAGGCGCGTCTCACGGTGTGCGTGGTGATCGCGAGCTCGCCGGCGATCTCGACGCCGGTGGGACCGCCGCCGACGACGACGAACGTCATCCACTCGGGCCGCGCGGCCGGGTCGTCCGTGCGCTCGGCCTGTTCGAGGGCGCCGTAGAAGCGGTTGCGCAGGTCGACGACGTCGCGCGAGCGTCTTCAGGCCGCACGTCACCTGCTTCCACTGGTCGTTGCCGAAGTAGGAGGTCTCCCCGCCGCAGGCGACGATCAGGCTGTCGTAGTCGAGGCGGTCGCCGCGGTCGAGGACCACCTGCCGTCGCTCGGGGTCGACCTCGGTGACCTCGGCCATCAGGACCGTGGTGTTAGCGCTGTGCTTGAGATAGGGCCGGATCGGGGATGCGCAGTCGCTCGGTGACAGCGCGCCCGCCGCGACCTGATAGAGGAGCGGCTGGAACAGGTGATGGTTGTTGCGGTCGACGAGGGTCACGTCCGCGTCCGCGTCGCGCAGCTTGCGTGCCGCGGCCAGGCCGCCGAAGCCGCCGCCGATCACGACGACCCGGCGCCGCCCGCGGTCTGGCGCGTCAGGAGGCACCGACGGTCTCCTTCGCCGTCCGCTCGGCCCCCAGCCGCTCGAGCAGGTGGTCGCCGACCCGCAGCGCATTGGCCATCGCCGTGAGGGCGGGATTCACCGCACCGATGCTCGGGAAGAAGCTCGTGTCGACCACGTAGAGGTTGTCGAGCTCATGCGTGCGGCAATCGGTGTTCAGCACCGACGTTTCCGGGTCGCTGCCGAAGCGGCACGTGCCGGCCTGGTGGGCCACGCCCGCAACCGGGATGTCGGTCTTCAGGTAGGCGTGGCGCGGGATGAGGTGATCCGCGTGCATCCCGGTGTGTGCCAGCAGCTTCTTGAGCTCGTGGTACAGCCGCTTCGCGGATTCGTGGTTGGTCTGCTTGTAGGTGAGCTGGATCTCTCCCTTGCGGTTCAGGGTCACCCGGTTCTCCGGCCGCGGAAGGTCCTCGGTCGAAAGCCAGAAGTCGACCGCATGGCGGGCCATGTCCTCGAGGGTCCGCGTGGGCGCCAGCTTGGTCTGGAGCGGCTTCTCGCCCCGATACATCTCGGCCTGTGACTTGCCGATCATCTGGATGTTCCCGAGCGGGAACTCGAAGTCGTCGCTCCCGAAGTAGAAGTCGTTGAGGCCGAGGGTCTTCTGGAAGACGGTCGGGTTCGGCTCCTTCGAAAGGGCGAGGACCGCCTGGCTGTTGTGGAACGTGTAGTTGCGCCCGAGCTGATCGGAGCGGTTCGACAGGCCGTTCGGGTGCCGCTCCGTGGCCGAGGCGAGCAGCAGCTGTGCCGAGTTGGCCGCCCCGCAGGAGACCACCACGATGTCCGCGCTGTAGCTCTCGCGCTCGCCGTCACGGTCGACCACGACCTCGGTCACCGCGCTGCCGCTCGGATTGGTGTGGAGCGCCACCGCCCTGGCGTTTCGGAGCAGCGTGACGTTCGGGTACTCGAGGGCCGGGCGGACCGCGAGCACCTCCGCATCCGACTTGGCGTGCACGAGACACGGGAAGCCGTCGCAGGTCCCGCAGCGAACGCAGGCGCTGTGGGCCATGTCGGGCTCGTGCAGCATCACCCCGCACGGCGCGTGGAAGGGCTGATGGCCCTGAGCTTCGAGATCGTCGGCGAGCTGCTGGATGCGCGGCTCGTGCGAGACGGCCGGGAACGGGATAGGGCGCGCCGGCGGGCGGCTCGGTGGGGTCCTCGCCTCGCGCGCCGTGCACCTGGTAGAGCTGCTCGGCCTCCGTGTAGTAGGGCTCCATCTCGTCGTAGCCGATCGGCCACGCGGGTGAGATGCCGTCGTGATGGCGCAGCTCACCGAAGTCCTCCTCCCGGAGGCGGTAGAGCGCGGCGCCGTAGAGCTTCGTGGCGCCGCCGACGAAGTAGTGCACCTGCGGCTGGAACGCCTTCGCTGTCTCGCCGTCGTACCAGGTGTCCTCCGAGATGTAGCGGTTGTCGATGAAGACGTCCCCGATGGACCAGTTGTGCGGCTCGCGCGTGAGCCAGTCGCCGCGCTCCAGCAGCAGGATGCGCTTGCCCGAGGGGGCGAGGCGGCTGACCAGCGTGCCGCCGCCGGCGCCGCTGCCGATGACGATGACGTCGTAGCTGCTCATCCGTTGATCTCCTCCAGTCGCTCGGCCAGCACGATGCGCGCCGCCGCCTCGATCAGCGCGAGGTGCGAGAACGCCTGCGGGAAGTTGCCGAGGTGCCGGCCGGTGCTGGTGTCGAACTCCTCGGCGTAGAGGCCGAGCGGCGAGGCGACGCTGAGCAGGCGCTCCATCAGGTCGCGGGCGCGCTGGTGGTCGCCGACGATCGCGAGCGCGGAGACGAGCCAGAACGAGCAGATCAGGAAGCTCCCCTCCTTGCCCGAGAGGCCGTCGTCCGTCTCGCCGGTGCGGTAGCGGAGCACGAAGCCGTCCTCGGTGAGATCGTCGGCGATCGCCTCGACGCTCTTGCGCAGACGCTCGTCGTCGGCCGGCAGGAAGCCGAACAGCGCGGCAAGCAGGGTGGAGGCGTCCAGCGAGTCCGTGTCGTAGTGCTGGCGCAGGACGCCGTCGCGCAGGCCGTGCTCGAGGATGTCCGCCTTGATCTCGTCCGCGGTGGCCCGCCAGGTGGCCGGCAGGTCGCGGTCGGCGCGGATCTCCGCGAGCTTCGCCGCGCGGTCGAGCGCGACCCAGCACATCAGCTTCGACGAGACGTAGTGCTGAGGCTCGCCGCGGGCCTCCCAGATGCCCTGGTCCGGCTGGCGCCATACGCCGGTTGCGCACCTCGCCTGCGCCTCGACGATCGGCCACAGCCGCCTGCGGCAGGCGCTGGCTGCGGCGCGCGTGCAGCAGGATCGAGTCGAGCGCGGCGCCGAAGACGTCGTTCTGCTTCTGGTCGAAGGCGCCGTTGCCGAGCCGTACCGGGTGGGCCCCGGCGTACCCCGAGAGCTCGTCGCGCGTGGACTCCGTCAGGTCACGGCGCCCGTCGATCCCGTACATGATCTGAAGGCCGCCGTCCTCGTTCGGCTCGAGGTCGGCCACGAACTGCATGAACTCGTCGGCCTCCCAGTCGAGGTTCAGGAAGTGGAGCGCCTGAAGCGTGAACGTCGAGTCGCGGATCCACGTGAAGCGGTAGTCCCAGTTGCGCTCGCCGCCGGGCGTCTCGGGGAGGGAGGTCGTGGCCGCCGCCACCGTCGCGCCGGTCGGCATGTAGGTCAGGCCCTTGATCGTGAGCGCCGAGCGCTGGATCGGGTCGCGCCAGCGGTGGTCCGGGAGCCGGGCTCGGCGCGAGCCAGCGGCGCCAGTACCGGACCGTCGCCGCGAGGCGCGCGTTCGCCTCGTCGATGTCCTGTGGCACGGCGAGCCCCTCGGCCCAGGAGAGCGCGCAGTAGGCCTGGTCGCCCTGCTCCAGCTGGTGACGTGCCCGCACGCGGTCGCCCTCGATCCCCAGCGCGAGGTCGGTCTGAAGCCTGATCGTGAGATCGCCGGCCCTTGCGTCGGCCGTGTGCCGGTCCTCGCCGACCAGCGACCACTCCGCGGGCGCCCGGCCGTAGTCGAAGTCGGGCTCGCAGACCAGCTCGACCTCGACGTTCCCATCCAGGCAGAGCACGGTGCGCACGAGCATGTGGTCGCCGTCGTCGTCCGCCGGCGGCCGCGTGTGCGGCGTGATCAGGTCCTCGCCGTGCTGCGGGCCCATCGTCAGGGCGTCGCGCACGAGGATCCAGCCGGTGGGCGTCTTCCACGTGGTGGCGAGGACGTTGGTGCCCGGCTCGTAGATCCGGGCGGTCGGGCACGTTGATCCCGAAGGGCCCAAGCCGGAACGAGCCGGCCTGGCGGTCGAGCAGGGAGCCGAACACGCTCGGTGAGTCGAAGCGCGGCACGCACAGCCAGTCGATCGAGCCGTCCGGCGCCACGAGCGCGCTGGTGTGGCAGTCCGAGAGGAAGGCGTAGTCGGCGATCGGCGGGAACGGCGAGGGGGCGGCCGCGCTCTGCGGCATCGGCGTCGGTGGTGGCGCTCATGCCGACACCCACGGCTCGTGCCAGCGACCGTGCCCGGCGACGAGGTGCGTCCGCGGCGCCCGGGCCCCACGACCCCTTCTTGTACGCGTGGACCGGGGGAGGGGCGTCGAGCAGCGGCTGCATGATCCGCCAGGTTTCCTCGACGCTGTCCTGCCGCTTGAAGCGCCGGCTGTCGCCGATCATCGCCGCGTGCAGAAGCACCTCGTACGGCGTCGCCCCCTCGCCGCCCTGCTCCGAGAACTCCAGGTCGAGACTGACCTGCTCGGGCTGCTCCACGTCGGCGCGCTGGGCGTCGACCAGCAGCCTGATCCCGGTGGTGGGGTAGAGGCGCACGATGAGCTGGTCGGGCTCCGGGCGTCGCGTGCCCTCGGGGAGGAAGCCGAGCCGCGGCGGGTGCTTGAACACGAGCCGCAGCTCGGTGACGGTCGGCCGGCAGGTTCTTGCCGGTGCGGATGAAGAACGGCACCCCGGACCAGCGCCAGTTGTCGACGTGCAGCTGCAGAGCCGCGTAGGTCTCCGTCGTCGAGTCGGGAGCCACGCCCTCGATCTCGCGGTAGCCGTCGTGCTGACCGCGCACGTAGTGCGCCGGGTCGGCGGCCGGGAATGGCCTGGAAGACCGAGACCATCGCGTTCGCCAAGCGTGCTTGGGTCGCCGCCCGCCGGCGGCTCCATCGCTGTGGTGGCCACGACCTGCATCAGGTGGTTCACGACCACGTCGCGGAGCGCCCCGACGGGATCGTAGAAATGGCCGCGACCGTCCACGCCGAAGGTCTCGGCCATCGTGAGCTGCACGGACGAGATGTAGTTGCGATTCCAGATCGGCTCGAACATCGTGTTCGCGAACCGGAGGTATCGGATCTCGTCCAGCCCCTTGTACCCCAGGAAGTGGTCGATCCGGTAGAGCTGGGACTCGTCCAGGTGCTGGTGGACCTCCTCGTTGAGAGCGCGTGCCGAGGCGACGTCGTGCCCGAACGGCTTCTCGACAACCACGCGCGCTGACTGAGTCACTCCCACCCGGGCCAGCCCCTCGATCACCATCCCGAAGAGCGACGGCGGGATCTCCAGATAGAAGACCGGGCTGCGAGCACCGCTCAGTGCGCTCCCCACCCTCTCGTAGGTGGAGTCGTCGCCGAAGTCGCCGGACACGTACGAGAGTCGCGCGGCAAAGCGATTGAAGATTTCGTCGTCGATCGACTCACCGGTGTCCGCGATGCATTTCCTGGCGTGCTCGCGGAGCTGGTCGATCGTCCAGTCGTCGCCCGCCACTCCCAGAATCGGGCAGTCGAGCAGGCCGCGGCGCTCCAGCCGGTACAGCGCCTGGAACGTCATCACCCTGGCCAGGTCGCCCGTGATGCCGAAGACCACGAACACGTCGGCGGGCTGCGTGCCGGCCATGCTCGCGGCCGTTTGCGGCGGACCGCTTCGCGAGGTCGTACCGCGGTGCTCATGGGGCGGGCCTTTCCGTCGGGAGAGGACGACGATTGCTTCGCCGCCGATCTTCCGGGCGCGGGGCACTGGTGGCATCACCCGGATGAGATGATTCGGCGTGGGTGGAGCCGCCCTAGGGTGGCGCCATGTCCGCCGTGGACATGACGGAGCCGCAGTTCCGGGAGCTCTTCAACTCCGTCTCCAATTGGGGCCGCTGGCACGACGAGGGAGGGCGAGGTGCCCTGAACCACCTCACGCCGGCTCGGATCGTCGCTGCGGCCCGGCTCGTCGAAACCGGGGTCACGGTCACGCTCAGCCAGCCGCTCCGCACCGCGGCCAGCATCGATGTCCCGCAACCCGCGGACCATCACATGACGATGCTGACCGACGTCGACATCGGGTCGGGGTCCGTCCGATTCGCAAAGGACTACGTCGGCGCCGATTACCACAACGACGGGCACACCCACATCGACGCCTTCTGCCACGTGGCCTTCGACGGCTCGTTCTTCGACGGTAAGGCGGGTGCGATCGACGTCCTCAGGGACGGGCTGGTCGGCCGCGGCGTCCTACTCGACGTGCCGCGCGTACGCGGAGTCCCCTGGCTCGAGCCAGGCGAGCACGTGCTTCCCCGATGACCTCGAGGCGGCTGAGCGCGAGCAGGGCGTGACGGTCGGAACCGGCGACATCCTGCTCGTCCGTACCGGTCATACGCGGCGCCTGGCCGACCTCGAGCCGTGGGACACCGGCAGAATGAAATCCGGTCTGCACCCGACGACGGCGTCGTTCCTCGCGGACAGACTGGTCGCCGCGCTCGGCTCCGACGGCAACAGCGACACCGTCCCCAGCACGACTGAGGGAATTGGCTTTCCCATGCACGTCCTCGCGATCAACGCCATGGGCGTGCACCTGCTCGACTACCTCCAGTTCGAGGATCTCGCCCGGGAATGCGAGACGCACGGTCGCTGGGAATTCTTGTTCGTCGCCGCCCCCCTGCGAGTTCGCGGTGGGACCGGGTCCCCTGTCAATCCGATCGCCGTGTTCTGACGCGCGATGCTGTTCTTGCGCGTGTACGGCACCGCCGCCATCCTGACCGAGGTCGCGCAGGGGCTGGAGGAGCACGGCAGCGCCAGGCACGTCGTGGTTGCCCCGGGGGTGCGTTCCGGGCACGCCCTGCTCACGGCCGAGCTTCACCCCGAATCAGCTGACCCGGCGCTGGAGTTCCTCCTGGGCAGTGGGGTTGCGGAGACCGACATCGCGCTCGCACGACTCGACGAGATCGCGCCGGTGGGGTCCGCGCACCCGGCCACGAGCCTGATCTGGGCCGACGTGCTGGGACAGGCGAGACAGAACGCCCGGCCGGTCGCGCTGTATCTCGCCTTCGCGATCGCGGCCGGCGTCATCGCCGCCTTCGGGGTCATCGAGGTCAACACGATCCTGATCGTCGGCGCGATGGCCATCAGCCCCGACATGCTCCCAATCAGCGCGGTCAGCGTTGGCCTCGTAGGTCGCCGGGGGCGACTCGTCCGGCGCGCGCTCGTGACGCTCGTCGTAGGGCTGGGCACTTCGTGCCTCGGCTGCCACCCTCGTCGCCGTCACCCTCGACGTGACGGATCTGATGCCCTCTGACTTCGTGCTCAACGGGTCGGCACTGGGCGGCCTCACCACCGTCGACGCCGCGACCGTCGGGGTGGCCTTCGCCGCGGGAGTCGCCGGCATCCTCGCCCTCGAGACGCGCGCGAGCTCGGCGGTGGGCGTGGCCATCTCCGTGACGACGATTCCGGCAGCCGCCTACCTCGGCGTGGCTGCCGGCGTTGGCGAGGAGAGCCAGGCGTGGGGTGCGCTGGCTGTGCTCGGGGTGAACGTGGCGGTCCTGCTGGTGGCCGGGACGCTCACGCTCCTCGTTCAGCGGCGCTGGGGCCGCGCGTCCACGAACTCGAAGATGTCGCTCAGGTCTGCGAGCTGATCCCTGATGGCCGCCGATTCGCATGCGATCAGCAGCCGGCCGTTCCGCCAGTTGAGGCTGCGCTGCGTGCGGATCAGGACACCGACGAGGCTCGAGCCGAGCTCCGTGACGTCCGAGAGGTCGACGATGACCGTGCTCTTGCCGCTCAGGACGACGTCGCGAAGCCTTTGCTCGAGCTCCCGCGCGGTATCGACCTCAACCGTGCCCCGAATGGTGAACCGATGCGATCTCCGCCCGAGGGGCTTGTCGGCGATCGAAGGATCGGGGGCCACCCCTCGTATCGTGGCCTCTCCGGGATCGCTCGCCAAGCTGGCCCGCATGTGTGCGGGGCGGGAGGCACACCCCCCTGAGAGGAGAGTTCCGCTCGATGCCTGAGTCTGCTGGGTCCTCCGATGTGACGGCCGTGCTGAGGAGCCGGGCATTTATCGGCCTGCTCGTGCTCGCGGCCGTCGCCGGCCTGGTGGCGTCCCTCGCCGCGTGGGGCTTCCTCGAGCTCGTCCATCAGGTCCAGGACAGGTGTGTGGGACAAGCTCCCGGACTGGGTCGGGTACGACGACGGCGCTCCGCTCTGGTGGGCGGTTCCCGTGCTCGCGATCGCCGGGGCTGTGGTCGCGGTCGCGATCGTGCGGCTCCCGGGCGAGGGAGGTCACGTGCCGTCCGAGGGGCTCAAGGCCGGCGTGACCCAGCCGATCGAGCTGCCGGGCGTCCTGCTGGCGGCGGTTGCCGGCATAGGACTCGGGGTCGTGCTCGGGCCGGAGGCCCCGCTCATAGCGCTCGGCGGCGGCCTGGGGGTCCTGGTCTTGCGCCGGGTCAGAAAGGACGCGCCTGAGGAGCTGACGGCTGTGATGGCAGCCGCCGGCACGTTCGCCGCCCTCGCGATGATCTTCGAGTCGCCCCTGATCGCCTCCATCGTCGTTGTCGAGGCGGCGGGTCTGGGCGGGCCGCGGTTGCCCGTGGTCCTGGTCCCGGGCCTGCTTGCCGCCGGCATCGGGTCGCTCATGCTGGTCGGCATGGGGTCGTGGACGGGTCTCAACACGGAGAACATCGCGATCGGAATCCTCGACCTGCCGAAGTTCGCCCGCCCCGACGTGGCCGATGTCGGGTGGAGCATCCTCCTGGCTGCCGCGACGGCGGTGGTGGTGTTCGTCGTGATTCGGCTCGCCCGGGAAGCTCACCCCCGTTTCATGGTCCGCCCGTTCTTGTTCCTGCCGCTCGCGGGGATCGCTGTCGCGGGCCTGGCGATCGCCTTCGCCGAGACGACGGACAAGGATGTCGACCAGGTGCTCTTCTCGGGCCAGAATGCCGTCGGGCCGCTCGTGTCGCACGCGAGCACGTGGTCCCTGACGGCGCTCGCCCTGCTCATCGCGTTCAAGGGCATCGCGTGGTCGATTTCGCTCGGAGCCTTCCGCGGCGGTCCCGTCTTCCCGGCGCTGTTCCTGGGCGCGGCCGCCGGGCTGATGGCGGCACAGCTCCCTGGCTTTTCGATCACCCCCGCGGTGACGGTGGGTATGGGGGCAGCCGTCGTCTCCGTGCTGAGGCTGCCCCTGTCCGCCGTCGTGCTGGCCCTCCTCTTGAGCTCGAACTCGGGTCCCGGTGCGGCTCCCCTCGTGATCGTCGGGGTGGTCGTCGCGTACGTGACGACCCAGATGCTGTCCAGGTTCGACTCAGACGACCGCGGTGGGCGGGTCGCGCCCGTCGAGCACGGCGATCACGTTCTCAGCACATAGCCGGGCCATCGCGTCCCTGGTGGCCGCCGTCGCCGATCCGACGTGCGGCAGGAGGACGGTGTTGCGCAGCTCGCGCAGGTCCAACGGCACGTGCGGCTCGTCCTCGTAGACATCCAGGCCGGCGGCGCCCAGATGGCCCGAGCGAAGCGCATGGATGAGCGCCGTCGTGTCGACCACGGCACCGCGACTGGTGTTGACCAGGATCGCTCCCCTCCTCATGGCGGCCAGGGCGTTCGCGTCGATCAGGTGCCTCGTCTCCGGGGCCAGTGGCACGTGCACGCTCACGAAGTCCGAGGCGCCCAGGAGGTCGACGAGCTCGAGGCGCTCGACGCCAGGCGACGGCGCGCCGCTCGAGCGTGAGGTGGCGAGTAGCCGGACCTCGAAGCCGCGGAGCAGCTCCGCGACGCGACGGCCGATGCGGCCGAAGCCCACGAGCCCGACCGTCGCGCCGACCAGCTCCCGGCCAATCGGCTGATCGGCAGCCGATCGCTCCCACTCGCCGCCGCGAACCGCGGCATCCGCCTCGGCGATCCGCCGTGCGGCGGCAAGCATCAGGGCGACGGCGAGCTCAGCGGTCGCGTCGGTGAGCACACCGGGGGTGTTCGTGACTCGAACACCGCGCGCGCGAGCGGCGTCAAGGTCGATGTTGTCGTAGCCGACCCCGAAGTTCGCGACGACCTCGAGGGAGGTGCCGGCCTCGTCGAGCAAATCGGCGGTGACCGGAATGCTCGGGTCGGTCACGATCCCCGCGGCACCTGTCGCGTGGCCGCCGTCCTCGACCGCAAACCTGCGTCCGAGCAGTTCGTGGCCCAGCGCCGGCAGGGCGCCCAGCACCACCACTCTTGCGCGCCCCATCAGCGGAGCTCAGGTCGAGGTGCGGCTGAGAGTCGCGGCGGCCAGCAGGTCCGGAGCGAGGTCGCCGAGCGTGGCGGCGTCCACGAACTCGTTGGCGAGGGGCACCCCGTCGGTCCGCACCACCGCATCATGGAGGGCGTGGGCCCACTCGTGCTCGAGCAGCACCGCGACGATGGCGGCGCCTGGTTCGAGTGTCTCCTTGAGCTGGCGAAGGGTCTCAGCCGGAACGCCGCTCTCGCCGGGGCTGAGCGCCCGCTCCGTAGCCCGGCGTCGCTTGCTGGGCTCGAGCCGGAACTGAAGCAGGGGCCCGACGATGCCGCCTGCGCCGTCACTCTTCAGATCGATCGCGACGAGGTCGCCGCTGTCCGGATCGCAGGCAACGAACAGCGCACCGGCGATCCTCACCGCTCCCCCTGCCTCGACCCGCTCCAGCGCGCCAACCAAGTGCCCCTCGAAGCCGGCGTTCGGCCCGAAGCGGTACACGAGGAGCTGGGCGGTCTGCATGGGTCGGGGGTGTTCGTTCATGCCGCCCTCAGGCCGTCGAGCAGACCCGCGGCGGCCGCGTGCGAAACAGCCTCCGAGCGGGACGATGCATCCAGCTTGCGATACAGCGCCCGAACGTGGGTCTTCACCGTGTTCGGTGAGACGAACAGCTGCTTGGCGATCGCGGGAAACGAGAGATGCGTCGGAAGCATCCGGAGGACGCGCAGCTCGGCCGCGGTGAGCGTGAGGCCGTCTCCTGCCGAGCCGGTGGCAGCCTCGAGCTGTGAGCATGCGTCGGTGATCCAGGCACGGAGGGTGGGGGACTCCGGGCAGCTCCGCACCAGGCGCGCCGCTTCGGCGATCAGCGATCTCGCTCCCGCCACGTCACTCAGGCCGAGCGACGCACGCGCGATGGAGACGCGCGTCTCGGCCTCGTACCACGGGACGAAGTCCACGAGCCTGTCGACCAGCCTGGCCGCCGTGCGCAGATCGCGTTCGGCATCAGCGACCCGTCCTCCGTGCGAGCGCGTGAGGGCGGACACCGCGTAGACCAGCGCGACGATCGGGTATTCCGCCAGCCCACAGCCCTCCACACGTGCGCGCGCGCGCTCCGTCAGGATGGCTGCGACGTCCCAATCATCCTCGTCGATTTCGAGCAGCGCGAGCTGTGCGAGGCACAGCGCCTGGACGTGCGGGGCCGCCACGGCGCTCGAGCGCGCGCCGTCGTCGAGCGCGGCGCGTGCTCGTGGCCGGTCACCGGCCAGTTGATGCGACACGCCGACGAGCAGATCCGAGAACGATCGCGACTCGTCGTGCTCCGGGGCGAGCGCGCAGGCGCGTGCGGCATCCCGGCCCATCTGCGCGAGGTCACGCTCCAGCAACGCCTGTAGGAGACGGGCGGCGCCGTCGAGCGCGCCTCGCTTGGACGACGAGCGTCGCGCCAGTCTGCGGCCGGCGGCCGCCGCCCAGTGGCTCGCCTGCTGTCCGTCTCCAGCGGCCAGGCGGCTGCCCGCGGCTGCCACGGCCAGCGACGGGGCGGCGGCGAGCTGGTCGTCGTTGAAATGGCTCAGCCAGCCCGCCAGCGCGTCATTTCTGCCGTGCCCTATGTATGAGCTTGCGTGGCGCCACGAGCAGCTCACCGCAGTGCTCCGGGTCCCCGGCGGCGACGCGCGTGGTGGATGGCGGAGTCGACATCGCCGTGCTCTTCGTGCCACGCGCTCGCGCGCGCGTGAAGCTCCGGCTCGCGCAGCGGCTCGAGCCGGCGCAGCTCGGAGTGGAGCATCTCTCGAAACAGCGGGTGGTAGCGATAGGTCGTGCCTCCGCGGTCCAGGCTCACCAGCAGGACGTTCGACCGGGCGAGCGTCGCAAGGATCCTGCCTGACCCGCCGTGGCCAAGCACTGCATCGCAGACGGGTCCGGACAACGTTTCGAGAATCGACGTGCGGAGAAGAAAGGCCACCTGCTCTGGCTCGAGCCTTGCCATCAGCTCGTCGCGCAGGTAATCGGCCACCACGTGGTCGTCGCCGCCGAAGTGCGAGAGCGCAACATCCACGTTCGGCTGGGCTCGCAGTGCCAGCGCCGCCAGGTAGAGGCCCGCGGGCCAGCCCTCGGTGCGGTCCATCAGCGTGTCGAGTCCATCGCTCGCGAGCTGTATCCCGGCAGCGGTGAGCAGCGCACTCGCCTCCGAGCGAGTCATCGCCATGTCGCCGGTGCGCAGCTCAAAGACCCTCCGGTGCGCTCGCAGGCTTCCCACCGGCAGGCCCGGCTCGCACCTGGACGCCAGGGCGAGCTGCGAACCCGGCTGCATCGAGCGCGCGACGTCGTGCAGAGCATCGAATGTCTCGGGCGTGCTGACGCGATGCGCGTTGTCCACCACGAGCACCGTGGGAGGCTCGGTGTCGTGCACCGTTCGCTTGACGGAGGCGACGAGCCGGTCTGAATCATGCTCGCCCGCGCCCAGGTCGATCCAGGCGAACCGGCGCCCGTCGGATGCGGCCCACTCCGATAGCAGCGTGGTCTTGCCGTAGCCGGCGGGCGCGATCAGCAGCACAAACGGAGCCTCGCGCTCCTCACGGAGCCGGCGGACCAGCCGGGCGCGCGGGACGGACCCGCGCGGACGGGTCGGAGGACGTGGACCCGCCGCGCGCCGGCGCCGCGACCTGTGAGCGGCGGGCCGAGCGGCGATTGACGCGGGTTCCATGGCCGCGTACAGCATCGAGCCGCGCTACGCACCGGGGCAAGGGCGCGCGCCCCCGTGTTTCCGGTAGGCGAGCACCACCGCTCTCCGTGCGGCTGGACCACCTAATGTTTTGTACGTGGTCATCAGGGTTGCCCTAGCCGAAGACAGCCTCATCGTGCGCGAAGGGCTCATGCAACTCCTTGCGACGGAAGCCGAGATCGACGTGGTCGCCTCGTGCGGCGATCTCGACTCGCTGCTCGACGCCGTCGCGGGCCACGAGCCGGACGTGGTTCTGACCGACATCCGCATGCCTCCCACGGAGACGGACGAGGGAATACGCGCCGCGACGATCTTGCGTGAATCGCACCCACAGACCGGAGTGGTGGTGCTGAGCCAGTACGGCCATCCCAGCTATGCGCTCGCGCTCCTCGAGAACGGCTCGGACCGCCGCGCGTACCTCCTCAAGCAGCGCGTGCATGAGCGTGCCGAGCTCGTCAGGGCCATCCGGTCGGTTGCCGAGGGGGGATCGGTGATCGATCCCAAGATCGTCGAAGAGCTGGTGAGCGCCAAGGCGCGCGCCGAGCGCTCCCCGCTCAACGAGCTCACGCCCCGCGAGCGAGAGGTCCTGGCGGAGATCGCTCAGGGGAAGAGCAACACCGCGATCGCCGAGTCGCTGGTGCTCACCAAGCGGGCGGTCGAGAAGCACATCAACTCGATCTTCCTGAAGCTCAACCTCTCCGAGGCTGAGGACGTGAGCAAGCGCGTGAAGGCCGCACTCGTGTTCCTCACCGCGGAGGGATCTCCGCCGCCAGTAGGCATCTCACCCTGTTCGAGTGATGTGTCCGGCGCGGGCACGCGTGTTGGATCGAGTTGCGCGAGCGCTCGAAAGGAGCCGATGGTGCACCAAGCAACCGAGATCGACACGGCGCTGGCCGCCCGCTACGGAAACAGGTTCCTCGTGGACGAGGTTCCCAGCACGGCCTTCCCGGACGAGCGGCATGCCGGCTCCGGAGGCGATGCGCCTGATCGCGGAGGACCTGACGCTCGAGGGCAATCCGCAGCGCAACCTCGCCACCTTCGTGACCACCTGGATGGAGCCCGAGGCGCAGCGGATCATCGCGGAGAACCTCCACCGCAACTTCATCGATCACGCCGAGTACCCACGAACCGCCGAGATCGAGCAGCGCTGCATCCGGATGCTTGCCGGCCTCTTCCACGCCCCCGGCAAGACGGTCGGCGCGCGGACTCAGGGCTCATCGGAGGCGATCATGCTGGGTGCCCTCTCCCTGAAGTGGAACTGGCGCAAGCGGCGCGAGGCCGCCGGCAAGCCGGTCGACCGGCCGAATCTCGTCTTCGGCGGCGACGTCCACGTCGTCTGGGAGAAGTTCTGCCGCTACTTCGACGTCGAGCCGAGGATCGTGCCCCTTCAGGAGCACCGATACACGATCGGCCCCGAGGACGTGGAGCCGCACGTGGACGAGAACACCATCGGCGTCGCGGCCGTGCTGGGCACGACGTTCACCGGGCAGTCGGACGACATTCCCGGAATCAACGCTCTGCTTGCCGGTATCGAGAGCAGGGACGGTCTGCACGTTCCGCTGCACGTGGATGCCGCGAGTGGCGGCTTCGTCTGGCCCTTCCTGTACCCGGACTCCGAGTGGGATTTCCGGCTCAGCCATGTGCACTCCATCAACGTGTCGGGGCACAAGTTCGGCCTGGTGTATCCCGGCGTCGGGTGGCTGATCTTCCGCGGGCGCCGAGGACCTCAGCGAGGACCTCGTCTTCTACGAGAACTACCTCGGAAAGACCGACGCGACGTTCACCCTCAACTTCTCGACCGGCTCGGCGATGGTGCTGGCCCAGTACTACAACCTCATCCGGCTGCGGCCGCGAGGGCTACAAGTACGTGATGGAGATGATGCAGCAGAACGCCCGCGTGCTTGCCGAGCACCTCGTCGGCAGCGGCGACTTCGAGCTGATCGGCCTGGACGAGGAGCAGCTGCCGCTCGTCGCGTTCAGGCTGGCTGAGCCGCGCAGCTACAACGAGTTCGACATCGCGTGGCAGCTCTCCGCGGAACGCGGTTGGATGGTCCCGGCGTACACGCTCCCGCCGAACGCGCAGCACGTGACCCTGATGCGTGCCCTGGTCAAGGAGACGCTCAGCCGCGAGATGGTCGACACGCTCGCCGGCGACATAGCGCGGGCGTGCCAGACGCTGGACGACAAGGGCGGGGTCCACGAGTCCGAGCGCCAGCAGGTGAAGACCGCGACGGGGTACTGAGGAAGCTGTGACCGGTCGCTCCACCGGCGAGCAATACGAGCGACTGTCCTCGCGCGAGCTCCACGACCTCGCGGTGCGGCGCGCCCGACATCACCTCGACCTCCGCTTCTTCTGGCAGCTGATGGAGCTTCGTCCGGCCGGCTCGCACCCCCACGACGTCGACGGATGCCGGCAGGGGCGAGGTGGCGGAACAGCTGCGCCCGTTCTACATCGAGTACCTCACCCGGCCTGGGTGATGCGGCCGCTCGCGGCGCCTTGTGTAGGTTGAGCGCACCTGGCCCGACTCCCACACCCTGGAGGAACGGATGGAAGCGCACGAAGACGAACTTGGCCCCATTGACATCGTGGTGATCGCGTATCCGGCAGACGCTCCGATGACCGGTGAAGCGGTTCCGATGCTCGTAGATCTGGTTGATCGCGGGATCATCCGGGTGCTCGACGTCCTCTTCGTAAGGGCGAACGAGGACGGAACTCTGTCCGGCTTCGAGGCCAGCGACCTGGACGGCGACCAGATTGGCGACTTCAAGGTCTTCGAGGGCGCGTCGACGGGTCTCCTCGGCGAGGAGGATGTCGCCACCGCGGGCGAAGCACTCGAGCCCGGGAGCGCCGCTGTGATGATCGTGTACGAGAACCGCTGGGCGGCCCCCTTCGCGAACGCCGTGCGTCGCAATGGCGGCGTGCTCGTGGCCAATCAGCGGATCGGCATCGAGGAATTGATGGGCGCCCTCGACGCCGTTGACCCGGTGTCCTGACCGAAAGGATCTCTCATGCCAGGCCTACTTCGCGGGATGGCCCGCACCGCAGTCGTGGCGGGTACCGCCACCGCCGTCTCGAATCGAGTCAGCCGTCGCCAGTCGTCGCGCTGGGCCTCTCAGGACCAGGCGTACTACGAGGAGCAGGCGCCTCCCCCGGCGGCGCCTCCGCCGGCGGCCGCCCCTGCCCCCAGCGGCGAGAGCCGGATTGACCAGCTGAGGGAATTGGGCGAGCTCAAGGCACAGGGCGTCCTGACCGACCAGGAGTTCGAGGCGGAGAAGGCGCGCATCCTCGGCTGACCGTCGGGTTTACCGCTCGCGGGAGCGCGGGTCAAATGACGTAACGCCGTGGGGGACGAATGTCCCTATGGGCTTGAGGCATCTGTCCGTTGTGTCGGCCTGTCCCGACCTCGATGCTGGTTGGGCACATGACATAGCGCGCCAGCGCATGACATGGCCAGCAAGATGCTCCCCGACACCCGGCCTACGTCGCGCCCGCCGGCGACCGGAGCTGACGAGATGGCTCCGCCCGTTGCGGGCTTGGCGGCCCTCGGCGCCGCCGGCGTCGCGCTATCCGCTGCCGCCGCATGGATAGCGGCGACGGGTGCGGGACCCGCGCCGCGCGGGTTCAGCGCCGTCGTGCACGCCCTGGTGATAGCGGCGCCGATCGCAGCCGGGCTCTATGCGGTGCGCGTGAACCCGCGCGGGCGCTTCGGGTGGCTGCTGATCCTTGCCGGGGTCCTGTGGTCGCCCACGATGCTGGCCGAGTCGCCGGACAGCCTGCTCTACAGCATCGGCCGAGTCTGGGTCTGGTTCGCCGAGCTGCTGTTGATCTACCTCGTGCTCGCCTTCCCATCGGGACGGTTCGCGAGCCGCTCCGACCGGCTGCTGTTCAGAGCCGGGATGGTCGCTGTCGCGGCGTATCTGCTGCTGGCGCTCCTCGGCGACTTTCCCACGCCGAACCCCTGGGCCAGCTGCGGTACCGACTGCCCGCCGAATGCGTTCATGCTGCCGACCTCCGAGCCCGGCTTCGTGGACGCCGTGCTTCTGCCGATCACCCAAGCGCTCAGCGTGGCTGTGTTCGTGGGCGTCGCGGTGCGTCTCGTCGGCCGCTTGGCGGGCGGCAGCAGCCTGACGCGAGTGGAGCTCGTGCCGGTACTGGCCGCCGCTGTCCTGCGAATGGTTGCGACCGCCGCCTTCCTCATTGCGCGCGGAGCGAATCCGGACTCCGATCTCACCGAGGTGCTTGGTGCGGTCGCGCTGCTCGGCACGCCCGCCGTATCGGCCGGCTTCCTGATCGGGCTGGTGAACTCGCGTGCCCGCGCCGCGAGAGCGCTCGGCAAGCTGAGCGGCGTTCTGGGTCGTCCAAGCGCTGAGCAGCTGCAGGACGTGCTCGCGGAGGCGGTCGACGATCCGTCGCTGGAGGTCGTCTATCGAACGTCGGGCGATCCGGGCGAGTGGGTGGACGACCGCGGGCGCCCGGTGGCGCTGCCGGACGAGTCGCGCACGCGAGCGACCACGGAGATCCGGAGCGGCGGCGTGCCCGTCGCGGCGCTGGTTCATGACCCGGCACTCGCGGACTCACCGGTGATGACCGAGGTCGCGCACGGCTTCGCCCAGATGGCGCTCCAGAACCAGCGGCTCGAAACGGAGCTGCGGTCCTCGTTGAGGGAGCTCCAGGCCTCTCGAAGCCGCATCATGTCGGCGGCCGACGAGGAGCGCCGGCGCATCGAGCGGGATCTGCACGACGGCGCCCAGCAGCGGCTGCTGGCGCTGACCATCCAGCTGGAACTCGCAGCCGACCTTGTCAAGAGCGATCCCGGCAAGGGTGCCGCACGGCTTCGGGAGCTCGTTCAGGAAGCCAACGCCGCCATGGCCGACATTCGGTCCTTGGCCCATGGGCTCTATCCGGGCCTCCTGGTCGAGCGCGGTCTGGTCGAGGCGCTCTCGGAGGCGGCTTCGGCGTGCCAGCTTCCCACGACGCTTACAACACGGGATGTGGAGCGGTACGCGCCCGAGATCGAGGGCGCCGTCTACTTCTGTTGTCTCGAGGCGCTTCAGAACGCGGCGAAGCACGCCGAGGGGGCCAGTTCCGCCGCGATCACCGTCTGGCAGGAGGAGGCTGTCCACTTCGAGGTGGTCGATGACGGCGCCGGGCTTCCGGACGGCTACGCGAGTCACGGGGCGGGTCTCACGAACATGCGAGACCGGCTTGGGGCAATGGGCGGAACCCTCGCGATCGAGTCGCACTCCGGGCGGGGGACCCGCGTAATGGGAGCGGTGCCGTTACGTCCGGTCGAGGTCGCCACTCAGACCGACGGTCTGTTGCGCCAGGCAACCGACGCGCTTTCAGATTGCTTCGCCATCTATCGCGCGGTGACGGACCAGCGCGGCAACGTCGTCGACTTCGCCGTGGAGCACATGAATGACACGGCGCGGCGCGACCTCGGAGTCGGAGGTGAGGAGCCGGTCGGCCAAACCCTCGGACGGCTGCAACCCGACTACCTCCGCTCGCAAGCCTTCAGGTGGCTCCGACACATCGTCGAGCTCGAGGTGCCGGGCGGCCGAGAGGTCAACGCGTATGAGCCACTTGGCGGAGAACGCCGGCGCCTTCTGCAGTCCTCCGACATCCGCGCGGCGCCACTCGGCGGCGGACGAGTCGTCGTGGTCTGGAGGGACGTGACCGAGGATGCCCGGGTCGACGAGGACCTGCGTCTCCGATCGACGGTGCTGGAGCGTGCCGCGGGTGGTGTCTGCGTCCTGCGCGCCTCGGACGGGGTGATCGTGTACGCCAATCACCGGTTTGCCGAGATCATGGGCTACGAGGACGGGGAACTCGACGGTAGGCCCGTGGCCGACATCAACTGGGAGGACGAACCCGGCCAGGCGGAGCTGATCGAACGCCAGATCAGCGCCGATCTCGAGCGTTTCGGCGAGGCGTGGTGCGAGCTGCGCAATCGGCGCAAGGACGGAGGTCTGATCTGGTGCGAGGCGCGCGTCGTGGGGTTCGACCACCCGGACCACGGGCGGGTATGGGTGTCGGTGCAGGAGGACGTGACGTCACAGAGGGAGGCGCGCGTCGGTTCGAGCCACGGCAACGGTGGCGCCCTGGCCGCAAGGTGGGAGCGCTGATTCAGGCCGGCGAGTGCTGCAACTGCTCGGAGAAGAACTCGAGTGCCTTCTTCGTCTTTGGCTCCTGCTCGCCGGACAGGTCCACGCCCCGCTCCATGAGGAACACACGGACCTCGGTGGCCACCTGGAAGGACTCAGCGGGTGCGCATTTCGTGGACAGCTCCAAGATGCGCGAGTTGTCCGGATAGAGCCACAGCTCGGCGACCAGACGGCGGCGCAGGTCCTCCGGGGTGAACTTCAGCTTCAGGACGAGAATCGGACCGAGCACGGAGAGGCCGTCCATCTCGATCCCATCGGGTGCGTACTCCGCGTAGAACGCCCGCTGTTCCTTCGAGAACAGGTTGCCCAGCGGCCCGGCTTCGGACAGCGTTTGGCGGACGTCTCCTTGAGCCGCCGATTTCATCGAGGCCGAGCAGACATAGCCGCCGGGCATGGCGTCGACCTCGACGCCAAAGCCCGGCGCGTCCCACAGCTTCTTCGGAAGCTCGTGGGGGACGACGGGGCGCAGCTTCACCACCGAGTCGTCTCCCTTGCCCTGGACCCGGCGCGCACGCACCACGACCCCGGTCTTCGACAGGCTCAGGTCTGGCGTGTCGAAGAAATAGACCTGACGGATCTGGGCGTCGAGGGGATCGATGCCGAGTGCACCCGCGGCCGTGACGTGATCGGAGTGAGGCACGGTGAGCTTGAGCTCCACGGTGTCGGCCTTCTCGACAAGCCGCAGGAGCGCCCCCAACTCCTCATCCGAGAGACGGTTCGAGGTGATGCCTCATCCTAACCGGGTGATGCGCCGGCCGGAGGGCCCGCATACTGTCGAGCGATGTGGTTCCCACGCGTCGTGGCGCCGCTCCTCGCGGGCGCGCTCTGCCTTGCCGCGGGCGTAGGCCCTGCACTGGCGGGGGTGAACTACGGCCCGATCTCCCATAAGGGCCTGAAGAAGGCGGGCGCGGCGTCCACCGGCAGCAAGCTGGCGCTCCAGATAGGTCTCAAGGCGAACATCTCCGGGATGCACAGCGCCGCGAAGTCCGCCAGCAACCCGGCGTCGGATTCGTACGGGAAATACCTGTCGCTGTCCAAGCTGCAGAGCAAGTTCGGTGCGACATCGTCGGTGCGGAACGGAGTCAAGAACGCCTTCAAGGCCCAGGGGATCACGGCCAAGATCGACGTGACCCACCTGCGAGCAAGCGCGACCATCTCGATCGGGAAGGCGCAGAAGATGTTCGGCACGAAGTGGGCGGTCTACCACACGTCCACGGGCAACCAGCTCGTCGCGCTCCCCGTGAACACCCCGAAGTTGCCGAAGGGCATGAAGGGGAACGTGGACGTGGTCGCGGGCATGCGGTTGATCGTCAACCACGCCGCGTCGTCGCGGCATGCCGGCCCTCCCGCGAGGCGGGTGACCCGCCGCGCGGCCGCGAGCTCGTTCGACGGAGGCACCCCGACCCGGACCGGCACGGTCGGCCCGTCGTGCCTCGCCACCACCTACCCCGCCGCGCTCGCGTCAACGGAGGGCCTCTTCCCCAATCAGATCCTGGCCGCATACGGCATCGCCCCGCTGCAGGGAAGCGGCCTGCGAGGTCAGGGCGCCAGGATCGCGATCGTCGGCGAGGCGCCGACGCCGAGCGCCGACGTGACCCAGTTCCGCAACTGCTTCGGCGCGCAGGGAACGTCGCTCAAGATCCACAACGGCTCGGGGATCCAGCCGATCCTCGAGAGCTCGCTCGACGCCATGGTCGTCTCGATGGTGGCGCCGCAGCTCGACCGCTTCGACCTCTGGGTGGATCCGATCGACGAAAACTCGGACGACGCCAACGTCCTGGGCTTCCTGAAGCTGGTGGCGGCGCCGCTGCAGGCAACGGTCAACGGCGCGCCGCTCCCGCACGTGATCTCGGTCTCGTACGGTGAGTGCGAGTCCAAGGTGTCTCCCTACTCGGAGTCGCGCACACTCGTCGAGCGCGAGCTGGCGGCCGCGGGCGCGCTCGGGATCACGGTGGTCGTCGCCGCCGGCGACACCGGCTCATCCGCCTGCGCGCGCGGCGTCAAGCCGAGCAAGCTGACCTCGTCCGACAAGAAGCCGCAGGTGTCCTGGCCGGCGAGCTCGCCCTACGTGCTGGCTGTCGGCGGCACGAACCTGACGCTGAACTCCGACAACGGCATCGCGTCGACCGGCTCGTGGAACGACACGGCCTACCCGGCGCCCTACACGGCGACCGCGGGTGGGGGAGGGGGGCAGAGCACCTTCGAGTCTCGGCCGTGGTGGCAGCCCGCGCAGTCCTTCGCGAACTCCAGCAAGCGGATGGTGCCCGACCTGGCGGCCTTCGCTGACGAGAGCCCCGGCTACGGGATCGTCTGCTCGAGCGGCGTGCAGGGGTGCCCCAAAGGCCAGCCGCAGGGCATCGCGTTCGTCGGTGGGACGAGCGCGGCGACTCCGCTCGTGGCGGGCATGATCGCCCTCTGGACCCAGCAGGCAAAGCAGCAGGGCCTGCCGCGGCCCGGCTTCGTGCCGCCGAAGATCTACGCAACCGCGAAGAGCAGCCCTGGCGTGTTCGTCGACATCACCGAGGGAACCAACGCTCTGTTCGGTGGATCGTGCTGCCCCGCCCGGCCGGGCTACGACCTGGCGACCGGGCTCGGCTCGCCCATGGCGAATCAGATCGCCGTGCTACTGGGCAACTGACCCTCGCCCGATGGGCCTCGCCTGGGCCTCAGCCATCGTCGTTGGTGTCGCCGCCGGCGCGATCGCAGCGATGCTGCTCGTCCGGCGTCGCGCGCCGGAGGGGAGCTACTTCGAGGACGGAGACCGAGCCGCCGGGGTGTTCGGTGTGCTCGCCACCGGCTTCGCGGTTCTGGCCGGATTCGTGGTCTTCCTCGCGTTCGAGAGCTACGACACGTCGCGCAGCGGCGCCGAGGCGGAGGCGCGCGTCGTGGCCCAGCAGTTCGAGACGGTGCAGTTCCTACCGTCACCTGCGCGCGAGCGAGTATCTGGGGAGCTGGTGTGTTATGCGCGAAGCGTCGTGCACCTCGAATGGCCGCGGATGGAGTCGGGCACGCTCGACGAGGCGCTGAACCCGTGGAGTGTGGCCGTGTTTCGCAGCCTGCGGGGGACCGAGCCTCGCTCCGCGTCCGAGCAGGCGGCCTTCTCGAAGTACCTCGATCAGCGTTCCGATCGCGAGGATGCTCGTTCTGATCGCACACATGGCGGTGAGGGCGTGATTCCGGCGCCGCTCTGGATAGTCCTCTTCGTGAGCGCCGCGATCCTGTTCGCGTTCATGCTCTTCTTCGCCGACAGCGGTGAGCGCGCGTTCGTGCAGGCGACGATGATGGGCGGGGTGGCGGTCCTGGTCTCGTCGCTCCTGCTGCTGCTCTGGTTCCTGGACAACCCGTTCCACGGCGGTGTCGGCTCCCTGAAGCCTGTCGCGATGGAGCGGACGCTCGATCTCCTGAAGCAGGAGGCAAAGCTCGCTGGAGGTGTCGAGCCCCCCTGTAACGCGGCCGGCTCGCCGAGAGCATGATCTTCTTCCAGCTCACGAGCCTGGAGCTGGGCCTCGTCTTCTTCGCGGTGATCCTCGGCGCGACGGGGCTCGGGATCTTTCTCGGCCGCCGCGTTCGGCACCTTTCGGAGACCCTCAAGGAGCCCTTTGGGGTTCTGCAGGCGGCGCTGCTCGGCCTCGTGGCGCTGCTTCTCGCTTTTGGCCTGTCGCTGGCGGTCTCCCGCTACGAGGATCGCCGCTCGAACATCGTCACCGAGGCCAACACGATCGGCACGACATACCTCCGCGCCCAGACCCTGGCGGAGCCGGTCCGCAGCCGCTCGCTTGACCTGCTCGTCCGCTACACGCGGAGCGCCGTGCGCCTCTCGGACGAGGTGCCGGGCAGCGACGGGGCCGAGGCCGCCCGTGCACAGGAGGAGCGGATTCAGCGCCGTTTGTGGAGCCTCGCGGGAGAGGCTCTGGACACGGCGCCGATCGCCAGCGCGCCACGCCTCTACGTCGAGACCCTCAACGAGATGTTCGACGCGGAGACCGTGCGCGTCGCGGCCCTCAGCAACCGGGTCCCGACCGCCGTCCTGGCGCTCGAGCTACTCGGCTCCGCCCTCGCCCTCGGACTGCTCGCGGCCTACCTGGCGATCGTCGGAAGGGGGGTGCTCGCGGTCATGCTCGCCTCGGCCCTGGTGGCGTTCCTGCTCCTTGTGACCGTGGACCTCGATCGTCCGACACGGGGACTGATCCAGGTCCCCGACACCGTGCTTAGGGATCAGCTCGCATCGATGACGGAGCCGCCCGCCTCGTCGTCACCGTAGATGAAGATGCCGTGGACGATGTAGACGCAGAGGAAGAAGATGCCCAGCGACCACCACGGGTCGGCGCCGCCGATCGACAGCAGGGCCGCGATGGCGCCGAGGCTGCCGCTGACGATCCCGATGATCCTGCCGTACGTGTTGCCGGCAAACAGCGAAACGCCTGCCGTGAGCTGGATCACCCCGAGGATGATCAAGACCCAGCCCATGGTGTGGAGGTTGCGTGAATATGTACCTCTTGTCGTTCACGAAGATGTTCGCGTCGTCCAGGGCACCGATCCCGTAGATGATGTTGAGCGTGCCCACAATCAAGAGCAGCGTTGCTGCGAATGAAGCTCGACCCACACCTCGCATGACGATCTCCGTTCCGTCGGTTCCGCGGGCCCCGAGTAGACACCGGCCTCCGAGGACTCGCATCACCCCGACCGGGTGACGTCCTCCCCGACGTGACTCTCGAGGTCATCGTCCTCGCGTTCGCCAGCGCGCTGCGCCCCGCCGGCGTCGCCGCGCTGTATGCCCTGCTCAGCGCCTCGCACCCGCGGCGGGTGTTGATCGCATACATCGTCGCCGGATTCACCTTCAGCGTCGCGATCGGGGTGCTCGTGGTGATGGCCTTCGGTGGCGCGGACATCCGCTTTGGCGGCACCGCCGAGCACGTGATCGAGCTGCTCGCGGGAACCGCCGCGCTCGGCTTCGCCGCGGGTGTCGCGGCCGGCCGGGCAGAGCTGCCCTCACGTGGGACCGCGACGGACGCCCAGTCCGCGATGGCGGTGAGGCTTCGCAACCCGTCCGTGCGCACCGCGGCCGTGGCGGGCGTGGCGACCCACCTGCCGGGTCTCTTCTACCTGGTGGCGCTGAACGAGATCGTCGCGCATCGCAGCGGGGTCACCGACGGCATCGTGGCGGTGCTGGTCTTCAACGCGATCTGGTTTGGGGCCGCGATCGCGTCGGTGATCCTCTTCATGGTCCGCCCGGGCGCGGCCCGCAGGGCACTCCTCCGGGCCAGCGACTGGGCGCGCCTTCACTCCCGTGGCGTGACGATTGCCGTCTCCGCCGCCGCGGGCGCCTATCTGTTCGTGGACGGCGCCGTGGGGCTCTTCACCTAGGCGGGCTCGGGCGATGGGTCGGGAGGCGCTCTGCCCGTCCCGCCTTCGGCCTTGAGTCTGCCGCTGATGTGCACCGCGGCTGAGGTCAGTGGCGCGGCAAGCGTCAGTCCGACCATTCCAAAGAGGCTGCCGGCCCCGATAGTCACCACGAGGACCACGAGCGGGTTGAGGCTCAGCGTGGCGCCGAAGACGAACGGCTGCAGGATGTTCTGGAGGGCGCCGTTGGCGAGAAAGATGATCAGCCCGAGGATGAGGGCGTCGGTTAGGCCCTCAGTGCCGAGAGCGATGGCAAAGGCGAAGATGCCCGCCGCCCAGGCTCCGATGAACGGAACGTACGCGGTTACGAAAGTGACGATCGCGATCGTGCCCGCGAGAGGCACGCCGAGCACGAGGGCGCCGACGCCAACCATGATGCCGTTGAACGCGGCGATGATCGTCACCCCCGTGAAGTAGTTGCGCAGCGCCGTGACCACCTCGCTCGTCACGGTGCTCGCGACGTGCTCCGGAAGGCCCATGTGCGTATTGGTGAACCGGGCCATGACCGGGGCGTCCTTCAGCACGAAGAAGGTCGCGAGCGTGGCGAAGGCGAGGAAGAAACCGAGCGACGTCAGTCCCTCCACCCCGGCGGCGACCCCGTGCACAAGCGTCTCGCGAATCTGCGGCAGGTCCTGCTTGAGGCTCTCCTTCGCGTCCTTTGTGCCGTTCACGCCCAGGTCCTTGAGCCAGCCGTCGATCTTGTCGAGTCCCTGCGAGGCCTTCGCGGAGATATCCGACGAGTTGGCTGAGATGCCATGCACGATGAGCGCGAACACGGCAGCGCCGATGAGGACGAGGCCCAGAAGAACGATGCCGGCGCCCGCGGCCCGGGGGAGCCCGTGACGCGCGAGTGCATCGACGATCGGCCCTGCGACCGCCCCGAGGACGAGGGCGAGGATCACCGGCATGACGATCGTCGAGGTCTGACCGAGCAGCCAGATCGCCCCGACGATGATCAGGAGGAAGCCGACAAGCAGCCACGACGCGAAGCCGAGATCGCGCAGCCAGGAGGGCGCGGAGAACATGCTGGTGCTCCCGGAGTCCGTAGGAGTACCCGGCGTCATTAAATCCGGTAGTGCATCACCCGGCGCGGTCGTATCGCATTCACCCTAGGCGGGTGAGGCGCGGCCGAGTGGCGTGTGAGACAGTCGAGGCCCGGTCATGAGCGACTACGGCGAGATGGTGCGTTGGGAGCCGGCGACGCCTCGCCTCCGCGTGACGCGGGTGATCGTCTCCTGGGTCGTCGCGGCGGCTTCCGTGGCCATCGCGGCCTGGATCGTTCCGGGAGTCGACCTCGAACAGACGGGGGCGGCGTTCGCGGTCGCCGCCCTGATCGCCATCCTGAATGCGGTTCTGCCGCCTCTCCTGGCGGCCCTCCGGCTGCCCTTCATGCTGGTGGCCGGCTTTCTGGTCGTCCTGGCCGCGGACGCCTTGGTCCTCAAGGTGGCTGGCGACGTGCTCTCGGACGACATCCACGTGGGGTCATTCGGCGACGCGCTCCTCGCGGCCCTCGTGATGTCGGCCGTGAGTCTGGTGATCCAGGTGATCATCGGTGCGAACGACGACGACGAGTACACGCTCAAGGTCACTCGGCGCATCGCGAGGCGCCAGGGCGCGATCGCGCCCACCGACGTGCCCGGCGTCATCTACCTCGAGATCGACGGGCTGGCGCTGCCGGTGCTGCGCGACGCGATGCGAGACGGGAGCGCGCCGTTCATGGCGAGCCTGATTTCCGACCACGGCCACCGGCTGGTCGAGTGGGAGACGGATCTGTCATCCCAGACGGGAGCGAGCCAGGCCGGCATCCTGCTCGGCTCGAACGAGGACATTCCGGCCTTTCGCTGGGTCGAGAAGGAGACCGGCCTGATGCTGGCCTGCTCCGCTCCCGCGGACTGTGCCGAGATCGAGCGGCGCCACGCCACCGGCATCGGGCTCCTCGTCGACGGCGGGGCCAGCCGCGGGAACCTCCTCTCCGGCGAGGCGGACGAGACGATCCTGACCGTGAGCCGCACCGAGGCGGAGAAGCAGGCCAACCCGGGCTACCGAGCCTTCCTCGCCAACGGATTCAACGTGACGCGGGCGCTCGTCCTGTTCGGCTGGGAGGTCGTGTTGGAGATCACCGCGGCGATCCGTGCAGCCCGGCGAGACATTCGCCCCCGTGGTCACCGCGGTGGGATCTATCCGCTCATGCGCGCCGCGATGTGCGTGATCGTCCGGGACCTCGTCGTCTTCGGAGTGCTGACGGACATGATGCGCGGGCGTCCGGCCGTGTACGCGACGTTCGCGAGCTACGACGAGGTCGCTCACCACTCGGGTCTCGAGCGCGCCGACACGATGGAGGCTCTGCGGAAGCTCGACCAGCAGTTCGATCGGATGGCGCGGGCGCGCAGGTACGCACCGCGTCCGTACGAGCTGGTGGTGCTCTCGGACCACGGACAGACGCAGGGTGCGACCTTCAAGCAGCGAAACGGCTACGCGCTCGAGGAGCTCGTCGAGCGTGCGATGGCCGGGGGGCGGGTCGCCGGTTTTGCGGGCGGCGACGAGCAGAGCGCGATGGTCCAGCACGCGGTGAACGAAGCCACCGGGCGCACGGAGGGAAAGCGGCCGAAGAACGACGTCTCGGATCGCGAGGTGGTGGTGCTCGGGTCAGGCAACCTCGGACTCGTGTACCTGATGGAGGAGAAGCGACGGCTGACGCTGGAGGAGATCGACGAGCGTCACCCCATGCTGCTTCGGACCATGCGTGAGCACCCCCACATCGGCTGGCTGCTCGTTCGCTCGGCCGAACACGGGGCGGTCGCCCTCGGCGCGTCCGGCGCCCACTACCTCGACGAGGGTCGCATCGAAGGCGACGATCCCCTGGCTCCGTTCGCGCCGACGGCGGCACGGCACCTGCAGCGCACGGATCGATTCCCGCACGTCGCCGACATCATGGTCGGCAGCTTCTATGACCCCAGCCTCGACGAGGGTTGCGCCTTCGAAGAGCTGATCTCCTTCCACGGCGGACTCGGTGGCCCGCAGACCAGGCCATTCATCCTCTGCTCGGAGCGGCTGCCGCTGCCCACGGAGCCGATCATCGGGGCCGCCGCGGTGCACGAGCTCCTCTCGGGCTGGAGAGCATGCTCCAGACGCCAGACTCCGCGCGGCGCCTGAGGGCCGTGCCGTCGGAGCCCTCACCCTCGGTCTAGCGACACGCTGAAGAAGTGCTGCACCGCGTCGAGTGGCTGGGTGCTTTGGTTCGCCCGGCTCAGGATGAGGGCGCCCTCGAGAGCTGCGAGGAGTACGGTCGCCTCATCCTCTGCCGTTGACCTCTGGACGCCGAATTTGACCAGGGCGGCGCATATCGAGTCGCACCACTGATCGAGGAGAGCGCGAGCCTCTTGCCGCAGCGGGTCGTCTCCGCCGGCATCTACGACGGTCGCGGCGAGGGGGCATCCCATCGTGAAGTTGCTCTCGACGAGCACCCGGCGCCAGGGGGCGAAAATTGCGTCGATCGCATCGGCCAGGGTGGTCGCCTCGCTGAGCCCCGACTCTGTCTGGTCCAGCACCTCGGCGCCTGCCAGTTTGAGGGCCTCGGTGATGAGCTGCGTCTTCCCGCCCGGGAAGTAGCGCTGGAGGGACCCGCGAGGGCCGTCGGCATGGGCAACGATCTGGCGGAGGCCGACGCCGTGAACACCGCGCTCGCGAACCAGGGCCGCCGCGCTGCGCACGATGCGGTCACGGGCGGGCTCCTGCATGCGGACATCGTACCCAGCTGCGATGACGGTCGTCATCGCGGTCTGATATCGTGCCGATGACAGTCGTCATCGCCGCTGTTCAACCCTGGAGACAACGATGAATGCAGCAGGGTATTCGCCCATCGCTCCGCTCTTTCGGGTCTGCGACGGGGTGCGGATTCGGTTCGCTGACAACAAGGCGGACTCGTCGGCAGTGACCGTGTTGATGTTGAGCCCGTGGCCGGAGAGCCTCTGGGCGTTCCGGAGGATCTGGGACCGGGTGTCGGGGGCGGCGCGCGTGGTCGCGATCGACCTGCCGGGCTTTGGCCACTCGGACGGTCGCCCGGAGCTGATCGCACCGGATGCGATGGGCACGTTCCTCGCGCGTCTCATCGAGGAATGGGACCTGGGCGCGCCGCACGTGGTCGGTCCGGACGTGGGCACCGCCGCCGCGTTGTTCTTGGCAGCCAACGCTCCAGCCCGCGTCACGAGCCTGACCATCGGCGGAGGCGCGGTGCGTGTTCCGATCGATGCCCGCGGCGCGCTCAAGGATGTCATCGAGGCTCCGAGCCTCGACGTCGTCCGGCAGCTGGATGCCCGCACCAACATCGGGTTCGCCGTCGAGCCGGTGGCCGGTGCGGACAGCGAGCCCGACGTCCACGAGGACTACGTCAGCGCGTACGACCTCGGGCGCTTTGCCGAGTCCGCTCGCTTTGTCCGCCACTACCCCGAGCAGAACCCGGTGCTGCGCGGCCTGTTGCCTTCGATCACCACGCCGGCTCAGATCATCGCCGGACGCGACGACGACCTGGTGCCCTGGTCCAACAACGAGTACCTCGCCGACCTGCTTCCCAACAGCGAGATACACCCGCTGGATGCCGGCCACTTCGCGTGGGAGCAGGCGTCCGATGAGTACGGCCGTCTCATCGTCGATTGGGTCACCGGCGGCTTCCAGCGGCTCGCTTCCGCGATCCCGTGAGTGAGTACGCTCATCCCGTGGCAACGCCTGACAGTCCGATGCTGTCGGACTTGCAGCTCGCGACCCTCGCTGAGCTTGGTGACGAGCACACGGCCGATGTCGGCGACGTGCTCTACCGCGTCGGCGATCAGCGGTACCCGTTCATCGCGATCGTCGAGGGCGAGGTCGCGATCGTCGACGCGGCGGGCCAGGAGATCATCCGCCACGGCCCGTCCAAGTTCCTCGGCGAGCTGAACCTCCTCTCGGGACAGACCGTCTTCGTCAGCGCGGTCGTCACCCAGCCCTTGCGCTACATCGCCGTCGACCGCGACGTGATGCGCGAGCTGCTGTTCGACGACCGTCCGCTGAGCGACCTCGTCCTGTCCACGTTCATCGCCAGACGAGAGGCGCTCCAGACCGTGGAGGGCCTGGGCCTGCAGATCGTTGGCCCGCGCTCGTCCGACGCGACGATGCGGATGCTCGACTTCGCGCGCAGCAACCGGCTGCCGTTCACCTGGCACGACGAGCTGCCTGCGGAGGGCGAGGCTCCCCTCGTGCGCGTGCCCGGCGGCGCCGAGCTGCGCGCGCCCTCGCCGGGCGCGTTGTTGCGCGCGATCGGGATCGGCCGCGAGCTCGCGCCGCGAGAGGAGGTCGACCTGCTGGTCGTGGGCGGGGGGCCGGCCGGGCT
This sequence comes from uncultured Thermoleophilaceae bacterium, assembly GCA_963808875.1. GTDB lineage: Bacteria > Actinomycetota > Thermoleophilia > Solirubrobacterales > Thermoleophilaceae > JACVRW01. Next base: position 218,885 of record CAWEHM010000007.1, read on the forward strand.
CGGCGCAGCCGTATACGGCGCGTCCGAGGGACTCGACACGCTCGTCATCGAGAGCACCGTGCTCGGCGGGCAGGCGGGCTCGTCACGCAGGATCGAGAACTACCTCGGCTTCCCCGCCGGCATCAGCGGCACCGAGCTCGCCAGCCGCGCTGTCACCCAGGCGCGCAAGTTCGGGGCACGGCCGGCGACGCCCTACCGGGCGATCGCGCTCGAGCCGGGAGACGGGCGCCACGTCGTGCGCCTCGAGGAGGACCGTGAGATCGCCGCGCGGGCCGTGCTGCTCGCCACCGGCGCGGAGTACCGGCGCCTCCCGGTCGACGGCCTCCACGACTACGAGGGCCTCAGCATCTTCTACGCCGCGGGGCCTCTGGAGGCGCAGCTGTGCGGCGCCGCGCGGGCCGGCGTCGTTGGCGGCGGCAACTCGGCCGGCCAGGCCGCCGTCTGGCTCGCGCGCGGTGGCGCTCTCGTGACGCTGCTGCACCGCCGCGCAGATCTGCGCGAGACGATGTCGGACTACCTCGTACGGGATCTCGAGCGCTACGGCGTCGCGGTGCGCGATCGCAGCGAGATCGCGGCGCTCCACGGCTCGGAAGGGCGCCTCGAAGCGGTCACGCTGACGAGCGGCGAGCGCGTCCCGTTCTCCTTCGTGTTCCTCTTCCTCGGCGCGCGGCCGTGCACCGAGTGGCTGGGCGACACCGTGGCGCGTGACGAGAACGGCTTCATCCTGACCGGCGCCGACGCGAATGCCGACCACCTGCTCGAGACGAACGTCCCGGGCATCTTCGCGGCGGGCGACGTCCGCTCGGGCTCGACCAAGCGCTGCGCGACCGCGGTGGGCGAGGGCGCGATGGCCGTGCAGTTCGTCCACGAGCATCTCCGCGCGTCTTCCAAGTCGCTGCGCTGATCTAAGGGTGCGACGATCGAGTCTCAGTCCAGTCGACGTAGAGCTTGCGCTCGGCGAATAGCCAGGCGTCGTCGAGCTTGACGAATGTGTCGTGGTATCGGAGGTGCGCGACCATCAGCTTGCGCTCGCCGTCGTCGGTGAACAGGTGGTGGGCGATGCAGTAGCTCTCGCCCGTCGCTCGGTCGTCGTCGAACGCGATTGTCGACTGGCCGTTGAAGTGCATCGTGGCCTGGTAGGCGTTGAGAGCATCGAACACCGGCGTCAGCGCATCGCGGCCAGTGAGTGTTTGCGTGGGCTCGGTGCCCTGGCCGTCCATGTACACGACGAAGTGGGTGTCCTCGGTGAAGAGAGACTTCTGCCCCTCGGCGTCGCGGCGATCGGCGCAACGCGCATAGGCGTCGACGAGCTCGCGGATCGCCAAGCGGTCCGCCAGCTCCGTCGGCGTGATGTCGGTTTTGATCCCCATGGTCTCCTGTCTCCTGGGTGTTCTCACCGATGTTCCCACCACGCCGCCGACCAGTCCGTCCCACGACCAGTGCGGTAGCTCCAAGCCGTCCGGCACGTCATCTGCAGACCGGTGGTAGCGGGACATCGTGGTCGTGGTCGCCCAGGCGAAGTACTCGTGAAGCACCTGGCGCAACCGGTCGTCGGTCGCGAACCCCGCGTCTTTCAACGCCTCGTCGAAGCATGCGATCGCCCGGCGATCCATCTCCTCGTGATGGCCCTGCCCGCTGTGGATCCGAACGACCGAGCTCTCGTCGCCGTACTCCCCGAGAACCTGGTGGGCCCCCCGAGCGCCTCCGCCCAGTACGCGGCGAGACGCTCGCTGTGCTCGGGGTGAAAGCCGTGGCTGAACGCATGGCTCACCACCTCGTCCGCCATCACCCTGGCGTGCCAAGCTCGAGCCAGGCGAAGTAGGCCCTGATAACCACCGGCTGCCTCGTAGACCGTCTGCACGCTATGCCGGTGGCGGCGGGCCGTCGCGGATCACGGCGCGCACCTGGTCGACCGAAACCGCGTCCCACGGGAACTCGACGAGCCACCAGGTGGCGCCGACGGCCGCGTAGGGTGCCGGATCGTCGCCGGGCGGGAGTGCGACGACGACGTCGTAGGGCTCCGAGGGGTCCCTGCCGGCCTCTCTGCGCAGCGTCGTCAGGTCGGCCACGATCTCGGCGAGCTGTGCGGGGTGGTCCAGGCCGAGGGGGAAGAAACCCTGGTGCCGCGCCGCCCGGCGCACCGGCCTGGGCCTGCCGTAGTAGCCCGCGACCCACACCGGCACGCCCGGCCGCTGGACCGGGCGGGGCAGGAACCGCATGCCGTCGACCGTGTAGTGCTCTCCGCGGTGGTGTACGGGTTCGCCCGACCAGGCGGCCGCCAGGATCTCGAGCGACTCGTCGAGCATGCCTGCGCGCCGGCGGTCGTCGAGCTCCTCGCCCGTCATCGAGTACTCGCTCGCGAACGAGTCGTTTCCCAGGCCGACGCCGAGCGTGAGCCGGCCGCCGCTGAGCCGGTCAAGCGTCGCCGTTTCGCGGGCGACCTTGACGGGCCTGCGCCGTGCGAGCGGGGTGACGAGCGGGCCGAGTCGGATTCGCTCGGTGGCGCCGGCCATCGCAGCCAGGGTGATCCACGGGTCGGCAACGTCGAGCACGGGCTCTACGAAGCGCAGGTTGTCCCAGACGAAGACCCCGTCCCAGCCCGCCTCGTCAGCCTCGGCGGAGAGGCGCGCGACGACGGCCGGGTCGGCCAGCCCATCGAACAGGGGGAGGAAGAGTCCTGAGCGCATGCGATCCAACGCTAGTACCCCGCCGGGTGTCAGCCGCGGACCGGCACAGCGCTGCGTCGCCTGAGCCGGCGCCGCTCGATCCGACCGAGGCCGCTGCCGCGCGGGTCGGCGAGAATGATCTCGTCGGCCCCGCAGCGGGCCGCCTCGCTCGCGATGGCGCCCGCGGGGTCGGAGGCGGGCGCACCAAGCACCCGGAACTCAACCCGCTCATGGTCGCCGAGCGCATCTGCGGCCCGGGACAGATCTTCGCGTGCGAGATCGCGGCAGATGCGGTTCCAGAGCACCGACCGCGTGTCACAACAGCCGTTTCGCTGAGTCTCCTCCCGGGCCAGTACTACCACCGTCATGCGCGCCTGGCGTTCGCTCAGAAACTCGAGCGCGGCGTCGGCAGTCGCGCTTGCGCGGTACAGGACCAGGGCGTGCTCGCGCGACTCGGCCATCGATCCGATCGTACAAGCGCGAGGCGATCAGTCGGGGTACTCGTCCTTGCGCCAGGCGCGGGGCTCCTCGGGCGGTGCGTTGGGCGTGCGGTCGAGCAGGAACGAGTTGTACGGCGCGACGAACGGGTCGGGTGCCGACACCGTGTAGGTGTGGTAGATCGTCCCGTTGTCGCGCGCGAAGGCGATGAAGCTCGGGTTCTCGCGCAGGCCGTCCTCAAGCTTGGCTCCCACCTGCCGCCCCCAGTCCTCGAGCCACTGGGGCGGGTCGGCGAGGATGCCCTGGATCTCGGGCACGCCCTCGGCCTGCTCGAGCGTGAGCGCGAGCCCGAAGTCGAAGGGGAACTCCGTCCCGTTTGTCGAGACGTAGGGGAACTGCCAGCCCATCCGCTCCTTGTAGGCGACGAGGCGGTCGATCGGCGCGCGCGAGAAGCAGATGAGCGTCACGTCGCGATGGTTCAGGTGCACGCGCGTGGCGTCGAGCTCGTCGCCCAGGTTTGAGCAACCGGGGCAGGCGCCGAGGCCGTAGTCGGGCCCGAACATGATGTTGTAGGCAAGCAGCTGCGAGCGGCCGTCGAAGAGGTCGGCGAGCGTCTTCTTCCCGTCCTCGGTGTCGAACTCGTACTCCTGCTCGACGGGAACCCAGGGAAGCTCGCGCCGCTGCTCGGTCACCCTCCGGCCGAGCTCGGCGTGCTCGGCCTCGAGCGTCGCCAGCTCGGCGCGAGCCGCCTGCCATTCCTCACGCGTTCCGGTTTCGTGCTTGGGCATCATGCGCCTCCTCGGCCGTTGGTCACCTAAGCGTAGGCGGCTCCGGCCGTCGCTCGCCGCCTGCGACACCGCGTGTTAAGACCGGCGCGCCGGACGGAACTAATCGCAGGCCGGCTTCGCATCCTCTGGGTCACCCGACCCGAGCACACGCGCGGCCGCCTCGGCCGAGCCGATCACCGGGACGACCGTGAAGTCGGCGAGGTCGCTCCAGAGCGCGATCCACTCGTCGAAGAGGCGGGCATCGTCGGCCTGTCCTACCGGCACTGAAGCGGCTGACCTGGTGACCGAAGTGGAAGTCACGTCGCCTGACGCGCTGGCCCTGGCCCAGAGTTCGTCGGGAGCTAGGCCGGCACTGGCGCGTCGCTGGCCAGTGCTGCTGGAAGCTTGTCTCGCGAGTCGACATCCAGCTTGCGGAAAACGCTCGTGAGATGGCCCTCAACCGTGCGCGCCGTGATGAACAGCGTCTGCGCGATCTCGCGGTTGGTGAGACCCTGTCCGGCGAGCTCGGCGATGCGGCGCTCGCTGGCTGTCAGCGAGTCGAGTCCGGTGAGAACGACCCGGCGTGGGCGCGCGCCGGTGGCGCGCAGCTCGGTTTCCGCCTGTAGCGCGAGCGGCTTGGCGCCCGCGTGGTGGGCAGCGTCGAGTGCCTCGCGGAGGAGCTCTCGCGCTTCGGTGCGCCGATTGCGCCGCCGGAGTTGGGCGCCGAGGTCGGTGAGGGCGCGCGCTCTCTCCAATCTTGCATCGCCCCGCTCGAATGCGTCGATCGCCTCGCGGAGCAGGGACGCTCCATCGTCACCGCCGGCAATGACCCCGGCGGCACGCTTCGCCACGCCGAGTGCGCGCGGGGCGCCGAAGGCCCGGGCGAGCTCGAGCTCCTCGTCCGCCAGGCGTCGTGCCGGCTCGTGCTCGCCGAGCGCGAGTTGAGCGAGCGCGGCGTCCGATCGCCAAGGGAGATAGCTCGGGCAGGTGATCAGTGCCCGTGTCACCGCTAGGCCAACGGCCTGGAAGTCCTCCAGCCCTTCGGCGACTCGGCCCTGTTGGACCCGCAGCCGGCCGCGGGCGAGGCGAAGAACGGCGCCGTATATCGAGCCGCTCTCTGCCGCGGAGTCGACCTGCGCCAGCGCCTGCTGTGCCGAGTCGAGCTCGCCCTGCTCGACGAGCGTCTTGACGAGCACACCGCCATTCAGCACGCGGTAGAGGGTTGGTGCGGGGAGCTCGGCTGCGGCGAGCGCCGTCCGGGTGTCTCCCTCAGCGGCGATCAGATCGCCGCGTCGGAGCGAGAGCCAGCCGCGGTGAGCCAGGCCGACGGCGAGCCGGCTGCTGTCGCCGGTCGCTCGCGCCTGCGCGATCGAGGCGTCGAGCAGCGGCCTCACCTGAGCGTTCCGCTCGGCCCAGAGCAGCGAGACCGTCGCCTGCGAGAACCAGGTCGCGAACGCGAACCATGGCCTGCCGTCCGAGCGGGGGTGGGCGCTCTCTCCGGCCAGCGCGCGGACCGCAAGGTCCGCTCCGACCTCGGCGGGCTCGTTCGTGAGGACGGAGATGACAGCGGCTGCGGCCAGCAGCTCGGGTGGCGGCGCCGGATGGCCAGTGGCCTGCTCACGCAACGCCTGCCGGCGGACGGCCACCGAGGATGCGGTCACGGGGTCGTTCATCCCGGCGACCACGGCCGCAGCCTCGAGCAGGAGCCCGAGCTCGGAGTGGTCAGAATCGAGCGACGACGCTGCGCGATCGAGCACCTCGACCGCCTCCGCGAAGCGCCCAGCGCGGCTGAGCGCGAGCCCCAGCACCATGGCTGCCTCGGCGGCGGCCGCGGCGTTCGGGGCGGTGTCGACGGCCTGCTGCAGGTGGTCGGGCCAGTCGGCGACCCCGACGCTGGCGTCGGCCATGCCGAGGTCGAGCAGCAATGCGGACCGGTCGCCCGGCGGCGGTGGTTCAGCGAGGGCTCGGCGCAGGAAGACCGCCTCCGACTCCGGAGCGCCCTGCTTTCCCGCCGCGCCGGCGGTCTCGACCAGCCGCTCGACGACCCAGGGATCGGCGGCGGGCTCGCTGACGAGCAGGTGCTTGGCAACCCGCTCGTTGGCTTCCCCTTGCTCAGCGAGCAGCTGAGCGGCACGGCGGTGGCCACGTCCGCGTTCGGCGGTGGAGAGGTCCGAATAGATTCCGCTGCGGACAATCGGATGGATGAACGTCAGCGGCCGGCCGGACTCCACGATCCCCGCGGTCGTCAGCAGCTCGGCTGCCTCAGCTGCCTCGACCTCTTCGAGGCCGGCGAGTCGCGCCGCTTGGCGTAGGTCGCTCTGCTCGAGGACCGCCAGCGCCCGAGCGAGCCGCCCGGCATGCTCGGGCAGCCGACGGAGCCTGAGGCGAATCGAGCGACCGACCGTTCGTGCCCCGATTCGTTCGACGTGGCGCGCTGCCTCCGCGGTCGGAGCGATACCTCCTTCGCTCAGCGCCTCTACGAGCACGCGCATCAGGAAGGGCGTCCCCCGCGTCGCACGCAGGCAGGCGTCGACGAAGACCGCATCGGGAACCCCGGCGAGCCTCGCCTCGACAAGCTGGGCGACGGCTGCTCTCGTCAGCGGGGGAAGACGAATCACGTCAGCGGAGGGATCGCTCGTCACCGTCGCAAACAGCTCAGCATCCGTGCCCGCCTCGCGAGGGCGGGTCGCGACGACGAGCGCGGCGTCCAGCTCTTCGATGCGCGTGAGCAGGAAGGCCAGGTAACGCAGCGACGCGGCGTCTGCCCAGTGCGCGTCGTCGACCATCAGGCAGAGCGGACCGACGGCGGCCAGGTTCGAGCACAACCAGTAGAGGCCGTGGAGGGTCGCGAACGAGGGATCGACGGCCGACGTGGGCGCGCCGTCCGCAGGGGAGGCCCCGGAAGCCCGAGGAGGCCGGCCGCCACGCCGGCAGCGCCCTCCAGCAGATCGGCGCGCTCGACCTCCGATGCGTCCGCCAGCGGCGGCTCGAAGAGCTGCCGCACCACTCCGAAGGCGAACTCGCGTTCCAGCTCGGTTCCCCGCGACCGGAGCACGCGCATTCCGCCGTCTGCCGCTGCGGTCCGCGCCGCCGCGAGGAGCGCCGTCTTGCCAATTCCAGCCGGCCCTTCGATGACCACGAACGTCCCGCGCCCCGCGCGGGCTTCGACGAGCGCCGCCTCGATCCGCGCCAGCTCCTCGCTCCGTTCGAGCAGCTGACCGGTGGCCATGTTTTTCATCTGGTTCGAGCGTACCGCCAGTGCGCTCATGGGCCGAGCGCTGGGGCGGTGACCGAAAAGACAGGGGGGTCGCCACGGTGCGAACGCGGTCCGCCTCCTCCATCGTCGGGACAACAAGATCGCCGAGCCCCCGGGAGGAAGCAGCTGATGATCACAACCTTGGACTCCACGCTCCTTGCCGACCTGGCTAGGCAGGTGTCCGGGTCCGTCCTTGGCCCGCAGGACCCGGGCTACGAGGCGGCCCGTGCCGTGCACAACGGCCTCGTTGACCGCAGGCCCGCTCTGATCGTCCGCTGCAGGACGACGAACGACGTCATCGCCGCGCTCGCGCTCGCGCGCCGGGCGGGACTCGAGGTCTCGATCCGCGGCGGCGGCCACAACGTCGCTGGTCGCGCCGTGACGGAAGGCGGTGTGATGATCGACCTCGCCGAAATGAAGGCGATCGCGATCGATCCCGACCAGGCAACCGCCACTGCCGAGGGCGGCGTGATCTGGGGGGAGCTGAACGATGCTGCCGCCGAACACGGCCTGGGGGTGACCGGAGGGGCGGTCTCCGGAACGGGTATCGGGGGCTACACGCTGGGCGGCGGGCTGGGTTGGTTGATGGCCAAGTACGGGCTGGCTGCCGACAATCTGCTCGCGGTCGAGCTCGTTACGGCAGAGGGCGACGTGCTCCATGCTCGACGCCGCGTCACACGCCGATCTCTTCTGGGCGCTCCGGGGCGGGGGCGGGAACTTCGGCGTCGCGACGTCGTTCACGTACCGCCTGCACCCGGTCCGGACGATCGTGGGTGGACTGATCGCCCATCCGTTCGAGGCCGCGCCCGACCTGCTGCGCTTCTACCGCAGCGCGGTCGCGGACGCCTCGGACGACCTGACCGTATTCGCGGGGCTCGTCCACGCGCCGGACGGCTCTGGCGCGAAGCTCGCGGCGCTGATCGCCTTCCACACCGGAGACGCCGGCGAGGCAGAGCGGGACCTCGCGCCTTTCAAGACGTGGGGGTCGCCGTTGATGGTCGACGTTGGCCCGATGCCGTACCCGGTGATGAACACGCTCCTCGATGCGGGCTTCCCGGCTGGGTCGCTCAACTACTGGCTGTCGAGCTTCACGCGCGGTCTCCCCGACGAGCTGATCGACGTCGCGATCGAACGGTTCGCCACCGTGCCGTCAGCGATGACGGGGATCCTGCTCGAGCATTTCCACGGCGCCGTGACGCGCGTCGGCGTGACCGAGACAGCAGTTCCTCACCGTGATGAGGGCTGGAACCTTCTTATCCCCTCCGTCTGGACGGACACCGCCGACAGCGAGGCGAACATCGCGTGGAGCCGCGAGACGTTCGCGGCGATGCGACCGCATTTCGGTACCGGTCGCTGGCTCAACTACCTCGGCGACGATCAGGCTGAGGACGCCATCCGCGCAGCGTACGGCCCGAACTACGACCGGCTCCGCGAGGTAAAGCGCCGGTACGACCCGGACAACGTCTTCCACCTCAACCACAACATCGCGCCGTAGCGCGCGACCTCCCCGAAGCGGATTCGGAAAGTCCGGGGGGTCTCCACGGTGCGAACCACCGTCCCGGCCTTCAAGCATCTGGGTTCGATCACGAACTCATTGCCCGAAGGAGGCAACCGACATGAAGAGACCAACGATTCTGGCCGCGCTCGCTACAGCGCTGGCCGCAAGCTTCGCCGCAACGGCGACTCCCGCGGACGCGGCTGTCACCTCGGCGACGATCAACGGCCAGGTGGCGACGCTCAACCTCGACGGCGCCGATGACAACGTGACGGTGGCGGTGTCCGGCGGCCTGCTGGTGCACGGCCAGACGACCGGTGGGCTCAACAGCGGCTCGGACTGGGACAGCGCCGACGGCCGGCGACCAGACGGTCCCGGCCAACGGCACGTTCGTCGTCGTCGTCAACGGCGGCGACGGCAACGACTCGCTGGCGGTTCTGGCGAAGAACAGCGAGATCGTCACCGCGGCGCTCAACGGCGGCTCCGGCGACGACGTGCTGACCGGCTCCGACACCGGCGACTCGCTTGAGGGCGCTGACGGCAACGACCGCCTCGTCGGCGCGAAGGGCGGCGACGCCATGAGCGGCGGGACGGGCAACGACACGCTCGTCTGGAACAACGGCGACGGCAGCGACTCCATCGACGGCGACGCCGGCAACGACGCCACGGAGGTCAACGGCAACCCGACGCTTGGCGATGTGTTCACGCTCGAGCCGAACGCCGGACGGATCACGTTCAAGCGCACGAACCTGGTGCCCTTCACGCTCGACGCCTCGACCGAGCGCTTCCAGGTGAACGGGCTCGGCGGCGACGATTCCGTCGCGGCGAGCGACGGCGTGGGCGCGCTCACGCTGCTCTCGGTTGACGGCGGCGCAGGCGCGGACACGGTCAACGGCTCCGACGGGCCGGACCTGATCCTCGGCGGCGAGGGCAACGACATCCTGAACGGAGGCGGCGGCGACGACCGCATCGTCGGCGACCGTGGCAACGACACGATGAACGGCGGCGCGGGTGACGACACGCTGGTCTGGAACAACGGCGACGGCACCGACGTCGTGAACGGCGACGGCGGCCGCGACGACGTCGAGGTCAACGGCGCTCCGGCGGCGGGCGACATCTTCACCGTCCAGCCCAACGGGGCGCGGATCAAGTTCGACCGCACCAACCTGGTGCCGTTCTCGCTCGACATCGGCTCCAGCGAGACCATGCACGCCAACGGCCTCGGCGGGAACGACTCGATCACCGTCGGCGAGGTCGGCGCCTACGAGGTGACCGGCTCAGGCGGCTCGGGCGACGACACGCTGACCGGCGGCGGCTCGTCGGAGGCGTTCCTCGGCGGCTCGGGCAACGACACGATCAACCCCGGCGGCGGCATCGACGTCGTCTCCGGTGACGACGGTGACGACCAGGTCAACGTGCGCGACAGGACGGCCGACCTGGCCCGCGGCGGCGCCGGCAACGACTCGGTCGTCGCCGATGTCGGGCAGCTCGACATCCTCGACGGCTTCGAGGCCGTCGACCGCACGCCGAACGCCACGCCTCCGCCGATCGCGAACCGCACGCAACCCGTGACCATCCGCGGCGGCACGGTCAAGGTGAGGAGGGGCATAGCGTCGATCAAGGTGAGCGCTCCGGCGACGGCGCCCGGCAACTCCACGGGCTCGCTCGCGGTGCGCACGGCCAAGCCGGTCAGGCTCGCAGGGCTGAAGGTCACCCTCCAGCTCGGCAGCGCGCGGTTCAACATCGCCCCCGGCGCCTCCAAGACGCTGAAGGTGAAGTTGGCCACGGGCAGCCCAGCGCCTGGCCGGCCGCAACGGCCGGCTCAAGGCTCTCGCGGTCGCCTCGACCGGCCGCTCGGGCCAGGTCGCGCAGAGCTCGCGGCGCCTCACGCTCGCGCTCGGCACGGCCACGAAGACAGCAGGTAGGCACCCGCTCCCTCCACATCGGAACGGCCTCGCCCCCGAACCGGGCGGGGCCGCAGATCCGAGCGATCCCCTCAAACCAAAGGAACGAAGCATGACTCGCACAAAGCCCCTATCCCTTCTGCTCGCCTTCGCGGCGATCGCGCTCGTGGCCCTCGTGGTCGCGGGCTGCGGCGGCGGCGGCAACCAGGCGACCGCCGCGTCCGGCGGCTCGAACGCGGCCGGCGGATCCTCGACGATCGGCCTGTCGAACATCGGCGGCCTCGGCAGCGTCCTCGTCGACTCGCAGGGTCGCACCGTCTACCTGTTCGAGAAGGACACCGGCTCCCAGAGCACCTGCTTCGGTGCATGCGCCACGGAGTGGCCGCCCGTCACGACGAGTGGCAAGCCGAGCGCCGGCTCCGGCGTGACCGCGTCGATGCTCGGCACGACGAAGCGCTCCGACGGCAAGACGCAGGTGACCTACAACGGCCATCCCCTCTACCTCTTCGAGGCTGACCAGAAGCCGGGCGACGCCACCGGCCAGAACGTCGACGCGTTCGGCGCGAAGTGGTACGTCCTGTCGCCCGCGGGCGACAAGGTGGCGGGCAAGGCCACGGGCTCGGGTGGCGGCTATGCGTACTAACGTCCTCTGGCCCGCGGGCGCGCTCGCGCTCGCGGGCGAGGCCGCGGTCCACATCCAGCAGTACCTCGCCCTCTTCCACGAGGTGCGCTGGATCGGCCCGCTGTTCCTCGCCAACGCGGTTGCCTGCGCGGCCGCGATCGCCGGCCTCGCCTATCGGCGGACGCGTGCCGTCGCCGCGCTGGCGGGGGTCGCGATCTCCGCGGTCGCGCTCGCAAGCCTGATCGTGAGCTACGGCGAGGGCCTGTTCGGCTGGCAGGAGGCCGGCTTCAGGCCGATCGTCGAGCTCACGGTGATCTTCGAGTTCGCCGCCGTCGTGCTGCTGTCGGCGGCACTGGCGGCGGTGACACTCCGACCGCTCGAGCCGTCACTGCCGCGCGGGTAGCCGATCCCGTCCGAGGGGTGCGCGCGCGATCCCGATCACATGGGGGTTCGTGAGGGCCGAGGCCGGGCCGACGTCGACGCGGCGGACCGCTTCGACTGCGAACCCGGCGGCCTCGATCGCGGTCAGCGTGTCTCGCGCGCAGTGGCAGCCGCCAATCAGTCGCGGCCAGACCCCCCAACGGTCGAAGCGCTCCTGGACACGCGCCTTGCGGGGACGGTCCGAGCGCACGTGTTCCATGAATCGCAGCTCGGCGCCCGGCTTCAGCACCCGTCGCAGCTCAGCCAACGCGCTGGCCGGATCCGGAACCGTGCACAGCACCAGGCAGGCCACCGCAGCGTCGAAGCTCGCGGGCGGGAGCGGAAGCGGAGACGCGGTCGCGTTCCCGACCCTGATTCGAACGGGGGCGTGTTGCGCGGCCTGCTCGGCCCGGGCACGAAGGTAGGCCTCAGGCTCAAGTGCCACGACCTCGTCAACCGATCCCGGGTAGCGCGAAAAGTTCAGTCCGTTGCCGGCGCCGATCTCAACCACCCGACCCGAAAGCCCGGCGAGCAGCTCGTCGCGATGCGCGCCGACCTCACGTTCCATCAGGCGGCTGAACCGCTCGTAGACGCGGGCGAAGATGGGATGTCGGACCGCTGACATCGGTGACGACTCTACGACGAGCCAGCGGCGCGGTTTCAGTCCGGGTCACTCGAGCCGAGTACGCGCGCGGCCGCCTCGGCCGAGCCGATGACCGGGACGACCGTGAAGTCGGCGAGGTCGCTCCAGCGCGCGATCCACTCGTCGAAGAGGCGGGCATCGTCGGTCTCCATCAGCTGGAAGCAGCGCTCGAGGCGCTCGTCGACCCAGCTGTCCAGGTACCTCAGCCCGTCCGGCAGCATGCGCCCCTCCCGCGCCGCCCGCTCGTAGACCGGAGGCGCACCGCGCGTGAAGTCCTCGATGACCATGTAGAGCAAGCGCGGCTCCCCTCCGGATCAGATCTTGGCAGTTACTTGTTGCGGGATGGGCGGAACGACGGGCGCTGGCATTTCACCCCAAACGGACGAGGTGGGTCGGGGTGGCGCCTGGGAGGGTTCGATCGGGCGCAGGACGCGCCCGTCACACCCAACAGAAGGGACGGACCCATGGCAAACCGGCAACTCGTACTCGCTGTCTACCCGGATGAGCTCGCGGCCGACTCCGCCGCGGCGGGGTTGAAGGACTCCGGCATCGCCGACGGGGACGCCATCGGCATCCTTGTGCTCGATGCGGATGGCAAGCTCAAGCAGGACAAGGTGGGCGCCCACAGCGTCGGTAAGGGCGCCGCGATCGGCGGCGTGATCGGGGTTTTCACCGCTGCGTTCCTCGGCCCGGCGGTCCTGGGCGGCATGGCGGTGGGCGCGCTTCACCATAAGAACCTGGGGCTCAGCGATGCCGACAAGTCGCGCCTCACTGTGGAGCTGAACGCTGGCAAGGCGGCGGTCGCTGTGATGGCCCCCTTCGACACCGCGCCGGCGATCTCCGATCGCCTGACCCAGCTCGGCGGCACACCCGAGCGTTACGAGCTCACCGACGAGGCCCTCCAGGCCGCGGAGGCGATGGAGACGGCGGCAACCTGATCAGTAGGCGCTGAACTTTCGGTTTCAGGTGGGAGGACGAGGCCGGAGAGTTTCGTCCTCCCACCTGGCCCAGGGAGATTCGAACTCCCACGGTCCAAACGGACCACAAGGCCCTCAACCTTGCGGAGCCGTGCCCGTCCTTTCTGTGGCCGCCCAAACGCCCATTCGTCTCGGACGATGGACGATCTGGACCTGGTGGACAATGCGCTTGTTGGCACGGTGTTGTCACGGGGACGTTCTCCGCTGCGCGCTCGCGTGTGACTCCCTTAGAGAGCTACCCAGGCGATAAGCGCTCCGGTGCAGAGGAGCTCGGCCACCACCAACACGGCGAAAGTAAAACGCCCGGTCGGCTGGCTCTCATCGCGGATCGCCATACCGCCACGAGGGCCGTCGCTTCGCGGTCATGGTCATTGGTCTGGCCATCCGTTTTCATCTCATCTCCTCAGAGGTTGGCGCCGCACGGCCGCGTGCGTTGGTAGGTGACGCCAAGCCTGATGATCGCCTCTGCCTATTGCGCCCGTCGCATGCCCTGGGCCCTCTTACTGGGATAGACCAGTGGTGGAGCCTGGCGGCGAACTCGCGGCGCAGCCACCGCACGTGCGGGGAGACGACAGAGGGCAGCTAAGGGAGACCCCGGGGGGCAGCCCGGTGAGCAGACCCAGGGCCTTCGACGGGCGCGACGTGCAGACAGTGCGATCAGGCTCCGTGAGGTCGGCAGCCCAAACCAGGAGGACCCATATGGCCGTCATCGCCGAAAAGCCAGCGGGCGGTACCACGATTCGCCCATTCACGATCGAAACTCCCGAGGCGGAGCTCGAGGACCTGCGTGCACGCATCGCGGCGACGCGCTGGCCCACCAGCGAGCTCGTCGATGACCGCTCGCAGGGCGTGCAGCTCGCGACGATGCAGGCGCTGGTGCGCTACTGGACGACCGAATACGACTTCGGGCGCCTCGAGGCGCGACTTAACGCGCTGCCGCAGTTCACGACCGAGATCGACGGCGTGGACATCCACTTCATCCACGTGCGCTCGCCGCACGAGGACGCGCTGCCGCTGATCATGACCCACGGCTGGCCCGGCTCGGTGATCGAGCTGCTCGAGACCGTCGGCCCGCTGACCGACCCGACCGCGCACGGCGGCGACGCCGAGGACGCCTTCCACCTCGTCCTGCCGTCGATACCCGGCTACGGCCTCTCGGGCGAGCCGAGGGAGCTCGGCTGGGACGCGAGCCGCATCGGAGTCGCCTGGGCGGAGCTGATGAACCGCCTCGGCTACACCCGCTACGTCGGCCAGGGTGGCGACGTGGGCGCCTACGTCACCGACGCGATGGGCCGCCAAGCACCCGAGGGGCTGCTCGGCATCCACCTCAACGTGCTCACCGCGGCGGTCGAGCTCAAGGACCAACTGCCGGCGCAGTCCGAGCAGGAACGCGCGGCGCACGACGCGCTCACCACGTTCTTGACGGATGGCTTTGCCATCGTCCTGGAGCAGTCCACTCGGCCGCAGACGATCGGCTACTCCCTGCTGGATTCACCTGTCGGGCTGGCAGCTTGGATGCTCGACCACGACACGGACTCCTACTACAAGTTCTCCCGCGCGTTCATCGACGGCGAGCCCGCGGGCAACCTCACCCGCGACAACATCGTCGACGACATCACGCTGTACTGGCTGACGGGCACCGGCGCCTCGGCCGCCCGGTGGTACTGGGAGTTCGGACGCGCCCAGGCCGCAGCCGGTGCGACCGGCCAGGCTACGCCGCCGGTCGCGGTTCCGGTCGGCTACACGAACTTCCCCGGCGAGGTCTTCCCTGCCCCGCGCAGCTGGGTCGAGGTGGTTTTCCCCGGCATGACGTACTTCAACGAGCCCGACAGGGGCGGCCACTTCGCAGCCTGGGAGGAGCCGGAGCTGTTCTCCGCCGAGCTCCGCGCCGCGTTCCGGTCTCTTCGCCGACGACCATCTCCTCGCGTGATCAGCAGCTAGCCGCCCATCCGGGCGTGGGTTCCGCCGACTCGACGACGGTCACTCGCGATCAGGCGCGGGCGGTGTTCGGTCAGGTTCCTCTTCTTCCTCCAGCTCTTCGGAGGGAACAACGAATGAAATGGAGACGCACATGTCCGTAGGCACCGATGCCACAACGGTCCGGCCCTTCCACCTCGAGATTTCAGACGAGCACCTGGGAGACCTCCGGCGGCGCATTGCGGCGACGCGCTGGCCGTCCAGTGAGCTCGTCGATGACCGCTCGCAGGGCGTGCAACTCGCCACGATGAAGGAGCTCGCCCGCTACTGGACGACCGAGTACGACTGGCGCAAGTGCGAAGCGAAACTGAACGCGCTGGGGCAGTTCATGACCGAGATCGACGGGGTGGACATCCACTTCATCCACGTGCGGTCGCCGCACGAGGACGCGGTGCCGCTGATCATGACGCACGGGTGGCCCGGCTCGGTCGTCGAGCTGCTCGAGACCGTCGGCCCGCTGACCGACCCGACCGTCCACGGCGGCGACGCCGAGGACGCGTTCCACCTGGTGCTGCCATCGATACCCGGGTATGGCTTCTCGGGACAGCCGAGGGACCTCGGCTGGGACGCGAGCCGCATCGGAGTCGCCTGGGCGGAGTTGATGAAGCGGCTCGGCTACGACCGCTATGTCGCCCAGGGCGGCGACAGGGGGGCCGTCGTCACCGACGCGATGGCCCGCGAGGCTCCCGAAGGGCTGCTCGGTGTCCACATCAACGTGCTCGTCCAGCTCGATCGCCTCGAGGAGCTGCCGGCGGAGTCCGAACAGGAACGTGCGGCGCACGCGGCGGTCAAGACGTTCACGACGGACGGCATCGGCTACCTGCTGGAGATGGCCACGCGGCCGCAGACGATCGGCTACGCGCTGCTGGACTCACCCGTCGCCCTGGCGGCGTGGATGTTCGACCACGACACGGACGGCTATTACAAGATGGCCGGCGCGTTCGTCGACGGACAGCCGACGGGCAACCTCACCCGGGACCACATCCTCGACGACGTCACGCTGTACTGGCTGACGGGCACCGGGGTGTCGGCGGCCCGGGACTACTGGGAGGACGGGCGCGCACGGGCCCGCTGGGCCGTTGAGCCCCTTCCGCCGGCGTCCGTGCCGGTCGCCTTCACCACGTTCCCCGGCGAGGTCTGGGCTGCCCCGCGCAGCTGGGTCGAGGTGGTCTACCCCGACCTCGCGTACTTCAACGAGGTCGACAGGGGCGGCCACTTCGCCGCCTGGGAGGAGCCCGAGCTCTTCTCCACCGAGGTCCGCGCGGCGTTCCGGGAGCTTCGCGGATGACCGTCTTCTCGCACGTGCACATGCCCTCCTTCGACGGGGCGACCGGCCGGGAATGGGAGGATTGACATGGACGTCGCCTCTCTCTCGGAGCTGCTGCACGAGACCTCGATACGACACGGCTCGTTCGAGGCGGTCGCGCCGCCGCACGACTGGTGGGACTGGTACGCGGCCTACATGGACGCTCGCCAGAGCGGAAGCGCTCCGGACGAGGCCTCCGCTGCCGCCGACCGCTACATGGCTGAGGTAAAGGACGTGGTGGCCTCGGCGTGAGCGAATACAACTGAGCAGGGCGGACGTGAGCTCGGTCGTCCGTCGCACTCGCGCGACGATCGGCCGTCGCCGGCGCTCGGGGCGCTGCCGGGGTCGGTTACGATCGGCAATGCCGATGGAAAGCCATGTCCCTGGCCCGGGCAGGCATTCCGGTCTGCGGGGCCGGGGCAGCGAGTGCGCGCTGCTCGACGACTTGGTCGCGGCGGTTCGCCGCTGCGAGAGCCGGTCGCTTGTGCTGAAAGGCGAGGCTGGGATCGGGAAGACGGCGCTGTTGGAGTATCTGATCGCGTCGGCATCCGATCTGACCGTCGTACGGGCGGTGGGCGTGCAGTCGGACATGGAGCTGGCCTTCGCCAGTCTGCATCAGCTGTGCGGGCCGCTGCTCGACACGCTCGAGACGCTTCCGTCACCGCAAAGGCACGCCATGGAGATCGTGTTCGGGCTGAGCGCCGGTGAAGCCCCGGATCGGTTTCTCGTCGGACTGGCGGTGTTGAGCCTGTTTTCGGGGGCGGCCGAGCAGCGTCCGCTGCTGTGTGTCGTCGATGACGCGCAGTGGCTGGATCACGCTTCGGCGCTGACCTTGGCGTTTGTTGCACGTCGACTGCTGGCGGAGCCGGTCGGGCTCGTTTTCGCCGCGCGCGAGCCGGGCGAGGAGCTTCTACACGTCCCCGAGTTGGAGGTGAGCGGCGTGCGCAACGGCGACGCCCGCGCCCTGCTGAGCTCGGCGGTGCGATTCAAGTTGGATGAGCGAGTCCGCGACCGGATCATCGCCGAGACGCGTGGGAACCCGCTGGCGTTGCTAGAGCTGCCGCGGGGCTTGACGGCAAGGCAGCTGGCGGGCGGCTTCGGCCTAGTCGAGGCGCAGGGGCTCGCAGGGCGAATCGAGGAAAGTTTCGTTCGTCGCGTTGAGATGCTTTCCGACAACGCGCGACGTCTGCTGCTGATCGCGGCGGCTGAGCCGGTCGGCGATCCGCTGCTGCTGTTGGCTGCATCCGAGCGACTCGGGATCGCAGTCTCCGACACGGACGCGGAGACGGACGCGCTGCTCGCGCTCGGAGAGCGCGTGACCTTCCGTCATCCGCTGGTGCGCTCCGCCGTCTACCGAACAGCGACCAGAGAGCAACGCCGGGAGGTCCATCTGGCCCTGGCAGAGGCGACCGACCGTACCGTCGACCCCGACCGTCGCGCGTGGCATCTGGCCACGGCCGCAGCGGGGCCCAACGAGCCGGTCGCCGCGGAGCTCGAGCAGTCCGCCAGCCGCGCGCAGGCGCGCGGCGGCCTGGCCGCGGCAGCCGCGTTCCTGCATCGCTCTGTCGTTCTGTCGGGCGATCCCGAGCAGCGGGTGCGGCGTGCGCTTGCTGCTGCCCAAGCGAGCTTGGATGCCGGCATGTTCGAGGGCGCGCTCGAGCTTCTGGTGTTGGCCGATGCTTCGACGCCAGACAAGCTTCAGGCGGCGCACGTGGAGCTGCTCCGTGGTCAGATCGCGTTCGCGTCGAGCATGGGGCCCACTGCGCCGCCACTGCTCTTGAAAGCTGCCCAACGCCTTGAGCGGCTCGACCCCGAGCTTGCGCTTGACACCTACCTCGACGCCTGGGGAGCCGCGTTCTTCGCCGGTCGCTTGGCCTCCGCTGGCAGCCTGGTCGAGGTATCCCGTGCCGCCAAATCGGCTCTGCGGTCTACTCGCCTGCTCCGTCCATCCGATCTGATGCTCGATGGCCTCAGCACCCTCGGAACGGACGGACGTGCGGCGGCCGCGCCACTGCTTAGGCGGGCAATGGCCGCGTTTGCGGACGAAGCGTCACCCGGCCAGGACAACTTCCGCTGGGGCTGGCTGACGACAATCTCGGCCAAGCTCATCTGGGACGAGGACAGCTGGCATACCGTCAGCGCGCGCTTTCTCAGGGAGGGCCGCGACGCCGGTGCGCTGGCCCGGCTGCCGATCGACCTGACCGACTGGGCCTTCTTCGCCACGTGGTGCGGCGACTTTGGCGCTGCCGCCGTCGCGATCGCCGAGCTCGAGGCGATCGCGAAGGCGACTGGGAGCCACATTGCACCCTATGCCCAGCTGTTGCTGGCCGCGTTTCGAGGGCAAACGGACGCCTTGCCATTGATCGAGTCCACAATCCGCGACGCCGGGACAAGCGGTCAGGAACTCGGCGTCCAGTGGGCCGAGTGGGTGAGCGCGATCCTTTTCAACGGGCTGGCCCGCTACGACCGGGCGCTTGCCTCGGCCCAACGAGCGGCCGACGAGACACCGCAGCTCCAGTTCTCCCCCTGGGCATCGACCGAGCTGGTCGAAGCGGCGGTCCGCTCCTCGAGGCCCGAGGTCGCGTCCGGTGCGCTCGAGCACGTGGTGTCGGCCACCGAGCCCTGCAACACCGACTGGAGCCTGGGAATCCAAGCGCGCTGCCGGGCACTCGTGAGCGAGGGTGAGAGTGCCGAGCGCCTGCATCGCGAGGCGATCGAGCGGTTGAGCCGCAGCCGGCTGCGTCCCGAGCTCGCCCGGGCTCATCTGCTCTACGGGGAGTGGTTGCGCCGCGAGAACCGCCGGGTCGATGCGCGCGAGCAGCTGCGCACCGCCCACGAAATGCTCGTCACGATCGGGATGCAGGGGTTTGCCGAGCGCGCACGTAGCGAGCTGCTGGCTACGGGCGAGAAGGTACGCAAGCGGACGGTCGAGACGCGCGACGACCTCACGGCGCAAGAGCGCCAGATCGCGGGCCTGGCGCGCGATGGGCTTACGAATCCGGAGATCGGTGCGCGGCTGTTTCTCAGCCCGCGGACTGTCGAGTGGCATCTGCGCAACGTGTTCACCAAGTTCGACATCCACTCCCGACGAGAGCTGGCTGAGGCACTACCTGGCTCCGACTCTCACCTGGTCCCGGCCTGATCGGGGGGACAGTGGGGGTTTGTTAGAGGGTTGGTGGGCCAGCCTCGATGCGACCAAGCACTGGCTCAAGCCGGTCCACGTCGTCATCCATCGGCCGAAACGGGACGGTCATGGCGTCGAAATCGCGAACCTCTCATCGACTGCTGCGTTTGAAGTGATAACCGAAGATGGAGGGAACCTTGAAGAGGGTCTCGATTGTTGCGGCGTTCATGGCGATGATCGCGCTGGCGGTGACGCCGGCCTTTGCGGCCGATCCGCCGGGCGACACACCGGATCAGAACGACAACCCAGGCGTGACGCATCAGCCGACCGACACGCCGCCTGACAATCAGGGCACCGAGCACAAGCCGGCGACGCCGGGTCCGCATGCGGGCCTTCCGGCGAAGGCGAGGGCTTACGGCCGCTACTGCAAGCAGGAGAGCAAGAAGCGCTCCGATGCAGCCGAGGGGACGAAGGGCACGCCGTTCAGCCAGTGCGTTACCGCGATGGCGAAGCTCGCCACCGGGCAGAGCTCTTCGCCGCGTGCGGCCTGCAAGGCGCTGAGCAAGAAGCGCTCCGACGCGGCCGAGGGGACGAAGGGCACACCCTTCAGCCAGTGCGTAGTGGGAGGCGCGAAGCTCCTCCGCGAGCAGAAGGCGCAGAACGAGGGCTAGCTCTCAGCCTCGTTGCCTGACCGAGCACCCAGCGCCCCGCCGCAACGGCGGGGCGCTTTTTCTTGGGGAGCGCTCCGACCGAGAGGTTGTCGGTTGGACATATTCCGTTGCCAAGCAGCCAGCTTCGGCGCGGCGGGCCGTGACGCAGTAGTCCCTGCAGAGACCGAAATGCGCCCAGGGAGATTCGAACTCCCACGGTCCAAACGGACCACAAGGCCCTCAACCTTGCGCGTCTACCAGTTCCGCCACAGGCGCGTAGCCGCCTGAGTATAGACGCGGGTCATTCACCCCTTGATGCCGTCCGAGGGGCGGGATACTCTGCGAACACATGTTCGGATTACGTCAATGGACTCGACTGAAGCGGGAGGTCTGATGGTCGACACGAGCAGCCTCACCAAGCGTCAGAAGGAGATCTTCGAGTACGTCAAGTCGTACGCGCGGGACCACGGCTATCCGCCCACCGTGCGCGACATCGGGAAGGCGATCGGGCTCACCTCTTCGTCGACGGTGCACGCCCATCTGGCGAACCTCGAGAAGGCCGGGGTTCTGAAGCGCGACCCCACCAAGCCGCGCGCGATCGAGGTGCTGGTGGACAGGGCGAAAGCGGTCGTCACGCCCAACGGGCTGCCGCTCGTGGGCCAGGTGGCGGCCGGCCAGCCGATCCTCGCGGACCAGAACATCGAGGAGTACGTCCCGGTTCCGCAGATCGCGGGCGGCGACGAGGGCGAGTTTGTCCTCCGGGTGAAGGGCGACTCGATGAAGAACGCCGGCATCTTCGACGAGGACTACGTCGTGGTGCGCCCGCAGAAGACGGCCACGAACGGCGAGATCGTCGTGGCGATGATGGAGGGCGAGGCGACCGTGAAGCGCTTCTTCAAGGAGAAGGAGCGCATCCGCCTGCAGCCGGAGAACGACGAGCTCGAGCCGATCTACGCGCGCGACGTGGACATCGTGGGCCGCGTCGTGGGGGTGTGCAGGAGGGTGGCATGACGGCAGGAGTGCTGGAAAGACCCACCGTGCTGCCCGACCGGCCCGCGCTCGACGGCGGGGGCACGCTCGAGGAGCTGTTGGCCTCGGCGCTGGCCGATGCGCGGGCGAACGGCAGCACCGAGTGCCCGGTCTGTCACGCCCGCATGGCCTTCGCGCGCGCGGGCGCGCGCGAGGCGGAGTGCTCAGGCTGCGGCAGCCGGCTGAGCTAGAGCGCCGAGCTACTTCAGCAGCGCGCGTTCGGCCGTTTCGGTGAGGCGGCGGGCGGCCGCGGCGGGGGAGAGGCCTCTGCCGGTGTGGAGCAGGTCGAAGGCCTCGAAGCTCGTGAGCACCCACAGGGTGTGCTCGGCGTCCGCGGCGCTCACGCCTGGCGCCAGCAGATCCTCTTCACGCAGCCGGCGGGCTACCCGCCTCATTCCGCGGGCGCGCGATTCCTCGCGCCGCCGGACGGCGGCGCCCACGCCGTCGGGGTCCAGGGGTGCCATGGAGAAGAGGGCTCGCACGACGTCGCGATCCCTCGCCATCATCTCCGTGCCGTGGACGAACCCGACGCGGAGGTGCTCACTCGCGTCGGGCTCGAACTTGGCCTCGAGCAGCCGGTCGTAGGCGTCCCCCTCAAGGACGTCGGCCGCCACCGCGTCGAACAGCCCGGCGCGCGAGCCGAAGATCGCGTAGACGGTCGACCGCGCGACGTCTGCTCTCTCCGCGATCCCCTCGACGGAGAGCGGCTCGCCCGGCGACGTGCGGAGATGCTCGATCACGGAGTCGAGGATCCGCCGGCGCGTCCGCTCGGCGGCCTCGGCACGCTCGCGCTGCTCGTACCGGCGTTTGGCCATGTCCGGCAGTCTAGACATTCGACTAGACACCATGTCGGATGAAATGTAAGCTGCGGCTATTCACCCGACAAATCGTCTGATGAAAGGACTCGCAGAGATGCAATCGCAGGTGAGAGATACGGAGGTCGTGATCGTCGGCGCTGGACCGGCGGGCCTGACCGCGGCGATCGCGCTGGCGCGTGCCGGCGTCGACACGCTCGTGCTGGAACGGAGGCACCACCCGTCCCGTGTGGCGCGGGCGACCGGCATCAGCACGTCGACCATGGAGCTGATGCGTTCGTGGGCACTCGAGGCCGAGCTACGCGAAGGAGATCTGGAGGTCGAGCTCCAGCCCTGGGTCGCCGAGACGCTCGCGGCGGCAGCGGCGGGCCACGCCTCGGACGCGGGCTTCCCGACCCGCGAGCAGAGCGCGCTCATCAGCCCGACGGCCCCCGCCGCTATTCCGCAGGACCATCTGGAGCCCGTCCTCGAGCGGCACCTTCGCTCCTTCGAGACCACGCGCGTCGAGCGGGGCGTGGAGGTGACCGAGATCCGGCACGCAGGGGACGGCGTCGTGCTGACCGCCCGAGAGGTCGAGGGGGGCAATGAGAGCCGGATCCGCGCCCGGTACCTGATCGGGGCGGACGGCGTGCGGAGCACCGTCCGGAAGACGCTCGGAATCCCTGCGGCTCGCCGCGAGGAACTGGGCGGCAGCCTCGCGGTCACGTTCCGGGCTCCCCTCTGGGAGCTGCTCGGTGACCACCGGTACGTGATCTATTGGCTGACCGGGGAGCGGCCGCCTGTCTTCGTCCCGGTCGGCCAGGATCGCTGGGTGTTCGCCACGTTCTGGGACCCCGCCCACGGGGCGGTGGAGGACCTGTCGCCCTCTGACGTGACGCCCTGGATACGCGAGGCCGCGGGCAACGAGGACCTCGACGTACGCGTCGACCGCATCGCGCTCGTGCCGTTCGGGGTCGATCTCGCCGAGCGCTTCCGGGACGGCAACGTGTTCCTGATCGGCGACGCCGCCCACCGGGTGACCCCGCGCGGGGCGACTGGGCTGAACACCGCCATCCGGAGCGGCTACGACGTCGGCTGGAAGCTCGCGTGGGTCCTCCGGGGCTGGGCGGGCGAGGCGCTGCTCGACTCCTACGAGGCGGAGCGGCGGCCGGTGGCGGAACACAACGTCGAGCGCTCGGCCCAGCCGAGCGGCACCATTCGCCCCGTCACCGCGGAGTTGCGGGCGGACCTCGGCGGCCGGATCGCTCACCTGTGGTTGCCCGGCGAGGACGGCCGCGTGTCGACCCTCGACCTCCTCGGCGACGGCCTGACCCTGTTCACCGGGCCCGAGGCCGAGCCGTGGGAGGCGCTGGCGACCGCGAGCAAAGCCCCGGTTCCGGTGGCGCTGCGGAGCCTCGACGAGCTCACGGCGCGGGCGCTCGGAATCGCGCGCCGCGGCGCCCTCTTGGCGCGTCCCGACGGCGTCCCGGCGGGCCTGTGGACCGACGCCGAGCGCGGAGCCATCGGGCTGCCCGGGGCGGTGGCGGCGCTCACCGGCGGAGCCGGGGACGTGGCGGCCTTGGCGGCGTGATCCTGGATGGTGTCTGCGTTGACCCCGCATATCGGGGAAAACGCAGACACGATTCCCGATCGGCCCTAGAATTGGTCGACTGCCGGCCAAGCAGCCGCGGGGAGGTCGGGGAGACATCCGGCCCCTCGAGGAAAGTCCGGACACCGCAGGGCAGGGTGGTCGGGGGACCGACCCGGCGAAAGCCGCGGGAAAGTGCCACAGAAACACACCGCCGATGGCGCGGCCTCAGCTGAGTCGCGCACAGGCAAGGGTGAAAAGGTGCGGTAAGAGCGCACCGGCGTCACGGTGACGTGGCGGCCAGGCAAACCCCGCCCGGTGCAAGGCCAAGCAGGAGCGTCGACGCTGCCCGCCGAGCTCCAGGTAGGCCGCAGGGCCGCGAGGCCCCGCCCGCAAGGGCGAGATGGATGGCTGCTCGAGACAAAATCCGGCTTACCGGCCGGCTAAGGGAAGGGCCCCGAGAGGGGCCTTTCCTATTGCTGGGTGAATATCGAGCGGCGAAACGTTCACATTTTCGTCCAGTCGCCCATCTATGGGTTTGGTTCGGGCCGGTCTGGGCGAAAAGACGGACAGGCGGGATGGCATCGACGACCAGTAAGAAGCGGGGGGCGGCGGCAGACGCGTACTGCCCCCATTGCCACCTTCTCATCGACAAGAAGGTCGGTGAGGACTGGCCTGAGGAGCCCATGCGCTGCCCCCACTGCCGCCTGCTCGTCGGAGTCGGCCGCGCCCGTCCCACCTCCGCCGCCGAGCCCGGGGCGCGCGGCAGCGCCGCCGGGGTGTTCGCCCACGAGGCGAAGCGCGCCGGGGGCGACGGTGAGTCCACCAAGGAGGAGGTCTGCACCGCGATCCGCGAGGTGGCCGAGGAGGTCGGCTCGCGGCCGGAGCGGCTCCTGATGGTGGACTACCAGCAGCGCGCCTCCGACGACGACAAGCTGCCTCCGCTCTCAGACGTCTTCGCCGCCTACGGCAGCTGGAAGCGCGCCCGCCGCGCCGCCGCGAACGCCGCCTAGACGCCGCGCCGAAGCCCCGCCTCGCGCGCGACCGCCCGCAGCGGGCGGAAGACCGCGACCCGGGCCGGTATTGTGCCGCCCGCGATGGAGTTCCTGATCCCGCTCATCCCGTTCGTGGTCGCCGGCGTCGTGGTGATCTTCATCGCCTTCTGGGGCGGCCCGAGCGCGGCGCGCGAGGCCTACCTCACGCGCGGCCGGCGCGGCTTCACGATCACCATGCTCGTGCTCTACGCCGGCCTCGGCATCGCCGTCCCCGCCGCGGTGATCGCCGCCCGCGGCCAGTCGGTGGGCGGGACCGGCAGCCTCCGCTCCGAGGAGGTGTCCGGGACGCTGGAGGACGGCAAGCAGCTCTTCATCCAGACCTGCAAGAGCTGCCACACGCTCGCCGCCGTCGACGCCCACGGCGTGACCGGCCCCAACCTGGACGAGCTCGGCGGCCTCGACAAGCAGCGCGTCCTCCACGCGATCAAGATCGGCGGGACCGGCGACGGCCGGATGCCGCCGGAGCTCCTCACAGGGGCCGATGCAGATGCCGTCGCCACATATGTGGCGGCGGTCGCCGGTCGCTAGCGCCGCTTTGCAACCTTCGTTGCATTTTGCCCGCAAGCACCGGGCTTTTCCGTCCGGGCCATCTGCTCTGGTGCTAGCATGGCCGCGTCCGTCGAAGCCGAAGCTCCGAGGGGAAAACGGGGCGTGGGGGAACCAGATGGCCGGTCGGCCGGGGGCGAATCGCCGCGAGGCGTAGCGCATCTCTTTCAGCGCGAGCCCGACAGCTAACCCCGCAGGCGAAAAGAGAGAGAACCCGATGCAGACTGCCGGTGCCCGCGTCCTGCGGGAGCATGAAACGGAAGACATGAGCCGCGAGGGTCGCGAGGCGGTCCTGCTCCAGTGGGAGCGGAAGATCGAGGCCGCCGAGCGCAGCCCGAGCCGCCACGAGCTCGAGCCCGAGGGCGAGGGCGAGGGCGCCACCGTCTCGCAGCTGCGCCCGACCGAGGACGCCACGCACGAGGAGCCGCGCCGCTTCGAGCGCCGCGCGGCCGAGCTGCTCACCGAGCAGCCGCTCACGGAGCGCCGCACGGTCACCATCACCGGCAATCCCACTCCCGCCCGCCGGCGCAGCCAGTCGGTGTTCGAGAACCAGATGGCCCAGCCCGAGCGGCTGGGGCTGTGGGCCTTCCTCCTCGGCCTCTTCCTGATGGTCGTGGCGGCCGGCACCGCGCACGCCTGAGAAACACTCCTGACTGGCTAGTCAGCCAGGCCGTTCTCACGTACACTTACGTCACGTAAGTTGCACGCCGAAAGCAGAGCGAGAGCGGAATGAAGACGAAGGAGAGCAGGTTCCAGGTCCACGACGAGTTGACGGCCCCTGAGGGGAGCGTCCCGATCCTGAAGGGCGCGCTCGCGGGCGGCGGCCAGCTCCCGAACTTCATCGGCGTCATGGCCGGGTCGCCGGCCGTGCTGCGCGCGTACGCGCGCTTCCGCACGGAGCTCCGGAACGGCTCGCTCACCTACGCGACCCAGCAGCGCATCGCGCTCGCGGTCGCCGAGCACCAGGGCAGCGAGTACGCGCTCCAGACCCTCCAGCGCACCGGCCGCGACGCCGGGCTCGGCATGGACGAGATCGCGCTCGCGCGCGAGTTCGACTCCTATGACCACAAGGAGGCGGCGCTGCTCCGCTTCGTCAAGGCGGTGCTGCAGACCGACGGCCCGCCCAAGCGGCACTTCCAGGAGGAGGCCCGCGAGGCCGGCTGGGAGGACGAGCAGATCCTCGAGGCGCTCGCCCACGTGTCGCTCGCGACCTTCGGGAACCTGGTCACCCGCGCCGGCGAGGTGCCGAACGACGGCTCCACCGAGGAGTCGCGCCGGCTCGCCGAAGCGGCCTAGCCGGACGGCTGCCGTGCCCGGGCGTACGATGTCGATCATGGCGACCCAGCGGACCGTGGTCGTGCGCCGGGATACATGCTGCACCCAGTACCACCACGCCGTCGAGCTGGTGGGCAAGCGATGGACCGGCGCGATCCTGTTCGTGCTGATGGACGGGCCCACGCGCTTCTCCGAGTTCAAGCAGTTCGTGCCCGACCTCTCCGACCGTCTGCTGTCCGAGCGGATGAAGGAGCTCGAGGCCGAGGGCATCGTCGAGCGCCGCGTGATCGACGACACGCCGGTGAGGGTCGAGTACCTCCTCACGGCGAAGGGCGAGGCGCTCGAGCCGGCCGTGCTTGCGCTCAAGCGCTGGGCCAACTCCTGGCTGTAGCCTCCGGCGCATGAGCGACCAGCCCCGCACCGCGGACGACGTCCGCGCCTTCGTAGAGGACCGCGACATCCGCTTCGTGCGGCTCTGGTTCACGGACATCCTGGGCCAGCTGAAGAGCTTCTCGATCAACGCCCAGGAGCTCGAGGACGCGTTCGAGGGAGGGATGGGCTTCGACGGCTCGTCGATCACCGGCTTCAACGCGATCGAGGAGTCGGACATGATCGCCATGCCGGACGCCGCGACCTTCGCGGTGCTGCCGTGGCGCCCGGAGGATCGCGGCGTGGCGCGGATGTTCTGCGACGTGGTCACCCCGGCGCGCGAGCCCTACGAGGGCGACCCGCGCCAGGTGCTGCGGCGAACGCTCGAGCGCGCGGAGGAGATGGGCTTCACGAACTTCTACGTGGGCCCCGAGCTCGAGTTCTTCTACTTCCGGAACGCCCGCCCCGAGAGCGGGGTGCCGGAGGTGCTCGACGAGGGCGGCTACTTCGACCTCACCACGCTCGACGCCGGCTCGGACGTGCGCCGCGAGACCGTGCTCGCGCTCGAGCAGCTCGGCATCCACGTGGAGTACACGCACCACGAGGTGGGGCCGAGCCAGCACGAGATCGACATGCGCTACGCCGACGCGCTGAAGATGGCGGACGACTGCATGACGTACCGCATCACCGTCAAGGAGTACGCCATGAAGTACGGCTGGCACGCGACCTTCATGCCGAAGCCGCTGTTCGGCGAGAACGGCTCCGGGATGCACACCCACCAGTCGCTGTTCCGCGACTCGTCGAACGCCTTCTACGACCCGAACGACCAGTACTTCCTGTCCGACACCGGCAAGGCGTTCATCGCCGGCCAGCTGAAGCACGCGCGCGAGATCTGCTCCGTATTCGCGCAGTGGGTCAACTCGTACAAGCGGCTCGTGCCGGGCTACGAGGCGCCCGTGTACTGCGCGTGGTCACGCCGCAACCGCTCCGCGCTCGTGCGGGTGCCGCTCTACCACCCCGGCAAGGAGCAGGCCACGCGGATGGAGCTGCGCTGCCCGGATCCGGCCTGCAACCCGTACCTGACGTTCGCGGTGCTGCTCGCCGCCGGGCTCGAGGGGATCGAGAAGGGCTACGAGCTGCCCGAGCCGATGGAGAAGAACCTGTACCACATCAGTCCGGAGGAGCGGCAGCGGCTGGGGATCGAGCAGCTGCCCGAGACGCTCGGCGAGGCGATCGAGCTGACCGCCGAGTCCGAGCTCGTGCTCAGGACCTTCGGCGAGCACATCTTCAACCGCTACGTCGAGATCAAGCGGCAGGAGTGGGAGGATTACCGCGTGCAGGTCACGCAGTGGGAACTCGATAGGTACCTCTCGATCCTGTGAT
The DNA here is from genome assembly GCA_963808875.1 of uncultured Thermoleophilaceae bacterium. Taxonomy (GTDB): domain Bacteria; phylum Actinomycetota; class Thermoleophilia; order Solirubrobacterales; family Thermoleophilaceae; genus JACVRW01. Next base: position 247,169 of record CAWEHM010000007.1, read on the forward strand.
CTTCACGCTCGCTTCTGGCAGGCGGGCGAAGTGGATCGTCTTCTTCGTCTGGCTGATCGGCATCTTCATCGCCGTCGGGCCGCTCCAGCTGCCAACGAAGTTCGCGGACGCCGAGGACAACGAGTCGACCTCGTACCTGCCCGGTGACGCCGAGTCGACCAAGGCGCTGACGGCGACCAAGAGCCTGCAGGGCGGCGAGCTCGCGCCCGCTGTCGTCGTCTACTACCGCGAGTCGGGCCTGACCCCGGCGGACGGGGCGAGGATCCAGGACGACGTCGCGAAGATGACGAAGAAGCGCTTCCCGGGCGTGGTCCGGGACGGCGCGAAGGCGGCGGGCGGAGGACCGGCGGTGCGCCGTCCGAACGGCTGCGCCGGCCCGTCGACGCCCGTGCCGGGGCAGCCTCCCGACTACCAGCCCTTCGTGGGGCCGGTCTGCTCGCAGGACGGCAAGGCGGCGATCGTCACGGCTTACATCCGCGGCAACGGTCAGGGCGACACGATCCTCGACCCCGTGGACCACTGGCGCGACCTGGTGTCCGATCCGGGCGGCGGCCTGGAGGTGAAGATCACCGGCGGCGCCGGCTACTCCGCGGACGCGATCAAGGTCTTCGAGGGGATCAACGGAACGCTGCTCCTCGCGGCGGTGAGCCTCGTGATCGTCCTGCTGATCCTGATCTACCGCTCGCCGATCTTCCTGTTCGTCCCGCTGACGGCGGTCATCTTCGCCGAGCTGCTGGCGCGCTCGCTCGGCTACGGGCTGTCGGAGCTCGGCGTGACGATCAACTCGCAATCGAGCTCGATCATGTCCGTGCTGGTCCTGGGCGCGGGCACCGACTACGCGCTGCTGATCGTCGCGCGGTACCGGGAGGAGCTACACCACCGGCTCGATCGCCACGAGGCGATGGCGGCCGCGATGCGCTCGGCCGGCCCGGCCGTATTCGCCTCGGCGGCGACCGTGATCGCCGGCCTGCTCTGCCTGACGATTGCGAAGGTCAATGGCACCTCCGGCATGGGTCCGATCGCCGCGATGGGCGTGGCCTGCGCGGCGCTCTCCATGCTCACGCTTCTGCCGGCGCTGCTCACGATCTGCGGCCGCCGCGCGTTCTGGCCGTTCGTTCCGCACTCCACCGACTGGATGGCGCGCGAGGGTGTGACCTCCGGGCGGCTCCGGCGCCGGATCGTCGAGGGATCGCGTTTCGGGGCGCTCCTGCCGGTCCTCGGGGGTGCCCTCGTGGTGTTCCTCCTGCTGCCGTTCGTGATCCTGAACGCGCTGCTGACGAGGCTGACGCGCGGGCTCGTGCCGTCGCTGATCCTCGGCCCGCTCGACCGCGCGCTCTTCAAGCCCTACGAGGTGCGCCGCTTCAGGCACGAGCGGATCGCGGACGAGACGCACGGGTTCTGGAGCCGCGTTGGGAGGTGGGTCGCCCGGCACCCGGCGCGCATCGCGATCGGCTCGGTCCTGATCCTGCTCGTCTTCTGCAGCGGGCTCGCCTTCTACTCGACCGACCTCACCACGAACGACAGCTATCGCACGAAGGTCGAGTCGGTCGAGGGGCAGGACATCCTGGCCCGCAGCTTCCCGGCGGGCGCGAGCGCGCCCACGGACATCATCGTGCCCGATCCCGGCGCGGTGCAGGCCGTGCGGCAAGCGGTCGGTGGCGTCGACGGCGTCGAGCTGGTGAGCGGGCCGGTGGCGCAGGGCGAGCCCGGCGTGCTGGTCCAGGCGGTGCTCCGGCCGCCGCCGTACTCGACGGATGCCTTCGACCTGATCGACCCGATCCGCAACGCGGCGCACCGGGCGGCCCCGGGCACGCTCGTCGGCGGTCCGAGCGCGGTCGAGTTCGACGTCCGCGAGGCCGCGGCGTGGGACTCCAAGGTCATCCCGCCGATCGTGCTCGTGGTGGTGTTCCTCATCCTCACCGTGCTGCTCCGCGCGGTCGTGGCCCCGCTGCTCCTGATCGGCACCGTGATCCTCAGCTTCCTGGCCGCGCTGGGGGTCGGCTACTTCGTTTACGACGTGATCTTCGGCTTCCCGGGCTCGGACCCGTCGCTGCCGCTGTTCGCGTTCGTGTTCCTGGTGGCGCTCGGGGTGGACTACAACATCTTCCTGATGGCGCGCGCGCGTGAGGAGACGCTCACCCACGGCACGCGGGCGGGGATGCTCCGCGCGTTGGCGGTCACCGGCGGCGTGATCACGAGCGCCGGAATCGTGCTCGCGGGCACGTTCTCGGTGCTCGCGGTGCTGCCGCTCGTCTTCCTTACGGAGATCGGGTTCGTGGTCGCGTTCGGCGTCCTCCTCGACACCTTCCTCGTCCGGAGCGTGCTCGTCCCGGCGCTGGTGGAGCTGATCGGACCGAAGGTCTGGTGGCCGTCGGCATTGGCGCGCGAGGAGGATGAGCCCACCGGTCGGGAGCGGATGCCGGTCGAGGCATGACGGACGCCGGCGGCCTCTGGGACATCGCCGAGTACGAGCGGCTGGCGGCGATCGCGACAGCCGCCGTGGCCCGGTTCGTGGAGGAAAGCCAGGGGGCCGCCGAGGCGGTGGGCGCCCCGCCGCCGCTGCCGGAGCTGATCGAGAAGCTGCGCCTCCGCGAGCTGGTCCGCGGCGAGCGCCTGGACGAGGAAGCGTTCGAGCCGTGGGTGGAGGACGTGCTCGCGCACAGCGTGCGCCTTCACCACCCGGCGATGATCGCGCACCAGGTGGGGGCACCGGACGTGCCCGCGGCGATCTCGGACCTGATGCAGGGCGCGATCAACCAGCCGATGTCGATCTACGAGATGGGACCCGCGGCGCATGCGATGGAGCGGGTCGTCGTCGAGTGGATGACCGAGAAGGTCGGCTGGCCGGCCGGGTCGGGCGGCGTGCTTACGCACGGCGGCTCGCTCGCCAACCTGACCGTGCTGCTCGCTGCGCGCGCGGCTGCCGCGCCTGACGCCTGGGTCGACGGCGTGGACGGCACGTCTCGCCGTGCTCGCCCCGCCGGGCAGCCACTACTCGGTCAAGCGCAGCGTCGCGATGCTCGGCATGGGCGAGCGAGCGGTCGTGGACCTCGAGGTGGACGAGCTCGAGCGGATCGTGCCGGAGGCGCTCGGCGACGCGCTCGACCGGTGCGAGGCGGAGGGCCGCCGGCCGATGGCGCTGGTGGCGGCCGCGTGCGCCACCAGCACCGGGCTCCACGACGACCTCGAGCCGATCGGCGCCTTCTGCCGCGAGCACGGGATCTGGTTCCACGTGGACGCCGCCCACGGCGCGACGGCGTTGCTATCGCCCGAGCACCGGCACCTCCTGAAGGGCATCGAGCTCGCCGACTCGACGATCTGGGACGCCCACAAGATGATGCGCACGCCGGCGCTCGCCGCCGCGGTGCTGCTTCGCGACGAGCGCCGGCTCGAGGCGGCGTTCCGCCAGAAGGCGGCCTACCTGATCTACGAGGACTCGGAGGAGGAGTCGCCGAGCCTGCTCGAGCGCCAGGTGGAGTGCACCAAGGCCGCCCTCGGGATGCGGATCTTGATGAACCTCGCCTTCCGCGGCGAGGACGGAATCGGTCGCTACGTGGGCGAGCAGTACGACAAGACCGCGCGCTTCCACGACCTGATCGCGGCGCGGCCCGGCTTCGAGTGCCTGTCACGGCCGGAGTCGAACATCCTGTGCTTCCGGCACGGGCGCGAGTCCGACCAGCAGGTGCGGCTGCGCGAGCGCCTGCTCGGCGAGAGGGGCTTCCATCTCAGCTCGACCGAGGTGAGCGGCGAGCGCTGGCTGCGGATGACGATCACGGCGCCCGCGACGAGCGAGGAGACGATCGAGGCCATGCTCGACGCGATCGAGGAGCTGGCCTAGTGGAGCCGCAGCGCCTCGGCCACCATCCGGCGCGCCATCACGAGTGGCCTGCGCTTCAGCCGCGACGGTGTGTCGCAGCTCATGTGGCGGCACGGCTCGCCGCCCGCGCCCACCCCGAGCTTGGCGGCCGGCAGGCCGAGCAGCTCGAACTCGCGATGGTCCGAGTTGCCGGTGTCCTCGTCCCGCACCCAGCTCACCTGGGTGCCCACACGGCCGGCGGCGTCGAGTAGGAAGCCCTCAACCTTCGGACGCGACACGCGCGCCGGAGAGCGGAGCCAGAACGGGTAGTCGCGGCCCACCTCGTCGAGCGACAGTGCGAAGTGCAACCGCTCGCGCGCGTGATGAGCACGCGCCCGGCGCGCGAGCTGGAGCGCGCCGAGGTGGTCCGGCTTCCCCGTGTAGCCGCGCTCCTCGGCGCCGGTGGCGACGAGCCAGACGTCGCACCACGGCTTGATCAGCTTCAGGCGGCCGGCGAGGTCCGCCACGACGCCGAGGCCGGAGGCGTTGTCGTTCGCCCCGGGAGCGGGGGGCAGCGAGTCCGAGTGCGCCATGACGATGCGCAGGCAGCTCCGCGGCGTGTCGTACACGCCGATCACGTTGCGCGAGCGGCCCTTGCCCGGCACGCGGAACTCCTGCACGCCGACGCTCGCCGCCGGGCGCGGCCCCCAGCTCGATATGCGCCTGGCGATGTCGTAGGCGTCCGCCGGGACCGGAGCGCCGGCCGCGGCGATCGCCAGAAAGGTCGCAATCAACTCAGGAGGGCCTCCAGCTCGGCGGGCTCCGTGACCGGCGCCCGGCACGCGAACTGCTCGCAGACGTACGCGGTGGCCCGCCCGTCGACGGGGTCGCGCCCCTCGAGCAGCGGCACTCCGTCCGCCTCGCCGCCGGCGAGCACGAGGTGGGGGCGGAACTCGTCGCGCACCACGCGCTCGAGGGGCGGAGCTCCTCGCCCACGAGCGCCACCTCCCTCACCTGCGCCAGCCGGAAGTCGAGTGCCTGGAGCAGGTGGCCGAACGCCTGCGCGTGCTTCGGCGCGATCTCGTGGAGAAGCCGGAGCACCGACTCGGCCCGCACCGCGTACTCGTGCTCGCCGGTGAGCGCCGCGAGCCGCAGCAGGCCGTAGGCGGCGCTCGAGTTGCCGGCGGGGATCGGATGGTCCTCCAGGTCCTTCCGGCGGGCCACGAGCTGCTCGTGGTCCGACGAGGTCTCGAAGAAGCCGCCGTTCTCCTCGTCGGCGAACCGCTCGATCATCGATGTCCGCCAGCGCGCGCGCCTCGCCGAACCAGCGCGGCTCGAACGTGGCCTCGTAGAGCGAGATCAGCGCCTCGAGCAGGAAGGCGTGGTCCTCGAGGTAGGCGTTCAGCTTGGCCTGGCCGTCCTTCCAGGTGCGCAGAAGGCGGCCGCCGGGATCGCGCAGGTCGCCCAGGACGAACTCGGCGGTGCCGCGCGCGGCGTCCAGGTAGTCGTCGCGCTCGAGCACGGCGCCCGCGTCCGCGAGCGCGGCGATCATCAGCGCGTTCCAGGACGTGAGCCGCTTGTCGTCGAGGCCCGGCCACACGCGCTTCGCGCGCACGTCGTACAGCCGCTCTCGCCAGGTGTCGCGGCGGTCCGGCTCGCCCGGGCCGCGCACCGGGATGTTCTTGCCCTCGAAGTTGCCGCGGTCGGTGGCGCCGAACCAGGCGATCGCCTCGTCGGCATCGGGCTCACCGGCGAGCGCCTCGCGCAGCTCCTCGAGGGTCCAGACGTAGAACTTCCCCTCCTCGCCCTCCGAGTCTGCGTCGAGCGCGGAGTAGAAGCCGCCCTCGGAGCCGCGCATCTCGCGGAGTGCCCAGTCGAGCGTCTCCTCGGTGACCGCGCGGAAGAGTGGGTCGCCGGTGACCTGCCACCCGTGCAGGTATGCGCGCGCGAGCAGCGCGTTGTCGTAGAGCATCTTCTCGAAGTGGGGGACGAGCCAGTACGGGTCGACCGAGTAGCGCGCGAAGCCGCCGCCCACCTGGTCGTACATCCCTCCGGACGCCATGGCACGCAGGGTGTGCGCGGTCATGTCGGTCTCGCCGCGGCGCAGGAGAAACTCGAGCGCCGACGCTGGCGGGAACTTCGGCGCGCTGCCGAAGCCGCCGTTCGCCGGGTCGTAGTTCGCGCGGAGCGTCTCCACCGCGGCGTCGAGCGCCGCCGGGTCAGAGGTCGCCCTCCGATGGGCGCAGCAGCGCGCCGCCGCGCAGGCGTTCCGCGATCCGGCCGCCGCCCTCCTCGATCTCCTCGCGGCGCTCCTCCCATGCCTTGGACACGGCCTCGAGCACGGAGCGCCAGCTCGGCATCCCCATCCGCGAGTCCGGGGGGAAGTAGGTGCCGGCGAAGAACGGCACCTGGTCCGGGGTGAGGAAGACGTTCAGCGGCCAGCCGCCCTGGCCGGTCATGGCCTGGCAGGCCTCCATGTAGATCGAGTCGAGGTCCGGCCGCTCCTCGCGGTCGAGCTTGATCGGGACGAACAGCTCGTTCATGACAGCCGCGATCTCCGGGTCCTCGAAGGACTCCCGCTCCATGACATGGCACCAGTGGCACGCCGAGTAGCCGATCGACAGAAGTATCGGCCGATCCTTTTCACGCGCGCGCGAGAGCGCCTCCTTGCCCCATGGATACCAGTCCACGGGATTGTCCTTGTGCTGGAGGAGGTAGGGAGAGGTCTCGTCAGCCAGCCGGTTGGCCATGCCCGCAGGCTACCCGTGCGCCACTTTACACAACTTGCATGATCGTTTACACAGATTCTGTGTAAACTTTCCAGTGATGGCGCGCAAGCCCGACAACCTTCGGACCCCCAGCGGAAAGCTGTTCCCGACGGATTCTCCGGTGCCGCCCGGACAGCTCATCGGCCGCCGCGACGACATCGCCGAGATCACCACCCGGCTCGAGGCCGGCACGCACCTCGTGGTCGCGGGGCCGCGGCGCACGGGCAAGACGAGCGTGTGCGAGGCGGCGCTCGGCAGGGTCGCGCGGCGGGGCGCCTACACCGCGAGGCTCGACCTGTTCCGGCTCTCCGACGCGGGCGAGCTGGCGGAGGCGATCGCGGCCGCGGTGATCGCGAACCGGTCCGCGACACACCGCGCGCTGCGACGGGCGCGGAGCGCCGGGCGCGCGGCGCTGTCGGCCGCTCAGGCCCGCGCCGTGCTGAAGATGGTCGGGGAGCTGGGGGAGGGAGTCGAGCTCGCGCTCACGCCCGGGCTCGCCGCGCAGGACCCCGAGCGCGCACTCGACCTGGCGCTCGAGCTTCCCGAGCGGGTGGCCGTGGCCGACGGGAAGCAGCTGATCCTCTTCTTCGACGAGTTCCAGGAGCTGGCGTCCGCCCGGAAGCCGTACGGAGACCCGGAGTCGGTTACGAACCGCATGCGCGCGGTGTTCCAGCGCAGCACGTCGGTGTCGTATCTGTTCGCCGGCAGCATCGAGCACGTCATGCGCGACCTGTTTGCTCCGAGCCGAAGGGCGTTCAGCGGCTTCGGCAGCTTCTACGCGCTCCGCCCGATCGAGGCGGACGAGTGGCGCGCCGGCCTGTCTGCGCGGTTCGCCGAGGACGGCTGCACGGTCGCGGAAGCGGCGCTCACGCGCATCGTCGAGCTGGGCGGGGGGCACCCGCGCGCGACCATGCGTATCGCCCAGCAGGCGCACCTCGTCTCGATCGAGCTCGGCACCCGCGAGATCGGCCTCGATCTCGTCCAGCTCGGCTTCGAGCGGGCGCTCGAGGGCGACCGCCCGACGATGGAGCAGGTGGTGGAGCGGATCCGGCTGCTCCACAAGCACGGCCTGCTGATCGCGCGGACCGTGGCGGCGGGCAATCCGATGCCGCGCCGGGTGCAGCCTGGCGCGCGCGACCGCGCCCTGAAGCTGCTCCGGGACGCGGGCATCCTGGAGCACGAGGCCCACGGCCGCTGGCGGGTCATCGACCCGCTGCTCCGCCACTACCTGGCTTCGCTCGACCCGCTCGGCTGATCGCGCAGCTCGGCGCGCTTGATCTTTCCGCTCGGCGTCTTCGGCAGGTCCAGGGCGAAGTCCACGATGCGCGGGTACTTGTACGGGGCGGTCTCGGCCTTCACGTGCTCCTGCAGCTCGGCAGCGAGTGCCGGGCTGGGGGAGTGGCCGTCGCGCAGGACCACCACCGCGCGGACCACCTGGCCGCGCAGGTCGTCCGGCGCCGCCACGGCGGCGGCCTCCGCCACAGCGGGGTGGGAGACGAGCGCCGACTCCACCTCGAACGGGCCGATCCGGTAGCCGGCGGAGATGATCACGTCGTCGGTGCGGCTCTCGAACCACAGGTAGCCGTCCTCGTCCTCGCCGACCCTGTCCCCGGTGCGCCACGGGCGGTCGCGCGGGCCGTCGATGAAGAAGGTCGGCACGGTGGCGGGGTCCACGACGAGCTCGCCATCGTCTATCCACGCCCGGAAGCCCGGGAGCGGCCTGCCCATCGAGCCGGGCCGCACCGGTGGGCCGATCGGCATCCCGGTGAGGTGGCCGGTCTCCGTCTGGCCGTAGCCGTCGTGGACCGACACGCCGGCGTCCTCCTGCCACGCGCGCACGACCTCCGGGTTGAGCGGCTCGCCCGCGGCGCAGGCGTGCCTGAGGCCGGCGGGCGGGCGGAGCGTGCAGCGCTTCGCGATCGCGCGGTACTCGGTGGGGGACATGCAGAGCACGTCGACGCGCTCCCGGTCGAGCAGCTCCAAGCGCTCCTCGGGGTCGAAGCGCGCGTCGTGCAGCAGCGCGGCGGCGCCGCGGATCCACGCGGCCACGAACGCGTTCCGGGCCGAGAGCGACCAGCCGCTCGCGGCGGTGCACCAGCACAGGTCTCCCGGCCGCGCGCCGTACCAGTGCTCCGCCTGCACGCTCTGCCCGCGCAGGTAGCCGTGCCCGTGGCGGATCGGCTTCGGCTCACCGGCGGTGCCGGACGTGAAGACGATCAGCGCGGGGTGGTCGTCGGGGAAGTCGCCGGCCGGGACGGGATGGTGCTCGAGGAGCCGCCCGTCCGGCACGGTGAGCAGCGGGCCCTCGAACCCGCTCGCCGTCACCAGGTCGAGGTCGCGCTCGTCCGCGACCACCGCCGCGGGCTCGACCGCCTCCATGCGCGCACGCAGGTCTGCCGGGCGCAGCTGCTCCGAGCACGGCTGGGCCACGGCGCCGATCCGCCAGCAGGCGAGCATCGCGTACACCCACTCGGGCGTGTTGCCCACGACGGTCATGACGACGTCGCCCGCACGAACCCCCCGGGCGTCGAGCGCCCCCGCCATGAGAGCCGAGCGCTCGGCCACCTCGCCGAAGCCGACCTCGCGCCGCTCGCCGTCGCGCGCGATCGCCACGAGAGCGAGCCGCGACGGCTCGGCGGCGTCGACCAGCTCGCGGACGAAGCTCATTCAGGCGCCGACCAGCGATCGCCGCGGCTCAGCCGCTCGAGCCCGAGCCAGGCGAAGTCCATCGCGATCTCGACCAGCTCGGCGCGCGGGGTGTCGGGGTGGTCGGTCCACCAGTTCGCCATCGACTGAGCCCCTCCCACGAGCATCTCGGCCAGGAGGCGCAGCGATTGGTCCGCCTGGCCGCGCGTGAGGTCGCGCGCGCCCGGGTCCTGCGAGATCAGCACCGTCACCTCCGCGGTCACCTGCCCGACCATCCGGTCGAGCACCGCCGCCGACTCCGGGTCGCTCGGATCGCGGAACAGCATCCGCCACGCATCGCGGCGCTCCTCGACGAACGCGAAGAAGGCCTCGAGTCCGGTGGCGAGCCGGTCGGCGGTGGACTCGACCTCGACCCCAGACAGCGCGCCCGCCACCCGCTGCGTCAGGTCGCGGGCGTTTCGGGCGATCAGCTCGCCGTACAGCTCCTGCTTCGACGAGAAGTGCTCGTAGATGAGCGCCTTCGACACCCCGGCCTCGCCCGCGATCTCGTCGATCGAGGCCTCGTGGTAGCCGCGCTCGGAGAACACGGCGAGCGCGGCGTCCAGGATTCCGGTCCTGCGCTCCTCTGCTGTGAGACGGCGTTTGGGGGATGCGGCCATGGGCTAAGGACACTCTGTGACGGACGTCACAGTCAACTGACTGACCGGTCAGTTAGGTTTTCCCGCGTTCTGGGAAGACCAGTCTCTATGCGGGATTCAAGGCAACGAGGAGCTAAGCACATGCGGGGTGGGATTATCGGCGCTGCAGCTGGCGTGATCAGCATGCTCGCCACGGCCGGACCGGCGGTCGCTCAGTCGGGCGGCACGCAGCCGGCGGGCGGCGCCGCGCTCGGCGAGGCGATCGGCGCCACCGCAGGCGCCCTGGTGGCGACCGCGCTCGTGGTCCTGCTGATCAGTCGGCACCGGGCCGGCCGCACCGACATCCTGAACCGCTTCGGCAGGTGGGCCGAGCGCCAGACCGGGCTGCCCGCGTGGGCCTCCGTCCCGTCGATGCTGCTCGGCGTCTCGCTGCTGGTGGCTGTTCTCGGCATGTACTGGGACATCTCCCTGCATATCGACAACGGGCGCGATCCCGGCCCGCTCGCGAACCCGGCTCACTACCTGATCCTCGTCGGCCTCTACGGCGTGCTCGTGTCGGGCGTGCTGTCGATCGTCCTCGCGGGCACGGAGCGGCCGTCGAAGACGGCGATCCACATCGGCGGCGACTGGTGGGCGCCGGTCGGCGGCGCGATGATGGCCGCCTGCGGCGCGTTCGCGCTGAGCGGCTTCCCGCTGGACGACATGTGGCACCGGCTGTTCGGCCAGGACGTGACGCTCTGGGGCCCGACGCACCTCATGCTCATCGGTGGCGCGTCGCTCGCCACGCTCGGCGGCATGATCCTGATGGGCGAGGCCGTCACCACGATCGGCCGCGACCCCGAGCGCGAGGGCACGCCGTGGGTGTACCGCGTGCGGCGCGCGCTGCTCGTCGGAAGCTTCCTGGTCGCCCTGTCGACCTTCCAGGCGGAGTTCGACTTCGGAGTCCCGCAGTTCCGTGAGGTCTTCCAGCCGATCCTGATCATGCTCGCGGCCGGCATCGGGCTCGTGACCTGCCGGCTCTTCGTCGGCCGCGGCGGCGCGCTGCTTGCCGTGGGCGGCTACATCGTGATCCGCGGGTTCCTGACGATCATGGTCGGCGTCTTCTGGGGCGAGGTCACCCCGCACTTCCCGCTCTACATCGTCGAGGCGCTGATCGTCGAGGCCGTCTTCGCACGCGCTTCAGGCCGCAGCCCGGTCGTCAACGGCGCCATCGCCGGTGCGCTGATCGGCACCATCGGCCTCGCCGCCGAGTGGGCGTGGTCGCACATCTGGATGCCGATCCCGTGGAACGCCTCGCTCCTGCCTGAGGCTGCCATCGCCGGTCTCATCACGGCCGTCGCGGCCGGCATCGTCGGCGGCTTCATCGGCGGCTCGCTCGTTGGCAAGAGCGGCGCACTGATCAGCCGCGAGGACGGCGCCCGGCTCGTGTCGGGCGACCGCCGCGCCGCCCTGGCCGGCGGGCTGGTGCTGATGGCCGTGATCGGCTGGGCGCTGCCCATGTCCACCACCGGCCCGGCTCGGGCGCAGGTCGCGCTGAAGGACATCGAGTCCGGCGCACACCGCACGGTCGCGGCGACGATCAAGCTCGATCCACGCGACTCGGCCGACGACCCGGACTTCATCAACGTCACGGCGTGGCAGGGAGGTGAGAAGCGCGTCCTCGACCCGCTCGAGAAGCTCGGCGCGGGCGTCTACCGGACCACGCAGGCGATTCCCGTCCACGGTGCCTGGAAGGCCACGATGCGCATCCAGCAGGGCGACGCGCTGATCTCGATGCCGATCTTCCTGCCGAAGGACAAGGCGATCCCGGCGAAGGAGGTCCCGGCGGAGGCGAGCTTCACGCGCGCCTTCCTCAGGGACAAGAAGGTGCTCCAGCGCGAGCAGAAGCAGGGCGTGCCCGGCTTCCTCACGCTCGCGGCCTACCTGACGGTTCTGGCGATCGCGCTCTCGCTGATCGCCCTGATCGCGTGGTCGCTCCTGCGTGTCGATCGCGGCGAGGCACGTTCGCCGCGCGCGGGCAGGACACGGCGCCGGCAGGCCGAACTCGTGTGATACCGCATTAAAGAACCGGCGACGGTCGCCGAAACATCTGATAGCTTCACCGCCACGCCGAGTCCGCATTGCGCGGAACGGGGGAACCAAGGTGGCCAAGCCAACGGCCACTGGGGCGAACCTTCTCTTTGAGGAGGCGCGCAAGCTCTTTCAGCGCGAGCCCGTCAGCTAACCCCGTAGGCGTTCGAAAGAGAATGCCTTCCACCTTCGTAAACAGGTTGCTTTTTGCCGCGCTGGCGTTCGCCTGCGCGCTCGTCGCCGCGCCCGGCGCGATGGCGCAGACGTCCTCCTCGATGAGCGGTGGAGGCGCGGCCTTCCAGCCGCCCCCGCCGCCGCCCGCCAAGGCGAAGCTCGTGAACGGGCGGCTGCTCGCTCCCGCCTCGGCGCCGACACGCATCAAGCGGGTGATCGCCGCGGCAAACCAGATCGTCGAGAAGCCGTACATCTACGGCGGCGGCCACCGGCCCTACAGGCGCGGCCAGCTCGACCGCGGCTACGACTGCTCCGGCAGCGTCTCGCACGCGCTCCACGGCGGAGGCTTCCTGCGCTCACCGCTCCCGAGCGGCGCGCTGATGAGCTGGGGCAGGAGCGGTCCGGGCACGCTGGATCACGGTGTACGCCGCCGGCTGTCACGCCTACGTGGTGGTCGCGGGATTCCGCTTCGACACTTCGATGCACGACTCCGACGCGCCGGGGCCGGCAACCGGCCCGCGCTGGAGCAAGACTCTCCGCCGCTCCTCCGCCTTCGTGGCGCGCCACCCCTCCGGTTACTGAGCCGGCGTAGGTAATCTGCGGCGCCTATGGCCGTCGCAACCGCCTACTCAGACAAGACCGACGAGCAGAAGGCCATCACCGAGATGGTCCGGCAGTTCGTCGACAACGAGGTCCTCCCGATCGCCGAGGAGCACGACCACGAGGACTCGTTCCCGGACGCCGTCGTCGAGCAGATGAAGGAGCTCGGGCTGTTCGGGGTCACGATCCCGGAGGAGTACGGCGGGATGGGGCTCGACCTGACGACCTACGCCATGATCGTCGAGGAGCTCTCGCGCGGCTGGATCTCGGTCTCCGGCATCGTGAACACCCACTTCATCGGCTCCTACCTCCTCATGAAGTTCGGGACCGACGAGCAGAAGCAGGAGCTCCTGCCGAAGATGGCCACCGGCGAGATCCGCGCGGCCTTCTCGCTGTCGGAGCCCGAGGTGGGGTCGGACGTCCAGGGCATCAAGTCGGTCGCGAAGAAGATGGACGACGGCGACTGGGAGCTGAACGGCCAGAAGATGTGGGTCACGAACGGCCTGCGCTCGGGCGTCGTGTTCGTGCTGATGAAGACCGACCCGAAGGCCGACCCGCCGCACCGCGGGATGACCTGCTTCATCACCGAGAAGGAGCCGGGCGTCGCGGAGAGCGACGGGCTCACGATTCCGCCCCAGATCAAGAAGATGGGCTACAAGGGCGTGGAGTCCACCGAGCTCGTGTACGACGGCTACCGCTGCCCGCCCGACCGGATCCTCGGCGGCGAGGAGGGCGGGGTCGGCAAGGGCTTCGCGCAGATGATGGACGCGCTCGAGGTGGGCCGCGTGAACGTGGCCGCGCGCGGCGTGGGCATCGCCCAGCGCGCGCTCGAGCTGGCGCTGCGCTACTCGCAGGAGCGGAAGGCGTTCGGCAAGCCGATCGCGAAGCACCAGGCGATCCAGTTCAAGCTCGCCGACATGGCCACCAAGATCGAGGCCGCCCGCCTCCTCACCCTGAAGGCGGCGCGCATGAAGGACGCGGGCCAGCGCTCAGACCTCGAGGCCGGCATGGCGAAGCTGTTCGCCTCCGAGACCGGCAAGGAGGTCGTGGAGGAGGCCTTCCGCATCCACGGCGGCTACGGCTACTCGAAGGAGTACGAGATCGAGCGGCTGTACCGCGACGCGCCGCTGCTCCTGATCGGCGAGGGCACCTCCGAGATCCAGCGCATGGTGATCGGCAAGAAGCTTCTCGAGCGGAACAAGATCTAGCCCGTGTCAGCCGGCGACACGCGCTCCCTGATCAAGCAGGCCGTCGAGAACCTCCAGGCGGAGGTGCCGGCGCTGAAGCAGCTCAAGCTGGTGATCCGGCTCGAGCTGCGCTCGCACGGAGACGTGCCGATCTGGCGCGTGGCGGTGCCCGGGCCCGAGATCACGAAGGACCCCGCGGGGGATGCGCGGATCGACGTGTCCGTGTCGCGCTCCCATTTCAACGAGCTCGCCGCCGAGGGCCACCTCCGGCACTGGGTGGACGCATACGAGCACGGTCACGTGCACGTAAGCGGCGAGCCGGCAGTCACAAAGCTGATCGGAAACGTCATCCAGCGCCAGCTTGCGCGGACTTAGCCGCGGAAGCCAGCGCAGAGGTGAGACGTTTGTCAGACATCGTGGCTAGCATCACGCACTCTCATGGAGCCTGAGCCCGCAGAACGTAGGGAGCCTCGCGTCATCCGGCTTGCGGACGCGCCGGACGCGATCGGGCTCGACACCACCGATCTGCTCGCGAGGCTGGAGGCCCAGGCCGAGGAGAATGGGCGCCTGGCGGAGAAGGCCGAGTCCTTCGAGCGAGTTGCGCGGTCAGAGCGCGACGCACGCCGCCGCCTGACGGAGACGCTGAGACGGGAGCGGAGCGCCGCCGAAGCGCTCAACACGCGGCTGCAGGAGGCCGAGGCCGGCCAGGCCGCTCACGCCCAGGAGGCCGAACGCCTCGGGCAGGCGCTGAAGCTCGTGGAGCAGCAGAAGCAGATGATCTGGACGGAGCTGACCGAGGTGCAGCGGGAGCTGGCAGCTGCAAGTCGCGGCCGGTGTGGCGGAAGCTGCTCGGCCGTCCCGCGAAGGACTAGCCGAGCATCATCTGCGTGCACGTGAAGAGGGCCGCGTTGCGGCCCTCCTTCGTGATGAGGACCTCCCAAACCTGGGTGCGGCGGCCCACGTGGAGCGGACGGCCGAACGCGGTGAGCACGTCACCCTCCCGGGCGGCCGTGAAGACGTTCGCCTTCAGCTCCGCGGTCGTGAAGTCGCGGCCGGGCTCGAGGTGCCGGAAGGCGCCCCAGGCGGCGACCGTGTCCGCGAACCCACCCACACGCCGCCGTGCACGTAGCCGCCGGGGTGGAGGTGGCGGCGGTCCACGACGAGCCGGCCCTCGACCGAGTCGTCCTCGATCCGAACGACCTCGATCCCGAGATCGCCGGGGAAGCTGCCCCGATGCTCTGGCGAAAGCGCTCCGGGGTCACCTCGGGATTGGTCAACCGGACCCCGTGCCGAGACGGAAGTGGTCGATCAGCGTCGCGGCCCCGAGCGCCCGGCCGTAAACCGCGAGCTCGTCGAGCACGCCGCTGTAGGCTGCCAGGCCGCCGGAGCGGCCCTTCGCGGGACCGCCGACCAGGATCGACCGGCCGCCCGCGTAGTCGATGCCGCCGCGGTAGGAGCGCGCGGCGCGCTGCACCCCGTTCACGAAGATCGCGAGTCGCTTGCCGTCGTAGGAGGCTCCGAGCAGGTAGGTGCGGCCGGCCTTCAGCGCCGGGCCGGTGACGGACCCCCGGCGGCCGCGGTTCCCGCCCACCGCGAACACCGGCCGGCGGCGGGCGTCGAGGTAGAGCGTGAGCCCGTCGTGCAGGGGAACGCGCGAGTCGGTCAGCACGATTCCGCGCTTTCCGCCGCCGCCTCGTGCAGGCTTCAGCCAGAGCTCCACGGTCGCGGAGCGCGGCTTCCCGATCGCGCCGGCGGGCACGAGGACGCGGTCGTTCGCGCCGTCGAACCGGCGCGCGCCGTCCTGCGCGACCCGGATCAGGGCCCCGGTCCGCGCCGCTCCGCCGCTGTAGCGCCCGCGATGTCCCTTCGCCAGGTCGGCCGCCCTGCTTCCGGTGTCGCCGAGCGGCCAGAGGCCGAGCAGGCCCCGGGTACCCAGGATCAGGTCGGTGTAGCTGCGGGCCGTGATCGTCCACGACCGGGTGGCGGGAGTGGGGTCGACGTTCCCAGCGGGGTCGGTCGCCCGCACGTCGAATGTATGCGCGCCGTCAGGTAGCGGGGCGGTCGTGTATCGGGCGGCGCACGCTCCCCAGCCCTGACCGTCGATCCGGCACTCGAAGGTCGAGGACTCGTTCGCTGAGAGGTCGAACGTGGCCGTGGCATCGGTCGTGGAACCGGACGGACCGCCGTTGATCCTCGTATCCGGCGCGGTCGTGTCGACGGTGAAGCTGCGAGAGGCGGGGGTGGGGTCGGGGTTGCCGGCCGGATCCGTCGCTCGTACGTCGAAGCTATGGCCGCCGTCGGCCAGGGGGCCGGCCGTGTGCGGTGCCGAGCACTCGCCCCAGCCACCCCCGTCGATCCGGCACTCGAACCACGAGCCCGGCTCGTTCGCCGAGAAGCCGTAGGTCGGCGATGCGGCGTTCGTGGGTCCGGACGGGCCGCTGTCCATGGTCGTATCGGGCGGGGTGTCGTCCGGGCCGGGGTCGGAGCCGCCGTAGACGCGCGCGTCCCACAATGAGATTCCGAATGCCGTGGCCCGCGTGAGTGCCCTGATCCTCACGAAGCGCGCGGCCCTGGCAGCGAACGTGGTTCGCCTGAGCCCAGCGGAGGAGATGTTCTCGGTCGCGGCGGGCGCGAAATGCGCGCCGTCGCCGGACGTCTCGAGCCGGTAGCTCGACGCATACGCCGTCTCCCAGTTCAGCTCGACCGTGTCCACGGTCCGAAGCGAGCCGAGGTCGACCTGCCACCACTGCCCGTCCAGGGACGCGCTGCTCCAGCGGGTGCTCGAATCCTCGTCGGTCGCGCGCCCGGGATCCAAGGCCGGGCTCGACTGCACGCTCGAGGCCGACGCCGGCCGCCCCGCCGCCTTGTCCACGGGGACCGGATCGCCGTCCGGCGGGCCCAGCACACGCGCCTCGAAGAAGGACGCGCCGAATGCGCTGCCATGCTCGAGCACCTGGATCCTCACCCAGCGCGCCTTTCGCACCGGGAACCCGGTCCTCCGCCTGATCGATCCGCCGATCGACTCCTCCTTCGCGAGCGACCAGTGCACGTGGTCGGCCGACGTGAGGATCTGGTATCGAGACGCGTAGGCGGCCTCCCAGTCCAGCTCGACCGCCGACACCGACCGAGCGGAGCCGAGGTCCACCTCCCACCACGGCGTCGGGTCCTGGTCGGCGCTCTGCCCCTTGCTGCTCCAGCGCGTCGAGGGATCGTCGTCGTCGGCCTTGGCCGCGGCGAACTGGGCGTCGTCGGCCTGGACGCTCGACGCCGCCGCCGGTCTCCCGAAGGCCTTGTCCTCGAGGTACCTGGCCGTGATGCTCGTCGCGTGGTCGGGGATCTCGATCTGCCGGAGGCGGCCGCCGCCGTCGGCCCATGAGTCGAAGAACCAGTTCTTGCCGTCCTTCGTGAAGCGCGACCCCGCCGACACCGTGGTCCGCAGGCCGATCGCCGAGCTCGTCGAGAACGGCGCCGTCCTGGCCACCCCGCTGTACGAAACCGGTGCGCCGGACGGCGTGCTCAGCATCTCGAACGGCACGCCCTCCGGCCGGAGCTCGATCGTCGTCTGGCGCCACTCGCCGTTCGAGTCGGTGGCCCGGAGCTTCACCTCGTAGTACGAGTTCGTGTCGTGGTCGCGCTGGGCCGTGAAGCTCGGGTGCGCGGTCCCGTTGAAGGTCCCGACGAAGTGGGTGTGGGCGGCGTGGTGGAGGATCACCGTCCACGACAGCGCGGCTGCCGCCAGGGGGCCGTCCTGAACGTCGGTGGCGGAGCCGCTCAGCGAGATGGTCTGGCCGTCGCGGAACAGCGACTCGTCAGCCGGGCTGTCGATCGAGGGCGTGGGCGGGCTGTTGAACACCTGGACGTCGACCCCCGCCGAGTCGGTGTGGCCGTCCGGGTCCTCGATCGTCACGACAGCGTGGTACGTGCCCGCGATCGCGTAGTCGTGGGTCGGCGACACGGTGTTCCCGTGGGGCTGGCCGTCGCCGAAGTCCCAGTCATAGGTCAGCGCCTGCCCGTCGGGATCGGTCGACCCGGCGGCGCTGAACGTCACGTGGAGCGGCTTGCCGCCCGCTATCGGGCTGGCGGTGACCACCGCGTGCGGGGCGCCCGTGCTCGGCTGGTAGACGATCTCCTTCAGCGAGCCCGTGCCCGGCTCCCCGGTGCCGAAGTCGGGGAACGCGATGTTCGAGTCGGGCGTGAGAACGAGGTCGACGCCGCCCCAGTTCGTGGCGAACGACGTTGCCGTCGGGGTCCCGCCACCGCTGAAATCGAGGACCTTGAGGAAACCCGCGCTGTAGTCGCCGAAGAACATCTGCCCGTCGTAGGAGTCCGGGTACGGGCCGCCGGGGTAGATCGGGCCGCCGATGATCGCGTTGGTCGCGGAGTGCACGTAGTCGTAGACCGGCGGCACATGCGCGGCGGGCGTTCCCTCCTTGCTGTACTCGCCGCCCGGGCCGTCGCAGTGATCGTCGTCCTGGTAGGTGACGGTGTGCATCGTGCCCTCGTAGCAGGGCCAGCCGTAGGTGTGGCCGGGCGTCCCGACACGGTCGACCTCCTCGCGGGTGTTCCAGCCCACGTCGCCGATGGTCAGCTCGCCGTCCGCGGTGCCGTCATCGCGCCACTTGAAGCGGAACGGGTTGCGGAAGCCCAGCGCGTGGATCTTCGCGCAGACGTCGGTGACGGGGTTCCCGGGGCAGAACGGGTGCCCCGCAAGCCCGTTGCCGTTCCGGTCGATGTGCAGGATCTTCCCGGCGAAGCTGTGCTGGTCGTAGACGCGGAAGGCCAGCGTGTCGTACTCCGCGAAGCTCGATGCGTCGCCCGAGCCCACATACAGCGTGCCGTCGGGAGCGGAGACGACCGTGCCGATGGAGTGCGAGCGCCCCTCGGACGGGATGCAGTCGAGGTCGTTCGCGGCCGGCCACGTGGTCACGAAGTTCTCGGTCACGCAATTCGTCTTGCTGCCCAGCAGCGTGGTCGTCCCGGAGACGGTGTTGGAGCCGCTCACCGCGATCCGCACCAGCCGCGAGAAGGTCGGGGCGTCGGTGTCCGCCATCAGCGGGTGCGCCTCGCCCGTGTACAGCAGGTAGACGTAGTGGTTCGTCTCGAAGCTCGTGTCGACGGCGAGGCCGAGCAGGCCGCGGTCGTAGGCGTCGTTCACCTGGTCTGAGATGTCGAGGATCGTCGTGGCGCTCGACTCGCCGGGATTGAGCACCTTCAGGAGCCCCGACTTCTCAGCTATGAACACGCGGCCGTCGGGCGCCCACGCGGCCGTTGTGGGAATCGTGAGGCCGCCCACGATCGTGTCCTCGTGGAAGTTCGTGTCGGAATAGTCGGCAGCGAGGGCGGGGGCGGAAAAAGTGCATGCCGCGGCAGCGGCAGCCAAGGCAGCCGCAAGCCAAACGCGCAATGTCCCCCTGACCGAGTCCAAATCCCTGCTCATCCAGAGTAGGGGCGACCCGCGGCTGCCGCAAGCGATCAGCGCACCAAGCGCCGAATTCCGCTTGCCATGCGGCGTCGCGCACCCCGCGGCACGTACTCGAGGAGGCGGCGGGCGGTCCGGTTAACGCCGCTCAGCACGGCGAGGGTGGCCCTTCCGACCGGCGTGGGCCTCAGCCAGAGCGGGAGCTCGGCCGGATCGAGCCGCACGGGCACGTCCGGCCCGAGGAGCACGCGTGGCATCAGGCGCACGTACGCGTCGCGCGACACGCGCATCCAGGCGGTCCGCGCCCACGGCTTCGGGCCGCCCCAGTAGTGCAGCAGGTAGGGCGTGTGCCCGCGCAGCTCACATTCGAGCGTTCGCTCGTCCACGATCCGAACGTCGTGGAGCAGCTCGGGTGAGGGCCCCTCCTCCTGAGGCAGCTCCACAACCGCGTCCGCGTCGACCTCACTCATGAGGAGCGCGTTGATGGCGTCCTGGTCGCCGCCCCAGAACGGCTGGTCGTACTCGCTCGCGGCCACCAGGGTCCGGTCCGACGGGATGCGGCGGCACAGCTCCCAGTAGCGCCGCAGTAGTTCCGGATGGTGGCGAGTGGACAGCGCGATGAAGCCGGCGTTCATGTAGTGCTGCCCGTGCCGGAGCGGCGAGGTCAGTGCGAATGCCTCCTCCCACTCGGGTATCCGGCGATCGCGCTGGTCCTCGATGTCCGCGAACATGCAGACACTGCCGGTCTCGACCTGCTCGAGCACTGGATCGAGGGCACGGGTGACGAGCATGTCGCTGTCGATGATCACGACGGTCCCGTCGGGCTCGAGCGTGTGGGGGAACGACTTGAGCAGGAGATGTTCCTCGAGCACCTCTCCCGGCGGGGTCACCAGCCGGGCGTGGGGCTCGAGCCGGAGCCGCTGAGGCTCGCTCAGGCCGACGTCGAGGATCACGAGCTCCGCGTCGTTCCCGCTGAGCCGGAGCGAGTTCAGGAGGCAGGCAACACCCGGGAAGAAGCGCTGGTCCGCGACCGTGAAGAAGGTCGTGTCAGGCCGCACGCTCGAGGAGGGCGCCGCCGTCGTACAGCTTGATCACAGAGACGGCGCCGGGCGGCGAGGCGGCCAGGCACAGCCCGCACAGCACGCACTCGTCCAGGTTCTCCTCCGCGATCTCCACACCGGTCTCCGCGGCGACGTAGATGTCGACGGGGCAGGCCTCCGCCAGCCTCGTGGCCAGCTCGCGGTCGCCCGCGACCGCGTCGTCCACCTCGACGCCGATGAACGTGCCGTCGCGCCTCATGCCGCCACCCCGATCCGCTCCTTGACGAGGTTGGGGATCTCGGCGATCTCCTCGGCCACGACGATGCCCGCGGAGGCGAGCCGCTCGATCTTCTCGGCGGCCGTGTCCTCCTTGCCCTCGACGATCGTGCCGGCGTGGCCGAAGCTCATGCCCGGCATCTCGTCCATGAAGCGGCCCGCCATGAAGGCCACGATCGGGAGCTTCCGGGTGGAGTCCTCGGTCACGTGGCGGGCCAGCTCGGCCTCCATGCGCCCGCCGGGCTCCGTGTAGATCACGATCGCCTCGGTCTGGTCGTCGGCCTCGAAGAGCGGCATCAGCTCGGCGTACGAGGAGCCGATGATCGCGTCGCCCCCGATCGACACGGCCGTGGACTGGCCGAGGCCGGCGGCCGTGAGCGTGGACGACATCTCGGTGGTCATGCCGCCCGAGCGCGAGATCACGCCGACCGGGCCGGGCGAATACGCCTTGGCCGCGTCGCGCGCCGGGCCGCCGATCCCGCCCATCTTGATCACGTCGGGGACGATTACGCCGAGGCAGTTCGGGCCGATGATGCGCGCGCCGCGCGTCCCGGCCAGCTCGACCATCTGGGCCACGTCGCCGCGCGGGATCCGCTCCGTGACGATCACGATCAGCTCGATGCCGTTCTCGATCGCCTCGAACACGGCGTCCTTGGTGAAGGCGGGGGGGACGGTCACGACCGAGCCCTTGATCGGCCCGCCGTGGTGCTCCACCGCCTGCTCGACCGTGTCGAACACGGGCACGCCGTGGACGTCGCGGCCCCTCCGGCCCGGGGTGACGCCGCCCACCACCTGCGCGCCCTTCCCGTAGTCGAGACACTCGCGGGTGAGGTTCACGGCCTCGCGGCCGGTGATGCCCTGGACGATGAAGGTCGTGTTCTCGTCGATCAGGATTGGCATCAAGCCTCCCCGGGGTTTTCTTCAAAGGGCGGGCTCTGCCCGCCCTTCAAAACCGCACGCCGCGCCGCCTCGTGCATCGACACCGACCGGTCGCAGTACTCCACGCCGTACTTCTCGAGGATCTTGAAGCCCTCCTCCTCCCAGGCGCCCGGGATGCGGAAGATGGCGATCTTCTCGGCCGGCTCGTACCCCAGCTCGAGGCAGGCCTTGATCACGCCGCGGGCGACGATGTCCACGCGGGTGTTGGAGACGATCGACATCATCACGGCGATCTTGTCGACGCCCGGCTTCTGGAGCACGAGCTTCGCCAGGCCCGCGGCCTTGCGGACCGACGGGTTGCCGCCGATCTCGCAGTAGTTCGCCGGGCGGCCGCCGTGGGCGCGCACCGCGTCGAAGAGCGTGAGCGACCCGCCGCCGGCGCCGATCACGAGGCCGAGGTCGCCGTCGAACTCGGTGACGTTGCCGGCCACGCCGCGGTGGTCCATCGAGTCGACCTCCTCGCCGGCCAGCTCGAACTCCGTGGGCTCGCGCGCCTCGCGGGTCTCCTCGTCGCCCACGCCGAGGTCGTCCAGTAGCGCCTTCTGCCGCGGCCGGGCCTCGTTCTCCATGTCCATGTGCGCATCGAGCGCGACGAACGACCCGTCCTCGAGCTCGCCCAGCGGGTTGATCTCGGCGAGCGTCATGTCGTAGTCCACGAACAGCTGCGCCAGCCGGGCGAGGATGGGGGTGATGCGCGTGAGCGGGCGACCGGTGACGCCCGTGGAGGCGATCACCTCCTTCGCCATGTAGTCGCTGAACGGCTCGATCGTGGAGAAGTGGCGGCGGCCGACCTTGTCCGGCTGCTCCTCGGCCACCTGCTCGATGTCGATGCCTCCGACGGGCGAGAAGATCATCACCGGCTGCTTGCGCAGCCCGTCCCACACCACGCCGGCGTAGTACTCCTGCTTGACGTCGGCCTTCGGGTCCACGAGCACGCCGCGCGGCATGTGGCCGCCGATCTCGAGCGTCAGGATCTCCTTCGCGTACTCGGCCGCCTGGTCAGCGCCGTCGGCGAACTTCACGCCGCCCGCCTTCATGCGGCCACCGGTGAGGACCTGGGACTTGATGACGGTCGGCCCGCCGATCCGGTGCGCGATCTCACGCGCCTCCTGATCGGTGGTGGCAAAGCCGAAATCCGTGACCGGGATCCCCGCCCGCTTGACGATCTCCCGGGCCTCGTACTCGAAGAAGCGCATGGCGGCGGGGGAGCCTATCTGCCCGGCGCCGCACCCGCTGCGGAAAGCGGGCGGCTAGGGGAGCCCGACGTTCGGGAGCTGCGTGCCCGGCATGGTCAGCCGGCCCACGTGCAGCACCCACATCGTGGCGACACGCGAGCCGAGGCGGCCGCGCGTCACGCCGGCGCCCTGGCGCCGCATCACCGGCGACAGCAGGATGTCTCGGTGCGTCGGGGAGCCGAGCCAGTTCCGGATGGTCTCGCCCACCTTGAAGCGGCGTCCGCTGTGCCACGCGAGCGCCTCGCCCAGCAGCGCGAAGCGGCTGCTCGCCCAGATCGAGCTCTGGTGCGTGAAGACGTCGTGCTCCATCAGGTAGCTCGAGTAGCGCTCCGCCGACCCCGTCAGTGAGCCGGACCGCCGGAAGGCGGGCAGTCCGTGCTGCGCCCGGACCGCGTTGATCGCCTTGGTCATCTTCCTCTCGGCCCTCTGATTTGCGGTCAGGCCCACCGCCGTCGCCGGCACCGTGAGCAGGACCGTGACGGCCGTCATGGCCGTAACCGTGCTCATCCGTGGCACTGAGTCCCCCTTCTCATGACGGCCTACGGGGTTAGCTGACGGGCTGGCGTGATGAGATGCACGCTCCGCCGATACGTCCGGCGATTCGCCCCAACTTCTTGGTTCCCCCGCTCGCGGCCAACGGCTCAGCCGCGACTCGGCTCTTTTTTCTCCCCGGCAGGGGAAATACCCCGCCGCATGGCGGGGCAAAACATCGGCGCTACGCGCCTGCCGTCTGGAGCTCGTACGCCTCGGCCAGCTCGGGGTCCTTGCGGGCCAGCATCTCCGCGAGGTCGACCATCACCTTGCACTGCTTCCAGGTGGCGTCGTCCTGCATCTTTCCGTCGATCATGTGGACGCCTCGGCCGTCCGGGATCGCCTCGATCACCTTCTTGGCGAACTTCACCTCGTCCGGATCGGGCGAGAAGACCTTCTTCGCGATGTCGATTTGCGCGGGGTGGAGCGACCACGCGCCCACGCACCCGAGCAGGAACGCCGCGCGGAACTGGGTCTCGCAGCCCTCGGTGTCCTTGATGTCCCCGTACGGCCCGTAGAAGGGCAGGATGCCGGCGCCCGCGCAGGCGTCCACCATCCGCGCGATCGAGTAGTGCCACGGGTCCTGCTGCGCCGTCGGGCGCGGGGCATCGGGGGTGTCCGGGTCCGGGTCCTCGATCACGCGGTAGCCCGGGTGACCGCCGCCCACGCGGGTCGTCTTCATGCGCCGGTTGGCGGCGAGGTCGGCGGGACCGAAGCTCATCCCCTGCATGCGCGGGCTCGCGGTCGCGATCTCCTCGAGGTTCGTGACCCCCTGCGCCGTCTCCAGGATCGCGTGGACGAGGATCGGGCGGTCCAGCCCCGCCTTCGCCTCCAGCTGCGCGAGCAGGCGGTCCACGTAGTGGATGTCCCAGGCGCCCTCGACCTTCGGCACCATCACCACGTCCAGCCGGTCGCCGATGGCGGCCACGAGCTGCGTGAGGTCGTCGAGCACCCATGGGCTCTCGAGCGCGTTGACCCGGGTCCAGAGCTGCGTCTCGCCGAGCTCGATCTCGGATCCCACGCGGATCAGCCCTTCGCGCGCCGCCTCCTTGCGGTCCACAGGGATGGCGTCCTCGAGGTTCCCGAGGAGGATGTCCACCTGCGGCGCGATGTCGGGCGCCTTGGCGACCATCTTCTCGTTCGAGAAGTCGAGGAAGTGGATCATCCGGGACGGCCGGACGGGCACCTCTCGGATCGGCTCGGGCGCGTCGATCGCGAGCGGCTTGAAGAAGTCTCGGGGGTTTCGCATGCCGCCCGGAATCTACCGAGGCGACTAGAGTTCCGCGCTCCATGGGCGAGACCGAGACGCGACCGATCGAGACGGACCAGGCCGACCGCGAGGCCTCAGGCGCACGGCCGTACGGCCGCTACCTGGAGGACTTCGAGGTGGGCGCCGTGTACAAGCACTGGCCGGCGAAGACCGTGACCGAGGCGGACGACCACCTGTTCTGCCTGCTCACGATGAACCACCATCCGCTGCACATCAACGACGTGTACGCGGCGGAGTCGCAGCAGGGGCGCAACGTGGTGGTGGGGCCGCTCGTGTACTCGCTGGCGCTCGGCATGTCCGTGGCGGACGTGTCCGGGAAGGCGATCGCCAACCTGGCCACCGAAGAGCTGTCCCACCCGGCGCCGGTGTTCCACGGGGACACGCTGTTCGCCGAGTCGGAGGTGCTCGAGGTGCGCCCGTCGCAGTCGAAGCAGGACCGCGGCGTGGTGAAGGTGCACACGCGCGTCTTCAAGCAGGACGGCACGCTCGTCGCGGAGTTCAAGCGCGCGGTCCTGGTGCCGCGCCGCTAGCCGCGGCGCGCCCAGTGGGCCAGGCGGCGCCTGGCTCTCGTTGCGAAGTGGCCTACGTGGCCACGGGCGGTGCGCGGGATCACGAAGCTGTCGAGCCCGTAATCGGCTGTCGTGAAGCGCGCCTTGTAGGACTCCTGACCGAGCAGGAACCTGTAGGCGCTCATTCCGTCCCTGACCGCCTCGCGCACCGCGTGCACGGTGAGCACCCACCCGACCGATTCGTTATCGAAGTCGGGATCGCGGCCCGACTGGTACGCCCAGTCGGCGTCGCCGAAGCGGAACCCGTACCACGCCGCGGCCGGCCGCCCTCCCAGCTCGGCGATCCAGATCCGGAGCCAGCCGCGCGCGAACGCGGCGCGCGCCAGGTCGCGGTGGAACGCGCGGCTCCGCTCGCCCTGGAACTCGGTGGCGCCCTCGCCCCAGCGGCGCACGTGCAGGTCGAAGACCACGTCCAGGTAGTCGTCCACGTCGCCGGGGTCCGAGCACAGGCGGTACCGCAGGTCGTGGTCGCGAACCAGTCTGCGCTCGTACTTGCCGGCCTGCCCCCTGAAGTTCCTGCTCCTTGCCGCGAGGAACTCGTCCCAGTCCGAGGTCTCGAGCTCGAGGACAGGGCTCGCCTCGTGCGTGGTCGGCTCGGCCTCCAGCAGCGCCGGCCAGTTCTCCGCCCCGCCGAGCCGGTCGCCGAAGAACAGGTCGTGGGGAACGTCGGCCAGCAGCCTGCGCAGCTCGGACGCCGCGGCCGGCAGCTCGGAGGGAGCGCTCACCACGCCGACCTGGTCCGCGATGCCGGCTCCCACGAACCGGAGCGTCCGGACCGCTCCGCCGCCGCGGTGGAGCGGCACCAGGGCCACGGTCTCGCCGTCCCGGCGCACCGTGCCGATGACCGGCTCGCGGCCCTCGCCGAAGTGTCGCCACCACGCGGAGGCGAACTCCCACGTGAGGAACAGGTTGCCCGAGGCGTCGGCCAGCCGGCTCCAGTCCCCGCGGAGCGCCTCGAGATCCGCGGGCAGGCCGCCGGTCATGCTCCGCCCACCCGGTCGCCGTACAGCTCGAGGAGCGTCCGGGCGCGGTTGTCCCAGCTGTATTCGCGCTCGACCAGGGCGCGGGCCGCCGTGGCAAGCCGGACCCGCTCGTCCGGGTCGGCGAGGAGCCGCGCGGTCGCCTCGGCCAGGGCGTCCGGCCCCTCGGCGGCGAGGTAGTGCTCGCCGTCACGGGCGCCCACGACGCCGTCGATTCCCGCTGCGTTCGTCACGACGGGCGTGCCGGCCGCGAATGCCTCGAGCACCTTGTTCTTGATGCCCGACCCCGAGCTCGCCGGCACGAGGGCCACGGCGGCGCCGTGCAGCTCGGCGGCCATGCTCGGCACGTCGGGCGCGACTGCGACGCCGTCCACGCGGCCCAGCTCGGCCACCTGCGCGGCCGGGCGGGCGCCCGCGATGCGGAGCGAGGCGCCCGGCACGGCGCGTCGGAGCCGGGGAAGCACCTCGAGCGCCGCCAGCCGAGCCGGCGCGACGTTGTGGAAGTAGCCGAGGTTCCCGAAGAACAGGGCCACGGGCGGGCGGTCGGCGGGCTCCTCGAAGGCGAGCTCGTCCACCGCCACGCCGTTGGGGATCACGACGGCGGAGGCCAGCCCCGGCGACGCCAGCCGGTCGCGCTCGGACACGACGGATGCGGTGGCCGCCGCGCGGGCGGCGCGGGCCTCGTAGCGCGCCATGAGCCGCGCCTCGAGCCCGAACGCCGCCGATGCCGGGAAGCGCGAGCCGGCCGCCCGGCTCGCCATGTTGAGCGACAGGGCGTCCACGAAGTCGAGGTGAACGTGGACGCCGGGCGGGGCGGCGTGCGAGTACGGAGCCATCCGCGCGAGCACGATATGCAGCACGTCGGGCCGGAACGACTCGAGCTCGGCCCGCACAGCGGCGTGCATGCGCCGGTCGAGGAACATGCGGACCTGTGCCGGCAGCCTGGGGTCCGGGGCGGCGAGGTTTGCGGCCAGAGTGGACGCGCCGCCGCGCGCCACCGAGCGCTGTCCGACGCCGTCGATGGCGGGTGCGTCCTCCGGTCCGAAACAAGCGATCCTCACCTCGCCGTGGGCCAACAGCGCCCGCGCGAGGTGGTAGGCGCGCACCTGGTCGCCGCGGGTCGGAGGTGCCGGCGCGCGCGGGCAGACGAGCAGGATTCGCGGGGTGCGAGCCACCCGAGAGGTGTATCGGTTCGGACGGCGGGATGGCGCGTCCGACCGATTGTGGTGTAGAGAATGGCCGAACTCGTGAACTTCTCTGGCTCACCGCTCGCGGGACGGCGGCAGCTCGCGCTCGCGCTTCCTGGGCTCATCGTCATCGTCGGGGGGCTCGTCCTCACGCTCGACGACGGGGGCTATCCGCCGACGGTCTGGTACCCGGCCGCTCTGTTCGGCCTCGTGCTGCTCGCGGTCGTGGTCATCGCGGTCCCGCCGCCCAGGCTCGAGCCGCGCAGCCTGCTGCTCGCGCTGTGCGCTCTCGGGCTGTTCGCCCTGCTGGCGTACGCCTCGATCGCGTGGGCGGACGACCAGGGAGCCGCCTGGCTCGCCGCGAATCGCATCCTCCTGTACGGGCTCGTGCTCGTGGTGGTGACACTCCACCCCTGGACCCCGGCGGGGGCGGCGATCGCGGTGGCCGTCACCGGGTTCGGGCTGGCGCTGATCGCCGCG
This sequence comes from uncultured Thermoleophilaceae bacterium, assembly GCA_963808875.1. Taxonomy (GTDB): domain Bacteria; phylum Actinomycetota; class Thermoleophilia; order Solirubrobacterales; family Thermoleophilaceae; genus JACVRW01. The sequence continues at coordinate 274,974 of CAWEHM010000007.1, forward strand.
GGGATCCTGCTCGGCGGCGTGATCAGCGACGATCCGTCGGACCTCTTCCTCGGGGGCCGGCTCTCGGAGCCGGCCGGCTACCTGAACGCGACGGCGAACCTGTGGCTGATCGGACTCTGGCCGGCGCTGTACTTCGCGACAAGGCTGTCGTGGCCGGCCTGGGCACGTGGCATCGCGCTCGCCGTGGCGACCCTGCTGCTGGAGATGGAGCTGCTGTCGCAGAGCCGAGGCGCGGTGATTGCCTTCGCGGGGTCCGCGCTCGTGTATGTCCTCGTCACGCCACGGCGCTGGTCCGCGCTGCTTGCCCTCGCGGCCGTTATGGGCCTGACCGCGCTGTCCTTCGACACGCTCGTGGCCGTCCGAGACGCGGCCCGCGCGGCCGACCTCGGTCCCGCCCTCGACGACGCCGCCCGGGCGATCGCCCTGAGCGCCGCGGCCGCGCTGGTCCTGGGCTTTGTCGCGGCGCTCGTGGGAGCGAGGATCAGGCCCGAGGTCGAGCGCCGGAGCGGGCTGCGGACCGCCGGCAACGTCGGCCTCGTCGTGCTGGCGCTCGCGGGTATCGCGGCGATCCTGATCGCGATCGGGAACCCGGGCGACTGGGTCGACGCCCGCTGGCAGGACTTCAAGACGTCCGGCTACAGCAAGGTCGAGTCCGGGCACACCCGCTTCACCGGCGGGCTCGGCTCCAACCGGTACGACTTCTACCGCGTCGCGCTGAACCAGTTCGAGGACCACCCGATCGTCGGCGTCGGTGGGGACAACTTCGCCGACCCGTACCTGCTCCACCGGCGCACGCTCGAAGCGCCTCGCCACCCGCACAGCCTCGCATTCCGAGTCCTGTCGCAGTACGGGCTGGTTGGGACCGTCCTGTTCCTGGTCTTCCTGGGTGGGATGGTGGCGGCGGTCCTCAGGGCGCGCCGGAGGAGCGGCCCGGAGACCGCGGCCCTGGTGTCCGCGGCGTTCGCGGCCTTCGCGGCGTTCTTCTTCCACGCCCTGGTGGACTGGCTATGGGCGTTTCCCGCGCTGGCGGTGCTCGCCTTCGCGATGCTGGGAGTCGCGGCGCGGACCGAGGAGCAGCCGGTCAACACCCTCGAGGTCCGCGCTCGCCCGCTGCCGCTGGCGGCACGAGTGGCATTCGCAGTGGTGACCCTGGCCGCGGCGGTGAGCCTCGCGCTACCGGGTGTGGCCGCCCGCTACACGGCGTCGGCGTACGAGCACTTCAGGGAGCATCCGAAGACGGCGCTCGACCAGCTGGAACGGGCGGCGGATCTCGACCCGCTCAGCGACGAGCCGCTTGTGGCGGAGGGGGTGATCGAGCAACGGCTCGGGCGGCCGGCGAGTGCGATCGCGCCACTCGAGCGCGCGATCGAGCGCCGGCCCGGGAACTGGTTTTCGCACCTGGAGCTCGGTCTCGCGCAGGCTGAGGCGGGGCAATCGCGGGCCGCCCTGGTCAACCTGAGCGAGGCGACACGCCTGAATCCGCGTCAGCCGCTGGCGCGGTCCACCTACCGCAGGGTGCGCGCGGGACGCAAGATCGACGCCGTGGCGGTGGAGCGGGCGCTATATCGGGGCCTCCAGAGGCGGCTGCGGGCCACCGATCCGGACGCCGCTGTCGCATTCGGCCACGGATGCGCCGGAGAAATAGGGATACATCACTAGCGTCTCGGGTACTGCGGGAAGCCAAATTAGTAGCAGTTAGTCGACAGAATCCGATGCCGAATGTACTCTCGGGTTAGGGCTCGCTGGCGACCCGTCCCGCGCCAACCTCGAGTTCAGGAAAGGGTTCGTGTTAAGGAGGACTTGAAAGTATGACCAAGAACAAGATTCGGGTTGCCGGCGCAATTTGCGCACTGGCAGTCGCGGGAGTGGCCCCAGGGGTCGCACAAGCACAGACCGCGTCTCAGGACGGCTACGATGAAAGTGGCCTCCTGGGTAGCGTCGATCAGGGCGGCGGCGGTTCGCCGCAGTCCGTCAGCGCGACGAACAGCGGGAGCGGCTCGCTGCCGTTCACCGGTCTCGACGTCGCCATTCTGCTCGGCCTCGGCGGTACCGCCGCCGGCGCCGGCTACGTGATGCGCCGCACGCTGCGCAATCCCGCGTAACCACCACCCCCAACCTCTCAGCAGGTTTTGAGATCGACGAAGGCCGCCCTCTGGGCGGCCTTCGACGTTCTTGGGGGCTCGCTCAGCCCGACGCGGCGTCCGCGAGCTCGCTCAGGTCCGCGGGCAGGGCCTCGGGAGGCGGAGGCAGCGGGTCGTAGCCGTGGATGAAGGGCACCCACTTCGGCTCGATCGAGAAGCGCCGGTCCGCGAACACGGTGCGGAAGGTCTCGCCGATGATCGCGAGGTCGAACGCCATGGAGCGGTGCTTCAGGTAGTAGAGGTCGTGCGACAGCTTCCACGCGGACCCGATGTCCGAGCCGGCGTACCCGCAGCGCACCTGCGCCCAGCCGGTCAGGCCCGGCTTCAGGAGATGGCGCCGCTGGTAGAAGGGGAGGACCTCCTCGAGCTGCTCCACGAACTCCGGCTGCTCGGGGCGTGGGCCGACCAGGCTCATCTCGCCGCGGAGGATGTTGTAGAGCTGCGGGAGCTCGTCCAGATGGCTCTTCCGGAGCAGACGGCCGATGCGGGTGACGCGCGGATCCTCGGGGCTGGCCCACTGCGCGTGCGGGTCGGCGACCTTCATCGTGCGCAGCTTGAAGAGCGTGAGCGAGCGCCCCGCCTCGCCGATGCGCCTCTGCTTGAAGAAGACGGGACCGCCGTCTAGCCGGATGGCGAGCGCGCTGATGGCCATGAGCGGGGCGGTCGCAACGACCGCCAGGAGCGAGACGAAGATGTCCACCGCGCGCTTGGAGGCCGGCGCGACCGTCCGGAACTTCGGGTGCATGATGTACTGGAACCAAGCAGCGTTGATCTCGGCGACGGGGACGTGGCCGAAGATCTCCTCGTAGAACGAGGACAGCTCCCACAGCCTGAACGGCAGGTGGAGGCAGTTGGTGGAGATCTCCTCGAAGACGCGGAAGCGGGGGGCCTCGCTCGTCAGGACGAGCAGGTCGATGCCGCTCGACTCGATCACCTCGGCCAGACCGCCGAGCGTGCCCAGGGTCGGCACCTCGCCGTGCACGCGCGCCGGCCCCTCGGCCACGGCGATCCGCCCAACGACCGTGTAGCCGGGGATGCCCACCAGCGCCAGCTCGCGGGCCACGTCCGTGGCGGCCCGGTCCGAGCCGATGATCGCCGTGCGGAGCGGCCCCTGACGCCGCCTAGAGGTGTGGGACAGGTAGGCGGTGACCGACGCCGCGGCCGCCGCGAGGGCCACGATGACGAGCTCGCCCGCCGAGAGGCCAGGCAGATCCGTGACGGCGTTGACTAGCGCCAGGGCGGCGGTGCCGAGCAGCGGCGAGAGCAGGACCAGCGGCGCGCGCATGAGCGGCAGAAGGTTGGCCCACGAGCTGCGCTCGGGCACGACGAACGCAGCACAGGCGAAGGCGAGCATCGTCAGGACGACGGCTTCGAACGGCTCCTCGGCGAGAAGAGCGGCGGCGATGGCCGCGGCCACGGGCACGATCACGCGCTCGGACAGGGGCGGAACCGGCGGCGTATGCCGCTTTATGTGGGGGGCGTGAAGCGAAGCCCCATCCGTGGTGCTGTCGGTCATAAGCCCCATCACGATTTTGTCGGCATTACGCCCTCCGACCATGAAACGCAGTCCCTGCCACTGCGTTTCGATGATAGACCGGCTTTTTTCACTTAGCCAAGCCTCCCAGGGAGCCGCACCGCCACGCCATACATGATCGGGCCCAGTGCAAGCAGGAGCCAGAACCGCACGTCGTTGCCGTCGGACAGGAAGAACGATGCGGCCGCGAAGGCGATCAGCGCCACAAGGCAGCTTCGAGCGAGGGCCGCCATGTCCGGGTCCGCCTTCAGGTCGAAGATACGTCCGGCCCGCCATGCCGCGCGCATGCAGCCCAGTAGCAGGAGCACGAACAGGGTGGCTCCGACGAAGCCGGTCTCGGCGAGGAACTGCAGATACACGTTGTGGGCGACGTGGGGCTTCTCCGCGATGTTGTGCACGAGCTCGAGCTTTCCGGGCTCGAGCGTGTACTTCGGCGCCTGCTCCACGAAGTTGTCGAGACCCACGCCCGTGACCGGGTGGTCCTCGGTGACGCGCCAGGCCACCGTCCACAGGGCGGTTCGGCCCGTGCCCGACGAGTCGAACTGCGAAATCCGCTCCCAGGCGTGCGGATTCAGCGAGAACCACACCGCGGAAACCGCCACGAGGGTCATCAGCATCGCGAGCACCTGCGGCCGCCGGCCTCGGTAGAAGAGCAGTGCGGCCACCGCCGCGACGCCCGTGGCCACGAGAGCGCCGCGCGACTCCGTCGCCGCCACGCTGATCGTGAGGACGCCCATGACCGCCAGAAGCAGGACGTTGGCGAGAAGGTGGCGCGCGCGCAGCAGGCCCGTGGCGAGGACGATCGCCGCCACGAAGCCCGCGGCCACGTAGTTAGGGTCGTCGAGCAGGGAGCCGAACCGCTGCCGGTCCGCCGCGGCGAGCGCCAGCGAGTCGGAGGAGGTGCTGAGCGATTGGCCCAGGATCCCGACCAGGGCGGAGAGGAGTGCGCCGAGGACCAGCATCAGCACGAACAGGCGCGCGTGCCGCGGGCTCGAGATGGTGGTGATGCAGACGAGGAACGCGATGCCGGCGATCCACCACTGCCACAGGTGGCCGAGTCCGTTCTCCGGATGCTCCGCCCAGCTGACCGACAGAGTCAGCCACCCCAGCAGCGTCAGGGCGAGGACGATCGTCCGCCGGTGAAGAGAGAGAAGCGCGCGCGTGGCCGCCCCGTGGGCGCGCAGGGACGGCAGCCAGGCGAGGAAGATCACGGCGGCGCCCGCGGTGGGCGCCGCCCCGACGAAGCCGAGTGGGGGGAGGAACGCGAACGGCACCCAGATGATCACGGCGACCGGCAGGTTCAGAACCGCCGGGATCACGAACAGCATCCCGAGCAAGAGCGTCGTCGCGTGCTCGAACCCGGCCGCCGCGAAGGCGGCGCAGACTGCCAGGAGCCCGAGGCCGAGTACGGTGAGCACCGTGGCCGGCCGGAACGTCACGGACGGCTGGCGCAGCGCGCGTGTGGTCACGTCAGTGGAGGGTGCGCGAGGACCGCTCCGGCACGGGCTCCTCGATGAAGAGCTCGCGGCGGTGTTGGGCTCCGTACGCGTAGTAGCTGCTCATGGGCCCCGGCGTGCCGCCGATGACGAGGAATCCAGCGGCCTCTGTCCCGGTGCGCGCAAGCAGGTTCGCCGTCGTCGACAGGCCGACGCGGTCGGAATTGCCAGGCCGGACGACCACCACGAGGTCGTCGACGTGCTCCATCAGCCGCAGCGCGTCGCTGATCTCGCCGAGCGGCGGCGTGTCGATGATCACGTGGTCGGCGGCGGCGCGCGCCTCGGCGACGAGGTGGGGCAGCCGCTCGTACAGCGGATCCAAGAGAATCGCGTCGCCCTGCTGCAGCTCCGTCGCGAGCACTGAGACCGACGGCAGCGACGCCGGGGTCCGGAGCAGCGAGAACAGGTCGAGGTCCGGCGAGAGCAGCTCGCTTAGGTGTACGGGCTCGTCCACGGCGAGCTGTGCGGCCACATCCGCCTTCCGAAGATCGAGGTCCAGCAGGACCACCCGCTCGCCAGAGCCGGCGAGCGTTGCGGCGATGTTGATCGCGGACGTGGTCTTTCCGTCGCCGGTCGACGCGCTGGTGACCATCAGGACACGCCCGCCGTCCCTGCTGCGGCGGGGCAGCTGCAGGAGCAGGGTCCGGCATGCCTCGCGCACCACCGGCGTCAGTGCCCACGCCTCGGTTCGGCGCCGGCCGCCGCCGAGGGGCCGGCGCACGAGCGGCACGCGGGCGAGAATCGGCAGAGGCAGGATCCCGAGCGCCTCCTCCTCGTCACGGACGCGCCGGTCGAGCACCTCGACGAGGACGGCAGCCGCCGATCCGAGTGCGAGGCCCGCGAGCAGCGCGAGCACCAGGATCACCATCGGACCGGCGCCGGACGGTGAGGACGGCACCTCCGCAGGCTCGGATACCGACAGAGTCGGGTCGCGGCCCGTGCGCACGGTCTCGAGCTGGTTGATGCGGTCCTCGAGCTCTGCGGCCGTGACCGTGTCGGAGGTGCCGATTGCCTTCTGGCGCGCGCGCAGCTGGTCGAGGAGCGGGCCGACGTCGCGGTTCAGCGTGTCGCGGCGCACAGCCAGCGTCTGCCTGGTGTAGGTGTTCGCCAGCCGGGCGGCGATCCCGGCGTCGTCGGCCGTGCCGGTGACGGCGAGGATGTTGCTCTCGCCCTCCGGCTTGATGGTCACGGAGTCCTTGACGCGCTGCGTGGACCAGTCCGGGCCGAGCACCTGCGCGGTGCGGCGCGCCGCCTCGGTGGACTCGACGACGCTGGACGCCGTCTGCACGGTCCGGGTGGGGTCCCCGGAGTCACGCAGGAGCTGAAGCCCGCGGTAGGTCGTGTCGTCCTGCGGCAGCGGCGTCACGAGGAGGTTCGCGGTGGCCTCGTAGCTGGGCGTACGAACCACTGCGAGCCACAGGAGCGCGAACACCAGGAGCGAGGCCGTCGTGACCGCGACGAGTACCTTGTGGGCGCGAATGGCGCGCAGATACGGACCGAGGGCGGGCTCGGCGGCAGCGGAATGCATGTGTGAACCTGGAACCGTCTGCAAGCTTCGGGGAGTGTAGACCTGGCCGTTGCCGTTTCGCGGGGGTGACACCGATTCTGTATCGGCAGTTGGCGTGCGCGCCTTTGATAGAAGCTGACATCCACCGCATGCGCATCGCGTACATCGTCTCCCGCTTCCCGCACGCCTCCGAGACGTTCATCGCACGCGAGCTGCTTGCACTCGGCGCGAGCGGGGAGGACGAACTCGACCTGCTCTCGCTGTTCCCAGCGGTCGACGCGACCGTTCATCCGTCGGCGGAGCCGTTCGTGGAGCGGCTGGTGCGCCCTCGCCCACGCGACGCGCTCCTGGCGTTCGGCTGGTGGGCGCTCCGCCGGCCGCTGCGCCTTGGAGCCAGCGTCGGCGTCATCGTTCGCGACCATCTGCGAAATCCCGCGGTCCTGGCGCGGGCGCTCGCGACCGTGCCGCTCGCGGCGGCGCACGCGCGCCTGATGCTCGGCCGGCGCGTCGACCACGTGCACGCGCACTACGCCACGTACCCGGCGCTCGCGGCCTGGCTGTGCCGGCGCCTGACGGGCACGCCGTACAGCTTCACCGTGCACGCGCACGACATCTTCGTCGATCAGGGCATGCTCGCCCGCAAGCTCTCGGATGCCGCGTTCGTGGTCGCGATCTCCGAGCACAACCGCCGGTTCCTGTCGCGTTACGGCGACACGTCGAAGGTTCACGTGATCCACGCCGGCATCCCCGTGGCGACCGTGCCCTTCAGGCCCCGCGCCGTGCCGGCGGAGGGACCCGTCAGCGCGCTGTGCGTGGCGAGCCTTCAGGAGTACAAGGGCCACTCGGTCCTGCTCGACGCGCTGGCGGGCGCCCCGGAGCTCCAGCGTGTCGAGGTCGACCTCGTGGGAGGGGGCCCGCTCCGCTCGGAGCTCGAGCGCCGCGCGGACGCGCTCGGCCTGGGCGCCCGTGTGCACTTCCACGGCAGCATGCGCGAGGACGCCGTCCGCGATCTCCTCGAACGCGCCGATCTGTTCGTGCTCCCGAGCATCGTCGCGCGCGACGGCCAGATGGAGGGCGTGCCGGTCGTGCTCATGGAGGCGCTCGCGGCCGGGGTACCGATCGTCGCGACTCGCCTGTCCGGCATCCCCGAGCTGGTCCGCGACGGCGAGACGGGCCTGCTGGTGACGCCGGGGGACGTCGCCGCGCTGCGCGAAGGGCTCGTGCGGATGGTGAGCGGCGGCTTCGAGCCCGACCTGCAAACCGGGCGCGAGACGGTCGAGCGCGAGTTCGACGTCGCCGACAGCGCGGCGCAACTCCGGGAGCTGATCGCCACGGCCGTCCAGGGCCGCATCGAACAAACGTCCAGCAGGTTCGCCGCCACCCCTTGAGCCTTTTCCGAGCGCGTCGATGACACGGGTGGAGCCAATCCGTGCGGATGCGTCGTCGAATTCTTCTTTCATTCCTCCTGGCAGCGACCCTGCCGCTGGTTCCGGCGACGCCCGACGCGGGTGCAGCCACGCATCGCTTCAAGCCCGCGCGGGTGGTGGGGAAGGTCGTCGTCTACCGGCTCCCGCACATGCGTCCCGCCCGTATCCGGCGGGCGCTCATCCAGGCGCGCGCGCTGCATCGCCCCGTTGCGCTCCGCCGCATTCGGCGCGCGGTGCGGCGCGGCGTGCTGCGGACCCGGATCGTTCGCCACGCTCGCCGGCGCTCGCGGCTCGTGCTGGTCACGAGCGCGGCCTCCTCACAGGGGCGATGCGGCTGGCCGGCCGGGTGCTGGCGGCCGTATGCGGACTCGAGCCCGTTCAACCGCCCGCTGCCGGCGAGCCCGCGGTTGGCCCCGGACTCGGCGACGATCGTGCGGAACCTCGCCGAGAAGCCCGACAGGGTGACCGTCGGCAACTCCGACACGAGCTGGGATTACTCGCACCCGGTGTACGTCTCGCGCCCGGGCGACCCGGAGTTCACCCTTCACTGCTACGAGACCAGCTGGGGGCGCTGCCCGATCGAGGGCGAGCGGGTCCGGGTGCCGGACAGGGCAGAGGCCGCGCGCGGCGACGACGCCCACATGACGATCGTGGACCGCGCCTCGGGGTGGGAGTACGACCTGTACAAGGTCCGCTCGAAGCCGGCGGGCGGCGGCGCGCTCGAGTTCCGGTGGGGAGGTCGTACGCGCCTCGACGGGCCCGGCATCGGGTCCGGTGCGACTGCGTCCGGGTTCGGCAACCTCGCCGGGATCATCCGCGCGCCCGAGCTCCGGGCGCGCGAGATCCGGCACGCGCTCCTCATGGTGATCGAGTGCAGCTCTGGGACGAAGGTCTTCCCGGCCACCGGCGGGGCCGGCAGTCGCTGCTCGAACGCGGGCGGCGCGGCGCCCATGGGGGCGCGATTCCAGCTCGACATGTCCGACGGGGAGATCGACTCGCTCCCGGTGCCGGCGTGGAAGAAGACCATCCTGCGGGCGATGGCGCGTTACGGGATGTACTTCGGCGACACGGGCAGCGGCGGCTGGGGGATCCAGATGGAGTCCGGCGCGACCTACACGAGCTTCGGGCTCCCGGACGCGCTCGTGACGTTCGCCCGCGCGGCCGGCGTGCCGGGCGACGGCGGTGACTACGTCTTCGACGTCGGCGGCGGGATCGACTGGCGCTCCCGCCTGCGCGTCATCGATCCGTGCGAGGCTCGCGGCGACTGCTGATCGCCGCGAGCATCCTGCCCGCCACCGCATCCCACGTGAACCGCTCCCGGTAGCGCACGGCGCCCGCCTTGCCGAGCGTGTGGCACAGGTCCGGGGTCATCGCCAGCTCGCGCATGCGCGCGAGCAGCGCCTCCTCGTCGCCGGGCGGCACCAGGAAGCCCGTGACACCCTCCTCGATCAGCTCGGGGAGGGCCCCGCCCGTGCTTCCGATGCAGGGCAGGCCCGCGGCCATCGCCTCGAGCACGGCCACGCCGAGCGGCTCGTAGAGCGACGGCATTACGAAGGCGGTCGCGCGCCGGTACTGGTCGGGCATCGATCCCGGTGCGCCGTCCTCGCGGGACACGCGGCCCAGCATCTCGACCCCCGGCTGGTCGACCGAGAGCGACGCCGGCCCGGCGATGACGAGCCGGGCGTCCGGAACCTCCCCGCGAAGCCTCGCGAACGCGCGCAGGACGACCGGGCCCCCCTTGCGCTCCCACTGCTTGCCCACGAAGAGGAAGCGCGGAGGCGCGTAGTCGCGCTCGGGCGGCTCGGCCACCGCCACGTTCGCGCCCGCGCCGACGGTCACGACCTTGTCGGGCGCCTGGCCGAAGTCGGACAGGAACGACTGCCGCAGCTGCTCGCTCATGCAGAAGATCAGGTCGACCCGGTCGTACAGCCGCTGCTCGTACGCGAGTGACCAGCGCGCGAAGCGCGCGTCCGGCGCGATTTTCAGGTCGGGCCGGCGGAGGAACCCCGCGAGGTTGCCGTCGTGGTACGAGCAGCGCAGCACCTCAGGCCGCGGCCGGCCGGGGTCGAAATAGCCGGTCAGCTGGAGGAGCGTGTCCGCGCCGTCCACCGCCGCCGCGGCGCGGCGGGCGCTCAGACGGCTCATGGCGTCCCTGGCAAGCGGGCTGAGAAACGACGCTCCGGCGTTTGCCCGCTGCTTCCATCGCTCGAGGTCCGGGGCGAAGCTCGCCGCGCGCTCCGCGAGGGTGATGGCGCCGGCGCGGCCGTCGACCGCGCCCGCGAGCGCGCCGCGCCCCTCCAGGGCATGGAGCACGGCCGCGCTCGAGCCGGAGAAGGTCTCGGGCGCGAACGGAGGGCCGGGCGTGACGGCGAGGATGCGCGGAGTGCGGTCCACCTGCACCTAGACTCTGACGCGCGATGCGATTGGCCGTCGTCGAGAGCGCCCCGCGCGGCGGCTTGCTCCACTACGCGGCGCAGCTGGCCGGGGCGCTGGCGGCGCGGGGCCATGACACGACGCTCCTGACCGCGGCGCGCGGCGAGCTCGAGGCGGCGCCGCCCGGCGTACGCCTCCTCGATGTGCTCCCGGCGGCGATGCGCACGCCGAGCGAGCCGCCGACGGGGTTCGCCTACCTCGTCCGGCGCGCGGCGATCGCGGCGCGTGTCGTGGCCGCCTCGCTCCGCACCCTGCTCGTGGCCGCGCGCGGCCGCCACGACGCGATGCTGCTCGTGGACGACCTGAGCGTGGCACCGGCCGCCGCCGGCGCGCTGGCGCTGACGCTGCTGCCGCGCGGGCCGGCCATCGCCGCAATCTGCCACGAGCCGCGCCCGCGCAGCCGTCGCGGCGGCGGCGACCTGTACGCGCGATCGCCGCTGCTGCTCGCGCTGTTGGGGCGCTTCTACGCGCGGGCGGACGTCGTCTTCGTTCACGGCGACGCCAGCCGCGAGGAGTTCCTCGGCCGGTGGCGGGCTCGGGACGTTCGGGTGATCCCACACGGCGACGCCCGGCTCGTGGCCGGCGAGCCGCCCGAGCCCGCTTCCGGCGAGACCGTCCTGTTCTTCGGCGAGTGGCGGCGAGCGAAGGGGATCCAGGTCCTGATGGATGCCTTCGACGAGCTCGCCGGACGGCGCGCGGGCGCGCGGCTCACGATCGCGGGAGTGCCCACGCCGGACGCGGATCCCGACGCGGTCCGCCGGTGGGCCGAGCGCCACGGCGAGCGGGTCGAGCTGATCGACCGGTACGTGGAGATCGGCGAGCTGCACGAGCTCTTCGGCCGAGCGCGAGTGGTGGCCGCGCCCTACCTCGCGGGCTCGCAGAGCGGCGTGGTGCACCTCGCGATGACCATGGCGCGCCCCGTCGTGGCGAGCGACGCCGGCGAGCTGCCGCGAGCGGTCGCGGACGGGGTGACCGGCCGCATCGTGGCGCGCGGGGACGTGCGCGCCCTGGCGGACGCGCTCGACGAGGTCCTCGGCGATCCCGAGCTGGCCCGCCGGTGGGGCGAGGCCGGGCGCGCGCGCGTCCTCGAGGAATTCGGCTGGGAGCGCGTGGCCGAGCTCGTCGAGGACGCGCTCCAGCGTGGACATGCGTCCACGGCCGGGGCCTGACGCGCGAGCGCGGGCTGCTCGGGCCGAGATTGCTCTGACAGACCCTCACCGGCACTTCTCGACAAGGGCACCCCCGCCGCGAGGCGGGTCCGCAAAGCCACGGGACTCCTAGGAGTCGGCCGGGCCGCCGAAGGAAGACCACCCGAGCGGTGCCACGACGCAGACACGGAGGTGTCTACCCGTCTTGCCGCGCCGCCCGCTCACAATCGCACGCATCGCCGCCCTGACCGTCATCGCGACCGTGGCCCACCTGGGCACGGCCGAGGCGCGGCTCGCCGTGTACGCCCCGAAGGCGGCGAGCTCGGAGCGCGTGAGCTTTCGCGTGACCGGCATCCCCGGTTCGAGCGTGCGCCGGGCGGGCATCCGCGCGGGACGCTCGCACCGCTCGCTACGGCTCAGGCGGGTGCGCGCGGGGGTGCGGCGAGGACGCGTGGTCGTCCGCCTGCACTCGCTTCGGCGGCCGAGGCGCGTGCGCCTCGTGCTGCGCCTCGGCACGGGCCCGGACGCCGCGCGGAAGCCCACGGCGGCGCCCGGGAAGCCGAACCCCGAGCCCGCACCCGCCCCGGCACCGGCGCCAGCGCCCGAGCCGGCCCCGTCGACCGAGCCGGTACCGTCCGAGCCAGTGCCGTCCGACCCGGTGTCACCGGACCCGGCGCCCGCGCCCGCGGATTGCCTCCCAGCGCTCACGGCCTTCCAGGCCGGCAGCTGGCCCGCCGCCTGCTGGCGCCCGTTCGCGGCCACATCGCCGTTCAACCGGCCGATTCCGGACGGGGCCCTCGTCAACGCGAACTCGGCCGCGATCGTGAAGCGGATGCTCTCGCTGTACGGCGGCCCGGCGAAGATGACCGCCGGCGACGCAGACAGCATCTACGACTACTCGCACCCGCTGTACTACCCAACGGCGAGCGATCCGGTCTTCACGCTCCACTGCTACGAGGCGAGCTGGGGCACCTGCCCGATCGAGGGACACAGGATCCGCATCCCGGACGAGGCCCGGCCGGCCGGCGGGGGCGACGCGCACCTCGCGGTGATCGATTACGCGAGCGGGTGGGAGTACGACCTGTACAAGGTGCGCTCGAAGCCGGCGGGCGGCGGCACGCTCGAATTCCGCTGGGGCGGCCGCACGCGCCTCGACGGCGACGGGCTCGGCACGAACGCGACAGCGGCCCACTTCGCCCTGAGCGCGGGAATCATCCGACCCGAAGAGATGGCGGCCGGACGGATCGACCACGCCCTGTTCATGGTCGTCAAGTGCACCGCCGGGACGGTGTACCCGGCCGGCGGCGGAGGGGCGCAGTGCGCCGACCCGGCGAACGCTCCAGCGGGCGGGATGCGCTTCCAGCTCGGCTACTCGAGCGCCGAGATCGAGGCGCTGTCGGTGCCGCGGTGGAAGAAGACCATCCTTCACGCGCTCGGCACGTACGGCGCCTACATCGGCGACACGGGCGGCGCCGGCATGAACTTCCAGTTCCAGTCGGGCTCGACATACACGAGCTTCGGGCGCACGGACAGGCTCGTGGACTGGGCGAAGAAGGAGCCGGGAGTGATGTCCTACAACGGGAAGTACGTGCTCGACCTCGCGCCGGGCGTGGACTGGTCGCGGCTCCGCGTGATCGACCCCTGCGCGGCAAGCGGCACCTGCTGACACATCGGACTGGTCCGCTCCCCCGCCGATAATGGCTGCGGGAGCGCGACTCCGTGACAGACCAGCCGGCTGACAAGCGCATCGGCGCGCGCACCCTGCGCGGCGCCTTCTGGGCGTACTTCTCGTACGTGGGCGGGCGCCTGCTCATCCTGCTCTCCACGTCGATCCTCGCGCGACTGCTGACGCCAAAGGAGTTCGGCATCGTCGGCTACGCGCTGATCTTCATGGCGCTCCTCGAGACCGTGAAGGACCTCGGCCTCGGCCAGGCGCTCGTCGCCAGCCGCCCGAAGGAGGTGTACGAGCGCGCGGACACGGTGTTCCTGGCCGGGCTGGGCCTCGGTGTCCTGATGACCGCCGTCGTGGCGGGCATCGCGCCGCTGGCCGCCGCGTTCTTCGACGAGCCGCAGCTGGTGGGCATCCTGCCCGTGCTCGGCCTGAACTTCTTCATCCGGTCGATCGGAGCGACGCACTACGCGCTTGCACAGAAGGAGATGCTGTTCCGCAAGCGCACCATGGCCGAGTTCGCCGACGTGGTGGTTCGAGGGACCGTGGGCGTGGTGCTCGCGCTGCTCGGCGCGGGCGTGTGGTCGCTCGTGATCGCCTACGTGGCCGGCACCACCTCGCTTGTGATCGCTCTCTGGATCCTGGTGCCATGGCGGCCGCGCCTGCGGCTCGACCGCGGGCAGCTCCCCGGGCTGCTCCGGTTCGGCGGCGCGCTCACCGGGGTGGACGTCACGTCGGCCGTCACCAACAACGCCGACTACCTGTTCGTCGGCAAGGTGCTCGGTGCCAGCGCGCTTGGCGTGTACACGGTCGCATTCCGGCTGCCGGAGCTGGCAATCGTGAACGTGGCGACCGTCGCCGGCATCGTGCTGTTCCCCGCGTTCGCGAACGTGGACCGCGACGCGCTCGCGCACGCTTACACGGTCTCGTTGCGCTATCTGCTGATGCTCTGCATGCCGCTCGCCGCCGGCGTGGCCATTCTCGCCGCTCCGATCGTGCAGGTGGTCTTCGGGTCCCAGTGGGAGGGTGCCGTCGAGCCCATGAGGCTGCTCACGATCTACGCGTTCGCGGTCACGGTCGGCATTCCGGCCGGCACCGCCTACAAGGCCGTCGGCCGCGCGGGAGTGCTCCTCAAGCTCGCCGTTCCGCGCACCACCATGCTGGTCGCCGGGGTCTGGATCTTCGTGAGCAGCGGCATCACCGCCGTCGCCGCTGTCCACGCGGTCGTGGCGGGCCTCTTCTCCGTGATCGGCATCTACCTCGCGTCGCGACTGCTCGGCGTCGGACTGTCGCGGCTGCTCCGCGTGGGCGCGGCACCGCTGGCGGCCACGGCGGGCATGGCGGCGGTCGTGATCGCGATCGATACGCTGTTCGACTCGGCGGTCCTCACGGTACTGGTCGCCGGGGTGGCCGGCGCCGCGGTCTACGTGGGCCTGCTCCGCCTGCTGGCGCCCGATGCGGCGCGCGACCTCCGCGAGAAGATGCGAGCAGCGCCCGCGCCGCACGAGCCGCCCGGGGAGCCCGACCCGCTGGTCGTGACTCGGGAGACGGACGTGATCGCGTGAGCGACGCGGACGCGCTACGCGTGCTCGTGGTGATCGACTCGCTCACGCACGGCGGCGCCGAGCTCCTCCTGACGGACTTCGTGGCAGCGGCGGGTGCTGCGCGTATCGAGCCGTCGGTGGCCTACCTGGGCGAGCGGGACGGCAGCCCGGGCGCGGCCCGGCTCCGCGAGCACGGAATCGAGCCGGTGTGTATCGCCATCGACGGGCTGCTCCACCCCCGCTCGCTGACGCGGCTGCGGGCGCACGTGCGGGACGTGGCGCCGGACATCGTGCACACCCACCTCGACTACGCCGACTTCATGGGCGGGATCGCATCCCGCTCGCTCGGGATCCCGATGGTCTCCACGGTGCACGTCATGGAGTGGCGCGCCGGCGGCACACGCGATCGCGTGCGCGGCCGGCTGATCGCCTCCGGTCGCCGCCGGATGGCCGCCAGGGTCGCCACGGTCTCGGACGCCGCGCGGGCGGCACTCCTCGAAGCGCGTCTCGACACGCCGGGCCACGTCGTCACGGTGCACAACGGCATCGCGGCTGCGCCTGCCGCCGGAGCGGGCGCTGCGGTGCGTGCCGAGCTGGGACTCGGCCCCGACGCGCTCGTCGTGGCGCAGGTGGCGGTGCTGCGGGAGGGGAAGGGGCACGCCGTCGCGGCCCAGGCGGTGGCGCGCCTCCGCGCCGAGCATCCGCAGGTGAGGCTCGTGGTGGTGGGCGACGGGCCGGCGCGCCAGGAGGTGGAGCGGGCGCTCGCACCGCTCGGCGAGGCCGCCGTGATGCTGGGCCACCGGGACGACGTGATGGCAGTGCTCGACGCCGCCGATGTGCTCGTACACCCCAGCGACGTCGACGCGCTGCCCACCGCGGTGATGGAGGCGATGGCCGCCGCCCTGCCGGTCGTGGCCACGAGTGTGGGCGGCGTACCGGAGCTGGTCGCGGACGGCGAGACTGGCGTGCTCTTGCCCGCGCCGGCCACCGCTCCGGCGCTCGCCGAGGCGATGTCCCCGCTGGTCTCGGACGCGGAGCTGCGGCGCCGGCTGGGCGCGGCCGGTCGGGCGCGCTACGAGCGCTCCTTCACGGCGGAGAGCTGGGCAAGGCGCACCCGGGCGCTGTACGACTCCGTGCTCGAACGAGGGCGGCGCGAGTGAGCGACGCGCTGGTGCTCTGCTACCACGGCGTGAGCGAGGACTGGCCCGCGGACTTCTCCATCAGCCCCGCCCGGCTCGCCGGCCAGGTGCGCTGGTTCCTCTCGCGCGGCTACCGCCCGGCGACGTTCACCTCAGCCGTGAGGCAGACGGCCGGCGGCCCCGTGCTCGCCGTCACGTTCGATGACGCCTATCGCAGCGTGGCAGAGCTGGCCGCGCCGGTGCTCACCGAGCTGGGCGTGCCGGCGACGGTGTTCGCGCCGACGGGCTTCGTGGAGGACCCGGAGCCACGCGGGTGGGAGGGAACGTCCGAATGGGCCGGCACACGCTGGAGGGACGAGCTCGCGGTGATGGGGTGGGGCGAGCTGGGGCGCCTCGCGGAGGCCGGCTGGGAGATCGGGTCGCACACGCGCACGCACCCGTGGCTCACCCGGATCGGCGCCGACGCGCTGCGCGACGAGCTCGAGGGCTCGCGGGTCGCCATCCAGGACAACCTCGGCCGGGCATGCGTCTCGCTGGCATATCCGTACGGAAGTCTCGACGCTCGTGTCGCCGAGGCGGCCAGGGCCGCCGGGTACCTCGCGGCGGGCGGCCTCCTTCCCGGGCGCGTGAGCACTCGCGATCCGCTGCGGTTTCCGCGCATCTCGGTCGGGCGTGGGTGGAGCGACGAGACGGTGAGGCGCCGCGCCCGCCCGTGGCAGCGCCGCCTCCAGGCGAGCCGGGCGTGGCCGGCCGTCCCGCCCGTGGTGCGAGCCGCCCGTGCGATGCGCGGCGTCGTCCGGGATTGACATGATCGCGGCGTGAAGGTGCTCGGCACGGTCCTGTACTGGCTGGCGGTGGTCGCCATCTCCGCCGTGCTTGTGATCCTCCTGATCCTCTTCCTCGAGTCTCGCGATCAGGCGAACGTCGACTCGGCCCTGCCGCCACCGGCGCTGCGGGCGTGAGCGCATCCGGCGCCTCGTCGCCACTCCGCTTCGTCGCGAGCAGGTGGCGCGTGGTGGAGCGACGCCCGGCGGTGTTGCTGCGCGGCACGGCGGCGCGCCTCCGCGGCCGGGATGCGTATCTGGCCTGGCCGGACGCGCGCGAGCCGCGCCAGATCGTCCCCGTAGCGAGGCCGGAGGTCGCCGCGTGGGTGCGCAGGACCTTCGAGCCGTGGGCGCAGCGCAAGCTCGACCCCGTCACGTGGAGCACGTTGCGATCGCGCTCGCTCGTGTTCGTGGAAGGCCCCGGCGCGGCGTGTGCGGCCGCCGAACAGGCGCTCGGCCACGCCCTCGACGGCGCCGCGCTCGGGTGCGTGTCGGACAGCGGGCACGTGCTCGCGAAGCTCCTCTGCTTCGTCTTCGAGCGAGGTGCGACGGAACCAACGGTCGTCGCCAAGGCGATCCCGAAGGCGAGCGAGGGAGAGCGGCTGCTCGAGGAGGTGCGGGCGGTTGCCTCGATGAGGGAGCGGCTGTCGCCCGAGCCGGCCGCGGCGCTGCCGCTCGAGCCGCTCTGGACGGGCCGGATCGGCGCCGACCGCGTGGTTGTCGAGCCGCCCGACGACCTGGCCGCCGCCACGGGGCTCGAGGACCGCGAGCTGGCGCTCGGATGGCTGCGGCGATTCCACGAGGAGACCGCCGAGGGCGAGTGGGGTGGTGAGACGGACCTGGCCGCGGTGGACGAGATGCTCGACTTCGCGGCGAGCCAGGCCGGCGTGGCGGACGCGGCCTCGCTCAGCGCCGCGTGGCGCGCGGCCTGGGATGAGGCGCCGGGCGGACTGCCGCGCTGCGCGGTCCACGGCGATTTCTGGCGCGGCAACGTGGCCGTCGACGGGACGCGACTGCGCGTCTACGACTGGGAGTGGGCGGCACCCGGCGGCCACCCCCTGCTCGACATGTGGAGCTACGAGCTCGGCGAGCTCCGCGGACGCGCCGGGTCGGCGGAGCTCACGGCGGAGCTGGACGCCGCGCTGCGTCGCGTGCAGGCGGGCCTTGAAGCGCGCGGGCTCGACAGCCGCCTCGCGCTAGCCCTCCTGGTGCCCGTTGCGGCGGAGGTGGGCTACCGGGTACGGCGCGTGCGCGGCACGCCGCCCGACCACGAGGACCGTCCCAGGGCCCTGCTGCTCGCCGCCGCAGCGCTACTCGCGGGCCGCTAGGGCGCGGTCGACGACCTGCAGCAGGTTCTCGACGTACCGGTCGGGCCCGAAGCGCTCGAGGGCCGCGGCCCTCGCACGCTCGCCGAGAGCCGCCACCTCGTCCGCGTTGGCGGGGTCGAGCGTCCGGTCGAGGGCCGCGCGCAGGGCACGCGCGTCGCCCGGCGGGACCACGAGCCCCGTACGGCCGTCCTCGACGTACTCGTGCACGCCGAGCGAGTCGGTGACGATCACGGGCTTCCCCAGGGCCATCGCATTCAGGTACGTCTGCTGGCCGGCGCTCCGGTCGTCACGGCGCTCCAGCGCCACGACCACGACCGACGCCGTCCGGAACCGCTCCGCGTACTCCGCGGCGTCGAGGGCTCCCATAGTCACGTTGCCCGGGAGGCCGGGCGGAGCGGGCGCCCTGCTGGCGATGGTCACGGGGACGGGCAGCCCGCGCGCTGCCTCCGCGAGCGCGCGATAGTCGCGCAGCGAGTCGCCGCCCGCGAAGACGCTGCCGTCGGCCGCAGGGACCTCCGCCACCTCGGACTCGTCGAGGACCCAGTGGAACGGCGTCACGTGCACCCGTGCGGCATCGATGCCCCAGTTCGGGGGGAACACCCTCGCCTCGTCCTCGGAGAGCACGCAGTAGTGGGCGGCGGCGTGGTCGAGGCTCCGGACCGACGTGCGGCGCAACCGCCCCTGAAGGCCGTCGCCGGTCTTCCAGGTGGCGTCCACGAGAACCACGGCCGGCGGCCGCCTCCGCCGCGCGATCACCGCGGCAGCGACCTGGTCCGCGCGGTGGGAGCCGTTCAGCACGAGCGCGTCGTAGCGGCCCGCCGAGCGCACCAGGCGTTCGACGAGGCGCGCGGCCGGGAGGGAGGCGGGATCCACGATGTCGGCGCGCGCCGTCCACGCGGGCCGGCGCGTGTAGGGCAGCGTGGTCAGGAAGCGCGGGCCCGCGTGGCCGCGGGTCATCCCTTCCTGACCCGCGCCGGCTCGCGCCGGATCTGCCGCGCGAACACGATGATGCGCTGGGCCGCGCTGTAGAGGGGGTGGCACGCGCTCAGGACCAGGCGCTTGTAGCCGACGCTGTCGAGCACGGACAGGTCCTGGTCGTCCACGATCTTCGTGCCCTGGACCCGGTATACGAAGCGGCCGTCGGGCATGTCGATGATGATCGGCTCGCCGTGCTTCACCTCGTCGATGTGCCTGAACGGGGCGCCGTACGTGGTCCGGTGCCCCGCGATCGCCGTGGTGCCGGGCGCCCCGGGCAGGGGCGTCTCGGGGTAGTGCCCGGGGCCCTTCCGGAGGCTGTCCACGTCCGTGCCCTGGACCACGTACTTGTCGAGGCCGATGCTCGGGATCCGGATCTGCGCGATGGCGTCGCCCTTCAGCGGCCGCCGGTGGATGACCCGCTGGGGCGGGTCGAAAAAGGCCTGTTTCAGGGTGCTCTGGTTCTTGTCCGCGACGTATGCGGAGACCGGCTCCTGCCAGAGGAGCGTCACGACCGCGTCGGCGATCAGGAGCGTCCCGCTCACCATCATGACCGACGCTAGGAAGCGCAAGGCCGCCCGCACGCGGCGCAGTCTAGGGCGCGCCGGAGATAGGCTTACCTGCCTCATCTGCCGGAGATAAGGAGAGCCGCGCCCCCGTGACGAACGCCACCGCCGCGCCAACCACCCACCAGAAGCTGCTCACCTGGGTCGACCAGGTGGCCGAGCTGACACAGCCGGAGACGGTCCACTGGTGCGACGGATCGGCGGAGGAGTACGACGACCTGTGCCGGCAGCTCGTGGAGGCCGGGACCTTCGAACGGCTCGCCGACGCGAAACGCCCGAACTCGTACCTGGCCCGCTCGAATCCGAAGGACGTCGCCCGCGTCGAGGACCGCACCTTCATCTGCTCGGAGGACGAGGAGGACGCCGGTCCCACCAACAACTGGCGCGACCCGGGGGAGATGCGCGAGACCCTGACGGAGCTGTTCAAGGGCTCGATGCGGGGCCGGACGATGTACGTGGTGCCGTTCTCGATGGGCCCGCTCGGCTCTCCGATCGCGCACGTGGGCGTCCAGCTCACCGATTCGCTCTACGTGGCCGTGTCGATGCGGATCATGACGCGGATGGGGCAGCCCGCGATCGACGTCCTTGGCGAGGACGGAGCGTTCGTGCCCTGCCTGCACTCGGTCGGGGCGCCGCTCGCCGAGGGCGAGGACGACGTGCCGTGGCCGTGCAACGACGAGAAGTACATCGTGCACTTCCCGGAGTCGCGCGAGATCTGGTCATTCGGATCGGGCTACGGCGGCAACGCGCTCCTCGGCAAGAAGTGCTTCGCGCTGCGGATCGCCTCCGTCATGGCGCGCGACGAGGGCTGGCTCGCCGAGCACATGCTGATCCTGAAGCTGACCTCGCCCGACGGGCGGGTGAAGCACGTGACCGGCGCGTTCCCGTCCGCCTGCGGCAAGACCAACCTCGCCATGCTGATCCCCACGCTGGCCGGCTGGAAGGTGGAGACGGTCGGCGACGACATCGCCTGGATGAAGTTCGGCGACGACGGCCGCCTGTACGCGATCAACCCCGAGGCGGGGTTCTTCGGCGTTGCGCCCGGCACGTCCGACGAGACGAACCCGAACGCGATGGCCACGCTGCGCGAGAACTCGATCTTCACGAACTGCGCGCTCGCCGACGACGGCGACATCTGGTGGGAGGGGATGTCCGACCCGCCCGAGCACGCCATCGACTGGCTGGGCGAGGACTGGACACCCGACTCGGATACGACCGCGGCGCACCCGAACGCGCGCTTCACGACGCCCGCGGACCAGTGCCCGTCGATCTCCGACGACTGGGAGGACCCGAAGGGCGTGCCGATCGACGCGTTCCTGTTCGGGGGGCGGCGCGCGGCGGTGGTGCCGCTCGTGACCGAGGCGTTCGACTGGGAGCACGGCGTGTTCATGGGCGCGATCATGGGCTCCGAGCAGACCGCCGCGGCAGCGGGCGCCGTCGGCCAGCTGCGCTTCGACCCGATGGCGATGCTGCCCTTCTGCGGCTACCACATGGCCGACTACTTCGGCCACTGGCTCCAGATCGGCCGCCGCGAGGGCGCGAAGCTGCCGAAGATCTTCATGGTCAACTGGTTCCGCAAGGACGGCGACGGCGAGTTCCTGTGGCCGGGCTTCGGCGAGAACAGCCGCGTGCTCGCGTGGGTGTTCGAGCGCTGCGACGATAACGCCGGGGCCGAGGAGACGCCGATCGGCCTCGTGCCGGCGGGCGACGCGCTCGACACCTCAGGCCTCGATCTGCCCGACGAGGCGGTCGCGAAGCTGCTCCGCGTGGATGCCGAGGAGTGGCGCGGGCAGCTGCCGCGCCTGCACGAGCACTTCGCGCAGTTCGGCGACAAGCTGCCTGAGGAGCTCGAGCGGCAGCTGAATGCCCTTGAAGAGCGCCTAACCTAGGGCGCATGAGCGTTACGGACACGAGGACCATCGGGTCGATCATCGGCGGCGAGGATCGGACGGATGGCGAGCGGATGGAGTCGCGCAACCCGGCGAACCTCGAGGACGTCATCTGCGAGGTGCAGCTGGGCGACGCCGACGCGTTCGTCGACGCCTGCCGCGCCGCACGCGAGGCGCAGCGCGAGTGGGCGGCCGTGCCCGCGCCGGTGCGCGGCAACGTCGTCAAGCAGATCGGCCGGATCGTCGAGGACAACAAGGAGGCGCTGGCCCGGCTCGTCACGCGCGAGATCGGCAAGCCGTATCCGGAGTCGCTCGGCGAGGTGCAGGAGATCATCGACACCTGCGACTTCTTCCTCTCCGAGGGCCGTCGCCTGTACGGGCAGACCGTGCCGAGCGAGATGCCCGACAAGCAGCTGTTCACGTTCCGCACGCCGGTGGGCGTGGCGGCGATCATCACCGCGGGCAACTTCCCGGTGGCCGTGCCGTCCTGGTACCTGGTCCCGGCGATCCTGTGCGGCAACGCGGTCGTCTGGAAGCCCGCCGAGTACGCGCCGGCGACGGCCGACGCGCTGGCGCGCCTGTTCATCGCGGGCGGCCTGCCCGACGGTGTCCTGAACCTGGTGCAGTCGGACGGCCCCACGGCGTTCGAGGGGCTCGAGCGCGCGCTCGACGAGAAGCTCGTGGACAAGGTCGGATTCACCGGGTCATCGGCCGTCGGCTCGCGCATCGGCGAGCTCACCGGCCGCAACGGCCAGGCGGCCTGCCTCGAGCTGGGCGGGAAGAACCCGCTCGTCGTGATGCCGGACGCCGACCTCGACCTGGCCGTCGAGGGAGCGCTGTTCAGCGGCTTCGGCACGGCGGGCCAGCGCTGCACCTCGCTCGGCACGGTCATCGTCCACGAGTCGATCCACGACGAGTTCATGACGCGCCTCACCGCGGCGGTCGAGGATGCCGCCATCGGCGACCCGACCGAGGAGGTGCTGTACGGGCCGATGATCCACGAGCGCTTCGCGGAGCGCTTCGAGGACTGGCTCGGCCTGGTCCGCGACCACCACACGATCTCCGGGTCAACGGGCACCGGCCGGATCACGAGCGACAACCCGCGCGAGCGGTTCGTCGGCGACCCGGACGCCGGCATCTTCTGCCACCCGACGATCGTCGACGGCGTGCGCCGCGACGACGAGATCTACTCGACGGAGACGTTCGGCCCGATCATCGGCGTGGCCACATTCTCCGACTTCGACGAGGCGATGGACCTGGCGAACGGGCACGGCTACGGCCTCTCGTCCGCGATCTACACCAACGACCCGAAGTCGGCCTTCCGGTTCCGCGAGCGGGTCACCGCCGGAATGGTCTCGGTGAACAACTCCACCAGCGGCGCCGAGGCGCACCTGCCGTTCGGCGGCAACGGCAAGTCCGGCAACGGCTCGCGCCAGTCGGGGATCTGGGTGCTCGACCAGTTCACTCGCTGGCAGTCGATGAACTGGGACTACGCCGGCAAGCTCCAGAAGGCGCAGATGGAGGTCGCCGAGATCATGGGCGACAGCGGCTTCCGGCTCTCCTGGGACTAGTCCTCGGGGGCCTCGAGCGACTCGGCGGGCGCGCTTCGGACGGCGGCCTGCGCCTCGGCGCGCGGCACGCCGCCGGCTCTGAGCAGGTCCACGGCCACCAGCCGCACCTGGCCGACGATGTGGATGGCCGACAGGTTGGCGGTCTCCGCCAGAACCGCGTTGGAGAGCCGAACCGCGCGGAGCGCGGCCTCGCGCGACGGCGCGGCGTCCCCGTCGTCGAGCAGCGTGGACAGCTCTCGCGCCGCTGTGGCGAGCTCGTGGATGGCGGCCGGGACCTCCGGCGGGATCGAGTCGTCGAGCGCCATGGCTCGGGTGGCGCCGCGAGCGAGCGCGCGGGTGTTCTCGATCGCGAGCCCGATCTCGCCCACGGCGACCACGTAGCGGTCGAGCCGGGTCAGGCTCCCGCGGCGGCTCAGCGAGATGCGCGCCGCGTCGCCGGCCTCGGACAGCGTCTCGGTGAGGTGCTGGTACTGGGCGTCCACCCGGCCCACCGCGGCCAGCGCGCGCTCGGCGTCGCGCGCGTCGCGGTCCTGGAGCGCATCCGCCATGAGCCTCAGCACCGCGGCCAGCCGGTCCACCACCGGGCCGAGGCCCTCGCGCACCAGCCGCACGGGGTCGATCGGGAGCAGCAGCGCGCCGACGAGGAGCCCCGTGGCGCTTCCAATGGTGGCGTCGAGCGAGCGGGTGAAGTCGAAGCCCTCGGGAGGCTGGAGCGTGGCCACCAGCACGGCCGACGCGCCCGCCTGCGACGCGAGCAGCGTGCCACCGCCCACCAGCGTGGCGGCGAGCATGGCGAGCCCGGTCACGACGCCCACCTGCCAGGTGCCTGTGCCGATCGCCCTGACGAGCAGGTCCGCGATGAAGATGCCGACCGACACGCCGATCGCGAGCTCGACCGCCCGCCTGCGCCGCTGCCCGACGGTGAGGCCGAGCGTGATCACCGCGGAGATCGGCGCGAAGAAGGGCGCGGTATGCCCGACGATCTCGGTGGCGAACAGCCACGCGAGGGATGCGGCAACGGACGCCTGAAGTATCGGGCGCGCGGTGGCGATGACCCGCTCTCGCCGCGTGCGAATGCCCGTCCGCGACGCCTCCGCCGCCTGCTCGATGAGCTCCGCCCGCGGCGGAATCCGCTCACTCGCGCGGCGAGCGAGCCTGCGCGGAGCCCGGCCACGCCAGGTCCGCTCGCGCTTGCCCTCGTGAGGCGCGGGCTCCTCGGCGGTCACCGCCGGTACCAGCGCGGGGACACGTTCGGCGGCGGCCCGAGGGCGGCGCGGGCCACGAGCAGTGTCGGCTCCTTCAGCGCCACGTGTCCCTTGAGGGCGATTCCGAACTGCTCGCCGAGGCCGTCCACGCTGTCCGCGCGGACGCCGAACGCGGCGGCGAGCGCCACGAAGTCGGGGTTCGCCAGGTCCACGCCCTCGCGCGGATCGCCGTGCAGGTCCTGGTCGTACCGGATCATCCCGTAGCCGCCGTCGTCCACGATCACCGCCGTGAGCGGGATGTTCTCCTGCTTCGCCGCTGCCAGCTCGCCCACTGCGTACAGGAAGCCGCCGTCTCCCGAGATGCTCACCGCCGGCCCGCTTCCGGCCAGCGCCGCCCCGAGCCCCTGCGGGAACGCGCAGCCGAGCGTGCCCCACCCGAGCGGATAGGTGAGCTTGCGCGGCGCCGGTGTGCGGTGGAAGCCACCGAGCCAGTAGCCGGGGATGCACATGTCGCACACCACGACCGCGTCGTCGGGTAGCGCGGCCTCCAGCGTGTCGAGGAACGCCACCGCCTCCGGGTCCTCGCTCGCGAGCCGCTCGCGCACCGCGCGGTTCAGGTCGCGGACCCGGCGCTGGAGCGAGTCGAGCCCGCCGCGGTCCGAGAGCCGCTCGGCGAGGGCTGCGGCTGCCTTCGCCGCGTCCGCCTCCACCAGGACGTCCGGCCGGTAGTTCTTCGAGGCGTCGCGCGGATCGACGTTGATCGCCACCAGATGCGCCGGCTGGGGCTGCTTCCAGCCCTGGGTCATCATCCCGTCGAGGTCGCTGCCGATCGCGACCACCACGTCGGCCTCGTCCCACAGCTCGCCCGCCTCGGGCACGTGCGGCGACGACTCCACGAGGCACGGATGACCCGGCGGCACGAGCCCCTTCGCGGAGAACGTGAGGATCACCGGCGCCACGAGCCGCTCCGCCAGCCGCGCTACCGCCTCGCCGGCCCCCGACTGAAGCGCGCCGCCGCCGGCCCAGATGAGCGGCCTGCGTGCACGCTCGAGCAGCGCGAGCGCGCGATCGAGCTGATCGGGGTCGACCCTCGGAAAAGGGTCTGACCCCTTTCCGAGGGTGGTCGAGGGTTCGGTAGAGGGGTCTGACCCCGTCGCCTCCGCGTTCAGCAGGTCGGTCGGGATCTCCACGTACACCGGCCGGGAGGGCGGGGCCAGCGCCGTCTCGATGGCTCGGGTCACCGCCGGGCCGATGTCCTCGGCCGAATGCACGCGGATCGCCTCCTTCACGACCGGCATGAACATCGCGGCCTGGTCGGTGGCCTCGTGGAGCACGCCGCGCCACACGCCGGGACGGCGGGCGGTCGAGGGGATGTCCGTTGCGATCACGAGGACAGGCTGGCGCGATGCCCAGGCCTCGCCGACCGCCGCAAGAGTGTTCGCCGCGCCCGGCCCCGTGGTCGTGAGCGCCACGCCGAGCCGGCCGCTCGCCCGCGTGTATCCGTCGGCCGCGTAGGCCGCCGTCTGCTCGTGCCGCACGCCCACGAGGCGGATCGGCGAGCCGTTCAGCTCGCGCCACAGGGCCAGGTTGTGCACGCCGGGGAGGCCGAAGGCCACGGACACGCCGGCGTCCTCGAGCGCAGCCACGGCCGCCCGCGCCCCTGTCAGGATGCCGCTCGATGGAGTCGTCATCGGGAACCGCCTCCCCGCACAGCGCTCCGCTCGAGGGCGTCCGGGTCGCCGACCTGTCGCGCGTGCTCGCCGGTCCGTACTGCACGATGGTGCTCGCCGACCTCGGGGCGGACGTGGTCAAGGTCGAGCGGCCCGAGGGCGGGGACGAGACACGCTCCTGGGGCCCGCCGTTCGCGGGTGGGGAGGCCGCCTACTACCTGTCCGTCAACCGCAACAAGCGCAGCTGCGCGATCGACCTCTCGCACGAGGAGGGACGCGCGCTCGCGCTCGAGCTGTGCGCCCGCGCGGACATCGTGATCGAGAACTTCAAGGTGGGAGGGGCGGACCGGCTCGGCGTGGGCTACGACGAGGTGCGCGAGCGGAACGCGCGCGTCGTCTACTGCTCGATCACCGGCTTTGGCTCCGAGCGCACTCCGCCGGGCCGTCCCGGCTACGACTTCGTGGCGCAGGCGGAGACCGGCCTCATGTCGATCACCGGGCCCGAGGAGGGGCCGCCCTACAAGGTGGGCGTCGCGCTCGTGGACGTGCTCACCGGCCTCCACGCGGCCGCTGCCGTGCTGGGAGCGCTGCACGGAGGAGAGGGCGCCCGGATCGAGGTGCCGCTGCTCGACAGCGGCCTCGCGGGGCT
The DNA here is from genome assembly GCA_963808875.1 of uncultured Thermoleophilaceae bacterium. Lineage (GTDB taxonomy): Bacteria > Actinomycetota > Thermoleophilia > Solirubrobacterales > Thermoleophilaceae > JACVRW01. The sequence goes on from CAWEHM010000007.1 coordinate 301,689, forward strand.
CGTGAACGTGGCCCAGAACGCGCTGGTCACGGGACGGGAGCCGGAGCGGCATGGAAACGCGCACCCGAACATCGTGCCTTACCAGGACTTCGAGACCGCGTCCGGCCGGATCGCGGTGGCCGCGGCCAACGACGGCCTCTTCCGTGCGATGTGCTCCGTGCTGGGCCTCGAGGCGCTCTGCGCCGAGGACCGTTTCGCCACGAACGCCGGGCGCGTCGAGCACCGAGGAGAGCTCGTTCCGCTGCTCCAACAGCGGTTCCGCGACCGTCCGGCCGAGGACTGGCTCACCGAGCTCGACGCTGCAGGAGTCCCGGCCGGCAAGGTCCGCTCGGTCCCGGACGCGCTCGCCGCGGCGGCCGCGGCAGGCCGACCGGCCACCCACACCGTCGATCACCCCACCGCCGGCACACTGGAGCTCGTGGCGTCGCCGCTCTGGGGCGTCACTCGCCCCGAGGCGAGCCCGCCGCCGCTGCTCGGTCAGCACACGGCCGATGTGCTGGCCGAGCTCGGTCAATCGAGCGAGGAGATCGATGCTCTTGCCGCGCGTGGCGTGGTGGCGCTCGGCGCCTAGTGCATCTCGCCGTGGCTCGACGCGGGCGGGCGGGACTCCTCGGCCAGTGAGGTGATCGTGAGCTCGCCGCGGGCGGCGTCCGACATGACGTCGGTGGCCTCCTCCGACGAGCGCGCGTACAGCTCCACCAGCATGTGGATGACGATCCGGTCCTCCTCGTGCTTGTGGAAGCGCACGTGGGTGAAGAACTCGCGCGTCCCGTAATCGCCGAACGCCGCGAAGGCGAGCGACTCGGCCGCGTCGGGGCCGGAACAGGACTCCACCTGGTCCGCGTCGACCGTCACGGTGCATGAGGCGACCCACGGCGTGCCGGTGACCATCCGCTCCCAGCGGTCCTCGACGGGCTCGATCCGCGAGATGCGCCGGCCGTCCTCGTCGTAGAAGGTGAGCGACAGGTGCGGCTGGTCGTGCAGGCAGTCGAGGCACTGCACAACAGCCTCCTGGACCTCCTCCACGGGGTCGATCGCCTCGCCTGTGTCGGCGTCGACCTTCAAGATGCCCTCGTAATGAAGCTGCACCTCGAGGTTCTGCGACCAGCAGCGGTAGCACCGCAGCCAGCTCGACTGCGTGCCCAGCGACTCCTGTGCCGATCCCTCCATGTCTCCATTATGGCCGTAGTGGCCTTCCTCGCCCCCGTGGGCTGCTCGATCGGGGGTGATAGCGAGCCCCAGCCCGTGTCCGGCGTGCCCAAGGAGATCGCCGCGACGGTGGACCGGCTCGGGCGCGCGATCGCCGACAGGGACTTCGACCAGGTGTGCGACAAGCTCTTCACCGCCGCGGCCCGGACACGCGCCGGCGGCTCCGAGTGCGCGAAGCAGATGACCGCCGCCGCCGAGGGCGTGCGGAACCCGGCCATCGAGATCCGCGGCATCGACGTGCAGGGGAACCGCGCCACCGTCAAGGTCGCCACGACGGCCGAGGGGCAGGCGCGCCTCACCGACACGCTCGAGCTCCGCCGGCAGGGAAAGCGCTGGCTCGTCGAGTCCCTGAGCTAGTTCCGTCCGGGTGAAGCTCGAGTAGCTAGGCCACTCCGCCGAACAGCGCGGTGTCCTGCGTCAGCCGCTCGCGGATCCGCTTCTTGAGCTGCGAGTGGATCTGCGACACGCGGCTCTCGGATACCTCGAGCACCTCGCCGATCTCGCGCAGGGTGAGGTTCTGCACGTACAGGAGCACCGCCACCTCGCGCTCTCGCCACGAGAGCCGCTCGAACGCCCGGCGGAACATCGCACGGGCCTCCTCGCGCACGAACCGCTGCTCCGGGTCGCCGTGCGGGTCGTCCGACTCGAGCGTCTCGATCAGCTCGATGGCGGACTCACCGTCGGTCACGGCCAGCGACGACAGCGAGGTGAGGTCCGACCTGCGGATCTCGCACTCCTTCTCCACCAGCTCGGCGGGCGTCATGTTCATCATGCTCGCCAGCTCCGCGCGTGTCGGCGGCCGCCCGTGCGCGCCGGTGAACGTCTCCTGCGCCTTCAGCATGTCCCGCTCGACGCGGCGCAGCGAGCGCGGCGCCCAGTCGCGGCGCCGCAGCTCGTCGAGGACCGCTCCGTGAATGCGCGTCCATAGGAAGGGCTCCAGGCCCGCGCCCTTCTCCGGGTCCCAGCGGTCGATCGCGCCGATGAGTGTCTCGATGCCGCACGAGATCAGGTCGTCGACCTCGCACGAGGGCGGCAGCTCGCGGATCTTCTTGTAGACGATGTGCTTGACCAGCGGCACGTAGGTGAGCACGAGCCGGTTGCGCAGCCCGACGTCGCCCGTCGCCCTGTATTCCCTCCAGAGTGCCTCCGCCATCCCACTGAGCGGATCGGGATTTGCGGATGGCCGCTCGATCCCCCGTTCGTGGTAATGACCGAACCCAGCCGCAGGGGCCCATCCTCCGATCGTAGGAGCACCGGGTAGTCCCCCGACGGTACGAACGACCGATGGCGGATCCGCTGTCCGACATCGGATTCTTGTTAAGCATGGAAGCGACGACGCGCCGGCGGCGCGGCCTAACGGCGCGCGAACAGGAGGTTCTGACCCTCCTGGCACGTGGCTACACCGGCGAGGAGGTGGCCCGGCAGCTGTCCGTGTCGGGCGAGACCGTGCGCGCGCATGTGCGGAACTCGGTGACGAAGCTCCACGCCCGCACGCGCCTCCACGCGGTGGTGCTCGCGCTCCAGCGCGGCGAGATCACTCTCGAGTGAGCAGCACGATCAGGGCCAGCGCGAAGCAGACCTGACCGATCCCGAAGGAGACGCCGAGGTTCGCCGCCCCGGCGAGCTCCGCGACGCCGACCGCGACGCCGAACACAGCGGCGAGGATGGCGATGTCGAGCAGGATGCGCCTCAACGCGCGGCCTCCGCGATGCCGATCCGGCAGCGCTCCGTCAACGCGCCTCCTCGAGCGCCGCGAGCAGGTCCGTCACGCTCGCGCCCTCGTCCTGCTCCGCGAGGAGCCGCTCCGCCGCTCGGCGGCCGCCCAGATCGCGCAGCGCGCGCTCGCCGTGCTCGGCCGTGAACTCGCGCAGGGCCGCGCCGCGGCGGGCGCGGACGCGCCGTGCGGAGAGATCCGAACGCTCGCGGTGCTCGTCCAGCGCATCGGCCAGCTCCTCGATCCCGCTGGGCGGGGTCAGCGACGACACCGCCAGGACCGGCACGTCGGACGAGCCGACCGCCTTCAGCGCCTGGCCGAGGTCGCGCCGCGAGCGCGTGGCCACATCGCCGAGATCGGCCTTCGTCACCACGAGGAGGTCGGGCACCTCCATGATCCCGGCCTTCAGGAACTGCAGCACGTCGCCGGAGGCCGGCTGGACCACCACCGCGACCGTGTCGCACACGTCCTCCACGTCGGTCTCGGACTGTCCCACGCCGACGGTCTCGATCACAACCGCGTCGAATGCCGGCGCGAGCGCCTCGGCGGCCTCGCGGGTGGCGGCGGCCAGGCCCCCGAGCCGCCCGCCGGCGGCCGTCGAGCGGATCAGGACGCCGTCGTCGCGCGGGTCGTGGTCTATCCGCGCCCGGTCGCCGAGCAGCGAGCCGCCCGACCGCTTCGAGGACGGGTCGACCGCGAGCACGGCCACGGTGCGCCCGCGCCGCCGCCACTCGCTCACGAGCGCCGACAGGAGCGTCGACTTGCCCGCACCGGGTGGCCCGGTGATCCCGATCACGTGCGCCGCGGGCTCGCGGCCCAGCGCGGCGGGGGAGACCTCGGCGAGCAGCGCGCGCGTGGCGTCGCGATCCGCGCGGTTTTCGATCACGTTCAGCGCGGCGGGCGCCGCGGAGCGATCGCCCTCGCGCAGCCTGCGTCCCAGCTCTGCTGGGTCAGGAGACGGCAACTACTCCGTTGCGCTCGGCCACGAGCGAGACGATGTCGCCCATGATCCGGGTGACCTCGAAGTCCTTCGGCGTGTAGACGCGCGCCACGCCGGCGTCGAGCAGGGCCACCTCGTCGGCGGGCGGGATGATGCCGCCCACCACGACCGGCACGTCGGCCGCGCCGGCCTCGCGCAGCTCCGCCAGCACGCTCGGGATCAGCTCCGCGTGTGAGCCGGACAGGATCGACAGGCCCACCACGTGCACTCCTTCGTCCACCGCCGTGCGGGCGATGCGGGCGGGGGTGAGCCGGATGCCCTCGTACACCACGTCCATGCCGGCGTCGCGGGCACGCACCGCGATCTGCTCGGCTCCGTTCGAATGCCCGTCGAGACCCGGCTTGCCGACCAGGATCTTGATCCGCCGCCCGAGCGCCTCGGACACCTCGTCCACGCGGTCGCGCAGCGCGCGCAGCGCGTCGTCGGACGCGGCCGCCGCGGCGTCGCCCACCCCGGTCGGAGCCCGGTACTCGCCGAACACGTCGCGCAGCGCCCCGGCCCACTCGCCGGTCGTCACGCCCGCGCGGGCGGCCGCCAGGGTCGACTCCATGATGTTCCGGTCCGGATCCGCCGCGGCCTCCCGCAGCGCGTCCATCGCCGCGTCCGCGGCCGCCGCGTCGCGGCCCTTGCGCCACTCCTGCACGGCCCCGATCGCCGACTGCTCGACGGCCGCGTCCACCTGCAGGATGCCGCCGTCCTCGCCCTCCTGGAGCGGAGAGGGCTCGGCCTCGGTGTAGACGTTCTGCCCGATCACCCTCTGCTCGCCGGCCTCGATCCGGCGCATCCGCTCGCGGTGCGACTCCACGAGCTGCGTCTTCATGTACGGCACCGCCGCCACCGCGCCGCCCTGCTCGGCCACGACCTGCATCTCCTCGCGCGCGCCATGAACGAGCTCGTCCACCAGGCCGTCCATCACCTTCGAGCCCTCGAAGATGTCGGGGTACTCGAGCACGTCGGTCTCGTAGGCGAGGATCTGCTGGATCCTGAGCGACCACTGCTGGTCCCACGGCCGCGGCAGGCCGAGCGCCTCGTTCCAGGCGGGGAGCTGGAGCGCCCGGGCGCGCGCGTCGCGGCCCATCGTCACGGCCAGCGCCTCCAGCACGATCCGGATGATGTTGTTCTCGGGCTGCGACTCGGTCAGCCCGAGCGAGTTCACCTGCACGCCGTAGCGGAAGCGCAGCATCCGCTCGTCGTCGACCCCGTAACGCTGCCGCCCGAGCTCCTCCCACAGCCGGCCCATCGCGCGCAGCTTTGCGTGCTCCTCGACGAAGCGGATGCCCGCGTTCACGAAGAAGGACATGCGGCCGAAGACGCGCGGGAAGGTCTCCTCGGACACGCGCGCCCGGACCCGGTCGAGCACGGCCTGGGCCGCCGAGAGCGAGTACGCGATCTCCTGCACGGGCGTCGCGCCCGCCTCCTGGAGGTGGTACGAGCAGATGTTGATCGGGTTCCAGCGCGGCACCTCGTCGACGGTGAACGCGATCATGTCCGCGATCAGCCGCATGGACGGCTCGGGCGGGAACGCGTACGTGCCGCGTGAGAGGAACTCCTTGATGATGTCGTTCTGCGTCGTGCCCTGGAGCGAGTGGCGGGCCACGCCGTTCTCCTCCGCCACCGTCATGTAGAGCGCGAGCAGCCACGCGGCAGTGGCGTTGATCGTCATCGACGTGTTCATCTCGTCGAGCGGGATGCCGTCGAGCAGCGTGTGCATGTCGCCCTTGTGGGCGATCGAGACCCCGACCTTGCCCACCTCGCCCCGCGACAGCTCGTCGTCGGGGTCGTAGCCCGTCTGCGTGGGCAGGTCGAACGCCACGGACAGGCCCGTCTGGCCCTTCGCCAGGTTGGTCCGGTACAGCTCGTTCGACTCCTTCGCGGTGCTGTGGCCCGCGTAGGTGCGCATGACCCAGGGTCGGTCGGGCTCGGGGAGCCGGTGCTCTTCCACGGAGGGGATTGTATGGTCCGGCACTCTGTGAGCCGCCCGATCGACGTGCTTCACCTGGGCCGTGACCGGGTGATCTGTGCCTATGAGATCGAGGGGATGATCGTCGATCCGGGGCCCGCCTCCTGCGTCGAGACGCTGATCGACCGCCTGGGGCCGGTCGAGCCCCGGGCGCTGCTCCTGACCCACATCCACCTTGACCACGCCGGCGCCACCGGGGTGCTGTGCCGGCGCTACCCGAACCTGAAGGTGTACGTCCACGAGCTGGGCGCGCCGCACCTGATCGACCCCTCGAAGCTCCTGAAGAGCGCCGGCCGCCTGTACGGGGACGCGATGTGGGAGCTGTGGGGCGAGGTCGCGCCGGTGCCGGAGGAGCGCATCACGGCGCTCCGCGGAGGCGAGACGGTCGAGGGCTTCAGGGTCGCGTACACGCCCGGCCACGCCAGCCACCACGTCTCGTACCTCCACGAGGAGTCGGGCGACGCCTACGTGGGCGACGTGGCCGGCGTGCGGATCCCGCCGTATCCCTTCGTCGTGGCGCCCACACCGCCGCCCGACATCGACGTCGAGGCGTGGCTCGACTCGCTCCACACGATCGCGTGCTGGAATCCCCAGACGCTCGGCCTAACGCACTTCGGCCAGGTGACCGAGGTGGCCGAGCACCTGCACCGGATGCGGCTGTCGCTGGTGGACTCCGCGGAGCGCGCGCGCATGAAGGACGAGGAGATCTTCATCGCGCGCCTCGAGGACCAGCTCATGGATGCGACCGACATCGCGACGGTGGAGTGCTTCGAGCAGGCGGCCCCGCCGAACCAGCTCTACATGGGCCTCGAGCGCTACTGGCGCAAGAAGGCCGAGACGTGACCGACACCGGGACGATCGAGCTGCCGCGCACCGGCGGCCCGGGGAGCGGGCTGGACGACAACTGGCGCGTGATCGTCCTGAACGACAACCACAACACCTTCGAGGGCGTGGCGTTCGCGCTCTCCTCGACGCTGCCGGGCGTGAGCTACGACGACGGCATGGCGATGGCGAACACGATCCACAACAGCGGCCGCGCGATCGTCTGGACCGGCGCGCGCGAGCCGGCCGAGCACTACTGGGAGAGGCTGAAGGACGCCGGGCTGACTATGGCGCCGCTCGAGCAGGGCTAGTGGCCGTCTCGCCGGCGCCGAGCACGTCCCAGTAGGTCGGGAGGATCGGCACCTGGTAGCAGCCGGCCATCTCGATCCGGGCCTCCTGCGAGGCGCTCGGAGTACCAGTAGCGCTCCCAGTGCGCCTTCGAGGGGAACAGCGCGGTCTGGATGAAGTCGAGCCGCCCGTCCAGTGGCGCGGCAGAACGACCACTGCGTGGCGCCGAAATCGAGCACCGCCTCCGCGGCCGGGAGCCAGCCCTCGGCGAACCTGTCGCCGCGGAACGGGTTGATCGGCCACCGAATCTCAACCTGGATCATGCGCCCACCTCCGCGCGGATCGCGCCCGGCCCGTCGGCCGTCTTGCCCTGGCCCTCGTCGTCCGCGCCGACGAGGATGGAGATCTTCCCGAGGTGCTTGTTCTCGAGCATCAGCTGGTGCGCCTCCGGCACGCCCTCGAAGCCGAGCGTGCGCCACAGCACCGGCCGGATCTGCCCCGACTCGATCAGCTCGTTCGCCTTGTTGCACTCGTACGCGTTGGCGAAGTGCGACCCGATGATCTGCTTCTGGCGCATCCACAGGTAGCGCACGTCGAAGTCGAGGTTGTAGCCGGTGGTCCCGGCGCAGATCACGACCTTGCCGAACGGCTTCACCGTGAACACCGACGTGGGGAAGGTTGCCTGGCCGACGTGCTCGAAAACGATGTCGGGCTGGTCGCCGAGGAGCTCCTTCACCCGCTTCGAGAACTCGCGGGAGACCTTGAAGCGCGCCTTCTCCTCCTCGGGTGACTCGCCGCCCTTGCGCATCATGCCCTTGAACTCGCCCCGGTCGATGTAGTCCACCGCGCCGAGCTGCTTCACGAGCTCGCCCTTCTCCGGGCTCGAGACAACGCCGACCGCGTGCGCGCCCGCGAGCGCGCAGAGCTGCGTGGCGAACACGCCGAGGCCGCCCGCGGCGCCCCAGATCAGCACGCGGTCCCCGGCCTGGATGTCGCAGCGCGTGATCAGCATCCGGTACGCGGTGAAGTAGACGAGCCCGTACGAGGCCGCCTCGTCCCAGGTGAGCGCCTGCGGCTTCGGCAGAAGCTGCTGGGCCTGCACCTTCGTGAACTGCGCGAACGAGCCCCAGGTGGTCTCGTAGCCCCAGATCTTCTGGCTGGGCGCGGCGAGCGGGTCGAGCCCGTGCACCTCCGGGTCCTCGTAGGAGGCGATGTTGCAGTGGATGACGACCTCGTCGCCGGGCTTCCAGCGCGTCACGCCCTCGCCGACCTTCCAGACGACGCCCGAGGCGTCCGAGCCGCCGATGTGGTGCCCGTACTCGGGATGGTCGCCGTAGCGCCAGACCCCGACCGGCTCGCCCAGCGCCGCCCAGACGTTGTTGTAGTTCACGCCCGCGGCCATCACGCGGACGATCACCTCGAACGCGCCGGGCTCCGGCACCTCGATCTCCTCGAGCTGGAAGGCGTCCTTCGGCTCGCCCTCGCGCTCCTCGCGAATCACCCACGCCGCCATCGAACCCGGCAGCTGGCCGGGCTCGACGTCGATCTCCGAGACCTTCGTGACATCCACCGCCATAGGGGGCGGCAGATTACCGTGTGGGCTAGGCAGCCTCGGCCGCTTCGATGGCCTCGGCCGCCGCGGCCTCCGGCTGCGTCGCGGCGTCGTGGCGGTGCACCGGCTTCCTCCCGACCAGCGTGATGGCGAACACCACGCCGAGCGCGGCCACGCCCGCCGAGAGCCACATGCCGCTGGCGAGCGCGTGGATGAACGCGTTGTGCGCCGCGTCGGCGGCCGCGGGCGGCAGGTTCGCGCCGTCGGACGCCGTCCCGAGCGCGTTCACGAGCCGCTCCTGCTGGGCCGCGCCAATGCCGGTGCCGGCGAGCGAATCGGACAGCTCGTTACGGGCCAGATGCGTGAACAGGGCGCCGAGCGCGGCCACGCCGAACGTGCCGCCGACCATCCGGCTCATCGACAGGATGCCCGACGCGACGCCGGCCTTCTGGGGGGCGACCGCGTTCATCGCGGCGGTGGACATCGGCGACATGGTCAGCGCCATCCCGATGCCCATCAGGATGAAGGCTGGGAGCAGCAGGCCGTAGCCGGTGTGCAGGTCGATGCGGGTCTGCAGGAACAGCGCGATGGTCACGAGCGACAGGCCGGTCACGAGCAGCGGCCGCGGCCCGATCCTGTCTGTGAGCCTGCCCGCGAGCGGCGCGATCAGCCACGATCATCAGCGTGGAGGGCAGGAAGCGCACGCCCGCCTCGATGGCCGAGTAGCCCAGGATGTTCTGCATGTACAGCGCGGTGAAGAAGAACATCGCGAGCATCGCGAAGGACACGATGAACGCGATCGCGTTCGTGCCGAGGAACGTCTGCGAGCGGAACAGGGTGAAGTCCACCATCGGCTCCTGCACGCGCCGCTCGATCACGGCGAAGGCGGTGAGCCCGACCACGGCGGTCGCCAGCAGCGCCACGATCTCGGGCGAGGTCCAGCCCCAGCTGTTGCCCTCGATCAGCGCCAGCACCAGCGCCGTGAGGCCGGTGGAGATGGTGAAGATCCCGGGCCAGTCGATCGAGTGGCGGGTGCTCTCGTCGCGCGACTCGTGCGCGGCGAACAGCGTGACGGCCACTGCGCCGACCGCCACGGGAAGGTTCAGGAAGAAGATCGCGCGCCAGGAGACGTACTCCGTGAGCGCGCCGCCCACGACCGGCCCGATCGCGAGCGCCAGGGCGGACACGCCGGCCCAGGTGCCGATCGCCTTGCCGCGCTCCTCGGCCGGGAACGTGACGGTGATGATGGAGAGGGTCGCCGGCATCATGAACGCGGCGCCGACGCCCTGGAGCGCGCGGCCCGCCACGAGCCAGCCCTGGTCCGGCGCGAGCCCGATGGCCGCGCTGGAGAGCGCGAAGACCACCACGCCGAACAGGAACATCTTGCGCCGGCCGAGGATGTCGCCGAGCCGGCCGCCCGTCACGAGCAGGACGGCGAACGTCAGCGTGTAGGCGTTGACGGTCCACTCGAGGCTCGAGAGCGACGCGCCGAGGTCCTTCTGGATCGACGGCAGCGCGACGTTCACGACCGTGTTGTCGAGCATGATCATGAAGAGGGCGAAGCACATGGCCGCGAGCGTCCACCAGCGGCGGTTGCCCTCGTTCAGGCGAATACGGTCTGTCACAGGGAAAGCCTTTCGATGATCGGGGTGGAGGGCCGAGCCGAGCGCCTCGCGCTCCTGTGGCTCCAGGTCCTCGATGAAGCTCCGCACCCCCGCCAGCCGCACGGCCATGATCCGGTCGTAGGTCGCCCGGCCCTTCGCCGCGAGGCTCACGATCTTGCTGCGCCGGTCCTCGGGGTCCTCCTCGCGCTTCAGCTCGCCGCGCTGGACGAGGCCGTCCACGGCGCGGCTGATGGCGGCGGGGGAGAGGGCGAGCTCGTCGGCGAGCGCGCCGAGGGACATCGGCGCGCCGGCCTCGGACAGGACGCCGAGGCACTTGAGCTGGGTGAACGAGATTCCCGCCTCCTGGAGAGCGCCGAAGAACTCACGGTTGTTCGTGGTGAGGACGCGCTTCAGGAAGAGGCCGAGGTCGCGCGCCAGCGCGACGGTGTCGACGGAGGTGGAAGTCGATGCTTGCACGCAAACAAGTATTGCAGACACGCATTAAAATATCGATAAAGATCTGCGCCCTCATGCGCGCGAGACTGTTCGGCCTGGCTTCATCGCATCCGACGCTCACCGCGGAGTTGATGCTGGGCCACAAGGGCATCGACTACCGGCGGTTCGACCTGATGCCGGGACTCCACCGGGGCGCCCTCAGGGCGATGCGGTTCCAGGGGGGCACGGTGCCGGCCATGAAGCTCGACGGCATGCGGCTCCAGGGCACGACGAACCATCTCCCGGGCGTTGGACTCGCTGGCCCCGTCCCCGCCGCTGTTCCCGCACGACGCCGAGCGCCGGCGCGCGGTCGAGGAGGCCGAGGCGTGGGGGGACGAGGTCCTTCAGCCGGTGCCGCGCCGCATCGTCTGGAACGCTCTGAAGCACGACCGTTCCGAGCTCGCCACCTATCTCGAGGGGGCGAAGACCGGGATCCCTGTGGGTCTGGCGGCGCGCATGGCGCCACCGGTCGCGGCGGTGGCCCGGCGCGTGAACAATGCGACGGACGAGAACGTCCGGCGCGATCTGGACGCGCTGCCCGGCCTGATCGACCGAGTGGACGAGCTGATCGCGCGCGGCGTGATCGGCGGCGAGGAGCGGAACGCCGCCGACTTCCAGATCGCCACCAGCGTGCGCCTCCTGCTGACGATGGACGACATCCGGCCCATGATCGAAGGCCGCCCCGCGGAGCGGTTCGCGCGCGCGATCGTTCCGCACCAGCCGGGCCATACGCCAAGCGTCTACGCAACCTGACGCCCGTTCCGTCGGCACCTCGGCGTACGCTCGTCAGTTCCACATGGAAGCTGCAACTCCACTCAGGCAGGCGCACGTGCGCGTGATGGGCGACCGGGTCGCGATCGACGGCCTGGTGGTGGACGACGAATGCGCCGTCCGCCTGGTCCGCGAGCGCGAGGAACACGGCGACGACCCGGTCCGGACCGTGCTCGACGCGGTCGAGATCGGCGCCCGCGTGCTCGACCGCGAGCAGGCCGGCGCGAACGCCGAGTTCGTGAAGGCGGAGTTCGAGAAGGCGGCGCATGACCTGAACGGTCAGTTCGCGGACCGCGCGCGCCAGTTCGCCGAGTTCTTCAACGACCGCATCGACAAGGTGCTCGGGCCGGAGAACGGCCACCTCAACCGGGAGCTGGAGAAGCTCTTCTCCGACGGCAGCACCGCGTCGGTGCAGAACAGGGTCCGCGAGCTGGTCGACCAGGAGCTCACCCGCTCACGCGACGACCTGATGAAGCAGTTCTCGGCCGCGGACGGCAACAACCCGCTCGCGGACTTCAAGGCCGGCACGATCCGCGTGCTGAAGGCCGCGGAGGAGCGCCAGCACGAGACCCAGCAGCGGCTGCTCCATCAGATGGGCGAGCTGGAGAAGCAGCTGCAGGCGCTTCGGCTCGAGAAGGAGAAGCTCGAGGAGGTCGAGGCCGAGCGCGACCGCGGCAGCGCGAAGGGCCGCACCTTCGAGGAGGCCGTCGCTGAGGCGGTCGACCGCATCGCCCTGGCGCAGGGCGACGTGGCCGAGGCCGTCGGAGACATGAAGGAGGCCACCGGCAAGGTGGGCGACGTGGTCGTGGCCATCGACGCCTGCAACGGCCCCGCGCGGGGCCGGATCGTGCTCGAGGCGAAGGACCGCAAGAGCCTCTCGGCGCCCACCGCCCTCAAGGAGCTCGACAGCGCGTTGACCGAGCGCAGCGCGGACTTCGCCGTGATGATCGTCCCCTCGGACGACCGTCTTCCGGGCAAGCTTCAGCAGCTGCGCGAATACAACGGCGACAAGATGCTCGTCGCGCTGGATCCCGATGGGGGCTCGCTCGGCCTCGAATACGCATACCGGCTGGCGCGCGCCCGCGTGCTGATGAAGCGCTCGGACGACGCCGGAGTCGACGTCGCCGCGGTCAGCGCGGCGGCGGAGCGGGCCCTGGCCGCGCTGACGGAGGAGCGCAAGATCAAGCAGCAGCTCACCGGCGCGAAGACCAACATCGACAAGGCCACCGAGTTCGTCGAGGGAATGTCTGGCCGCGTTCGCGGGCTGTTGCAGGAGATCGACGCGATCGTCAGGCCGGCGGACGATGTGCCTCCGCCGGACGACCAGCTCGAGCTCTAGGGCAGCAGCACGTCGTTGTTGGAGTTCTTGCGGCTCTTCCCGATCTGGAGGACCGCCGGGCGTATCTCGCGCTTGACCGCCTTCGCCGAGCCCGCCTTCACCTCGTAGCTGCCCGGCTCGAGCGTCTTCTGGATCGTCGCCGTGTCACCGGGTGCGACCGGGCCGGCGCGGTCGACCGTGGAGGCGCCCTCGAGCGTGATCGAGTGAGGCGAGTCGGTCTGGTTCGAGATGGTGATCGCGACGGGTCCCGCGCCGAGCTTCGCCGGCGAGACCGTGACCTCGTCGTCCTGGATCACGCCGCTCAGCTCCAGCCGAAGCGGCGCGCGCGCCTCGTTCTTGAAGTCCTCGCCGCCGCACCCCGCCAGGAGCACGACCGCAAGCGCCATGCCGGCGCAAGCTCGAACCCTCGTCCCCACGCTGGGAAGTTAACCGAACCAGACCGATTTGCGCGCCAGTAGGAGGTCGTCGAGCTCCTCCTGGATGCGCAGCCGGACGCGCTCTGAGAGGCGGCCGACGAGGGCGACGTCGTCTGCGTCCTGGGGCGAGTACATCGACATGTCGATCGGCTCGAGGAAGCGGATCCGGAACTTGGCGGGCAGGTACATCGCCGCGGCCGCGAGGCCAAACTGCGGGAACGCGTGGTTGATCGGGAAGTAGATGAGCCCCGTGAGCCGCTGGAGCAGTGGCACGTGGGCGAAGATCGGCATGGCCTCCTCGGCGCCGATCACGGCGGTCGGCACGATCGGCGCGCCGGCCCGCATCGCCGTGCGGACGAAGCCGCCGCGGCCGAAGCGCCGGAGCCGGTAGCGCTGCCAGAACAGCTTGCGGCTGCCCTTCTGGCCCTCGGGGAAGACGAGCACGAGCCGCCCCTCGTCGCGCAGCAGCCGCTGCGCGTTCGCGGGGTGGGCCCCCACGAGCCCGATCTTGTTCGCGAGCAGTCCCACGCCCGGGTAGCCCTTGAACCAGTTCTCGCCGAGCATGTACAGCGGGCGCGGCTGCGGGTGCTCGTGGCGGAGCGCCTGCATGATCATCGGCGCGTCCGGCGGGAGCGCGCCGGAGTGGTTCGACACGATCAGCGCGCCGCCGTCCGACGGCACGTTCTCGACTCCCTCGACCTCCACGCGGAACCAGTACCGGTAGTAGAAGTCGAGCAACGGCTCGACCAGGTCGAAGATGCGCTGCGACCGGCCCCAGTCGTCGATCTCGCGGCCGGGCTCGGCGGAGGGCACGAGCTCGCGTAGGTCGCGCAGGTCGACCGGCTCGACCTCGCGTGGCGGTGCCGGCAGGTCAAGCACACCCGTCTGAGGGTCATAGCCCTCGGTCCCCTGCGGGCCGTGTCCGAGCAGCGGGCTGTCCGGGGAGAGCCCGTGACGGCTCGCGGGTCGGCGTGGTTCAGCGATGCTCGAACGGTAGTGGCACGACCTCGGCCGGCGCTCCGCTCACCTCGACCGTGGCGCCTGGCTCGGCCTCGCGCCGGACGAGCGCGAGCGCGATCGGGCCGAGGCGCGGGGAGACGCACGTGGACGCCAGCCGGCCGACGACCTTCTCGCCCAGGGTGATCTCGGTCCCGCGCTCGGCAGGCTCCGACAGCCGCAGCCCGCGCAGGTGGCGGTTCGGCTTGCCCCGGTAGTGGAGCCGCGCGACGGTCTCCTGGCCCACGTAGCAGCCCTTCGAGAAGCTCACGGCGCGCTCGTTGATGCCGGCCTCCTGCGGCATCGTGTCCGCGTCCATGTCGAAGCCGAGGCGCGGGCGGCCGGCCTCGATGCGCACGCACTCCGCCACCTCCTCGGAGACGGGCGCCACGCCGAGCGTCGTGCCCGGCTCGCAGATCACGTCCACGCCCAGGAGCGTCGCGACGTAGATCCCGTGCTCGCCCGTCACGAACGAGTGCTCCTCCGGGGGCGGCGCGGCATCGAGCCGCTCGCGCGCGGCGGGGCCGACGATCGAGAGGAGCGCGCGGTTCTCGGTCACGTCCTCGTACTGGACGTCGCGGCCGAGCGAGTAGGTGCGGAGCATGTGCTCGAGCACGGCGTGCCCGATCGACTCGGTGTCGAGCCAGAACCAGGCGTCGCCTCGCAGGATCCGGAGGTCGGTGCGGAGCTTGCCCTTGTGGGAGAGGACGGTGGCGTACTGACCCTGCCCGGGCTCCAGCGCCTCGACGTCGTTCGACACCTGCCCCTGGAGGAAGTCCGCCGCCTCGCCGCCGCGCACGAAGAACTTCGCGCGGTCGGAGCGGTCCACCAGCCCGGCGGACTCGGTGACCAGCTCGTAGTCGCTTGTGGCAATCACGAGGCTAGTGTACTTTTAGGCGCGACTAAACATGAAATTTGGGCAAGGCAAACTTTCGCGGCGCAGGCTGCTCGGGGGCGCGGCCGGGGTGAGCGCGGCTCTTGGGCTCCATGAGGTGGTGCCGCATCAGGGGCTTCACCACGCCGTCGGCACGGCGTTCGCCCAGGACGGGCACGGCGGCGGCCACGACGTCCACGCCGGCGGCGCGGCGATGAAGCACCCGCTGCACGCCGGGGCTGTCGGCACGGTCGATCCGAGGGCGAACGGGTTCGACCCGCAGTCCATCCTGCGCGACTTCGACGAGGGCCGGGTCGTGAACGGCGTGCGCGAGTGGGAGCTGGTCGCGGAGGAGAAGACGATCGAGGTGGCGCCGGGCGTGCACTACGACGCGTGGGCCTACAACGGCCGCGTGCCCGGACCCACGCTTCGCGCCAGGGAGGGCGAGCGGCTCCGCGTCAGGTTCGTCAACGGCGCGCAGCACCCGCACACGATCCACTTCCACGGCATCCACACGTCGCGGATGGACGGCATCCCGGGCATCGGCGCCGGCGACATCGCGCCTGGGGAGTCCACCACCTACGAGTTCCACGCGACCCCGTTCGGCCTCCACCTCTACCACTGCCACTCGATGCCGCTGGCCGCGCATATCGCCAAGGGCCTCTACGGCGCGTTCATCATCGACCCCAAGGGCGGGCGCCCCGAGGCCGACGAGCTCGTGATGGTGATGAACGGGTTCGACACGAACTTCGATCGCGCGAACGAGGTCTACGCGGTCAACACGGTCGCCTTCGAGTACCTGCACCGGCCGGTCGTCGTGAGGCGCGACCAGCTGGTGCGCATCTACCTCGTGAACACGCTCGAGTTCGACCTCCTGAACTCGTTCCACATCCACGCCAACTTCTTCGACTACTACCCGACCGGCACGCGCCTCGAGCCGCGCGACTTCACTGACACCGTGATCCAGGGGCAGGGAGAGCGCGGCATCCTCGAGCTGCGCTTCCCGTACACCGGCAAGTACATGTTCCACGCCCACGTCTCGGAGTTCGCGGAGCTCGGCTGGATGGGCTTCTTCGAGGTGACCGACTGATGGAGGCGGCCACCCAGCGCGGGTCGAGGCGGCCGCCGTGGCTGGCGGGCGTGGCGCCGCTCGCGGTGCTCGCGGTCGCGATCGGGCTGTTCGTGGTGCTCGACGCGCCGGGGCTCAACCGGATCGGCGTGCCGCAGGAGAGCCTCACGGTCGAGCGCACCGTGCTGAAGACGGGCGAGATCCAGCTTCACGTGCGGAACGACGGTCCGGATCGCGTGCGCGTCCGGCAGGTGATCGTGAACGACGGGTTCGCCCCGTTCACGCAGACGAACGACGACGTCGGCCGTCTGGGCGGGTCGGAGATCGACGTGCAGTACCCGTGGATCGAGGGCGAGGACTACGAGGTCCGGCTGCTCACGGACACCGGGGTGACCATCGACCACACGATCACCGCGGCGACCGAGACGCCCGGCGCCGACCTCGGCTTCTACGGGCTGATGGCCCTGATCGGGCTGTACGTGGGGATCATTCCGGTCGCGATCGGGATGCTGTGGCTGCCGTGGCTCCGCGGCGTCGACGCGCGCTGGGTCAAGTTCCTGCTCGCATTCACGATCGGGCTGCTCGCGTTCCTCGGCATCGAGGCGCTGCTCGAGGGCACCGACATCGCTAACACGAGCGCGCAAGTGTTCGGAGGGGCCGCGCTCGTGTGGCTGGGCGCCGCGGCGGCGTTCCTCGCGCTTGCGTGGGTCGATTCGTGGCTCAGGGCCCGGCGACCGAGCACTGACAAATCCGGTCTGGGCTTCAGGGCGGCAACCCTGGTGGCTGTGGGAATCGGGCTCCACAACCTCGGGGAGGGGCTTGCGATCGGCTCCGCGTACGCCGTCGGGTCGCTCGCGCTGGGCGCCACCCTGGTCGTGGGCTTCGCCCTGCACAACACGACCGAGGGGCTGGCGATCGTCGCGCCCGTCGCGCGTGAGCGAACCGCGCGCGTCGGACGCCTGGCGCTGCTCGGGGTGATCGCCGGCGCGCCCGCGGTGCTGGGAGCGTGGATCGGCGCGTCGGCCTACCAGCCGGGCATCGCCGCGCTCATGTTCGGAGTCGGAGCCGGTGCGATCGCTCAGGTGATCGTCCAGATCGCACCGCAGATCCGCGACGGGGCCGGCCGGGTGCTGCACCCGCTGGCGATCTCGGGCCTGCTGACCGGACTGGTCGTCATGTACTTCACCGGCCTCCTGGTGTCGGTCTGATGGCCACCGCGCGGACCGACCCGGTCGAGATCTCGAACGCGGTTCAGGACTACGCGAAGGCGATCTGGTCGATCGCGCAGCGCGACGACGGCCCGGTCTCCACCTCGGCCCTCGCCGACCGGCTCGGCGTGTCGCCAGCGTCGGCCTCGGCGATGGTCAAGCGGCTCGAGTCGCTCGGGCTCGCCTCGCGCGAGCCGTACCACGGCGTCCAGCTCACGCACGCGGGCGAGCGCGTCGCGCTCGAGGTGCTGCGCCACCATCGCCTGCTCGAGCTGTATCTCGCCGAGGCGCTCGGCATGCCTTGGGACCGAGTGCACGAGGAGGCCGAGAAGCTCGAGCACGCGATCTCGCCGGAGCTGTCGGAGCTGATCGCCGCGAAGCTCGGCAACCCGACGCACGACCCGCACGGCGACCCGATTCCCACGCGCGACGGCGAGATCGACGAGCCGCCCACGCGTGCGCTGGCCGAAATGGGGCCGGGCGAGCGCGGGGTGTTCTCGCGGGTGTCCGACTCGAACCCGGACATGCTGCGCTACCTGTCCGAGCGCGGCATCGCGCCGGGCGACGAGCTCGAGCTGGTCGGCCGCGAGCCGTTCGGCGGCCCGCTGACCGTGAGGGCGAACGGGCGCGAGCACGCGCTCGGCGACCAGCTGGCGCGCGCGATGCGCGTGGATCCGGCGAAGTAACCTTCACCCGGATGGCGCTCGCCGACGAATTCCAGGCCACGCTCGACTCGCTCCCGCCGGACTGGACGCATCTGGAGATGGACCTTCGGATCGCGGACGAGCACCGCTACACGGACGCTGCGACGCTGCTCGTCCAGATCAACGCCATGCCGTACTCGGAGCACGACTGGCACTGGCGGATTCGCTCGGCCCACAATTTCGGGCACGCCGCCGCGTCCGAGACCGTGCACGGCACGCTCGCGCTGCTCGATGCCGAGGGCATCGTTGGCGAACTCGCGCTGCGCGAGGTGCGCTCCGGCCGCGTCGAAGTGGTCCAGATGTGGGGGCGGCCCGAGTCGGTGCGCCAGGAGTTCGCCCGGCGCCGCGCGCAGTAGGAGGCGGCGTGGCGCGCGTGGGGCTGCTGTGTCCCGACCTCCTGTTTGGCTCGAAGCTGCAGGGCGCGCTCAGGGCGGCGGGCCACGAGCCCGTCGCACCGGGGGACGAGGCCGACGTGCTGGTCATCGACCTCACTGACGACCCCGACGCCCGCATCGAGCAGTCCGCCGGAGCGCAGATCCCGCGGCTGGCCTTCTACTCGCACGTGGAGCAGGACGTGCGCCGGCGCGCCGAGGCCGCCGGGATCGACCGAGTGGTGCCGCGCTCGCGCATGGCGCGCGAGGCGGCCGCGCTCGTGGAGTCGCTCCTCTAGACCGTTGGCTTCGCGTCCTTGGGCGCGTACCGGTGGTGGAGCATCAGCACGTTGCCGTCCGGGTCGCGGAAGTGGGCCATGTGGCAGACACCGCTGTCCATGGTGTCCGCCCGGAACTCGACGCCCTTCGCCTCCAGCTCGCCGCGCGCGGCCTCGACGTCGTCCACGTGCAGCGCGATGGGATGCGAGTGCGGCTGGAAACCGATTCCAAAGGCGTCGGATTGCATGACCGCGATCGTCAGGGAGCCCGTCTCGTACTCGCGCGCCGGCATGCTGCCCCACTGCTTCGAGCGCTCGAGGCCCAGCACGTCGCCGTAGAACTCGTCGGCCTTCTCGAAGTTCTGCGTGGGCACGGTGATGAAGTCGACACCAGAGATGTTCATGCGAGCGACGCTAGCGGAGCCGGAAGGTGCGCTCGACGTCGGGCTCCTCTTTCAGGATCCCGAACTGCTTCTCGAACGCGGCCCAGTCGTCGAGCTGCCGGTGGTCGAGGCTGATCGGCGGCAGCAGGGCGCGGCTCACCGCCGCGAGCTGCGCGCGCACGAGCGGCTCGTCGGCGCCCGAGGCGTCGACCAGCTTCTTGACGGTCGCGTCGCGGTTCTGGAGCGCCTTGAAGGTGCCGCGCTCGATCGCCTCGAGCATCGTGTCCACCAGCTCGCCGCGCTTCTGGAGCGTGCTTCGCTTCACGACGAGGACGAGCTCGGGGTAGCGCGGCGCGCCGTAGTCATCCACGCGGAACTCGACCGTCTTCACGCCGCGCTGCCGCAGCGCCACCCCCTCCGCATTCCAGAAGGCGACCACCGCGTCGACCTTCCCGGCGATCAGGCTCGGAACGGCCGAGAAGCCGATGGTGACCTTCTTCACCTTGTCGTAGTCCCCGCCGTCGTTCTCGATCACGGCGTGGAGCACGGCCTCGTCCGAGGGCAGGCCCGTGACGCCCACCCGCTTTCCCTCCAGGTCGCGCGGCCGGCGGATGTCTCCGGCGCGCGCGATCACGGCCGCGAGCGGCCGCTGCACCAGCGCGCCGACCCCGACCATGTCGCTGCCCGCCTCGCGCGCGAGACCGAGGTCGTGGATGTCCACAACCGACATGTCGGCCCGGTTCGCCGCGAGCAGCTTCAGCGAGTCGGTGCTCGCCGCGGGCACTCGGATCTTCAGATCGGTGGCGTAGATCCCGGCGTGGACCGCGTTCGGCTGGAAGTCGAGCGCGATCGTGCCCGGCTTGCTGGTGTCCCCCGAGTCCCCGCCGCCGCAGCCCATGAGGCATGCGAACACCAGCGCAATGGGAAGGAATTTGCGCACGGCGGCGAAGACTAGGGGCGAACGATCACTTGTCACGGAGGTGACCGAAGTGCAGGACCGTGGGCCCGCCGCCTATATCGCCGAGTTCATCGGCACGCTGTTGCTCGTCTTTTTCGTCACGGCCGTCGTGTCGCTGTACGTGACGGTGCCGAGCCAGCAGAACCCCAATCCGTTCATCGACTGGTCGGTGGTCGGCCTCGTGCACGTGTTCCTGCTGTTCGGCCTGATCCAGACGCTCGCGGTCATCTCCGGCGCGCACTTCAACCCCGCGGTGACCGGGGCCATGGCGGCGCTCCGCCAGATCAGCCTGATCGACTCCGCCATCTACATCGTCCTGCAGCTGGCGGGCGGCGTGGCGGGCGCGCTGCTCACGAAGGCGCTGCTGCTGGATGAGGGGAAGGCCGTGAACTACGGTGCGCCCTCCGTCTCCTCGCGGCTCGACGGAGCGATCCTGCCCGGGATGGTGGTCGAGGGGCTCGGGACGTTCTTCCTCGTGTGGGTGATCTTCGGCGTGGCGGTGAACCCGCGCGCGGCCAAGGACTGGGCGGCGTTCGCGATCGGTGGCGCGCTCGGCATGGGCGTGATGGTGTTCGGCCCGCTCACCGGCGCCAGCTTCAACCCGGCCCGCGCCTTCGGCCCGGCGCTCGTCTCCGGCGACTTCGGCGGAGCCGACACCTTCCTGCTCGTCTACGTGCTCGCGCCCGTGATCGGCGCGCTCGTGGCCGGGTTCGCGTACTTCAACCTCGTGATCGCGCCCGGCAAGCGCGGCGTGGGCGGGGTCGAGCCGGTCGGCTAGCGGCACGGCGGCCGGATGAAAGCGTCGCTGCGCCGCGGGCACCGCCCGCGGCTTGCGCATCGCTACGCCGCGAAGCAGGTCGTCCTCGGGCGGGCGCCGCAGGCCGCGGCGCCCGGGCCGTCGTCGGCCGTCACGAAACGGTCGAGCCCGCGCACGAGCACGGCCGGCTCGAGCGAGTCCTTCGCGCGGGCGAGGTCGGCCGCGGCCGCGATCGAGTCGGCCACCGCGATCGAGGTCACGCGGAGGTCGCGGCCGAAGCCGTCGGCGCGGCCGATCCACTGGTCGAGCGGCACGATGCCGGCCGCTCCGATCGCCACGTCGGTCTGCCCGAGCCGCCACGCTCGGCCGAACGAGTCGGCGATCGACCACGGCCGGCCGCACGCCGAGCGCGGCCTCGATGCCGGCGCGCAGCCGCCGGGCCGAGCCGTCGGGTCCTCCGGGAGCAGCACCAGCTCGTCCGCCTCCTCCGAGGCGTTCGACTGGTCGACCCCGGCGTTCGCGCACACGAACCCGTGGCGGGTGACGCAGATGAGCGTGCCGCCGGCGGCGCGCAGCACCTCCGCCGACTCGTCGAGCACCGCCTGCACGAGCCGCGCGTCCTTGCCGTGCTCCTCCGCGAGCCGCCGCGCGCGCTCGCCCGGCTCGATCTCTCCAGCCGGCGCAGCCGGCCCTCGGCCTTCGACACCACCTTGTGGGCCACCACCACGACGTCGCCCGCCTCGAGATCGCCGGCGCCGCGGCCGCGATCAGCGCGGCGAGGTCGTCGCCCGGCCGGATCGCCGGGAGCGGCGCGAGCGGGGTGACGCTGAAGGAGCTCAGGCGGAGGCTCGCACGGGGGCCAGCGCCGGTGCGGTCGAGCTGACGGAGGGCGCCGCGGGTGGACTGCGGCCTGGCCGCGGCGCTGCTCCAGCTCGGCCGACAGCGCCGCGAGGTCGTCGCGGCGTGTCCACGTCGAGCGCGAGCGCGGCCACCTCGTCGATCCGGATCGGCACGCCCGCCTCCTCGGCGAGCGCGACGTGGCGGGCCGGCTGTCGGGGCCGAAGCTGGGCTCGATCGCGTCCGGCGGGCTGAGCACGAGCGCGTTGGTGCCGGTGCCGTGGCGGTCGGGCACGATCGGAGACGCCCGGGCGCGCTCCGCGACAGGAGGCCGGCGAGGTCGGCGGGCCGCAACAGCGGCGTGTCGCCCGGCACGAGCAGCAACTCGGTCGAAGCCGTGCGCCAGCGCGTGCTGGATGCCGATCTGGGCGGCCTGCGACTGGCCCGCCTGCACCGTGTCCGCGAGCACGACGACGCCCTGGCCGCGTGCGACGGACTCGGCGGCCCGGTCGGCCGTGATCACGGCGATCTCGTCGAGCCCGTCGGTGTGCCGGAGCGCGCCCAGGACATCCGAGAACATGGCCTGCGCCAGGGCCTGCGCGCGCTCCGGCGCCGAGCGACTCGGCGAGGCGCTGCTTTGCGGCACCAAAGCTTTTTACTGGAAGAATCGCGAGCGTCTTCACGGGCGTTCCGGACGGGTCGGTCCGAGCCTACCGGGTGCCGTGCACCGACGCGGCGAGGTCGAGCACCTCGCGCGCGAGGCGGGCGCGCGCCTCCTGGGTGTCCATCAGCGTGTCGGTCACGAGCTCGCGGCGGACCGCCGGCCGGCTCGTCGGCGACGACGGCGTCGATCACGTCCTCGTACGCGCGCGCGATGCCGGCCGCGCTGCGCTCGATCCCGGCCCATTCGCAGAACGCGTCGGTCGGGCCCTTGAGCGACCGGCCGCCCACGAACGGGCTCACCGCCACCACCGGCGCGCGGTGCTCCCCGCAGCGCCTCGCGCATCCCGGGCAGGGCGAGGATCGGGCCGATCGAGATCACCGGGTTCGACGGGCCGATCACGATCGCGTCGGCCTCGCCGATGGCCTGCGAGCACCGCGTCGGAGGGCCTGGCGCGCTCGATCCCTCTGAGCTCGACCCGCTCGATCGGTCCCTCGGCGCGCTCGACGATCATGAACTCCTGGAACGGAAGCTCGCGGCCGCCGCGCGCGTCACCCAGGTCGCCACCGGCTGGTCCGACATCGGCAGCACCCGCGCCTCGACGCCGAGCGCCTCGACCACTGCGCGCGTGCGCCTCGGTCAGCGAGGCGCCGCCGCGCAGCAGCTCCGTCCGGATCAGGCACATGGCCAGGTCGCGGTCGCCCAGCCGGAACCAGTGCGGCCGGCCGGCCGCGGCGAGCGCGTCCATGACCTGCCAGGTGTCGCCGCGGAGGCCCCAGCCGCGCTCGTCGATCTGCGTCGGCCAGCCAGTACGTGACGAGGTCGGGGTCGGGGGAGACGTGGACGCCGTACACGTCCACGTCGTCGCCGGTGTTCGCCACGACGGTCAGGGCGTCGCAGCACGTCGGCGAGCCCGCGCGCGAGCTTCGCCCCGCCGGTCCCGCCGGACAGGAGCACCACGGAATCCATTGCGGGTAGTCTGCCCGGCGGCCCGATGCGACTCGCAGAACGGACAGCGCTCGTGACCGGCGGAGCCTCGGGGATCGGGGCGGCCACCTGCCGCAGGCTCGCCGCGGAGGGCGCGCGCGTGGCCGTGACGGACGTGAACCTGGACGGCGCTCGCGACGTGGCCGGCGAGCTCGACGGCGGCGCTTTCGAGCTCGACGTGCGCTCCACCGACTCGGTGCGGGCGGCGTTCGAGGGCGCCGAGGCCGAGCTCGGGCCGATCGACATCCTCGTGAACAACGCCGGCTACGACGAGTGGAACTGGTTCACCGACACCGACGAGGCGCTCTGGCGGCGCGTGCTCGAGGTGAACCTGATCGGCGTGATCGCGTGCACCCACGCCGTGCTGCCGGGAATGCAGGAGCGCCGCCGCGGCCGGATCGTGAACGTATCGTCCGAGGCCGGCCGCGTGGGCTCGAGCGGCTCCGCGGTGTACTCGGCCGCGAAGGGCGGGGTGCTGGGCTTCACCAAGGCGATCGCCATCGAGAACGGCCGCTACGGGATCACCTCGAACGCGGTCGCCCCTGGCCCGATCGAGACGCCGCTCCTCATGGCCGCGCCCGAGCAACTGGGCGACGTCGGCAAGCGGCTCGTCGACACGATGATCGGCTCGACCAACCTGCGCAGGCTCGGCCACCCGGACGAGGTGGCCGCCGCGATCGCCTTCCTCGCCTCCGACGACGCCTCGTACGTGACGGGTCAGTCGCTCGGCGTGAGCGGCGGCCTTGCCAGAATCTGAACGTGCCTGAACACGTTCGGATCCGCGAGGTCGGCCCGCGGGACGGCTTCCAGAACGAGCCCGAGGTCATCTCGACCGATGACAAGGTGAGGCTCGTGGAGCTGCTCGCCCGCACGGGCGCGGAGCGCCTCGAGGTCACGAGCTTCGTGCGCGCGGACGTGATCCCGCAGCTCGCCGACGGCGCGGAGGTGCTGCGCCGCGCCGACATCCCGGACGACGTGGCCGTGACCGTGCTCATCCCGAACGAGCGCGGGCTCGACAACGCCCTCGAGCTCCGGGACCGGTTCGACGAGGTGAACCTGTTCCTCTCGGCGTCGGAGACGCACAACCGGAAGAACGTGAACCGCTCGATCGAGGAGTCGCTGAGCGGCCTCGAGCGCGTGATCGCCCGTGCACGCGAGGAGGGGCTGCGCTGCGAGGGCGTCATCTCGGTGGCCTTCGGGTGCCCGTACGAGGGCGACGTGCCGCGCGAGCGCGTGCTCGAGATCGCGCGGCGGCTGGTTGCAGCCGGCTGCGAGGAGATCGCCTTCGGCGACACGACCGGCATGGCGAACCCGGTCCAGGTCGAGCAATTCTTCGACGGGCTCGACCTCGGCGTCGAGCTCACCGGCCACTTCCACAACACGCGCGGGCAGGGGCTCGCGAACGTGGTGGGCGCGCTGCGCTCGGGCGTCCGAAGCTTCGAGAGCTCGTTCGGCGAGCTGGGCGGCTGCCCGGTGCCGCCGGGCGCGACCGGGAACGTGGCGACCGAGGACCTCGTGTCGATGCTCGATGAGATGGGCTACGAGACCGGGATCGACCTCGGACGCGTGATCGAGGCGGCCCGCGCCGCGCAGGAGGTGCTCGGGCGGCCGCTCGGGAGCCATGTGCTGACCGCCGGCCCGGTGGAGTGGGACCCCGCCTAGCGCTCTCGGTCGCGACGGGGGCGGCCAGCGTGCTCCCGAGCTTCCTGGTCGGGGCGCTCGCCCTCCAGATCCACAAGGACCTCGACGCCGGGGTGGAGGCGGTCGCGGCAGGCGTGACGGTCTTCTTCCTGGCGGGTGCGCTGGCCGCCGGTTGGGGCGGACGGCTCGCCGACCACATCG
This sequence comes from uncultured Thermoleophilaceae bacterium, assembly GCA_963808875.1. Classification (GTDB taxonomy): domain Bacteria; phylum Actinomycetota; class Thermoleophilia; order Solirubrobacterales; family Thermoleophilaceae; genus JACVRW01. The sequence goes on from CAWEHM010000007.1 coordinate 326,784, forward strand.
GCGCGCTGCGCGCAATGCGCCGCTGCATCCTCGTCACGGCCGGCGCGCTCGCAGCGACGGCGCTCGCGCCTTCGCTGGCGGTGCTCTTCGTGCTCCTGGCCGTGGCCGGCGTGGCGAACGCGGTCACGCAGCCGGCGATCAACCTGTTCGTCGCCGAGCAGATCCCGGCCGACCGCCAGGGGCTCGGCTTCGGGATCAAGCAGTCGGGGATCCCGGCGGCGATCCTGGTGAGCGGCCTCGCGCTGCCCGTGCTGGCGCTGCCGCTCGGGTGGCGCGTCACGCTGGCGGTGTGCGCGCTGGCCCCGCTCGCCGTCGGGCTGGCGCTGCCACGCGGGGAGATCGTTCACGTGTCGCGCCGGCCGGCGTCGCGGCGGCCGTCCCGTGCGCTGCTTCTCACGGCGCTCGGCGCCGCGCTCGGCACCGCCGGGCCGAGCGCGCTCGGCGCGTATCTCGTCGCGTCCGCCGTGGACGTGGGCATCGGCGAGGGCACCGCGGGCCTGCTTGCCGCGCTCGCGAGCGCGCTGTCGCTCGCGGCCCGCGTGACGCTCGGCGCCCGCGCGGACCGGCGGCACGACTACGGGCTCGCGGTCGTGGTGGTCCTGCTCGCGGCCGGCTCCCTCGGATTCGCGCTCATGTCGAGCCATGCCGAGGCCGTGTTCGTGCTCGGCGCCCTCGTGGCGTTCACGCTCGGATGGGGATGGCCCGGCCTCTTCAACCTCGCCGTCGTGGACTCGAACCGGGAGACGCCCGGCAGCGCGAGCGGCGTGAGCCAGACCGGTATCTACGCGGGCGCGGCGTTCGGCCCGGCCGCCTTCGGCGCGCTGGCGCACACGTCCGGCTACGGCACGGCGTGGGCCGCTGTGGCCGGGATGACGCTGCTCTCGGCGGGCGTCCTGTGGTTCGCCCGCCGCGAGACCGCCATCGCGGCCACTTACGGGGTTTGACCTTCTTGGTCCGGGTATAACCCAAACTCAGCCGCCGGGGCCGGTTTTCGGCACATATGGGTTCCCCCGACCCTGCCCCGGCATTCGCGATACGGGCCCGGACCACGGCATCCGGGCCCGTCGCATTTCTGGGCTCAGAAAGGGGTCTGACCCTTTTCGGAGGCTGGTCGAGGGTTTGCGGCCAGAAAGGGGTCTGACCCTTTTCGGAGGGTGGTCGAGGGTTTGTTACCGGCCCGCGAAGTCCGGCTCGCGCTTCTCGAAGAACGCGCGAGCTCCCTCGGCGAAGTCCTCCGAGGCCGCCAGCACCTCCTGCGCCGCCACCTCCTGCTCGAGCGTCACGGAGAGCGCCGGCTTGGCCGCCGCGTCCATCACCCGCTTCGCCAGCCCGACCGCACGCGGCGCGCAGGCGAGCAGCTCGTTCGCCAGCTTGTCGGTTGCCGCGTCGAGCTCGTCCGCCGGCGCGATCCGGTTCGCGAAGCCGATCCGGTGCGCCTCGCGGCCGTCGATGACCTTGCCGGTCATGATCAGCTCCTTCGCGTTGCCGAGGCCGACCACGGCCGGCAACCGCGAGCAGCCGCCCACGTCGGGCAGCAGGCCCACGCGCACCTCCATGATCCCGGCCACGGCGTCCTCGGCCATGGTGCGGAAGTCACACGCCAGCGCCAGCTCGAAGGCGCCGCCGAGAGCCGCGCCGTGGATCTGGCAGATCGTGGGCTTCGGCATCTCCTCCAGCAGGTTCCACCACTGGAGGATCGGGCGGCGGTATTCGCGCAAGTTCGCCGGGCTCTCCGCCAGGTCGCGTAGGTCGTTCAGGTCCATGCCGGACGAGAACAGCGGTCCCTCGCCGCGCACGACCACGACCCGGACCGAGTCGTCGGCCGCGGCGGCCTCGACGGCCCCACCCAGCGCGCGAATCGCGTCGCCATTCAGAGCATTTCGTTTCTCGGGCCGGTTGAGCACAACGTGCCGAACCGCCCCACGGTCTTCAACGAGTACGAGTGCCATGGTGTTTGGGGAGGCTATTGCAGCGGGAAGGAGGGGTCGGCGTGAGGGAGAACGGACCTCGCATGGAGACGCGCGACATCGCCGCGACACTGATCGGCCTCGAGGCGGGGCTCGGCATCGGCCTGCTCGCGTTCGGCACGACGCTGCTCGCGCCGATGTGGATGGCTCTCCTCGGCGCCGCCATCGGACTGGCCGTGCGCAAGGGACGCCTGCAGCTGATCCGCCGGGCCCTGCGGTCGCAGCTGCGCGCCGCCCGCTGATACGTTCGAGCCCATGTCAGACCTGAAGGACGCGCTCGAGCGAGCGCGCGGGGGCGGGCCGGAGCGCCATCACGAGAAGTCGCGCGACCAGGGCAAGCTGCCGGTCCGCGACCGGGTGGCACGGCTCGTGGACCCGGACTCGTTCGTCGAGGACGCTCTACTCGCGAACTGGGAGCAGGAGGGCTTCGGCGCCGACGGCGTGGTCACGGGCATGGCGACCGTCGCGGGCAGGCCGGTGGCGCTGATGGCGAACGACCCGACCGTGAAGGCCGGCTCCTGGGGGCCGAAGACCGTCGAGAAGATCATCCGCATCCAGGAGCAGGCGCTCGAGCACCTTGTGCCGATGATCTACCTGGTGGACTCCGCGGGCGCCCGGATCACGGACCAGGTGCAGATGTTCCCCGGCCGCCGTGGCGCCGGCCGCATCTTCCACACCGAGGTGAAGCTGTCCGGCGTCGTGCCGCAGGTGTGCGTCCTGTTCGGCCCGAGCGCCGCGGGGGGCGCCTACATCCCGGCCTTCTGCGACGTCGTGATCATGCGCGACGGCAACGCGTCGATGTACCTCGGCTCGCCCCGGATGGCCGAGATGGTGATCGGCGAGAAGGTCACGCTCGAGGAGATGGGTGGCGCGCGCATGCACACCGGCGTGTCGGGCTGCGGGCACTTCCTCGTGAAGTCCGACGAGGAGGGCATCGACCTCGCGAAGTCGTACCTCGGCTACTTCGGGTCGAACTGGCGCGATCAGCCTCCGGTGGCCCCGCCGGCGGAGCCGGCTGCCGAGCTGCCGGAGATCCCGTCGGACGAGAACAAGCCGTTCGACATGCAGGGGCTGATCGACGCGCTCGTCGACGCCGACTCGTTCCTCGAGGTGCACAAGCGCTGGGCCAAGGAGCTGATCGTGGGGTACGCCCGGATCGAGGGCCGCGTGGTCGGGATCGTGGCGAACCAGCCGAAGCAGCGCGGCGGCGTGCTGTTCGTGGACTCGTCCGACAAGGCCGCTCGCTTCATCTGGACGTGCAACGCCTTCAACGTGCCGCTGCTCTTCCTCGCCGACGTGCCCGGCTTCATGATCGGCACCCAGGTCGAGCGCCAGGGGATCATCCGCGCGGGCGCGAAGATGATCTCGGCGGTGTCCGAGGCGACGGTGCCGAAGCTGTCCGTGATCGTGCGCAAGGCCTACGGCGCCGGGCTGTACGCGATGGCGGGGCCGGCGTTCGACCCGGACGCGTGCATCGCTCTGCCGAACGCCAAGATCGCCGTGATGGGCCCGCAGGCCGCGATCAACGCCGTCTTCTACAACCAGCTCCAGGCGATCGAGGACGACGAGGAGCGCGCGCGGCGCACCGAGGAGCTGCGCGCCGAGTACAGCGAGGAGATCGACATCCTGCACCTCGCATCGGAGCTCGTGATCGACGCGGTCGTCCAGCCGGGCGACCTGCGCCGCGAGCTGGTGAAGCGCTTCGCGGCGTACGCGTCGCGGGACCGCAGCTGGCCCGAGAAGCGGAATCCGGTCACGCCCGTATAGAGGCGCGCGTCTAGATTCGAAGGCGTGAAGCCTTCGTCCTATCGGTGGGTGGTGCTCGCCGTGGGCTCGCTCGCCACCGCCTCGCTGGCGGCGGTGCAGGGCGGGCTCCCGGCGGTGTCGCCGGCCATCCAGGACGCGTTCGACCTCACGCTCGTGCAGGTCACCGCCGTGTTCACGGCGTTCGCGGTCGGCACCGTGGTCACGCTGCTCGCGTGGGGCATGGCCTCGGACGCGCGCGGCGAGCGGACCATCATCGCGGTGGGTCTCGGCGGCGGGTCGCTCGCCCTGTTCGCGGCCGCGGGCTCTCACGGGTACGTGGCACTGCTGGTGTGGATGCTGCTCTCCGGGATGCTCGGATCGGCCGGCATCGCGGCAAGCGGGCGGGCCGTGTTCGGCTGGTTCCCGCGCGACGAGCGCGGCCTCGCGCTCGGCATCCGTCAGACGGCGGTGCCCGCTGGGGCGGCGATCGCGTCGTTCACGCTGCCGCCGCTCGCCTCGGCCGCCGGCGTGCACGCGCCGCTGTACGCGCTCGCCGGGGTGATGCTCGTTGGAGCGATCGCGGCCGCCGTCTGGATGCGCGAGGGGCCGCGAGTGGAATCCGCCGCGCCGCCGGCACCGGACGCCGCCCGCGATCCGCGCATCTGGCGGCTCAGCGCGGCCTCGTCGCTGATGATCATCGGGCAGGTCGGGCTCACGTCGCTGCTGGTGCTCTACCTGTACCGCGAGCGGCACTGGACGGCCGCGCACGCCGCGCTCGCGCTCGGCTTCGTGCAGGTGGGCGCCGCGCTCGCGCGTGTCTCGGCCGGGCGCTGGTCCGACCTGCGCGACGAGCGGATCGAGCCGTTCCGGCGGCTGGCCACGGTGGCCGGCGTGCTGCTCCTGGCGGCGTCGCTCGGCGGCCCTCTCGCCGTGCCGCTCCTGATGGCGGGTGGCGTGGCCGCGATGAGCTGGAACGGCCTCTCGTTCACGGCGGCCGCCGAGATCTCCGGCCGGCGCCAGGCCGGCAAGGCCATGGGGATCCAGAACACGGCCATGCGGGTGGTCGCGGCGGGCGTGCCGGTGGGGCTGGGCGCGCTCGCGTCGGCGGTGTCGTGGAACGCCGTCTTCCTCGTCATGGGCGTAACCCCGCTGATCGCCCGCGCTCTGCTCGGGCCGCTCGTCGACGACGAGCGAAGGCGCCGCCGCGACCGGAACGCGCGCCTAGAATCACCCGCCCATGCCGGAGGGACAGCTTCTGTGGACGCCGTCGGATCCTGACGCGAGCGAGATGGCCCGCTTCATGCGGGCGCGCGGCTTCTCGGAGTACGACGAGCTGTGGCGGTGGTCGGTCGAGGACCTCGACGGCTTCTGGGGCGGCCTGTGGGAGTGGTTCGAGATCGACGGCTCCTACGACAGCGTGTTGGGCAGCGCCGAGATGCCCGGCGCGGAGTGGTTCCCGGGCGCGTCGCTGAACTACGCCGAGCGGCTGTTCCGCGCTGCGCAGCCCGGAGAGCCGGCGATCGCGCACGCCACGGAGTCCTCGCCGCTCGCGGAGATGACCTGGGACGAGCTGGCCGACCAGGTGGCGCGCTGCGCGGCCGGCCTCCGGCGCCTGGGGGTGGAGCGCGGCGACCGAGTGGCGGCGTACATGCCGAATGTGCCCGAGACGGTCGTGGCGTTCCTCGCGTGCGCGTCGATCGGCGCGGTGTGGTCGAGCTGCGCGCCGGAGTTCGGCACTCCAACCGTGGTGGACCGCTTCAAGCAGATCGAGCCCAAGGTGCTGATCGCGACGGACGGCTACCGGTACGGCGGTAAGGACTTCGACCGGCGCGGCCGGGTGGCGGAGATCGTGGGCGCGATCCCCTCCATCGAGCACACGGTGCCCGTGCCGAGCGGGTGGCACGAGCTCCTGGCCGAGCCGGCCGAGCTCACCTTCGAGCGCGTGCCGTTCGACCACCCGCTGTGGGTGCTCTATTCGTCCGGCACCACCGGCCTGCCGAAGGCCATCGTCCAGGGGCAGGGCGGGATCCTGCTCGAGCATATGAAGAAGGCGCGGCTCCACAGCGATCTCTCGCCGGGCGACCGGTTCTTCTGGTTCACCACCACCGGCTGGATGATGTGGAACTTCCTGGTGGGCGGGCTCCTCGCCGGCGCGACGATCGTGTTGTACGACGGCCAGCCGGACCCCGCGCGGCTGTGGGAGTTCGCCGCCGAGGCGCGGGCGACGACGTTCGGAACGAGCGCAGGGTTCATCGGCGCGTCGATGAAGGCGGGGGTCACGCCCGAACCCTGGGAGGGCCTTCGCGCGGTGGGGTCGACCGGCTCGCCGCTGCCTGTCGAAGGCTTCGACTGGGTGTACGAGCGCTTCCCCGACGCGTGGCTCTTCTCGACCAGCGGAGGCACCGACCTGTGCACGGCGTTCGTGGGCGGCTGCCCGCTCCTGCCGGTCTACTCGGGCGAGCTGCAGGCGCGCTGTCTGGGCGCGTCGGTGGAGTCCTGGAGTGAGGACGGGCGCCCGCTCGTGAACGAGGTGGGCGAGCTCGTCATCACGAGGCCGATGCCGTCGATGCCGATCTACTTCTGGGGCGACCCGGACGGCGAGCGCTACCGGTCGAGCTACTTCGAGATGTTCCCCGGCGTCTGGCGACACGGGGACTGGATCAAGATCACCGACCGCGGCACGGCGGTGATCTACGGGCGGTCCGACTCGACGATCAACCGCGGCGGGGTGCGGATGGGCACGAGCGAGATCTACAGCGCCGTCGAGGGGGTCGAGGAGGTGCTCGACAGCCTGGTGGTGGACGTCGAGGACGAGATGATCCTGTTCGTCGTGGTGCGCGACCAGCTCACGGACGAGGTGGTCGCCGAGATCCGGCGGCGCATCCGGGAGCACTGCTCGCCGCGGCACCTGCCGGACCGGGTGGTGCAGATCCCCGAGGTGCCGCGCACGCTCTCGAACAAGAAGCTCGAGGTGCCGGTGAAGAAGGTCCTGCTGGGTGCGGCGCCGGAGAGCGCCGCGTCGCGCGACTCGCTGGCCAACCCCGAGGCGCTCGACTGGGTCGCCGAGTTCGCCGTCCGGGCTAACTGAGCTCCTCGTCCATCTCCTCGATCAGCCGCATGCACGTCTCCTCGGCCTCCGCGAGGTTGTCCTCCTCGAGCCGGTCGGTCGTGCCCGCGAAGGTCACGGACGGGAGGCCGGCGGACGCGGCGGCGTAGCCATCGCTCGCCTCGCGATTGACGAACGGGTCGGAGTCGAGGTTGCCGGTGAGCTGCGGGTGGGAGCTCACGGTCAGGAGCGGGCCCTCCTTCTTCGTCTCCCTGAGCTCGCCGCCGCCAACGGCGTCGATGTTGATGACGATCGTCTCGCCGGGCGCGAACTGTTTGCGGTGGGTCTGGAGGAATGCGCGCATGCCCTGCGCCCTGGCCTTCTGCGCGCCCGTGAAGACGATGTGGGCGCCGAAATAGTTCAGGTCCGTCAGGCGCTCCGCGAGGCGGAGGACGACGCCGACTCCGGACGCGTTGTCGCTCTCGCCCTGGGAGGCGGGGGAGAGGGCGATGTCGAGCATGAGCGCGACGTAGACGATGAGGACGACGGTCGCGAGGAACTGCACGAGGGTGAGCGCGACGCCGCTCATGCCGGCCACGCGCGCGACGCACATGGCGAGCAGGATCACCATCGCGAGGAACATGGGCCAGAGCGGCCGGGAGCGGGTCGGACCGCTGTCGTAGTGGGCGACGAGGACAAGCGCGCCCGGCATCTCGCGGTCGCCGAACGAGACGACGTTCTGCGACGCCCGCCGGCCGAGCAGCCGCCGCGTGGTCGGCGTGATGCCGGCGGCGTCGAGGAAGGTGAGGATCAGCGCGATGAGGACGATGCCGGTGCCAAGCGCCGCCGCGTACACCGCGAGCACACCGCCCACGACCGCGACACCGGCGTTGATCGCGTACGCCGTGGCCCAGTGCGGCCACACCGAGAACCCCTCGAGATGGGCGTCCCGCCCAAGCTCCTCGAGCCGCCCCGCAAGATACTGAGCAGCCCGCCGCTCAGCATCACTGCCAGGCGGCCGTGGCCCGAACTCGTCGACGAGCGCCTCGGCCTCGGCGAAGGCGTCGATACGAGAAGCCTCCATGCGGACGCGTTATGCCCCGCTTTGGCTCAGCCGAAGCAGCGCGGCGGGAGTGCCCGGGGTGGGATTCGAACCCACACGCCCTTTCAGGCAATCGGTTTTGAGCCGATAGCGTCTGCCGTTCCGCCACCCGGGCGGGCAACGCGGTAATCCTAGGCGCGGTTCGCCGGAGCGCTAAGCCGGCTGCGGCTCGCCGCCGCGGGCGTCCGGGCCGTAGCGGTCCGCTTCCTCGCGGGTGACCTCGATCTCCGTGTTCCACTGCTGCTGGAAGCCGCGCATCGCGAACGCGGTGAGGAGCAGCTGGACGGGGACGAGGATCAGCGTCAGGAGGCCGAGGATCGAGGGATCGAGGGCCGGGTCGTTGAACCCGGCCTTGTCGCGGTCGAACCAGGCCGGTCCGGCCACGGCTGCGACCACCGCGAACAGAATTGCCAGGGCCGCCGCCACCGGGAGCACGCCCCGGTTCCACTTGCCCACGAAGTAGGCCATCACGAGGTAGAGGATCGCGTAGCCGATCGAGACGATCTCCATGCCCTGGAGCTCGGACCAGCCGCCGATCGTGACGATCAGGATCAGCGCGGCGCTCGTGACCAGCAGCAGGATCACGACGGCCCGAGTCGCCTTTGACTCGGCCTTGTCCCGGTTCGGATGGACTAGGACGGTGTCGGCCATCGCGGTCACAATACCCTGGTAGCGGCGTTTCTAGCGCCGTTAGGCGGGCGTGGCGAAATTGGCATACGCGCGAGCTTTTAGGTGGTCGTGGCCGAGAGGCCGTGGGGGTTCGAGTCCCTCCGCCCGCACTTCGATGGTGACTCCGAACGAGGTGCCCAGGTTCTTCCTCGAGCTCGCCACGCTTGCGGCGCTGTTGCCGCCGACGCACCCGTGCTTGCGGTGATCTTCGCGCTGCTCGCCGGACTGCACCTGGCGCTGACGTTCGCGCTCGGTCAGCGGCCGGGGCCAGATGCCGCCGCGGTCCCGCCGAGCTGACGCTCGGGCGAGAGCTCGGCCGAGCCGTCGACGAGCAGCTCGCCCACGAGCAGGGCGAACTTGAAGAGGTTGGCGCCGGCGAGGACGTCCACCGCGCCCGAGCGCCAGACCGCGAACGCGTCGGCGCCCCAGGGCAGGATGCTCGTCTTGCAGAGCCGGACGCTGACCGGCTCCGGATCGAGCCCCGGCATGGCGCGCTCGACATACGTGCGGAGCCGCGCGAGCGCCTCGTCGACAGGCGGCTCGTGCTCCGTGCCGAGCCCGATCGCGTACTCGCGGCCGTCCGGCATCGGTGCCGCGTACACGACCTCGCCGTGCGCGCCCGAGCGGTCCTGCAGGCAGGCAAGCGACGCGCCCGGCTCGCGCACGCGGAAGGACGCGCGCGCGTGGAGCTCGATCTGCAGCGGGATGTCGAGGCCGAGCTGCTCGCTGAGCGACTGCACCTGCGCGCCAGCGCACACGATCACGCGGTCGGCCGACCAGAGGCCCTCCGAGGTACGAAGGAGGACGCCGCCCGCCTGCTCGCCGAGCTCGAACACCTGAGCGAGCACGACCCGCTCGCCGAGAGCGGCGACGAGCCCATCCACCGCGGCCCGAACGTCGATCGAACCGCCGAGCTCATCGAGAAGCGCCTCGTCCTCCGGCGGTGACATGACGGGCAGCGCCTCAGCCTGCCCATCCCGATCAAGTCGCCGCGCCGGCACCCCCACCGCCTCGAACGCGGCCGCCCGCTCCGGCACATTGGGCCCACAGATCAGCACACCCTCGCGCCCGAGCAGCCGAACCCCGAGCTCCTCCTCGAGCCGCTCCCACTCGGCGCGAGCACGCACGGCCTTCCGAACGAGCCGCTCATCGTCATGACCATGCCGAAACACCCGCGTCCGCCCCGCCGACTGCCCAGCCCCCGGAGCAGCGGCCTCGAACAACCGCACATCGACACCCCGCCGCTGCAGCGCATAAGCCGTCGCCAACCCGCAGATCCCACCACCGACGACAGCGACATCCACGCGCGAAACGCTCACGCGCGCACTGTACGGCTCAGCACTTCGGCCCGATGAACTCGTCCATCAGGGCAACCGACGTGCGGTGCGAGACGGAGATATTCCGAGGGTTCGACTGAGTCCACCGAATCCCAAGCCGCTCGCAGTGCTCACAGAAGATGCGGCGGATGTCGTCGGAGAGGTTCGAGAAGAAGTAGCGCGGATACTCGTACGAAGCGACTCGCCCGCTCGGCAACTTCGTCTTGAACCGATTCATCGTGCGGCAGCCGTCCGAGTGAATAAGCCCGCGCAGCAGCTCGTGGGGATATGCGGTGGTGACCTTCAGCTGCCACTCGGTCAGCTCGATCGGTCGCTCATGTTTGCGCCCCCGTCCGTGTTGGGGGAACGCCCTGCGCGGCGCTGTCCACGATGCCCGGATACTGGGCGCCCAACGCGACCATCAGGACCGTGCCACCCTGCGACAGGCAGCCGTCGCCGAGATAGAGGCCGAGCAGGTAGGCGTAGGAAGCACCGTCCGGCGGCCGCCATCGACGCTCGGCCTGAGGTCCGCGGAGCGGCTTTGTTCGCCAACGCTGGATCGTGCCCCGCGGGATGCCGGTGATGCCCGCGATGGCGTAGTCGCTCGCGCCGCGGGCGATCAACTTGTTGACCTCTCGACGCTCGCGGAGAGTCCGCATACGAACGTATGTTCGACACATTGTCGGACAGATAAATGACATGCATTCCGCCAGATCCCGCCGCTACGATGCTCACAGGGGGCAGTAGCAGAATTGGCAACGCCCCGGTCTCCAAAACCGGTGATTCCAGGTTCGAGTCCTGGCTGCCCCGCCTCACAACCCAGGATTTGACTTTGCCCCGGCGGGGAACTAACCGCTCGTGGGCGGGATCATCGCTTACCTCCTGTTCTTCATCGCCGGCGTTGGTTTCGGCTATGCCGCGGAGGGCAGGTGGCGCTGGCTTCCGGTCGCCTTCCCGCTCGTCCTCGGCCTGTTCGCGCTCTACAAGTACGGGCCCGACGCCTCGGTGATCATTCGGCTGATCGTCGCGCTCGTCATCACCGCGGTCGGTGTTCTGCTCGGCGCGGCCCTGGACGCTCGCGGCGACCGGGCCGCCGAGAATCCGCACCCCGCGTAGCACCGGGTAGGTTCCCTCCGCATCCGACCGGAGGGAGTAGGAAGTGGCCGCAGTCGAGACCGTCAACGGGCCGATCGACGTGGAGGAGCTCGGTCGCACCCTCATCCATGAGCACTTCCGCACCACCGACGAGGCCACTCGCTTCCAGTTCCCGCACCTCTATGACGAGGACGCCGAGTGGGGGGCCGCGATGCGCGACGCGGGCGCGGTCAAGGGGCACGGCATCCGGACGGTGGTCGAGCCGAGCGCCATGTTCCTCCAGCGCGACGCCGCCTTCAGCAAGCGCGTGGCCGACGAGAGCGGCCTGAACGTCGTCCTCGCCACCGGCATCTACACCTACGACCACCTGCCGCAGGTGCTGATGAACCGCGACGAGGACCAGCTCGCCGAGGTGTTCGTCCACGACATCGAGCAGGGCATCCAGGGCACGGCCATCAAGGCCGCGTTCATCAAGTGCGCCGCCGACGAGCCGGGCGTGACGCCGAACGTCGAGAAGGTCCACCGGGCGGCGGCGCGCGCGTCGCGGCAGACCGGCCGACCGATCATGGCCCACTCACACCCGAAGAGCGGGACCGGCCTGAGGCAGATGGAGGTCTTCGCCGAGGAGGGCGTGGACCCGGCCAAGGTCCAGGTCGCCCACACCGGCGACACCGACGACCTCGACTACATCGAGCGCCTCCTCGACACCGGCTGCTGGATCGGCATGGACCGCTACGGGCTCGACGTCTTCCTGCCCACGGAGCAGCGCCAGGCGACCGTGCTCGCCCTGCTCGAGAAGGGCCACGCGGACCGCATGTTCCTGTCGCAGGACTTCTGCTCCACGATCGACTACTTCACGCCGGAGGCAGCGGAGCAGCTCAGACCACCGTCCCGAACTGGTCCATGACGTTCCTGTTCGAGCAGGTCATTCCGGAGCTGAAGGAGCGCGGGATGACGGACGAGCAGCTCGACCAGATGCTGGTCGAGAACCCCAAGGCTTGGCTAGCCTAGGTCGCCCCGCGGGCGTGGTGTAATGGCTGCACAAGAGCCTTCCAAGCTCTTAGTACGGGTTCGATCCCCGTCGCCCGCTTCGACTGGGCTCTTCTGACATGGCGGGTAACGAGTCCCCCGAGCTTGACCGGCGACGGCGCGTGAATCGCGAGCGCGTCGTGCGGACGCTCACGTTCTGGCTGCGGCCGGAGTTCGTGCTGCGCGTCGTCAACCGGTTTCAGAAGCTCGCGGGGTTCGACCGCTCGATCGCCCTGGCCTCGGGAGCGCTCACGGCGCTCATCCCGCTGACGATCGTCGCCAGCGCCTTCTCGTCGGAGCTCGGAGGCAAGGGCACGGCCGAGCGCATCATCGACCGCTACGACCTGACGGGGGGCGGTGCCCAGGCGGTCGAAGATGTCTTCTCGCCGGCCTCGGGCACCAGCACGAGCTTTGGCATCATCGGGTTCCTTTTCCTCACTGGTCACGGTCCTGAGCTTCTCCCGCGCCGTGCAGCGTTTGGTCGAGCAGACCTGGGAGCTCGACCCGCTGAGCGTCCGCAACACGTTCAACGGCCTGCTCTGGATCGGCGGGCTGGGGCTGTACGCCGCGGCCAACGGCCTCCTCCAGGTCGCGCTGGGGCGCAGCAACGTCGACCTCGTCGCGGCGCTGCTCGCCGTGCCGCTGTCGGCGGTCTTTCTGATCTGGAGCGCCTGGGTGCTCAGCGCCAAGCGGATCGAGCGCCACGAGCTCGTGCCGTTCGGCATCGTCGGAGCGGCCTTGCTCGCGGTGTACTCCGTTGGCGCGGCGGTGTACGTGCCGCACCTCTTCAGCACGTACGCGACCCGCTACGGAGTGATCGGCGCCGTCTTCGCCATCATCTCAGCGCTCTTCGCCGTCATGCTGGTGGTGGTCGGCTCTGCGGCCGCCGGCCGCGAGGTCCGCGATGAGCTCGACCGCATCCGCCGGGGCGAACGACCCGCCGAGGACGAGGTTCGTCGCCAGTGGGATCAGGTCATCGGCGCCGCGCGGTCTCGGTGGGACACGCTGCGGACACAGATCCAGGAACGGCGGCACAAAGACCGCGAAGGGCGATGATCGTCCAGCGACCTGGGCTCCACCGCGAGTCATGGTGTCCCCCCGGGCATCGGAAGGTCCGAGGCGTTCATCGCCCACGGATGCCCATACGCCTCGAAGCCGGAAATCATTGGCAGTAAACATAGAGCGGAGTACGGCCCACTCCAGACGGAGCGGGCTGATGCCGAGGACCAACGGCCCGCAATCGGAGTACAGTCAAAGGCGACTGGTCCTGCGGCCAGAACGCTCAGCCCAAGCCCGAATGCCACCAACGGCGCGACCAGCGCCACGAGGCGAGAGGCGGGGGTTACTGGTTTTGACTGCGGGGCCGGTGTTGTGCCTCTACGACGTTACCCCACCGGCCCGGTGGCTTCGTCGCTATCTGCTTGACGCCTGGGAGGGTCTAACCCTCTTCCTTTCCGCGCGGACCCGATAGAGGGATCGGAAGGCCGAACCATGGCGAGTATTAGATCCCACAGCACCCCTGACCGTGCGCTACGGCGGCGAGGCGGGCTGCACCGCGCCGATGGCAACCCACGAGTCGGGCGGACAATCGCCGCTCGACGCGAGTTGGCTGCGCGCAAAGTTCGTGGCCGCCGCGATGCGGGTCCGCTCTACGCCCGCGCCATCGACGTGGAGGAAACGGAGGCGACGGTGGGCAAGGAACATGACCGTGCGGAACGGCGGCTCGGCGCAGCATTCGCCGAGCAGCACCGGGCACGCGAGCGCTATGACGCTGCGGTCGGCAGATCCGCCCACCTGCTCGCAGCGGTGGGCCTCCATGCCGCAGACGAGGAAGTCGCCGCGCGCGATGCTTGGCTTAAGTGGGTCGACGACGACTGCTATCACGGGCTCAACGCGGGGCCGTTCGAACTGCTCGTCGAGAGATCGAGAGAGTCCGGGCGCTCTTAACTTCCGCCCTACTAGGTCATTGGCGCGCCATCGCTACGCGCAGGAGCTCGTCCGGGCTGATCAGGTGGTCCACGTCCTCGGCGGCCTCGTCGATGTCGATTTGGACCCAGCGGACCCGCCCGGTGAAGCCGTTGTCGGTCCCGTGGTCGTCGCTGACGGGGGTGGCGCTGTCGCGACCGAGGTCCAAAGTCTCGTCCGCGGAGAAGAGCATGGGCACGGTGTGCTCGACGCGACCATCGCCGACCTTGTCGCCGTCGACGTACAGCGTGACGTCGCCGCCCTTGGCCAGGCCGCCGCCGTCGTAGGCGAACTCCATGCGGATCTGATGCTCGCCCTTGGGTACGGGCTGCTCCCCGTAGATCTTGAACCGCTGGAGGCCGAAGAAGTTGTAGCAGTAGGCGGGGCGGCCTTCGTGGAGGTAGAGGCTCCACCCGGCGTAGGCGCCGCCCTGGGCCACGATCACCCCCTCGGCGCCACCCTCGGGCACCTCGATCTGCGCCGTGATGGCGTGTGACTTGTTCTTGATGACGAGGACCGAGTTCTCCGACAGCCGGCCCATGCCCTCATAGAGGAGCTGCGTCTTCCCGCGGATGAGCTGCGGGCGGCCGGCGAGGTCGGCGTTGAAGCGCTCGGCGCGGCGGTCGTCGAGCGGCAGCACGTTGTAGCGGGCTGCTTCGATCAGGAACAGGCGCTGGAGCTCGGCGAGCTTCTCGGGCTGCTCCGCCGCCAGGTCGTGGGACTGCGTCCAGTCGTCGGGCGCGTAGAGCTCCCAGACATCGGCGTCGATTGGCGGGGTCTCTGCGGTGAGCCACGGGATGCTGTGGCGGGTGACCGCGGTCCAGCCCTTGTGGTAGACGCCGCGGTTGACGAACATCTCGAAGTACTGGGTCTCCCGGTGCTCGGGTGCGGCCGGGTCGTTGAAGGTGGGGACCATGCTTCTGCCGTGCAGCGGCATCTGCTGCACGCCGTGGACGAACGTCGGCGCGGGTAGACCGGCGGCGTCGAGCACCGTCGCCGCCACGTCGATCACGTGGCTGAACTGCGCGCGCACCTCGCCGCGAGCGGTGAAGCCGTTCGGCCAGTGGACGACCGCGCCGTTGCGGGTGCCGCCCCAATGCGAGGCCACCTGCTTGGTCCACTGGTAGGGCGTGTCCATAGCGTGTGCCCAGCCGACCGCGTAGTGGTTGTTGGCGGCGATCGTGCCGAACTGGTCGATTCGCGACGCCATGAACTCGGTCGTCTCGATCTCGCCCGCCCCGTTGAGCGGAATCGTCTCGTTGAACGTGCCCTGCGGGGTTCCCTCCGCGGACGCGCCGTTGTCGCCGACGATGTAATAGATGAGCGTGTCGTCGAGGACCTCGAGGTCCGCGAGCGCGTCGATCAGCCGGCCGACGTGATGGTCGGTGTGCTCGAGGAAGCCGGCGTAGACCTCCATCTGACGCGCGAGCACCGGCCTGAGGTCGTCCGGCATGTCCTCCCACGCCGGGATCTCCTCCGGCCGGTCGGTCAGCTCAGCTTCGGGCGGGATCACTCCCAGCTCCTTCTGGCGCGCGAAGGTCTCCTCGCGGAGCGCGTCCCAGCCCGTGTCGAAGCGGCCCCTGTACTTGTCGGACCACTCGAGCGGCACGTGGTGCGGCGCGTGCGTGGCGCCGGGCGCGAAATAGGCGAAGAACGGCTTGTCCGGCATCAGCGCCTTCTGCTGGCGGATCCAGTCAATCGCTCGGTCCGTCATGTCCTCCGTGAGGTGGTAACCCTCCTCCGGGGTCTGGTCCGGCTCGACCGGAACCGTTCCCTCGTACAGCGCCGGCGCGTACTGGTTGGTTTCGCCGCCGATGAAGCCGTAGAAGTGCTCGAACCCGCCGCCGCCGCTGGGCCAGGCGTCGAACGGGCCCAACGGGCTCGTCTCCCAGACCGGCACCTCGTGGCACTTGCCGAACTGCGCGGTCGAGTAGCCGTTCAGCTTGAGCGTCTCGGCCAGCGGCGCCGCGGTGTTCGGCCGGATCGAGTTGTACCCCGGCGCGGATGTGGCGATCTCGGTGATGCCGCCCATGCCGACCGAGTGGTGGTTGCGTCCTGTGAGCAGCGCCTGGCGCGTGGGCGAGCACAGCGCCGTCGTGTGGAAGCGGTTGTACTTCAACCCGTTCGCGGCCAGCCGCTCGGCCACGGGGGTCGAGCACGGCCCTCCGAAGGCGCTCGAGGCGCCGAAGCCCACGTCGTCGAGCAGCACGATCAGCACGTTCGGCGCATCCGCCGGCGGGCGCAGCGGCTCGATCGGCGCGAAGGAAGTATCCGGATCCTTCGCGTCGTAGGTGATCGGGCCATCATGCGGCCGGTCGGGCACCGGCAGGACGTCGCGCTGCACAAAAACTCCCCTCGAAGGTTGAACCGACTCTCACGACCCGACGGAGACCCTGCATCACCCGCATTGGGTGAACCGGCCCACTGCGAGTCGCGGACGCAGGGAAATCCCGTGTCCCCGCCGTCGAGTCGGGTGTGCGCGACGAACGCCCACTCAGCTTCGGTCGGCGGACGCTTCCCTGCCCAGACGCAGTAGGCCTGGACGTCGTAGTCGACTAAGTCGTCTTGACGACGTACACCGAGCAGGACGCCTTGTGTGTGACGCTGTTCGGCACGCTCCCGAGCACACGCCGGTGCATGCCCTTGTTGCCGATCACCAGCAGGTCCGCCTCGCACTGTTCCGCCAGTCGGGTGAGCACCTCGGCCGGATCGCCCTCGTCGATCAGCGACGTGCACTCGATCTTCCGGCTGCGGAGATCCTGCTCGGTCCTGCTGAGCATCTCGCGCACCCGGGCGTTCGGGTTGACCGCCCATTGCAGCTCCGGATCCCGGGTGCTCGACGCGTCGCTGGCGTCCTGGAACGCACTCAGCAGAACGAGCTTCGCGTCGAAGCGTTGCGCTATTTCGATGGCAGCGTTGACGGCCTCGGACGCCGTCGGGGATCCGTCTGTGCCCACTGCAACTGTCGAGAGCATCGGAGGGCGAGCATCCCATGCTCGCCCCGCCGTGTCCATCACACCAAGACGCCGGACGTGTGGAAGTTCACCGGCTGCTCAGATAGCGAACAGCCGACGGCCCGCGCTATCGTGAGCCCAGACGGGGCGTAGCGCAGTCTGGTAGCGCACTCGGCTGGGGGCCGAGCGGTCGCTGGTTCAAATCCAGTCGCCCCGACTAAAGGTCGCCGCGCGGTTAGGACTACGGAGAAAAGGCCCGCACGCGCGGGCCTTTTCGCACCGGGAACGAGCTGCCGGCTAGCGGCCCGAAATCGCGTTGGCCACGGTGCTCTCGTCGGGGCCCGAGGCAGCTGTCGACCGGATTTCGCCGGACCCGACTGCCGCCGCGATACGGCTCTCATCGGCGCCGGACACTGTCTGCTGAGGTCCGAGCGTGGCGGCGACGGCGCTCTCCTCGGGGCCGCCGTCCGAACGGATCGCGCTCGCGCTCGGCGCGTTCGCCGGACTGGCTGCACGAACGATCGTGTTGCCGTCGTTCTGGATCGCGAGGATCACGACGGCCGCGGTCAGGCCGACAACGGCGATCATCGCGACGGCGAGCAGCGCGCGCAGCTGCTGGTAGCGGGAGCGGAGCACGACCGCGGGGTGCTGGGTGGAGATTGCCTGGCTCATCACTGTCTCCTTGTGTGGGGGTGCGACATCGGAGACGATCATGCGACGCACCGGTAACCGCTCAACCACACGGTGGTAACAGCGTCCGCATGGACTTCCGCATCCTCGGCCCACTCGAGGTCCTCGACGATGGCCGCAGCCTCGCGCTTGCGGGGAGCAAGCCGCGCGCGCTGCTCGCGCTGTTGCTGCTCCACGCGAACGAGACGCTCACAACAGACCGGCTCATAGACGAGCTCTGGGGGGAGCGCGCGCCGGCCGGCGCCGCCAAGACGCTGCAGATGCACATCTCGCGTCTGCGCAAGGCGCTGGCGGGCTCTGATGGAAGCGGCCGCGCCAGCCCGATCGTCACGCGCGAGCGCGGCTACGAGCTGGCACTCGATCTCGAGCAGCTCGACTCGCATCGCTTCGAGCGGCTCCTCGCCCGGGGCCGCACCGAACTTGCCGGCGACCGCGCCGACTCGGCCGTCCGAGCGTTCGAGGAGGCGCTGGCGCTGTGGCGCGGGGATACGCTGGCGGACCTCGCCTACGAGCCGTTTGCCCTCGCGGAGATCGCTCGCCTGGATGACCTGCGGGTCGCGACGCTGGAGCAGCTGATCGAGGCGAAGCTCGCGCTCGGCGGCCACGCCGAGGTGGTCGAGCAGCTCGAGGTCATGATCGGCGAGCACCCGTACAGGGAGCGCCTCCGCGCCCAGCTGATGCTCGCCCTCTATCGGTGCGACCGGCAGGCGGATGCCCTGCAGGCCTACCACGACGCTCGCAGGATCCTGGTCGAGGAGCTGGGAATCGAGCCGGGAGGGCGGCTTCGGACGCTCGAGCGCGCGATACTCGCTCAGGATCCCGGGCTACACCTGGTGGTACCCGACGGGCCGCCGGCGGCCGACGGCGCAGCCGACACGCCGCGCCGGGTCTTTGTCGGCCGCGCCGCGGAGCTCGCCGAGCTCGTCGCCGCTCTCGACCACGCATGCGCCGGCCAGGGCCGCCTGATCCTGCTCGCGGGGGAGCCCGGCATCGGCAAGAGCCGGCTCGCCGATGCGCTGGCGGAGCAGGCTCGGGCCCGAGGGGCCGGTGTGCTCGTCGGCCGATGCTGGGAGGCCGGCGGCGCGCCCGCGTACTGGCCCTGGATCCAGGCGCTCCGCATCCTCATCAGCGATACGGCGCCCGACGCGCTGCGAGCGCAACTCGGCACCGGGGCGGCGAATCTCGCTCAGCTCATCCCCGAGCTGCGAGACCGGCTCCCGGACGTCCTGGAGCCGCCGCCACTCCAGGGGGAGGGTGCGCGCTTCCGCCTCTTCGAGGCGGTGGGGTCCTTCCTCACAAGGGCCGCCGAGGCCCGCCCGCTCGTCGTGGTGCTCGACGACCTGCACGCAGCTGACGAACCGTCGCTCTTGCTCCTTCGATACGTCGCCCGCGGGCTGCAAGACAGCCGCCTGCTCGTCGTCGGCGCCTACCGCGATGTAGATCCGACGCTGCGGGATCCGCTGACAACCGCATTGGCGGAGCTCGTGCGCGAGGCGCACACGGCTCAGATCGCACTCCGCGGCCTCAGCGCGGCGAACGTGGCGGAGTACGTCGGACTGTCCACAGCGATCGAGCCGGGGTCAGGCCTCGTCGATGCGATCCACGCCGAGACGGAGGGGAACCCGCTCTTCGTCGCGGAGGTCGTGCACCTGCTCGCCGCGGAGGGCCGCGTGGGGGAAGCCGACGCGCCCATGCGCATCCCGCCGGGGGTCCGTGCCGTGATCGGCCGGCGCGTGGCGCGGCTCTCGACGCGCTGCCAGGCTCTGCTCCTCTCGGCGTCCGTCATCGGCCGCGAGTTCGGCCTGGACGCCCTGGCGGCGCTGAGCGAGCTCGAGCCGGACGAGCTGATGGACGCCCTGAACGAGGCCATGGCCGAGCGCGTGCTCGACGACGTGCCGGGAGCGCCCGGACGCGCTCGTTTCGGCCACGCACTCATCAGGGACACGCTCTACGACGGGTTGACGGCGGCCCGGCGGATGCAGCTCCACAGGGAGGCCGGCGAGGCGCTTGAGGCCGTCTACTCATCCGATCCGGAGCCGCATCTCGCCGAGCTCGCGCAGCACTTCGTAGCCGCCGCCCCCCTTGGCGTGGGCGACAAGGCGATCGAGTACCCGCGCCGCGCGGGCGACAGAGCCGCCATCCAGCTTGCGTTCGAGGAGGCGGCGCGCCAGTACGCGATCGCGCTGACGCTCGCCGACGACCAGCTCGCGCGCTGCGAGCTGCTGCTCGCGCTCGGCGACGCCCACGCACGGGCGGGCAATTCGCCGGCTTCGAAGCAAGCGTTTCGGGAAGCTGCGGAGCTCGCGGAGCGCGGCGGGCTCGCCCAGCAGCTGGCGCGCGCCGCGCTTGGCTACGGGGGAAGGTTCGCGTGGGTCCGGGCCAGCGCGGACGCGGGCCTCGTGCCGTTGTTGGAGCGTGCCCTCTCGGCGATCGACGAGCGAGACAGTCCCACGCGGGTAAGCCTGCTCGTCCGGCTCGCGGCGGCGGCGCGCGACGATCCGTCGCGCGAGCGGAGAGTTGCTCTGGCGGAGGAGGCGCTGGACATTGCTCTGCGGAATGGAGACCCGGTGACGCTCGCCGCCGCGATCGAAGGCCACTGGATCGCAGTCGAGGGACCGGAGCTCTATCTGAGCGGGG
Organism: uncultured Thermoleophilaceae bacterium; assembly: GCA_963808875.1. Lineage (GTDB taxonomy): Bacteria > Actinomycetota > Thermoleophilia > Solirubrobacterales > Thermoleophilaceae > JACVRW01. The sequence goes on from CAWEHM010000007.1 coordinate 347,000, forward strand.
ACGCCGTCGAGGTGGCGGACGAACTCATCGCGTTGGGCAAGCAGGCGGGCGACAACGAGAGGGTGTTCGCGGGCCACGATCACCGTCTGCACTGCCTCTGGGTGCTGGCCGATCGCCCCGGCGTCGACGTCGAGCTCGAGGCGCTCCGCGCACTCGGCGCCGAGCTCCGACAGCCCGCCCAGCGCTGGCACGTGGGGACAGGCGAAACCATGCTCGCGCTCATGGAAGGACGCTTCGAGGAGGCGGAGCGGCTGCTGGCCGAGACGCTGGCAGTCGGCCAACGGGCCGAGAGCTGGAACGCCGCCGTCTCTCACCGTCTCGAGCTGTTCGTGCTGCGCCGCGAGCAGGGCAGGCTCGCTGAGCTCGAGGACACCATCCGGCGATCGGTGCACGAGTACCCGTCGCTGCCGCGGTTTCCCTGCGCGCTTGCGCATCTCTACGGCGAGCTTGGCCGCGAGCGAGATGCCAGCGCGGCCCTGGGCCTCATGATGTCGCGAGATCTGGCCCGCGAATACCTCGACGCCGAGTGGCTGTTCACGATCAGCCTGCTTGCGGATCCGTGTGCCCGGCTGGGAGACCGGGAGGGAGCGGAGAGGCTGTACTCGATGCTCCTTCCTTACGAGTCCCTGTACGCGCAGGCCCCCGTCGAGGCCACCTTCGGCGCGATCGCGCGGGGACTGGGCGTGCTGGCGACCACGCTGCGCCGCTTCGACGATGCGGAGCGCCACTTCGACGTGGCAATCGAGATCGAGCGGAGGATGGGCGCGTGCCCCTGGCTCGCGCATGCCCAGCACGACCTCGGGGCGATGCTCCTCGCCCGCGGCGCGAGCGGCGACTCGGAGCGCGCCTTGGCGCTCCTCGAAGACGCTCTGGCGACCTATAGCGAGCTTGGGATGGATGCGTGGGCCACCCGGGTCAAGGCGCTCGCGGTCGCCGCGCGATGACCCATCCGGTCACAGCGGTGCCCGTAGTCCCGCCGTGGTACCGACTGCATCGTCTTATCCCGACTTCCGAGTCGCCTGCGGCGCGAGCGTCGCCCGTCAACGTGCGCGCATCGCACAGGTGACGGCGCACAGGCCGCGTCGCCAGAAGCACTCGACCTCGTCGAAGCCGGCTTGGCGCAGCGCGCCCAGCTCGGTGTCAAGCGGGAAGTAGCGATCCTCCTCGGCCCAGGCGGCGAAGCGGCCGCGCGCCTCGGCGTCGCTGATTCCGTGCTCGCCCATCTGACGCGCCATCCGATCGAACATGAGTCTGTTCAGCCGGGGACCTTCGGTCACGGCCGCGTCGAGGTTGAGCAGGACACCGCCGGGTGCAAGCGCGTCGCGGATGGCCCGGTAGAGGGCGGTCTTGCTGCGCAGATCGTGGACGTGGTGCAACGCCAGACTGGCCACGACCGCGTCCGAGCCCGGCAGCGGGTCGAGGAAGCTTCCCTCCCGAAACGAGACGCGATCCCCGAAGCGCGCGAGCCGCCGCCGCGCCTCATCGAGCATGTCGGGATCGATATCGAGAACCGTGACGCGGATGCCCGACAGGCCATCCAGGACAGCCGACGAGAGCGCGCCCGTGCCACCACCGAGGTCGAGGACATGCCCATCAGCCGGCGCCAGCGCCCCGAGCACCTCGACGCCCGTGGTGATCATCTCGTCGTAGTACGGGATGAACCGCCGAATCTGGACGTCGTAGTCGTCCGCGCCGACATGCAGGTGCCGCTTGACCGAATGCGTTCCACCAGCAGCCATCGCGGCCAGCCTACAGCGACGTCGGGGCGCCTCGGCAACCGGCGCAACCGGTTACCACGGGATGTACGTTTGCTCCGATGGAGGCGTCGAATGGGGAGGCGTCCGGGCAGGGCACTGGCGGAGGAGCCGGGACGGCGGTCCTGGACCCGATCGACGAGCCGCGGATCGAGCGTGCCGGGGAAGAGGCCGAGAACTCGCACCTGCCGCATCTGTGGGCGTCGCGGTCGTGGCCGCTACGCATCGTCCTGGCCACCGTGCCCTCCGCCGCGTACGGCGCGCTCTGCGGCTGGGTGCTCGGCGAGAGCGAGATCGCCTACATCATCCTCGCGATCCCCGTGGCGATCCTGCTTCAGCTGCTCGTCGGCCTGGAGCACCGCAACCGGGGGGAGGCGGCGGCGCGCGGCTTCGTGGCGGGCGCCTGCTTCGGCGGCTTCATCCTCATCGTCAACCAGCTGCTGATCGATACCGAGCCGAAGTTCCACCTCCAGGACCCGAAATGGCAGCTGGCGATCGTCACGGCCGTCTTCGGGGCCGGGTTGGCCTGGCTGGGCGCGGGACTGCGTGGCCAGCTCGAGCAGCCCGGTCGCTACCTCGACCCGTCGGAGGTCTCGCCGGCCGAGCTCCTGGGCATGGCCGCATCGCTCGTCCTTCTCGGGTCCCTCTGGCTGCCCTGGTACTCGACGAGCGGGAGCCCAAATTCAGTGATCGAGTCGTCCGGGACGGGGCCGAACAGCGCCGCCAGTGCATGGGAGGTCTTCGCGGTGTTCGATTGGATCCTTCTCGCAGCGTGCGCGGCTCCGTTCATTCTCTGCTGGATCGTCATGCGTGGGCACGCGCTGTCCTGGAGCCCCGGCGAGGTCACGATGATCGTGGGCATGACCTGCTTCGTATTGATCCTCTGCAACGGGGTGATCTTGGGCAAGCCGGAGCCCGGAATCGAGATCTCGCTCAGTTACGGCTGGTTCGTCGGGCTGCTGGCCTCGGCCGGGCTGCTGGTCGCCGGCTACCTGCGACAGGCGGTAATACACCCAGGCACGAAAGCCTCCGGGGACGCTCTAGCTCGGTCAGCTCGCGCTTGACGACCGAGAATCTGACGTACTCCGGGCGGGTTATCCACGCCACGGGTCAACGGCCCACCGATCGGCTGAACGTGGGTTACGATCGGTCCCGGATGGAGAGGACTCGCCTGTCCGCAGTCCTGCGGATCGTGCGTTGAGCGCGTCGGCGATGGGGCGTCCCGGCGCGTCGACCGTTGCCCTCGCCTGGGCCGAGGAGCAGGTCGCGGCCGTGCGCGACGATCCCGACTCCCGGCTCGCGCTGATGGCGCGGGTGTTCCGCGGGCCGACAGGGGACGCGCCGCGACACCTCCCGTTTCGCCGCGCGGCGCTGTCGTTCATGCGCTGGCAGGCACGCCGCGGCGTGCTCGAGCCGCTCGACGCGTCCCCGCCCGGCAGCGTCTGGTGGCGGGCCGTCAATGAGCGGCTGCTGCGGGACGGATGCGAGACGATCGCCCTCCTCGGCGGGCGGGCCGGCGAGCCGTCGTCGCAGGCGGTGCGGCTCTGGCTCGAGTTCGCCGCCACCCCGACGGGCCGCAACTGGTACCGGGCGCACAACGCGAGCATCGTGGCCGGGTACCTCGAGCACCGGGGCCTCGCCGAAGCGGAGAGCGCACCGGAGCGCTTCTTCATGAACGTCGCGCTCGTGCGAGTGCTGTACGCGCACGCGCTGGCCGGCGCGCCGCGGCTGGCGCTCGGGCGGTTCGCTCCGCTCGGCCGAGTGCTCGGAGACCCCCGGTTGGGCATGGCCGGGGCCTTCCTGTCACTTCGCCGCGTGTTGCCGGACCGCTATCCGCTCGCGCTCGACGTGGATCGCTACATCGCGGACGAGCAGCGGCTCGGCCGGATGCTCGACTACGCGGTGATCGTTCCGCGACTGCAACCGCTGTACACATGGTCGGCCGAGGAGCTCGGCGAGCCGCGGCTGCTCGACCTGGTGCGCGAGGGCAACCCGATCTACGCCTGGCCGTTCGATCAGCGCCAGGTATGGCGGACCGCGGAAATGCCGTTCCCCGCCCGGGTGCTCGAACGAGCCGCCAGGGCTCGCTGACTCAGGGAAGGTCCACCCGGTCCGGCCCCTCGGCGTAGAACGTGTGCCGCACCTGCGTGCGGACCGGGCCGTAGCTGCGCGTCTCGATCGCGATCAGGCCGGCCAGCAGGGCCGTGACCACCGCGAGGTCCGCCAGCGAGTCGAGCTCGCCCGGCAAACGGCACGAGCGCGAGCAGCACACAGGCCAGCACGAGCCGCCGCCAGTTCCACGTGTGCGCGCCGCGTAGCCGCACGGCGACGTGTCCGAGCAGGTAGATCGCCACGCCGCCCAGGAGCGCGAAGGCGGCCACGTCGTCGAGTGGCTCGTTCACGTGCGCGAGCGTCTCGTGCAGCCCGAACGCCGCCACGACGATCCCCGCCACCAGGGGGAAGTGGAGGTACGAGTACACGTCGCGGGCCATCGCGTTCTGCTCCTGGCCGGGCGTCGCGTTCACGAGCCGGCGCACGTTGGCGATCGCCACGACGTCGAAGTAGACCCACCACAGCTCGGCGACGAGCACCATGCCAAGGACCGCGGCGGTCGCGACGCCGACAGTGAGGCCGACGTCGGCGCCCACGCCGAGCGCGACGATCGTCTCTCCGAGCGCGACGATCACGATCAGGCCATGGCGCTCCGCGAAGTGCTCCGGGGCGAGCCGCCAGTGCTCCGCGCTCGCGAAGTAGGGCTCGCCCATGTCGATCGCGAGCGCCAGCGTCCACAGCGCCACCTGCGGTCCCGTGTCGAGTAGAGCGCCACCGATGAGGAGCGCGCAGCCGAGCGCCGTTCCCATCGACACGCCCAGCACCGAGCGATGCAGTCCCGGGTCGTCCCGGCTTGCGAGCAGGAAGAGGACGACGTGCGCGGCGCGCACGGCCGTGTACGCGAGCGCGAACTCGAGGCCCAGGTCCTCGAACGCCTCCGGCACCGTCAGGGCCACAAGCAGTAGCGCGCCCATCGCCGCGATCAGCGCGATCCGGACCGCGCCCTCCTCCGGATCGACGACGCTCGTGAGCCAGGCGTAGCCAGTCCAGGCCCACCACAGGAGCGCCAGCACGAGCACGGCCTCGGCGAGTCGCCCCCAAGACGGGCTGTGGAGGATCAGCGCCGTGCACTGAGTGATCGCGAGGACGAACACGAGGTCGAAGAAGAGCTCGAGCGGCCTGACGCGCTCGCCCTCGCGCAACGACGGGCTGAGGCGTGTCCTATGCACTGACTCCTCCACCGGATCCTCCACCCGGATGAGGTTATTTCGGCCCGGCGGTCGACAGGGAAGCCACTCGCACCTACCATCGCCTTATTCGCCGTTTGCCAATAAGGAAATTGGTGACGGTTGCCCCGCCCCTCTCGCGGTTGCACCTGGTCTCCGCCCTCCTGAGCGCAGCGATCCTCTGCGCCCTATTCGCGTTCCCTGCGTCGGGCAAGCAGCCGGACAAGACGCCGCCCGGGCAGGCGAAGAAGGCCGCGAAGGCGCCGGGGCCCGCCAAGGCGAAGACGGCGCCCGGGCAGGCGAAGAAGGCCGCGCCGGCGACGAACGGCGCAGCCACCAAGGCGGCCCCCGGGCAGGCGAAGAAGACCGCGAAGGCGGCGGGGCTCGCCCAGGCGAAGACGCCGCCCGGCCAGGCGAGGAAGGCCGCGAGGGCTCAGCCGCCCGGCCAGGCGAAGAAGCAGGCACCGGCTGCTGCCGGGCCGCCGCCCGGCCAGGCGACGAACGCCGCGGGCGGCTCCGGCAAGAGGGCCGCCGCGCGCGCCCGGCGTGCCGCGCGCGCTCGGGCGGCCGCCCGGCGTAGAGCCGCCACAGCCGCCAGGCGCCGCACGCTTGCGAGGCGCCGCGGCGCCGCTGGCGCGCGGCCGGCTCGCCGCGTCGCGACGGGCGCGGCGGCGGCCACCGCCGTGACCGCGGGCGGCCGCGGCAAACGGCACCGGTGGCAACGGCGGCGACCAGGCGCGCAAGAAGCAGCAGCGCCCCGAGCGCGAGGTCCGGACGACCCCGCCGCGCGACAAGCTCCCGCGGCCGTTCCGGGTCGTCCGCGACATCGTCCACGTGGTCCCGACGCCGCTGCGCATCCTGGTGGCCGGCCTGGTCGCGCTCGCGATCCTGCTCGCCGGCGCCGCCGGGCTGACGCTCCTTCGCAACCGCCGCCTCGCCCGCCAGCAGCGCGAGCTGCTCGGCCGCGTGGGCCTGCTGCAGGCGGCCCTTCTCCCGGAGGTGCCCGCGCTGGTGGGCGCGCTCGCCGCCTCGGTCGCCTACCGCCCCGCCGAGGGGCCGGGAGCCGGTGGCGACTTCTACGACGTGCTCCCGCTCGCCGGCGGCCAGACGGCCGTCGTGATCGGCGACGTGTCAGGCCACGGCCGCGACGCGCTGGCGCGTACGGCGCTCGCGCGCTACACGCTGCGCGCGTACGTCGAGGCCGGCATGGAGCCCGGGGAGGCCCTGCAGATCGCGGGCTCGGTGCTCGCCGGCAAGCTCGAGGGCGACTTCATCACCGCGCTGATCGCCGTGCACGACGCCGGAGCGGGCACGCTCACCTACGCGAGCGCCGGGCACCCACCCCCGATCGTCGTCTCCAGCGTGCCCTTCAAGCCCGTCCTCGCCGGCGGCGCGCCGCCGCTCGGCGTTGGCGCCGCGACCGGCCAGCGCCAGACCACGCTCGCGTTCCCTCGCGACTCGGTCGCCTGCTTCTACACGGACGGGCTGTCCGAGGCGCGCATGGCGAACGGCCGGCTCGTGGGCGCCGCCGGGCTCGAGCGCATCGTCCGCACGCTCGGCCGGGACGCCACCGGCCAGAAGGTCATCGACGGCGTCACGTCCACCTCGCGCAGGATCGCGGACGACGCGGCCGCGGTCGTTATCGCCGCTGAGGAGGGCTCCGCGATCGTCCGGTCGCGCGTGGAGCGCATCGAGCTGAGCCGCGCCGAGCTGCGCGGCCCGCTGATGCGCCGGTTCCTCGACGCCTGCGGCGTGAGCGCGGCCGCCGTGCGCGGCGCGGAGCGCACCGCGCGCGAGATGGCGCGCGAGGCCGGCGGCGCGATCGTCGAGGTCCGGATCGGCGACAGCCGCTCGGACGTCGAGGTCACGCGGCCCGCGCTTCCGCAGCGCGACGACGTCGCGTTCAGCGGGTCCGACCTGATCTGAGCTGCGCCGGGCCTACGACGGCGTGTCGACGTCCGGCTTCAGCACCGGGCAGACGAACCCGAAGATCGGGTGCGACTCGAACGATGCGGAGAAGGACGTGTTGTCGGTCACTCCGCTCCCGAACCACTCGCTGCGCACAGGCGCCTTGACCTTCTTGCCGGTCGCGCCGCCGCCGTCGATCTTCAGCACGTCGACGCCGCGGTACGCGTCGGCCGTGTACACGACCTCGCCGCCCGGGTCGGTCGGCGACCAGTACGCCGCCCAGGTCGAGCCGTTGGCCGGGATGTAGTAGCCGACCTGCTGGATGTCGGTCGGGTTCCGGTAGCTCAAGAAGCGAACGCCCTGCTCGTACCAGCCCACCGCCGCGACGTCGTTTTTCGCGTCGAACCAGTGCGACGAGCAGTTGACCGTGACCGGCGCCTTCGAGTCGACCGCGCCGCCGGTGAACATGCCGTTCAGCTCGGTCTCCCAGGTGTCCTGCGGCGTGACCTGTCCGCTCTTCATGTTGGACGTGTCCCAGGTCTCGAACTTGCCCTGGCCGCGGCAGCCGCCCGGCGGCACCTCGTCGGTGTCGATGTAGTCCTCCTCCGTCACGAGCAGCGTCTTACCGCGCCGCTGCGAGTTGTGGAGGATGAAGTCGTTGTACGGCGAGGGGTTGCGGCCCGCGTCGCCGGTGGTGGCGAGGAGCTGCGGGTTCAGCGGGCTGGTCGTGAGCTTGTACGCGGCCGCGCCGCCGCCGCCGACGTTCCAGACCGTGCCCGTGCTGTCGAGCTCCGTGTCGTGCGAGACCTTGAAGGCGTCGCTCATCGACGCCGCGCTCTCGAACTTGCCGAGCGAGTGCGGGGCCTTCGGATCGGTGAGGTCGACCACCTCGACGTGGTCGCCGCCGTCCACCCACGCCTGCGAGCAGTCCGGCTTCACGAAGTTGGCGATGTGGCCCGAGCCGCGCCCGCTGCCCGTGAGGCCGAGCGGCAGCACGGCCTCGACAACGGGCTGGGTCGGCGTGGAGATGTCGATCACGTACATGATCGAGCCGAGATCCTTGGCCTCGCGGTCGTTCACCACGAGCAGGACGTTGCCGCACAGGTCAACGTCCTCGTTCTCGAAGTGGGGGAGCGGCAGCGCGCCCGCGGGGCGCGGCTGGTCCGCCTTCGAGATGTCGAGGACGGTGATGCCGCCCCAGCCGCTGACGAAGGCGTAGTTGCCCTTGAAGTTCATTCCGGCCGCGCTGCCCGGGATGTGGCCGAGCACGTGCACGTTGCTCGAGTTCGCGAGCGGCGGCTCCGCCGGCGGCGTCTGCGCGCCCGCGGGAACGGCGGCGAGCAGCGCGATCAGGCCCGTAAGGGCAGCGAACAGCGACAGCTTCGAAATCCCCCCACCAAGGTGCATGCGAAAAGGCTTCCCAGGGCGCCGGATCCGTAACGTCGGAACCGCTGGCACGTGGCGAACGTTGCAAGCGCGATTTGGCGCGGTTACGTTCCTCAGATGAGAACTCGCGGCTGGCTCCTCATGCTCCTGTCGATCCTTGCGCTGGGGGCGGTGATGGCACCGCTCGCGGACGCGAAGAAGCACAAGCGGCACAAGTCCGCCCGCGAGCCCAAGCCGCTCGTGATCGGCCACCGCGGGGCAGGCGGGTTCGTGCCCGAGCACACGCTCCAGTCCTACAAACTCGCCATCAAGCTCGGCGCGGACTACGTGGAGCCGGACCTCGTCATGACGAAGGACCACGTGCTGATCGCGCGGCACGAGCCGATCCTGGGCGACTCGGACCCGAGCACGACCGGCGACTCGACCAACGTCGGGCGACCATCCCGGAGTTCGCGTCGCGCGAGACGACGCGGACGCTCGACGGCGTGCCGACCAAGGGCTTCTGGGCGCAGGACTTCACGCTCGCCGAGATCAAGACGCTCGGCGCACGGCAGACGCGCCCCGAACCGGCCGACTCAGTTCGACGGCAAGTTCAAGGTCGCGACGTTCCAGGAGCTCATCAACCTGGTCAAGCGGGAGTCGAAGAAGCGCGGGCGCCGGATCGGCATCTATCCCGAGACGAAGCACCCGACGTTCCACGAGAGCCAGGGACTGCCGCTCGAGGGCGCGATCGTGAAGACGCTCAAGAAGAACGGGCTCAACAGCAAGAACTCGCCCGTATTCCTCCAGTCGTTCGAGCAGGGCAGCCTGAAGAAGCTGAACACGCATGACCAACGTGCGGCTGATCCAGCTGATGGACGCCAACGACACGGACGCGAGCGGGAACCCGACCTACGCGCCGCCGTACGACCGGCCCTACGACTGGACCGTGTCGGGCGCACGGGCCCGAACGACACGTTCGGGTGGTTCGCCACGAACGCCGGCCTCGACGAGGTGAAGACGTACGCCGACGGGATCGGGCCGTGGAAGGTCTACATCGTCCCGACCGCGGGCGGCGGCGGAGGCGCGATCTTCTCGCCGACCGACCTGATCCAGCGGGCGCACGCGCGCGGGCTGCTGGTGCATACCTGGACGTTCCGCGACGACGCGTTCCCGACCGGCTATCCGGGCGGGCCCGTGGACGAGTACCTGAACTTCTACAAGCTCGGGATCGACGGAGTCTTCTCCGACTTCCCGGACACCGCCTTCGCGGCGAGGGAGATCTTCAGGGGTCTCTAGCGGCTAGGTCACCAGCTGGACGATCGCGGCGATTCCGACCGCCACGATCACGGCGCGCAGGGCCCGCGCGGACATGCGCCGGCCGTAGCGCGCCGCCAGCTGGGCGCCGACCACGGAGCCGGCCGCGATCAGCGCGGCCGGTCCCCAGGCGATGTCGGCGACGAGGATGAAGATGACCGCGGCCACGCCGTTCACGACGCCGGCGAGCACGTTCTTCAGCGCGTTGACCCGCTGGAGGTCGTCCGGCAGCGCGAGGCCCAGGATCGCGAGCAGCAGGATCCCCTGTGCGGCACCGAAGTAGCCGCCATAGACGCCCGCGAGGTAGACGAGGGCCCGGGGCAGGCCCGTGCCATGCGCCTCGGGCGGCGGACGGTGGCTCGCCACGAGCCGGTCGAGTCGCGGCTGGAGCACGACGGAGACCAGCGCGATGGCGATGAAGACCGGGACGATCGCCTTGAATGCCTCGGCGGGCAGGACCAGCAGCAGGACGGCGCCGGTGGCGGCGCCGAGGGCGGAGGCGAGCGCGAACCGGAGCGCGCGGGTGCGCTGGCCCTTCAGCTCGCGCCGGTAGCCGATCGCGCCCGCGACGGAGCCGGGCACGAGCCCCACGTTGTTCGAGACGTTCGCCGTGACCGGCGAATAACCGAAGGCGAGCAGCACGGGGAAGGTGATCAGCGTCCCGCTACCGACGAGGGTGTTGATCGCGCCGGCCGCCATGCCGGCCGCGGCGATGGCGACGATCTCGGCTGCGCCCACGGGGCGGCGATCGTAACGCGCTCGCCCCGTGATGCGCACCGGCGCTCTCCCGACCGGTCCGGAATCCTTCCCGGACCGCACGCCGGTTGTACCCGCACGCGCCTCGGGCTATGCGCGTTTACTGGCCGCCGGCCGCGGCGGCTTCCCGAATCGCCCGGAGCAGCTCGTCGGGCGGGGAGCCCTTGGCGAGCACGCTGCGGACCTCGGCGACGTCGACGGTCCGCGTCTCGGGCGTGGTGAGCGCGAGGATCTTGGTGTCGGGGCTCCGCCGGAGGATCTCGCGGGCGGCCGCCTCGCCGCCGCCACCCGGCATCACCCAGTCGAGCACCGCGACATCCGGCTGATGCTCCTTGGCGAGCTCGATCGCGCGCTCGGCGTCCTCAGCCGAGCCCGACCAGCTCGAGCTCGCGGTCGCGCTCGACGATCGCCTCGATCAGAGCACGGGCGAGGGCATCGTCGTCGGCGATGATCAGACGGAGGGCCACGCTCACTTGTACCCCATTCGTGCATTTGGGGCGAACCCTGAATGCTTGGGAGCTCTTCCGCCACGCAGGTTGTCGTGGTTCGAGGTCGAACCCGGCGGGTAGACCCGGAGCGGAGGGAACCGAATGGTGCAGCAGGATGCTTTAGCACAGGCGTTGGAGGCACAGGCCGTCGTATCGGTGGAGTGCGACGTGCCGATCGGGTGGTCGCTCGACGACTACCGGCAGGTGCGCGGCCTGGCGCGCGAGGCCGTGCGAGAGCCCGCACCGGCGTGGCGACGGCTCCTACCACGAGCATCGCGCCGATCGCGCGCAGCAGCGGACCTGCACTGAGAATCGTTCTCAGTACGATGGCCGAGTGCGCAGGTTGGTACTCGGAGCTCTCCTTCTCGTAACACTCAGCGCGGCCGCGTGCGGTGATGACTCGGGCTCCGGCAGCGGGCGCACCGTGGTCGCCACCACCACCCAGGTTGCCGACCTCGTCCGACAGGTGGGCGGAGACCGGATCTCCGTCGACGGCATGCTCCGTCCGGGCGGAGACCCGCACGACTACGAGCCGCGGCCGAGCGACGTGGCCGCCGTCGCCAGGGCGGACCTCGTCTTTCGCTCGGGCGGCGAGGTGGACGGCTGGCTCGGCGACGTGATCGACGACGCGGGCGGGAACGCGCAGGTGGTGTCGCTGATCGACTCGGTCGATCGCATCGGCGACGACCCTCACTGGTGGCAGGACCCCCGCAACGCCGAGCGGGCCGTGGAGACCATCCGCGCGCACCTGACGAAGCTCGACCCGGCCGGCCGGAGGGCCTACCGCCGCAACGCGGCTCGCCTCGAGCGGCGGCTGCGGTCGCTCGACGCGCGGATCGCCGGCTGTGTGGCTCGCGTGCCCGCGGCGAAGCGCCGGATCGTGACCACCCACGACGCGCTCGGCTACTTCGCCCGCCGCTACGGGGTCGACGTGGTGGGCGCCGTGATCCCGTCGCTCTCGACCCAGGCGCAGGCATCGGCGGGCGACGTGCAGAAGCTCGTGGACCAGATTCGCCGCGAGCACGTGGAGGCCGTCTTCCCGGAGAGCTCGGTCAACCCCGATATCGAGCGCGCGATCGCCCGCGAGGCGGGCGCGAGCGTCGGGGGCAAGCTGTACGCGGACTCGCTCGGGCCGAAGGGGAGCGCGGGGGAGACCTACGTGGGTGCGCTCTCGGCGGACGCCGCCGCGCTCGTGCACGGGATGTCGGGCGGGCGGGTGAGCTGCCGCCTGTAACCGCGGCGGCCGGCTCTAGCGGGCGCGGCAGGCGGGGCACTCGCCCCGCAGCGTCACGTCGTGGCCCTCGATCGCGTAGTCGACCTTCCCCGCGAGCCGCTCGATGGCTCGCTCGAGGTCGGAGTCCTCGAACGCGGCGACCTCGCCGCAGGTGTCGCAGACGATGTGGTGGTGATGCTCGCCGTTCGGGTTGACCGGCTCGTACCGTGCGACTCCCTCGGCGGCGTCGACCCGTCGCGTCAGGCGCAGCTTGTCGAGCAGCTCGAGCGTCCGGTACACGCTTGCGAGGCCGATGTCCTGGCCCCGGCCGTGCAGGCTGTCCGCGATCTCCTTGGCGGTCACGCTGCAGCCGAGATCGGCGAGCGTCTCGACCACGGCCGACCGTGGACCGCTCAGGCGATAGCCCTCCCGCTCGAGCTCACGCTGAGCGTGCTGAGTCCAGTCGGTCACCTGTTCAGCATAGGCTCCCGCGCGTGCGCAAAGCCGTGCACGACCTGAACAATCAGCTGGCCGTGATCCTCAACTACGCGAACTTCGTCATCGAGGACACGGCCGCGGACGACCCGCGGCGCGACGACCTGCTCGAGATCCAGCGCGCCGCCATGCGCGCCCGCGACGTGGCGCTCGAAATGCTCGCGGAACTGCCGCGCGCGAACTAGCCGTTCGCGGAGCTGAAGCCCTCCGCCACCGTCTGCCAGTTCACCACGTTCCACCAGGCGTCGATGTAGTCCGGGCGCTTGTTCTGGTACTTGAGGTAGTAGGAGTGCTCCCAGACATCGACGCCCAGCAGCGGCGTCTTGCCGTCGGTGAGCGGGTTGTCCTGGTTGGCGGTCGAGACGACGGCGAGGCCCGAGCCGTCGTGCACGAGCCAGGCCCAGCCTGAGCCGAACTGGCCAACGCCGGCGTCCTTGAACTTCCCCTGGAAGTCGCTGAAGGAGCCGAACGCGTCATCGATCGCGGAGGCGAGGTCGCCGTCGGGCTCGCCGCCGCCGTCGGGCGACATCCACTCCCAGAACAGCGAGTGGTTGTAGTGGCCGCCGCCGTTGTTGCGGACGGCCGTGCGCTTGTCGTCCGGGATCTGGGAGAGGTTCGCCACAACGTCCTCGATCGGCTTGTCCGCCCAATCGGTGCCCTCGAGCGCGGCGTTGACCTTGTCCACGTAAGCCTGATGGTGCTTGTCGTGGTGGAACTCCATCGTCGCCTTGTCGATGTGCGGCTCGAGCGCGTCGTAGTCGTAGGGGAGGGGCGGGACCTCGTAAGCCATCTGACACTCCTTCGGTATCCGGTTCCTTCGCGGGTAGGACTCTACGCGTGCGACTCGTGAGCTGGAACGTGGCCGGCCGGAAGACCCGACTCGACGAGCAGGCCGAGCGCGTGCTGGGCGAGGAGCCCCATCTCGTATGTCTCCAGGAGGTGACGCCCGTAACGGCTGCGGGGTGGATCGAGCGCCTGGCCGGAGCGGGTCTGGTTGCGGCGGTTGCGCCGCTGCCACGGGTGCGGGAGGGAAGCAGGCCGCTCGCGGTGCTGAGCGCTGCGCGCGAACCGGCCGAGATCGTGCCCGTTGAGGACGTGCCGTGGCCCGAGCGCGTGCTCGCCGTCCGGTCCGGTCCCCTCGAGATCGTGAACGTGCACTCGCCGATCAGCCCGAAGCCGGGGCTCGTGAAGGTGCTGACGCACGAGGCGGTGTTCCGTCATCTGGCCGCCGGCTCTGGCCCGCGCGTCGTCCTAGGCGACCTGAACACGCCGCGCCGGGAGCACCCTGACGGCACGGTGTGGACCTTCGCGCGCGAACGCAACGGACGCCTGCGCGCGGACCGCGGCGAGCGCTGGGATGCGGCCGAATCAGCCCTGATCCGCGGCCTCGAGGCCTACGGCTTCCGCGACGCCTTCCGCGAGCTGAACGGCTTCGAAGCGAAGGAGCCGAGCTGGGAATGGCCCCGTTCGGGCGGCGGCTACCGCCTCGACCACCTGGTCGCATCCGCCGAAGTAACCGTCACAAGCTGCTCCTACCGCCACGACTGGCGCCGCGACGACAGGCTCTCGGACCACTCCGCCCTGGTCGCGGAGCTCCATGTCGAGGAGCCCCGGCGCCGCTAGAGTTTCGCCCGCAAGCGGCTGTGGCGGAACTGGCAGACGCCCAGGCTTCAGGTGCCTGTGCTCCGAAAGGGGCGTGGAGGTTCGAATCCTCTCAGCCGCATTTTCCGTCCGCATCATACGCGAACATACGTTCGCAATGACTCACCCGGTACACGTCGTCAATCGGAGCCTGGAGCTGGCGGCCGGCGGGCTGCCCACCGCAGAAATCGCGCGCCGTCTGGGCCTACCTCGCGCAACCGTGCGCGACTGGCTCGCGGGCCGGCTGCCTCGAGCCTTCCACCGAGATGACCTCGATTGCGACGGGTGCGGTGGCACCCACGACTTCGACGCGCTGCCGCCCGTCTACGTCTACCTGCTCGGCATGTACCTGGGCGACGGATGCCTCTCGGAGCATCGGCGGTCCGTGTACAAGCTGCGCATCTCCCTCGACGCGCGATATCCCGGGATCGCCGACGAGTGCGAGCGGGCGATACGGGCGGTCATGCCGCACAACCGGGTCGGGCGCGTTAATTGCGATACCTGGCACGAGCTGTACTGCTACTCCAAGACATGGGCGTGCCTGTTCCCACAGCACGGCCCGGGCAAGAAGCACGACCGGCAGATCGCGCTCACCGACTGGCAGCGCGAGCTCGTGACCCGCTGGCCGATGCTCCTCCTGCGGGGCCTCTTCCACTCGGACGGCTGCAGGTTCCAGAACACCGGCCGCGGGTGGTCGCATCCGAGGTATTCCTTCGCCAACAAGTCCTCTGACATCAAGCGGATCTTCTGCGACACGTGCGATCTCGTCGGCCTCCACTGGACGCTGTCCGGCGAGAAGACGGTATATGTGTCGCGGAAGGCCGACGTGGCGCTGCTGGACCGCTTCGTGGGCCCGAAGTCGTTGGCCGGCCGGGCCGCGTGATCGCGGCTCGTATGCCGGCGCTAGCCGCGGCGCATCAGGCGGCCGACCGCTGACATCAGCTCTTCGGTGCGCTCGTCCTGCTTCGCGGTTGGGCCGCCTATGACGCAGTGGCGTGCGTGGTCGTCGAGCAGGCCGAGGGCGACCTTGTCGAGCGCCGCCTGCACGGCGCTGATCTGGGTGAGGACGTCGATGCAGTAGCGGTCGTCCTCGACCATCCGCTCGATGCCGCCGACCTGGCCCTCGATCCGGCGGAGGCGGTTCAGGAGCTGGTCCTTGGTGGCCGTGTATCCGCGCGTCTCGGTTGTGGTCGGCATGGGCGGCAGTATACCCTAGGGGGGTATGACGAGCCAGCATCTCGAGCTTCCGATCGCGGGCATGTCGTGCGCGTCGTGCGCGAACCGCGTCGAGCGCAGCCTCAACGACGTCGACGGCGTGGTGGCGACGGTGAACTACGCGACCGAGCGGGCCACGGTCGACTACGACCCGGCCACCGTGGACACCGGCGCAGCTCGTGAGCGCTGTCGAGAAGGTCGGCTACAGCGCGGCGTGCACCCGAGACGGACTCGACCGCGTCGCTCCGCCGCCGCCTGGTCGCGAGCGCCGCGCTGTCCGTGCCGGTGCTGCTGCTGTCGATGGTGCCGCCGCTCCAGTTCGACGGCTGGGAGTGGGTCGCGTTCGCGCTCGCCACCCCGGTCGTTCTCTGGGGCGCCTGGCCGTTCCACGCCGCCGCCTGGGCGAACGCGAAGAACCGGGCGGCGACCATGGACACGCTCGTGTCCGTCGGTGTGCTCGCCGCGTGGATCTGGTCCGTCTACGCGCTCTTCGCGGACACCGACACCTACTTCGAGACCGCCTCCGTCATCACGACCTTCATCCTCGCCGGCCGCTGGTTCGAGGCCCGCGCCAAGCGGCGGGCCGGCGACGCCATCCGGTCGCTGCTCGAGCTCGGCGCGAAGGAGGCGGCCGTGCTCGACCCGGACGGCACCGAGCGTCGCGTGCCGGTCGACCGGCTCGAGCCCGGTGATCGCTTCGTGGTGCGGCCGGGGGAGAAGGTGGCGACGGACGGCGTTGTGGAGGAGGGCACCTCGGCGCTCGACATGAGCATGCTCACCGGCGAGTCCGTGCCCGTCGAGATCGGCCCCGGCGCCGAGGTCGCGGGCGCGACCGTGAACGCCGGTGGGACCCTCGTGGTGCGCGCGACGAGAGTCGGCGCCGACACCGCCGTCGCCCAGATCGCCCGGCTCGTGACCCAGGCACAGGCCGGCAAGGCGCCGGTCCAGCGGCTCGCCGACCGCGTCTCAAGCGTCTTCGTGCCGGTCGTGATCGCGCTGTCGGCGGCCACGCTGGTGGCCTGGCTCGCGCTCGGCGGCACCGCCACGGAGGCGTTCACCGCAGCCGTGGCCGTCCTGATCATCGCCTGCCCCTGCGCGCTCGGGCTCGCGACCCCGACGGCGCTGATGGTGGGCACCGGCCGCGGCGCCCAGCTCGGCCTCCTGATCAGGGGGCCGGAGATCCTCGAGTCCACCCGCGCCATCGACACCATCGTCCTCGACAAGACCGGCACGGTCACGACCGGCCGGATGAGCCTCGTCGACGTGACCGTGACACCCGGCACGACGCGCGACGAGGCGCTGCGACTCGTGGGCGCTCTGGAGGACCTCTCGGAGCATCCCCTCGGACGAGCGATCGCCCGCGCGGCCGGGGAACGGCGAGCCGCCGTCGAGGGCTTCCGCGCCGTCGGCGGCCTCGGGGTCGAGGGCACAGTCGACGGCCACAGCGTCCTCGTCGGCCGGCCCGCGCTTCTCGCGGAGCGCGGCATCGAGCTGTCGCCCGAGCTCTCCGATGCCCGCAGCGCCGCAGAGCACAGCGGGCGCACCGCCGTCGCCGCCGCCTGGGACGGCCAGGCGCGCGCGCTGCTCGTGGTCGCCGACACCGTCAAGCCCAGCTCGGCCGAGGCGGTCGACGCGCTCGCCCGGCTCGGGCTCCGCCCGGTCCTCCTCACCGGCGACAACGAGACCACGGCGCGGGCCGTGGCCGCGGAGGTGGGCATCGATGAGGTGATCGCCGAGGTCATGCCCGCCGACAAGGCCGCCGTCGTGAAGCGGCTCCAGGACGAGCGCCGCACCGTCGCCATGGTCGGCGACGGCGTGAACGACGCTCCCGCGCTCGCGCAGGCCGACCTCGGCCTGGCGATCGGCACCGGCACAGACGTCGCCATCGAGGCCTCCGACCTCACGCTCGTGAGCGGCGATCTCCGCGCGGCCGCCGACGCCATCCGCCTCAGCCGCGCGACGCTCCGCACGATCAAGCAGAACCTGGGCTGGGCGTTCGGCTACAACCTGGCGGCCATCCCGCTTGCCGCGGCCGGGCTGCTCAACCCGGTGGTCGCGGCGGCGGCGATGGCGCTGTCGAGTGTGTCCGTCGTGGCGAACGCGCTGCGACTGCGTCGCTTCAGGCCGGATCGCTGACTAGATCGTGCGGCGGCGCTGAGGAGTGCCGAACACGTAGTCCCAGAACGGGGCGCTCACCCCGAAGCCCTTCGTGTCGTCCTGGAAGTGATGGCGCATGTGGAGCTCGCGGACGACCTTCCCGAGCCGCGTGCGCGGCCGGTGATGGTGCACGTGGTAGTGCGTCATGTCGTACAGCAGGTAGCCGGTGAGGAACCCGGCCGTGAACACGTGCGCCCACGGGGTGCCGAGCACGAGCACGAACAGCCCCCAGAACCCGAGCGCCAGCGGGATGCTCACGGACGGGGGCATCACGAGCCGGAGCGGGTCGTTCGGGTGGTCGTGGTGGACGCCGTGGATGATCCAGTGGAAGCGCGCGCCGATGCCGTCCTCCGGCTCGAAGTGGAAGATCAGCCGGTGCATCCAGTACTCGGTGAGCGTCCAGAAGACGTAGCCGCCCAGCACCAGGCCGATCACCTGGAGCGTCGTGGGCTCACCTCGGGCGCCCAGGACGAACAGCGCCGTGATCGCCGGCACGAAGATGACGAGCGGGACCATCGGATGCACGCGCGAGAGACGGTCGAGCAGGTCCGACTCGAACATCCGGGGAGAGGCCTTCAGAACGTCCGTGCGGCGGGCTTCCACGAAGGCGAATCTAGCACCTTACGGCCGGACGGAAAGGGCGACTTCGGGTTCCCTAACTCGACGCCCAGAGCGACCGCCAGGAGGCGATCAGGAAGTCCAGCCCGAACGCCGCCGTCGCGGCATATACGACCGTCTCGAGGTACAGCGCGTCGCCTGCGAAAACGCGTCCGAGGAGGTAGCAGGTGACAGCGGCGACGAACAGCAGCCGGCCCGTGGTCTCCATGCCTCAAGTGTCGGATCGGGCGGCTTTCTCGCTGTGAACCGGCCGTGAACTCGAAGTGAACGTCCCGTTTCCGAGCCGCTCTGACAGCCTGTGCGGCGATGAGGTACGCCGCCTTCCTGCGCGCAGTGAACCTGGGCAAGAACCGCCGGGTGACGAACGACCGGCTGAAGGAGCTGTTCGAGGAGGCCGGCGCCGAGGAGGTGGCCACCTTCAGGACGAGCGGCAACGTCGTGTTCGAGTCCTCGCGCGACATCGCGCGCGCGCTCGAGAAGCACCTCGAGAAGGCGCTCGGCCACGAGATGGTGATCTTCCTGAGGCCGGAGAAGGAGCTCGACGAGATCGCCGCCGCCACGCCGTTCCCGCCGAAGGACGTGCAGCGTTCGAAGGGCAAGCTGCAGGTGGTGCTGTTCGAGAAGAAGCCGACCGCCGCCGTGCGGAAGAAGGCGCTCGCGCTCGCCACCGACCAGGACCGGCTCGCCTTCGGTAAGCGCGAGCTGTTCTGGCTGCCGAGCGGCGGCTACATGGAGGCCGAGCTCGACAGGAAGACGCTCGACGAGCTGCTCGGCCCCAGCACCGTGCGCACCAAGGGCACGGTCGACCAGCTCCACGCGAAGTACTTCGCCTAGACGCGCACCCAGGTCAGCCAGCGCTCGAGCGTGAGATGCGTCACAGACCGGTCCGGTTCCCCGCTCCCCGGGAAGGATGTCCAGCATGTCCCACGCCTTTCCCGCCGCTGTAGCTGCGCGTGACGCAGAAGCCCTCATCGACACCCTCGCTCCGGATGTGACGCTCCACTCGGCGGTGACGAAGGTGCCCTTCGAGGGCCGCGAAGTGGTCGCCGACACCTACCGCAGCGTGATCGAGTCGTTCGACGAGCTCCGGATCGTGGACGAGTTCGAGCGCGGCGACACGGTCGCGTTCTTCTGGGAGGGGCGCATGGGCGGCCGTTTCGTGGGCGGTGCCGACCGGGTGCGCCTCGACGCGAACGGGAAGGTGAGCGAGATCACGGTCACGGGGCGGCCCCTGTCGGGCATCGCCACCTTCCTGGCCGAGATCGGGTTCCGTCTGGCCCGTCGGCGCCGTGGCGGGCTGGTCGCGCGGCTGCTTCGCGTGACCTCGCTGCCGCTCCCGTCACTCCTGTCGGCGGTCGACCCGCTCGCCCGCTGGATCGTTCGCTGATCAGCGTCAGCGGATGATGCGGAAGCGGATGAAGACCGCGTTTCCGGTGTTCCCCGCCGCATCCACGGGCAGGGCGACCAGGCGGTAGAGCCCGCGTTTCAGCCGCCTTCCGCGGAGGCGACCGCTGAAGTGGAGCGAGTTGCCGCCGGGCTCGCCGGCGTCGGTGATCGATCCGCGCAGCGGCACGTAGCTCGTGCGCCTCCTGCGGCGCACGACGCGCTGGACGATGCGCTTGAACGTGAAGGTCACTCTCGCCGCCTCGTCGAGCGCGTACGAGATGCGCGCGCCCGCGCGCCGCTTCGCGGCGGCGCCCGCGGCCGCCGCCCGGAAGCGTCCCGGGCTGATGGAGAGGAGCGACGCCACCGGGCGGGTGGTGTCCCGCGGAGGCGGGTTCGAGGTCTCGTCCGCGCCGATGTCGGGCGCCGCGCCCTGGACTCGCTGCTCGCCGTCGAGGTCCGTCGCGCCGAGCGACGAGGTGCGCCCGCCGGCGTCGATCGTGGGCGAGCCGGCAAGCTCGTGGAAGTCCAGCGCGGCGGGCGCCGCGAAGAGCGGGTCGGCGTCCTGGTTGCCGCCGTCGTCGTCGTAATGCCGCCCGGCCGGATCCGCGAAGACCTTGTCGCGGCGGAAGTTCGAGAAGGAGATGTCGAGCGACTGACCGCCTGCGCACTTGAAGTTCATCTTCAGGTCGTAGGCACCTCCGCGCGCGATGACGTTGACCGCATGGGAGTCCACGCCGAAGGGCGGGACGCAGATTCCGCTCACCACGTCGTCGGCGACGAGTCCCACGCCGCCCGCGTCGCTCGCAATCGCGGTCACGTTCGTCACCCGTACGGAGCCCGTGAAGGTGTTCACCGCGATGCCGTTGGTGGCCTCGGTGCGCACGACGCTGTCCTGCAGCGTCCAGCCGCCCGCCATGTTCGCCGCCGCGGAGCCAGAGGCCCCCGGGCCCGCGAGCACGACGAGATGGTCGGCGATCGCCGGGGCCGAGTCGTCCACGAGCCGGGTGGTGTCCACCACCTGGCCGGGCGCCTCGAGCTGCAGGCTCGAGAGCCGCGCTCCGCCCGCGTACTTGGAGAAGCTGAACAGGATCGGCGCGGTGCTGACGACGCGTGGTCGCGGCTGCCCGTCCTGGCCGTGGATGTAGACGTTCTGCCCGACGTTGAGCTGAGCGGTGAGGTTGTAGGTACCCGGCGTCACGACCACCTCGTCGCCGGGCCCGGCCACCGTCTCGATGGCCCGCCTCAGTGAGCAGGGCGGCTCGGCCGCCGTGCAGTTGCTGGTGGCGTTGTCGCCAGTCGGACTTGCATATCGCGCCGTCGCCGCCGAGGCCGGCGGGGCGACCAGGAGCACCCCGACGACGGCCAGCACGGGCCAGATCGCCTTACCCATTTGGCGATTCTGCCACCGAATGCGGCGTTGCGACGGTGGCGGATCGCCGAAAATGCGGGATACGCTGGACTTTCGTGGTGCCGAAAAAGGTTGTCCGGGTGGTCCTGGGAGTCGCGGCGCTGGCCGCCGTGCTCGTGGGAGTCGGGCTGTCCCTGAACGGCTCGTCCCGCTCGCGCCCGGCGCTGGCACGCGCAGGGGAGGGCACCGTGCCGCACGCCGTCGGGCCGCCGCGAACGATCGTCATGGTGGTGTTCGACGAGCTGCCGCTCACGTCACTGCTGGAGCCGGGCGGCCGGATCGACGCCTCGCGCTACCCGGCGTTCGCGGGGCTCGCCCGCGACGGCATCTGGTTCCGCGGCGCCACGGCGGTTCACGACAGCACGGCCCTCGCGGTCCCGGCGATGCTCGACGGCCGCTATCCGCGCCCGGGCCTCCAGTCGGACGTGTACTCGCATCCGCAGAACCTGTTCACGCTGCTGGCGGGCGACTACGAGCTCCACGTGTCCGAGGAGGCGACGGGGCTGTGCCCGACGAGCCTGTGCGTCCCCACTCCCGGAACCACCGCGAGCCATCTCTCGCGCGGCAAGCCGGGCCGCTTCCGCCGGTTCGTGCGCGGCGTGAGGCCGACGCCGCGGCCGGCCCTGTGGTTCAAGCACGTGCTGCTGCCGCACGTGCCGTGGCAGTACTACCCGTCGGGCAGGAGCTACCGCCGCTTCGCGCCGGAGCCGATCCCGGGGCTGAACAGCGAGCTCGGCTTCGGGGTGCCCTGGCTGGTGAAGGTGTCGTACCAGCGGCACCTGCTTCAGCTCGGAACGGCGGACCGGCTGCTGGGCGAGCTCGTTGCGAGGCTGCGCGGCACCGGCCTGTACAACGACGCGCTCGTGATCGTCGTCGCCGACCACGGCATCGGTTTCCGGGTGGGGCTCGAGCGGCGGACCATCAGGCCGCGGAACGTGCAGGACTTGGCGCCGGTGCCGCTGATCGTGAAGCTGCCGGCCGCGCGCCGCGGCCGCGTGGTCGACCGGCATGTGGAGACGATCGACGTGCTCCCGACGCTCCTCGAGCTGGCCCACGAGCCGGTGCCCGCGGGTGTGGAGGGGCGCTCGCTGTTCGAGCCAGGAGCGGCGCAGACGAGCCGCGTCACGATCTACCACCGGGTCGGCACCGAGCTGAACACGATCGGCGGCCACTACACGTTCGACCCGGCCGCCGTGGCACGGCGCCGGGCCGCCGCGGTGCGACGCAAGACGTCGTGGTTCGGGAGCGGCGGCGGCAGGAACCCGGAGGCGCTCTACCGGATCGGCCCGCACTCCGAGCTCGTGGGCCTGCGGGCGGCCGGCCTGCCGCAGCGGACGTCGGCCCGCGAGGACGACGGCGAGGCCCCACACGCGACGATCGACCAGGCGGCCGACCTTCGGTTGGTCGATCCGGCCTCCCGATTCGTCCCGGGCCAGATCACCGGCGCGATCGAGCGCGGCCGGCCGGGTGGCGGCCGCGTGGTCGCGCTGGCCGTGAACGGCACGATCGCGGCGACCGGCCGCACCTTCTCGCTGGAGGGCACGCCGGAGGTGGAGAACTTCGAGCTGATGGTCGCCGAGTCCGCGTTCCGGCGCGGGTCCAACGACGCGCGGCTCTTCGAGATCGTGCCCGGTACGGCCGGCCCGGCGCTGCGGCCGCTCTAGCAGGTCTCTTCGGTGGTAAGGTCGCAGAGCGTTCTGCTCCACACTTCGGCGGGCGCTTCCGGCTCCAACTCTCGGTCGGACCTTGGCGTTGGGTTATCCCAACGCGGGTCGTCTTCAGGGAGGGAGCATGTCGATCTCCTCGTCGCAACGTTCAAGGCGCGCCGCGGCGCGCTTGGCGCGACGCCCGCGGGCCGTCCCAGATCTTCCGCCTAGGCCGAGGGAGGATCGGGAGTGGGATGGACGGGTAGCGCGTGAGGTCAGACACCAGGAGGTGATCGAGGCGACGTTCGATCGTGCCGAGGCCTATGCGCGCCTGGGGGACTTCGGGCGCGCGGTCGACTGGCTCGATCGGGCGGCGGCGGCAGGCGGGGACCTGCCGCCCACGTATCGCGCCCGGCGCGCACGTTGGGCCCGGAAGACGTCGATCACCCCCCGATGACGCCGTGGCCTCAGTGGCTTCGCGTTCCACGCCGGCGCGCCGGCACGGACGTCGCGGCGCTTCAGCGAAGGGTCGCGGCGCTCACTGAGGAGGTCGGCGAGCTCGGCCGACAGGCCCGAACGGACCCGCTGACCGGATTGGCCAACCGGCGCGGGTGGGATGAGCAGCTGGACCGCGAGCTCGCTCAGGCGCGCCGCTCGGGGCGCCCAGTGTCCGTGGCGCTGCTGGACCTCGACGACTTCAAGGGGTTCAACGACGCCCACGGCCACCAGGCCGGCGACCGGCTACTCGTGGCGGCGGCCGCTGCCTGGCTGGGTCAGCTTCGAGACGGCGACGTCCTGTGCCGGTGGGGAGGCGACGAGTTCGCTGCCCTGCTGCCGGACTGCTCCGACGATGCGGCGCGGGAGATCATCGCTCGCGTCACGCCGACCACGCCAACCCCGCAGTCGTGCGGTGCCGGCATCGCCGAGTGGGATGGCGCGGAGACATCCGACGAACTGGTGTGGCGAGCCGACGCCGAGCTCCTCAGTCATAAGCGCGCCCGCGTGTACGGCAATCTCCACGCCTAAGTACCCCGACGGGGTCGATATACCGCAAATCGGGTGGCGCATTTCGATTTCTGGGGTTACTCTCCGCGGCGTGGCTCTCCGGGCGCTGGTCCTCGTTCTTGCCGTGCTGTTGGCCGTCGTGCCTGTCGCACACGCGGGCACCGTCAGTCGCGATGGCGACAGGTACACGTTTGCCGTCCCGTCTGACAGCACTGCCGCCGAGACGGTCTGGATCGACCGC
Organism: uncultured Thermoleophilaceae bacterium; assembly: GCA_963808875.1. GTDB lineage: Bacteria > Actinomycetota > Thermoleophilia > Solirubrobacterales > Thermoleophilaceae > JACVRW01. The sequence continues at coordinate 370,891 of CAWEHM010000007.1, forward strand.
TGCTCGACCGGCTCGGACGGCTGCGGAACCGGCGACGCCGGCGACTACTTCCTGATCAGCGAGAACAGCGCCCCTCCCGCCGCGGCCGCCGGCTCCCAGTGCGTGTTGTGGGCACCCAACCCGGTCGGCTGGCTGAAATGCCCGGTGAGCGGCATCGCCGGCTGGACGGTCCGCATGGGTGGCGGCAACGACACCCTGGTGCTCTACGACGGCTTCGGTGCCTCATTCCCGACCGTGGCGGATGGCGGTCCGGGCAATGACAGCCTCACCACGGGCATCGGGTCGGGCGACGTGCTCGTTGGCGGCGCGGGCGCCGACTCGATGAACGGGGGCGGAGGCGACGGAGACATGGTGAGCTACGCGGGCCGCACGGACAACATCACGTTCTCGTTCGCGTCCGGGGCCGTGAGCGGCGGTTCGCAGGACGGCGCCGAGGGTGCGCGCGACACGGTCGCCGGCGTGGAGGGCGTGATCGGCGGGGATGGCGACGACGACCTGAGCGCGGGCGCGGCCACGGTGCCGGTGCGGCTCGAGGGCGGCCCGGGTGGGGACAGGCTCGAGGCGAACAGCGTGGCGGGAACCCTGGTCGGCGACTCCGGCAACGACCAGCTGATCGGAGGAAACGCAGGCGACTCGCTCGACGGGGGCGGCGGGAACGACAGCCTGCTCCCCGACGACGGCGCCGACACCGTGCTGGCCGGCGCCGGGGTGGACTCGATCAGCTCCCAGGACGGTGTGGTCGACACGATCGACTGCGGCGGCAACCGCGACTCCCTCCTGGTCGATCTGAATGATTCGCTCGCCAACTGCGATGACCCCGCGCCGCCCTCCGACCCGAATCCGCCGGCAGGGCCGCCGAGCGGCACGCCGCCGCCCGCGCGACTCCTGCCGACGCTGGCGTTCGGCGCGAAGGCCGGAGCGAAGTCGACGGTTCTGAGGCGTCTGAGCGTGGGGGCCGTCGAACCGGGCGCGAGCGTGACGGCCAAGTGCCGCACCAATCGGGGCCGGCGCTGCAAGCGGACGAAGGACTACAGGAAGGCGGGCGCGCCGTCGAAGCTGCGGCTGACGAGCTTCGAGGGCAAGTCGCTCCCGGTCGGCGCCAAGCTCACCTTCCAGGTCACGAAGCCGGGCATGACCGGCTCGGTCAAACTGCTGACTATCCGGAAGCGCAAGAAGCCGTCAACCGTGACGCGGTGCCTGCCGCCGGGGACGACCAAGCCGGTCGCCTGCTCCTGAAGTAGGGCTTACGCCGGGGACCTTCCCCCGGGTCGCGAATTTCGAGATGATCGTTCCGGAGTCGGCGCTTCATCATGCCCCGAGCGAAGCACAGCGTCTTGGTCGTGGCGGTTGCCATGGGGTTGCTTGCGCCCGCGTCGGCCTCGGCCGATCCCTGCGCGCCCGGCACTGAGTTCACCCCGACCTACGAGTTCGTCGAGGGACGGGTGAACGTGCCGCTCGTCGCCACGCACGAGCTCACGATGATCGCGCAGTTCTCGGACCGGGTGGATCACGTGGCGCTCTCGGTGCCGGATGGCGTGCGCGTGCTCGGGAGGCGCGGATCGCGCATGAAGCTGATCGTGCCCGTCAGCGCCAGCCTGGCGGTGACCGCGACGTGGGTGCAGGACGACCCAGAGAACCCGGATAGCCCGACGTGCACCGCGACGGCCACGACCGCGCTGCCCATCACGGCCACACGGCCCAGCCGGGCGTACTACCTGAGGAAGGCGAAGGGCACGGACGCCTATGTGGCGTTTGCCGTTGTGAGCGACCCGCAGCGCGGAGACGTCTCGCCCATGGAGATCTCGCTCCGAGTTGCCGCCAGCACGCGCTTCCCGTCCGCACGCGCGAAGGCGCGGAGGATGCCCGTGGCGATGAGGCCCAGCGAGCTCGTCCACTACAAGAAGCACATCCCGCAGGAGGAGTTCGCCACCACTCCGCTGCGCTGCCGCTACTACGACCTGATCTGCAGCCGCAATCCGCGGCTCGCGGCGTGGGCGACCGCGCTGCAGTATCCCGGGCGCACCATCAGGCCGCGTCATCTGAACGGAGGATCGCTGCTGTCGTACGTCCAGCCGTTCCGGAAGATCGCGCCCTACGGAGTCGTCGTGGACGCCATCGTGGGCGACCCGTTCCGGAGCCCACCGAAGGCCGCCCTCGACTTCCAGGTCCGGCAGTCCGGGGAGCTCGTGGGACGCGCGCGCGTGGCATTCCACTGCGGCCCTGAGCGGACGCCCTACGGCGAGACCTTCTACCGCTGCCGCGCGGTGCGCAAGAAGTTCGGCTGAGCGCAGCCGGAGGTACCGCCACGGGGATTCGAAACGGGTGCGTCGTCGCGCCGTTGAGCGGGATTCCGCTTGCTGAGCGGAACTGTCCCACGCTGAAGGCCGCTCGGGGACGCTCGAGCAGGTGCGCCACTTTCGCCACACTTTCCCCGCGCTCGATTACCGCTCGACCGCGCAGGTCGAAGCGGACCGGGCGAAGAACGAGGCGGCCGCCTAGCTTGCGCCGTGCGCGGCCTCGGTCGCACTCCTCAGGTACGAGTCGAGTAGCTCAGCGGCCTCGACCTCGGCGCCGGGCATGAGATGCCCGTATCCGTAGTACGTGATGGTCACGGACGCGTGTCCCATGAAAGTCGAGAGGGCCCTTGGCGTTGACGCCCGCCGCGATCATCAGCGAGGCGAAGGTGGGTCTGCACTCGTGCAGCGCGATCGGCTCGAGTGGCTCCTCGCCGCTCTCGGATCGGGCTTCGCGTTCCACGCGGCGAGCGCCCCGGCGCCGGCCTCGCCTTGGGGACGTCGATCGCGGGCGGCACCGGCCGGTTGTGCTTTGCATGGAAAGCGAAAGGCGAGCCCACCACCACACCGCTGTCGCTCCTCGCGCGAGGCGAGAGACCCTCGAGAAATCAGTTACGGCGCAAGCGGTAGAACTGCGGCTCGGCCTTCCTGACATATCGGGGCGCGCCTTCGGGTAGCCGCAGTGGCACCTCATCGATGAGCTTCCACTCCGGGAAAGCGGCTTGGATCTCCTCGCTGCTGGCACCCCGGGGTAGCGGGCCGCGGCGGCCCGGCTTCCACGCCAGCAGCCAGAGCGTCGCGTCCGGACCGGCCGCCGTCGTTGCCTGGCGACCCTCGGCCTTGCGCTGATCGTTGGTGAGCTCGTCGTGAAAGCAGCCGAAGTCGAGCAGTAGTTTGTAGCCGGAGCCGACCTCACCGGGAAGATTCGTCACGTCCCCCTCCAGGAGGCGTACCTCGACCTCCGCGTCTTTCGCGCGTGCGCCCGCCCTGCGGAGCGCCTTGGGGATGAAATCCACACCGGTCACCTGCCACCCCCGGCGCGCCAGCTCGACCGCCCAGATCCCGCTTCCGCAGCCGAGGTCGAGCGCTGTGCCGTAGGGCGCCTCTCGCCCCTCCTCCTCGCGAGCGAAGAGCTCGGCGATCTGCTTTGCGATATCGGGATCGGCCATCTGCTCCCACGGGGTGAAGCCGATCGCGTAAAGGACCCGGTAGGCAAGGCTCATCTGGCGAGCAGGAGCCTACGCCAGGTCGAGCGGACTTGTGCTCCCGCCTGACAGCGAGACCGAGTCCGGCGACGGGCGCCTACTGCTGCTTTGGACGAGAACCGGTAGCGGCTTCAGTCCCTGTCATACGATGCGCAGGTTCGGCCGGTTCTGGCCCGAACGGCTATCTTCGCCGGCCTTCAGAAGGCGCGACTTCGCGTCCTGTGGGCTTTGCACCAGGAGGCGAGGTCTATGACCACCAAGGTGCAGTCTCACCCGATGCGGGTGATGCCCAGCCCCGGTGGCGCGGCGTAGGTTCAGGTTGGCGGGACGCTGTGACACTCCGAGCGGAGCACTCTCGCCTCGCGCATTCTTCGGTCAGAGGAGGAAAGGCATGTTGCTAGCAACGACGCAGGTCGAGGATTTCGACCGCTTCGTGAAGATCTTCTCGACGAAGGGCGCCGAGAAGCGAAAGGAGCACGGGTCCACGGGTTCGGCTGTCTTTCGCGATCCCAATGAGAAAGACCGGGTCTGGGTGGTCTTCGACTGGGATGCGGAGGGTTGGCAGAGTTTCGTGTCCGACCCGGACGTCCCCCCGATCCTGCAAGAGGCCGGGCACAAGGGCAAGCCACAGGCGTTGGAGCTCGGCGGCCAGTACGACGCCTAGCCCGGTCACCGCGGAGGCGCCCAGGAGGGCGGCTTGGCCTGAACGGTCGGTCGCGATCTGCGCTCGACCGCCCGCGGCAAAGGCGAGAGCGGTCACGCGGCACCCTCAGCTTTCGCCTGTTTGGAGCAGTGCTGCTCGTGCCTCAGCCCGGAAGTGTCCTCGTCGTCGATCCCAGCCCGATAGAGCATGAACCCGCCGCTCCGCCACGGCGGCGGCGGGTGTGGAAGCTGGTCGCAACCATCGACCGAAGGAGCTCACGTGCCGTCCGTAGCGTTCTGCGTCCCGATCATCCCGGGCAAGGAGGAGACCGACCGCAAAGGCTTCGAGGAAGCTGCCGGACCGCGTCGGGAGGAGTACGACGGCTCGAGGCGGCGTGCGGGGATTAGCCGCGAGATGGTTTGGCACCAAGCGACTCCCGACGGCACCGTGGCCGTCGTCTATCTCGAGGCTGATGACATCCCGGCGGCGATGCAGGCGATGGCAACCTCGGATGATCCGTTTGACCAGCGGTTCCGCGAGCTGTTGAAGGAGGTTCACGGAATTGACCTGACCGAGGGTGGGCCTGCCCCCGAGCTCGTGCACGAAGCGAGCTTCTGAGGCGCCACCGGCGGCTACGGCTTTCGCCTGACAGGAGCCGTCCTTTCGCGCCACCGTCGAGCTGGCGCTATCCATGCAATCGCGGACAGGCCAGCCCGTCAGTTGGTGCATCGCGGCCGGCCATGGACGAATCGCGTGTAGCAGCGATGGGTTTCGCGGCGCCGACGCCAGCGCAGCGCTCACATCCGGGTGGAGTGTCGGAACTGGGGGAACACGGGCGGGAGACTTGTTTGCTTCGGACTTTCGAACCTGTGCAAAGTCAGCGCGTTCTAACAAACATGCAGGGCCAGGAGTTGGACCGCGAGATCTGGCTACGGGCCGACCCGGCCAGCGCTACCGTAGCGCGCGAGTTCGCAGGCGATGCGGCCCAGGACCTCGGCTGCGACCGCGCCGCGACGGAGGCTTTTCGGCTCGGCATCACCGAGGCGGTGGCCAACGCAGTCGAGCATGGCGCCCCGTGCGAGAACGGCTTGATCAGCGTATCCCTGTACATCAACGCCGGCTGCCTCACAACCGAGGTCCGCGACTGCGGAGACTTCAAACCCGCGCGCCAGCCCGCGGATAGCCTGGACGAACGAGGCCGCGGCCTGCCGCTGATGTTTGCGGTGATGGACCACGTCGAGATCGACAGCGTCCCAGGGCAGACCGTCGTGCGGCTGGCCAAGCGGCTGACGGGCCTAGACTGAAACGCCCCGCGTTTGTCGCTTTTGGGCCATCCGGTGGGTTCGAGTACAACGGCTGGCTCGAGGCGCACCAAGAGCCCTCGCTGTTAGGGCGAGGCGCGCCTGATCCCCGGCTTGGCTAGCCCTGCGGGTCCGCCTCTTGGACCCAGCGGAGCAGCTCCCGGGCGAATCGGGCCGCGTCGTTCCGGGTGAATGGGGCAGCCATCACGGTGCCGTCGGAACTGTGCAGCAGATAGCTCCCTGCTTGATCGGGCTCGATGTAGAGCCTTGTGCCGCCGAGCTTGAGGATGCGCATCGGCTCCTCGAGCTCGTCGTTCACTTGGGATTCCTCCGCGTGCGGACCACCAGCCGAAGTTACGTCGGTTACCGAGCCTCCGCCATTCCCCATTGGTCCACGTCCTGTCGCAACAGGGACGAATGGCCTAGGTCTCCATCGCGGACGAAAGCCGCCCGTCCATGTGACGCGCGTGGCGACTGCGGATTTGCTCACTGCCTTTCTGCGCCACCCGCTTCTTGCGTTCCCACCGGATCGACGGCCGGTAGCCCTTTGACTTCGGACCGCGGTAGACAACCTCGGCGCCGGCGGCGAACCGATCGCCCTCCGTGCGAAGCAACAGTCTCGACCAGGCTGCTTGAGGGCGACGTCGCCTACTCCCGCAGCCCGGCGGCTTCGAGGGCTTGCAGCCGCGTTCCGTACTCGCGTCCGCTCACTATTCGACCGTCTCGGACGATGCAGGCGACGTAGTAGCGACCTGTGGACGGAGCGCCGCTTACCCGGCCGCGCCCCGAATTGCGAACGACCACCACGACTTGGTCTCCAGCCTCGGCGATGACCTCCACCACCTCCACCTGCAAATGGTCGACCGTGTCGATCCAGTCTTGGTAGTACCCGCGGACCGCGTCCTCGCCTCGCATGAGCCCGACGTCATCGACGGCGCCCTCAATCGCCCGCCACTCGATATCGGGATGCCAGAACCGCGTGACGGCCTCCAAACCGTCGCGCTCAAACGCAGCGAACTGAGCGCGAACAACCTCCACGTTCTCCTGCGACATCGCCCGCCCAGTATCTGCCGCCCGAGGGAGGGGGGCAACCCGAGCCGCCTTCCGGTAGACCGCCAAGGCCGGGCAGTGACCGACGATGATCGTCCTATTGCAGCACCGACGCGTGAGGATCTCCGCTGGTAGAACAAGCGCGGGGGCCGGCTTCCCGGACGCCCCGGCGACGCCCTGTTTGAACCTGGCGACGCACGCGTGTCCCTTGGGTTTCCGGCCCCCGCTGTCCTCTGGAACGTCGCAACGCCCAGAAGGTTGCAAAGTGAGCAGCGGGAAGGCCACCGCCAGAACTGCTCCCCTCGAGAGGACGTACGCATATGACGCTACGTCGGTTCGCGATCCTGCGCCCTCGAACATTCGTCCGAGAGGGCAGGGAGGAGGGAACCAGCCTGAGTATTTCCGCCTGCGCTAGTCGCCAGGTGGGTCGCCGCGAGAAAACCCAAAAATCGCCGAAAATAGGACTGATTTCGCGGCTGGTTCGGCCAACCCGAGGCTGGAATCGGGGTGTCGGACGTCGGCGGCGAGTCTCGCGCGACGGGCGATGTTGCGGCGCCTCGGCGTGGCCGGCCTGAGCAGGCCGCGCCACCTTCGAGGATCTGCCCGGGAAGTGGCAGGCGGCGATCCTTGAGGGGGAGCAGAACCGGCCGAGGCTGCGGAGGCTGCGGATCGTCAGTAGCGACTAGGTCCCGCTATCGCTGCCGGCTTCGGTGTCCGTGGGTGGCGGAGCTCGGCGACCCCGAGGGCGGGTTCTTCGGCTTCGGCGTAGCACCAGGGGCGACGAGCCGCACAGGCGCGAGGCGGCGTCCGACGAGTAGGCCGATAGAGATTTTGCAGAGCGGCTTGTGACCCGTCTTGCCGCGCTGTTACCGCTGTGTCGCTTCGCTGCAAGCGGCCGGGCGCACCATGGCCTCCGATGTCAGCCACCACCACCACCGAGGAGACAGTCATGGGACAGGTCATTCCCCGCCAGCACCCCGCAGTCGTCCTGAAGAGCCACTACAAGACCGTTCGTGCCCTGCTCGCCGCCGCCCTGATCGCGATCGTGGCGCTCGCCGCGACGGTTGTGATCCTGGCGAACGACGCTGACAAGCAGGCGTCGTCCGCGCCGATCTCCGCCCAGGCGCAGGCCGCGCAGCAGCAGGCCCCCGGCGTCCGCTTCGACGGCGGCCCCGACGAGGGCACCCGCGGCATCTCGACCGGCGCCGGCCTGCCCCCGGGCACGCGCTTCGACGGCGGCCCGGACGAGGGCAGCCGCGGCGTGCAGTCGCAGTCGCAGTCCTACTGGCAGCAGGCCGCTCCGCGGACGAGCTACCAGCCCACGCCGGACGAGGGATTCAAGGCTCGCGCCGGCGGCCCGCCGCTGATCCCGGTCGGCCCGGGCGCCCGCTAGGCCCGAGCATTCCCCAACCCCCCGGTGAGACGGGTCCTCCTAAGGGAGGGCCCGTCTCGCGTGGTGTTCGCGGTGGTCGGCGATCTGAACGACGAGCCGGCCGCGAAGCCACTCAAGAAGCTGCCCGCCGCACCGGGCTCGTCAGCCCACCCTGTTTCTGTCGGCCGCCTGCCCGCGCGCCGGCAGACGAACGGCAGCCACCGCCGCCGCCGCATACGCCGCCGCGGCCAGCACGGCAAGGGCGAGCCACGGCCACCAGCCGAGCGGCGGCGACCACATTGCCGCTCCGGTGAAGAGCCAGCTGCCTTCCGTCCCCACCGCGAATCGGTGGGCGCTTGCCCACCAGCCGACGAGCTGCACGATGGCGGCGGCGCCGAAAACGGTTGCCCCGAGTGCCCGCAGAACGTCGGCGCGCAGGTCGGCTCGGTGGCGTAGCACGAGCTCCCCCTCCCAGAGGGGGACCAGTACGAGGAACGGCATTGCGTAGCGGCCGTGCAGGGGGCCGATCTCGCGGTAGACCATCGACATCACAATGGTCACAGCCACGGCCGCCGCCACGAGGCCCGCGAGCGACAGTCGCTCGCGGCTGTCTCCGACGACGAGGGCCGTCGCGCCGAGGACCACCACTAGGGCTGCCCAGAGCACGTACGTGAACGCTGGCATCGGTGCGTCGAGGGAGCCGAAGTTCCCGATCGCCTCCTGTGCGACCGAGGGAAGGTTTGAGAGCGATGGATCGAGTGCGTCGAGGGCGCTTGAGCGGCTCGGTGACGGACGCGGCTGGTACGTGAACTCCCAGACGACGCTCGCCGCCGCCGCGATGGCTATCGCGACGCCGGCGGCGGCGGGGGCCTTGCCGCCCGCGCGAATCCGCCGCGCCAGCCGGCGCGGTCCTACGAGCGCGGCGATCGAGACGACCGCCAGCGCGATGAACGCCGGGCCTAGGGCGCGCGCCGCAGCGAGCACGCAGCCGCTCGCTCCCAGCGCTATCCAGAGCCACGGCGGTGGCGGCCGGTCCCGTCCCAGCCTTAGGAGCGCCGCGGAGAAGCAGACTGCGCCCGCGATCTCGGGCCCGCTTGGCGACACGACCGATGAGATGAAGACCACCATCGGCGTCAGAGCGGCGACGGGCCCAAGGAGCGACGTCGCTCCCGCCTCGGGCGCCCAGAGCAGCCAGACCGCGGCGATCAGGAGGGCCAGCGCGACGGCTAGCGTTGCCGCGCGCGCCAGGCGCAGCGCGGTCCCCGGCGAGCCCGCCGAACGAGTGGCGAGGCCGGCCGGCAGATAGAGGTACGGCTGGTAGGTCCCTACGTAGGTGTTCTGGGTCCGCGCGTCGGTCCGCGGCCGAGGGCCGTTCAGGCAGATCGCCGGCTGGTCGCGGTTCCACACCGTGCAGCCGAAGCGGGGGTCAATCAGGTTCGGAGGCACCCGAAACCGCCGCGTCGTGCGCTTCTGCCAGCGGACTGCCGAGGTGGTCTGCGAGCGGTGCAGCTTCGCCAGCCCACCGGCCCCGCCTCGGTACAGCTCGCGAAGGTTCGCGGTCGTGACGACGGGCGGCTCTCCGTAGAGCTCGCCGCGTCCGACGGCGATCGCCTTGACGAAGTGAGCCTGCTCGTCGAATGACGATCCCGGCGGCGTGGCCATGAGCCAGGAGACTCCCATGAGCGCCAGGAAGGCGGAGACGAGCAGCGGAATCGCGCGGGTGCATTTCCTACGCGACCTCAGGGGCATGCTTGCGATGATGACCCACTCGCCGGGACTGGTGTCCGACTCGCCCGCCCTGTGCGAGTGCACGTATGGTGCCGGTCCGATGACGAGGGCCGCCACCGAGGCGCCTACGGAACCTGGCCTACCGTCATCAAGCTGCTCAAGGAGCGCTTTCCCAGGCACCGCGTTCGATACTGACCTGTTCGCGGTGGTCGGGGATCTGAACGACGAGCCGGCCTCGAAGCCACTCGGGCGAGGTTGTCGTCCGCCACCTCGGAGCGTACGTCGACGAGCTACAGCCCGGCGGGCCGGACCCCCGACTTTCGCCCATGCTTTCTCCACGCGCGCGCGAAACGACGAAACCCCGCTCACGCAGCGAGGTTCCTCAGTACCGCCACGGGGATTCGAACGCTGGGCAGGGCTCGTTGATTGTGCCTGCAATACCCCTGTTTTTCGGTCTGTGAACGCGAAACCGGCGGGTCCTACGATCCGGTCGAGTCCGGTCGAATCCGGTCTGCTGAGGGGTCAACTGGGGCGCAACTGGGGCGCACCTGGCCTGCTTCCCGCGGCGCGGGGCGGGCTACGCGACGCGCTTGACATGTGCCGCTAAATGCGCCTCGCGCAAGGCGGCACTCAGCGACCGGCCGCTCCGTAACTGCCGCTTTGCATGGAAAGCAGGAGTACTGGTGGCGACTTGGACTCGGAGCCGGTGCGCCTCGTCCGATCCTTGCAGCACCTGGAATGCTCAATTACCCGCTATTTGCGGGTTTCTCCAAAGCCGCCGACGGACGGTTGCGTCGCTGGGTGTACGGTTGGCGTTCGCTTTGCCTCAGCCCTCGGCGGGCGATTTTTCCGGCTCCGGCACTCGGTCGGTGTATGGGTGTATCGACCTCACGGTCTGCGCCATACCACCAGACGTTAGGAGCCACATGGCTGTCACGACCGCAAAGTCAACGGACAGCACAGCGATCCGGCCGTTCCACCTCGTGGTTCCGGAGGAGCAGCTCGGTGAGCTGCGCCGTCGCATCGTGGCGACCCAGTGGCCCGAGAAGGAGACCGTTCCCGACGACTCCCAGGGCGTGCCGCTCGAGACGATGCAGAAGCTCGCGCGCTACTGGGCGACCGAGTACGACTGGCGGAGGTGCGAGGCGGAGCTGAACGCGCTGCCTCAGTTCATCACCGAGATCGACGGCCTCGACATCCACTTCATCCACGTCCGCTCGCGGCACGAGGACGCGCTGCCGCTCGTCGTGAACCACGGATGGCCCGGCTCGGTCGTCGAGCAGCTGAAGATCGTCGACAGGCTGACCAATCCGACGGCCCACGGCGCGAGCGCGGAGGATGCATTCCATCTCGTCATCCCGTCGATGCCGGGCTACGGGTTCTCCGGCAAGCCCACGGACACCGGCTGGGGCCCGGAGCGTATGGGGCGCGCGTGGGATGTTCTGATGAAGCGGCTCGGTTACACCGAGTACGTCGCCCAGGGCGGCGACTGGGGCGCGTTCGTGGTCGACCAGATGGGCCTGCAGGCACCCGACGGCTTGCTCGCGATCCATACCAACATGCCGGCCGCGGTCCCCGCCGACATCGACAGGGCCACGCTGGCCGGCGAGCCGCCGCCCTCCGACCTCCCAGACGAGGAACGGCGCGCGTACGACGGGCTGATCAGAACATACGGCCAGGTCGAGTACGCCCACATGATGGCGGCGCGCCCGCAGACGCTGTACGGGATCGCGGACTCGCCGGTCGGCCTGGCTGCGTGGCTGCTCGACCACAACGACGCCGACGGTCAGCCCGCTGTGGCGGTGGCCGAGGCGCTGGAGCGCACCGACAGCGCCACGGGCGAGCTCACGCGTGACGAGGTGCTCGACAACATCACGCTCTACTGGCTGACGAACACCGGCGTCTCCGCCTCCCGCCTCTACTGGGAGTACAAGGGCGGCTTCTTCAACGCCAAGGGCGTGCAGATCCCGGTCGCCGTGACCGTCTTCCCCAGCGAGCAGTACCAGGCGCCGCGGCGCTGGGCCGAGCAGGCGTACCCCAATCTCATCCATTTCAACGAAGTCGACAGGGGCGGCCACTTCGGCGCCTGGGAGCAGCCCGAGCTGTTCTGCACCGAGCTCCGCGCGGGCTTCCGCTCGCTGAGGGCCTGAGACCGAAACCGAGGAGGACGTCATGTCCGTTACGACCCAAGCAACAGAGATCAGGCCCTTCCAGATCGGTGTTCCAGAGGAGCAGCTGGATGACCTGCGCCGCCGCATCGAGGCGACGCGCTGGCCGACCAAGGAGCTTGTCGACGATCGCTCGCAGGGCGTGCAGCTGGCCACGATGAAGGCGCTGGCTCGCTACTGGACCACGGAGTACGACTGGCGCAGGTGCGAGGCGCGGCTCAACGCCCTCCCTCAGTTCACGACCGAGATCGACGGCACGGAGATCCACTTCATCCACGTGCGCTCGCCGCATGAGGACGCCATGCCGCTGATCATGACCCACGGGTGGCCGGGCTCTGTCGTCGAGCTGCTCGAGACCGTCGGCCCGCTCACCGACCCGACCGCGCACGGCGGCGACGCCGAGGACGCGTTCCACCTGGTGCTGCCGTCGATGCCGGGCTACGGGTTCTCGCCGGAGCCGAAGGAGCTCGGGTGGAACGCCGTCCGGATCGCGACCGCCTGGGCGGAGCTGATGAAGCGGCTCGGGTACGACCGCTACGTGGCCCAGGGCGGCGACGTGGGCGCCGCCGTGACCGACCTGATGGGCCGCCTGGGGCTCGAGGGGCTGGTGGGCATCCACACCAACCTGCTCGTGGCGGCGATCGCCATCGGCGACCAGCTGCCGGCGGAAACCGAACAGGAACGCGCCGCACACGCAGCACGCAAGGAGTTCGCGGAGAGCGGATTCGGCTATTTCCTGGAGATGGCCACGCGACCGCAGACGATCGGCTACGCGATGCTCGACTCACCCATCGCCATGGCGGCATGGATGCTCGACCACGACACCGACAGCTACTACAAGATCGCCGGCGCCTTCGTCGACGACCGGCCCACGGGCAACCTCACCCGGGACCACATCCTCGACAACGTCACGCTGTACTGGCTGACGGGGACCGGCGCCTCAGCGGCCCGCAACTACTGGGAGGACCAGCTGGCACGGGCTGCCGCGACAAGCCAGCCCCCGCCGCCGGTGTCGGTGCCGGCAGGCTTCACCACGTTCCCCGGCGAGATCTGGGCCAGCCCGCGCAGCTGGGCCGAGGCGGCCTTCCCCGGCATCGCCTACTTCAACGAGGCCGAGCGGGGTGGCCACTTTGCCGCCTGGGAGGAGCCCGAGCTCCTCTCCGCCGAGCTCCGAGCGGCGTTCCGGGGGCTTCGCTAGGTGAGCGTCTTCCAGCGGGTGCACATGCCGTCGCTCGGCGGGGCGACCGAGTGGCTCAACTCTGAGCCGCTCGGCCCCGCCGAGCTGCGGGCCGCGTCGTGCGCGTGAACTTCGCGTTCGCGTTCGGGTAGCCGAGGTGGACGACTGGGGCCCAGTCGAGGGCGTCGGTAGCGAGGCCGAGGCCGAGCTGCTCTGCTCTTCCTGCGGGGCGCCCAGCTGCTGCTTTGGACGAATAGCAGCAGTTTCGCCTACTCCCGCAGCCCCGCTGCTTCGAGGGCTTCTTCTGGCTCCTGGAACCACTGAAATCGCACTGCCTTGCCGTCGCGGACGGTCCAGACTGAGCCGTGCCGGTTCTCGACCTCAACACCGCTTCCGGTTCCGCGTCCGCGCATTGTGGCGATGACTGCGACGCGGTCGCCGACATCGATCAGCCGCTCGACCTCCATCCGAAAATCTTCAAATCTGTGATCGAGTTCATCGGTGATCGAGGTGAAGGCGTCGATACCCCTTCGAGTCCCCGGTTCAAGGGCATAGGGCGGGTTGACCCACTCGATATCCGGGTGCAGCAGGCTCGACTGCGATGGGGAGGATCCGGGCGTCCAAGTTGCGTAGATGCGCCGCACAATCGCCACGTTCTGGTGCGACATCGCCTACTCACGCAGCCCCACGGCTTCGAGGGCTTCGGAGCGGTCGCTGAAGTCCCTCCAACGTGTGACCTTCCCGTCGCTGAACGTAAAGACGTGGGCGTCGGTCTCGTCCATCTCGATCCCGCTGCCCGAGCCTCGCCCGGTCAGGTGGAGGATCGCCACGATGCTGTGATCTGCCTCGATCAACTCCACGACCTCCGCGTGATGAGACTCCCACGCCCCGAGGAACCCCTCAGCCCACTCTCGAAGCTCGGTATGGCCGTGGAAAGGCCCCGGCTCCGGTACCTCGGGCGGGAAGGTGACCTCGCACTCGGGGTCAAAGAGGGCAAGCATCGCCTCGACGTTCGCTTGATTCCAGGTGTCCACGAGCCTCGCAACGATCTCGACGTTCCCCTGCGACATCGCCTATTCCTGCAGCCCGATGGCTTCGAGGGCTTCGGCCGTGGACCGAAAGGCGCGCTCACGGACGATCTTGCCGTCCCGAACGTCGTAGACCCAGGTATGCCCAGACTCGATCGGCACCCTGCTGCCCTTGCCTAGAACCGTCGTCGCAACCGGCACGATTACGACCCCGCCGCCCGCATCGATGAACTCCAACGGCCGGGTGTGGAACTCCTCCCAGCTCTCTCGCCATTGCCGATTCCGCTTGATGAATCCCTCCGGCCCGCGGTACGTAGCCCGATCGGCCATCTCTGGCAGATCCTCGTAGACCGCATCCCGAGCGTGGAAGACAAGCTCCGCCTCCAAACCTCCCTCGGCGAAGGCACTCCACGCCCGCCTCACAACGTCCACGTGCTCCTGCGACATCGCCTCCTCCGACAGCCCCACGGCTTCGAGAGCCTCGGCGCGATCGGGGTAGCCGACGAGCGAGACGATCTTGCCGTCGCGAACCGTGAAAAGATCGGCCGAGCGGATCACCACCGGCACCCCGCTGCCCTTGCCACGCCCCTCGATGGTCATCAGGGCGAGCACGCGGTCGCCATCCTCGATGAACCGCTCGGGCGTCATCCGTATCTCGTCCCAGGTCCCGAACCAGCGCTCGAAGAAGCGGCCGCACGCCTCGCGGCCCTCGTAGACGCCGCCATCCGGGATGCGAGTCTGGTCGAACCGGGCATCGGGATGCAGCAGCGCGCTGACCGCGTGCCAATCGGGCACGGCCGCGATGATTTCCCGGACAAGCTCCACGTTCTCCTGCGACATCGCCCGCCCATTATCCCCCGCTTTGGCTGCCGGCCGATGTGCGCACGTACCTTTGCCACGGCTGAGTCTGAGGTTCCGGCCCTAGGCTGCGGGCCGCGAGTGGAATGAAGCGGCTACACCGCTAAACGTGGGGTTCAGGATTCTCGCCCCCCTCGCGGGGCCGCTTGTGCTTTGCATGGAAGCGAAAGCGGAGCCGCCGCGATACGGCTGTCGCTCCTAGCGCAAAGCGCAACTCGCCGACGAAGGGCCGGAGGCATTCGGGGGGTGTCGCCAACGGCCGGGAGGTCGCCTTTTGTGAATCGGGCGTATATTGACGCGTTCTTCTTGGAGGAGGACTGATGAACAAGTTGACGCGCCGCTCGCCACGAGCGTTTGCCGGAACCGTTGTAGTGGCCGCCGTAGCCGCAGCCGTCTGCGCACCCGCGGCGATCGCGGTCCATGGGGGCGATACGCGCGTCATGTCCGGCAGTCCGGAAAGCCCGTTCTCTGCCAACAAGCAGAACGAGCCGGCGCTCGCGGTCGATCAGGCGCATCCGGCCGTCCTCGCCGCCGGCGCGAACGACAACATCGACATGGAGGCGTGCAACGCGGGCGACGACACAACGTGTCCGTTTACCCCGGGCGTCGGGTCATCGGGAATCGCTTTCTCGCTGGACTCCGCGGATACCTGGGTTCAGCCGACGTACTCGGGCTTCAGCGCCAGGGTGGGGGTCGATGAAAGCTGCGTGGGCGAGGTAGGCAATGATGACCCGGCTTGCGAGCCGCTCCCGCCCGACGAAGGTGGTCTGATCGGCACGGTGCCGTGGTACTACGAGGCCAACGTGGTCTCGGACGGCGATCCCGCTCTCGCGTTCGGGCCGCGTCCGGACGAGCACGGCGCATTCTCATGGGACAACGGATCGCGGCTCTACTACGCCAACCTGACGTCGAACTTCTCCGCCAAGCGGAGCGAATCCGCATTCAAGGGCGTCGAGGCGATCGGCGTCTCGCGCACTGACGACGTGGCGACGGCCGCGGGAGGCGGGGACGCCGGAAAGTCGGCGTGGATGCCACCGGTGCTGATCACCGGCAGCCGAAGCGCCGCCGCGTTCGCTGACAAGGAGCAAATCTGGGCCGATAACGCGGCCACGAGCGACTACTTCGGCAACGTGTATGTCTGCTTCGCGCGCTATGTCGGAGGCCCGTCCGCGGGCTCGAACGCGCATACGCTGGACGTCGCGAGGTCGAGCGACGGCGGCGACAGCTGGTCGAAGACGACGGTCGTGAGCATCCCCGGCTCGTCATCCGGGAAGTTCGCGCTCCTCAGCGGACACAGCGGCTGCACGATCCGTACCGACAGCACCGGCACGGTCTACGCGTTCTGGCTCGGCTGGGACAACCGGGTCAAAGAGCAGGGCATCTACATGGCGCGCTCGTTCGACGGCGGCGCGACGTTCGAGCAGCCCCGGCGGCTGTTTCTCTCGGTGCATAGCGGAATCGAGGACCCGGCGCTCGGCCGCACCACGATGGACGGGATCGCGGGCGCCCGAAACGACCTGTCGAATGCCCCTAGTGTCGACATCGCCAACGGGGCGCCGACCGGCGCGGACGCCAGTAACCAGATCGTGCTCACGTGGGTCGATGGGCGCGACGGCCTGAACGACGAGCATGTCGTCTTCACGACCGCTGCAGACGGCGGCGACAACTGGACGGATCTCCGCAACGTCGAAGACGAGACCGGGCACCCGGCGGATCGCGGGTACTACTCGGCGCCGGCCATATCCCCCGACGGTCGCGACGTCTATCTCGTCTACAACGCGTTCCTCGAGCCGTACAAGGACAGCACGATCGGAGCCGCGAATGATCGGCCGCTCGTCGGAGTCGTAACCCACGCTGACGTCGACGCGGATGGCGCGGTCGGCGACTTCTCGGAGCTGCATCGCAGCCTGCCGGGCGACGCCCGCGGCTCGAGCCAGAACGACCTCACCGCGGAGTTCCTCGGCGATTACGTCTACGCCGTGGCGACGAACGACTACGGCGCGGCCGTCTGGAACGACGTCCGCTTCGCTGCCGACTGCCCCGCGATCGACGCATGGCGGATGTCCCTTCGCGAGGGATCAGAGGTGCCGACACCCGCGCCTCAGCAGGACTGTCCGGAGACGTTCGGAAACAGCGACATATTCGGCGGCTCATACGGCGATCCGACGACTCCCTAGACGCTCGCCGACCGTAGTCAGCTCAATGGAATCGACGGGCCGGAATTCACCGGTTCCCGGTGAGCGGGTTTGCCTCCGCTTTTCGCCCTGAGCACCTGCCCTGTCGCAATAGACGAGACGCGAGTGTGCGCGGAGTCGTGGGCGCACTAGTGCTTCCGCGTGACAGCAACACCGAGTCCGCCGACGGGCGGGCTGCTGCTTTGGACGACAAGCGGAAGCGGAATACTGGGCGGTCGATGTCGCAAGAGAGCATGGAGCTGGCGCGCCGAGCGTATGAGGCGTTCAACCGACGCGACCTCGGGTCGCTCCTCGCGCTGATGGATGTTGAGGCGGATCTCATCCCGCAGCTGGCCGCTATGGAGGGCGATTTCCACGGTCATGACGGCATCCGTCGCTGGTGGCAGAACCTCCTCGATGCGTGGCCCGATTACAAGGCAGAGGTCATTGAGGTACGTGAAATTGGGGTCAGCGACGCTCGCAAAGGTTCAGGTTGGGGGTCACGTCGCGGATAGCGGCATCCCGTGACGGAAGCGTCCTGGCACGTTTGGCGGTGGCGGGGGAAGAAGGCCGTCTGGTTCGCTGTATTCCCGACTGAAGCGGACGCCCTCGAAGCCGCCGCCCTACGGGAGTAGGCCCTTGGGCCTACCCGTTCGCGAGCGCGACGACCTCGAAGCGGCCGTCGGGTAGCTCGCGCACCGCCCAGCGGAACGACTCGGAGCGCCTGAGCTCGTTCAGCCGCTTCGCCTTCCGGCGCGCCCGAGCTGCGTCGTCCGTGGTCATCGCGTGAGCGAACGGCTCCCCGTTGGGGGTCGTCCTTGACATCACGACACCAGACCTAGCGGCCTGACTCGTCTGGGCGCGGCAGCAGGGCTATCGACACCGAAGATGCGACGGGCGAGTAGTCCCGAAGTCCTCGGGGCATCATGCGACCGCCCCAGGCAAGAACTCTTCGACCCGGTCGAACTCGGCTAGCACGGTGCGCAGGCCGCTGGTCTGGGCGCACACCTTCCACGCCCTCCGGAAACGCCCGGCCGTGACCATCGCGTCCCAGTACAGGTCCGCGTCGATCTGCGACCAAAACAAGGCGATCACCCGCCGACCATCGGCCCGGCCGACGACGGCCTCGATCATCCAATACGCATCGGGCTTTGTGGTCACGGCGTCCAATGCTGGCTACAGGATGCGGCCTGGGCAATACCTCAGTTGCGTCATTCGGGCGCTGCGGGAGCCGCCTTTGCCCAAGCAAAATGCCTGAGGGGCATGTGACTCCTAGAGAACCGCTCGGCAGGAGCCGAGACCGTCCCCCCCGGAACCCTGGGGGTGCATGTGGTTCCGCATAGCCGGCTTCGCGGCAACCGGGTTCGAGACTCGCCGGCCACTAGCCCCACCCACGTCCAGCTCGAACGATGGTGTACGTGACGAGGCGGGTTTTCCCCGCACCCACTGTCCCACAGGCAGCCTGGCCCGGTGCTGATGCGAGGTCGGCGCGTTCCTATTGGGCCGACGTCATGCGGCTCAGCGGCTCAGCCGCTCCTGCACCTTTACCCCGAGCCGCTGCGCGGCGGCGCCGGCCTTCTCGACCGGTGAGCCAGGCTTCGGCGTAAGGCCGAGCTGACGTGTCACGTTCATCATGTCGAACACGATCCGGAGCCGGCAGACACGGCCGTCGCGATACTCGTGGAAGTCAGCGCCCTGGAACTCGACCTTCTTCCCGGTCTGGGCGAATCCGGGCGGGTCGATCGGCCCGCCGTGCGTGCCGCGCCCCGTCCAGTGGAAGGCCGCCTTCGGCTGTGCAGGGGTGATGTACGGCCCATCGCTCATTTCGAAGCGCAGGTCCGGGAACGCCCGCCAGGTGAACTCGAGGAACTCGCGCACATCGGCATGACCGCGCATCGTCCTCGGCCACGCCGAGTCGTCGTAGACGACGTCCCCGGTCATCAGCTCGAGCAGCCGCTCCGGATCGTGCGAGTTCCACGCCGCTTCCCAGCCCTGGATGAAGTCGTCGAGCCACTCGCGGTCGAGCTCATCGCGCTGGGTCGCGCCCGTCTGCGTCATCGTGCCTCCTCTTCGCGGTGCGTCAGAGCACCGTAGCGCTCCGGCGTCGCTGGCGTGGAAGAGCAGAATCGCCAAGAGCACATAGACAGCGCCCGTGGCGCGTCCACCGCTGCCGCCCTTCGCGCGAACCTGAAGCTGTCGCGCGCCGCCTCGGGTCCCTACGGCTGGCACGCGAAGAGGTCAGCTTCAGAGCTTGAAGCGGAACGCTCTCCCGATTAGCGCCAGCGCCTGGAAGACCTGATTGGGTGGTTTGGTCGCTCGGATCTCGTCGGGATCCTTGCCGAACAACATCGCCGCGTAGATGGCGGAACGGGGGTCCTTCGGCGGAAGTCGCTTGATCCTGCCTTCATGGATGAGCCGATGCATGTCGCGGAAGAACGACTCGAAGCGCTGCGCCGGTTTATGGATGTTCACAATTCGCGCGGCCTCGTCGCTCGCGTTGCGAACCGAGTGCGGTACCCCTGCGGCCACGGTCACTTTCTCGCCGGCATGGACGGGTCTCCACTCGCCGTTCATGAAGACTTCGAGCGCGCCCTCGCTCACCTCGTAGCTCTCCTCGGCGGTCGGGTGTACGTGAACGGGAGGTCCGGGCATCCGCGGCTCAATCCAGTTGGTGGCTTCGAAGAGTTCGCCGGAAGTGTCCTGGGTGCTGCGCGTAATTTCCCACCACATTCTCATCCCGGGACGGAAGTCCAGCCGGCGGTCGGCGCCGCCGGACGTTTCGCGCAATCGGGATTCAGCCTGTCCGGGGTCGGGCATCGTGGCCTCCTTCGGCGGCGCGTCCCGCTCGGCCCCCATTTTTGTGCGGTGCGGTCGCGACAGTTCGGGGATCTGTGCACAACCTATGCGGCCGGCCCCGTCGGCGCGAGTTCCGCTTTCGCCTAACAGCAGTAGCGAGCGCGGCAACGACCTCGACTGCTGGTTTGGACGAAAAGCGGTACCGGGATACTGGGCGGGCGATGTCGCAGGAGAACGTGGAGATCGTGCGGCGCTACTACGAGGCCTATGCCCAAGGCGGGTTTGATCCGTGGATGGAGTATTGGAGCGACGATCTCGACCATCGGCCCGCCAAGGACGGCGTCGACGACCCCGGCCCGATCCGCGGCAAGGAAGCAATGCGGAAGCACATCCGAGACTGGATCGACACGTTCGACGAGTTCTGGTTCGAGGCGGTGGAGCTGATCGACGCCGGTGAGGAAACGGTGGTCGCGGTTGAGCGATTCGGCGGACGGGCCAAGCTGAGCGGCGTCGAGACGGATCAGACAAGCGGGGTGGTGCTCACGATTCGTGAGGGAAAGATCGCCCGTTGCCGCGAGTACGCGACCCGCGCCGAAGCCCTCGAAGCCGCCGGGCTGCGGGAGTAGGCGATGTCACAGCTAGCGCCGGTCTCCGAGAACCGGTATACAAGCACCACGCGCACAACCTCATGGCCCGAGGCTGCGCAGACCCCTCCACGGAAGGAGCGTCGAAATGAGGCGCACACTGCTTGCTCGCATCGTGACCGGTGCGGGCGTCGCGCTACTCGCAACAGGGATCGGGGCGGGTGCGGCTTCTGCGGGGAAGAACCCCGCTCCAGGCGAGGAGTTCTTTCTCAGCATGACCTGCACGGGCCTTGGTGACGTGATCATCGTCAACCAGGGCTTTGCGCCCCACCCGGGGTTGCGGGTCGTCGGCGCGACGACCGTCATCGTGCCGCGCGACGGAAACACCGGGCGGGCGAACGGCGAGTGCACGATCACGGGGGGCGGCCTCGCGCCCGACGAGATCGAGCCGTTCGAGCCGCCGCTCTTCACCATTCCGGTGCTGATCGTTCCGCCCGGGGGCTGAGTTCGGGTCGAAACAACACGCAAGGGGTCGAAACGGCGCGCCGTCTTTTGCGCCGAGCTGCGAGGTGACGTTCTCGTCGCGGTTGTGCCCTAGCGACCCTCCCCTTCCCCCATGGATACTGGGCGGGCGATGTCGTAGGAGAACGTGGAGATCGTGCGCAGGTGGGTCCTGGACCCCGATCCGCTCAACATGTCGGACGTCGATCCGGACATCGTTTGTAACCCGGTGGACGAGGCGGGGTCGCAAGGGCACGACGGGGTTCGGGCAAGCCTGGCGCTGGCGGGGCGAGTGGGACGACTACGAGGAGATTGCGGAGGAGTTCGTCGACATGGGCGACCGCGTCGTCGCGACACTGCACTTCCACGGGCGCGGCCGCGGCAGCGGGGTTGAGACCGACGCCCGCTTCTATGAGGTCTACACAGTCCGCGACGGCAAGATCGTCCGCATGGACGAGTTCACAGAGCGGTCGGAGCCCTCCAAGCCGTAGGGCTGCGGGAGCCGCCTTTGCCGGAGCAAAACGCCTGAGGGGCATGTGACTCCTAGAGAACCGCTCGCCGCGGGAGACGAGACCCTCCTCCCCGCCCCCGCGGTATCCGGTGGCGGTGCGGATGCAACCGGGTTTCGGGATCGGCCGGCCACCCCTACCTCCACGCCCTGCCCTGACGAACGATGGTGTAGGAGACCAGGGGGTTTTCGGTATCGAGCATGGTCATCTGCCCCGCGCCCACTGTCCCACGGGAGCCGTGTCAGTGCTGATGCGGGATCATGCGAACCTCGTCTTCTGCCCCGACTGGCACTTCAGCCTCCGCTGATCAGCCGCAGCCGCGGCCGGTTCTGCTCGGCCTTGACGACCGCCGCCTGCCACTTCCCCGGCAGATCCTCGAAGCTGTCGGCCTCGAGCAACGCTTCGTGGAATTCGCGACGCTGGGGGTCGCCCATCTCGGACAGCGCCGGGTAGTCGATGACGTTCTCGACGCGGCGGCTCAGCTCCGCGCTCGCCATTGGGAGAGCCCAGATCGAACCGGAGACCAGGCGGCGATGATGAGCCTCTGGTCGGAACTGTTGCTTTGCATGGAAAGCAGAAGTCGGACTCCAAGCTTCAGGCCGGGACTCGGCGTCGGTGGTTTAGTCAGCCCGGGAGCGAAGGTCCGCCCTGCGGATCTTGCCCGTGGTTGTCAGCGGCAGTTCGTCCACGAACTCGACCTCGCGCGGGTATTCGTAGGCGGCGAGACGTCCGCGCACGAGGCGCTGGATCTCCTCGGTGAGGGTCGGGGAGGGGACGTGGCCATGCGCGAGCTGGATGTAGGCCTTGACCACCTGGCCGCGGATCGGGTCTGGCACGCCAACCGCCGCGGCCATCGCCACCGCTTCGTGACCCATCAGGCACTCCTCGATCTCGGCGGGACCGATCCGGTAGCCCGCTGAGTTGATCACGTCGTCGGCCCGCGCGTTGAACCAAAGGTAGCCCTCCTCGTCGACGCTGGCCAGGTCGCCGGTCTTGATCCACGCGCGGTCGCCGGTGCGCTTGGCGGAGGTCGCGTCGGGCCGGCGCCAGTAGTTCAAGAAGGCCACTGGGTCGTCGGTCCCGACCGCGACCTCGCCGATCTCGCCCACGGGTCTCGGCCGGCCGTCCTCATCGAGCACGGAGACAGTGTGCCCGGGATACGGGCGGCCCATCGAGCCCGCCCTCACAGGCCAGATCTCCGAGCAGTTGCCCACGACGTAGTTCGCCTCGGTCTGCCCGTAGATCTCATTGACGGTAACGTCGAAGGCCGCCTGGGCCCAGTGGAGCATCTCTTCACCGAGCGGCTCGCCCCCGCACATGATCGAGCGGAGCATTCCCGACGACGGCGGAAGAGCGGCCTCCCGCATCATCTTGAGCACGGTCGGGGGCAGGAAGACATTTCGGATGCAGTGCTCCTCGATCAGCCGGGCCGCCCACGCGGGGTCGAACTTTGTGCGCCGGGCGGCGACCACCGGCTTCCCGAAGTACCAGCTCGGCAGGAGCGCATCCATCAGCCCGCCGATCCACGCCCAGTCCGCCGGCGTCCAGAAGCGATCGCCGTCGGCCGGGAAGAAGTTGTGCGACAGCTGGAAGCCGGGGAGGTGCCCGAGCAGTACGCGATGGCTGTGCAGGGCCCCCTTCGGGGGCCCGGTCGTGCCCGACGTGTAGATGAGCAGCCCGGGCGCGTCCGCGTCGGTCTCAACTGCGCGGAACTCGGAACTTCCGCCCTCGACGACTTGCCAGAACGATCGCTGCGGCGCCTTCACATCGTCTGTTATCACGATTGTCTCAAGGCCGGAGACCGACTCGCCAGCCTCCGCGACGGCCTCGAGACAGGAGGGATCGAGGACCACAGCCTTTGCCTCGGCGTCGCCCACGCGATAGATCAGCGCCTCCGGGCCGAACAGCGTGCTCATCGGAATCGCGATTCCGCCGAGCTTGTACACGGCGAGGTGGGCGAGGGCGGTCTCGAGCCGCTGTGGCGCGACGATCGCGACGCGGTCGCCTTCTTCGACCCCGATGCCGCGCAGTCCGTTCGCGAGCCGGTTCGACAGCCGCGTGACGTCGCCGAATGTCACCTCGCGGACGGACTCGCCGTCGACCTCCACGAGGGCAAGCGCCCTCGAGTCCTGGCGATCGGCGCAGGCCGTCCCGATGTTGAACTTGGGCGGGACGCGCCACCTGAACGCTGACCGGAGCTCCTCGTAGGTCGAGCCGTCGCCGCGGTCGATCATGCCTCCGCGCCTCGGACGCTCGGGCTCATGGAAGCTCCCACTCGTACTTGAACTCAACGATCTCGAGGATCAGCGACGTCTCGCCGTCGCACACGCCCTCGATCGAAGCAAGTCCCCGCCGTGAACTCGAGGATGTCCTGGTACTCGGGGAGAACGCGTCATTTGGGGTTATGTACGTGTGACTAGGCCGAAAAGCAATCGCAGCCTCACCCCGCCGGTACGCTGCTGCCCGGCATGGAGCTGCCCAGACCCTCAGCGCTCGAGAAGCATAGCCTCCGTGCGGCAGGAGCCGCCGCCGTTCGCGCTCCGGCTGATGGCGGCGATCGAACGGCTCGAACCGCACGAGCAAGTGAGCCTTCTGCACATGCTGGGGGAGCTCGACGGTGCGGTCGGTCGGCAAGCCGCGCTAGAGCGGGTGGCAGAGCGGCTCGGCATCGCGCCGCCAGAACGACGGTCGTGATCAGGACCATTGACCGGGTGACGGACGACGTGGACGTCCGCGAGCTGTACGGGCCGCTCCGCGAGCGGGCGCTCGCCAGGGTGCAGCTCGCGCTCAAGGTCGCGGTGATGGCGCGGGCCGGGATCGCTCGCAGCGAGATGGCCGTCAGGCTCGACGCGACGCCGCGGGAGGTCCGCCGGGCGATCGATGACCTACAAGCGATCGCAGACCAGATCGAGGTGGGGGACCGCCCTGGCGACGCCTAGCGGAGCCGACTGGGGCGCATACTGGGGCGCACCCCCCTCTCGAAAGACGAAACCCCGCTTCGGATGCGGGGTCGGGGGAGTACCGCCACGGGGATTCGAACCCCGGTCTCCGCCGTGAGAGGGCGGTGTCCTAGTCCCCTAGACGATGGCGGCAGGAACGCGGCGAGCGATTTTAGCGGCCGTGGGAGGGTTCGACGCGGTGGGGTATGCTCGCTCCGTTCAACGGCCGGTGGCCAGGGAAGCCGGGTGCGAATCCCGCGCGGTCCCGCCACTGTGAACGGGCGCTGATGCGTCGCTGCGAGCCACTGGGGAGCTGACTGCTCACCGGGAAGGCGCGGCGCGGAGTCCGAAGCCAGGAGACCTGACTCCGGCCGAAGCCCATACGACCCTCGAGGAAGGGGTGGCTCGATGCTCACTCGACTCCGCCGGACAGCGCTCCCAGTGGCGCTGGTCGTGCTCTCTCTCGTCGCGGCGCCCGCTGCGACCGCTGTGCCAGTGACGGTGAACCTCCGCGTGGAGGGCATCTCCAACACGATCTTCGACGGACAGGTCATCACCGACGCCCATCGCACGACGACACCGTCCGATGGCGTCGCGCGTCCGTGCGACGGGACGAACAACGGCGGCGCGCCCACGCCGACCGCCATCGGCGCGCTGGACGACGGCTCGAAGGCCGGCGGCTTCGTGTGGGACGCCAAGTGGGACACGCAGTTCGGCGGCGACTACTACCCGTTCCTCCAGATCGGGTCAGAGACGATCGACGATTCCCACTACCTCGCCTTCTGGCTCAACTGGAAGTACGCGGACCTGGGCGGCTGCAGCCAGTCGGTCAAGCAGGGTGACGACGTCCTGTTCGCGCACTCGAACTTCTCGCAGTTGAAGGTGCTTCGCCTCAGCGGTCCGACCACGGCCACGACCGGCCAGAGCGTGACGGTGCACGTCGAGCAGTTCGACGGCGTCAACGGCACGCCCGCCTCAGGCGCAAGCGTGAGCGGAACGACCACCGGCGGGGACGGATCCGCGACGCTCAGCTTCCCGGAGAAGGGCATCTATCGCCTCAAGGCGGAGCGCGCCGACGCCGTGCGCTCGAACGCCGTTGTCTTGTGCGTGGATCCGCCCGGGGCGGCGCCGTGCACCTCGACGGACGGCGCCGCGCCGACCGTCCAGTCCGGCTTCGACGACGACGATCCGGCCCTGCCCGGCCGCCGGCTCGCCAGCCGCGACGGACGCTCGCGGACGATTCTCGTTTCATGGGCGGGCCAGGACGGTGCCGGCAGCGGCGTCGCGAACTACAAGGTCGAGATGAGCAGGGCGAACGACGGCGCCGGCGCGAGCCAGGACGACTGGAAGACGCTCCTCGACAAGGCCGGGACGAACGGACTGCACTTCCGAGGCGACTCGGGCGACGCTTACAGGTTCCGCATCACGGCTACCGATCGGGCGCTGAACTCGTCGACGATCGTGACGCGCCCGGTGCTCATCCCCGTCGACGACCGCGACCGCGGCCTGTTCCGGCTCTCGCGCGGCTGGAAGCGGGTACGCGCGGAGCAGGCCTGGGGGCGCTCGGTCGTGCGGGCCGCGCACGCCGGGGCTCGCGGACGGGTCAGGTTCCGCGGCACGCAGGTCGCGCTGATCGGCCGGAAGCTGCCGAAGGGCGGGCGGCTGCGCGTGACGCTCGACGGCCACGGCAAGGTTCTGCGTCTGCGCGGACGGAGCTCGCACCGCAGCGTCCTGTGGGTGAGCCGACGGACCGGCGGGGGTGCGCACGTGCTGCGCTTCCGCTCGCTCGGCGGCGGACCGGTGGAGCTCGACGCGGTGGCGCCGTCGCCGTGAGCGCACGGGTGATCGCCGTGGTGGGCCTGGCGGCGGCGCTCGCGCTGCCGCCGGCTGCGGGGGCCGCGCCCAAGGTCCGGCAGATGGTCGTGTTCCGCGACGGGCACGCGCTCACGAAGCGCGTGTCGACCGCGGCAACGAGCGTGCGAGTGTCCGGGCGCCGGTGTGCGG
The DNA here is from genome assembly GCA_963808875.1 of uncultured Thermoleophilaceae bacterium. GTDB lineage: Bacteria > Actinomycetota > Thermoleophilia > Solirubrobacterales > Thermoleophilaceae > JACVRW01. The sequence continues at coordinate 397,222 of CAWEHM010000007.1, forward strand.
TCGGCGAGCGCACGCCGCTCGCCGCGCTCGTCCGCGGCCGGCCCGGGCCGCTCCGGTTTCGCGACTTCGGTGCGTGCTCTTCACGCGCGCGTGACGCCGCGGGGATTCTGGTTACGGGGATCGGGCCGGACCGAAACCGCGGGCAGCGCGGTTGGGTCTACAAGGTGGGTCGCCGGGCTGCCACGGCCGGCGCCGGTGACACCGGCGGGCCGTTCGGACGCGGGCGACTTCGCGCACGGCAGCGCGTCACATGGTTCTACTGCGTCCGCGCGGCCGACTGCCAGCGCACACTCGTGGTGAGCACAAAAGCCGCGACAGGCGGGATCGTCGCGACCGTGCGCGGTTACGACGACAACGGCGACGGCGTGCCGATCGTGGGCGCGACCGTGACCGCCGGGCAGGTGACCGGCATCACCGGACCCGACGGCCGCGTGCAGATGGCGCTGCCGTCCGGCTCGCACCGGCTCGTCGCACGCAAGGATGGCCTCGTGCGGTCGTTCACCGAGCGAGTCGAGGTGCCGTGAGACGTGCCCGCGCTCTCGCGGCAGCCGCCGTGGTGCTCGCCGGCCTCGCGCCGGCGGCGACGGGGTGCGGGTTCGGCGAGGGCGGGGAGAAGAAGGGCGGCGCCGCGACCCTCCGCGTCACGCGCGACTTTGGCCACACCTCGCTCGGCGAGGTGCGCCTCGACAAGGTCCACGAGGGCGACACCGTGATGCGCATGCTCCGCTCGAAGTTCGACGTGACGACCCGATTCGGCGGTCGCTTCGTCCAGTCGATCGACGGTCTGGCGGGCCAGGGCGCCGGCGGCCAGGTGGACTGGTTCTTCTTCGTGAACGGCGTGGAGGCGGACAAGGGCGCCGCGGAGTGGCACGTCTCGCCCGGCGATCGCATCCAGTGGGACCGGCGCGACTGGGGCGCGGCGATGCGCGTCCCGGCGATCGTGGGCGCCTATCCCGCGCCGTTCACCACCGCGACGGGTGGCAAGCGCCGCCCGGTGAGGATCGAATGCGAGGACGTGAAGGCGAGAGCGTGCACCGATGCGCGCGACCGGCTCGAGAGCGCCGGTGTCCCGCTCTCCGGCTCGTCCATCGGCGCGCCCGGCACGGAGGGCGTGACGCGCCTGGTGGTGGCGAAGTGGCCGAAGGCAAGCGGCGTGCGCGGGGCGTCGGCGCTCCAGCACGGGCCCGACGAGAGCGGCGTCTTCGCCAGGTTCAGCGACGACGGCGCGACGCTCGAGCTGCTGGACGAGCACGGCCATCCCGTGCGGCGCGTTCATCGCGGCGACGGGGTGGGGCTCGTCTTTGCGCTGCAGCCGCGCGCGAAGGAGCTCGTGTGGGTCGTCACCGCGCTGGACGACCAGGGACTCGACGCGGGCGCGCGGGCGCTAGACGAGGGCAAGCTGCGTGACGCGTTCGCGGTGGCGGTAACGGGCGACAGGGTGGAGAAGCTGCCGGTGATGGGCGGATGAGCCTCGTCCCGGTCTACCGCAGCCGGCCGAGCGCGCTGCACGCCGCGCGCGCAGGCGCGGGCGCCGGGCTCTGCGGCGCGCTCGCGCTCACCGGCGCGCTCTACCTGCACCCGCTGATCCTGTCGGCCGCGCTCGGCGCGATCGTCCTGACCGGCGTGCTCGCCGGAGTGGGCCGGGAGATCGGCCGCTCGCTCCGCTTCGCGCTCCCGTTCGCACTGCTCATCGCCGTGATCAACCCGCTCGTCTATCCGGAGGGCGACACGCTGCTGTTCCGCGGCGGCGAGGTGCTCGGCCGCGAGATCGACATCACCCTCGAGGCCACCGCCGCGGGGATCTTCAACGGCCTGCGGGTGATCGTGATCGTCACCGCGTTCGGGCTGATGTCGGCCGCGGTCGACCCGGACGAGCTCCTGCGGATGTTCCGGCGCGTGTCCTACCGCTCGGCTCTGACGGCGACGCTCGCGACTCGGCTCGTTCCGGTGCTCGCGCGCGACGCCGGCCGGATGAGCGACGCCGCCCGGTGCCGCCCGCATCCGCCCGGGCGGCTCGCGGTGGCGCGCGCCGCGCTGGCCGGCGCACTCGACGGGCCGTGGACGTGGCCGCTGCGCTCGAGGTGCGCGGGTACTCGCTCGGCGGGCGGACGCGCGGCCGCCGCGGCCGTGGTCGCGCCACGACTGGCGCGTGGCCGGGGCGGCGGTGGTGTTGGCCGTCGTCGGTGCTGGGTGCGGTGGCCGGGGTCGGGTCGGTCGAGCCCTACCCGACGCTGCAGATCGAGACGGGGAGCACCGAGGTCGCGCTCAGCGCATTGGTGCTGCTCGGCCCGCTCGCCGTTCGCCGGACGCGCCGGCGCGGCTGGGGGTGGCGCGTGGCTGAGCCGCTCGTGGTCGCGGACGGTTTTGGCTACCGGTATCCCGAGGCCGGCTCGGCGTCGTTGTACGACATTGCGTTGACGGTCGAACCCGGCACGTTCACGGTCCTCGCGGGCGTCTCGGGGTCGGGGAAGTCGACGCTCCTGCGCGCCTTCTCGGGCCTCGTTCCTCACTTTCACGGCGGCGAGGCCTTCGGCGAGCTGACCGTCGGCGGCCTCGACGTGCGCGAGCATGGGCCGGGCGAGCTCGCGGCGGTCTGCGGCACGGTCTTCCAGGAGCCGGAGACGCAGGTGGTGATGGGCGGCGGTGCGGGCCGAGCTCGAACTGCCGCTTGAGCACCGCGGCGAGCCGGCGGGGTCGGTGGCACGCGCGGTGGAGGAGACCGCGCTCGCCCTCGGCGTGGCGCACCTGCTCGACCGCCGCACCGACACGCTGTCCGGCGGCGAGCTCCAGCGCGTGGCGATAGCCGCCGCGATGGTGCACGATCCGCCGCTGCTCGTCCTCGACGAGCCGACCTCGCAGCTCGACCCGGTCGCCGGGGACGAGCTCGTCTGGCAGCTGCGGCGCCTGAACGAGGACTGGGGCACCGCGGTCGTGGTGGCCGAGCACCGGCTCGAGCGCTGCCTCCCCGCGGCGGACCGCGTGATCGCGATGGTGGACGGCCGGATCGCATGCGACGCATCGCCCCGGGAGTTCCTCGACTGGGCCGCGGCGCAGTCCCCGCCCGCGCTCGCCACCCCCGCCGCGCGGATGTTCTCCTTGGCCGGGCTGCGTCCCCTGCCGGCATCGGTGAAGGAGGCGCACGCGGCCCTCCGCCGCAGCGCGCCCACGGCCGAGCCCGCTGGCGGGACCGTGTCGTACTTATGCACGGCATGGGTGCACAACCCGACACGATTCCGCGGAGCGGCCGGGGAGGCTCCGCTCTTTACTGCGTCGTAACGGACGAGACACTCAACCCGCGCTCGTGTTGAAGGAGGTGTGGCACGAGGTCGAGGACGGACCCACGATCCTGCGCGGCATCTCGCTGCGGCTCGAGCCCGGGGAGCGGGTTGCGCTGATGGGCCGGAACGGCGCCGGGAAGAGCACGATGCTCCGGATCGCGAAGGGGCTCGAGGAGCCGACGCGCGGGGAAGGTCGAGCGTGCCGGTGAGGTCGCGCTCCTGTTGCAGAACCCGGGCGATTACCTCGTCCACGGGCACGCCGTCGAGGACGCCGGGCTGGCCGGAGTGGCCGCCGCCGGGCTGGCCGGCCGTGAAGAGGCGAACCCGCGCGATTTGTCGGGCGGCGAGCGCCAGCGGCTCGCCCTGGAGGTCGTGCTGGCGGCGTCCCGCGAGGCGGGCCAGCCGCGGCGGGCCCGCGGTCGTCCTCCTCGACGAGCCCACCCGGGGCATGGACCGGATCCACAAGGACGCGCTCGCCGCTCGGATCCGCCAGCTCGCGGAGGCCGGCGCGGCGGTGATGGTCGCGACGCACGACACCGAGTTCGCGGCCTCGCTCTCCAACCGGATCGTGCTGCTCGGGCAGGGCATCGTGATCGCCGACGGGCCGCCCGAGGAGGTGCTCGGAGGAGGCAGACATTTCTCGACCGAGGTGGCCCGCGTAACACACGGGCGGCGCCGGAGGAGCGCTGCTCCGCGAGCAGAGGCTCGCGAGGTCGCATCGTGCTGGGGGGGGCCCGATGAGCTGGCAGGCCGCCTCGCTCGTCCTCCTCGCGCTCGCGCTCGCCTTCGGCTTCGGGTGGTACGAGCGCGAGCGGCCGCCGGCGAGGGTCATCGCGGTCGTGGCGGCGCTCGCCGCGCTCGCCGTCGTCGGCCGGCTCGCGTTCGCCGCGATCCCGAACGTCAAGCCCACCACGGACATCGTCCTGTTCGCGGGCTACGCGCTCGGCGCCGTGCCGGGATTCGCGGTCGGCGCGGTCACGGCGATCGTCTCGAACATCTTCCTGTCGCAGGGCCCGTGGACCGTCTGGCAGATGGCCGGATGGGGAGCGGTGGGCATCGCGGGCGCCGTGCTCGCGCGCTCCCTTCGCGGCCGCGAGCCGAACCGGTTCGTGCTCGCCGGCTTCTGCGGTCTGGCCGGTCTCGCGTTCGGCGCGTGGATGGACGTGTATCAATGGACACTCGCCGCTCGACAGGATCTCGATACATATGTGGCTGTGGCCGGGACCTCTCTGCCGTACAACATCGCCCACGCAGTGGGCAACGTCGTGTTCTGCCTCCTGATCGGGCCCGCGTTCCTGCGCGCGCTCACCCGCTACCGCCGTCGCCTCGAGGTTCGCTGGGAGCGCTCGCCCGCGCCGGTGGTGCTCGGCGCGGTTGCCGTCGCCCTCGTGCTGCTCGTCCCCGCCGCCGCCATCGCCGCCACGCCGGCTCAGCGCGCCGCAGGCTACCTCGCCAAGGCGCAGAACAAGGACGGCGGCTTCGGCGCCACGCCAGGCTCCGGCTCGAGCCCGCTGTACACCGGCTGGGCCGGCCTCGGGCTCGGCTCCGCCGGCCGCAACCCGCAGGACGTGCGGCGGCCGAAGGGCCGCTCGCTCTCGCGCTATGTGCTCCGCCGGGCCGGCTCGCTCACCGACATCGGCGATATCGAGCGCACGGCGCTGCTTGCCCACGTTGCCGGCCTCAGCCCGCGCAGCTTCGGCGGTCGCAACCTGATCTCGGAGATCCAGGGACGGCGGCGCCACGACGGCTCGATCTCCGGCTTCGTGAGCTACACCGCGTTCGGGATCATGGCCCTTCGCGCAGGCGGCGCGCCCGCGGGTGGGTCGACCATCCGCTGGCTCGTCCAGTCGCAGAACTCGGACGGCGGCTTCGGCGTGGCCCGCGCCTCGGCCAGCGACTCGGACATGACCGGCGCCACCCTCCAGGCGCTCGCGACGGTCGGGCGCGCCGGGGGCGCCACGGCGAAGCGGGCCGCGGGCTGGCTCGTGCAGAACCAGAACGGCGACGGCGGCTTCGGCCAGTTCAAGGGCCGCCCCTCGAACGCGCAGTCGACCGCCTACGCGATCCAGGGGCTGATAGCGGCCGGCACCGGCTCGGGCACGGTCTCGAAGGCGCGGGGGTATCTCACCCGGCTCCAGCGCAGCGACGGCCACGTGGCGTACTCGTCGTCCTCGAATCAGACGCCGGTCTGGGTGACGGGCCAGGCGCTGATGGCCCTTCAGGGCAAGCCGCTCCCGATCGGCACGGCGCCGCGCAGCAAGCGCAGGCCCGCCAAGGCGAGTGCGAAGGCCGAGACGACCGGCGGCGGCGGGGGCGTGAAGGCCGCCGGCGGCGGTGGGAAGGGCGGAGGCTCGGCGAGCGGAAGCGGCGGCGCCGTGGCCATGGGCGAAGAGCTGGCCGAGGGCGGGGCGGGCGTGGGCGCCGCGGACGGCCCGGCCGCTACTGGCGACGCGGCGCCGGAGGCCGAGGGCACCACGGCGGGCGCGCTCGCGGCGAACGTGGCCAAGCAGGGCGCCGCCGAGAGCCCCAAGCCGGTGCCCGTCTGGGCAGGCATTCTGGCGGCACTCGGGCTTGGAGCGCTGCTCTTCCTGCTCCACCGCTTCGTGCTGCCGCGGCGCGCCAACCTGAGCTAGCGCGACCCTCGGGGCGAGAGCCCGGCCTACGCGCCGAGCGCGCGCGAGATCATCCGGTCCATCACGCGATCCGGCAGCACGCGCGACATGACGGCGCGCACCTTCGCGTCACGGCCCACGACGTACCGCGCCCGCGGGCGGCCGGCGGTGAGCGCCTCGCCGATCACCTCGGCTACCGCGGTCGGCTCACTGCCGGTCTCACGCGCGATTCGCTGCGTGCCCGTCCGCACCGCCGCGATCAGCTTGCCGTACAGCCGCTCGGCCTCGGGCGGCACGTCCTCGAGCATGTCGTCGGCGAGCTGCTCGGCCTTGTTCCAGATCGGCGTCTTCACGCCGCCCGGCTCGACCAGGATCACGTCGACGCCCTGCGAGCGCAGCTCGCGCCGCAGCGAGTCGCTCATCCCCTCGAGGCCGAACTTCGATGCGTTGTAGGCGCTAACGAGTGGAAGCGCCACCCGGCCGCCGATCGAGCTCACCATGACGATTCGCCCGCCGCCGCGGCGGAGGGCCGGGAGGAACGCCTGCGTCACCGCCATCTGCCCGATCAGGTTGATCTCGAGCTGCTCGCGGAGCCGGTCGACCGGGAGGAACTCGAGCGGCGCAGCCACCGCGATACCCGCGTTGTTCACGAGGCCGGCGAGCCCCACCTCGCCCAGCTCGTCGCGCGCCGCGGCGATCTGGTCCGCGTCCGTCACGTCGATCCGAACCGTGCGCACGCCACGCGCCTCGAGCCGCTCCGCGTCCTCGTCCTTGCGCACGGCGCCCACGGCGTCGAAGCCGAGCGCCTTCAGATGCACGACGGTGGCCTCGCCGATCCCGGTCGAGGCGCCGGTCACGAGCACGGTTCCGGAGGCCATCGCCGCGCAGCCTATTCGCTAGCTTCGCCCCGGTGGATGTCGAGGAGGCGATCCGGACGCGGCGGACCCACAAGGTCTACGGGCGCGAGCCCGTGCCGCGCGAGACGCTCGACGAGCTGTTCGAGCTCGCCCGCTGGGCGCCGAACCACAACCTGACGAACCCGTGGCGGTTCCGAGTGGTCGGGCCCGGAATCGCTGGCGCGCCTGAAGGCGGCCGCGGGCGAGGAGGCCGCGGCGAAGCTGGACCGCGCGCCGACGCTGGTGGTGGTCTCGGTCGTGGAGAGCGGCGATCCGCTCCAGGACGAGGAGGACTACGCCGCGGCCGCGGTTGCGGCGTACATCGTCCTCCTGGCCGCGCACGCCCGCGGGCTTGCCGGGTACTGGCGCACGCCGGCGGTGCTGCGCACGCCGGACGGCTGTTCGGCGGCCGGGGTGCCGGACGGCGAGCGGGCGATCGGCCTCCTCCACCTGGGCCCTCGGAGGCAGGACAAGGAGCCACCTGACCGGTTGGAGCCCGGAGACTTCGTAACGTACCTGCCGTGATCCCGCGGGCAGACGCTCTGGCATCGATGGAGCGGGACAACTTCGATCTCGTCGTGGTTGGCGGCGGGATCACCGGCGCGGGGGTGGCCCTGGACGCCGCCTCGCGCGGCTACAGCGTCGCGCTGGTCGAGAAGTCGGACTTCGCGGCCGGCACGTCGAGCCGCTCGTCGAAGCTCATCCACGGCGGTCTTCGGTATCTCCAGAACTTCGACCTCGGCCTCGTGCGCGAGGCGCTGCTGGAGCGCTCGCTGCTCGTGAAGCTGGCGCCGCACCTCGTTCGGCCGCTGCCGTTCATCGTCCCCACGTTCGAGGGCAAGCGGCCCGACCGCATGCTCGGGATGGGGCTCAACATGTACGACGTGATGTCGTGGCGCCGCGGCCGCGGCCGCGACGAGGCCGAGGAATGGAGCCCAGAGCGCCACCGCACGATCGACGGCGCCGAGGTGCTCGACCTCTTGCCGGCGCTCGCCGGGCGTGAGCCCACCGCCGGCTACCTCTTCTACGACTGCCAGACCGACGACGTGCGGCTCGTGCTGACGGTGCTCGGCGAGGCCGAGCGCTTCGGCGCGGTGATCGCGAACCGGTGCGAGGTAACGGGCCTCGTCGAGCGCGGCGGGCGCGCCGCAGGGGTGCTCGTGCGCGACACCTTGGATGGCGGCGAGTTCGAGCTGTGCGGCACCAACGTGGTGAACGCCACCGGCGTGTGGGCGGACCGGATCCGCCCGCAGGAGCTGTACGCCGAGGAGGAGATGCCGGTGATCCGGCCGAGCCGCGGCACGCACATCACCCTCCCGCGCGAGCTGGTCGACGTCCGCGCCGGCGCGATCGTGCCGGCGGGCGGCGGCCGGACCGTGTTCGTCCTGCCGTGGCTCGGCCGGACGCTGGTGGGCACGACGGACAACGACTACGAGGGCGGGGTCGACCACGTTCCGCCGGCGGACGAGGACGTGGCGTACCTGCTGGAGGCCGTGAACGCATTCTTTGCCACGGAACTCGCGCCCGACGACCTGAGCGGCGCCTACGCGGGCGTGCGGCCGCTGATCTCGACCGGCGACCCGAAGAAGTCGGTCGACATCTCGCGCAAGGCGGAGCTGTACGAGACGAGCTCCGGGCTCGTCACGATCACCGGCGGCAAGCTCACCACCTGGAGGCGGATGGCGAAGCTGGCGGTGGACAGGGTGGTCGAGCGCGAGGGGCGCGAGGCGCCGAGCCGCACGCAGGAGATCCAGCTCGGGATGCCGGTGGAAGCGGACTCCCTGCCGGACGCCCCCGGCGTGGACGAGGACTCCAGGGTGCACCTGGCGGCCCGCTACGGGCACGCGGCGAATCTCGTGATGCGGCTGGCGGCGGCTGATCCGGCGCTGGCCGAGCGGATCTCGCCCGACCTGCCGGACATCGCCGCCGAGGCGGCGTTCGCCGTCGATCACGAGCAGGCGTATTCGGTGGCGGACGTTCTGCTGCGGCGAACACGGCTGGGACTGCTCGACGCCCGGCGCCTGTGCGAGGACGGCGCGCAGGGGCCCGCGAGGGTGGCGCGCGCGATGGCGGGGCTGCTGGAGTGGGACGACGCGCGCGTGGAGCGCGAGCTCGACGACTGGCGCGAGGTGGCGAAGGCCGAGGGGCTGGTGCCATCGCGGCCTTCGCTGCCCGCAACCCCCGCGCCTCGCGAGGAGGAGCCCTCTCCAACCGCTCCGGGCGCGGCCCCCGAGGAGGCCGCGTGATCCTGCACCTGCGCGACCGCGAGCTCGACCTCACCCGCCCGGTGATCATGGGCATCGTCAACGCGACGCCGGACTCGTTCTCCGACCGTCAGGGTCCCAAGGAGCCGAGCGAGGTGGCCGAGCGGGGCGTGCGGCTGGTGGAGGACGGGGCCGCGATCGTCGACGTGGGCGGGGAGTCCGGGCGGACGGACACCGAGGCGGTCTCCGTCGAGATCGAGATCGAGCGCGTGGTGCCCGTGGTCGAGCGGCTGGCGGCGGGGGGCACGCTGGTGTCCGTCGACACCTGGCGCGGGCCGGTCGCGCGCGCCGCGCTCGAAGCGGGCGCGCACATGATCAACGACGTGAGCGGCCTGAGCGACGAGTCGGTGGCGGCCGCATGCGCCGAGGCCGGCGCGGCGCTCGTGATCACGCACACGCGTGGCGCCGCCGAAGACGAAGGTCCTTCCGCACTACGACGACGTGGTGGCGAGCGTGCGCGAGCTCCTGGAGGAGCGCATGGCCGCCGCGCGGGCTGCGGGCGTGGGGGAGGAGCGGATCGTGCTCGACCCGGGCATCGACATCGCGAAGAGCCCGGCGCAGTCGGTCGAGCTGCTTCGCCGGCTGCCGGAGCTGGCTGAGCTGGGACCGCCGCTGCTGCTCGCGGTCTCCCGCAAGGACTTCATCGGAGCGCTCACCGAGCGGCCGCCCGCCGCGCGGGATGCCGGCACGCTCGCCGCCGTGGGCGCTGCCGCCGACGGTGGCGCGAAGATCGTGCGCGTGCACGACGTGGCCGGCACCCGCGACTTCCTCCGCGTCCACGACGCGCTCCGCCACGGGGCGGACGACGACCTCGCGCTCGCGCCGGAGCTCCGCAGGGAGGCGGTGTGAGCGAGGGCCTGACGATCGCGCAGCTGTCCGATCTGCACTGCGGACTGCCGAGCTTCGTGCCGAGCCTGCTCGACCGCGCCATCGTCGAGGTGAACGAGATTGGCCCCGACGTGGTCGTGATCTCGGGCGACCTCACCGGCGACGGCTTCCGCGGCGAGTACGAGGAGGCGCGCGAGTACCTCGACAAGATCGACTGCGAGCGCATGATCGTCATCCCGGGGAACCACGACTCGCGGAACGTGGGCTACGTTCACTTCGAGGAGCTGTTCGGCGAGCGGCGCTCTGAGCTGCACATGAACGGCGTGTCGATCCTGGCCGTCGACTCCACCGAGCCGGATCTCGACAACGGGCTGATCGGACGCGGCCGCTACGAATGGATCGAGGAGCGCTTCGGCGCCCACGACGCGTTTCTGCGGATCTTCGTCCTGCATCACCATCTCCTTCCCGTGCCGGGCACCGGCCGCGAGCGGAACATCGTGCACGACGCGGGCGACACGCTGGAGTGCCTGCAGCGAGCCGATGCACATCTGGTGCTCTCCGGTCACAAGCACGTTCCATACGCCTGGCGGCTCGAGAACCTGTTCGTCGTCAGCGCCGGCACCGTCTCCACTACACGGCTCAGGGGGAAGACGAAGCCGTGCTACAACGTCATCGAGGCGAGGCCCGACCGGGTCACGGTATTCCGTAAGTACCCCTTCCACGAGCAGGACGCGATCCTCTCCTTCGACCCACGCACCTACGAATACGAGAAGCACCAGGGGCTGCTGGGCGAGACCTCCCACGGCTAGCCGCGCCCATCCGGCAAGAATGCACGCCGTGCCGGTGATCGCCCTGATCGACGGGGAGCACCACCCGTCCGCCGTCCGCGACGTGCTCGCCGGGCTCGACCTCGCGGGCGTCGTGTTCTGCGGCGGGGAGGAGAAGCTCGGGCCGGGGTCGCTCGAGCAGCACTACGGCATGCCGGTCGAGACCGAGGTGGAGGAGGGGCTGCGGCGGCTGGCCCCGCACGCGGACGCGGTCGTGGATCTGGCGGACGAGCCGGTCGTCCCGGCCTCGCGCAAGCTGCGGCTGGCGGCGCTCGCGCTCAGCCTCGGGCTCGCCTACGAGGCGCCCGGTGCGCGGCTCGAGGCGCCTCGCTACGAGCCGCTCGGCTTCGACGGGCCGAAGCTCGCGGTGATCGCGACCGGCAAGCGCACGGGGAAGACGGCCGTGGCAGGCCACTGGGCAGCGTTGCTGCGGGACGAGGGCGCCGACCCCGTGATCGTCTGCATGGGACGCGGCGGTCCGGGCGAGCCGCGGCTGGCCGAGGCGGCGCCGACACTGGAGGAGCTGATCGGCATCGCGGAGAGCGGCTCTCATGCCGCCTCGGACTACCTCGAGGACGCGGTGATAGCCGGCGTGCGGACGGTCGGCTGCCGTCGCGTCGGGGGCGGCTTCGCGGGCGCGCCGTTCGACTCGAACGTGCCGGAGGGCGCGGAGCTCGCGGCGTCGCTGGCGCCGGGCTCGATCGTGTTCGAGGGCTCCGGCGCGTGCATCCCGCCGGTGGAGGTGGACCGGACCGTGTGCATCCTGGGCGCCGGACCGCCTGAGCCGTTCGCCGAGCTCCGGCTCGCGCGGGCGGACCTGGTGCTCGCGGCGGAGGGGGCGGTCGATCCGCCCGCCGGTGCCCTGCCGTTCTCACTGCGGCCCGAGCCGCTCGAGGGTCTGCCGGACGACGCGCGCGTGGCGGTCTTCACCACCGGCGCCACCGACGTGCACGACATCCCGGACCCCGTCCTCGTCTCCACCAACCTGGCGAAGCGCGCCGCCCTCACCGAGGACCTCGACCGCGCGGCGGCTGAGGGCGCCGCCGTCTATCTCACCGAGCTCAAGGCCGCGGCGATCGACACGGTCGCGATGCGCGCCCGCCGCGAGGGCGCCCGCGTGGTCTTCATACGCAACCGGCCCGTGGGCATCGACGACGAACTCGTCAACCTGTACCGCGATGCCCGCTCCTGAGACCATCGTCGTCCACAAGGGCCACGGGCTCCCGTACTCGAAGGGGCTGATGGCGCGGGCGATCTCGGCGACCGGGTTGTCGCCGGGCCGCTCGTTCGAGCTCGCCCGAGTGATCGAGGACCGGCTCGACGGCGGGTCGATTCGCACGGCCGAACTGCACGCGCTCGCCGAGGAGGTGCTCCGTAGCGAGCAGGACGAGACGACCGCGCGAAGGTACGCGAGCTGGCGCCGCCTCGACCAGCTCGAGCGCCCGCTGGTCGTGCTGCTCGGCGGGACGACCGGGGTCGGCAAGTCCACGATCGCGTCGATGCTGGCGGCCCGGCTCGGCGTGAACCGCGTGATCGCGACGGACGTGATCCGCCAGGTGCTCCGCGCGTACTTCACGCACGAGGCGATGCCGACGGTCCACTACTCGGCATTCGAGGCGGGTGGCGTCGCCGGCTACCGCGACCAGGCCGAGCGGGTCGGCACCGGGATCACGGCGATCGTGGACCGCGCGGCGAACGAGGCGAAGCCGGTGGTGGTGGAGGGCGTGCACGTGGTGCCGGGCGGCGTTCACCCGCGCACCCGCGAAAGATGCGTGCTCGTCGAGGCGCTAATCGTGGTGGAGGACCAGGACCTCCATCGAGGTCACTTCTCCCACCGCCGCGGCACCCGGCCTGCGGAGCGATATATCGCTAACTTCGAGGACATCCGCCGCCTTCAAGACCACCTGTGGGAACGGGCCCGTTCCGAGGGGGTCGTTGTGGTGGACAACGAAAACGTCGACGACGCGCTCGCGCGGCTCATGCAGCTCGTGCTCGATGCCGTCCAGGAGGTCCAATGAAGCTGTTCATCGACACCGGATCAGTGGCCGAGGTCGAGGAGATCGCGGGCTGGGGCGTGCTCTCGGGCGCGACCACGAACCCGACTCTCCTCGCCAAGGAGGAGGGCGATCCCGGCGACAGCATTCGCCGGATCTGCGAGCTCGTGGACGGGCCGACCTCGGCGGAGGTCGTCTCCGACAACGCGCGCGAGATGGTCGCGGAGGGCCGGGCGCTGGCGGCGCTCGACGACCGCGTGGTCGTGAAGGTGCCGTTCTCGGCGGAGGGTCTCGCCGCGACGCGCGAGCTCGCCTCCGACGGCATCCCGGTCAACGAGACACTCGTGTTCTCGGCGGCGCAGGCACTCCTCACCGTTGAGGCGGGCGCGACGTACGTGTCCTGCTTCATGGGGCGCCTGGACGACATCTCGGTCACGTCCGAGGACGTGGTCGCGGAGATCGTCGAGGCGCTGGGACCGAACCGGGAGGCGCAGGTGCTCGCCGCGTCGATGAGGCACCCGGTTCACGTCGTGACCGCGGCCCGGCTCGGGTGCGAGGTGTCGACGATCCCGTACAAGGTCTTCAAGCAGATGCTCGGCCATCCGCTGACGGAGGCCGGGATCGCGAAGTTCGCGGACGATTGGAAGAGCCGGCCCGAGTTCGGCGAGTGGCTCCGCGGGCTGGTCGACGAGCGCGCCACCGCGAAGAGCTAGCCAGGGCGCCCGCTAGGGTTCGCCGCCGCATGTCGGTCCTGAACAGGAAAGAGCTGGCGGACAGCCCGCTCGCCGACCTCCACCAGATCGCCGCCGAACTGGGCGTGGAGGGCTATCGCGCGATGCGCAAGGACGACCTGATCGCGGCGATTCTCGGGGAGAGCGGGGCGTCGGGTGCCGACGGCGATCCGCGCGCGGACGCCGAGTCCGCGGGCGGCGAGCCGTCCGGCGGCGAGTCCGCCGTGGCCGTGGCCGACGAGGGCAGTGAGGAGGACACTTCCGAGGGGACTTCCGAGGACACCTCCGAAGGTACCTCTGAGGGGACCTCCGAAGGCACGTCCGAGGGGACCTCCGAAGGTACGTCCGAGGGGACATCCGAAGGCACCTCCGGGGAGGGCGACGAGGTCGTCGAGGAGGAGCCGGAGGTCGTCGAGGACGAGATCTCCGACGACGAGATCTCCACCGGCGTGCTTGACGTGCTCGCCAACGGGAGCGGCTTCGTCCGAGTCGATCCGGCCGGCCAGTCGCGGGGTGACGTCTACGTCTCGCCCGCCCAGATCCGCCGCTGCGAGCTGCGGGCCGGCGACGATGTGAGCGGCCCCGCGCGTCGACCGAGGCGAAACGAGCGGCACCCGTCGCTCGTGCGCGTGGAGACCGTGAACGGCGCGCCGGCCGAGCCGGCCGAGGAGCGGCCGTGGTTCGGAGACCTCACCCCGGTATTCCCGACCCAGAAGCTGCCCGCGCCGAAGGCGCTGAAGGACACGCCGTTCGGGCGCGGATCGCGCGTGGCAATCGCCGGACCGCCCGGAGCGGGGGCGAGCGAGCTGCTCCGCGAGATCGCGCAGGGCCTGACGGGCGACGAGGGGCTCGACGTCCAGGTCGTGCTCGCCGGGGCACTCCCCGAGGTGGTCACCGAATGGCACCGCGGCGACGGCCTCGCGGTCACGGGCGGCAGCTTCGACCGCTCACCCGACGCTCAGGCCCAGGCGGCCGAGCTTGCGGTCGAGCGCGCGAAGCGGCGCGTGGAGCGCGGCGGCCACGCCGTCGTGCTGATCGACTCGCTGGAGGGACTTCCCGCAGGCGCCCGCCGCCGCGTGTTCGGCGCCGGCCGCGCTACCGAGGAGGGCGGCTCACTCGCCGTGATCGCTGTGGTGGGCGACGAGCCCGAGCCGCTCCGCTGGGCGACGACCCGCGTGGTGCTGGGGCCGGATGGCAAGCTGGGCCCGGAGTCCGGCACAGTGCGCTCCGACCTACTTACGTAACGACCTGCACCGACGGCCTTACTGCAGGCTCGCCGGGTGGCGCGATCCGTGGTAGGGATTGCACAACCACCCGACGTGTCTTGTGATTTTGGACTCGCAGGGCAACATGGAGGTTCGCAATGCGCTTCAAGTCATTGCTCGGGGTTGCGGTCTGTACGGCCGCGCTCACGGGTGCAGGTGCAAGTGCTGCTCTCGCTAGTGAGGTGAAGGGCCCTCCGGGCAGCCTTACGCCGAACTTGGCGGCCAAGTTTCATGCCAATTCCATCTGCGTCTTCTCGGGGCTGAACGACAACCCTGGTTCTACAAATCCGGAGAATCCGGGCGGCATCGTCCAGTCCTACGGGTACAGCTTCGTCAGCAAGGGGCTTAAGGCAGTCGTGCCGAGTCCTGGCGACCCAGTTGACGGTTGTAGGGGTGGGAGCAACCCGTATAACCCGCCGCCGAGTCCGTAGGAGAGGCATCCGGTTGGCCCCGACACCAGGTCGGGGCCAACCTCCCAGCTAGCCCGCTCACGCCGCCACCTTCGCGGTGAAGGCGGGTAGTGCGAGCCGGGGTCGAG
Organism: uncultured Thermoleophilaceae bacterium; assembly: GCA_963808875.1. Taxonomy (GTDB): domain Bacteria; phylum Actinomycetota; class Thermoleophilia; order Solirubrobacterales; family Thermoleophilaceae; genus JACVRW01. Next base: position 412,455 of record CAWEHM010000007.1, read on the forward strand.
AAATGCTCGTAACGCTTGGGTTGGGCGTTTTATGTACTGAGGCGAGTACATAAGTCGACCAACCCAGCAGAGCCCGCCCCCTTCACCGCCGCAGTTCGCCGGGCCCGGCTCAGCGCCGATAAGCCACCCGGCGCCAGCTCGGCTCCGGGGAGAGCTCGATGAGCTCGAAGTTGCGGTCCGGCTGGGCGTACCCGAAGGAGCTGTTGGCCTCGTCGAAGACGACCTCGAGCTCGCCCTCCATCACGCGCTGATCGAGCCAGGCGCCGCGGAAGACCAGCCGGCGGATCCAGTGGACGAGGGAGCGCTCGGAGGGGCCGTTCAGGTCGGACCAGCACTCGTTGATGTGCTCGCCGAGGTCGGAGTGCGCGTCGGTCACCTCGCCGTTGACGGCGAGGTTGACGAGGTCCTCACGCTCGTCGTCACCCAGGGGACCGTCGACGAAGCCGAGCTTGCACGCAGCCTGCTCTACACGCTCGGTGAAGTCACGCTCATTGAACGTGAACCTCAACTCGCCGTACTCGAGAACGTAGTCCGAGCCCGACTCGTAATTGCCTCTCCGGGTGGTGTCCATGAAGGGTTGCCGGGCAGGTCCGTTGACCCGCCTGCCAACGGGCATCGGCCCGCAGCGTCGCGATCATAAGCCTGTTTCCTTCCACGCCGTGCCCGGTGCAAGCGGGTTTGCATGGATTCGCTTTCTTATGCTGTCGATGTGAGCGAGGAGTTCCGCAGCGCCGCGCACGGAATGGTCGACGAGGTCGCCGATTACCTGGCCGCGCTGCCCTCGAAGCCCGTCTGGCAGCCGATGCCGGATGGCCTGCGAAGCGAGCTCCTCGACATGCCGCTGCCCGAGGAGCCGGCTGCTCTCGAGGAGCTGGTCGCGAAGACGTCGCGCGACGTCCTGCCGCACGCGATGGGGAACGGCCATCCCGCCTTCTTCGGCTGGGTGAACCCGCCGCCGTCCCTCGCCGGCGTCATCGCCTCCCTGGCCGCGGCCGCGATGAACCCGAGCGTCGTGACCGGCGATCACGCCGACGTTCACCTCGAGCGGGCGGTGGTGCGCTGGCTGGCGGAGCTGGTGGGCTTCCCGCACGAGCCGGGCGCCGGGCTGCTCGCAAGCGGGGGGTCGACGGCGACGATCGTCTGCATCGCCGGAGCTCGCAGCCGCGCCATGGCGGCAGCCGGTCATGACCTTCGTCGGGACGGGCTGGCCGGCGCCCCGCGGCTGATCGCCTATGTGCCGGCAGAGGCACACAGCTGCATCCAGCGTGCGTGGGAGCTCCTCGGCCTCGGCAGCGGCTCGATCCGGGAGGTCCCGCTCGAGGGAGGCCGGCTGGACGCGACCGCGCTGCGCGCCGCGGTGGCCGCCGACCGCGAGCGCGGCGCCGTCCCCGCCCTGCTCGTCGGTTCGGCCGGGACCGTCAACACGGGGGCGGTCGACCCGCTCGACGAGCTCGCGGACGTTGCGAGCGCGGAGGACCTCTGGTTCCACGTCGACGGCGCCTACGGCGCGTTCGGCGTGCTCGACCCCGCGATCACCGAGCGGTACCGCGGCATGGAGCGGGCCGCCTCGCTGGTCCTCGATCCGCACAAGTGGCTTGGCGTGCCCGTGGACTCCGGCTGTGCCATCTTCCGGTGCGGCGACGACGTCCGCGACGCCTTCAGCCTCATCCCTCCGTACCTGCGCCACGAGACCGATGCGGAGGTTGGCACCTTCGCCGAGTACGGACCCGAGCAGACCCGGCCGTTCCGAGCGCTGAAGACCTGGGCCACCATCGCCGCGCTCGGACGCTCCGGCATCGTCGCCCAGGTGTCGCGCGCGAACGCACTCGCCCGCGAGCTGGCCGCGATCGTCGTGCGTGAACCCGAGCTGGAGCTCGCCGCCGAGCCGGAGACATCCATCGTCGCCTTCCGCGCACGCCCCGACGGCTGCCCACCCGACAGGTTGGAGGCGGTCAACCGAGCGCTGCCGGAGGCGGTCCAGGCGCGAGGCCGCACGTTCCTCACCGGGACGGTCTTCGACGGTCAGGAGACGCTGCGGGCCTGCATCCTCCACCCGGATACACACACCGAACACCTCGAGATCCTCGTCGCTGAGGTCCTGACGTCGGCCCGTGCACTCATTGCCCGGGCCTGAGAATTCCGCGGCGCGGTCGCATGGGCTACGGCGAGCTGGACAACCCGCCCCAGTCGGGTGCGCTGTCAGCGGCGGGTACGGCGTAGAGCGGACGCTGGTTGGTGCCGTCGGCGTTCATCAGCCAGATGTCGCCGTGCTCCCTGTCGTCATTCGCTCGGGCGTAGACGATCTGGGTGCCGTCGGGCGAGAAGGACGCGGAGAACACTCGCCGGTGCCCGTGGGGGAAGTTCGTGAGCCGGGTGAGCTGGGTGCCGTCGGGGCGGACCGTGTAGAACTGGGCTCGCTCGGCATCGGCTTCTTCCAGGGAGCGGAACAGGATTCGCGAGCTGTCGGGCGCCCAATCGGGGTTGTCGCCTCCGCGGAGCTTCCAGGGTGTGACGCGATGGACATTCGTGCCGTCCGCGTTCATGACGAAGATCGCTTGGCCCATGCGCGGCTTGCGCAGCGGCGAGTTGTGGCGCTCGAACAGGATGAAGCGCCCGTCGGGAGACATCTGCGGGAAGGTGACGTCGCCTGCGTAGCGCGCGAGGCGCAGGATCTCGCGTTCGTCCGTGCCGTCGATCGCGATGGTCGCCACGGCGGCGTGCTCGATCTGGTCCCACTCATAGCGCGGGAACTGGCGGACGCGTCCCGTCGCGCGTGTGTACAGGAGGTGTTGGCCGTCGGGTGTGAATGAGACGTTGGCCGCGTCCTCGCAGCCGCGCGGCACGCGATTCGGCGCCGGCTTGCGGGTGCAGCGTGGCGTCACGCGCCGTAGCCCGGTGCCGTCACTGTTGACGACGTTGATCCAGGCCGGCCCGTTGTCGGGAAAGCGCGAGAAGGCCAGCAGCCTTCCATCGGGCGACCAGTCGGGTTGATCGTCGTGCGCCCGCCGCAACCGCGGCACGATCCGCCGCACGCCGGTCCCGTCCGGATTCATCGTGTAGAGCGCACTGCGCGAGGTCTCGTCGTTGAGCCAACGACGGAACGCGATCTGACCGTTGCTGCCGGGTGGCGTCGCGAGCGCAGCCGCCGCCGCAATGGCAGTGACGGCCAGCGCCCCGATGAGGACGAGCCGCTTATGCAGTGAGCGCGTCATGGCGATCCTCCTTCGTGGTTGCTGCTGCGACGCTAAAGCGCCCCGAGGCACTCCGAATCGCGGCTCGCCACAGTCTCTGCTCCGTGCCAGCACGGAGATCGCCGCGGCACGGCGGCGACGCTACTCGTGGCGGGGTCTCGAACGCCAGTTGTCTGTGCGACGGGCCGAGGGCCGACGAGTTCGGCGCCCGGGGCGAGATTCTCGCTCGCGGTTCTTCTTGGGATGTGGACGAGCAGCGGTTGATCTTGGTTGTGGAGGACGACGAGGCCACGCGGGCGTTCCTGCTCGACAACCTCAGGGCGGATGGCTTCCGGGTGGCCGGGGCCACGAGCCCGGGGGAGGGGGTCAGGGCGATCGAGGTGCGGAGGCCGAGCCTCGTGGTGCTCGACATCGCGCTGGAGGGCGGCAGCGGGCTGGACGTGCTCGACCGAGTCCGGCACGCGGACGGGCTGGCGTCCAGGATCGACCCCGACCTCCCGGTGATCGTGCTGAGCGGCCGGACGGCGGACGCCGACCGGGTGCGGAGCTTCGCCCGCGGGGCGGACGACCATCTGAACAAGCCCTTCCTGTACCAGGAGCTTCTCGCGCGGGTCCGCGCGGTACTGCGGCGCGCGGAGGGTCGGCGGCGGCAGGGCCTGCTCCGGGTGGGGGAGCTGACCGTCGACCCGAGCACCCGCGCGGTGCGCCTGGCGGGGAAGAAGGTGGAGCTGGCGGCCAAGGAGTTCGCGCTGCTCCATGCGCTGGCCGAGGAGCCCACACGCGTATACGGGAAGAACGAGCTGTTGCGCGACGTCTGGGGCTTCCAGAGCCTCGGCCGCACGCGCACACTGGACGCACACGCGTGCCGGCTGAGGAAGAAGCTCAGTCCGTCGCCGCGACCCTGGGTCGTCAACGTGCGCGGCGTTGGCTACAAGCTGACGGAGGCGCTGTGACGGGGGCGGCTCCGACGGCGGACCCGGAGCTCGTGGCTCGCGCGGAGCATGAGCTGCGGGGAGCGGCCGCCGCGCTCGCCCTCGCATGCGAGACGCTGCGGCGAGATCCCGCGACGGGCGAGCAGGCCGCGATGATCGACGCGCAGCTCGACCGCTTGCGCGCGGGACTCGAGGATCTCGCGACCGCGCGGGGCGGCGAAGCGCGTGGGGAGGGGGAGGAACCGGTTGAGATGGATGCCCTCACGCGCGCCGCCGCCGGGCCGTGGGCGACCTCATTCGAGTGGGAGGGCGGGCCCGCGCCCGCGAGTCTCGACCGACGCCGGTTCGCCAAGGCGCTCGGCAACGTGCTGGCGAACGCCGCGAAGCACGGCTCGGGCGACGTCCGCGTCACCGGCCGCGCCCACGAGGGCGGCATCCGGCTTCAGGTGCGCAACCGTGGCCGCGGTCTGACGATCGCCTCGGAGGCGGCCGAGGAGCTCGGCGGCTCGCTCAGCTTCGAGATCGTGGACGACACCGCGGTCGCGACGCTCGATCTCCCCGCGGCGTGAGTGCCCGCGCACGCCCATGAACACCCGCCGCCGACGCGGCCTGCTCCTGCTCTGCGTGGCGCTGGCGAGCGGCGGCCTCGCGGCGTCCGAGGTGCACCAGCGTGAGCAGCGCGCGGCGGAGCGCCTCGGTCCAGAGGTGCAGGTGCTCGTCGCCGCCCACGACCTCCGAACGGGCTCGCGAATCGAGCGAGCGGCCGTCGGCATGCGGCGCGTGCCCGTCCGCTTCGCTCCGCCCGACGCGCTGCCCTCGGCCGATCCGATCATCGGGGCCCGGACGGCAGCACCGGTGAGAGCGGGCGCCTACCTCACGGCCTCGGTCTTCGAAGGCCAGGGCCGGCCCGAGAACGGTGTGCTGCGGCGCGGTGAGCGAGCCGTCACGGTGGCGGTCGCGGGCGGGACAACCCTCGCCGGGCTCCAGCCTGGCGCCCGCGTCGACGTGCTCGTATCGACCGAGAGCGGAGCCGGCGGCGGCCGCACGACGATGGCGCTCGCCGGCGCTGAGCTGCTCGGCGTCGAGGCGGGAGCGAGCGGCGAGACCGTGGCCGCGCCGGACGGCGCGACGGCAGCAGGCCCCGTTGCGCTCGCGACGCTCCGCGTCAGCGTCGAGCAGGCGATCTATCTGACGGCGGCCGACAACTTCGCCCGCGAGATCCGGCTCATGCCACACCCGAACGGCGACCACACGCGGGCCGGCGGCACGGTGTCGCAGGGTCAGCTCTGAGACGCCTCGACGCGCTCGACCGTTCCGTCCTCTTTGCCGAGCAGGGCCAGCGAGGCCATGTCGAGGAAGAGACCGTGCTCCACCACGCCGGGGATCGTCTTCAGCGCGGTGGCGAGCCAGTGGGGGTCTGACCCCTCCGGGATCGGGGCGTCGAGGATGTAGTGGCCCTCGTCGGTGAGGTAGGGCTCCGAGCCGGCTCCGTTGAGGCGCAGCTCGGCCTCGGGGAGCACCGCGGACAGACGGCGGCGGGTGTCCCGCCAGGCGAACCGGACCACCTCGACGGGTAGGCGGAAGCCCTGCCCGAGCCGGTCCACCTTCTTCGCCGTCTCGGCGACCACGACGAACCGCTCGGCGGCTGAGATCACGATCTTCTCGCGCAGGAGCGCGCCGCCGCCTCCCTTGATCAGGCCGAGCTCCGGATCCACCTCGTCGGCACCGTCCAGGGCCAGGTCGAGCCCGAAGGTCCCGTCCAGCTCGAGCACCTCGATCCCGGCGCTCAGCGCGATCTCGCGGGTGCGCTCGGAGGCGGCCACCGCCCGCGTGCCCGCGGGCAGGTGCGCGATCGTTGCCCACACCGCGCGACCGGAGCCCAGCCCGATGATCGCGTCGGGGGGAACGAGCTCGGCCGCGGCGGCGGCTGCTGCCTCGCGAGCGGCGGATCGGTCGACCACGGGCGGCAGCTTCGCACGCGGGCCGGAGGAAACGGTGAGGAGCCTGGGCCCCACCCGGGAGAAGGGGCCGTCTGAGAGCCGCGCGCCTTTACCGGGTGCCTACCGGCGGCCTACCGCGCGCGCGTGCAATGGCGGAGTGATCGCATTCAGCCGCATCCCCAGGCCCGGCACCGCGGCGCTTCTGTTCACCTGCCTGTTCGCGGTTCAGGCCGCCTTTCTGACGATCGCGCCGATCCTGCCGGAGCTGTCCGAGGATTTCGGAATATCGACGGCGGCCGGCGGCCAGCTCCGCAGCGTGTCCGGGCTCGCGGGGCTGGCGGCTGCTCTGATCGCCATCGGCTTCCGCAACAGGATCGGCGTTCAGCGCCTCCTGACGTGGGGTCTCGCCGCGCTCACGACAGGCGCGCTGCTCAGCTCGGTCGCGCCCAGCTTCGCCGCGCTCGCGGCGGCTCAGGTGCCCGTCGGCTTCGGGCTCGCCTTCGTCCTCGCGGGCGGCTTGGCCGCCGCGGCCGAGTGGACCGCCCCGGAGGATCGCCCACGCGTGCTCGCCTGGACGCTCCTCGGCCAGCCCGGGGCCTGGGTCGCGGGCATGCCGACCATCGGGTTGGTCGCGGATGTCGACTGGCGACTCGCGTTCGCCATCCCGTTCACCGCTGCCGCGACCGCCCTCGTGGCGGTTGGCCGGCGTGCTCGCGCAGGGGAGAGCGGGGTGGGAGGGGCCGAGGTGGGATCCGGGACATCCATCTGGCGCCGCCCGGATGTCGTCGGCTGGGCGCTCGGCGAGCTGATGGCGTTCACCGCCTGGTCTGGCGTGCTCGTCTACATCGGCGCCCTCATGATCGAGTCCTACGGCCTCACCACCCGCACCACCGGGCTCCTGCTCGCCGGCGCGGCCGCCGCCTACTTCCCGGCGAGCTTCACCACCCAGCGCTTCATCGCGAAGCAGGCCCGTACCGTGCTCGTCACCCTGGGCCTCGCAGCAGCCACCGGCACGGCTCTGCTCGGCACGCTCCGACCCGGAGCGCTCTTCACCACGGCATTGTTTGCCCTGATCGTCGCGGCCGTCGGCGGCCGCACGCTCGCCGCCAGCGCCTTCGGACTCCAGTCCGCCCCAGACGACCGCGTGGCCATCAGCGCCATCCGGGCGGCGATGACCCAGCTCGGCTACTTCTCCGGCGCCGCCCTCGGCGGCGCCGCTCTCGCCGCCGGCGGCTATTCCGCGCTCACGCACGTCCTGGCGGTGGCGTTCGTGCTCGCGGTGATGCCGCACATCGCCCTCGCCATCGCGGCCGCGAAGCGCCGTCCAGCCCCGGTTCCGGCATAGGAGTCAACCGGGCTTACGGTGCATATACTTACTTATCATGAGTAAGCAAACTGAGACGATGCTGCTGGTTCCCGTTGACGATTCGGTCGTCTTCCCGACCATGACAGTGACGCTGGCGATCGATGTCGGGACCGAGGAGCGCGTCGTGCTCGTTCCGCGAAAGGGCGACGAGTTCGCCTCGGTCGGCACGGTGGCCCAGGTGGCCGACCGCATCCGGCTCCCCGGAGGCGGCCGCGCGGTCGCGCTCGAGGGCGAGTACCGAGGCCGCATCGGCGCCGCGCAGTGCAGGACCCGACGGCGATCTGTACGTCGAGGTCGAAGCACAGCCCGACGACGAGCCCGTCGACGGCAAGACGCGCGACCTCGAGCGCGAGTACCGCGCCGTGGTCGAGGAGCTCCTCGAGCTCCGCGGCGACGACGGCCGCGTGGCCGCGTTCGTCCGCTCGATCATCGAGCCGGGCGCGCTCGCAGACACCGCCGGCTATTCCCCTGACCTCACCTACGAGCAGAAGGTCGAGCTGCTGGAGATCCTCGACGTGACCGAGCGGCTCCGCCGCGCGCTCGAGCTCCAGCGCGAGCGCCTGACCGAGATGCAGGTGCGCCGCCAGATCCGCGACGACGTGCAGTCGGGCGCGGAGAAGCAGCAGCGCGAGTACTTCCTGCGCAAGCAGATGGAGTCGATCCAGAAGGAGCTCGGCGACGACGACGGCTCGGTGGTGGAGGAGTACCGCAAGAAGATCGCCGAGGCCGGCATGCCGGACGAGGTGCGTGAGCAGGCGGAGCGCGAGCTCAGCCGATTCGAGCGGATGGGCGAGCAGTCGGGCGAGAGCTCGATGATCCGCTCCTACCTCGACTGGCTGATCGCCGTGCCGTGGTCGAAGCGCTCGGACGAGCGGCTCGACCCGGTGCACGCGCGTGAGGTGCTCGACGCCGACCACGCGGGGCTGGAGGACGTGAAGGACCGGATCGTGGAGTACATCGCAGTGCGGAAGCTCCGGCAGGAGCGCGGCATCGCGGAGGAGAAGAAGTCAGGCGCCATCCTGACGCTGATCGGTCCGCCCGGAACCGGCAAGACCTCGATCGGCGAGTCGATCGCCCGCGCGACCGGACGCGAGTTCGTCCGCATGTCGCTCGGCGGCGTCCGCGACGAGGCCGAGATCCGCGGCCACCGGCGAACGTACATCGGCGCTCTGCCGGGCCGGCTGGTCCGCGCCCTCAGGGACGCCGGGACGATGAACCCGGTGATCATGCTCGACGAGGTCGACAAGGTCGGCGCCGACTGGCGCGGCGACCCGAGCGCGGCCCTGCTCGAGGTGCTCGACCCCGCCCAGAACCACTCGTTCCGAGACCACTACCTCGACGTGGAGCTCGACCTCTCCGAGGTCGTGTTCATCGCCACGGCCAACATGGCCGAGACGATCCCGGCGCCGCTGCTCGACCGGATGGAGGTCGTGCGCTTCGACGGGTACACCACCGAGGAGAAGGTCGCCATCGCCACGGGCTACCTCTGGCCGCGGCAGCGCGACCGGAACGGCCTGCGCGAGGACGAGGTGTCGATCAGCGACGACGTGCTCCGCTCCGTGGTCACCGAGTACACCCGCGAGGCGGGCGTCCGGAACCTCGAGCGCGAGCTCGGCACGCTGCTCCGGAAGACCGCGACGAAGATCGCGGCCGGCAAGGCGACCGCTCCGGTCGAGATCGGCCTGGACGAGGTGCGCGACGCCCTCGGGCGGCAGCGCTTCTTCCAGGAGTCGGCCGAGCGGACGGCGATCCCGGGCGTGGCCACGGGCCTGTCCGTGACCGGCGCCGGCGGCGACGTGCTGTTCATCGAGGCCACCTCCATGAAGGGCAAGGACGGCCTCGTCCTGACCGGCCAGCTCGGCGACGTCATGAAGGAGTCGGCACGGATCGCGCTGTCGTACGTGCGCGGACACGCCGACCAGCTCGGCATCGACGAGGACGCCTTCGACGACCGTGAGTTCCACGTGCACGTGCCGGCGGGCGCGATCCCGAAGGACGGCCCGAGCGCGGGAATCACGATGACGACGGCGCTGGCGTCGCTCCTGAGCGGCCGCCCGGTGAAGCACACGGTGGGCATGACCGGCGAGGTCACGCTCCAGGGCCGGGTGCTGCCGATCGGCGGGCTCAAGCAGAAGGTGCTGGCCGCGCACGCGGCGGGGCTCACGGACGTGATCCTGCCCGAGCGCAACCGCGCCGACCTCGACGACGTGCCGGAGGAGGTCCGCGAGGCGATGGCCTTCCACCCGGTCATGACGATCGGCGAGGTGCTGGAGCTGGCGCTCGAGCCGGCTCCGGCGACGGCCATCGCGGCCTAGCGCACGCCGGGCACGGCGTCAGTCCAGTCGAGTCATCTTGACGCTGACGTCGTGCTCGGCTTCGCCGCCGGCACCGCGATAGACACCCTTGATCGGCGGGACGTCGCCGTAGAAGCGGCCGTGGCCGATCTTCACGTGCGTCTCGCCGGCAAGGGTGCGGTTCGTGGGGTCGGCGCCCACCCACTCGGGACCGCCGCCGTTCTCCGGCGGGAGGAGCGCCTCGATCCAGGCGTGCGTGTCGACCTCCACGGAGTCGGTGCCGCCGTCGTCCGGCGCCGCGAACAGGTAGCCGGACACGTACCGGGCGGCGATCCCGTGCCGGCGCAGCAGGATCAGCGAGAGGTGCACGAAGTCCTGGCACACGCCGCCGCCCGCCTCGAGCAGGTCGTCGACCGTCGAGCCCACGAACGTGACTCCCGGGTTGTACTCGAACCGGTCCGGAATCAGCCGGCAGAGCGCCTCGAGCGTTGATCGCGGGTCGCTCCCGCGGACGTCCTCGATCAGCTGGTTCAGCGTCCCGTTCGGCGGCTCGTCGTCGGTGGGGAGGAGGAACTCGCCGCCGGCGCTCGTGTACTCCTCGCCGCGCGACCGGTCCCAGCCGCCCGCGGCCGGCTCCGGCGGGGCCTTCGTCTCGACCTCACCCTCGGCCGTCACGCGCAGCCGGTCGTGCTCGCCCGACACGTTGAAGTCCACCACCGCGGTCCCGAAGTAGTCGCGGTACGAGCGCGTGCGCGCGCTCGGCTCCACGTTCACCCGGAAGCCGCGGACCCGCTGGTACGGGCCGTCGGCCGGCGTGACCCGCAGGGAGTTGTGCTGGTCGAACACATGGCCGCCGTAGCGGTACTCGGTCTGGTAGCGGAGCGCGAATCTCATCCTGTGACTGTCTGAGTTACCACGGAGCTTGGATGGAAGAAGCGTTCGTCGATCTCGCCGTCCAGCCGCTCGAGCTCCTGCTGGAGCGGCCGGAGCATCGGCGTGACCGTGTCCTCCTCCGGCGACACCCGTGCCCGAAAGTCGAGGTCGGCAAGCATCCGGCGGACTCGCAGCACCGGCGCCGAGTCCTGTGGCGCGCCCTCCACCCGCTCGAGCGCCGCGCCGAGCGACTCGATCGACGATGCCACCGAGTCCGGGAACTCGCGCTCGTACAGCATGAAGTGCGACACCGGGCCCGCGTTCGGCGGCGCGGCCGCGGCTCGCATGAAGGCCTGGAAGCCGCCGACGGCGCGGAGCAGGGCGAGCGCGTTGCCGTCGCGGCGGGGCGCCTCCGGGCCCTCACCGTCCCCCTGGGGCGCCGGCGGGAGCGCCACTCGCAGCATGCGGAGGACCATGTCTGCCGCCTCGAGCCGGCCGCCCGCGACGAGGAACGCTCGCGCGTCGTCCTTCTGCATCGTCCGGGCGGTCAGGCCCCAGAACAGCGCGCTCCGCTCCTTGACGAGGCTGTAGATCGAGTACGGCCCGGTGCGCAGGCCGTCGTCGAGGTCCCGGCGGGCGAGTTGCAGGTCGAAGGTGTTGACCGACTCCCACATCTCGGTCGAGATCGTGTCGCGCAGCGTGCGCGCGCCCTCGCGCGCCGCCGTCGTGGAGGAGACGATCGACACCGGGTTCTCGGCCGCCGTCGTGAGGATGCGAACGACGTCGCCGCGCTGCGCCGGGCCCTCGGCGGGCGGCTCGGCGCCCATGATCGAGAGCAGCGCGCCCCACGAGAGCGTGATCTGGGCGGGATCGTCCGGGCGCCCCTGGAGGTCCGCGTGGAAGAGGCCGTCGAGCATCCGCGCCGTGTGCTCCGCCCGCACCAGGTGGCGGCCGAGCCAGTAGAGGTCGTGGGCGATCCGGGCGAGCATCAGCGGCCGCCCCGCGCCTGCTGCTGTTGCTGCTGCTGATCGCGCCAACCCGCCTGCCGGAGCCCCGGCAGCTGCGGCGGAGCGAACTCGCCTTCCGGCCCGGCGCCATCGCCGCCGCGGGGGTCGCCCGCGAGCACCCAGGTGTCCTTGGAGCCGCCGCCCTGCGAGCTGTTGACGATCATCGACCCCTCGCGGAGCGCCACGCGCGTCAGGGCGCCCGGGACGATCTTGATCTCCTCGCCGAAGACGGCGAACGGGCGCAGGTCCACGTGCCGGGGCGCGAGCGAGCCGTCCGGCATCGCCGTCGGAACCGTGGACAGCGCGACAGTCTGCTGCGCGATCCACCGCTCCGGCGCCTCCGCGAGGACGAGCTTCTGCGCCTCGATCTGCTCCTCGGTGGCCAGCGGGCCGATGAACACGCCCTTCCCGCCCGACTCGCCCGTGGGCTTGACGACCAGCTCGTGAAGGCGGTCCAGCACGTATTCGCGCTGCTCCGGATCCGCCAGGAGCCAGGTGGGCAGGTTGTCGAGGATCGGCTCCTCACCCAGGTAGAAGCGGATCATCTCGGGGACGTAGTGGTAGACCGCCTTGTCGTCGGCCACTCCGGTGCCGAGCGCGTTGGCGAGCCCCACGTTCCCGGCTCGGTAGGCGCCCATCAGGCCGGCCACGCCGAGCAGCGAGTCCGGCCGGAACTCGAGCGGGTCGATGAAGTCGTCGTCGATCCGGCGGTAGATCGAGTCCACGCGCGCGAGGCCGCGGGTCGTGCGCATGTAACAGACGGCGTCGCGCACGACGAGGTCGGACGCCTCCACGAGCTCCACTCCCATCTGCCGGGCGAGGAAGGCGTGCTCGAAGTAGGCGCTGTTCGCGGACCCGGGCGTCCATACGACCACGACCGGGTTCTCACCGCCGCTCGGGGCCGAGGCCCTCAGCGCCTCGAGCAGGAGGGCCGGGTAGTTGCTCACGGGGCGCACGTCGTACTCGGCGAACAGCTCGGGGAGCAGGCGGCTCATCGCGATGCGGTTCTCGAGGACGTAGGAGATTCCGGACGGCGTGCGCACGTTGTCCTCGAGCACCTTCCAGCGGCCGTCGGCGTCGCGTACGAGGTCGCAGCCGGAGACGTGACACCACACGCCGCCCGGTGGGCGAATGCCGTGAGCCTGGCGGGCGAAGTGGGATCTCGTGACGACGAGCTGCCAGGGGACGATCCGCTCTCCCAGGATCTCCTGACGGTGGTAGACGTCCTCGACGAAGGAGTTCAGCGCGCGCACGCGCTGGGCGAGGCCGCGCTTGATGACGCGCCACTCGTCGGCCGGGAGGATGCGCGGGACGAGGTCGAGCGGGAACGGCCGGTCGCGGCTCTGCGCGCCGTCGGGGGTGGAGGCGTCGAAGGTGATGCCCTGCTGGACGAAGATGGCGTCGCGCCGCTCGCCGGCCGACTGAAGCCGCTCGCGGCCCAGCCGGGCGAGCGCGCCCGTGAGCGCGGCTGCCTGCGGGCGGGGGGTGGCCGGGCCCTCGAAGAGCTCGTCGAAGAAGCCCGCCGCGGGCGAGTAGTCGAGCTGTGTGGTCGCCGCGATGCCTAGAAGGCAAGCAAAAGCAGCAGCGCGACGACGATCACGAACGCCGCGAGCGCCACGATGGCCACGAGCCGCGGCGTCCAGCGCTCACTCGTCGGCCGGAGATCCTGGAGCGGGGGAGCGGCCCGAAGCGGCCCCGGCCGTTCGCCGATCTGGATGGTGCGCCGCTCGGCGGCGGGCGAAGCAATGCGGCTCGGCGGGCGGCGCAATGCGCTCGGTCGGCGGCTCAGCGCGCGGCGCGGGCGAGCGATGCGCTCGGTCGGCGGCTCCGCGCGCGGCGCCGGCACTCGTTCGGCGATCGGCGCCACGCCGCGGGACTCCGCCGCGGTCGCGCGGGCGCGGGACATCCAGGCGTTGCGCTCCTCGCGCGCGCGATCGCGCGCCTCGACGAGCGCGTCGCGCTCGGCCTCGGCGGCGGTGGCCCTACGGAGCGCGTCGTCGCGGTCGGCGCGCGCCGCCTCCGCCTCGGCCTCCGCGCGGTTCCGGTCGGCGGTCGCGGCGTCGCGCTCGTCGCGCATCGCGTCGAGCTGCTTCCTTCGCTCCTCCTCGGCTGCGCGGCGCTCGCTCTCGACCTCCTCCTCGGCGGCGGTCACCCGCTCGCGCACCTTCTCGAGCTCGGTCTCGAGCTGCTTCGCCTTCTCCTGCGCGGTCCGCGCTCGCTCGCGCAGCTCGCGCGTCATCTCGGAGTGCGTCTCGCGGAGCTGGGCCAGCTCCTCGTCGCGCCGGCGGACCTCCGCCAGCGCCGCGGCCAGCTCGTCCTCGAGCACGGCGGTCCGCGGACGCCTCGCGGGCAGGCGCTCGGCGGACGCGGCCAGCGGCTCGGTCGCGGCCTCGTCCGCGTCCGGGAGCGGAAGCTGCACAGCCAGGTCGGGGCTGACCGTGAGCTCGGCGTCGTCGAGCGGCGCCTGGTCGCCGGCCCACGCGAACGCGGCCACCCACTCCTCGCCCTCCTCGGCGGCCCACGGCTTGTGCTCGAGCACGGCGAGCATGCGCCGCCGCTCGCCCCGGACCTCCACGTCGAGCGTCGGGCGCAGGAAGCGATGGCCGCGCAGCCCGAACCAGCGGCCGACCACCTCGAGCCGGTCGTCGCTCGCCCACTCGAAGCGCTCGACCTCGAATGTGACGCTTGGCAGGGCTGGTGCGGGAGCGGTGCTCATAGGGAGTTGGTGAGCCCTCCGTCCACCAAGAGCGTAGTGCCCGTGATGTAGCTGGCGCGCTCGGAGCACAGGAACGCCGCCGCGGCCGCGATCTCCTCCGCCGTGCCGAGCCGCCGCGCGGGTATCTGCTCGCGCGCGACCTCCTCGGCCTTCTCGATCGAGCCGTGGAGATGGCTGATGCGGTCCGTGGCGATCCGGCCCGGCAGGATCGTGTTGAGCGTGATCCCGTCACCCGCGAGCTCCTTCGCCAGCAGCTTGAACGCGCCGAGCAGGCCGGGCCTGTGCGAGCTCGAGAGCAGCAGGCCGGGGATCGGCTCCTTCGCCGCGGACGAGGAGATGCTGAGCACCCGTCCGAAGCCGCGTTCCCGCATGCCGGGCACCACGAGCTGAATCATCTCGATCGCGGCCACCACCAGCTCGCGGTGGGCGGCCTCCCACTGCTCGCGTGTGAACTCGAGCGGGTTGCCGCCGGGGGGCCCGCCGGTGTTGGTCACGAGGACGTCGACCGGGCCCAGGTCGCGCTCCACCGCCTCGACCAGCGCGGGGGCCGAATCGAGGTCCGTCGTGTCGTGGACGTAGCCGCGCGCCCCGATCTGCTCCGCCGCGGCGTCGATCTTCTCCCGGGAGCGAGAGCTGATCGCGACGCGCGCTCCCTCCCCCGCCAGCTCCTTCGCGATCCCGAAGCCGATGCCCTGCGACGCGCCCGTTACGAGGGCGACCTTTCCCTCAAGACCGAGATCCATTTCGCGCAGCGTACCGGGCCGGGTACCCCATATGGGTGATCAAGTGGAACAGCCGCCGCTCCGATGTGCTTGGATACACGACTTCTGATTCGAACTGCCGAGTCTCCGCTGTCCCGAACGGCGGAGAACGGGGGACCCAATTGCGGCCGGCCGTACGGCCGCTGGGGCGAATCGCGACCAGCGTGTCGCGTAGCGCCACTTTCCGGCGCGAGCCCGTCAGCTCACCTCGTAGGCACTGGAAAGGGGAATGTTGGTGTCAAGGATGTTGCATGCCGTGCGTGGTCCGCGTATCGCCGTGATGGCGATCTGCGCGGCGTTCCTGTGCGCGGCGGCCGTACCCGCACTTGCCGACCCGGGCGCGAGCGCGTCCGGCGGCGCGAGCGCGTCGAGCGAGATCGTCGTCAAGCGCGGCGACCGGGGCTCGGCGGTGCGCAGCATCCAGCGCCAGCTCGGCCTCACCGCGGACGGCGTCTTCGGCCCGATGACCGAGCGCGCCGTGAAGCGCTTCCAGCGCCGCCACGACCTCGTGCCCGACGGCATCGTCGGCCCGCTCACCCGCGGAGCGCTCGGCCTCAGGCCGTTCAGCGCCCGCTCGCTCCGCCGCGCCAGTGGCCCCAGCGTCCGGATCCCCGCGGTCCTGCGCCGCATCGCCGAGTGCGAGTCGGGCGGCAACCCGCGTGCGATCTCGCCCGGCGGCACGTACCGCGGCAAGTACCAGTTCAGCCGCTCGACCTGGCACAACCTCGGCGGCTCGGGCGACCCCGCGGACGCCCCCGAGTGGGTCCAGGACAAGCTCGCGCTGAAGCTGTATCGGCAGAGCGGCACCGCGCCGTGGCCGAACTGCGGCGGCTAGGCGCTCAGCGCCTCCTGGCGGCGCCGGCTGAGCGTGAGGCCGGCCAGCGTCGTCGCACATAGAACGGCGAGCACCGCGTAGGGCACCTTGTCGGAGGTGGCGTCGGCCAGCGCGCCGCCCACCCCGGCGCCGAACACGTGGCCGAGCGCCCAGGCCAGGTTCGAGATCGCGAACGCGAGCGCGAGGTCGAGGCCCGCCTCCTCCGCGGCGTCGGACAGCATCGCCATCCCAGGCGCCCAGAAGCTCGCCAGCGCCACGTACGTGAGCGTCACGCACAGCCCCACGAGCACGACAGTGCGCGGAAGCGGCAGCACGATGGCCATGATCACCGCGCCGGTCAGCCCCACGCGGATCGGCGCCAGGCGCCCGGCGCGGTCGGAGAAGCGGCCCGCGATCGGGCTCACCACCGCCTCGACCGCCGCGCTCAAGAGGAACACCAGCCCGATCGTGGTCCCCGCCGCGCCGAGGTCGTCGAGCCGGAGCGGGACGAGCACCTCGACGACTCCGCTGAACAGCGCCGGGAGCGTGAACACCCAGAAGCCGATCAGCACTGCCGGGCGGCCGAGCGCCCGCAGCATCGCGCCGATACCGGGGCTCGCCTCGGGCTCCACGCCCGGCATCGTCCACGCCCAGACCGCGAGCCCGGCGGCCACCACGGCCACCGCGCTGAACACGACTTCCGGGCCGAGCACCGTGGCCGCTCCGCCCAACACCGGCCCGAGCAGAACGCCGACGATCGCGGCGCTCAGGGCCGCGCCGATCAGCTCGCCGCGCCGCTCCACCGGGGCCGCGGACAAGAGCCAGGCCATCCCGGCCGCCCACATGCAGGCACCGCCCACGCCCTGGATGAAGCGCGCCGTGTCGAGCACGACGACGTTGCCCGCGAACGCGAAGCTGATGCTCGCCAGCCCGAGCATGGCGAGCCCGAGCAGCAGCGTCGGCTTGACGCCCCAGCGCGCCGCGAGCCAACCGGACGGGAGTGCGCCCACGAACGTTCCGAACGGATAGGCGGCCGTGAGGATGCCAGCGCCGGTCTTCGACAGGTTCAGCTCGTCGGAGTAGTGGGGGAGAAGCGGCGCGACGGCGGCGAAGAACATCGTGTCCACGAGGACCACCGCGGCCACGAGCCAGAAGAGCCGGCGCATCATGCGATCCTACGCGCTCCATGTCGACCATCCGGGAAGACCTCGAGGACTGGCTGCGCATTCCGTCGGTCTCGACCGGCGGCGGCGATGCGGACGCGCTCAGCGCCGCCTGCGACTGGGCGATCGAGCGGATCGAGGCCGCCGGCGGGAGTGCCGAGCGGCTGTCCGTGAACGGCAGCCACCCGATGATCGTTGGCGAGCTGCGCGCCTCGGGCGGGGACGCCCCGACCGTTCTCTCCTATGGTCACTACGACGTTCAGGACCCGGGGCCGGTCGACGCCTGGGAGTCGCCGCCGTTCGAGCCCACCGAGCGCGACGGCCGCCTGTACGCCCGCGGCGCGGCCGACGACAAGGGCAACTTCCTGCCGCTTCTGCATGTCGCCTGCGAGATGGCGAGCGCGGGCGAGCTGCCCGTGAACGTCAGGTTCCTGATCGAGGGCGAGGAGGAGATCGGCAGTCAGGGCCTCATACGCCACCTCGAGGAACAGCCTCCCGACGTGGACGCGGTGATCATCTTCGACTCCCTGATGGCGGACGAGCGCACGCCGGCGATCAACACCGGAGTGCGCGGGGTCGTGATGGGGCCTGTCGAGGTCCGGACGGGGGCGCGCGACCTGCACTCGGGCCTGTACGGAGGCGCCGTCCCGAACGCGACGCACGTGCTCATGCAGGTGTTGCGCGAGGTCCTGCCAGGAAAGGACGGACGCGTTCGCGAGGAGCTCCGTGCCGGCGTCGCACCGATCGGCGACGCGGAGCGTGAGGCGTGGGCGCGACTGCCGAGCGGCGCCGACATGATCGCCGAAGCCGGCGCCGTGGAGGTGACCGAGGGAGCCGCCGCGGAATTCTGGGAGCGCACGGGGAGCGAGCCCTCGGTGGACGTGAACATGCTCACCGGCGGGGAGCCGCGGACGGTGATCCCGTCGGTCGCTCGCGCACGGTTCAGCATCCGCCTGGCGCCCGGGCAGAGCGCGGCGGAGATAGCCGCGGAGGTCGAGCGCCTGTTGCGGGCCGCCCTGCCCGACGGAGCGGAGCTGTCCGTGGACTTCGAGCTGGCCGATCCGGCGCTCTTCGACCCGGCCGACCCGGTACTGCAGCTCGCCGCCGGTGCGTTCGAGCGCGCCTGCGGGACACCGCCCGCGTTCGTGCGCCTCGGCGGGACGCTGCCGTTCCTGTCCGTGCTGGCCGAGCAGGGCCTGTCCACCATCGTGAGCGGCTTCGCGCTCGGCGCCGACGCCTTCCACGCTCCCAACGAGAGCTACCGGCTCGAGAGCCTGCGACTGGGCGAGCTCACCGCCCGGGAGCTGTACCTCGCCCTGGCAGACCTGCCGCGCTAAGGGTCGGTCCTCCACCGCCGATAAGGGGAAGGTGGGCGTCCCGAAGCGGCATTTGAAGGCTGTCGATAGCAGTGGCTACGCGCAGGACCCGTGGGAGCAGCGGTTCAGGCTGCTCGCTGGGAGCGTGCGCGCGCTCGTCTCCGTCCATGACGCCGCGGGCGCGTACCTGTACGCCTCGCCGCTCGTCTCCGAGCTGACCGGCGTGCCGCGCGACACGCTGCTGGGAAGCCCCGTTCAGGCTCTCATCCACCCCGAGGACAGCGAGCGCGTGATGTCGCTCCACCGCGGCTGGATGCGCGGCCCGGGTGCCGAGACCGTCGAGTACCGGCTGCTCTCCGCGGGCGGCGGCTGGTGTCCCGTCGAGACCACCTTCGTCGCGGGCGATGCCTCCGAGGTTCAGTGGGTCACCCGCAGGCTCGACGTCGTCGGCGCCGAGCCGCAGACCTCGGCCGAGATCGACCCGGCCACCGGCCTGCCCACCCGCTTCTCGCTGCTCGACCGGCTCGCCTGGGCGCTCCACCCGGCGGGCTCGGGCGCGGCGGGCGTGATCGTGATCCGGATCGACGGGCTCGAGCGGATCGTGGAGGACCGCGGCCGTCCGGGCACCAGCGTGGTGCTCCGCGAGCTCGGCCGTCACATCTCATCCGCCCTGAGGCCGCTCGACCTCGTGGGTCAGCTCGACGAGGAGCGGCTCGCCGCGGTGTGCGCGGGCGTCCACGACGCCACCACCGCCGCCCGCATCGCGGAGCGCATCCTGGACGTGGCCAAGCGGCCGATCGGCCCGGGCGGACTGCCGGTCGTGCCGTGCATCGGCGCGACGTGCGGCACCGCGGGCCAGCGCCGTCCCGCCGCGCTTCTACAGGCCGCCCTTCAGGCCGCCGACGAGGTTGGCGTCCGCGGCGGCAACGACTTCGCCGTCGTCTAGCTAGCCGGCAGTTCGCCTGAGGCGGTGTATGAGCACGCCCGGTGCGCGCGGGCTCGCGATGCTTCGCACCGTCCAGCCGCGCTCGGGCGCCGCCGCCAGGAAGCGCTCCGCCGGCACGCGGCCGGGGTCGGCAAGCAGCACGAGGCCGGTCTCGTCGACGAGTCGGGGCAGCAGGTCGAGCAGCTCCTCGACGTTGCGGCGCTCGTAGAGAACGTCGCTGGCGAGCACGAGCGGCCACGGCGCCCGCTCCACGATCGCGTCCGGCTCCGCCCACGAGCACTCGAGCGTCTCGACGTCCACGCCGTTGCGCTCCGCGTTCGCCGCCGTGGCGCGCACCGCGTCCGGCGACCAGTCGGTGGCGAGCACGCGCCCGCCGGCGAGCGCGGCGGCGATGCTCGGCAGACCGAGCCCACAGCCGAGCTCGAGCGTCGGCTTCCCGCGCAGCGAGCGCAGAGAGACGTCATGCGCCAGCGCCACGGCGCTCGACCACAGCTCCGCCCAGTAGGGCAGGAACTCCTCGTGCTCGAACGACTCCTCCGAGATGAGCGCCTCGGCGTCGGGCGGCCGCATCAGCTCGACCTCCGCGCCCGGCAGCGCTATCCGCTCGGCGATCACCGCTCGAGGCGCCCCGCCTCGCGGGCCGCCTCCTCGGCCGCGTCGAGCTGGCGCTCGATCAGCTCGAGCCCCGAGCTCCAGAAGCCGGGGTCGGCGAGGTCCACGCCCACGATCGCCCCGAGCTCCTCGGGCGGGCGCGAGCCGCCCGCGCGGAGCAGGTCGAGGTACGACTCCACGAAGCCCTCGCCCTCCTCCTCGTAGCGCCGGTACACCGACAGCGCCAGCAGGTGGCCGTACGCGTAGGCGTACACGTAGCCCGGCGCGTCCACGAAGTGCCAGATGTAGGACCACCACATGCCGTAGTCGTCGTCGAGCTCGACACTGTCGCCGAGCAGGTCGGCCTGCGTGGCCAGCCACAGCTCGCCGAAGCGCTCCACGGACAGCTCGCCGCTCTTGCGACGGTCGGTGTGGATCGCGTCCTCGAAGCGGTTCATCGCGATCTGGCGGAACACCGCGGCCACGGCGCCGTCGAGCGCGCCGGCCAGGAGGTCGAGCCGTTCGGCCGGGCCGGGCGCCCGCTCGAGGAGCCGCTCGAGCACGATGTTCTCGCCGAAGATCGACGCGGTCTCGGCGAGCGTGAGGGGGGTGGTGAAGTGGAAGATGCCCTGCGGGCGCGCGAGCGCCGCGTGCACCCCGTGGCCGAGCTCGTGGGCCATCGTGAGCACGTCGTGCGGGCGCGACGTGTAGTTGAGCATCACGTACGGGTGCGCCGACGGCACCGTGTACGAGCAGAACGCGCCGCCGCGCTTGCCGGGCCGCGGCGGGCCGTCCATGTAGCCGCCGGTGAAGAACTCCTCGGCGGTGGCGCCCAGCTCGGGCGAGAAGGTGCGGTAGCAGTCGAGCACGATCTCCTCGGCCTCGCCGTAGGGGATGAGGTCGTCCGAGTCGGACACGGGCGCCATCCGGTCGTAGGTGGCGAGCCTGTCCAGGCCGAGCAGGCCTGCCTTCAGCGAGTACCAGCGGCGCGCGAGGTCGTAGCGGCCCTGCACCGCGGCGATCAGCGCCTCCACCGACTCGTCGCTCGCCTCGTTGGCGAGGTTGCGCGACGCCAGCCAATGCGGGTAGCGGCGCAGCCGGTCCTTGGTGGCCTTGTCCTGGAGCAGCGTGTTGAAGACGAAGGCGCGCGTGCGCAGGCCCGGGAGGAGCGCGCTGGTCACCGCCTCGGCCGCCTCCCGGCGGCGCTCGCGGTCAGGGTCCTGGAGCCGCGAGAGACCCTCCTCGAGCGAGCCCGGCTCGTCGCGGTCGGGAAGGGCGACCTCGACCGCGGACGTCTGCTCCGTGAAGAGGCGCTGGAAGGCCGAGCCGCCGGTCACGTTCGTCTCCGTGAGCACGCGCTCCTCGGGCTCGGAGAGCTGGTGCGGGCGGTAGCGGCGGACGTTGCGGAGGTGGTGCGCGGCGAACCCGAGCTCCGCGTCGGCAAGCAGCTCGTCGGAGCGCTCGTCCGGCACCTCGTTCCACTCGAGGTCGAAGAAGAGGAGCTGGGTCTCGATCGCCGCGCCCAGCTCCTGCGCCTTCTGGATGCGCGCGCCGCGCTCCGGGTCCATGGTGTCGAGCGAGAAGCCCAGCATCGCGTAGGAGCCGGCACGCCCGGCGAGGTCGTGGATCGCGCCGAGCTCCCGCATCGCCTCGGCGAGCTCCGACGAGTCGATCTCCGTGACCCGGCCCCTGTACGTGCCCGCGAACGCCTCCGCGCGATCGCGCGCCTCGGCGAGCATCTGCTCGACCGCCTCGGGCCCGCGGTTCTCCACCAGCGGCTCGAGGTCCCAGTTGGCGGCTTCGAGCTTCTCGTCGGCGGTTGCGCTCACGCGGTCGAGATTAGCCGTCAGTATCCCGGCGGTGACCGATCTACCCACGCCGCTCGAGGAGGCGCCGCCGGAGCTGTCCGGTGGCCGGCCGCTCTACCTGAAGCGCGAGGACGTGCACGAGCTGGGTGCCTTCAAGTGGCGCGGCGCGCTGCCCTCGCTCGAGAAGTACAGGGCGGGCGGCGCGGATGCGGTGGTCACCGCCTCGACGGGCAACCACGGCGCGGCCACGGCGTGGGCGGCGGAGCGCACGGGGATGCGGGCTGTCGTGTTCGTCCCCGAGGGCGCGAGCGCGGCGAAGGTGGCGCTCCTCGAGGACCTCGGCGCGGAGCTGCACTCGGTGGGGAAGGATCTGGACGAGTCGAAGGAGCTGGCCCGCGTGCACGCCGCCGCGAGCGACCTGCCGTTCTTCGAGGATGGCGCGGAGCCGGCGCAGTTCGACGGCTACGAGGCCATCGGCGAGGAGATCCTGCAGCAGCTGGGCGCGCGACCCGGCCGCGTCCTCGTCCCCGTCGGCAACGGCGCGTTGATCATCGGCATCCAGCGCGCGCTCCCATCACCGATCGGGGTCGTCGCAAAGCAGGCTCCGGTGATGGCGCTGAGCGTGCCGGGCGGCGAACCGGTGGAGTGCAACGACTCCGCGACGTTCGCCGACGGAATGGCCGTGCGGGTGGCCATCCCGCTAGCGGTCGACGAGCTTCACCGCACCGCGGTTCGGATGATGCTGGTGTCGGACCGTGAGATCGCCTACGCGGTCCGCGATTACGCGGCGGCGGGCATCCGCGTGGAGGGGTCGGGGGCGGCGTCGCTCGCCGGACTCAGGAATCTGACCGAGGACGACGAGCCCACGGTCCTGATCGTCACCGGGCGCAACATCGACGACGAGCTCCACCGCCGCTGCGTCGAGGATCCGGAGAGCTTCCCGGACTAGGCGGTGTAGTCGTAGAAGCCGCGGCCGGACTTTCGGCCGAGGAGGCCGGCCTCGACCATCCGGTTCAGCAGCGCGGGGGCGACCGAGGCGCTGTCGCGGAACTCCTCGTAGAGCGACTCCGAGACCGCCAGCAGGGTATCGAGGCCGATCAGGTCGGCGAGCTGGAGCGGGCCCATCGGGTGCGCGCAGCCCTTCATCATCCCCTCGTCGATGTCCTCCTTCGACGCGAAGCCCGACTCATACATGCGGATCGCGGACAGGAGGTACGGGATCAGGAGCGCATTGACCACGAAGCCGGCGCGGTCCTGCGAGTGGATCGTGATCTTGCCGAGCGTCTCCTCGGCGAACGAGGTTGCGCGCTCGAGCGTGTCCTCGGAGGTCATGATCGAGCGGACCACCTCCACGAGCGGGAGGACCGGCACCGGGTTGAAGAAGTGCAGGCCGATCACGCGCCCCGGGTGGGAGGTCTCCGCGCCGAGCTTCATGATCGGCACCGACGACGTGTTCGAGGCCAGGAACTGGGCGTCGGGCAGGATCTGGTCGAGCCGCCCGAAGACCTCGCGCTTCAGCGCCTCGTCCTCGACCACCGCCTCGATGGCGGCGTCGGCGCCCTCGACGTCCGAGAGCTCGCTCGTGAATGCGAGCCGGTCGACCGTCGCCTGACGATCGCCGGCATCGAGCTTGCCGGCCTTCACGGCGCGGTCCAGCGAGCGCTCGATCGCGGCCTCGGCGCGGTCCACGCCGTCGTCGTTCGCCTCCACGACGGTCACGTCGACGCCGGAGCGGGCGCACACCTCGGCGATTCCCGAGCCCATCAGGCCACCACCCACGACACCGACTCGCATCGCGGTGAGCCTATCTTCTGAGCGATGCCCCTCTCACTTTCCGACCTCGAGCTCCCGATCGTCCTCGCGCCGCTGGGCGGCGGCCCGGCGACGCCGGCGCTGACGGCCGCGGTGTCCGAGGCCGGCGGGCTGGGGTTCCTGGCGGCCGGCTACCGGACGCCGGACGCGGTGCGGGCGGACATCGCCGAGGTGCGCCGCGCCACGCCGCGGCCGTTCGGCCTGAACCTCTTCGTACCGGCCCCCGCCACCGACGACGCGGCCGCGTTCGAGCGCTACGCGGGCGCGCTGGCCGGCGAGGCGGAGCGCCTCGGCGTGGAGCTCGGCGAGCCCCGCTACGACAACGACCGGTGGGACGAGAAGCTCGCGCTTGCGCGCGAGGAGCATGTGCCGGTTCTGTCCTTCACGTTCGGCTGTCCGGACGCAAATGAGGTCGCGGAGCTCCAGGCGGCCGGGTGCGCCGTGTGGGTGACGGTCACGACGCAGACCGAGGCGGTCGCTGCGGCGGATGCCGGAGCCGATGCGCTGGTGGTACAGGGCATCGAGGCGGGCGGCCACCGCGGCTCCACCGACGTCGCCGGACCGGGCGACGTCGGGCTGCTCGCGCTCCTTCAGCTCGTCCGGGCGATGACCGACCGCCCGCTGATCGCGACGGGCGGCATCGCCACCGGCCACGGCGTGGCTGCGGTGCTTGCGGCCGGGGCGTCCGCCGCGCAGCTCGGCAGCGCGTTCATGCTCACCCCGGAAGCGGGCACGTCGGATGCCCACCGCGAGGCGTTCGGCGGCGCCGCGCCCACACGGATCACGCGCGCATTCACCGGCCGCTACGCCCGCGGGATCGAGAACCGCTTCATGCGCGAGCACGAGCACGAGGCCCCGCTCGGGTACCCCGAGGTCCACAACCTCACCGCGCCACTGCGGGTCGCGGCGCGCGAGCGCGGCGACGCCGACGGCTTCCACGTGTGGGCCGGCCAGGCGTACCCGCTGGCGGAGCCGGTGCCGGCGGGCGAGCTCGTCAGGCGGCTCGCGGACGAGGCCCGCGAGGCGCTCGGGTCAGCCGAACGAGCCCTCGCTCATCGGCCTGAAGGTCGTCGTCAGGATCCGTAGGTTCCGCGGGCGGGTGACCGCGAAGAGCACGAACTCGGCCACATCCTCGGCACTCATCATCTTCTCCAGGACGGGATCCCCGTGCTCGCGCCCCGTGCCGATCGCGAACTCCGTGTTCACGCCGCCGGGCGCGATGTTCGTGGCGCGCACGCCCTTCTCGCGCAGCTCGTGGTCGAGCGCACGCGTGAAGCCGACCTGCCCGAACTTCGACGCGTTGTAGACGGCCTCGCCCGGGAACGCGCGCACGCCGGCGACGCTCGCGAGCGATACGAAGTCGCCCTCGCCCGACTCGATCAGGTGGGGGAGAGCTGCGGCCGCGGTGTAGAGCGTGCCCTTGAGGTTGACGTCGATCATCGCCTCGAGGTCGTCCGGGTCGAGCTCGAGGAAGGGGCCGTAGGAGCCCACGCCCGCGTTGGCCACCGCGATGTGCAGGGCTCCGAAGCGCTCCACCACCTGCGCCGTCGCCTGCTCGACCGCGGCGCGGTCGCGCACGTCGCACGCAACGCCGAGCCCGCGCTCGAGCCCGAGGTCCTCGCCGCGCCGCGACAGGAGGCCCACCGAGGCGCCGGCGTCGTGCAGCGAGCGCGCGACGGCGGCGCCGATCCCGCCACTGGCGCCCGTGACGAGCGCCACCCTGCCGTCAAGCGGAGGCATGAGCCTCCTCCAGCCCCTCGACGAGCTCCGCGACCGACTCCACGATCCTCGAGGGCAGGTACGAATAGCGCTCGGCCTCGCCCGGCGAGGTGACCCCGCTCAGCACGAGAATCGTCTCGAGCCCGGCCTCGAGACCGGCGACGATGTCGGTGTCCATGCGGTCGCCGATCATCGCGGTGGTCTCGGAGTGGGCCTGGATCGCGTTCAGAGCCGAACGCATCATGAGCGGGTTCGGCTTGCCCACGTAGTACGGCTCCACGCCCGTCGCGCGGCTGATCAGGGCGGCAACCGACCCGGTCGCGGGGAGCGGACCCTCGGCCGTGGGGCCCACGTTGTCCGGGTTCGTGGCGATGAAGCGCGAGCCCTCCGCAATGAGGCGGATGGCCTGGGTGATGCGCTCGAAGCTGTAGGTGCGCGTCTCGCCGAGCACGACGTAGTCGGGGTCACGCTCGGTGATCGTGTAGCCGTGGTCGTGCAGCGCGGTGGTGAGGCCGGACTCGCCGATCACGAACGCGGTGCCGCCGGGGCGCTGATCGCCGAGGAACTGCGCGGTGGCGAGCGCGGACGTCCAGATCGACTCCTCGGGCACCTCGAGACCGGTCCGCCTGAGGCGCGCGGCGAGGTCACGCTGGGTGTAGATGGAGTTGTTCGTAAGGAGGAGGAACGGCAGGCCAAGCTCCTTCAGGCGGGTCAGGAACTCGTTGGCGCCGGGGATGGGGTCCTGCTCGCGCACGAGCACGCCGTCCATGTCCATCAGCCAAGACTTGATCGGAGCTCGGGTCATGTCGCGTAATTCTCGCTGCCCATGACGTGCAGAGATATGTACGGCTCGTTGCCGACCACCCAGCTGTCGTGCCCGGGCGGCACGTAGAAGAGGTCGCCCGGCTCCATGATCCGCTCCTCGCCGTCGTCCATCTTCACGGCCGCGCGGCCGCTGATGACGAGCCCCACGTGCTCGACCATGCATGAGCTCGCGCCGGCCGGTGCGCCCACGTGCTCGGACCACCTCCAGCCCGGCTCGTAGGTCGCGCGGCCGATGGTCATCGGGCCGACCGAGTAGAGCTCGAAGCGGCCGCGGTCGAACACCCGGGTCTCGGTGGGCTCGTCGAGGTTGAGGAGCGTCAGGTCCATGGGGTCCTCCTACGCCGGTGGCCGTTCCGGGTAACGCGGCAGGCCGTCATCGGGGATCGGCTCCCATGGAGCCGCGTACGCGACGAACTGACGGAACGAGGGACGCACGCCGGGGTCTCCGTCGAACGCGCCCATGCGCACGGCCATCTGCTCGTGGTCGTGGGGGTTGCGGCTGAAGAGTGCCGAGCCGCAGTTCGAGCAGAACGCCTTCTCGAAGCCCTCGTCGGGCCGGTAGAAGGCGATCAGCTCGGCCCCGTCGGTCACGTGGAACGAGTCGGCTGCGGGCCGGGCGCTGATCGCGGCGGCCGTGCCGGTTCGCCGCTGGCACCTGGTGCAGTGGCAATAGGACGCGTACTCCAGCGGAGCGGTTACCTCGAACCGCACGCCGCCGCACATGCATCCGCCGGTGAGAGGTGCGTTCACCGCCCGAGCGTATCGAGGGGCGAATCGGCGGGGCTCGCGGCTTCTCCTCGGGTGGAGGCGCTCGATGACCTGGCCGTCGCGCTGCGCGAGCGGCTGATCGAGCGGGCGCGGGCGGGGGAGTCCGGTGATGGCGGGCTCGACGCCGAGGTGCGCGCGCTCGTCGAGCGGGAGGCCCGCTCGCTGCCGGGCGACGAGCGCGAGGCGCTGTGCCGGCGGGTCCTGCTGCTTGCGACCGGGTTGGGGCCGCTCGAGCCGCTCCTGTCCGACCCGTCGGTGAACGAGGTGATGGTGAACGGGTCGGGCGAGGTGTACGTGGAGCGGCGCGGGCGGATCGAGCCGACGGGCGTGTCCTTCGGCGGTGAGGCCGAGCTGATGCACGCGATCGAGCGGATCCTCGCGCCGCTCGGCCGGCGGGTGGACGAGGCGTCGCCGCTGTGCGACGCGCGGCTGGCCGATGGCTCGCGCGTGAACGTCGTGATCCCGCCGCTCGCGCTCGACGGGCCGTGCCTGACGGTGCGGCGGTTCCGGCACGAGGGCTACTCGCTGCGCGAGCTGGTTGAGCTCGGCACGCTCCCCGGGGAGGTGGCCGAGCTGCTCGCGCTGTGCGTGGCGGCGCGGGCCGCGGTGCTGGTGAGCGGCGGGACCGGCTCCGGGAAGACGACGACGCTCGGGGCCCTGTCGGGCGCGATCCCAGGAGAGGAGCGGATAGTGACCATCGAGGACGCGGCCGAGCTGCGCCTGCGCCAGCGCCACGTGGTGAGGCTGGAGTCGAGGCCGGCGAACGTGGAGGGGCGCGGGGAGGTGACGATCAGGCAGCTGGTGGTGAACGCGCTCCGGATGCGGCCGGACCGGATCGTAGTGGGGGAGGTGCGCGGCGCCGAGGCGCTCGACATGCTCCAAGCGCTCAACACCGGACACGATGGCTCGCTCACGACCGTGCATGCGAACTCGCCGTCCGACGCCCTCCGGAGGATCGAGACGCTGGCGCTGATGGCGGGAGTGGGCCTGCCGCACGCGGCGATCCGCGACCAGGTGGCGAGCGCGCTCGACGTGGTCGTGCACCAGGCGCGCCTTCCGGACGGAGCGCGCGTGGTGGAGTCGGTGAGCGAGGTGCTCCGGGTGGCCGGCGGTGCCGGAACCCGCGAGCTCTGGACGCGCGGCGGCCGCCTGCGGGCGCCCGGCCCCGGCGACCTGGCCAGCCGGCTGGCCGCGCTGCGCGCAGGATGAGCGCTGCGCTCGCCTTCGTGGCCACGTCGTGCGCCCTCCTGGCAGCCCGTGACTTGGCCGGCGGCACACTGGGGGTCCTGACCTCCCGCGCTCCACGCGGGCTGCGGGTGATGAGTGAACTCGCTGCGACCCTCATCCGGGCCGGGCGGGAGGGGCGCGACCCGGGGGCGGCCGAGCGCCGCCGGTTGCTGCTCGGTGGCTCTGTCGTTGCGTTCGCCGCCGGCTTTGTCGCATTCGGCCCGCTCGCCGGCCTCGGGCTCGCGGCCGCGGGGCCGCCGGCCGTCGGGCGGGTGCTGGCGGCGCGGCGGCAGCGCTACCGGGCCGCGGTCGACGCGGGCGTTCCGGAGATGGCGGTGGCGATCGCCGACGCCCTCTCCGGCGGCTGCTCGCTTCGCTCGGCCGTGGCGGAATCCGCGAGGGGCCTGGGGGGCGCGGCCGGCCACGAGCTCCGGCGTACCGCCGCCGAGCTGGCGGCCGGAGCGCCGACGGACGATGCACTCGAGGCCATGCGCCGCCGGGCCCGCTCGCCGGGCATGGACACGCTGGTGGCCGCCTGCCTGCTTCAGCGGCGCGCCGGAGGAGATCTCGCGCGTCTGCTCCGCGACAGCGCACGCGCGCTCGAGGATCAGGCGCGCCTCGAGAACGAGGTCCGGACCGCCACCGCCCAGGCGCGGTTCACCGCCCTGATCGTGGTGCTGCTGCCGCTGGGTGGCGCGCTCCTCGCGGAGCTGGCCAGCCCGGGCTGGTTCGCCGGGCTCTGGAGCTCATTCCTCACCGCCTGGCTCGTGGGGATCGCGCTCGTCCTGCAGGTCGTGGGGGCCGTTCTCATGAACCGGATGGCGCGCGTCCGGTGGTGACGGCCGGGCTGGCCTTCGCGGCCGCCGCGACAGGAGCGGCGGGAATCGTGCTCGCGCTGCCGGCACCGCGCGTTCCGGGCCGCGCAGCGCGGAGCGGCGGAGGGCGAGGACTCAGGCTGCTCGCCGCGCTCGGGAACCGTGTCCGGCCGGCCCGGGCTCCCGCCGACCTCCGCGGCCGGATCGAGGCCGCCGGCAGACCCGCCGGGCTCGGGGTGCGGGAGGTGATGGCCGCGAAGATCGCGGCCGCTCTGCTCGGCGGCGTCGCCGCCCTGCCGCTCGCCGCCCTCGCGCCCGGACGGCTCGGGCTTGTGATCGCGCCGCTCGCTCCGGCCGCCGGGTTCCTTCTGCCCGATCTCTGGCTCGGCCGGCGCGCGGCCGAGCGGGCCCGGCGCGTCCGTCGCGACCTGCCCGCCCTCCTCGACATCCTGCGCGTGACGATCGAGGCGGGCGGCTCGCTGGCGTGGGCGCTCGCGGCGGTGGGGGAGCGCGCCGAGGGCCCGCTCGCCCGGGAGTGGGCGGCGGTGGCGAGGGAGGTCGCGCTCGGCGTGCCGCTCGCCCAGGCCCTCCGGGGCCTCGCGGTTCGGCTGCCTCAGCCCGAGATCCGCGCGTTCGCGGCCGCCCTCGATCGTGCCGCGCGCCATGGCGCCCCACTTTCCACCACCCTCGAGGCGCAGGCGCGTGCCGCGCGGTTCGCGCTCACCCGGCGGATCAGGGAGGACGCGGCGAGGGCCGGGCCGAAGATCCAGCTCGTGGTGGCGCTGCTCCTGGTGCCGTCCGTCCTCCTGCTCGTGGCGGCGGCGCTGGCATCGGCACTGCTCGCCGGCGGTGCCGATGCCCTGCCGCTCTAGTGCCTCCTCAGCAGGAGACGATCAGGTGGAAGGGGCGGTCGACCGTCGTCGCACCCGCGCTGTCGCGCGGCACGACCAGCACGCCGTTCGCGTTCCCGGCCAGCGAGCTGACCGCGAGCCCGGTTGCGGCATGGACCGCGAGACCGCAACGCAGCCCACCAACCCGCCGTTCTGCACGCAAAGTTGCGTTCAGAAGCGCGATCTGCACGCGAAAGCGCGGTTTTGGCGGGTGGTCGTCCCACCGTTGACCACCGCCAGTTTTCGGCTCTGCATAGCCAAAAACACGCCATTCAGGGACCCCGATGCCGAACCGTCGGACGGAAAGGTGGGGATTTGTGTTGCACAGTGGGAGAAGGTGGGGTACGGTGGCATCACCAATCGACCGGAGTGGCGGGGCTCCTCCCACTCCGCCACTCCGGTCTGAATCTTCTCTCGGGGATATGAGCGTTGGCATTTCGGGGCCACTTCGAGCACTCGCTGGACGCGAAGAACCGGCTCAGCATTCCGGCCCGGTTCCGCGCGGCCTTCTCCAGTGGAACCGTTCTCGCCAAGGACCCGGAACCCTGTGTCGCGGTCTGGACCGCCGACGCGCACGAGCAGATCATCGAGCGGGCGCTCGGCGCGCTGAACCCGATCAGCGCGGACTACCGGCGCGTCTCGCGCTTCTACCAGGGCAATTCCTTCGACATCGAGCTGGACGGGAGCGGCCGCGTGACGCTGCCGCCGCCGCTCCTCGCGCACGCCGGGATCGAGAAGGAGGTCGTGGTGGTCGGCGTGGGCGACCACCTCGAGGTCTGGTCGAAGGACCGCTGGCAGGACCAGCAGGAGGCCCTCGACGCGCAGATCGAGGAGGTGACGGAGCGACTTGGCAATCCTTCTTGACATGACGCGCGCGCACGTACCCGTCCTCGCAGGTGAGCTGATCGAGCTCACCGCGCCCGGACCGGGCGACACGGTGATCGACTGCACCTTCGGGGCGGGCGGTCACGCCCGCCTGATCGCCGACCGCATCGGCTCGACCGGCACGCTCATCTGCATCGACCGCGACCCGCTCGCCGAGGAGCACTTCGAGGAGGTGGCGCGCGAGGTCGCCTGCGAGACGCGCTTCCTCCGCATGGACTACGCGGACGGGCTGGCCCTGCTGCGCGACGAGCGGCTGAAGGCGGACGTGATCTACCTCGACCTCGGCATCTCCTCGATGCAGGTCGACGCGCGCGAGCGCGGCTTCTCCTACTCCTACGACGCGCCGCTCGACATGCGGATGGACCCGGGCCAGGACCTCGACGCCCGCGAGATCGTGAACACCTGGGACGAACGCCGGCTCGCGCAGCTGTTCCGGCGGCTGGGCGAGGACCCGAATTCCCGCCGAATCGCGCGCGAGATCGTCGCGCGGCGCGACCGCGCGCCCATCGAGACGACCGGCGAGCTCGTCGCCGCCATCGAGGCCGCGCTGCCGGCTGCCGTGAGGCGAAGCTTCGGCGCCGGGAGCCCGGCCAAGCGAGTGTTCCAGGCCATCCGCATCGCGGTGAACTCCGAGCTCGACTCGCTCGACCGCGCGCTCCCGCTGGCGTGGGAGGTCCTGCGCGACGGCGGCCGGTTCGCGGCGATCTCCTTCCACTCGCTCGAGGACAGGCGCGTGAAGCGCTTCCTCGCCGAGCGCGCTCGCGGCTGCGTGTGCCCGCCCGACTTCCCGGTCTGCGTCTGCGGTCGCGAGCCCGAGGCCGAGCTGATCACGGGCCGCTCCGTGGTGCCCACGCCCGGCGAGGTGGCCGACAACCCGCGCTCCAAGTCGAGCCGCCTTCGCTCCGCCCGCAAGCTCCGGACGGCGGCGAGCGCCTGATGGCCCGCGCGGCGGCAGCGGCGGCTCCCGCGCGCGCGCCGCGCGCCAAGGCGGCACCCGCGCGCACGCCGCGCGCCAAGGCGGCACCCGCGCGTCATGCGCCGCGGCGCCGCGCGGCGCCGGCCCGTCGCACGCCCGCTCCGCGCCGCGTCTCCGGCGGCGCCGCGGGCACGGTCGCGGTTCCGCTTCCGGTGCGAGTCCTCAACGCGCCGTTCACGCGCGCGGCGCGGCGGCACACCAGCAGCGTCCTCGACGCGCTCCTCGCCGGCCGCGGGTGGATCGCGCTCGTATTCGTCCTGCTCGTCGGGATCGTGTTCTTCAACGTCGACCTGCTTCGCATGAATCGCGAGATCGCCTCGAGCGCGGACAGGATCGCGGTCCTGAAGCGGGAGATCGCTCGCGACCGGCTCGACGTGGCGAGGCTGGCCTCGACCCAGCGCATCCAGGAGTCGGCCGCCCAGCTCGGCCTCGTGCAGCCCGCCCCCGGCGAGGTCCGCTACCTGAAGGCAAGGCCACGGCTCGACGCGCATATGGCTGCGAAGCGGATGACCGCTCCGAACCTCGCGTACGTGCCGCCCGCGCCGGTGGACACCGCCCCGGAGCCGCCCGCGGCCACCGATCCGGCCGCGACCACGGACCCCACTGGACCACGCACGGACCCCACGGCCACGGCCGACCCGGCGGCCACGGCCGATCCCACGGCCACGGCCGACCCGGCCACCGCCGATCCCGCAGCCACGGCCACCCCGGCGGGCTAGCCCGTGCCGACCACGCAGCGCCGACCCCCGACCCGCCGCCCGAGGCGCGGGCCGGGTCTTCCGCCTACCCGGCTGGTGGAGAAGCGGATCGGCCTGCTGTTCGCGATGTTCCTGCTGCTGCTCTCCATCGCCGCCCTCCGCGCCACCTGGCTCGGCACCGTGCGCTCGGGGTCGCTGTCCGACCGCGCCGTGAGCCAGCAGATCGAGAACGTCGACGACCCCGCCCAGCGAGGCACGATCTACGACCGCAACGGCGTGGAGCTCGCGGTCTCCGAGGACTCGACCACCGTCTTCGCCAACCCCATGCAGATCAAGGACCCGGCCAAGGTGGCCGCGCAGCTCGCTCCGCTCATGGGCATGAAGGAGGACGAGCTGCTGCGGAAGCTGTCCGATCGGAGCACCGGCTTCGTGTACCTGCGTCGCAAGATGGACCCGACCGCCGGCGAGAAGGTCGTGAAGCTCACGATTCCGGGGATCGGCACCACTTCGGAGCCGAAGCGGGTCTACCCGCAGGGCTATCCTGGCGTCGCAGGTGCTGGGGATGGTCGGCACTGACAACAACGGGCTCGCGGGGCTCGAGTACGCACATGACGAGACGCTCCGCGGCCACGACGGCGAGCGCCGGCTCGTCAAGGACGCGCTCGGCAAGACCGTGAGCGTGGTGGAGACCAAGCGCTCGAGCGCGGGCGAGAACCTCCACCTGACGCTCGACGCGCGCATCCAGGAGCGCACCGAGGCGGTGCTCTCAGAGGTGGGTCAGACGTACACGCCGCAGGGCGCCACCGCGGTGGTGATGGACCCGCGCACCGGCGAGATCCTCGCCCTGGCGAACTGGCCGCGCGTGGACGCCAACAACATCGACGGCGCGCCGGCGTACGCGCGGCAGAACCGCGCCATCCAGGCGAACTTCGAGCCGGGCTCGACCTTCAAGGCGATCACGGTGTCGGGCGCGATGGAGGAGCACCTGGTGCAGCCCGGGACGACGATCTCGGTGACGCCGACGATCACGGTGGCGGACCGGACCGTGGGCGAGGCGCACGAGGGCGGCGGCGGGGTCAAGAGCGTGGCGCAGATCCTGAAGGAGTCGTCGAATGTCGGCTCGGTGATGATCGGGCTGAAGCTCGGCGCGAAGCGCTTCGACAAGTGGGTGCGCCGGTTCGGCTTCGGCAAGCCCACCGGTGTCGACCTGCCCGGCGAGGAGGGCGGCATCGTGCTGCGGCCCGAGCACTACTCGGGCTCGTCGATGGGCAACATGCCGATCGGCCAGGGCATCGCCGTGACGCCGATGCAGATGGCGACCGCGTACACCGCGATCGCGAACCACGGCGTGATGCGGCGGCCGTACGTCGTGAAGGGCGACCAGCCGCCGCCCAAGCGGGTGCCTCACGCCGAGGACCTCGGAGCAGGTGTCGCACATGCTCGAGGGCGTGCTCGCCGCCGGCGGAACCGCGCAGGAGGCGCAGGTCGCCGGCTACACGCTGGCCGGCAAGACCGGGACGGCCGAGAAGGCGATCAAGGGCGGCTACTCGAAGACGGACTTCATCGCGTCGTTCATCGGCTTCGCGCCGGCGAAGAACCCGCGGCTGCTCGTGGCCGTGATGGTCGACACGCCGCGCGGCGACATCTACGGCGGCACCGTGGCGGCGCCCGCCTTCGAGCGCATCATGGAGTTCGCGCTGCCGTACCTGAAGATCCCGCCGCGCTAGGCGGTCGGATCTGCGTCTTCGCTTGTGTCCTCACCCTCGAAGGGGGCGAGGGCCTCGCGCATGCGCTCCTGCGCCTGGCGGAGCTGCTCGGCGGCGCGTTCCGAGGCGAATGCGGCGCCCTGGGCCGTCGCCAGCTGGGACTCGAGACGATCGAGCCGGTCGCGCGTCTGCTCCTGGCCCTCCTTCGCCTCCTTGATGGCGAGCTCGGCGTCGGCGAGCTTCGTGCGTAGCGACGCGACCTCCTCGGCCTCCATCCGCGCCCGGTCGAGCTCCTCCTGCGTCTTCGTGAGCTCGATGCGCAGCTCGGCGGCCTGTCCACCGGCGCGGTCGAGCGCCTTCTGGGTGACCACAGCTCGTCGTGATGCTCCTTGGCCTCGGCGCGGGTCTGCTCCAGGTCCTCGGCGGTCGCGCGGCCCTCGGCGAGCTCGGCTGAGAGCTTCTCCATGGCGCTCTCGTCGTCGGCGAGGCGGGCGGCGAGCTCGTCGTTGGCGCCCTCGAGCTCCGCGACCCGCTCCTCGAATCGCTCGGTCGCGGCGCGCGCCTCGCGCAGCTCCATGATGAGGCCCTCGTTCTTGGCGCGCGCGCCGGAGAGCTGGGCATTGAGACCGTCCGCCGACGCCCTGGCCTGCGCGAGCTCGGTCTCGAGTGCCTCGACCTCGGGAGCGTCCGCAAGCGCCTTGTCGCGCGCGGCGAGCGCCTCGTCACGGGCGGCGAGCGCCTCGTCACGCGCCTGCTCGGCGGCCCCACGCGCCCCGTCCGCGTCCTTGAGCGCGGCCTGCGCCTCGTCCCGCGCGGTCCGGGCCTTGTCGCGCGAACCCCGCGCCTTGTCGCGGCCGGCGAGCGCCTCGTCGCGCTCGGCCTGAGCAGCGGCCTTCTCAGCCTCGGCGGCGTCGAGCGTGACGCGGGCCTCGTCGCGCTCCTTCTCGACGCCGGCGAGTGCGGCGCGGGCCTCGTCGCGCTCGGCCTCGACCGCCGCGAGGGCTGCCTGCGCGGCGTCGCGCTCCGCCTGGAGGGCCGCGAGTGCCGTGCGGGCTTCGTCGCGGTCGGCCTCGAGGGCGGCGATTCCGGCGCGGGCCGCGTCGCGCTCTGCTTGCGCGGCCGCGATGGAGCCGCGGGCCTCGTCGATCGCCTGTGGGAGCTGCTCGGTGGAAGCGCGCGCCTCGGCGAGCTGCGCCGCCAGCGCCTCCTTCTCGGTCCGAGCCTCCTGCAGCTCGGCGGACGCCCGCTCGGCCTGCTCGCGAGCTTCCTTCGCCTCGGCCTCGCTGCGGGCCGATCCCTCGACCGCCTGGCGCAGCCGCGAGCTGAAGCTCTCCTTCTCCGCTCGCGCCTCCGCGAGCTCGGCTTCGAGGCGCTCCACCGTCGTGCTGACCTCCGTCAGCCTCTCGCCGTGACCCTCGCCGGCCGCGCGCGCGGCGGCCAGCTCGGCCTCCAGGCGGGCGGTCTCCTCGTGGGTCTCCGCCAGGAGCGCCTCACCCTGTTCGAGCGCCTGGCGCGTCTGCGTCAGTGCCGCCTGATTGGCCTCCGCTAGCGCAAGCGCCTCACGCAGCTGCCCGTCGATGCCCGCGCCGCTGCTTCGCGTGTTCGCAAGCTCGCGCTCCAGCTCCTCCACACGCGCGCGCGCCCTTTCAACGCTGTCGGCAAGATGACGGCCCTTCTCGTCAGCCGCCTCAACCTCGGCCTCGATCTCGGTGACCCGCGCAGCGGCCGCCTCGCGCTCGGCGGCGAGCTCGGCCTGCGCGGCCTCGAGCCGCTGGGCGACGGCGTCGCGCTCCGTTACCGCGGCGTCGCGAGCGGAAGCGATCTCGTCACGTTCAGTGACCGCGGCGTCGCGGGCCGAAGCGATCTCGTCGCGCTCGGTCGCGAGCGTGTCGCGCGCCGTCGCGATCTCTTCGCGCTCCGAGGCAAGCGCGTCACGCTCGGCGGCGCCCTCGCGCAGTCGAGCGAGCTCGGCGTCGCTCGCGGCGACCTTGGCGCGCAGCTCCTCCATGGCGGCGAGCTCGGCTTCGCTCGCGGCGACCTTCGCGCGCAGCTCCGCCATCGCGGCGAGGTCGGCTTCGGAGGCGGCGACCCTCGCGCGCAGCTCCTCCACCTCGGCGTTCAGACGGTCGGCTCCCGTGCGGGCCGCTGCGAGCTCCGCGATCAGCTGGTCCTGGTGGGCGGTGGTGCCGGAGGCGGCTTCGCGGGCCGATGCGAGGTCGGTGCGGGATGCGTCGAGGTCCGCGCGGGCCTTCACGAGCTCGGTCTCGGCGCCCGCCAGCTTGCGGCGCAGCTCGGCGAGCTCGGCTCGCATCAGCTCGGCCTCGTCGTCGACCCGGGAGGACACCGCCGCGCTGCTGGGCGACGGCCGCGGCGAGTCGCCGCTCTCGTCGTCTGCCTGCCAGAACACCGCCGATGAGCTGGACGGCTCGCTGGCCGGCACGTCGCCGTCC
Organism: uncultured Thermoleophilaceae bacterium; assembly: GCA_963808875.1. GTDB lineage: Bacteria > Actinomycetota > Thermoleophilia > Solirubrobacterales > Thermoleophilaceae > JACVRW01. The sequence goes on from CAWEHM010000007.1 coordinate 448,944, forward strand.
CCGCCCTCGCCGGCCGCCGCCAGCTCGGCGAGCAGGCGGTCGAGGCCGGACCGCGTGGTAGCGGCGGGCTGCACCTCGGACTTCGTGATCACAGCGATGTCGTCGACCGCCAGCGAATCCGCGGGGTCGGTCATGGCCACCAGAAGACTCTCGCCCGCGAACCCCACCGGCACGGCCTGGTAGCGCTTCGCCGCCGAAGGCCTGATCAGCGCCGCCGCCTGTGGATCCACGTCGAAGTTGTCGAGGTCGATGTAGGCGAGGCCGTAGCGCTCGGCGGTCGCGCGCGCGAGCTGCTCCTCGCTGATGGCACCGCTCTCGACCAGCACCTGCGCCACGGTGCTGCCGCTGCGCGCCTCGCGCACGGCCTCCTCGACGGCGTCCGCCGTCGCGAAGCCCAGTTCCACGATCACGTCGCTCAGGAAGCCCGAGCGTCCGCCCGGCTCCGACGGCGGCACGATGCCCTTGGGCGGCGGTGGGGTGGCCGTCCCGGCCTCGGGGCTCACGCGGCCTCCCCGGCAAGCTCGACAGCGCCGCTCCGGGCCTCGGCCTCGATGCGAGCGAGAGCGGCCTCCGGGGACTCCGCATCGCCGAGTGGGCAGATCGCGTAGGAGAGCTCCAGCCGCGCCGGGCGCTCCTGGGTGACACGGGTCAGCGACTGGCCGTAGCGGCCGATGAACGCGGCCGCGCCCTCGAGGCCCTTGCAGCCCACGAGCACCGCTCCGAACGAGTCGTCGGAAAGCCGGCCTGCGTGGTCGGTGCGGCGGATCGCGCTCTCCATCACGTCGGCGGCATCCTTGAGCATCAGCTGGGCCACCGCGGCACCGTGCCGCTCCGCCACCTTCGGCAGGTTCGATACGCGGAAGGCGAGCACGTACGTCTCGAGCGTGCCGCGCGAGGCGAGCCGCCACTCGCGCTCGGCCACCTCCACGAACGCCACCCGGTTGAGCAGGCCGGTGAGCTGGTCGGTCCGCTCGGGGTCGCGCAGGCGCTCGCTGAGGCGGCGGAGATCCGCCCGCCACTTCACGCTCTCCCACTCGTACGTGAGGAGGCGGCCCGCGATCGAGAGGATCTCGAGATGCTCCTGGTTGAAGACGTCCGTGCCCGAGGCAAACGCGCACAGGGTGAGCGCGCCTCCACCCGAGCTCGAGTCGAGCGGCAGCGCGATGTAAGAGCGAACCGACAACCGCTGCAACGTCTGCGGATCGAGGAAGCCCCGGCTCCCGCCGTTCGCGCCGGGCGCCAGTGGCATCGTCGAGCCGGCGCTCAGCGAGGTCGCCGCGGTGCCGCGAACGTCGATCAGGCGCAGCTCGCCCTCGTCCCAGTCCACGCGGCCGAGCAGTATCGACCCAGGCGGGAGCTCGGCCTCGAGGAGGTCGAGGACCGTGTCGGCTGCCTCGGAAAAGCTTGTAAAGCGCCGTTCCGCGAGGCGAGCGAGCGCGCTCAGGACGGTGCCGCTCACGGACTCTGTATCGGCCACCTGGACAAAAGACTGAGCCCTGCAGGGGACACGGGTCGCCCGGACCGGCTAATAACCTGCCGGAATCCATGACCCTTCGCGACCTCATGGGGGCGGAGGCGCCGGAGGTCGAGATCTCGGCCCTCGCGTACTCGACCGACGGCGTCACCCCAGGGGCGCTGTTTTTTTGCGTGCCGGGGTTCACGCGTGACGGTCACGACTTCGCTCCGGAGGCGCTCGAGCGCGGCGCCGTCGCCCTCGTCACCCAGCGGGAGCTCGACCTGGGCGTGCCGGAGGTGGTGGTCGAGGACGTGCGGGCCGCGATGGGCCCGGCGGCCGCCCGCTTCTACGGCGATCCGACCGCACGGCTCGACGTGGTCGGCATCACCGGCACCAACGGCAAGACGACCACGGCCTTCCTCGTCCGCCACCTGCTCGAGGCGGCCGGCCGCCGCGCCGGGCTACTCGGCACGGTCAAGCGGGTTGTGGGCGGGGTGGAGGAGGAGGTCGAGCGCACCACGCCCGAGGCGATCGACCTCCAGGCGACCTTCAGGCGCATGCTCGACTCCGGCGACGAGGCCGTGGCCATGGAGGTGTCCTCGCACGCGATCGAGCTCGGCCGCGTGTCCGGCATCCGCTTCGCCGTGAAGCTGTTCACCAACCTCACGCAGGACCACCTCGACTTCCACGGCACGATGGACGCGTACTACGCCGCCAAGCGGCGGCTCTTCGACGAGCCCGGGATCGCCGTGGTGAACACCGACGACGAGTACGGCCGCCGCATCGCCGCCGAGGTGGGCGCCGTGACCTTCGGGATCGAGTCCGGACGCCGACTACCACGCGCGCGAGATCGACTTCGACTTCGCCGGCTCGCACTTCCTGCTCGACACGCCCGATGGGACGATCGAGGTCGAGTCGCCGTTGCCCGGCCTCTTCAACGTGCTGAACGTGACCGGCGCGATCGCGGCGGTACGCGCCCTGGGAGTCGGCGAGATCTCGCTCGAGGGCTTCGAGCGCGTGCCGGGCCGCTTCGAGCCGGTGGACGAGGGCCAGGGCTTCGGCGTGCTCGTCGACTACGCGCACACGCCCGACTCGCTCGAGAACGTGCTCCGCACGGCGCGCGAGCTCACGCGCGGCCGGCTGCACGTGGTGTTCGGCGCGGGCGGCGACCGCGACCCCGGCAAGCGCCCGCTCATGGGTGCCGCCGCGCGCGACCACGCGGACCGCGTGCTCGTGACCTCCGACAACCCCCGGAGCGAGGAGCCCGAGGCGATCATCGACCAGGTGATGGAGGGAGCCGGGCCCGAGGCGGAGCGCGACGCCGACCGCCGCCGCGCCATCGGCCGCGCGATCGCGGACGCCGAGCCAGGCGACGTCGTCGTCATCGCCGGCAAGGGCCACGAGCAGGGGCAGGAGTTCGAGAACGGCCGGAAGGAGCCGTTCGACGACATGACCGTCGCGCGCGAGGCGCTCCGGTCCCGGGTGGCCACCTGATGCTCGGCGAGATCGTCATGGGCGGATCGGCCTCGCTCCTGATCTGCATGTTCCTCGGCCCGAAGTTCATCGACTACCTGCGCCTCAAGGAGTTCGGCCAGCCGATCCGCGAGGAGGGGCCGGCGGGCCACCACGGCAAGGCGGGCACGCCGACGATGGGCGGCCTGGCGATCTTCATCGCGATCGCAGTGCCGTTCCTGATCCTGTCCGAGTACCGGGCCGCGAGCCTCGCGGTCCTCGGCACGGCGCTCGCGATGGCCGCGCTCGGGTTCGTGGACGACATCATCAAGCTGCGCCGGCGCCGCTCGCTCGGCGTGTCGGGGAAGACCAAGCTGCTCGTTCAGGCGATCGTGGCCATCGCGCTTTGGATCGTGGTGAAGGAGAAGGTGGGTCTGAGCGAATCGCTCAAGTTCTGGGTGGTCGACGCGAACGTCGAGCTCGGGCTGGCGTACCCGGTGCTCATCTTCCTCGTGCTCGCCGGCGCCACGAACGGGGTGAACCTCACCGACGGCCTGGATGGCCTCGCGGCGGGCTGCGCGGCGATCGTGCTGCTCACCTACACGGTGATGACCTTCATCATGCGCGGCCAGCAGGACCTGGCGCTGCTGAGCGCCTGCCTCGTCGGGGCCTGCGTGGGCTTCCTGTGGTTCAACTCGTTCCCGGCGTCGGTGTTCATGGGGGACACCGGGTCGCTCGGGTTAGGCGGGGCGATCGCGGCGCTCGCGGTCGTGACCCGGACCGAGATCCTCCTGATCGTGATCGGCGGGATCTTCGTGATCGAGGCGCTGTCCGTGGCGATCCAGGTGTTCGCCTTCCAGCGGTTCCGAAGGCGGGTGTTCCTGATGGCGCCCATCCACCACCACTTCGAGCTGGCGGGGTGGTCGGAGACCAAGATCATCCTGCGCTTCTGGATCATCGCCGCCATCTGCGCGGCGATCGGGTTCGCGTTCTACCAGTCGTCGATCCCCGGCTCGTGAGGCCGCCGCTGCCCGACGGGCCGTACCTCGTGGTGGGGCTGGCGAGGTCCGGCACCACGGCCGTGCGGATGCTCCGCGAGCACGGCGAGGTCGTGGCGGTGGACTCGGGCACGCCCGAGGTGCCGGACGACATCGACGCTCACCTGGGGGTCGACGGGGTCGAGCTGCTCGAGGGCGCCGCGGTCGTGGTGAAGAGCCCCGGCGTGCCGAACGAGGCGCCCGTGATCGCGGCCGCGCGCGAGCGCGGCCTGCCGGTGCTCGGCGAGGTGGAGATGGCGTGGCGGCTCCTCCCGAACCGGTTCGTGGCGGTTACCGGCACGAACGGCAAGACCACGACCACGGAGCTGCTCGGCGCGATCTGGCGGGAGGCGGGGCTTCCCGTGGCGCTCGCGGGCAACGTGGGCACGGCGCTGTCCTCGCTGGTGGGGGAGGTCGATCCCGACGCCACCGTGATCTGCGAGGTGTCGAGCTTCCAGGCCGAGGACTCCGAGGCGCTGGCGCCCGACACCGCGCTCCTGCTCAACATCACCGAGGACCACCTCGACCGGCACGGCACCTTCGAGGCATACCGGGACGCCAAGCTGCGCCTGTTCCGCAACCAGACGCCCGAGCAGGTGGCGGTCGTGCCCCCGGACGTCGAGGTGCCGGGAGAGGGGCGGCGGGTGGAGTTCGGGCCGCTGCCGCTGCCCGTGAACGAGATCCGGCTCCGCGGCGAGCACAACCTCGAGAACGCCAGCGGCGCGGCGGCGGCGGCGATCGAGTCGGGCGTGCCGGCGGAGGCCGTGGCGCGCGCGCTCCGCACGTTCGCCGGCGTGCCGCACCGGCTCGAGGAGGTGGGCTGGGTGAACGGCGTGCTGTACGTGAACGACTCGAAGGCCACGAACGTCTCGTCCGCGGTGCGGGGGATCGAGGCCTTCGACGGCGGCGTTCACGCCATCCTCGGCGGGAGCCTGAAGGGCGGCGGATTCGAGGGATTGCGCGAAGCGCTCGCCTCCCGCGCCGTTGCGGCGTACCTGATCGGGGAGGCGGCGGACCGGCTCGAGACCGACCTCGAAGGGACGATCCCCCTGCGGCGATCGGGCGATCTGGCGACGGCCGTCGCGGCGGCGTCCGAGGCCGCCCGGCCCGGCGAGGTGGTCCTCCTGTCGCCCGCCTGCGCGAGCTTCGACCAGTTTCGCGACTACGAGGAGCGCGGCGACGCCTTCAAATCGCTGATTCCGCGGGGATGAATCCGGGTCCGGCCGTAGAAAACGGTCTGGATGCCGCGGAAGCGCCCGGTCGAGTACTCGATCCTCTACACCGCAACGCTGTGCCTCCTCGCCGGCGGCGCGGTGATGGTGTACTCGGCGAGCTCCGCGGAGTCGCTCCTCTCGGGCCCCGGCGACCCCGCCTACTACCTCAAGCGCTACGTCATGTTCGGGCTGGCCGGGCTGGTGCTCCTGCACCTCGCGTCGCGGCACGGGCTCAAGGTCATCCGCGCGCTCACGCCACTGCTGTTGGCGTGCTCCTTCGGCCTCACCGTGGCGGCGATGGTCCCGGGCATCGGAGTTACGGTGAACGGCGCCACCCGCTGGATCGGTGCGGGGGCGTTCCAGTTCCAGCCGTCGGAGCTCCTGAAGGTCTCGATCGTCCTGTACGCCGCCCAGCTCCTGTCAACGCGGCCCGAGTCGGTGCGCACCGTCGCGACCCTGGCGAAACCGCTGCTGCTCGTGGTGGCCGCGGCATGCGCGCTCCTCATGAAGCAGCCGGACATGGGGACCACGATGGTCGTCTGCTTCGCCGTGGGCGCGCTCCTGATCGCGGCCGGCACGCCCATGCGGAACATCGCGCTGATCGGCGGCACGCTGCTCTTCCTCGCGACGATCCTGGCGATCGCCGAGCCGTACCGGCGCGAGCGGCTCTTCTCGTTCATCGACCCGTTCAAGGACGCCGGCGACTCGGGCTTCCAGGCCGTCCAGGCGCTCACGGCGATCGGGCACGGCGGATTCTTCGGCGTCGGGCTCGGCGAGTCCGTGCAGAAGATCTTCTACCTGCCCGAGGCGCACACCGACATGATCCTGGCGGTCATCGGCGAGGAGCTCGGCCTGTTCGGGATCCTCGGGCTCGTCAGCCTGTACGGCATGATCGGCTACGCCGGGCTGCGCGTGGCCAAGCTGGCGCGCGACCGTTACTCGAAGCTGCTCGCAGCGGGCATCACATCGCTGATCCTGTGCCAGGCCACCCTGAACTTCTTCGCCGTGCTGGGGCTCATGCCCCTCACCGGCGTGCCGTTGCCGTTCATCTCGTACGGCGCGAGCAACCTGGTGGTGCTGATGGGGGCGATGGGCCTGCTCCTGAATGTGGCCGCGACCGGCGGCCGCGCCAAGCGAGCCGAGCGGCCCGAGCTGCGCGCCATCGACGGAGGTGGAAGTGCCGACGATCGTGATCGCCGCGGGAGGGACCGCGGGACACGTAGTGCCGGCGCTCGCCGTAGCTGACGCGCTCAGCGAGCGGGGCGCGGACGTGGAGTTCATCGGAGGGGAGCGGGCCGAGGCCGAGCTCGTGCCGGCGGCCGGCTACCCGTTCCACGCGCTGAGGGTGCAGGGGATCGACCGCAGCAATCCGCTGCGGGCGGCGTGGGCCGCGCTGCTCGCGGCAGCGCGCGACGGGGCGGGCGCGGCGCCTGCTGGGGCAGATCGGCGCCGACGCCGTGCTCGGCGGGGGCGGCTACGTGGCCGGCCCGGTGGGCCTGGCGGCGAAGACGCGCGGCCTGCCGCTCGTGCTGACCGAGGCCGACAGCCATCTCGGCGTGTCGAACCGGACGCTGGCGCCGTTCGCGGCGCGCGTGTGCCTGGCGTTCCCGATCGAGGGGCGGCGCGGGGCGAAGTGGCTCGTGACCGGGCGACCCGTGCCGCGCGGGACCGAGGGGGGAGACCAGGCCGCGGCCCGCGCCCGCCTGGGCGTGGCGCCGGACGGGCCATGCCTGCTCGTCTTCGGCGGGTCGCTGGGTGCGCGCCGGCTGAACGACGCCGCCCTCGACGCCTTCGGAGCCGCCGCGCCGTGCTCGGTGCTCCACGCGGCCGGGCGGCGGGACTACGAGGCACTGCGCACTCGGCTCGCCGCACTCGGCTCGCCGCCGCACTACCGGCTGCTCCCGTACGTCGAGCCGTTCGCGGACGCCCTGGCCGCCGCGGACCTCGCCGCCGCGCGCGCGGGTGGCTCCGTGTTCGAGCTGGCCGCCGCGGGCCTGCCCTCGATCCTCGTGCCGTATCCGCACGCGACCGGCAACCACCAGGCGGCGAACGCTCGCTTCATGGAGCGCGCCGGCGCGGCCATCGTGATCCCGGACGGCGAGCTGGACGGCCCGAGCCTGGCCCGCGAGGTGGGCGGCCTGCTCGCGGCGCCGCAGCGGATGGCCGAGATGTCGAACGCCGCCCGCGCGGTGGCGAAGCCGGACGCGGCGGACCGGGTGGCGGAGGAGTTGCTGCGGCTTGTCGGGTGACTCCGCAGCCGAGCCGTTCGCCGGCCGCGCGCTCCACTTCGTGGGCATAGGCGGTGCCGGCATGAGCGGCCTCGCGCTCGTCGCGAAGCAGCTCGGCGCGAGCGTGACCGGGTCCGACCAGGCCGAGTCCTCGTATTCGGAGCGGCTGCGGGCTGCCGGCATCGAGCCCGCGATCGGGCATGACGCGGCGAACCTGCCGGAGGGGGCCGAGGTCGTCGTCTCCACCGCCATCCCGGAGGACAACCCGGAGCTCGCGGCGGCGCGGGCGGCGGGCACGCGGGTCCTCCATCGCGCCGACCTGCTCGGCGAGCTGTCTCGGATGAAGAAGACGATCGCGGTGAGCGGCACCCACGGGAAGACCACGACCGCCTCGATGATCGCCCTCGTCCTCCTCGAGACCGGCCGCGACCCGATGTTCCTGATCGGCGGCGAGCTGCGCGCGGCCGGCACGAACGCCGCCTGGGGCGACGGCGAGTGGGCCGTGATCGAGGCCGACGAGTCCGACCGCTCCTTCCTGAAGCTCCGCCGCGACGTCGCCGTCGTGACGAACATCGAGATGGACCACCACGCGACGTACGGGTCGCTCCGGGAGCTGGAGGAGGCATTCGCCGAGTTCACCGGCGAGGCGGACACGGTCATATCCGGCACCGTCGCCGCCCCGCCGGACGAGGTCGAGCTGGGACGGGGCTCCTCCCGCTTCCGTGTGGACGGCACCGAGATCGAGCTCCAGGTGCCCGGCGAGCACAACGTCCTGAATGCCCTGGCGGCGCTCGCGGCGCTCCGGGCCGCCGGGGTCGAGCCGGCCGAGGCGGCGCCCGCGCTCGCGAAGTTCACCGGCGCGGGCAGGCGTTTCGAGTCGCACGGCCGGACGGCGAGCGGGGCCGAGGTCTACGACGACTACGCGCATCACCCCACCGAGGTGCGTGCCACGCTCGAGGCGGCGCGCACTCTCGAGCCGCGCCGGCTCGTTGCGGCGTTCCAGCCGCACCTCTTCTCGCGCACGCGGATGCTGGCGCGCGAGTTCGGCGAGTCGCTCGCGCTCGCGGACCTCGTCGTGGTGCTCGACATCTACCGCGCACGCGAGGACCCCGGCGACTTCCCCGGCGTGACCGGCTACCTGGTGGCCGAGGCGGCCGCCGACGCCGCCGGCGGGCGGCCCGGTCTGGTGGATGCCGGCCGTCGACGACGCCGAGCCGCAGCTGCGCGCCGAGCTGGCCGAGGGCGACGTGCTCGTCACGCTCGGGGCAGGCAACGTCGACGAGCTGGCGAAGAGGCTCACCGCATGACGACGCCCGAGGACGTGGCCGTCGACTACCCGCTCGCGCGGCTGACCACCATCCGGACCGGCGGAACGGGCGACTACTTCGCGCGGATCGGATCGGACGCGTCGCTGGCCGAGGTGCTCGGCTGGGCCGACGCCGAGGGCATCGAGGTAGGAGTGGTCGGGTCCGGCTCGAACCTGCTCATAGCGGATGCAGGTTTTCGAGGACTGGTGATCAAGCTGGACGGCTCGCTCGCGACGATCGAGCAGGAGGGGCAGCGCCTGCTCTGCGGCGGCGGCGCCCGGCTTCCCCAGGCGGCCGCCTTCGCGGCTCGCGCCGGCCTCACCGGCCTCGAGTTCGGCGTGAACATCCCGGGCACCGTCGGCGGCGCCGTGAAGATGAACGCCAACGCCTACGGGGGCGACCTCGCGCGCGTGCTGGAGTGGGTGGACGTCACGACGCCGTCCGGCACCGATCGCCGCGAGCCGCCGCAGCTCGGCTTCGAGTACCGCAGGTCGAACCTGAAGCCCGGGGAGGTCGTGGCGCGGGCGTCGTTCGGGCTGACCGACGCCGACCCGGGAGCGGTCAAGGAGACGCTCGCCGGGATGCGCTCCGCCCGCCGCGAGGCGCAGCCGTCCGGCATCAAGACCTTCGGCTCCACCTTCAAGAACCCCGAGGACCCGCGTGCGGAGGGCAGGAGCGCGGGCGTGCTGCTCGACGAGGCGGGCTGCCGCGGCCTCACGGTCGGCGGCGCGCGCTTCTCCGAGAAGCACGCGAACTTCGTCGAGAACATGGGCGAGGCCTCCACGGCCGACGTGATCGAGCTGATGGGGGAGGGGCGCCGACGCGTGAAGGAGCGCTTCGGCGTGGAGCTCGAGCCCGAGGTGCAGCTCCTCGGCGAGGTGGACACCACCCCGATCTGGGGCGAGCGATGAGCGCTGCGACGTTCGCGGCCCGCGGGGCGGCGCGGGGCGTCAGGGCCCTTCCGTCGCTGCCGCCGCGCGTCAAGCGCTGGCTCCTGATCACGCTGGCGGTGAGCCTCGTGCTGATGCGCCGGCTACCGCTTCTGGCTGCGCGACTCCTCGCTCGTGACCGTGGAGAAGGTGCAGGTGACGGGCCTCACCACGAAGGACGCTCCGCGCGTGCGCGCCGCGCTCGCCTCCGCGGCTCACACGATGACCACGCTGCACGTGCGCCACGAGGTGCTCGAGCAGGCGATCGCCGCCTATCCGGTGGTCAAGGCGCTCGACGTGAGGCCGGACTTCCCGCATGGGCTGACGATCCACGTGATCGAGTATCGGCCGGCCGCGCTGGCCGGCGGGCTGCCGGTGGCGGGCGACGGCACGATCCTCCGGGGCATCCCGGTCGAGGGCAGCCTGCCGAAGATCGAGACGCGCGGGGCGCCGCACGGCAACCACCTGACCGACGCGACCGCCCTCCACGCGGCGCGCATCGCCGGCACCGCGCCGGCGGCGCTCCGGCCGCGTCTCGAGCTGATCGAGACGCGCGCTCCGGACGGCATCGTCGTGCAGATGCGCGACGGGCCCGAGCTGATCTTCGGCGACGCCACGCGCGCCCGGGCGAAGTGGATAGCCGCGACCCGCGTGCTGGCCGATCCCGAGGCCGAGGGCGCCTCGTACATCGACGTGAGGCTGCCGGGACGGCCCGCCGCCGGCGGCCTGCCCGCGGGCACGGTGGCACCGGTCGCGCCTGCGGGCATGGCTGACACGGCCCCGCCGGCGGGCACCGACCGGAGTCGATCCGGCCACCGAGCAGCTCGCCCCCACGGTGCCGAACGGCGACCCCGCGACCGCCGAGCCCAATGCGCCCGCGACGGCGGAGCCGACCGCCCCCGCACCAGCCCCGCAGAGCGCCGAGCCGGCACCCGCGCCCACCGATTCGACCGGCGGCGGAGGTGCGTCGCCGCCCGCCGGCTAAGTCTCAACCCTTACTTGAGCTTTACCCATACCCTCGAGCAAAGCTCCAGCCTTTGCCTGCAAAATTTCTTGCGAGGGCGATTGACACTTCCGCCGAACTCCACCTAGAGTCTGGGTTTTGCGGGAGGGGGAAACCCTCCACTTTTGCTTGAGCTTCGGACGGTAGAAGAGGCACCTCTCACATGGACACAGGCAGCTACCTGGCGGTAATCAAGGTGGTCGGCATCGGCGGCGGCGGCACGAACGCGGTCAACCGCATGGTCGATCAGGGCCTCAAGGGGGTCGAGTTCATCGCCGTCAACACGGACGCCCAGGCGCTCCAGATGTGCGATGCCGACATCAAGCTGCAGATCGGCGACCAGCTCACGCGCGGCCTCGGCGCCGGCGCGAACCCGGACGTCGGGTACGGCGCCGCCAACGAGAGCCGCGACGAGATCAAGGAGGCGCTGAAGGGCGCTGACATGGTCTTCGTGACCGCCGGCGAGGGCGGCGGCACCGGCACGGGTGCCGCGCCTGTTATCGCCGAGGTGTCCAAGCAGGAGGTGGGCGCGCTCACGGTCGGAGTGGTCACGAAGCCGTTCGACTTCGAGGGCACCCAGCGCATGCGCCAGGCGGTGGAGGGCATCGACCGCCTGCGCGAGCAGGTGGACACGATGATCGTGATCCCGAACGAGAAGCTGCTCGCGGTCGTGGAGCGCCGCACGAGCATCCTCGACGCGTTCCGCGAGGCGGACGCCGTGCTCGGCCAGGGCGTCCAGGGCATCACCGACCTGATCACGACCCCGGGCCTGATCAACCTCGACTTCGCCGACGTCCGCACGATCATGCAGGACGCCGGCTCGGCGCTGATGGGCATCGGCGAGGCCTCCGGCGAGAACCGCGCCGCCGAGGCGGCCAAGAACGCCGTGTCGAGCCCGCTGCTCGAGCAGTCGGTGGAGGGCGCCACGGGCATCCTCCTCAACATCACCGGCGGGACCGACCTCGGGCTGTTCGAGGTGAACGAGGCCGCCGAGATCATCCAGAGCGCGGCGGACCAGAACTCGAACATCATCTTCGGCGCCGTGGTCGACGACACCCTGGCCGACTCCGTCCGCGTGACGGTCATCGCCACCGGCTTCGAGCGGCCCAGCCGCACGCCGCTGTTCGAGGAGGACTCGACGGGCCGCCGCCGCGAGCCGCGCCGCCGCGACGTGAAGCTCGACGACCGCCAGCGCGCGTCGCTCGAGATCTCGGACGACGACATCGACGTTCCGTCATTCCTGAAGGACTGAGAGAGCTACCTCCCGCCGGACACGGCGCTGGCCTTCGAGGCCATGAGCGCCCTGCGCACCCACTACACGGACGAGGCGGAGTTCGTGCGCCGCGTGGACGAGGTGCAGCGGCCCGAGGGCTACCGGATCGTCGGCGCCTTCGAGGGCGACCGCTGCGTGGCCGTGGCGGGCTTCCGCGTGATCCACAACCTCGCCTGGGGCGACACCCTCTACGTGGACGACCTCTCGACGCTCGCCGAGGCGCGCGGCCGCGGCTACGGCCGCGCCCTGCTCGAGTGGTGCAAGGAGGAGGGCGCCCGCGAGGGCTGCGCGCGAGTTCCATCTCGACTCGGGCGTTGGGCCCGAGCGCGAGGACGCGCACCGGCTCTACTTCAACACCGGCCTGCGCATCACGAGCTACCACTTCGCGGCGCCGCATCGAATGATCGAGCGCGAGCTGGAGGCGCTCGTGGCGGTGTCGTCGCCGTCCGGCGACGCGGGGGCGGCCGAGGAGTGCGTTGCGCTCGCCACGGCGTTCCTGCCCGGCGAGGCGGACGGTCGAGCGGGTGCCGTGCTCGACCCCCGACCACGCCGACGACATGGTCGGCCGCCTTCGCGGCAGCGGGCACGCCGGCTGCTCCTGCTCGGCCACCTCGACACCGTCGTCCACCACGACGCGCACCGGCCGCTCGAGCGCGACGGCGATCGCCTCACCGGGTCGGGCGCGGTGGACATGAAGGGCGGCGTGGCGCTGTCGCTCGCGCTGATGCGCGAGCTGGCCGAGCGCCCCGAGCTGTACGCCGAGGTCGGCGATGCTGCTCGTGAACGACGAGGAGTGGCGGACGGCGCCGTTCGTCCACGCGCGAGCGCTTCGCCGGCTTCGACGCCTGCCTGTGCTTCGAGGGCGGCGAGCGGACGGCGGAGGGCGACGAGGCCGTGATCGTCAAGCGGAAGGCCGCGGCGACGCTGCGCGTGGACGCGCACGGCCGCTCGTCGCACTCCGGCTCGGCGCCCGAGCTCGGCCGGAGCGCGCTGCTGGCGCTCGCCGCGACCGCCCAGCTGGTGGCGGGCTACAACGACCCCGCCGGGACCGGACCGGCTCACCGCGGTGCCGACGATCCTGCGCTCGGGCGACGCCTTCAACGTCGTGCCCGCCGAGGGCGAGCTGCTGTGCGACCTGCGCGCCGACCGGCTGGAGGCGTTCGACCCGGTGCTTCGCGGCGCTGCCGAGCCGAGCTCGACGAGGTCCGGCTCGAGTCGACGATGGTGCGCGCCTGGCCCGGCCTGGACTCGCGCGAGGCGACGGCGGACGTGCTCGCCGAGCGCCGAGCGAGCGGCTCGGCCGCGCCGATCGTCGGGCTCGGAGCGCGGCGGCGCGAGCGACGCCAGCCACATGGCGGCCGGCGGGATCGCCTGCACGATCGACGGCCTGGGCCCGCTCGGAGGCGGCGCGCACACGCCCGACGAGTGGGTCAGCGCCGAGTCGCTCCACGCGCGCGCCGAGGTGGCGCTCGCGCTCGCGCGAGGCGCCGCTGCCTCGGCCGGCTAGGCCACCGGCTCCGGCGGCCTGGCGCTCCGCGAGCGCGCCCGGCAGCGCGTGGCGCGACTTGATGTCGAGCTTGCGGTAGACGCGGCCGAGGTGCGTCTCGACCGTCTTCTCGGAGACGAACAGCGCCTGCGCCACCTCGCGGTTCGTGAGGCCCTCGGCGGCCAGCTCCGCCACCCGGACCTCGCTCGGCGTGAGCGCCTCGACGCCGCTCACCGGCTCGCGGATCAGCCGCGCGCCCGAGCGCGACAGCTCGTCGCGGGCGCGGGTGGCGAGCCGGGTGGCGCCGCACTCGGCCGCGAGCGCGTGCGCGCGGCGCAGCACCTCGCGCGCGGCGCTGCGCTCGCCGCGCCGGCGCAGCTCCGCGCCCAGCTCGCAGGTCACGCGCGCCAGCTCGAGGCGCGCGGTGCCGTTCTCGAGCGTGGCCACCGCGGCCTCGAGCCCGGCCTGGCGCTCGTCCTGCGGGCCCGCCAGCGCCACCGCGCGCTGCGCGATGCCCACCGCGCGCGGCGTACCGAGCTCCTGCGCCAGCCGCAGCTCCTCCTGGGCGAGCGCGAGCGCCCGCTCCTCCTCGCCGAGCTGCGCCAGCGCCACGGACGCCACGGAGCGCCACGGAAGGAGCGTGGGCGAGCTGCAGCCCCAGGAGTCCGCGCGGTCGAGCTCGAGCGCAGCGTCGGCGGCGCGCCTGGGCGTCGCCCTGGGCGAGCAGCAGCCACGCGCGCGCGAGCGCGAGGTCGTCCTGGACCACGGTGTCCGGGTCGCCGGCCGGCGGCAGCGCGGCCACGATGGCCTCGAGCTCCTCGAACGGCCGCTCCCGCTCCATGCCGGCGAGGACCGCCACGGATGCCGCGATCGGCGCGTGGCCGCGGGCGCGGGTGGCGTCCCGCGCGATCCGGAGCGCCTCCGAGGCGTCGGCCTCGGCGCCCTCCGCGTTGCCCGCGCGGTACCGCGCCCAGGCGCGCTCGGCCAGGAAGACGCCGGCGGCCGAGCGGTCGCCGTAGTCGCGCGCCGCGCGCACGAGCCGGTCGAGGATCGCGAGCGACTCGTCGAAGCGCTCCAGCAGCGTGAGCACGAACGCCGGCATCGGCCGGCCGACGCTCGCGCGCATGACCGACTCGTAGTAGCCGTGCTCCTCGACCGCGAGCGCGCGGTGGATGAGGTCGGTCGCGCGCGGCGCGTCCGTTCTGCTCGACCACGGCCAGGAACGCGTGCGTGATCAGCGCGAAGCGCTCGAAGTCGGTCTGCGGGGTACCGCGCGGCTCCTTGAGGTGCGAGAAGAGGTCGCCGAGCCGCGCGCGCACCGTCGCGCTCTCGAGCCCGGCCGCGATCAGCGTCTCGAGCAGCGGCTTCGCCGCCTCGTCCTCCTCCTGCACGTCGCGAGCGCGGACTCGAGGACGTCGGCCGCCCTGCTGGCGCGGCCCGCGACGAGGTGCAGCACCGCCGTCCAGTGCTGCGCACGCAGGCGCGTTCGGCCGCCGGCCTGCGCCGCCCGCTCCAGGTACTCGGCGGCGTCGGGGTCGCCGGCGTGGGCGGCCGCGAGGCCCAGCTCGAACAGGATCTCGCCGAGCTCGTCGCCCTCGGGGCGCTCTTCCACGGCCCGCTCCAGGTAGCGCACGGAGGCCGAGGGGTCGCCGAGCGCCTCCGCACGCCGCGCCGCGAGCCGCAGCGGCGCGCGCGCCCAGTCGCCCTGGCCCGGCTCGGACACCAGCAGGTGCGCTGCCACCGCAACGGGGTCGGCCTCGCGCTCGGCGAGCATCAGCGCGGCCTGCTCGTGCGCGCGCGAGCGCTCCACGGCGGGCATGTCGTCCTCGATCGCGGCGCGCAGGATCGGGTGCGTGAAGTGGAGGCGCGGGGCGCCCGGTCACGAGCCCGGAGCGCTCCAGCTCCGCGAGCGCGTCGGCCGCGGCGTCCTCGGGCACGCCGGCGAGCGTGGCCACGTCCCTGAGCGTCACGTCGTGCTCGCCGAGCACCGCCAGCGCGCGCGCCACCGGGCCGCCCGCGCGCGGGAGCCGCTCGAGCCGCAGCAGGACCGAGGCCCGCACCGTGTCCGGTCCGAGCGACGCGACGCGCTGGCCGCGTTCGCCGCGGTCGGCTCGATGCCCTCCGCGCGGATCTCGCTCACGAGCTGCTCGAGCAGGAACGGGTTGCCGCCCGTCGCGTGGTGGCAGGCCGCCGCGAAGTCGGGGTCGCCCGAGCCGAGCAGCGCCTCGATCCGGTGCCCGGCGCCCTCCGCCGACAGCGGGCCGGGCCGGATCGACACGGTCGCGGGGTCGGCGAGGATCTCGGCGAGCGGCACCGCCAGCTGGCCCACCTCGGCGGGCCGCGCGGCTAGCAGCAGCACCATCGGCAGGTCCGCGATCCGCAGGCTCAGGAAGCGCTCGGCCGCCATGGACGCCTCGTCGGCCCACTGGGCGTCGTCGACGCAGATCAGGAGCGGCTGCTGGCGCGCCAGGTTCGCGATCAGCCAGTAGAGCCCGTGCAGGCGCTGGTACATCAGCTCGGGGTTGTCGGCCTTCTCCTCGCTGCCCGGATCGAGGATCGGCAGCGCGAGCTTGGCCGCGCCCGGTGAAGAGGGCGGCGCGGTCCTCGTCGGACTTGTCGAGCGGCACCGAGTCGGCCGTCTGGCGCACGATGCCGTACGGGTAGCTTCGCTCCAGCTCGGTTGCGCGCACCGAGATCGTGTACATGCCTCGCGCCCGCGCGATTTCGAGCGCGGCGGTCACGAGCCGCGACTTGCCGATGCCGGGCGGTCCCTCGACCGCCACCACGCTGCCGCGGCCCCCGATGGCCGCCTCGAGCGCGGCCTCAAGCGCCGCCAGCTCGCGTCGCGCTCGGGCAGGTTGGGGTCGGCTTCGCTGGCGTTTGCGAGTCCATTGCTTGTAAGCCTTACGGGGGCGCGTAGGGGGTTCCCCTGACGCGATACACGCGCAGGGCAGCGACCATGGTCGCATGTCAGCAAGCGAATCCGCGACGCCCGCCGCGGAGCAGGTCACGGCGACCGTCGAGCTGGTGCTCGAGCCGACGGGGTCCGGGGCGTGCTGCGAGCCGACCACACCGCCGAGATTCCGTTCTCCGGCTGGCTCGGGCTCGCCGTCGCGGTGGATCAATGCAGGAGGGAAGCTGAGTGAGCGTGAGCGTCGGCGACGTCGCACCGGTGGTGACCGTCGAGGCCTACGTCCGGGACGAGGCCAGCCGGTCCAGATCGAGGTCGGCGGTGCCGGCGACGACTGGACGATCCTGTTCTTCTATCCGCGCGACTTCACCTTCCTGTGCCCGGCCGAGCTGCGCGGCTTCGCCGAGCTGCAGGCCTCGTTCGCGCTCGAGGGCGCCTCGGTCATGGCGGCGAGCACCGACTCCTGGCACGTGCACCGCGCCTGGCTCGAGACCAGCTCGGGGCTGACCGGCATCCGCTATCCGGTGCTGGCCGACCCGGCGCAGGAGCTCACCCGCGAGTACGGCGTCCTCAACATGGACGACGGCTCGGCGCTCCCGGCCACGTTCATCATCGACCCGTCCGGGACCGTTCGGGACATGTGCCTGGCCGGCCCGGGCACCCGGCGCCGGCCGGAGGAGACGCTCGAGGCGCTGCGCGAGCTGCGCATGAGCGAGCTCCAGGCGGTCGCCTGACCCTCAGGGGGTAACCTCCGGGCGGCCCGTGCCGCCCACCGACACCCTCCGCCGGACCCCGCTGTTCGAGCGCCACGAGCGCGCCGGGGCGCGGCTCGTGCCCTTCGCCGGGTGGGAGATGCCGGTCCAGTACGAGGGCATCCGCCAGGAGCACGTGGCGGTGCGAACGGGCGCGGGCGTGTTCGACGTCTCGCACATGGGCGAGATCGAGACGAGCGGGCCGCAGGCCGAGGACTTCCTGCAGCGCGTGCTCTCGAACGACGTCACGAAGATCGCGGAGCGGGGCGCGCAGTACAGCGTCCTGTGCCGCGAGGACGGCGGCGTGCTCGACGACCTGTTCACCTACCGGCTCGGCGAGGACCGCTTCCTCACCGTGACGAACGCGTCGAACCACGACAAGGACCTCGCCTGGTTCACCGAGCACGCGGGCGACTTCGACGTCGAGGTCGCGGACGCGCACGATCGCTGGGCGATGCTGGCGGTGCAGGGGCCGCGGGCGCGCGGCGCAGTGGAGCGGATCGCGAGCGGCGGGCGAGCTTCCGCGTCGCATGCGCACGGCGGACCTCCAGGTGGCCGGCGTGAGCTGCATCGTCTGCGGCACGGGCTACACCGGCGAGGACGGCGTGGAGATCCTGGTCCCGCCCGACGGCGCCGGCGCGGTCTGGGACGCGCTGATGGAAGCAGGACGTGACCCCGGCCGGGCTCGGCGCCCGCGACACGCTGCGGCTCGAGGTCTGCTTCCACCTGTACGGCAACGACCTGTCCGAGGACCGCAACCCGATCGAGGCGGGCCTCGCCTGGTGCTGCAAGCTCGATACCGGCTTCATCGGCTCGGAGGCGCTCCGCGGCCTCGAGCCCGACCAGACGCTCGTGCCGTTCGCGTTCACCGGCCCGGGCATTCCGCGGCAGGGCAATCCGGTGCACTCGGACGAGGGCGACGGGGTCGTCACGAGCGGCTCGCTCTCGCCCTGCTTGGAGGTCGGGATCGGGATGGCGTACGTTCCCGTGGCGGCTGCGGAGCCGGGTACGGCGCTGGACGTCGACGTGCGCGGCAAGTCGCGCGCCGCAGAGGTGAGGGAGAAACCGCTCTACCGGAAGGAGACCAGTGGCTGAGGCCAGCTACCCCGAGGACCTGAAGTACCACGTCGAGCACGACTGGGCGCGGATCGATGGCGATCAGGCGACCTTCGGCATCACCTGGTACGCGCAGGACGCGCTCGGGGAAGTCGTGTTCTTCGACCCGCCCGAGGTGGGCGCCTCGGTGTCGAAGAACGACTCGTACGCCGAGGTCGAGTCCGTGAAGGCGGTCTCCGACGTGTTCGCCCCGCTGTCCGGCGAGATCGTGGAGGTGAACGAGGCGCTCGCGGACAGCCCGGAGAAGATCAACCAGGACCCGTACGGCGAGGGCTGGATGGTCAAGGTGCGGCTCTCGGACCCGTCCGAGGTCGACCAGCTGATGGACGTGAACGCGTACAAGGAGCTGCTTGGGGGTAGCTAACGTCCTGGAGCCTGGATGAGCCGCTACACGGGAGTCACCGACGAGGACCTGAGGGCCATGCTCGGCGCCATCGGCGCCGATTCGCTGGAGGACCTCTTCGCCGACATCCCGGAGTCCGTGCGGCTCGGCAGGGAGATCGACCTGCCGCCCGGGCGCTCGGAGCAGGAGGTGTACGAGCACCTCGCCTCGCTGGCGGCGCGCAACCGCTCGACCGAGGAGGAGATCACCTTCCTCGGGGCCGGCATGTACGACCACTACGTGCCCGGCGCTGGTCGACACGCTTCTGTCGCGCTCGGAGTTCCTCACGCCGTACACGCCGTACCAGCCCGAGATCTCGCAGGGCGGGCTCCAGGTGATGTTCGAGTTCCAGACGGCGATCTCGGAGCTCACCGGCCTGCCCGTCTCGAACGCGTCCGTGTACGAGGGGCCGAGCGCCGTGGCCGCGGCGGGCTACCTCGCCAAGCTCGAGACGAAGCGGCACCGCCTCGTGGCGAGCCGCGGGCTCCACCCGCACTCGCGGGCGGCGCTGATCACGCACGCGGCCGGCTACGGGATGGAGGTGGTGGAGTCTCCGCTCGACGACGAGGGCCACACGGACGTGGAGGCGCTCGCGGCGATGGTGGACGACGACACGGCGGCCGTGTTCGTGCAGCAGCCGAACTTCCTGGGCACGGTCGAGGACCTCGGCGCCGCTCGTGGAGGCCGGCAAGCGCACCGGCGCGATGCTCGTGTGCGCGGCCGACCCGATCGCGCTGTCGGTGCTGAAGCCGCCCGGCGAGCTCGGCGCGGACCTGTGCGTGGGCGAGGGCCAGGCGCTCGGCAACCGGCTCGACTTCGGCGGGCCGTCGTTCGGCTTCTTCGCCGCCGACGAGCGCTTCATCCGCAAGATGCCGGGCCGGATCGCGGGCGAGACGCGCGACGTGGACGGACGGCGCGGCTTCGTGCTGACGCTCCAGACGCGCGAGCAGCACATCCGGCGCGAGAAGGCCACGCACAACATCTGCACGGCGCAGGCGCTCAACGCGCTGGCCGGCGTGGTCTACCTCTCCTGGCTCGGCAAGCGCGGCTTCGTGGAGCTGGGCGAGCTGCTCCTGCGGCGCACGCACTACGCGCGCGAGGCGCTCGGCCTCGAGGCCGATCAACCCGGGGCCGGTGGTGCGGGAGTTCGCCGTGCGCGTGCCCGACCTCGACGCTGCGATCGCCCGCGCCCGGGAGGCCGGCATCAACCCGGGCTATCCGCTGCGGCGCGATTTTCCCGAGTTTTCGGACGGGCTTCTCGTCGCCGTCACAGAACGGCGCACGAAGGAGCACATCGATCGGCTCGCCGAGGTCGTCGGCGCACCCGAGCGAGCCCAGGTGGGCGTATGAGCGAAGACACCGTCACCGTCTTCGAGCGCTCGCGTGCCGGCCGGCGCGCCTTCGCCGCGCCCGAGACCGACGTGCCCGAGGTGCCGATCGAGGACCTCCTGCCCGCCGACCAGATCCGCGAGCGCCCGGCCGAGCTGCCGGAGATCACCGAGCCCGAGCTGGTGCGCCACTACACGACGCTCTCCTCGAAGAACTTCCACCTCGACGAGGGCTTCTACCCGCTCGGCTCGTGCACGATGAAGCACAACCCGAAGCTGCACGAGCGCGTCGCGGCGCTGCCGGGCCACGCGCGGCTGCACCCGCTGCAGGACCCGGAGTACGCGCAGGGCGCGCTCGAGCTGATGTGGAACCTCCAGGTGCGCGCTCGGGGAGATCGCCGGGCTGCCGCACGTGTCGCTCCAGCCGAGCGCCGGGTCGCACGGCGAGCTGGCGGGCCTTCTGCTCACGCGCGCCTACCACGAGGACCGAGGCGAGCAGCGCACCAAGGTGCTCACGCCCGACACCGCGCACGGCACGAATCCCGCGACCGTGACGATGGCGGGCTACGAGGTGGTGAAGGTGGGCACGGCCGAGGACGGCGGCGTGGATCTCGACGATCTGCGCGCGAAGGCCGGCGACGACGTGGCGTGCCTGATGCTCACCAACCCGAACACGCTCGGGCTGTTCGACCGCAACATCGAGGAGATCGCCCGGATCGTGCACGACGCGGGCGCGACGCTGTACTACGACGGGGCGAACCTCAACGCGGTGATGGGCATCGCGAGGCCGGGCGACATGGGCTTCGACATCGTCCACTTCAACCTGCACAAGACGTTCACGCAGCCGCACGGCGGCGGCGGCCCGGGTGCGGGCCCGATCGCGTGCTCGGACCGGATCGAGCCGTTCTTGCCGATCCCGCAGGTGGTGCGAGCGGCGACGGCCGCTTCGACCTCGACCACGACCGGCCCAAGTCGATCGGCAAGCTGCGCGGCTTCCAGGGCAACTTCGGCGTGTTCGTGCGCTCATACGCGTACATCTGCTCGCTCGGCGGCGACGGCCTGAAGGACGTGTCGGAGGTCGCGGTGCTCAATGCCAACTACCTGAAGGCGCTGCTGGCCGAGCCGGGCATCGCCGAGTACCTGCCGATCGCCTTCGACCGAATCTGCATGCACGAGTTCGTCGTCTCCGGCGGCGGGGCGAAGGAGAAGCTCGGCATCAGGACGCTCGACATCGCGAAGCGGATGCTCGACCACGACGTGCACCCGCCGACGGTCTACTTCCCGCTGCTCGTGGACGAGGCGCTGATGATCGAGCCGACCGAGACCGAGGTGAAGGAGCGCCTCGACCACTTCGCCGAGGTGATTCGCTCGATCCTCGAGGAGGCGAAGGAGGACCCGGAGGTGGCCCGCAGCGCGCCCCACACCACCCCGGTCCGCCGCCTCGACGAGGCGGGCGCGGCGAAGCGGCCCGTGGTGCGCTGGCGACCCGTGGACGAGAACCCGGGCGACCCGGAGCGCGCCCAGAAGGCGCCGGCCTCGGGCTCGGGCGCGATGTGACCTCCGAGGAGATTCCTCAGCTCGGCGAGCGCGATCTCTCGCGCCGCCGCGACCGCCAGGCCTCGGTCGTACTCGCGTGGCCGCGGCAATCTCGATGCTGATCCTCTTCCCGCTCGGCCTCGTCGTCGGCCTCGTGCGATGGGCTACTCGTGGGTGTCGGGCGCCCGCACGGCGTTCTGGGTGGCGCTCGCGGTCGTCTGCATCGGCCTGCTGTCGGTGCTGTTCGGGCTCACCGACTTCGACGGCGGCGCCTTCCAGGGTTAGAGTCGCTCGCATGGATGCCGCGCCGGCCGGCACGGTCGTCGGTCAGGGAATCACCGAGGAGGAGCTCCGGCTCGCGGCCCGCAACCATGCGCTGCCGCTCGAGGCGCTGCGGCATCCGATCACGCCCGCCGGCCTTCACTACCTCCTCATCCACTACGACATCCCCGACGTTGACCCGGCCGGCTTCCGGCTGGAGGTCGGCGGGGCGGTCGAGCGGTCCGCTGTCGCTGTCGCTCGACGACCTCCGCGCCCGCGAGCGCGTGGCCGAGCCGATCACGTTCGAATGCGCCGGGAACGGCCGCGCGCTGCTGGAGCCGCGCCCGATCAGCCAGCCGTGGCTGACCGAGGCCGTGGGCACCGCGGAGTGGGCGGGGACGGCGCTCGAGGCCGCTGCTCGACGAGGCCGGGCCGGCGCCCGGCGCGATCGAGGTGCTGTTCACGGCGCTCGACCGGGGCGTCGAGGGCGGCGTGCCGCAGTGGTACGAGCGCTCGCTGCCGATCGCCGAGGCCGAGCTCGGGCTGCTCGCCTTCGAGATGAACGGCGCGCCGCTGCCGCCCCAGCACGGCTTCCCGCTCCGGCTCGTGGTGCCGGGCTGGTACGGCATGACGAACGTGAAGTGGCTCACCCGGATCACCGTGCTCGAGGAGCCGTTCACCGGGTTCCAGAACGCGGTGGGCTACCGGATGTACGGAGCCGACGGCGTGCCCGGCGAGCCGGTCACCCGCATGCAGCCGCGCTCGCTGATGGTGCCGCCGGGCGTGCCGGAGTTCATGACCCGCGAGCGCCACCTCGAGCCCGGGCCGGTGACGCTGACCGGGCGGGCGTGGTCCGGACAGGCGCAGATCGAGCGCGTGGAGGTGTCCACCGACGGAGGCGACACGTTCGCCGCCGCCGAGCTCGACCCGCCGCTCGGCCCGCACGCCTGGCGCGGCTGGCGCTTCGACTGGGACGCGCCCGCGGGCGAGCACACCCTGCGCAGCCGCGCCACCGACGCCGCCGGCAACACGCAGCCGCTCGAGCCGCCCTGGAACCTGAAGGGCTACGCGAACAACGCGGCGGAGCGGATTCGCGTGGTGGTCGGCGCCGTAGACTCGCCGCCTCGTGCGCATCTTCAGCGGCATCCAGCCGACCGGGCGCAAGCACCTCGGCAACTACATCGGGGCGATCCGGGGCTACCTCGACGGCCAGGAGCGCGGCGATCCCGCGATCTACTGCATCGTGGACCTGCACGCGACGAGCGTGACCTACGACGCCGGCGCGCTGCCGGACTACGTGCTCGACACGGCCGGGATGCTGATGGCGGCCGGGCTCGACCCCGACCGCTGCATCCTGTTCCGCCAGTCCGACGTGAAGGAGCACTCGGAGCTGTGCTGGCTGCTCGCCTCGGTGACCCCGTACGGCGACCTCCAGCGGATGACCCAGTTCAAGGACAAGTCGGCGCGGGAGCAGCAGCTCGTGCGGACGAGCCTGTTCATGTATCCGGTGCTCCAGGCCGCCGACATCCTGCTCTACAAGGCCGACCAGGTGCCGGTGGGCGAGGACCAGCGCCAGCACCTCGAGCTCTCGCGCGAGGTCGCGCGGCGGTTCAACTCGACCTACGGCGAGGTGTTCGTGGAGCCGGATGCCGTGATCCCGCAGACGGGCGCGCGCATCATGGACCTGCAGAGCCCGGAGTCGAAGATGTCCACGACCGGCGGCACCGAGGCGGGCCTCGTCTACATCGACGACGAGCCCGAGGACATCGTCAAGAAGGTGAAGCGCGCGCAGACGGACTCGGGCAGCGAGGTGGTGCGCGGCCCGGACAAGGCCGGCATCTCGAACCTGATCGAGATCTACGCGGTCACGCGCGGGGTCGATCCCGACGCGGTCGAGCGCGAGTTCGAGGGCCAGGGCTACGGCGCGTTCAAGCAGAGCGTGGGGGAGGCGGTGGCCGAGCTGCTCGCGCCTCTGCGGGAGCGGTACCGCGACCTGCGGGCGAATCCGGACGCGATCGAGGCGGCGCTCCGGCAGGGCGCCGACCGCGCACGAGAGATCGCCGTGCCGACCATGGCGGAGGTGCACTCCGTGATGGGCCACGTAAGAAGGCATCGCTCCGTCGCGGGCACGCCCGCGACCTCGCGCATGCTGTCCGGCGCGCGCGTTAAAGAAATGTCTTGTGATTCCGATCACAAGACGTATGAAGGCGCTCGATCGCCCTCTCGCCCGTCCGCTTCTCATCGTCCTGATGGCAGCCGTGCTGTGGACGATGTGGGCGACGGACTTCGGCGTGCATCTCTGACCGGGGGCGCGTCTAGTCTCTCCGGCGATGTCCATCGCCGCGCTCGACCTCGACCTGGAGGTCTTCAACGGGCCGTTCGACCTGCTCCTGACGCTCGTGCTGAAGGAGGAGATCGACCTGCTCGAGGTGGACCTCGCGGAGGTCGTGCTCGCGTACGTCGAGCACCTCGAGCAGGCCGGTGAGCTCGACCTCGAGGCGGCCACCGAGTTCCTGGTCCTGATCGCGGCGCTGCTCGAGCTGAAGTCGCGGCTGATGCTGCCCTCGGATGACGAGGAGGGGCTCGACATCGAGCCCGTCGAGGCGGCGGAGGAGCTGCTCGCCCGGATGCTCGAGTACCACCGCTACCGCCAGGCGGCCGAGCATCTCCGCGCCCGGCTCGAGGCGGAGCACGGCTACCGCTACCGCAGCGCGCCGCTGCCGCCCGAGCTGCGCCGCATCTCGCTCGAGGTGGCCGAGGCTGCGTACGACCCGACCCGGCTCGCCGAGGCGCTCGGCGGCCTGCTGGTTCTCCCGCCCCCGATCGACCTGCGGCACGTGCGCCGTCCGGCCGTGTCGGTGGAGCAGCGGCTCCGCCACCTGCGGGACCTGCTGGCGCGGCGGGCGCCATTCACGTTCGACGAGGCGGTGGAGGGCGTCGACCGGCTCACCGAGGCGGTCACCCTGTTCGCGCTGCTCGAGCTATACAAGGCCGGCGAGGCGAAGTGGGAGCAGGACGTGCCCTTCGGCCCGATCACGGTGGTGCCGTCATGAACGACCTGGCGCGCACCGTCGAGGCGCTCCTGTTCCTGTCGGCGGAGCCCGTCTCCGTGGAGCGGCTCGCCGACGCGTGCGAGGTGTCGGAGGGCGAGATCGTCGAGGCGCTCGCGCGGCTCCGTGAGCACTACGCCGAGGGCTTCCGCGGCGTCGTGCTGCGCGAGGTGGCCGGCGGATTCACGCTCGCCACCGACCCGGTGGCGGAGCGCGCCGCCCGGCGGCTGCTCGCCCGGCCGCGCACACCCCCGCTCACTCAGGCCCAGGCCGAGTGCCTGGCGATCGTGGCGTACCTGCAGCCGGTGTCCCGGCCCGAGGTGGCCCGCATCCGCGGCGTGGCCTCCGAGTCCGCGGTCGGCACGCTGCTGGAGCGCGGTCTGATCGAGGAATCCGGCCGCTCCCGCTTCGGAGCGGTGATGTACCGCACCACCGAGCTGTTCGAGAAGCTGTTCGGCCTGTCGGGGCTGGACGCGCTGCCCGACCCCGCCGCGTTCGACCCGACCCCCGAGGACGAGGGCGACATCCGCGAGCGCCTCCTGCGCGCCGGCGAGGCGCGCGCACGCAGCGCCACGCAGGGCGCATAAGCCGGCGCTTATCGACCTCACAAGAAGTCGCGATTGGTCGTTGGTTCGTTGTGCTGCGAACCTCAAAACCCATGTCGCGCCGCTCCCTCGTCCTGTTGCTCACGCTCAGCGCGCTCTGGGGCGCCTCCTACCTGTTCATCAAGGTCGCCCTGGAGGATGTCTTCACCGCCTGGTCGATCGTCTCGATCCGGACCATGCTGGCGGCGCTCGTCCTCGTCCCGCTCGCGGCGCAAGCTCGGCGTCCTCGGGAGCCTGCGCGGCCGCCTCGGCCCGATCGTCGTTCTCTCGCTCGTCCAGGTGGCCGGGCCGCTCACGCTGATCGGCCTCGGCGAGGAGCACATCGCCTCGTCGCTGACCGGGATCCTGGTCGCGACGGCGCCCATCTTCACCTTCCTGCTCGCGTTCGCCCTGAGCGGCGAGCAGCGCGACAGCGCGACCGCGCTGGTGGGCGTGGCGATCGGCATCGTCGGCGTCGGAATGCTGCTCGGAGTGGACGCCGGTGGCGAGTCCGGTGCGATCGCCGGCGGGCTCATGGTGATCCTCGCCGCGTTCGGCTACGCGGTCGCTGCCTGGTACCTCAAGCGGAACCTGAGCGGCGTCGAGCCGGTGGCCACCGTGGCGGGGACGCAGGCGGTGGCGGCGCTGGTCACGCTTCCGCTCGGTCTCACCCACATCCCGGACGCGGCGCCCGCCCTCGACGCGGTCGCGTCGCTCCTCACGCTGGGCGTGCTCTGCACCGGCATCGCGTTCGTGATCTTCCACTCGCTGGTGGCGAGCGACGGACCCTCACGCGCCTCGCTCGTGGGCTACATCGCGCCGGTCTTCTCGATCTTCTACGGAGTCGCGCTGCTCGACGAGACCTTCACCGCCTGGACGGCGGCCGGGCTCGTGCTGATCCTCGGCGGCTCCTGGCTCGCGGCGGGCGGCCAGCTGCCCGCACGCCGCCGCGATGTCGCGGCCGCGGGTGAGCCGCACGGTGGTACGGATACCCCGGTCCTCGAGGGCGGACCGGAACGCCGCGATCGCATCGCGGCCTGACCCGGTGTAGCCCGAGCCCGTGGGGTTGTACGGGATCAGGTTGACCTTGAAGGCTCGCCGCGGCTCGAGCGCGTCGGCGAGCGCGACGGCCTGCTCGTAGCGGTCGTTCACGCCCTCGAGCATCAGGTACTCCACGAACACCTCGCGGCGGCGGCGCTCGTGCCAGCGCAGGCAGGCGGCGAGCACGTCGGCGAGCGGGTAGCGGTCGTTCACCGGCATGAGCTCCGAGCGGAGCGCCTCGTCGGCCGCGTGGAGCGACAGCGCCAGCCGCACCGGCGGTCCCTCCTCGGCCATCCGGTCGATGCCCGGGATCCACCCGACCGTCGACACGCCGGTGTTGGAGTGCGCGATCCCGATATCGGGGAACCGCTCGCTGGCGGCGAGGACGTTGTCGAGGTTCATGAGCGGCTCGCCCATGCCCATGAACACCGCGTGGTTGACCGCGTCCTTCCGCCGGAAGTGGAGCGCCTGGTCGAGGATCTCCGAGGCGGTGAGGTTCCGTCCGAACCGCATCGTCCCGGTGGCGCAGAAGGTGCAGGTCAGCGGGCAGCCGGACTGGCTCGACACGCACAGCGAGCGGCGGCCGTCGCGGTAGCGCATCAGCACCGCCTCGACGGGCCGGCCGTCGTGGGTGTGGAAGAGCGCCTTCTCGGTGCCGTCCGAGGCGAGCGCCTCGTCCACGAGCCGGAGCGAGGAGAACGGCACCTCGCCCGCGAGCCGCTCGCGCAGCTCCAGCGGGAGGTTCGTCATCTCGTCATAGGAGACCGCGCCCCGGGCCGCCCATTCCCAGACCTGGCGGGCGCGGAAGGGCGGCTCCTCGGTCATGGCGAGGCGATCGTCGAGCAGCTTCAGGTCCATGCTGTAGAAAAGTGTCGCGGACGCGCATGTGAAACGCGTGCCCTGGGCAATACGGGTTCTGCGGTGGTCCCCTCCCTGAGACAGACGATCCCCGTCTCCGGGGACAGCGAGCTCCTCGATGCGGTGCTCGACGCCGCCGCGTCCCTGATCGTCGTGGTCGACGCCCATGGCAAGCTCGTCCGGTGGAATCGCGCCTGCGAGGCGCTGCTCGGGTACACCGCCGCCGAGCTGGAGGGGCCCGACGCGCTCCTCGATCTGATCCCGGCGGGCGAGCGGCACATGGCCGAGAACGCCATGCGGGCGCTGCGCGCCGGGCGGTCGCCCGTCCCGGCCGAGTTCCACTGGCGCACGCGCGACGGCGACCTGCGGCTGATCGACTGGTCCACCACCGCGCTGACCGGGCCGGACGGCGAGGTCACCTACATGGTCGGAACCGGGATCGACGTGACCGACGCGCGCCAGGTCGAGGCCGAGCGCGCGGCGGCGGAGGTGCGGCTGCGCCACATGGCCGAGCACGACGCGCTCACCGGCCTGTTCAACCGGCGCCGGTTCGAGGAGGAGCTGGACCGCCACATCGCGCACGGGCGCCGCTATGGCATGGACGGCGCGCTGCTCCTGCTGGACCTGGACGACTTCAAGCGCGTGAACGACGAATTCGGCCACCGGGCCGGCGACCGCGTGTGACCGCCGTGGCGGTGGTGCTGACCCACAGGTTGCGCGAGAGCGACATCGTGGCCCGGTTCGGCGGCGACGAGTTCGCCGTGCTGATGCCAGTGGGAGGGTCGCCGGAGGCCACCGAGCTGGCTGACCTCCTCGGCGCCGCGATCCGAGCCGACGTGCCCACCCCCGCGGGCTCGCTGTCCGCGAGCGTCGGAATCGCGCTCTTCCGCGACCTCAGCACGGCCGACGAGGTGCTGTCCCAGGCCGACGACGCATGTACGCGCAGAAGCGCGGCGAGCCGCCGCGCTCGGTCGGAGCGCGGCGCGCGCACCTGGGGCTCGGTCCATGCGGTGGTCAATCGGCAAGCCGCCCGCGTAGCCTCTCGATATGCGGCTCGCCAAGTTCCTCGCGCACGCGGGCGTGGCCTCGCGGCGGGCGGCCGAGGAGATCGTGCGCGACGGCCGGGTGACGGTCGACGGCGAGGTGGTCACCGACCCGGCACGGGACGTGGACGAGTCGAAGTGGTGGAGCTCGAGGGCCGGCGGGTGGAGCCCGAGCCGCGCGAGGTGCACGCGCTGAACAAGCCGGCGGGCGTGGTCTCCACGGCGCGCGACACGCACGGCCGGCCGACCGTGGTGGAGCTGGTGCGGTCGCGCCGGCGGCTGTACCCGGTCGGGCGTCTCGACGCCGAGACCACCGGGCTGATCCTGCTCACGAACGACGGCGACCTCGCCGAGCGGCTGACCCACCCGCGATACGGCGTGAAGAAGGTCTACCGGGCGCGGGTTCAGCCGGCCCGCCTCTCACCGCGTGACCTCGACGCCTTGAAGAGGGGGGTGGAGCTCGAGGACGGCCGCACGGCCCCGGCCCAGGTGCGCCAGCCGGCGAGCGGGCTGGTGGAGATCACGATCCGCGAGGGCAAGAAGCGCCAGGTGCGCCGGATGCTCGAGGCGGTGGGCCACCGAGTGGTGGAGCTGGAGCGGGTGGCGTTCGGCCCGCTGGGCCTGCGCGGGCTGGAGCCGGGGAAGAGCAGGCGGCTGAGCCGGCGGGAGGTGGAGCGGCTGCGACGCGGCCGAGCGACCGCGGCCCGGGCCGCGCGGCGGCCGAAAAAGCAGCATTGAGGGGTGGCCCCGGCGGTGGTGGTTGGGATTCGTTGCGGAAAACGCAACGATTCCCGACCACCGTGGGCTGGGCCTCCTCAATGCCGTCGTTCGTCGGCTGCCAGAATCCGCGCCCGCATGAAGCTCCGCGCGCTTCGAGGCGCCACCACGGTCGAGACCAACGAGTCCGAGGCCATTCTCTCCGCCACCGAGGAGCTCGTTCGCGAGGTCATGGAGCGGAATCAGCTCGAGGCCGAGCAGATGGTGAGCTGCATCTTCACCTGCACCAACGACCTCGACGCCGAGTTTCCCGCGGTGGCGGCACGCACCATGGGGCTCTCAGCCGTCCCGCTCCTCTGCGCCCGCGAGATCGACGTGCCGGGAGCACTGCCGCGCGTGATCAGGCTCCTCCTTCACTGCTATATGGACCCGGAGGCCGGCCCGAAGCACGTGTATCTGAAGGAAGCCGAGTCGCTGAGAAGGGACCTCCAGGGCGCCCAGTGACCGGCCTCGAGTTCAACGATCGCGTCGGCGCCATCCCGGTCTACCCGGCCGCCTCCACGTACGCCTTCGACGGCGACCTGGTGAAGCTCGCATCCAACGAGACCCCCTTCTCACCGCACCCGCAGGTCCTCGAGGCGGTGGAGGCCCAACTCAGGACCCTCAACCGCTATCCGGACCCAACCAAGGCCACCCTTCGCCGCCGTCTTTCGGATCGAACCGGCGTAAATCCCGAGCGCATCGCAATCGGCAACGGCTCCTGCGAGCTCCTCCTCGCCGGCGCCGAGGCGATGCTCGAGCCGGGCGCCGAGATGGTCTACGCCTGGCCGTCGTTCTCGATCTATCCGCACCTCGCCGCCATGACCGGCGCCCGCGCCATCGAGGTGCCGCTGAACGAGGCCCAGGAGCACGACCTCGACGCCATGGCGAAGGAGGTCACCGCCGCCACCCGGATGGTGATCGTCTGCAACCCGAACAACCCCACCGCCACGGCTCTCCCGCCGGCAGAGATCGACGAGTTCCTCGATGGCGTCCCCCGCAATGTGGCTGTGATCCTCGACGAGGCATACATCGAGTTCTCGACCACCCAGGACCCGGACGAGTCGCTCGACCTTCTGAAGAGGCACCCGAACCTGATCGTCCTCCGCACGTTCTCGAAGGTCTACGGCCTCTGCGGCCTGCGCGTGGGATACGCCCTGGGCTCCGAGGAATTCAGGCTCGCCGTGGACCGCGTGCGCCAGCCGTTCTCCGTCAATGCCCTGGCCCTCGCGGCGGCCACCGAGGCGCTCAACCACGTGGACGAGCTCGAGCGCCGCGTCGAGCAGACCGCGATCGAGCGCGTCCACGTCGAGTCGGAGCTCGAGGAGCGCGGGCTCGAGACCACCGACAGCCACGCGAACTTCTCCTGGGTCTCACTCGGCGATCGCGACGAGGACGAGATCGTCGACGGCCTCGCCAAGCAGGGCGTGATCGTGCGCGCGGGCGGGGCGCTCGGCCAGGCCGGCTGGATGCGCGTCACCTACGGCACCCGCAACGAGAACGACCGCTTCCTCGCCGCTCTGGACCAATTGGTGTGAGCCTGCTACAAACACTTGCAGTGACTCGTCGTCCCGCGCTTCGGCGTGACCCCTCTCACCGCTGGTACTGGCGATTTAGCTAGGCGCACTCGGCGTCCTCGGGACGCTGCGCCGCACATCGCCGGTACCGCAGTCCAACTTTGAGAGGCTTTAGGGACAGATGATGATCGTGATGAAAGAGTCGGCCACGCAGGCGGAGATCGACGCCGTCATCAAGCGTGTCGAGTCCGTGGGGGCGCAGGCGCACATCTCCGCGGGCGAGTTCGTCACCGTGATCGGCGCGATCGGGGACCGCGAGCACGTGGCGAACCTCGGTCTCGACGGAGCGCCGGGGGTCGACCACCTGGTGCCGATCCTCAAGCCGTACAAGCTCGCGTCGCTCCAGTACAAGCGCGAGCGACGAACCGTGCTCGAGATCGACGGCAGACGGATCGGCGCCGAGCACTTCGCCACGATCGCCGGCCCCTGCACCGTGGAGTCGCGCGAGGTGCTGCTCGACACGGCGCGCACCGTGCGGGACGCGGGCGCTCAGTTCCTCCGCGGCGGCGCCTACAAGCCGCGCACCTCGCCGTACTCGTTCCAGGGACTCGGCGAGGCCGGCCTCCGCCTGCTCGCGGAGGCGAAGGCCGAGACCGGCCTGCCGATCGTGACCGAGCTGATGGACGTGCGCGACCTCGAGCCCGTGCTCGAGGTGGCCGACGTGGTGCAGCTCGGCGCCCGCAACATGCAGAACTACACGCTGCTCACCGAGGTGGGCCGCGCCGGGAAGCCGGTGCTCCTGAAGCGCGGGCTCTCGGCGACGCTCGAGGAGCTCCTCATGGCCGCGGAGTACATCCTCAAGGAGGGCAACGAGGCGGTAATGCTCTGCGAGCGCGGGATCCGCACCTACGAGCCGAGCTACCGCTTCACGCTCGACCTGATGGCGGTGCCGGTGCTGCGCGAGCTCACCCACCTGCCGATTGTGATCGACCCGAGCCACGCGGCCGGGAAGCGGTCGCTCGTGGAGCCGCTCTCGCTCGCCGCGGCCGCGGCGGGCGCCGACGGGATCATCGTCGAGGTGCACCCGTGCCCCGAGGAGGCGGTCTGCGACGGCCCGCAGGCGCTGCTCGCGGAGGACTTCGCGGCCTATCTGCGCAAGCTCGAGGCCGCGGCGGAGCTGGCCGGTAAGCAGTTCTCGACGGTGTGAAGATCAGCGTCCTCGGCGTCGGGCTGATCGGCGGCTCGATCGGCCTTGCCGCGAAGGAGCACGTCGCGGACGCGGAGGTGGTGGGCTTCGGAAGGAACGCCGAGCGGCTCGAGCTGGCCCGGGAGCTAGGCGCGATCGACCGCGCCGCGACATCCATCGAGGACGCGGTCGAGGGCGCGCAGCTGTGCTTCGCCTGCGCGCCCGTGGGCGCGCTGCCGGAGCTGGTGCAGGCGGCGCTCGACGCCTCGGGCGATGACACGCTCGTCACGGACGTGGGGTCCACGAAGCAGGATCTCGTGAGCCGCACCCCGCACCCGCGCTTCGTGGGCGGTCATCCGATCGCGGGCGCCGAGACCGCCGGCGTGGAGCACGCCCGCGCCGACCTCTTCCAGGACGCCGTCTGGTACCTCACCCCTCACGAGCAGTCGGGCGGCCTCCTGTACGAGCGGCTGCACCGCTTCGTGGTGGACGTGGGCGCGCAGCCGGTGGCGGTGGACGCGGAGACCCACGACCGGCTCGTAGCCGTCTTCAGCCACCTCCCGCACGTGCTGGCGAACGTGCTCGCCTCGCAGGCCGCCGCGCGGTTGTCCGACGAGAGCGACGCGCTCCGCCACGTGGGTCCGAGCTTCCGCGACATGACGCGCGTGGCGGGTGCGAACACGGCGATGTGGAGCGACATCTACCGCTCGAACCGAGCCGCGATCGCGGAGGAGATCCGCGGCTTTCGGCACGAGCTCGACGAGGTGGAGCGCATGCTCGACGCCGGCGACGTGGAGGGCTGGAACGACCGCGCGCGCGAGGACAGGCGCGCGCTTCTGGAGGCCGGCGCGACGGGCGGCCCGGTCCACGAGCTTCGCCTCACCGTGCCGAACCGTCCCGGTATCGTCGCGCAGGTGGCTCTCGAGCTCGCCAGGGCAGGGGTGAACATCATCGACATGGCGCTCGCGCCCGCATCGGATATGAAGACCGGCTCGATGACGCTCTGGATCGCCGGCGACGCCCAGGCCGAGCGCGCGCGTGAGCTGATCGCAGGGCTCGGCTTCCCCGTCGGCGCGGAGTGACCCGCACCGCCCGCTTCGATCCGGCCGGCCCGCTCCGGGGCGAGTACACGCCCCCGGCGGACAAGTCGATCTCGCATCGCGCCGCGCTGTTCGCCGCGATGTGCGACGAGCCTGTGACCGTGCGCAACTACCTCGACTCGGAGGACACGCGGTCGACGCTGAACGCCGTTCAGGCACTCGGCGCGGGCATCGAGGACGAGGGCGCGAACTGCTTCGTCATCCGCGGTGTGGGCCTGCACGCTCCGCTCGAGGCCACCGGGGGACTCCTCGGCGTGGGCAACGCCGGAACGCTGATGAGGCTGCTGCCGGGCTGGCTCGCCGGGCAGCCGGGCGGCGTGTGGACGCTCGACGGCGACGAGTCGATCCGGCGCCGGCCCGTGGACCGGATCGCGGAGCCGCTGCGGCTGATGGGGGCGGAGGTGGACGCGCGCGACGGCCGCTTCCCGCCCTTCACAGTGCGCGGCGCGCAGCTGGATGGGATCGACTACGAGTTGCCCGTGGCGAGCGCGCAGGTCAAGTCCTGCGTGCTGCTGGCTGGGATGAACGCATCGGGCTCGACGACGGTGATCGAGCCCGCGCCCAGCCGCGACCACACCGAGCGCTTTCTGCGCGGCGCCCGCGTCCCGTTCGAGCAGGATGGGCTGCGGCTGAAGATCGCCTCAGTCGACGAGCTCGAGATCGAGGGCGTCCTGGTGCCGGGCGATCCGTCGTCGGCGGCCTTCATCGTCGCCGCCGCGATTCTCGTGCGCGGCTCGCGCGTGGTGGTGAAGGACGTTGGGCTGAACTGGACCCGCACCGGCTTCCTGCGGATCGCGGAGCGGATGGGCGCCGTGATCGTCGGTGACCTCGAGCCGCCGGGCACGCAGGCGGGCGACGAGCCGATCGGCGAGCTCGACGTGGCCGCCGGACCGCTCGAGGGCACCGTGGTCGAGCCCGACGAGGTGCCGCTCGCCATCGACGAGCTCACGCTGGTCGGGCTGCTGGGCGCGCACGCCGACGGGGAGACCGTGGTGCGGGGTGCCGAGGAGCTGCGCCTGAAGGAGTCGGACCGGATCGCCGGCGTCGTGGAGGGGCTGCGCGGCCTGGGCGCCGACATCGAGGCCACCGGCGACGGCTTCGTGGTGCGTGGCGACGGCTCGCCGCTCACGGGCGGCACGATCGAGGCGCGCGGCGACCACCGGATGGCGATGCTCGGCGCCGTGGCCGGGCTGGCCTCCGAGGAGGGCGTCGACGTGGTGGGAATGGACGCCGCCGCGGTGTCGTACCCCGGGTTCGAGCGAGACCTCCGCGCCCTCGTGTAGGTTGCCGCGGCGGTGTACCACACGCTGCTCTTCTTCCACCTGATCGCGGCGTTCCTGCTGGCGGTCACGATCGTGATGTACAGCGCGGTTGCGCTCGGGGCCACGTCGAGCCCGCGGATGCTGTTCGTGGCGGACCGCTGCTGGGACGTGGGCGGCCTCGGCACCCTGATCTTCGGCATCTGGCTCGCCCTCAACCTGGACCAGTACGACTTCTTCGACTTCTGGATCCTGTTCGCGCTCCTGCTCTGGTTCGTCGCCACCGGCCTGGGCCAGAGCATCCAGCACCGGATGGGCGGCGAGGATATGAGCGCGGTCAACGCGATGCACTGGATCCGCACGATCGTGGTCATCGCGCTGCTGGTCACGATGGTCTGGAAGCCCGGCGCGTGAGCCTGCTCGCCGTCATCCGGCCGGACGATTGGAACATCGCGCTGTTCGTGCACATCCTGGGCGCGATGGCGCTGGTGGGCTCGCTGGCGCTCGTGCTCGTGGCGCTCGCCGGGCGCGACCTCCGGCTCGGCTACCGCGCGCTGCTCCTCGGCGTGCTGCCCAGCTGGATCGTGATGCGCGGCGGCGCCGAGTGGATCGCGGAGAAGGAGAAGGTGAATGACCTCGACCCGGTGCCGAGCTGGGTCGACGTCGGCTACAGCGTGTCCGATCCGATGCTGCTCCTGATCATCATCTCGACCGTGTGCGCCGGCGTGGCCGTGCGGCGGCAGCGGCAGGGCGGGCCCCTGCGCGGCACCGCGCTCGTCATGACGGTGATCATGCTCGTGGCGGCGTTCGTGGCCGTCTGGGCGATGTCCACGAAGCCCACGTAGCCTGTCGCGACATGGTCGTGGCCATCGACGGGCCGGCGGGAGCGGGCAAGAGCACGGTCGCGCGCGAGTGCGCGCGCGCTCTCGGCTTCACGTACATGGACTCCGGCGCGATGTACCGGACGGTGGGGCTCATGACCAATCGTCATGGCGGTCCGGCGGCGGAGCGCGCCGCGGAGCTCGACATCCAGATCGGCGACCGCGTGCTCGCGAACGGCGAGGACGTGACCGAGGCGATCCGCACCGCGGAGGTGTCGGAGGCGGCGTCACAGGTGGCCACGGACCCGGCCGTGCGCGAGGCGCTCGTCAGGAAGCAGCGCGAGCTGCTCGCGAGCGGCGACTGGGTGGCCGAGGGGCGTGACATCGGCACGGTGGTGGCGCCGAATGCCGCGGTGAAGGTGTTTCTCACGGCCTCACCCGAGGAGCGCGCGCGGCGACGCGCCGAGGAGCTCGGCACCGACGTGGAGACGGTGCTGCGCGACCAGGCGATCCGCGACGCGCAGGACGCGGGTCGCGAGCACTCGCCGCTGAGGCTGGCTCCCGGCGCCGTGGAGCTGGACACGAGCGGGCTGAGCGTCGACGAGGTGGTGGCTCGCGTAGTGGACCTCGTGAACGACGCGCGATGAGACGACCGGTCGTAGCGGTCGTCGGCTATCCGAACGTCGGCAAGTCCACGCTCGTCAACCGCCTGTCCGGCACGCGCGAGGCGGTGGTGCACGAGGACGCGGGAGTCACGCGCGACCGCAAGGAGATCGACGCCGACTGGAACGGAGTCGGCTTCACGCTGATCGACACGGGAGGGGTGGACTTCGCGGGCGAGCACGAGATGGCGGAGGACATCCGTCGCCAGGCGCTGATCGCGCTCCAGGACGCCGACCTTGCGGTGCTGGTGGTGGACGCGCGCGCCGGGCTGCGCCCCGGCGACGCCGAGCTGGCCCGCGAGCTGCGCGGCGGCGGCGTGCCGGTGATCGTGGCTGCGAACAAGGTCGACGACGCTCGCCAGGCCGGTTCCGCGACCGAGTTCTACGGGCTCGGCCTGGGCGATCCGGTGGCGGTGTCCGCCACGCAGGGGCTCGGCACGGGCGACCTCCTCGACCTGATCGTGGAGCGCCTGCCGGAGACAGGGCCGGGCGCCGAGGAGACCGTCACGCGGCTGGCGCTGATCGGACGGCCGAACGTGGGCAAGTCCTCGCTCGTCAACCGCCTGCTTGGCGAGGAGCGCGTGATCGTCACGGACGTGGCCGGCACGACGCGCGACTCGATCGACACCCGGATCGACTTCGAGGGTCGCGAGGTGGTCCTCGTGGACACCGCCGGCCTGCGGCGCCGCACGAAGGTGGCCGGCACCGTGGACTACTACGCGCAGCTCCGTTCCGAGCAGGCGGCGGAGCGGGCCGACGTGGCGATCGTGGTGTGCGACGCGACCGACGGCGTGACGACGGAGGACCTGCGCGTGGCCGAGCTGGCCATGAAGCAGAAGTGCGCGACCGTGATCGCGCTGAACAAGTGGGACGCGACCCGGACGGACCTCGAGGACGCGAAGGCGCGCGTGAAGCAGAAGCTCCGCCAGCGGCCGCAGGTGATGGCGGTGTCCGCGAAGACGAGCCGCGGTCTCAAGCGGCTGGTGGCAGAGGCGCTGTGGCTGGCGGATCGCTCGGCCCAGTGGATCCCGACCCCCGAGCTGAATCGCTTCGTCAGCGACCTCCAGGCGATCCGGCAGCCCGCGGCCGTGCGCGGCAAGCGCCTGCGGATCTACTACATGGCCCAGTTCGAGACGAAGCCGCCCCGCTTCGCGATCCAGGTGAACAACCGGGGCCTCGTCACGCGCGACTACGGTTTCTTCCTCGAGAACCAGCTGCGCGAGCGCTACAAGCTCGAGGGCGTTCCGCTGGTCATCGATTTCAAGACGTCAAGGGGGCGAAGCGAGCGGTGAAGTGCCGCAGCGCCGCCGGCTCCTCGACGATCCGCAGGCCGCGCAGCTCGCCCGCGTGGCTAGCCACGTGCTCGCACACCTCGATCACGTAGTCGATGTGGGACTGCGTGTAGGTGCGGCGCGGGATCGCCAGCCGGACAAGGTCCATCGCGGCCGGTGTCTCGGATCCGTCGGGATGGCGGCCGAACATCACGGTGCCGATCTCGCATCCGCGGATGCCGCCCTCGCGGTAGAGCGCCACCGCCAGCGCCTGTCCGGGGTACTCGAGCGGCGGGATGTGGGGGAGGAGCCCGCGCGCGTCGATGTAGACCGCGTGGCCGCCCACCGGCAGGACGACGGGGATGCCGGCGCGGTCGAGCGCCTCGCCGAGGTACGCCGTCGAGCGGATCCGGTAGTGCAGGTAGTCCTCGTCCACGGCCTCGCGGAGGCCCTGGGCCACCGCGTCCATGTCGCGGCCCGCCATGCCGCCGTAGGTGGGGAAGCCCTCCGTGAGGATCAGCAGGTTGCGCGACTGCTCGGCAAGGACGGGATCGTTCATCGAGAGCCAGCCGCCGATGTTCCCGAGCGGATCCTTCTTCGCGGACATCGTCATGCCGTCGGCGAGCGACGCCATCTCGCGCACGATGTCCGGGACCGGCACGTCGGCGTAGCCGTCCTCGCGCAGCTTCACGAACCACGCGTTCTCTGCGAAACGGCAGGCGTCGAGGAAGAGCGGCACCTCGCCGCAGGCCTCGCTGACCGCGCGCAGGTTCTCCATGGACACCGGCTGGCCACCGCCCGAGTTGTTCGTCAGCGTCATGAAGACCACCGGCACATCGCGCTCGGCCAGGACCCGCCGTAGCGCCTCCACGTCCATGTTCCCCTTGAAGGGGTGCCGCGACGCCGGCACGAGGGCCTCCGGGACCGGCAGGTCGAGCGCCTCGGCTCCCGTGTACTCCACGTTCGCGCGCGTGGTGTCGAAGTGGGTGTTGTTCGGGATCGTCCGCCCGGGCCCGCCGACCGCGCTGAACAGGATCTTCTCGGCGGCGCGGCCCTGGTGGGTCGGGATCAGGTGCTCGAACGGGAACAGCTCGCCCACCGCCACTCGAAAGCGCTCCCACGAGGCCGAGCCGGCGTAGCTCTCGTCGCCGCGCTGGAGCCCGGCCCACTGCTCGGACGACATCGCGCCCGTGCCCGAGTCGGTCAGCAGGTCGATCAGCACCCGGGGCGCCGGGACGTTGAACAGATTGTGGCCCGCGCGCGCGAGCTCCTCGGTTCGCTCCTCCCGGGTCGTCATGACGATCGGCTCGACGGAGTGGATACGGAACGGCTCGATGATGGTTGCCCACTGACTGTTCACGCGCCCATGTGTACCCTTCCCCGCCTCATGACGACGCAGCCCCTGTCAGACAACGAGTTCCTGTTCACGTCCGAGTCGGTCACGGAGGGTCATCCGGACAAGATGGCCGATCAGATCTCGGACGGCGTTCTCGACGCCGTGATGGCCGAGGATCCGACCGGTCGCGTGGCGTGCGAGACGCTCGTGAACACCGGACTCGTCGTGGTCTCCGGCGAGATCACGACCGACGTGTACGTGGACATCCCGAAGATCGCGCGCGAGACGATCCGCAAGATCGGCTACAGCGGCTCGCGCTACGGGTTCGACTGCGACAGCTGCGCCGTGATAACGGCGATCGACGAGCAGTCGCCCGACATCGCGCAGGGTGTGGACCAGGCCTACGAGGCCCGCACCGACCCCGCCGACGACGACGAGCTGGATGTGGCGGGCGCGGGCGACCAGGGGATGATGTTCGGCTACGCCACGCGCGAGACGAAGGAGCTCATGCCGCTCCCGATCTCCCTCGCGCACAAGCTGGCTCATCGGCTCGCCGAGGTGCGCCGCGCGGACCTGATGCCGTATCTCGGCCCGGACGGCAAGACGCAGGTGACGGTCCGCTACGAGAACGGCCGCCCGATCGAGATCGAGCGGATCCTCATCTCGACACAGCACAAGGACGGCTGCGACGCGGAGACGCTGATCAAGCCGGACCTGTGGGAGCACGTGGTGCACCCGGTGCTGCCGGCGGAGCTGTACGACGAGAAGAAGCTGCTCGACTCGGGCGGCCACAACTTCCTGGTGAACCCGACCGGCAAGTTCGTGATCGGCGGCCCCGTGGGCGACGCCGGCCTGACCGGCCGCAAGATCATCGTCGACACCTACGGCGGCATGGCCCGCCACGGCGGCGGCGCCTTCTCGGGCAAGGACCCGTCGAAGGTGGACCGCTCGGCCGCCTACGCGGCCCGCTACGTGGCGAAGAACGTGGTGGCGGCCGGGCTGGCGGAGCGCTGTGAGGTGCAGGTGGCCTACGCGATCGGCGTGGCGCACCCGGTGTCGGTGATGGTGGAGACGTTCGGCACCGAGCGGATCTCGCGCGCGCTGATCGCCCAGCTGGTGGAGGACACCTTCGACCTCCGTCCGGGCGCGTTCCGCGAGTACCTCGACCTGCACCGGCCGATCTACCAGAAGACCGCGGCCTACGGCCACTTCGGCCGCGAGGACCACGACTTCACCTGGGAGAAGACGGACAAGGCAGACGCGCTGCGCGAGGCCGCGGGCCTCAGCGAGCGGGATCCTGCAGCCGTCTGACCCGAAACACCTCGACGCTCCCCTTCACGCCCTTGAAGCGGCGCTTGCCGGCGTCGGACCAGTCGTAGGCGTCGGCGCAGGCCTCGCGCACCTCCCTCGAGGTCACGACGCTGCCCCGCTTGGCGAAGCTGGTCAGCCGGGCGGCGAGGTTCACCGGGCGGCCGTACCAGTCGCCCGCCCGCGGTAGCCCGTCGCCCGACGCGACGCCGCCGCGGAGCAGCGGGCCGTCGTCTATCGAGCGGTCCACGAGCCCGATCACGGTCGCGACCACCGGTCCCGGCTCGGGTGCCACGAGCATCGCGGCGTCGCCGATCGTCTTCACGAGCTTGACCGGTGCGCTCACGGCCTCGGCGACGGTGCGCTCGAAGCCGCGCACCACCGGCCCGAGCTCCTCCGGCTCGACGTCCTCGCCGAGCTGGGTGAAGCCGACGATGTCCACGAATCCCACGGTGATCGGCTGGCTGCCCGCCAGCCGGCCGGTCTGGAGCTCGGCCTGGCTGATCACGGCCTCGCGCATCTGCTCGCGCAGCCGGAGGTTGAACATCTGCTCGAGCGTCGGGGCGGCCAGCGGCCCGAGATTGCGGAGCGCCTCGGCGTAGCGGAGGCCGAGGTCGCGCTCGGTGTCGCCCTCCTGTAGCAGCGCCTCGCCGAACACCCGGGTGAACGACGCGGCGATGTTCGCCATCGAGCGGCTCATCACGGCCGTGAGCTCGAGGAACGCCTCCGGGGCGAGGCCGGCGTCGAGCAGGGCCTTCGCGCTGTACGACAGCTCGAGCTCCTCCTCGGTGATCGCGCGCTCGCCCGGCTCGCGGACCGGCACGCCGAGAGCGCGGGCCGCCTCGTCGAGGAACGCCGGCTCGAGGCCGGTCTTCTCGCAGAGCTCCTCCTTCGTGTAGAGCTTCCCCTCGCCGGCGAGCACCCGCTCCACCGGGAGCAGGGCGAGCCTGTCGTGAGCGGCCGCCTCGCGCAGCTCCTCGAGGGCGAACCCCTCGCTCTCGAGCGTGCGCAGAAGCTCGATCCGCGCCTCGCGGTCGTCGGTTCCGTCGAGCAGCCCCTCGGCTTCGAAGTCGATCGCCACGCGCACATGGTGCCTCAAGAGCCGTCTTGTGGCGTCCGATAGGTGTCGCAATGGGCCGCCTCCTTCGACAGCGGACCGTCTCCCTGCTTGCGCTGCTCGCGGCGTGCGCCGTCGTGCCCGGAGCCGTCATCCACTTCTTCGGGGAGACGCAGGTCGAGATTCCCAGCGGCTTCCACTTCTTCGCGCTCGGCATCAGCGCTGGCCTCGCCGCC
The DNA here is from genome assembly GCA_963808875.1 of uncultured Thermoleophilaceae bacterium. Lineage (GTDB taxonomy): Bacteria > Actinomycetota > Thermoleophilia > Solirubrobacterales > Thermoleophilaceae > JACVRW01. The sequence goes on from CAWEHM010000007.1 coordinate 489,700, forward strand.
GCCGCCGCGGTGGTCCTGACGGTCTCCGGCGCACGGCGCGGCGACGCGCGGTCGGTCCTGATCGGCACGGCGTTCTCGTCGATGGCCGCACTGCTCTGCATCCACGGCCTGATGACGCCGGGGTTCCTCGTCGGGATGAACGGCCTCGTGGCATTCGCGGGCGCGGCGACGCTCCCGGTCGGCGGTGGTGTGCTCGCGCTCGCCGTGATCCCGGAGCTGCGCCGGCCGGGCGCGGTCAAGCCGGTGCTCCTCCTGCAGGCCGTGCTGCTCACCTTCATCGTGGTGCTGGGCACTGTCGGCCTGGTGGATCCGCAGCTCGTGCCGGGCGTGCCGGAACCGCGCAGCACGGCGGCCTGGATCGCGCTGGTGGTGGGCCTCGTCCTGTACGTCGCCCTCGGCGCGCGGGCGGCGCGCACCTATCTGCTCACGCGCCGGTTCGCCGACCTGACGGTCGTGTTCGGGCTCGTGCTGCTGGCCGTCTCGCTCGTCCCGGCCCTCCTGATGATGTACTACGAGCTTGGGTGGTGGATCGGGCACGGCTTCGAGCTGATCGGCATCGGGCTGGTGGGCGTGCCGGTGGCACTCGACCTTCACCGCGGCGCCCAGTCGCGCCCGCTCACGAAGGATCTGCGCGCCAGCGAGCTGGTGAGCGCCGCCGACGCGTTCATGGGGCCGACGGTGCGCGCGCTGCTCGTGCGGCTCAGCGTGAAGGACGACTACACCGCCGAGCACACGCGCGGGGTGGCGCTGCGGGCGGTTCAGGTGGGCGAGGAGCTGGGGCTGGCGCCGGTACGGCTGCGTGAGCTGGCGGTCGGCGGCCTGCTCCACGACGTGGGCAAGCTGGCGGTGCCGAACGACATCCTTCAGAAGCCGGGCGCGCTCACGGACGACGAGTTCGACGTGATCAAGAAGCACCCGGAGGTCGGGAGCGACCTGGTGCGCGACCTGGGCTTCTCGAAGCAGGTGGCGCGGCTGGTGCTCGACCACCACGAGCGGCTCGACAGCAGCGGCTACCCGCGCGGCCTGGGCGCGCCGGACCTCGACATCGAGACCCGCATCCTGGCCGTCTGCGACGTGTTCGACGCGCTGCTCTCAAAGCGGGTCTACCGCGACGCCTGGAGGCTCGAGGACGCGCTCGAGCACCTCTCGAAGGAGTCCGGGACAAAGTTCGACCCGGCCTGTGTCCATGCTCTCGAGCGCGTGATCGCGCGCGAGCAGGGCGACTCGGCCCGCCGCGCCGCCTGAACGCACATCGCCGCCCGGCTCAGCCCAGCTCGCGCGCGATAGCCCTCGCCGCGCGCGCCGCCTCCTTGCCCATGTAGCCGAGCGCACCCGGTCGCGGCACATAGCCCACGAACCTCATCCCCGGCGCTGCCGGACGCTGGGCGAGCGCACGCGGCATCCCGCTGTCGTCGAGAACTTCCAGATGCCCCACCAGCGCCTCGAGCCGCCGGCGGTACCCGGTCGCGCAGATCACCACGTCGGGGTCGACGCGGCTGCCGCCGGCGAGCTGGACTCCTGTCCGGTCGAGCGACTCCACGCCGGGCACGACCTCGACGCGCCGCGCCTTGATGGAGTCGATCACCTCGCTGTCGACGATCGCGGGCGCCTGGCCGGTGCGGTGCAGCCGGGACATCACCCCCTCCTCGGGGATCGGCAGGCCGTACTCGGTCAGGTCGCCGAGGTCCTGCTTGCGGCCGAAGCGGGCGACCGCGTCGCCGAGCCGGGCCGGTAGGTGCAGCAGTGCGACGGCGATCATGTCGCCGGGGATCCCGCCCGGCCCCGTGCGCAGCACGATGTTGGGTGGCGTTCGCGCCGACAGCCACACCTTGCGTGCGCCGCCCTCCGCGAGGTCGTAGGCGATCTCCATGCCGGAGCACCCGGGGCCCACGACGAGCACGACCCTGTCCGCGAATGGCCTGGCGTTCCGGTATTCGCGGGAGTGCATCAACTCGCCCTCGAACAGATCGCGCCCCGGCCAGTCGGGCACGATCGGCTCCGATTCGTACCCGGTGGCGACGACCACCTGGGGCACGCGCACCTCGCCGCCGGAGGTGTGGAGCGCCCAGCCGCCGTTCGAGCGCTCGATCCGGTCGACGGTCGTTCCGAGTTGGAGATCGATCCCGTCCTCGTGGGCGTGGTGGTCGAGATGCTCCACGAGCTGGTCTCGCGAGGGGAACATCGGGGTCCCCTTCGCGAAGCGGCGCCCCGGCAGGTGGGAATAGGGTCGGCAGGTGTTCAGGCGCAGCCGGTCGTAGCGGGCGCGCCACACCGATGCCACCTCGTCCGCCTGGTCGATCAGGAGCGGCCGCAGCCGCCTGTCCTTGAGAGCCACGGCGGCCGCCACTCCGGCGGGCCCGGCACCGACCACCGCGACCTGTGGCTCGGGCATATGCCGACCATAAACGACCGCGCCGCGTCGTCCGAGCCTGCCCGTAGCTTCGCTGGTGTGATCGCCAAGGTCGAGCCGCTGACTCCCGCGCGCAGCCTGCGCGGGCCGTTCGACTATCGGCTGGCGGGTGCCCTGGAGGACGTCGGGATCGGCAGCATGCTGGTGGTCCCGTTCGGGCGCCGGCGGCTGCTCGGCGTGGTGGTGGACGTCGCCGCCGAGAGCGAGCTGCCGCCGGAGCGGCTGGCCGAGCCGATCGCGGCGCTGGAGGCCGACGTTCCGCAGTCGCTGGTGGCTCTGGGGCTGTGGGTGGCGCGCGAGTACGTGTCCACGCCGGCGCGCGGGCTTGCGCTGGTACTGCCGCCCGGCACCGGCACGGGGGCCGGTAGGCCGCTGCGGCCGAAGCGGTCCCTGCGGGCGGCGATCACGCCGGCGGGCGAGGCGGCGCTGCAGGGTGGCGCCCGCATGGGCGCGAAGCAGAGGGCTGCTCTGGAGGAGCTGGCGGGCGCACCGTTGGGCGCCGCTGCCCTGGCGCGCCGCACGGACTGCACGCACTCGACGCTGCGCAGCCTCGAGCGGCGCGGCCTGATCCGGCTCGAGAGCGCGACGGAGGCCCCGCGCCGCACGCGCGTGCATGCCGTGGGAGCCCTGGCGCGGAGCGTGTCGCTCACAGCGGATCAGGAGGCGGCGTTCGCCACCATCGAATCTCATCTGGGCACCAGCCATTCACCCTTCCTACTTCACGGGGTGACGGGCAGCGGAAAGACCGAGGTGTACCTGCGCTCGGTGGCGGCGGCGCTCGAGCGAGGCCAGTCGGCGATCGTGCTCGTCCCTGAGATCGCCCTGACGCCTCAGACGGCCGGCCGGTTCGTCGAGCGCTTCGGCGATCGCGTGGCGGTGATGCACTCGCGGCTGTCGCCGCGGGAGCGCTACGACGAGTGGTGGCGGATGCGGCGCGGCGAGGCGCGCGTGTGCGTGGGTCCGCGCTCGGCGGTATTCGCCCCGTTCGACGACCTCGGGCTGATCATCGTCGACGAGGAGCACGACGGCTCGTACAAGCAGGAGGGCGACCCGCGCTACGACGCCCGCGCGGTGGCGGAGCGGCGCGCGGCCGACGAGGGCGCCCTGCTGGTCGCCGGCAGCGCCACGCCGCGCCCGGAGAGCATGGCCCGCTACGAGCGGATCCGGCTGCCGTCGCGGGTGGACGGCCGCGAGCTGCCGCCGGTGGAGCTCGTGGGGATGGCCGGCGTCGACGGGCCGCTCCACGAGCGCACGCGCGAGGCGCTCGACCGCGTGCGCCGCCAGAACGAGAAGGCGATCGTCCTGCTGAACAGACGCGGATGGTCGAACTTCCTGTCATGCCGCACCTGTGCGCGCGTGTGGGAGTGCCCGCACTGCGACGTCACCCTGGTGCTGCACCGCGCGCTCGACGAGGTGTCGTGCCACCACTGCGGCCACCGCGAGCCGGGGCCGCGCGTTTGTCCGGACTGCGGCTCCACGTCGGTGGCTCGCCACGGCGCGGGCACCGAGCAGCTCGAGCGCGAGCTGGAGGAGCTGGTGGCGCCGCTGCCGGTGTTCAGGCTCGACTCGGACGTGGCAGCCGCCGCCGGGGTGGCCACGGTGCTGCGCCGGTTCGACGAGGCCGACGCGGGCGTGCTCGTGGGCACCCAGATGGTCGCCAAGGGCCATGACTTCCCGGACGTGACGCTCGGTGTGGTGCTGGACGCGGACGCGACGCTTCGGTTCCCCGACTTCCGCGCCGAGGAGCGCACCTTCGCGCTGGTGGCCCAGCTCGCGGGCCGCAGCGGGCGCGGCGAGCGCGGCGGGCGCGTGATCGTGCAGGCGCTCAACCCGACCGCCGAGGCGCTTCGCTTCGCGGCCCGCCACGACGCCGACGGGTTCCTCGAGACCGAGCTAGGCCGCCGCGAGCTGCTCGGCTACCCGCCGCACGGACACCTGATCAGGGTGGTGTGCTCGTCGACCGACGAGGGCCCCGAGCTCGAAGCGGCGAAGGCCATCCGCGAGCGAGTGTCCGCGGCGGGCGTGCCCGCCCTCGGCCCGGCGCCGCTCTTCCGCCGCCAGGCGCGCCACCGCGCCCAGCTCGTGATCCGCTCTCAGGACCGGACGAGCGCGATCGCCGCGGTCCGCGAGGCCGTCGAGACCGTCGCAGCGATGCGCGAGCACCAGGCCGCGAGCTTCGCGGTTGACGTGGACCCTCAGTAAGCAACGCTGCTCCCGTCCGGCGTTAGACTCGGCTGGCATGGCGGACGAGCACGAGGTCGTGGCGGAGGAGACGCTCGAGGAGCATTCGGAGGAGCATCCCGAGGAGGATGCGCCGAAGCTCGATCCCGAGGCCGAGGCGCGCCGTGTCGCGGCGATGTCCTTCATACGCAAGCTCGGCGATCCGGTCCTGAAGTCGAAGGCCACGCCGGTCGACCGCTTCGACGACTCGCTCCGCAAGCAGGTCTCGCGGATGGCCGGAATCATGGGCGACGCATACGGCGTCGGCCTGGCCGCGCCGCAGCTCGGCATCTCGCAGCGGCTCCTCGTCTACCGCGTCGGCCCCGACGCGCCGCTGGTCGCGCTCGCCAACCCCGAGCTCGAGTGGCACAGCAACGACGAGGAGGTCTTCGACGAGGGCTGCCTGTCGATCCCCGGCATCACCGTCGACGTGGAGCGCCCGGTGTACGTCCGCGTGCGGGCGCTGGACGAGGAGGGGGAGACCCGTCTCGTTGAGGCGTCCGGGCTCGAGGCCCGAGTGATCCAGCACGAGATGGACCACCTGAACGGCGTGCTGATCCTGGACCGCACCTCCCGCGACGAGCGCAAGCGAGCGCTGCGCGAGCTCCGCGAGGCCGAGCGGGCCCGGGAAGAAGGCGACCGGGCCGGCGAAGAAGCGGCCTAGCGCCGCCGCGTGCGGCGCCACCCCTCACTCGACGACCGGTTCGACCCGGCGATCCGGATCGTGGACTACGACCGGGACTGGGCGGCGCAGGCCGACGCGGAGATGCGCCGCATCTCCGATGCGCTCGGCGAGGTCGCCGTGCGGCTGGACCACGTGGGATCGACCGCCGTGCCGGGCCTCGCGGCGAAGCCGATCATCGACCTGCAGATGTCGGTCGCGCGGATCGCCGGGCTGGATCCGTACCGACAGCCGCTCGAGCGGCTCGCCTACCTCTTCGTCCCCGACCCCGCGTTCCCGGACTTCCACCTCTTCGCGCTGCCCGCCGAGCGCCCGCGCACGCACCACCTGCACGTGTGCGAATCAGGAAGCGCGCACGAGCAGCGCCACCTGGCCGTCCGCGACTTCCTCCGGACACATCCCGACGAGGCGGCGGACTACGGAGCACTGAAAGGCAGGCTCGTGGCGGATCATCCAGAAGACCGGCTCGCCTACATCGAAGGAAAAGAGGCGTTCATGGCCTCGCTCGAGGCCCGAGCACTCTCCTGGACCCCCGGATCTGTACCCCATTCGGGTATTTAGGCGCTTCCGCGGAAGCGCTTAGCCGACGGTGGTAGGGAATCGTGGCGTTTTTCGCACCAAATCCCGACCACCGTGAAGTGCGAGGGGTCAGACCCCTTATCGCCGAACCCACCGAGGCTTCTTGCGGGACGGCTTCCTCGACGTGAGGTGCCACCCGCTACAAGTCCTGCACGATCGGCGGGGTCCCAGTTGTCCTCGAACGGATCTGCGGAGGGAAGGACGGATGGTCAGGTCCGCGGCCGTCCCGGCCGTGCCGCATGGCGGCCGGGCCGTCCGCCGGAGTCACGGAGCTGTGAATCGGGCGCGAAGCCCTGGAAGCGGAGCTCGCCGGCGGCGGAGCCGTCGCCGCTCTGCTTCTCGAAGGGAAGGACCCCTTCATGGCCACCCTGGAGGCCCGAGCCATCTCCTGGCAGCCGGGTTAGGCTCGCTCGCAGATGAAGGTGAGCCTGCAGCTAATCCCGGAGCAGCCCGCGGAAGAGCTGGTCGCGGCAGCACAGGCCGCGGACGAGCTTGGCTTCTATGCCTGCTACAGCGCCGATGAGATCTACCACAAGGACGCCTGGCTGGTCCTCGCGGCTGTGGCGGGCCGGACCGAGACAATTCGCCTCGGTCCGTGCGTCTCCCCTGTCTACATGCGCGATCCGACGTACGTGGCTCAGCTCGCCGCGACTCTCGACGAGTTGAGTCACGGCCGCGCGGAGGTCGTCCTGGGTATCGGGAATCTCGCCATGCTCGACCAGTACGGGATCGAGTGGCGCGGGAGCCGGCCGATGGCGCGGCTGCGTGAAGCTCATGGCGTGATTCGCACGCTTCTCGACGAGGGCTCGATCGACTTCGAGGGAGACTTCTTCCGCTACTCGGGCGTCACCACTGCGGCGCGGCCGGTGCAGGAGCGCGTTCCGCTCATGATCGGCGCCATGGGCGGGCCCCGGTCGATGGAGCTCGCGGGCGAGATCGCCGACGGCCTTCATACGGCCTGCGCCTACTCAGACGACGCCCTGCGCTATGCCGTACATCACTTTGAGGTCGGGGCAGAGCGAGCGGGCCGCGTTGCCAGTGCGCTCGACATGGGGGACTCGCTGCTCGGTGCGATCGCCCCCGACCCCGACGTCGCGCGCCGTGCCGGCCGCATCCTGGCGGCGTTCTACATCCCCTCGATGCCGCCGGCGCTCCTCGAGCGGCACGGCATCGACCCCGAGGACGTGGAGCCCCTAAACGCCGCCTTCGCGAAGGGCGATATCGACCGGGCGCTCGAGGTCACCCCGGACGCCGTCGTGGACCGGATCATGGTCGCCGGCACTCCCGACGACTGGGCACGATGGCTCACCCGTGCCTACACGCCGGCCGGGCTGAACCACGCGCTCGTCTCCTTCACCGACCCCTTCACACTCGATGCGTGGGCGGGCCGCGAGGTAGCGGGCCTGCCCGATCTGGTTCAACAGGTACGGCTCTTTGGCGAAGAGGTTCTGCCCCAGCTGCACTAGCCGGCCGGGCTGTCGCCGCTCTGCTGCTCCAGCTTCAGCAGCTCGTCGTAGGCCGGCAGGGTCAGGAACTCCACGAAGTCGTCGCTCAGGGCGACTCGTTCGAACAGTGAGCGGGAGAGGTCCGGGCGGCCCTCCTTCTCGAACCACTCGTCGTCGCCGATCTCCTCGCGGATCTTCTCCAGCTCGGAGGTGGCCAGCTCGCGCACCAGCTCGGGTGTTACCGTGCGGCCGTCGTCCAGCTCGGCTCCGTGGTGGATCCACTGCCACACCTGGCCGCGGGCGATCTCGGCCGTCGCGGCGTCCTCCATCAGGCCGTAGATCCCGGCGGCGCCGTTTCCGCGCAGCCAGGAGGACAGGTACTGGATGCCCACGTTCACGTTCGACCGGAGTCCTTCCTCAGTGCGAGAGCCCGGGGTGGACGCGACGTCGAGGAGGGCATCGGCCGAGGCCGATACGTCGTCGCGCTGCTTCTCCACTTGGTTGCGCCGGTCACCCAGCACCTCGTCGAACGCGTCCATCGCCACCGGCACCGAGTCGGGATGCGCCACCCACGTGCCGTCGAAGCCGCTCTCGGCCTCGCGCTGCTTGTCGTCGCGCACCGCCTCGAAGGCCTTCTTGTTGGCCTCCTCGTCGGTTCGTGACGGGATCACCGCCGCCATGCCGCCCATCGCGTGCGCGCCGCGGGCGTGGCAGGTCTTGACGACCAGGTCGCTGTAGGCCTGCATGAACGGGACGGTCATCGTCACGGCGGATCGGTCCGGCGTCACGAACTCGTCACGCGCCCGGAACCGCTTGATCACCGAGAAGATGTAGTCCCAGCGCCCGGCGTTGAGTCCCGCCGCGTGATCGCGCAGCTCGTACAGGATGCTGTCCATGCAGAACGCGGCCGGGATCGTCTCGATCAGGACCGTGGCCTTGATCGTGCCGCGGTCGAGGCCGAGCTCCTCCTCGGCGATCACGAACGCGTCGCGCCACAGCGCCGCCTCCTGCTGCGACTCGAGCTTCGGGATGTAGAAGTACGGCCCCCAGCCGCGCTCGAGGAGTGCCGCAGCGTTCCGGTGCACGTACAGGCCGAAGTCCACGAACGCGCCCGCCACCGGCTGGCCATCGAGCTGGAGATGGGTCTCCGGCAGGTGCAGCCCGCGCGGCCGCACGTGCAGCACCGCCGGGTTGTCCTCGAGCTCGTAGTGCTTGTCCTTCTCGTCGTGCTCGATCTGACCGCGGATCGCGTCGGCCAGGTTCACCTGGCCCTCGATCATGTTGCTCCAGTAGGGCGAGTTGGAGTCCTCGAAATCCGCCATGAAGCCGCGAGCGCCCGAGTTGAGCGCGTTGATGACCATCTTGCGGCTGGTGGGCCCGGTGATCTCCACGCGCCGGTTCTGGAGCGCGTCGGGGACCGGGGCGACCGTGAAGTCCTCCGGCGCGGTCGTGAAGTCGAGCGATTCGCCGGCGTCGAGCCGGGACTGGAGGTCGAGCCGCTCCTCGAGCAGCTCCTGGCGGCGCGCGTCCAGCTCCTCGTGGAGGCGTCCCACGAGCGCCATCGCGCCATCCGTCAGAACCTCGTCGTAGCGGTCCTCCTGCGTTGCCCTGACCTGCATGTCATCACGTCCTCGTCAGCTTCTTGTAGGTGATCCGATGTGGCCTGTCTGCCTCAGTACCCAGGCGAGCCCTTCGGTTCTCCTCATATGCCTCGAAATTGCCCTCGAACCAGGTGACCTGCGAGTCACCCTCGAAGGCGAGGACGTGGGTTGCGACGCGGTCAAGGAACCAGCGGTCGTGCGAGATGATCACCGCGCAGCCGGCAAACGACAGGAGCGCCTCCTCGAGCGCGCGGAGCGTGTCCACGTCGAGGTCGTTCGTCGGCTCGTCGAGCAGCAGGAGGTTGCCGCCGCGGCGGAGCAGCTTCGCCAGGTGCACGCGGTTGCGCTCGCCGCCCGACAGCGCGCCCACCTTCCGCTGCTGGTCCGACCCGCGGAAGTTGAACCCCGCCGCATAGGCGCGTGAGCTCATCTCGCGGTCGCCGACCTTGATCTGGTCGTAGCCGTCCGAGATCTCCTCCCAGACGGTCTTGTCGGGGTCGAGCGCGTCGCGCGACTGGTCCACGTAGGCCAGCTCGACCGACTCGCCCAGGCGCAGGTCGCCGGCGTCCGGCTCCTCCTCGCCGACGATCATGCGGAACAGGGTTGTCTTGCCGGCGCCGTTCGGCCCGATCACGCCCACGATGCCGGCCGGCGGAAGCGTGAACGAGAGGTCCTCGATCAGAAGGCGGTCACCGAAGCCCTTGCGCACGTCGTCCGTCTCGAGAACCACGGAGCCGAGCCGGGGGCCGGCCGGGATGTGGATCTGAACCTGGTCGAGCTTGACGTTCTTCTCCTCGGCGAGCAGCGCCTCGTAGCGGTTCAGGCGGGCGCGCGCCTTCGTGCGCCGGCCCTTCGGCGACTCGCGCACCCACTCGAGCTCGCGCGCGATCGTCCGGGCGCGCGCCTGCTCGCGCCGCTCCTCGTGGGCGAGCCGCTCCTGCTTCTGCTCCAGCCAGGCGGTGTAGTTGCCCTTGAACGGAAGCCCTCGGCCGCGGTCGAGCTCGAGGATCCAGCCGGCCACGTTGTCGAGGAAGTAGCGGTCGTGGGTGACGGCCACGACCGTTCCCCTGTAGTCCTCGAGATGCTTCTCGAGCCAGGCCACCGACTCGGCGTCGAGATGGTTCGTGGGCTCGTCGAGGAGGAGCAGGTCGGGCGCGGCGAGCAGCAGCCTGCAGAGCGCCACGCGGCGCCGCTCGCCTCCCGAGAGCGTCTCGACATCAGCGTCGGGTGGCGGCAGGCGCAGCGCGTCCATGGCGATCTCGAGCGTGGTGTCGAGGTTCCACGCGTCGGCGGCGTCGATCGAGTCCTGGAGGCGGGCGAACTCGCCGGCGGTCTCGTCCGAATAGTTGGCGGCCAGCTCGTTGAAGCGGTCGAGCATGTCGCGGAGCCCGCGCACGCCGTCCTCGACGTTTCCGCGCACGTCCTTGTCCGGGTCGAGCTGCGGCTCCTGCTCGAGGAGCCCGACGGTCGCGCCGGGCGCGAGCTGGGCGTCGCCGCGGAAGTCCGTGTCGCGCCCGGCCATGATGCGGAGCAGGGTGGACTTGCCCGAGCCGTTCGGCCCCAGCACGCCGATCTTCGCTCCCGGGAGGAAGGACAGCGAGATGTCGTCCAAAACCCGCTTGTCGGGCGGGTGGACCCGGGAAAGCTTGTACATGGTGAAGATGTACTGCGTGGACATGAACGGCCGAGGATAGAGTCACGCCGTGGGACAGGAGGTCGAAGCCACTGTCTTCTCTCGCGAGGACCGCCAGCGCTACCGGCAGAAGGTGCGCACCTGCCTGGACGTGTTCGCGCGGATGCTGCGCGAGTCGCGGTTCGACTCGGACCGCCGCTCGTTCGGCCTCGAGATCGAGCTGAACCTGACCGACGAGGCCGGCGACCCGGCCATGGCGAACGCCCGCGCGCTCGAGGCGATCGCGGACGCGGACTTCCAGACCGAGATCGGCCAGTTCAACATCGAGATCAACGTGCCGCCGCGGCTGCTCGAGGGCGACGTGTTCACGGAGCTGGAGGACGCGGTCCGGGCGAGTCTCAACCGCGCCGACGAGCGCTCCACGGCCGTGGGCGCGCACATGATGGTCATCGGGATCCTCCCGACGGTCCGGGAGGAGCACCTGAACGCCGAGGCGTTCAGCGCGGGGCATCGCTACTCACACCTGAACGAGCAGATCTTCGCCGCACGTGGCGAGGACCTCGAGATCTCGATCAACGGCGTGGAGCGCCTGTCGACCTTCGTCGACACGATCGCCCCCGAGGCGGCGTGCACGAGCGTGCAGCTGCACCAACTGGTGGACCCGGAGGGCTTCGCGAGCCACTGGAATGCCGCCCAGACGATCGCGGCGGCGCAGGTTGCCGTGGGCGCGAACTCGCCCTTCTTCTGGGGTCGCGAGCTGTGGCGCGAGACGCGCATCGCGCTGTTCGAGCAGGCCACCGACACCCGGCCCGAGGAGCTGAAGGCCCAGGGCGTGCGGCCGCGCGTCTGGTTCGGCGAGCGCTGGATCACGTCGATCTTCGACCTGTTCGAGGAGAACGTGCGCTTCTTCCCGGCGCTCCTGCCGGAGTGCGACGCCGAGGACCCGGTCGACGTGATCGAGCGCGGCGGCACCCCGACGCTCGCGGAGCTGAAGCTCCACAACGGGACGATCTACCGCTGGAACCGGCCGATCTACGACACGGTCCGCGAACGGCCGCACCTGCGCGTGGAGAACCGCCTGCTGCCGGCGGGGCCGACCGTTGTGGACATCTGCGCGAACGCGGCGTTCTACTACGGCCTGGTGCGAGCGCTCGTGGCCGAGGAGCGGCCGCTGTGGACCCGCATGTCGTTCTCCGCCGCCGAGGAGAACTTCCATTCAGCCGCCCGCGACGGGATCGAGGCTCGCGTGTACTGGCCGGACGTGGGGGAGGTGCCCGTGTCCGAGCTGGTGCTGCGCCGCCTGCTGCCGGCGGCCCACGCCGGCCTGGAGGACGCGGGCGTAGCCGCCGCCGACCGCGACCGCCTGCTCGGAATCATCGAGCGCCGCTGCGTGACGATGCAGAACGGCGCGGCCTGGCAGGCTGCAACCTTCCACAAGCTGTACGAGGACGAGAAGCTCGACCGCCTCGAGGCGCTGCGGCGGATGACGGTGCTCTACCGCGACCACATGCACGGCAACGAGCCCGTGCACGAGTGGCCGGTGGCGTAGGGCCGGGTGGGCACGATGGTGAACGAGAGCCGTTTCGGGGGCGACCTGTGGCCGGCCGCGTCAGATGCCACGAGTGTCAGGCGGTAGCGGCCCGACTTCAGCGGTCTCCGCTTGAACACGCCTCGGAACCGCCGGGTGTTTGCTCCGGCCCGGCCCTTCATCGCGAACCTCGCGCTTCGCTTCGCACGGTGGCCGCGGCGCACTCGCGCGACCGTCGCGGATACGCGTGCGGCCTCCGACAGGACGTACCTCAGCTTCGCCCCCTTCTTCGCCCTGAACCTGGACGGCTTGAGGGACGCCGAGCGGATGCGCGGGACGGTGGAGTCGCGGTGCGTGGTGAAGGTGCTATCGGCGCCGTTCGACGTCCCGTCGGAGTTCGAGGCGACCAGCCGGTAGTGGTAGGTCGTCGATGGCTTCAGGCCGGACAGGTCTGTCGCGACGCCGACCGGGCTCTCGCCGGCTCCTGCGTCGGCCGGACTCGTCGACTTGCCGTATCCGCTGGTCGGTCCGAACTCGAAGCGATACGTCGTCGAGCGCAGGTTGGGGTTGATCGACCCCGCCAGCAGTGCGCCCGTCTCCGTGACCGAGCTCGCCGGGCCGGTGGTCGCCGACGGCGGGCTGGCCTCGTAGGCGCCAGCGTCGCAGGCGGCCACCTGCGGCCGGTTCACACCACGCTGGTCCACCGGTGCGCAGTCGGCGCCCGCGGCCGGCACGAGTTCGCGGGCCGCGCTGCCCGGGCCGAGTGCCTGCGTCCTCGTCGGGCCGCCGTTGTCGGCGAGCCCGGCGAGATGCGGATCCGCGTTTGTCCCGGAGCAATCGGACTGTGGGAAGACCACGTTATGCGCGCCGTCCGGTGGGGAGATGCCCGTGCAGTTGCCGCCGTTGTTGGATGCGACGATCGAGTTGCGGAGTTGCCACCGGAACCCGCCCATCAGGCCGCCGCCGATGCCGATGCCCAACTGCGTCCCCGGGATCGGGCCCGAACCGGGCGACCCCGCGGCTCCGACAGAGTTGGAGCTCACGGTGATGTGGTTCGCGTCGGGGCTGTCCGCTTCGACGGCGCCGCCGTTGCCCCCGCGCCCGGACCAACCGCCGGCGGTGGATGCGCCCGGCGTACCCGGCGACGGGGCATCCGCGCCGTCGCCGCCGCTGCCCGCGGCGTTCCGCGTGAAGGTGACGTTCGTGAGGACAGGAGCCCCGTTGGAGCTGATCGCGCCCCCGTCGCCGCCGTAGCCCCCGGCGGAATTGTCTCCGTAGCCGGCCGACCCGGCCGCGCCGGGGAACGCCGCCGCGCCGCCGGGCCCGCCGGGCCCGCCCGTGCTCGGCGATCCGTCGCCTCCCGACCCGGCGGCGTTGCCCTCGAAGACGCTGGAGCTCACCGTGATCTCTTCCGGGGGCGCCAGGAGGATCGCGAGCGCGCCGCCCTTGCCGCCGGTGCCTCCAGCGCCGCCGCTTGCGTTGCCCCCGGTCCCGCCGGTTCCGCCCATCCCGATGCCGCCACCTCCGCCCTGGCCGCCCTGGCCGCCCGTCGCGACGCCGCCCATGCCCCCGTCGCCCGTGTGGTTCTCCACGAACGTGCTGTCCGCGATCGCGAGCATGCCGTCCGCGGCTCCCACTACCGCCACGGCGCCACCGGCGCCGCCGTCGCGTCCATGGGCGGCGGTCCCCAACCGCCCTGTCCACCCGTGAAGCTGAAGGCGCCGCCGGTGCCGCCGCTTCCTCCGGTGCCGTCCCCACCGGCTCCGCCGTGACCCGTGTGGTTGGTCGTGAAGAGGGTTCGCTCGATCGTCAGGTCGCCGGTGCTGAAGATCGCGCCCCCTGCGCCGGCCTCTCCGGCGGCGCCCCCGGTCCCGCTCCCGCCGTTGAAGCCGGCGGCTCCGGTGCCGAAATGGCCGGCGCCGCCCGTGCCGTCGCCGCCGTCGCCTCCGTCGCCCGTGTAGTTGCCTGAGAAGGTGCTGTCACGAACGGTGAGCGATCCCGAATTCCAGATCGCTCCACCGTCGCCCGACCTGCCGGCAGAGAAACCGGCGCCGGGGTTGCCGGCGCCGTTGCTCGGCGCACCGGCCGCGTCCTGCCCGTCGACTCCTCGGCCCGTGTGGTTGTCCTTGAACACGCAGCGGAGAATCGTCAGATGGCCGTCGTTCTTGATCGCTCCGCCGTCGCCGCCGACAGCCGACGACTCCGCGTTCGCGATCGTCAGGTCCTGCATGGTCACTTGAGCCGACGCGGCGATCCCAAAGCGCCTGGTCGTCCGGAAATAGTCACCGGGCGTGATCGTCGTGATGGCGGCTCCGGCACCCGCGATCGTGAGCCGCCGCACCGGTTGAACGGCCATTTCGAAGCGCGATGTCAAATACGTTCCCGCCGGCAGCCGGATCGTGTCGAAGCTGCCACCGGCCGGAGCGCAGTCTCCGTTGCCCGTCGCGCCGCTCGTCTCGGTCAGCGCTTCGCGAAGCGTGCACTGGCCATCGTCGAGATTGTTGTCCTCGAAGCTCGTGACCGGGATCTCGTTTGCCGAGGCCGCGGCTGGCAACGAAGAAAGGCCCGTGAGCAGGGCCGCGACCGCGACGGCGAGGACGACGGGCGACCTCGTCACCACCGACCTCCCATGTAGAAGTACGGGTCCAGCACGCGCACCTCGGTGATGCGGTCGATCGGGAGGTCGTTGCGGGCGGCGGTCTTCCTGACCGCCTCCGGAGCCGGCGCGTCATAGACGCAGAACGTCTTCGCCCTATCGGCGCTCACGTATGAGTGGACCCAGGTCACGCCCGACTCGGCATTCCGATCGACAACACCCATGCACAGCTCGGCGCCTTCACGCCCGTCCGGTATGTCCAGACCCTCAGGAAAGGTGCGTTCGACGACGTAGCGCGGCATGGGTCCTCCAATCGGAATGCGAGTCGGACTGGACCCGACGGTACGTCCGAGGTCGCCCTCCGCGCATCGGGAGGACTCCCCATATTGGGAGCTGGGCGCTACCGCACTTGCGCGATCGAGCGGGCCAGCAGCTCCATCGGGTGGAGCACCGGCAGGGCGCGGCCGAGCCGCTCCGTGTGCGCGGTGATCTGCAGTGCGCAGCCCGGATTCCCGGCGGCCACGGCCTCGGCGCCCGTGTCGAGCAGGTTGCGCGCCTTGCGCTCGCCCAGCTCGGCCGCGGGCTCGGGCTGGACGAGGTTGTAGATCCCCGCGGAGCCGCAGCAGATCTGCCACTCGTCGGGCTCGAGCAGTTCCAAGCCGGGGATGCCGCGGAGGAGCTCGCGGGGCTGCTCGCGCACTCCCTGCGCGTGGGCCAGGTGGCAGGCGTCGTGGTAGGCCACCCTCATCTCGACCGGGCGGCGCTCGGCGCGCGGACCGGCCTCGGCCAGGAACTCGGACACGTCGCGCACCCGCTCTGAGAAGCGCGCGGCGCGGTCGGCCCAGTCGGGGTCGTCGCGCAGCACGTGGCCGTAGTCGCGCATCGCGGAGCCGCAGCCTGCTGCGTTCACGATCACGGTGTCGTAATCCTCGAGGGCGTCGATCGTCGCCCTGGCCAGCTCCTGCGCGTCCGGGTCCTCGCCGGCGTGGAGCGCCAGCGCCCCGCAGCAGCGCGGGTCGCGCGGCACGTGCACCTCGAAGCCCTCGGCGGCGAGCACGCGCGCGGTGGCCTCGTTCACGTGGCCGAAGAACACGCGCTGCACGCAGCCCTGAAGCAGAGCGACCGTGCCGCGCTGCTCGCCGCGCGCCTCGAACCGCTCCGGCAGCCGCGTGAGCGAGCGCTTCAGCGACGCGTCCGGCGTCATCGCGGTCATCGCCGCGAGCCGGGGCGCGAGCTTCCGCACGCGCGGTCGCCGGGCGAGGCGGGGGAGGCCGAGCTTGTGCGCTGCGGCCGCGGCGGGCGCCAGCGCCCGCAGCCGGCCTGGCCGCGTGAACAGCTCGAAGATCATCCGCCTGTGCGCCCGCTCGAGCGGCGGCCGCTCGAAGTTGCGCTCGATCTGCGGCCGCGCGTCCTCGATCAGCTTGTCGTACTGAACCCCTGACGGGCACGCCGTCACGCAGGCCATGCAGCCGAGGCAGCGGTCCAGGTGCTCCACCATCGGCGCCGAGATCTCCTCGTGGCCCTCCTTCATCAGCACGATCCGGCCGCGCGGGGAGTCCATCTCCTCGCCCCACAGCACGTATGTCGGGCACGTCGGGAGGCAGAAGCCGCAGTGCACGCAGTCGCCGATCAGGTCGAGCTCGGGCGCCCGCGTGGCGTCGTAGCCGCTCACACGCACACCCCGGCGGGATCGAAGCGCTCCTTCACGCGCCGCATCAGCTCGCTCACGCCTGGGTCGATCGGACCGGTCCGGTCCACGTCCAGATCCGCCGGGCGATCCTGCACCACGGCCACGAACTCGCGCCGCAGCCGTTCCACGGCCTCCGCTCTCGGCTCCTCGAAGCGCACCCACGACAGGCCGAGCGCCGCGCGGCCCACCAGCGAGCCGCCGGTCTCGTCCGCGGCGCGGGCCAGGTTCGCGATCCCCGTGGGGAGACCGGACACCTTCACGACGAGCGGTCCGCGCTGCGCCGCGCGCTGCTCGTCCCACAGCGGCTCGTCCTCGTCCACGATCTCCGTGGCGAGCCCCTCGGCGCGCAGGAGCTTCTCGGCCGCCTCCGCCTGGGGCCGCGGCACCGCGCCGGCGAAGCGGGCCAGCACGCGCCCGCGTCCGCCGTTCCAGGCGATGTCGACGCCGTGGTGCTCGAGCGGCGATCCACCGATGGCGAGCGCGCCGCGCGCGAGCTCCTCGGGGCTGTTCGCCTCGCCCACGGCCGTCGCCGTGTCCGGCGCCACCGGGTGGAGGCGCACGGACACCTCCACGATCGCGCCCAGCGTGCCGAACGAGCCGCCGAACAGCTTCGCGATGTCGTAGCCGGCCACGTTCTTGATCACCTTCCCGCCGCTCTTGGCGAGCGTGCCGTCGGACAGCGCCACGCGCATGCCCACGACCAGGTCGCGCGGCCCGCCGTAGCGGCCGCGGAGCGGGCCCGTGTCGCCGGTGGCGACCACCCCGCCGATCGTGGCGGCGGCCTCGTCGCCGCCGGCGCCGCCCAGCGGCGGGTCGAGCGCGAGCCGCTGGCCCTCCTTTGCGAACAGCGCCTGCGCCTCGGCCAGCGGCACGCCTGCCTCGAGCACCGCGGTCAGATCGCCCGCGTTGTGCTCCACGATCTTCGTGAGCCCGGCGGTGGACAGCTCGATCGCGCCCTCCGGCGCCGCGGGCGGCCAGGCCTGCTTGGTCCCGCCGCCCCTGAAGCGGACCGGCGTGCCGGCCTCGCCCGCCTCCGCGAGCGCCGCGGCGAGGTCCTCTCGCGTTGCGGGTCCGCGCGTGGCCACGGCCATCAGAATCGCTCCGCCAGCCCGGCCTGCTCGAGCGGGTGCCGGCGGTAGGGGCCGGGCACCTCGCCGCACAGCCGGGGCGTGGGCATGACCTTGCCGGGGTTCGCGCGGCCGTCCGGGTCGAACGCGCACCGGAGCCGCTGGAACGTGGCGAGGTCCGGCTCGTCGAACATCGCCGGCATGTAGCGCTTCTTGTCGACGCCAACGCCGTGCTCGCCGGTGATCGAGCCGCCGGCGTCCACGCACGCCTGCACGATCAGTCCCGCGAGCTCCTCCGCGCGCTCGGCCTCGCCGGGCTTCGACCCGTCGTAACAGACAAGCGGGTGCAGGTTCCCGTCGCCGGCGTGGAAGACGTTCGCCACCTGAAGGTCGTGATCCGCCGCCAGCTGCTCGATCTGACCGAGCACGTCGGCCAGCGCCGTTCGCGGAATCACGCTGTCCTGCACGTAGTAGTTCGGGGCGATGCGGCCCATCGCCGCGAACGCGGCCTTGCGCGCGCGCCAGATCAGGTCGCGCTCGGCCTCGTCCTGGGCCACGCGCACGCTGTCGGCCTCGGCGCACAGCTCCTTCACATGCTCGAAGCGGACATCGCACTCGGCCTCGGAGCCGTCGAGCTCCACCACGAGCGCCGCGCCGGCGTCCTGCGGATACCCGGCGTTCGTGGCGCCTTCGGCCGCGCGGATCGACAGGTTGTCCATCATCTCGATCGCGCCCGGCACGATTCCCTCGGCGACGATCCTCGACACCACCTCGCCGGCCTGCACCGTGGACGCGAAGAACGCCACCAGCGTGCGCCATGCCTCCGGCTTCGGGATCACGCGCAGCCAGATCTTCGTTGCGATGCCGAGCGTGCCCTCCGAGCCCACGAAGGCGCCGACCAGGTCGTAGCCCGGGTGGTCGAGCTCGGGTCCGCCCAGCTTCACCACCGACCCGTCCGGCAGCACCACCTCGAGCCCGCTCACGTAGTTCGTCGTGAAGCCGTACTTGAAGCAGTGCGCGCCACCGGAGTTCTCGGCCACGTTGCCGCCGATCGTGCACACGATCTGGCTCGACGGGTCCGGCGGGAAGAAGTGCGTGGGCGCGACCGCCTGGGAGACCGCGATGTTCGTCACGCCCGGCTCCACGAGCACGCGCCCGTTTTCGATATCCACCTCGAGGACTCGCCGCAGCCGCGACAGCGCGATCAGCACACCCTCCTCGACCGGCAGCGCGCCCCCCGAGAGACCGGACCCGGCGCCGCGCGCCACCCACGGCACCCCCGCCTCGTGGCACGCGCGCACCACGGCCGTGACCTCCTCGGCGGACCCGGGCAGCACGACCGCCACGGGATGGGCCGCGTACTGGAGCAGCCCGTCCGAGGCGTAGGTGGCGAGCTGGCGCTCGTGGGTGACGAGGTGCTCGCTCCCGACGATGCCGCGCAGGCGGTCGAGGAGCGAGCGGTTCGCCACTAAACGACCATCCAGTCCAGCACTGTCGATTGCAGGTACACGAGCACGCACATCAAGAGGATCAGCAGGAGACTCCACTTGAGCACCTTACGGAAGAGCTCGCCCTCCTCGCCCGCCATGCCCACCGCCGCGGCCCCGATCGCGAGATTCTGCGGCGAGATCATCTTCCCGAGCACGCCGCCGGAGCTGTTGCCCGCGGCGAGCAGCACCTGGTCCATGCCATTTTCCTTCGCGGCCGTGACCTGAAGTGCGCCGAACAGGGCGTTCGACGAGGTGTCCGAGCCGGTCACCGCCACTCCCAGCCAGCCGATCAGCGGCGACAGGAACGCGAAGAACGAGCCCGCGCCTGCGGCCCAGAGGCCGAGCGTGATGATCTGACCCGACTGGTTCATCACATACGCGAGCGCGAGCACCGCCATGACGGTCACGATCGCCCAGCGCAGCTGAGCCACCGTCGACACGACCACGCGCACCGCCCGGGCGGGCGACACCCTGAGGACCGGCATGGTGAGGAGGCCGGAGATCAAGAGCAGCGTGCCTGCCGCCGGCAGCCAGTTGAAGTTGAACGTCTGGCTGCTCACGGCCTCGCCGTCCGGGGTCACGACGTTCAGGCCCGGCCAGTCGAACGTGGTCGTCCACGGTGACTCGGCGAGCTTGTTCTTGATCGCCGGGATCTGTGCGATCGAGAGCACGGCGATGATGATCAGGTAGGGCGCGTACGCGCGGATGATGTCGCCCGTGCTGTCGCGGCCGGTTCCGTCGCGGCGCGCGATCTCCTGCTCCAAGGCAGGGTTGTGCACCGACGCACCAGCCGCGGCCGGGCGGTCGAAGCGCCCGGTGGGGCGGACATCGTCCGCTATCAGCGGCTCGCCCGGCGTCCAGATCTGAAGGAGCCCGACGATGCAGCCGGTCGCGAGGAGCGACGCGACGATGTCGGTGACCTCGACCGAGATGTAGTTCGAGCAGGCGAACTGGCCGATCGCGAACGCGAGGCCGGCGACGACCGCCACGGGCCACGTCTGGCGTATGCCGCGCGCGCCGTCGACCATCGCGATCAGGATGAGCGGGACGATCAGGGCGAGGAAGGGGGTCTGGCGGCCGACCATCGCGCCGAGGTCACCCTTGTCGAGGCCCGTGATCTCGGACAGCGTCACGATCGGAATCGCGATCGCGCCGAACGCGACGGGCGCCGTGTTCGCCACGAGCGCGAGCGAGGCGGCCTTGATCGGGCGGAAGCCGAGGCCGATCAGCATCACCGAGCTGATCGCGACGGGTGTTCCGAACCCGGCGAGCGCCTCCATGAGCGCGCCGAAGCAGAAGGCGATGATCACGGCCTGGATGCGCTGGTCCTCGGAGATGGCGCCGAACGAGCGCCGCAGGACCGCGAAATGGCCGGTCTCCACCGTCATGTTGTAGATCCAGAGCGCCATGATCACGATCCACATGATCGGGAAGAAGCCGAAGACGGCGCCCTCGCTGGCGGACAGGGCGGTCTGGTCGATCGGCATGCCGTACACGATCAGCGCCACGAGCATTGCCACGGCCAGTGAGATGAGCGCGGCCCACTGGGCCTTCATCTTCAGTCCGCCGAGCAGCACGAACAGCGTGAGCACGGGCAGCACCGCGAAGATCGCGGATAGACCGAGTGAGTCCGAGACCGGGTTGAAGTCCTGCGTGTACACGGAAAGCCCTCCCTCGTTGAGTGCTGCGAGCGGATTGCCCACGCAGTCGAAGGGGGAAACTCATTCCACGTGAGGGTTGCTCTCTTCGTCACCTGCCTCGGCGACACGCTGTTCCCGGCCGCCGGGCAGGCGGTCGTGCGGTTGCTCGACCGGCTCGGCGTGGAGGTGGAGTTCCCCGAGGAGCAGACCTGCTGCGGGCAGATGCATCTGAACAGCGGGTACGCCGACGAGGGGCTCGCCCTCGCACGCCGGCTTGCGGTGGTGTTCGAGGGGTACGAGGCGGTCGTGACGCCCTCGGCATCCTGCGCCGGCATGGTGCGTGAGCAACTTGGCGCGAACGCACCGCCCGTGCACGAGCTGTCCGAGTTCCTCGTGGACGTGCTCGGTGTGGAGGACGTGGGCGCCTACTACCCGCACCGGGTCACGTACCACCCGACCTGTCACTCCCTGCGCAGCCTCCGGCTCGGCGATCGGCCGGGGCGGCTGCTGTCGGCGGTGCGAGGGGTGGATCTCGTCGAGCTCCCCGACGAGCGCGAGTGCTGCGGGTTCGGGGGGACGTTCGCGGTGAAGAACGCGGACGTGTCGACCGCGATGCTGTCCGACAAGGTCCGCAACGTGCTCGACACGCACGCCGAGGTGGTGTGCGCGGTCGACTCGTCGTGCCTGATGCACATCGGCGGCGGCCTGTCGCGCGGGCGAACCGGGGTGCGGACCGTCCACCTCGCCGAGATCCTCGCCTCCACCGAGGACGAGCCATGGCCGTGACGGGCTTCCCGGCGGCGGCCCGGCGGTCGCTCGCGGACAGCCAGCTGCGCGCGAACCTCGCGCGGGCCACGTCGACGATCCGGGACAAGCGCGGCCGGGCGGTGGACGAGGTGCCGGACTGGGAGGAGCTGCGTGAGGCGGGGGCGGGGATCAAGGACGCGGCGCTGCTGCGACTGGACTCCGTTCTCGAGACGCTCGAGACGTCGGTGCGTGCGGCGGGCGGTGAGGTTCACTGGGCGAAGGACGGCAATGAGGCGTGCTCGATCGTTGCCTCGCTTGCGCGATCGCATGGGGTGGACGAGGTCGTGAAGGTGAAGTCGATCGCGACGGATGAGATCGATCTCAACGCTCATCTCGCGGCGGCCGGTGTGCACGCCCTGGAGACGGACCTGGCCGAGCTGATCATCCAGCTCGACGATGACTTCCCCTCTCACATCCTCGTTCCCGCGATCCACCGGAACAGGGCGGAGATCCGGGACATCTTCATCCGCGAGCTGGGCTCCGATGACCTGACCGACGACCCGGCGGCGCTCACCGAGGCCGCCCGGCTGCACCTGCGCGCGAAGTTCCTCTCGGCGCGGATGGGGGTGAGCGGAGCGAACTTCGCCGTGGCCGAGACCGGCAGCGTCTGCGTGTTCGAGTCGGAGGGCAACGGGCGGATGTGCACGACCCTGCCGGAGGTGCTCGTGACCGTGATGGGGATCGAGAAGGTGATCCCCGCCTGGCGCGACATGGAGGTGTTCCTGCAGCTGCTGCCGAGGTCGTCGACGGCGGAGCGCCTGAATCCGTATACGTCTGTTTGGAGCGGGGTTGCGGCGCGAACGGCGGGCGATGAGGGAGCGGGTTCCCTCTGCGACGGTCCGCGCGAGTTCCATCTCGTGTTACTGGACAACGGTCGTGTGCAAACCCTTGCCGACGAGGTGGGCCGGCAGGCACTTCGGTGCATCCGGTGCTCGGCGTGCCTGAACGTATGCCCGGTGTACGCGCGGGTGGGCGGACACGCGTACGGCTCTGTCTATCCGGGCCCGATCGGGGCGATCCTGACCCCGCAGCTCCAGGGAATCGAGAACGCGCGCTCGCTGCCGTACGCGTCGTCCTTGTGCGGGGCCTGCGGCGAGGTGTGCCCGGTGAAGATCGAGATCCCGCGGCTCCTGACCCACCTGCGCGCCCGCGAGGTGGCCTCCCGCCGGCGGCTCGACCCCGAGCGGCTCACGATGCGAGCCCTCTTCCACACCTTCTCGTCCCGTGTTCGTTACGAGCGAGCACAGAGGTTGGCCCGGACGGCGGCGCGCCCGTTCGGGACGAAGATCTCGCATGCACCGCCGCCGCTGGCGGGCTGGACGACATCACGCGACCTCCCGCTTCCGGCAAAGGAGAGCTTCCGAGAATGGTGGCGCCGCACCCGCGGCGCGGGCGCTGAGGGGACGGGCGGTGAGGGGACGGACACCGAACGGGGTGCCCCGCCTGCCAAGGGCGCGGCGAATGCAGACACGGTGTCGTACTTAGGCCCGCATTACGGGCATAAGGACGACACGGTCCCCGCGGAGCGGGCGAATCCGGCGGCCGGGCCGGGCGGCGATGCGCGGGCCGACATCCTTCACCGCATCCGTTCGGCCCTCGCGGGCGCCGCGCCGCCCGACATCCCGCGCAACTACCGCACCGAGGACGAACGGGGGCGTGACGAGATCGTGAAGGTGTTCGCCGAGCGAGTGGCGGAGTACCGGGCGACGGTGCACCGGGTGGCCGAGTCGGAGGTCGCGGAGACGGTCGGGCGGATCGCGAGCGAGGCGGGCGCGCGCAGGATCGGGATCCCGGCGGATTTCCCGGAGGAATGGCGGCCGGGAGCGAGTGCCCGGGAGGGTGCGCCCGCGGGGGTGCCCGGGAGGGTGCGCCGGGAGGGGGTGCTCGGGAGGGTGCGCCGGGAGGGGGTGCCGAGGGGGGTGCGGCCGGGGGGCCGGAGCTCGTCGAGGATGTCTCTCTTTCAGTGCCAGAACTGGACGCCCTCGACGGCGCTCTCACCGCCTGCGCGCTCGGTATCGCCGAGGTCGGGGCGTTCGTCCTCGACGGCGGAGAGGGGCAGGGCCGGCGGGCTCTGTCGCTCGTGCCGGACCTTCACATCTGCGTCGTTCGGGAGGATCAGGTCGTGGGACTCGTTCCGGAGGCGGTCCGAAAGCTCGAGGAGTCGGTGAAGAGCGGCCGGCCGCTCACGTTCGTCGCCGGGCCCTCCGCGACATCCGACATCGAGCTCGATCGCGTCGAGGGCGTTCACGGCCCACGCGTCCTGCACGTCATCGTCGCCGCCTGATGCGCACCGTCTACCTCGGCACCTCGTCCTTCGCCGCCACGGTCCTCGACCGCCTGGCCGTGAGCGCGCACCGGCCTGTGCTTGTCGTGACCCGCCCGGACGCGCCCAGGGGGAGGGGGAGGAAGCTCGCTCCGCCGCCGGTGGCGGAGCGGACCGGGCCGCTCGGCATCGAGCTGTTCCAGCCGGAGAACGTGAACGACGAGGCGGCGCGTGAGCGCATCTCCGCCGCGCGGGCCGAGGCGGTTCTCATCTGCGCCTACGGGGCCCTGATCAGGGAGCCGCTCCTCTCAGAGCACGAGATGCTGAACGTGCACCCGTCGCTCCTCCCGCGCTGGCGCGGCGCCGCGCCGATCGAGCGCGCGATCGAGGCCGGCGACGAGGAGACCGGCGTGACCATCATGCGGCCCATCGCGGAGCTCGACGCCGGCCCCATCGCCGTTCAGCGGCCCGAGGCCATCAATCCGGACGACGACTACGGCTCGCTCTCCGACCGGCTCGCGGCGCTCGGCGGCGAGCTGCTCGTCGAGGCGCTCGACAACGAGTCGCCGTTCCGGGACCAGCCCGACACCGGCGTCACCTACGCGGAGAAGATCGGACCCGAGGACCGCCTCCTCGACCCGCAGCTCACCCCCGACCTCCTCGAGCGCCGGGTGCGCGCGCTGCGGCCGCACGTTGGCGCCTACATCGAGCTGCCGTGGGACGAGCGGCTCGGCGTCGTCCGCGCCGTCCTGCCGCCCGAGGAGGGGCCGTCGCCGGGCGAGCTCGACGCGCGCGACGGCCGCCTGCTCTACGGCGCGATGGGCGGCGCGCTCGAGCTCTGCGAGGTTCATCCGGCCGGGAAGCGGACCATGGACGCGGAGGCGTGGATCCGTGGTTATGGAGCCCGCCTGGCGGGTAGCCGCTAGCGTTGCTCAGGCTTTACCAAGGGGAACACTCTGTCCACAGCGGATGAAAAGACCGTCAAGCCAGGCCCGGAATGCCCGTCATGCGGCGAGCCCTGGCTGCGCGGCACGAACCTTCCCGGCCGCTACCGCTGCCTCCACTGCCTGCATCGCTTCGAGCTCCGCTCGGAGTGCCCTCACTGCGGCGCGCACTCGACCATCGCGCGGATGTCAGACACCGCCAACGTGATCTGCCGCAACTGCGGCGGGTCGATGCTCCAGGCCATCTAGCCCGCTCACCTCGACCGGGATGCCGTTCAGCACGGCGTTCCCCGACAGCGGCTCGATCATCGACTCGTCCGCGAGGAAGTTGCTGTTCACGCCCGCGTGCGCGGACGCCACGCCCATCCGGACGCCGTCGGCGTCGTGGCCCCACCCGTGCGGGATCGACACCACGCCCGGCATGATCTCGTCGGTCACCTCGATCGGCACCTCGATCGCACCCGTGGCCGAGGTCACGCTCGCCCGCTCGCCGTCCGCGAGCCCGAGCCGCACGGCGTCGTCCGGGTGCACGTACAGCGTGCAGCGCTCCTTGCCCTTCACGAGCGCCGGCAGGTTGTGCATCCACGAGTTGTTCGAGCGGAGCTGCCGACGCCCGATCAGGACGAAGCCGCCATTCCGCTCGCGCGCCGCCGCGGCGCGCAGCCGGTCCATGTCGCCGACGATCTCCTCCGGCGCCAGCTCGACCTTGCCCGACGCCGTGCGCAGCATGTCCGGCAGCCGCGGCTCGAGCGGGCCGAGGTCGACGCCGTGTGGGCTCCGCTCGAGCGCGTCGAGGGTCAGGCCCTCGGGGTCGACGCCGAAGCCGTCGCCGTAGGGGCCCACGCGGACGAGGAAGTCGAGCACGCGCTCGGGGCCGCGGCGCGGCTCGAGCTCCGCGAGCAGCTCGCCGGGATCGCGGCCCGCCACCAGCGACCCGTCCATGCCCACCTCACGCTGGATCAGCGTCTGGATGACCATGTCGTCGAAGGCCGTGACGTCGCCGTTCGGTCCCTGGCCGGCGACGATCCCCGCCAGGCGCATGAGGACCTCCCACTCGGCAGGGCCCTCGCGCTCGAACACGGGCGGGGAGAAGTTCGCCACGTTCCGCGCCGCCAGCTGGTAGAGCGCCACGTCGTAGTGCGACTTCTCGAGCGGCTCCGGCGCGGGGAGGATCACGTCCGCGTGCCGCGTCGTCTCGTTCACGTAGATGTCGATCGCGAGCATGAAGTCGAGCGACTCGGCCGCGCGCTCGAGCCGTCCGCTGTTCGGCGTCGAGACGAACGGATTGCCGGCCACGGTCACGAGGGCGCGCACACGGTCCTCGCCGGGCGTGTCGATCTCCTCGGCCAGCGCCGACGCGGGCAGCTCGCCGAAGTACTCGGGCAGCCCGCGCACGCGGCTCTGCCAGCGCCCGAAGCTGATGCCCTTCCCGCCGCCACCCGGCCCCGAGGAGTTCCGCTGGCCCGCCGCCGCGCGGGTGAACATGGCGCCGCCCTCGCGATCGAGGTTGCCCGTGAGCACGTTCAGCACGTCCACCAGCCAGCTCGCGTGCGTGCCGAATTCCTGCGTGCAGGTCCCGATCCGCCCGTAGACCGCGCCGCGCTCGGCCGCGGCCAGCTCGCGCGCCATCCGGCGGATCTCCTCGGCCTCGATGCCGCAGACGCCCGCCACCGACTCCGGCGGGAATTCGCGCACCAGCGCGCGCACCTCGTCGAGCCCGTTCACGTGCTCGGACAGCTCGCCCACGTCCTCGAGCTCCTCCTCGACGATCGTGCACGCCATCGCCGCGAGCAGCAGCGCGTCGGTGCCCGGCCGGATGAAGTGGTGCTCGGACGCCTCCTCGGCAGTGCGCGTCCGGCGTGGGTCCACGACCACGACCTTGCCGTCGCGCTCGCGGATCGCGCGCAGCCGCCCGCGCATGTTCGGCGCGGTGAGAAGGCTGCCGTTCGACACGAGCGGGTTGGCGCCCAGGAGCAGCAGGTAATCGCACCGGTCCACGTCCGGGATCGGCACGGAGAGCATCGTGCCGAACATGAGGCCGGAGGAGACCTGCTTCGGCATCTGATCGACCGTCGACGCCGTGTAGATCTGCTGCGTTCCGAGCACGCGCAGCATCGCCGGCCCGTGCGTGATCGCCGACAGGTTGTGGGCATTCGGGTTGCCGAGATAGACCGCCACGGAGTTCCTGCCGTGCTCGGAGAGGATCGGCGTGAGCCGCCTGTCGATCTCCTCGAACGCCTCGTCCCAGGTGGCCTCGACCAGCTCGCCGTCACGACGCACCAGCGGAGTCGTCAGCCGGTCCGGGTCCTCGTGGAGCTGCTTGATCCCGTACGCCTTCGGGCAGATGAAGCCGCGGCTGAAGACGTCCTCGGCGTCGCCGCGGACCGACACCACCTCCCGCCCCTCTGTCTCGATCTCGAGACCGCACGTGGCTTCGCAGAATGGACAGGTCCGGTAGTGCGTGGCCATGAGAGCGGACGCTACTCCTTGAGCTCGATCCAAAGGGCGCGAGACGAGCACGTGAACGTGCCCGCCGAGTCGTACAGCGCCGCGGCGCCCCAGCGCTTGCGCCCCTCCTGGCCGAGCTTCCAGGACAGGATCGTGTGCGGCTCGCCCACCTGCACGGGGCAGCCGAGCCGCGCGGTGAGGCTCGCCAGCACGATGGCCGGCCCGGCGTTCCAGTTGCCCACCCCCGCGCTCGTGGGACAGTCGAGCGCCGCCCATACGAGCTCGGGCCGCACGAGACCGTCGCCGTCGCCGAGCGACTCGTCCGGTGTCCAGGAGGCGGCGAAGAGGTCTTCGCGCTCTGGCAGCTTCGCCGGGAAGATCCGGAACCCGTCCTCGCGCCCGGGCCCGCAGACCAGGCACGTGGGGAAGGGGTGGCCCGCCGACCACCGCTCGCGCCCGGCCTCCTGCGCGGCCACCACCTCGTCGGCAGGGACGGCGTCCGGCACGTCCAGCAAGAGGTCCGCCGGCTTCCCCTCGGCCACCAGCGTGTCGCCGTCCTTGAGCGTCACGCGGCCGTCCTCGCGCTCGACGGCCAGCGGCGTGTCCAGCGGCGGGGGCGAGCGGAGCGACACCTCCGCCACCTCGGCGTCGAGCAATTGGGCCAAGCGCCCGCAGGTGTAGCCGCCGTTCCCCGAGGTCGGCGGCCCGTTGAACCAGGCGGGGATGGTGAGGGTGTCAGTCACGCACGAGCGGGCAGCTCGTCGAGCGCCTCGCGGAGGTCGTCGACGCTCTGGAAGTCGAGCCCGAGCATGTGGTCGTGGCGATAGCGCACGACGCCCTCCTCGTCCACGATGATCGCCGCCCGCTTCGTGCCCACGACGGGCGCGTGCGCGCCGTACTGCCTTCGCGACGCTGCCGTCCTCGTCCGCCAGCAGCGGCACGTTCAGGCCGTGCTCGGCCGTGAAGCTCTCGTGCGAGTCGACGCTCTGCGAGGAGATGCCGACCACGGTCGCCTCGAGCGCGTCGAACGCCTCGGCGTTGTCGCGGTACGAGCAGAACTGGCGCGTGCACACGGGCGTGTTGTCACCGGGATAGAAGAGGAGCACCACCCGCTCGCCGCGGTGGTCTGACAGCTTGAAGCGGCCGCCGGTGCCCTCGAGCTCGAAGTCCGGTGCCGGCTCGCCGACGTTCGGATGCTTGGCCATGTGCTCAGGATGTCAGGCGCGGCTGTACAGCGCGTAGAGCGAACCCGCCAGGAGCGCCGCCGCGCCCAGGAACGCGACCTCCACCTGGAGCACGCGGTCGTCGAAGTCCGCGAGCAGGAGGAAGAGCACGAACGTGACCGCGCAGGCCGCCCAGCAGGTGGCGGATTGCCTGGCCTTCGCGTGCGCCAGCAGCGCCTGGTTGAGCGTCGCGGCCGACAGGTAGAGGCCCATGCCGAGCGAGACGAGCACGAGCCCGACGCGGTCGTAGTCGAAGTTGCCGCCGAAGAGGACGTCCATGACCGTCGGCCCGGCGACGAGCATCACCAGCGCGACGATGCCCGCGAACCCCGCGATCGCGGTCAGCGTCACGTTCACGCTGCGCGAGAACTCGTCGCGCTCGCCGCCGGCCCGCGGCACGGGTGAGGTGGGGGAGGATCGAGGTCTGCACCGCCTGGAAGAGCTGCAGCGGTGCGCGCGCGATCAGGAGCACGTTGAAGGCGAAGCCGGCGAGCGCGGCGCCGCCGGCTGCGCGCGGTGGCCTTGACGAGCAGCGGGCCGGCGTTCAGGAAGGTCTGCTCGCAGAGCATCACGACGAGCACTGCGGCGGCGAAGCCCGTGCCATGCGCAAGCGTGAACTCCGGCTCGCGGGCGGCGGGCTCGTCGCGCGCCGCCGCGTCGAGCTGCGGCCGGATCCACCGGATCCGCCGCTTCCGACCGCTGTCGATCGAGCCGCCGAGCCAGCGCCGGCGGCACCACGGCCAGCGACACGATCGGCGCCGCCGCCATTCCCAGCGCGACCGCCGTCTGGCCCTCCGCGATCCCCACCGCGACCGCGAGCGCGAACAGGCACCGCGAGGTGGCCTCCATCAGGACGAGGCCGCCGTACAGCGGGAACAGGCGGTGCCCGGCGAGGTAGCCCCGCGCGAAGTAACTGGCCGCATACGCCAGCACCGCGACCACGAGGATCCAGTAGAGCGCCGACGAGCCGGCGAACAGGTCGTCCTGGATCGGCCCCCGCAGCGCGAGCGCCACGACCACGAACAGCAGGCCGAGCCCGAGCTGGATCGTCCCCGCCACCCGCAGGTGCTCGGTGCCTTGCACGCCGCGTGCGTCGTGGTCGGCGATCGTGCGCGAGAGCAGCTGCTCAACCGGCCGGTAGAGCACCGACACGGTGATGAACACCGCCGACCACAGCAGCGTGATCCGGCCGTACTCGTCCTCGGGCAGCGCGTGGCTCGCGAGCGAGAAGTAGGCGAACGTGATCAGCCCGGTGGCGCCGATCCCCACCGACAGGATCGCCGCCCCGCGGCCGTAGGAAGACCCCTTAGAGCCGGACAAGCAGCATGGTCCAGGGGAAGGGCGAGCGGGCCTCCTCGACCGTGCCGTAGCGCGAGAGCAGCGACACGAACCCGCGCTTGGACCAGTGGTTCACGTGTCCGGGCGTGTTGCCGAGGCTGCGCCAGTAGGCGCCGCGCGCCATGTTGAGCCCGCGCCACAGCGGCTCGCGCGGCACCGAGACCAGCAGGTGCCGGCTCGCCACGCGCGCCATCTCCGCCACCGTGGCCTCGGGCTCGGGCACGTGCTCGAGCACCTCGATGGCCGAAGCGAGCTCGAACTCGTTGTCCGCGAATGACAGCCGCGTGGCCTCCTCGGCGCGGAACTCGAGGTTCGGCCGCTCGCGCTTCGCCCACTCGGCGCGCAGCTTCGGGTCCTCGAGGTCGATGCCGACGATGCGCCTATCGCCCAGGCGCTCGGCCCACTCGATCGTGAGCACGCCCTCGCCGCAGCCCACGTCGAGGACGGATGACGGCGCCGCCTGCGTGCCACAGCTCGTCGAGCGTCCGGTGGAAGCCGGACATCAGCCGCCTCACGACCGGGTTGGAGGACCCGTACTTGTCGAAGGTGTTGCCGGTCGGGACCTCGGTGGCGGTGGCCTCCGCGCCGCTCACAGCTTCAAGGCCTCGCGGTCCTCCGTCTTGCCGGTCGCCCGGCCGGCGTCCGCCCCCGTGGTGGGCGCCTGGCCGGTGTTCCTCGCACCCGGCTCGTAATGCGAGGGCTCGACCCCGAGGTGCAGCTCCATCCGCCGGACCCGCTCGAGCGCGCGTTGCTGGAGGACGCGCGTGCCGGCGAGGATGTCGCCGATCACGCCGAGCGCGACGAACTGCACCGCGACGATGAACAGCGTCGAGCCGAGGATCAGCGACTGGATGTGCGAGCCGGGCTCGTCCGCGAAGAAGAAGAAGTAGAGGAATCGCGCCCAGATCACCGCGCCGACAATGCCTGTGATCATCGCGGCGAACATGAATACGCGCAGCGGCTCGTACAGCGTGTAGATCCGGAAGATCGACACCGTATTGCGCCGGACGTACGCCCACATCGACGGGAACAGGCGCGACTCGCGCGTCTGCTCGTTCGTGCGCACCGGGACGTGGTCGACGGCCACGACCATCTTGCCCGCCTGGATGATCGACTCGAGCGTGTAGGTGAACTTCGACACCACCTGGATCTGCAGCGCCGCCTCGCGGTTGTACGAGCGGAAGCCGGAGGTGGTGTCCGGCACGTCGGTGCCCGACGCCCGCCTCACGACCGCGCTGCCGAGCCGCTGGAGCCGCTTCTTCAGCGGCGAGAAGTGCTCGATCTGGTCGGTCTCGCGGTCGCCGATCACCATGTCGGCCTGGCCGGCGAGGATCGGCGCCACCAGCTTGGGGATGTCGCCGCCGAAGTACTGGTTGTCGGCGTCCGTGTTCACGATCACGTCGGCGCCGAGCTTGAGCGAGGCGTCGAGCCCCGCCTGGAAGCCCGCCGCCAGGCCCTTGTTGTTCGTGAGCCGGACGATGTGGTCCACGCCGTTCTCGCGCGCGACCTCCACGGTCCGGTCGGTGGAGCCGTCGTCGATCACGAGCCACTCGACCGTCTCGATCCCCTCGACCTCGCGCGGGAGGTCAGCGAGAGTGGCGGGCAGGGCCGCCTCCTCGTTGAAGCAGGGGATCTGGATGATGAGCTTCATGTGGCGACGCACAGGGTAGTTGTACAAGTGGTTGCAGGCATGCGTTACAAGTGATTCACAAGCCTTTCCTCTGCTAGCCTGCGCTGCCCTCTCGACCTCGAAACTTTCGGAGAGACCACGCAAATGAGCACCGTCCTCGCATACCTGGATCCCGGCAGCGGGAGCATGATCCTGCAGATCATCGCGGGTGGACTCGCCGCCGTGGCCGTGACCGCCAAGCTTTATTGGAACCGTCTCCTCCGCTTCCTGCGCATCAAGAAGGACGAGCCGGAGACCGCCAAGGCCGACACCCCCGCCGGCGGCACCGACGCCGCCTAGGCGCGGCACCTCTCCGCCTCAGCTACTTTTCCGCCGCGTGTCCACTCAGCACGCGCCCGCCGGGCTGGAGCCCGGGTCGTTCCGCGATCCCGAGAGCCGAGTCTTCTATGCGGGCGATGACGTCTTCCGCGCGCTCTCGCCCGATGGGCTGAGCGACTTCGAGGCCCTCGAGGCCACCGGCCTGCTCGACGGCGTGCGGGTCGTGCGCACCGAGCGGGCCGACGGCATCGCCGACGCGGCCGGGCTCCTCGTCCACGAGCCCGCCGCGATCCTGCGCCACGAGCGGATCCCGTTCGTCTCGTATCCGTACGAGTGGACGTTCTCGATGCTGAAGGACGCGGCCCTGCTGCAGCTCGACCTGCTCCTGGCGTCGCTCGAGCACGACATGGTCCTCAAGGACTCCACGCCCTACAACGTGCAGTTCAAGGGCGCGCGCCCCACGTTCGTGGACGTGGGCTCGTTCGAGCGCCTCCGCGACGGCGAGCCGTGGGTGGGATACCGGCAGTTCTGCATGCTCTACCTGTATCCGCTGCTGCTCCAGGCGGCGAAGGACGTGCCCTTCCAGCCCTGGCTGCGCGGCGCGATCGACGGCATCACGCCGTTGCAGATGCGCAACCTCATGTCGTTCCGCGACCGCTTCCGCAAGGGCGTCTTCACGAACGTCTTCCTGCACGCACGGCTCGAGGCCCGCTACGCGGACCGCCCGCAGCAGGTGAAGGACGAGGTCAAGCGCGTCTTCAAGAAGGAGCTGTTCGTCGCCAACGTGCGCAAGATGCGCAAGCTCGTGCAGCGGCTCGATTGGAGCCCGCCCGAGGGTGTGTGGACGGCGTACGGCGAGCGCAACAGCTACACGGACGACGACGCGCGCCGCAAGGACGAGTTCGTCCGCGAGGTGGCGAAGGGCCGCGAGTGGAACCTCGTCTGGGACATCGGCGCGAACAACGGCCGCTACTCCCGCATCGCCGCCGAGGGCGCGAAGACTGTGATCGCCGTCGACGCCGACCAGGGCCCGGTCGAGCTGCTCTACCGCGACCTCCGCGAGGAGGGGAACGAGCAGATCCTGCCGCTCACCATGAACCTCGCCGACCCGTCGCCCGGCCTCGGCTGGCGCGGCCTCGAGCGGAGGTCGATGCCGGACCGCGGCAAGCCGGACCTAGTGCTGGCGCTGGCGCTCGTGCACCACGTCGCGATCAGCGCCAACGTGCCGGTGAAGGAGTTCATCGACTGGCTGGCGTCGCTCGGCAGCGCGCTCGTCATCGAGTTCCCCACCCGTGAGGACCCGATGGTGAAGAAGCTGCTGGCGCCCAAGCGCGATGGGTTGCACCCCGACTACGAGCTGGACTACTTCGAGCGCACGCTGAAGGAGGCGTTCGAGGTCGAGCGCTCCGAGCGGCTCGAGTCCGGCACGCGGGTGCTCTACTTCGCGCGCCCGAAGCGGTAATGACGAAGCAGGGGGCGAAGAGCGCCGCCTGGGCGTATCTGAACCTGGCCGTCCTCTGGACGTTCGCGGTCGCGCAGCCGCTGTTCGACCTGCTGAAGGACAACCCCGAGTTCTTCGCCGCCCGCGGCTCCTCGGGCTTCGACATCATCAGCTTCTCGGTCCTGCTCGTGGTGCTGCCGCCGGCGATCCTGCTGGCGATCGAGCTGCTGATCGGGCTGATCGGCCCCGAGGCGCGCCAGGTGGCGCACGCCGTTCTCCTCGGCGGGCTCGTGGTCCTGATCGCCGCGCAGGCGCTGAAGAAGGCGATCGACTCGTCCGACACGGTGCTGATCGTCCTGTCGGTCCTGATCGGGGCGGCGGCCGCGGTCCTGTGGTCGCGGGCCGAGCCGGTGCGCTCCTTCCTCAACATCCTGTCGCCGGTCCCGCTCGTGTTCCTCCTGCTGTTCCTGTTCAGCGGCCAGATCTCGGAGCTGGCGTTCCCGAGCGAGGCGAAGGCCCTGTCGGTGGGCGGCGTGTCGCGCGCGCCGATCGTGGTCGTGCTGCTCGACGAGCTGCCGTCGAACACGCTGGTGGACCAGAACGACAAGCTCGACACCAAGCGCTACCCCGGCTTCGCCGAGCTGGCGTCGAACGCCACCTGGTTCCGCAACGCCTACACGGTCTACGACTCCACCGAGCGTGCGCAGCCGGCGATCATGGACGGCAACCTCCCGGCGAAGGACAAGCAGCCGATCTCGTCGGACCACCCGAACAGCATCTTCACGATCTTCGCCAAGTCGCACCGGCTGAACGTCGACGAGGAGGCCACTTCGGTCTGCCCGCGTGACCTGTGCAAGAGCGCGCTCGGCGACGAGGCGTACCCGAAGCGGCTGTCGTCGATGGCGGAGGACCTCGGCCTGGTGTGGCTGCACGTGGTGTCGCCGCCCGACATCGAGAACGACCTCACCAGCGTGTCCGAGAACTGGGGCAACTTCGGCGGCGGCGATCAGACCGAGGTGCAGGCGCCCAGCTCGGGTTCCGCCGTGAACACGCGCGCGAACCTCAACAGGGGCAGGTCGGCTCGCTTCCAGGCGTGGATGCAGCGGATCGTCCCGGGCCACCGGCCGGCGCTGAACTTCAAGCACACGCTCATGCCGCACGTGCCGTGGCAGTACCTGCCCTCCGGGCGGATGTACCGCCGCCAGCCGAACGACGCTGTCCCGGCGCTGTCGAACCAGGCCTACCAGGACACGGGGCAGCTCGACGTGCTGCTCCAGCGCCACTTCCTCCAGACCGGCTTCGCCGACTTCGAGCTGCAGGAGCTCTGGAAGCGGCTCAAGTCCGAGGGGCTCTGGGACAAGTCGCTGATCGTCGTGGCCGCGGACCACGGCGTGGCGTTCCCGCACGCCCGTGAGCGGCGCCGCCTGAGCCGGACGACCGCCCGCGAGATCGCGCCGATCCCGCTGTTTATCAAGGCGCCCGGCCAGAAGGCGGCGAAGGTGGACAGGTCGTGGGTCGAGACGATCGACATCCTGCCGACGATCCTCGACATCCTGAACGTGGACCCGAAGGTCCACATGGACGGGAAGTCCGCCTACAGCCCGACCGTGAAGGACCGGAAGACGCTCAGGTTCGAGATCCGGAACACCTTCCAGACGCTGAAGATCCCCGCCGCCCAGTTCGAGCGCGAGCGGGCGCAGATCATCGCCCGCAACCACCGGCTGTTCGGCTCGGGCGCCGACGGCCCACAGCGGATCTACGAGATCGGCCCGCACCCCGAGCTGATCGGGCAGCCGGCGTCAGCGGCCGGGCCGCCTCTCGACGTGGAGCTGGCCGACGCGAGCGACTACGACAACGTAGATCCGTCGACCGGCTTCGTCCCGACACACATCGTCGCGAGCGTGAACGGCCCCGACCGGCACCCGCGCGACCTCGCGGTGGCGGTGAACGGGACGATCCAGGCGGTGGGCAACACCTTCAAGCTCGCGGTTGGTGACTCGGGCGAGCTGGTCTCCGTGATGGTGCCGGAGTCCGCCTTCCACAAGGGCAAGAACACCGTCCAGGTACTGCTTCAGCGCTAGAGGCGCGCCAGACAGACCTCGACGTCGTGCAGGAGGTCGTCGTTCTCTTTGCTGGTTTCCTTCGGCACGTACAGCAGGGCGGTGCCGATCTGCTCAGCGCCCTCGCCGCGGCCGCGGAACTGCTCCGAGATCGCCTCGTCCGCGGTCAGGTAGAACACGATCTTCGGACCGGCGTCGAGCACGAGCTCGTCGCCGTTCTCGCCGGTTTGGCGCGCGGGGATGTTGTTCGCTTCCAGGCAGTTGAGCGCCGACCCGGGGAGGTTCGTCTTGTCGACGGGCGGCGACGCGTCGCCCGAGCCGCAGCCGGAGGCAGCGAGCAGAGCGAGCGGCAGTACGAGGAAGAGGACGCGCTTCACGGGCGGCGCAGGCTAGCGAGGTAGCAGCGGCTTGGTGCGGCGAAACAGCCTCGCCACGGCGAGGAACGCCGGCTTGCGGTGGTTGTTCTCCTCGATCAGGCTCTTGTTGTGCCACGGCGGCGTGGCATACGAGTCCGGCGCGCCGCCCTGCCAGGTCTGGTGCACGCGGAAGTCGCGCAGCGCCCAGTGGATCGAGCCGTTCACGAACCGCTTGGACGAGTGGATCGCGAGGTGGTCGAGCACGAACTTGCGCTGGAACTCGTAGGTGCCCTTCTGCTCGACCGGGCCGGAGCGGGACGCCTCGGCGCCGAACTCGGTGATGACGAGCGGCAGGTCCGGGTTCGCCTCGTGGACCTGGTCGAGGAACCTGCTCAGGTCCGCGGTGGTGGAGGCGGGGAGGTCCGGGCGGTTGTCGATCACCGAGCGGTACCAGCCGAAGTAGTCGTTCACCCCGAGCACGTCGATGTACTGGTGGGCCGGAGTGGTCAGCGGCTCCCCGATCCGCGACTGGCGGTCGAACCCCACTAGGTGCGTGTCGTCCATCTCGCGGATCGCGTGCGAGGCGTCGCGCACGTAGCTCACGAAGCCGGGGGCGTAGGCGCCCAGCGCGGTCTCCTCCGCGGCCGGCTCGACGGCGAGCGACCAGGTGAGGATCGACGGGTGGTTCAGGTTGTTCTTGACCATCAGCGTGGCCGCGCGCTGGGCCAGCGATCGCACGCCCGCGCGCCCCCAGAGGCTGTTGGGGATCTGGTAGACGGGCGCGTCGACCCAGTACATGATCCCGGCGCGGTCGAGCGCCTCGACGAAGGCGGGATGCATGGGGTACTGCGAGCGCGTGACCGTCGCGCCGAGGTTCTTCAGTCGGTTCATCAGCAGGTCGCGCGTGCGCTGCGACAGCGCGCCGCCCTCCACGCGGTCGTCCTCCATCACGCTCGCGCCGCGCAGGTTGAGGCGCTTGCCGTTCAGGAGGATCACTCCGCCGGGCCGGACGTCGATCTTCTTCACGCCGAACGTGAGCCGGTAGGTGCTGCGCTCCTTGCCGTCCGCGATCGCGCCGACCGTCATGCCGTACAGCTCAGGGGCGCGAGGAGCCCACAGGCGCGGCTTCTTGATGGTGACCGTGCTGGAGAGCTCCCGCCTGCCTAGCGCGGGGACCGTCTCCGGGTCGTACCGGATCCGGCGCCCGTCCACCCGCAGCACCAGCGACACGTGGCGGTCGCGCTTCGTGAAGTTGCGGAGCGTCGTGCGCACCTCGACCTTGGCGGCGCCGCCGACTCGGCGCAGGCGCGGTAGGACGTGCACGTCCTCCACGTCGACCGTGTCGACCCTCCGCATGTAGACCTCGCGCAGGATGCCGCCGAAGTTCCACCAGCCGCCGGTGCCGTAGCCGTTGAAGGCCGCCGGGCGCCAGTGCGTGAGGTCCGAGTTGCTGCGCAGCGACGACACCTCGGCGACCAGCGTGTTGCGGCCCTTCCTCAGGTTCTTCAGCACCACCTCGAACGGGAAGTAGCCGGTGAAGTAGGCGATCTGCTCCCCGTTCAGCCACAGCTTCGTGCGGTAGTTGTTGCCCTCGAAGCGGACCTTCCAGAACTCGCGCAGGCGCTCCTTGCGGTCCTTCGGCGGCGCCGGCAGCGTGAAGTCCTTGCGGTACCAGCCGATGGTCGGCCGATTCTCGGTCGTGTCGGTGGCGTTCCAGTTGTGCGGGACGGTGATCTGCGACCAGCCCGTGAGGTCGTCCGTGTCGAACCAGCGCTCCTGCTCGCCGACGAACGTGTCGTCCTGGCGGAACCACCACGTGCCGCCGAGCATCTCGCGATTCGTCTGGCCCTCTCGGATGAGCGGCTTGCCGCCCGGGAGCTCGGCCGGCGGCGCGACCGGCGGCGCGGGCGTCTGAGCGAGCGCCGAAGCGGGACAAAGGGCCAGGAAAGCCACTAGGATCGGGAGCGCTCGCCTGGCCAAGCGGCGGAGGGTAGCGGCGTTCGTGGACGCCGTTTTGCGGGTAATCGCAATTGCTACGGTCCGCCCGGTCACGCCCCGCCGTCTTCGCCATGAACCGCCGTTTCGCGCTCATCCAGGCCTTGGTATCGCTCGTCGCACTGGCGGCCGTCGTCTGGTGGGCGAGTAAGCAGGAGGCGCCGCACATCCCCACGGGCGGGGACACGATCGCCTGGATCGCGGCGAGCGTCGGCCTGTACGTGCTCGCCACGCTGGTGCGCGCCGAGCGGTGGCACTGGATCCTCGCCCACACGGGCGTCGACGCGAAGCGGGCCGACTGCTACGCGCTCACGACCGTCGGATACATGGGCAACAACGTGCTCCCCGCACGCGCGGGCGAGGCGTTCCGTGTGGTGCTCCTGTCGCCGCGCTGCAACGCGGGCAAGCGCACCCTGATCAGCTCGATCGTGGCAGAGCGCGTCCTGGACGCGATCGTGCTGCTCGCGATCTTCGTGGTCACGGTCTACGCGGTGCTTCCGACCGCGGACGTGCTGCCTACGAAGCATCCGGTGCTCGTGACCGGGATCGGCATCCTGCTCGTCCTGGCCGGCGCCGCCGCGATCTGGGTGCTGCGCTCGCACCACGTGTTCGCGCGCATACGCGACTGGCTGCGCCCGCTGGCCGACTCGCCGCGCGCGCTCGTCTCGCGCTGGGGTCTCGTCCTG
Source organism: uncultured Thermoleophilaceae bacterium (assembly GCA_963808875.1). GTDB lineage: Bacteria > Actinomycetota > Thermoleophilia > Solirubrobacterales > Thermoleophilaceae > JACVRW01. Next base: position 527,790 of record CAWEHM010000007.1, read on the forward strand.
ATGGCGGGGACGGTGCTTCTGTGGACGCTCGAGGGGTCGGTCTACTGGAGCGTGGCGCGCGCGCTCGAGATCGACATGAGCATCGGTGGCGCGCTCTATCTGGTCGCCCTCACGAACTTCGTCGCGGCGCTGCCCGCCGCGCCCGGCTCGATCGGGACGTTCGACGCGGCCGTCGCCTGGGGCCTTCACAGGCTCGGCTCGACCGGCTCGGCCGCCGTGTCCTACGTGCTCCTGATCCGCTTCGTGCTCTACGTGCCGATCACGCTCGTCGGCCTGGTGGTGCTGGTCACACGCTACGGAGGCTGGTCACGGCTACGGTCCGCCACCCGGCTCGAAGCGTCGAGCGCGTAAAGCCGTTCTCGCTCGCGCTCGAGCGCCACGGCACCCAGATGGTCTTGATCATCGTGGGCTGCCTTGCCGTGTCCGCGCTCACGCTGCTGTTCCCGTCCACGCCGACGTACGACCCGTGGGCGTGGATCCTGTGGGGCCGCGAGATCGCCCACCTCGACCTGGTCACGGAGGGCGGTCCGTCCTGGAAGCCGCTGCCGATCTTCTTCACGGTGCCGTTCTCGTTCTTCGGGCAGGACCTGGCGCCGTACCTGTGGCTGTGGGTGGCGCGCGCGGGCGGCCTGCTCGGCTGCGTGATGGCCTACCGGATGGCGTTCCGGCTGGTCGGGGGGAGGTGGTTCGGCGTGGCCGCCGGCGTGTCCGCCTTCGCCGCGCTCCTGTCCTCCAACAAGTACGTGCGCGATGCCGCGCTCGGGAACTCGGAGCCGATCCTCGCGGCGGTGGTCCTGTGGGGGTTCGAGCGTCACCTCGACGGCCGCCGCGACCACGCCCTCTACCTGGGCGTCGCCGCGGCGCTGCTGAGACCCGAGGCGTGGCCCTTCCTCGGCCTGTACGGCATCTGGCTGTGGTTCTACGAGCCGGAGCTCCGGAAGCGGCTCGTCTTCTTCTTCTTCTTCGTACCGGCCTGCTGGATCCTGCCGGAGTGGTGGGGGGCGCACGACCCGCTCCGGGCGGGCTCGCGGGCCAATGCGCCGAACCCCGGCAGCGCGGCCTTCGCCGCGCACCCGGCGTGGGAGCTGTTCAAGCGGTTCGCGGAGAGCACCGTTGCGCCGGTCGAGCTGGGGACGCTGATCGCCGTGGGCGTGGCGGGCGTCGCCTGGGTGAAACGCCGAGAACAGGGCGCCGTGCTCGCGCTGGCGGCGCTCGGCTTCTCGTGGTTCGCGCTCGTGGCTGTGATGACCGAGGCGGGCTTCGCCGGTAACCAGCGCTACCTGATGGTCACCACGGCCGCGGTGTCCGTGCTCGGCGGCGTGGGTGCGGTTCGCGTCCTGCAGGGCGTGGCGACGTTCGGCACACGCCGGCTCGGCAGCCCCCGGGCGGGCACGCGCCTGGCCGTCGCCGCGCTCGTGGCCGGCGTCGCGATCGCCTCGCCCACGATCATTGCCAAGGCCGACAACACGGGTCGCGTGCAGGGCGGCATCGAGCACGAGGCGTTCCTGTGGCACGACCTCAAGGCGCTCATCGACGCGAACGGCGGCAAGGAGCGCCTGCTCGCCTGCGGCGGCGTCTTCAGCGGCCCGTTCCAGACGCAGATGGTGGCCTACGAGCTCGGCATCCACGGGATCAACGTGGGGTGGAAGTTCACGCCGCCGCCCGGCGTGGCGTTCCGGACCCGCACGGTGCCCGACGGGCCGCTCGTGACCAAGCCCACCGACGACCGCTACCGGCTGGTGGACCAGCACGGCAAGTGGCGCCTGCTCACCGTGCCGCCGGTCGGGAACGATCCGAAGAAGGGCTGCCCCGCGGCGGGGCCGAACTCGCCGACCGCGGCGCCGGGCGGCGAGGAGGGCCCCGGCCTGCGCAAGGTCGAGGTGATCGGCAAGTGACCCGGCAACTGGACCTGCGAACCGCCTTAACCGTGCGCGGCGCTCACTAGGATCGCCCGGTGGCCAGCGTCGCCTCACGCCCCCGAGCCCTGCCGCGGCTCGGCTCGCTCCCGAACAACTGGGTCCTCCCGACCCTGGTGCTGCTCGGGCTCCTCCTCGTGTCCGCGTACCTGCGCACGGACTCGCTCGGCGCCTCGCTGTGGATGGACGAGGGGCTGTCGATCGGGATCGCATCGCAGCCGCTCCTCGACATTCCCGGGACGCTGCAGGTGGACGGCTCGCCGCCGCTCTACTACATGCTGCTCTCGGTCTGGATGAACGCGTTCGGCGACGGTCCGGCCGATACGCAGGCGCTCTCCGTCGCGATCTCGCTGCATCGCCGTCCCGGGCGGCCTGTGGGCCGGCTGGAGCCTGTTCGGCCGGCGCGCCGGGCTCTTCTGCGCCGCGCTCTGCGCGGTCAACCCGTTCCTCACGGCGTACGCCCAGGAGACGCGCATGTACTCGCTCATGCTCGTCATGTCGCTGCTCGCCACCGCGGCCTTCCTGCACGTGTTCGCGTTCGGGCGCAGGCGCTACCTGCCGGTCTTCATGGTGCTGCTCGCGGGGATGCTCTACACGCACAACTGGGGACTTTTCCTCGGCGCCGGGCTCGCCCTCGGGCTGATCCCCTGCTGGTACGTGTCCGAGGTGCGGTCGAGCCTCGTGAAGGACGCGCTGATCGGGTTCGGCGCCGTCGGGCTCCTGTATCTCCCGTGGGTCCCCACGCTGCTGCATCAGGTGCAGCACACGGGTGCGCCGTGGCTGAACCCGCCGAACTTCGGCGCACCCGTTCAGATCACCCGCTCGCTCCTCGGCGGCGGCACGCCCACGGTGGCGCTCGTCCTGGCCGCCGGCTCCGGCATCGCCGCCATCCTCGCGCGGCGCGTCGACGACAAGGAGCGGACCGCGCTCCTGTCCGGCGCGGTGATCGTGCTCGGGACGCTGGCCGTCGCGTGGATCGTGTCGCAGGTCTCGCCCGCCTGGACCACGCGCTACCTCGGCGTGCTGCTCGGCCCGATGCTGCTGCTCGGCGCCCTCGGGCTCGCGCGCGCCGGGACGCTCGGCATGGTCGCGCTCGTGATCATCGTCGGGATCTGGGCGATCCCGAAGAGCTACGGGCTCGAGAACAAGTCGAACGCCTCCGATCTGCGCAACGACGCGGTGCCGGAGCTGCACAAGGGCGACCTCGTGGTCTCCATGCAGCCGGAGCAGGGGCCGCTGCTCGCGTACCACCTCGAGCGGCTCGGCGGGGCGCCCGATCTGCGCTTCGCCAACCCGATGGGGCCGGTGAAGAACGACATGATCATGGACTGGACCGACGGCTACGACAAGCTCAAGGCCGCCACTCCATCGGCGAATCTCGACCCGCTGATTGCTAGTCTGCCGACCGGCGGGCGGATCCTCATCGTGTACCCCGTGACCTCACGTGCGGATGACTGGGATGCGCCCTGGACGGAGTTGGTCAGGCGCCGCGGCGCCCAGTGGGGCGCGGCGCTGGCGCGCGACCCGCGCCTCGAGCCAGTGAAGGCGGTGCCGATCCGCTACCGCCGCGCGACGCGCATCGGAGTCCGCGGCGTGATCTACGAGAAGAAGAACCGGATGAGCGATAACAAGACGAAGCCTCAGCCTCCTGCGAACCTCGCCCGGCCGGACATGGCCGAGAAGCCGACGGTGATCCTCGGCGGCGGCCCCGCCGGCCTCACCGCCGGCTACCTGCTGTCGAAGAAGGGCCTGCCCGTCGTGGTGCTCGAGGCGGAGGACCAGGTGGGCGGCATCGCCAAGACCGCGGTTCGCGACGGCTACCGCTTCGACCTCGGCGGCCACCGCTTCTTCACGAAGGTGAAGGAGGTCGACGACCTCTGGCACGAGATCATGCGCGAGGAGTTCCTCGAGCGCCCGCGCATGTCGCAGGATCTACTGGCGCGACCGCAAGGGGCGCGCGAAGTTCCTCGACTACCCGCTGCGCGGCCCGGACGTGATGAAGAAGCTCGGCCCGGTCGACCTCACGAAGGCGCTCTTCTCCTACCTGTGGGCGGCGGTCAAGCCGAAGGGCAAGGAGACCACCTACGAGGAGTGGGTCGCCAACCGCTTCGGACGGTGGCTCTTCAACCAGTTCTTCAAGTCGTACACGGAGAAGGTCTGGGGCGTGCCCACGTCCGAGATCCGCGCCGACTGGGCCGCCCAGCGCATCAAGAACCTCTCGTTCTTCCGCGCCGCCTGGTCAGCGTTCTTCGGGAACAAGGACGACAAGGTCACGAGCCTGATCTCGAAGTTCAACTACCCCCGCTATGGCCCCGGCCAGATGTGGGAGACGATGACCGACGACATCCAGAAGCTCGGCGGCCAGGTGCTCCTGAACCACAAGGTCACCAAGCTCGACTTCGAGGACGACCGCTGCGTTCGGGTGCACGTGGGCGACAAGGTCTTCGAGGCCTCGGCGGTGGTCTCGTCCCTGCCGCTGCGAAACGCGGTCGGCATGGCGAGCCCCCACCCGAGCCCCGAGGTGATCGCCGCGGCCAAGGGGATGCGCTACCGCGACTTCCTCACGGTCGCCGTGGTGCTCAACGGCGAGGACCTCTTCCCGGACAACTGGATCTACATCCACGACCCGAACGTGAACGTCGGCCGGATCCAGAACTTCCGCTCGTGGAGCCCGTGGATGGTGCCGGACCCGTCGAAGGCGTGCGTGGGACTCGAGTTCTTCTGCTTCGCCGGCGACGAGCTGTGGAACACGGCCGACGAGGACCTCGTCCAGCTGGGAATGCGCGAGCTGGAGCAGCTCGGGCTCGCCAAGCGCGACCAGCTCGAGTTCGGCTTCGTCGAGCGGGTGCCGAAGGCGTACCCGATGTACGACGCCGAGTACGACAAGCGCGTCTCGACGATCCGCTCGTGGCTCGACGGCCTGGACAACTACATCCAGGTGGGCCGCAACGGGCTGCACAGGTACAACAACTCGGACCACTCGATGCTCACGGCGATGCGCGCCGTGGACAACCTCGTGGACGGCGCGGACCACGACATCTGGGCCGTGAACGCCGAGTCGGTGTACCACGAAGAGGGCAAGGACAACGAGGACAAGCAGCCCTACATCGAGGCGCCGGAGACGGAGTCGATGAAGGAGCCGCTGCACCGCTAGCAGGGCGGCAGGCGGGCGCCGCCCGCCGCCGCTTCGCGTAGCTTGCGCGCGTGCCGCTCTCCGCCGTCGCGCTCGCCCTCGGTGCCGCGTTCCTCCACGCGGGGTGGAATGTGCTGCTGGCGGGGTCGCGGGACACGCGCGCCTCCACCGCCGGGCTGCTCATCTGGGGCGTCGTCTTGCTGTGCGTGCCGGCGATCGTCACGCGTGGTGTCTCCTCGGACGCCATTCCGTACATCGCCGCCTCGGCCGTGTTCGAGCTCTGTTACTTCGTCTTGCTCGCGCGGGCGTACGACAGCGGTGAGGTGTCGGTCGTGTATCCGGTGGCGCGCGGGTCGGCCCCGGTCGTGGTGCTCGTCTTCAGCGCCATTGCGTTGAAGGAGGGCGTGCCCGCCGGCGCGGTCGCGGGCGTCGTTCTCGTGGCCCTCGGCGTCCTGCTCGTGGGGTTGGGCGCTTTCTATACCGAGGGGAGTACAAAAAACGCCCCACCCATGAGGGATGTGTGGTTTGGGCTCGCGATCGGGCTGTTCATCGCCGCCGTACACGCTCGTGGACTCCGAGGGTGTGGAGCGGGCGGATCCGATCGCGTACCTGGCGCTCGTCGTTGCGCCGTGCGCCGTGGCGTACCCGCTCGTCACGAAGGTGCGGCCGGATGTGGGGCCACGGACTGCGCTGACAGCCGCCGCCACCTTCGGCGCCTTCCTGATGGTGCTCGCCGCGTTCCGGCTCGCCCCCGCCGCGCCCGTGGCCGCCGTGAGGGAGAGCAGCGTCGTGATCGCCGCCCTCCTCAGTGCCGTCGTTCTACACGAGCGGGTGACCGCGCCGAGGCTCGCGGGCGCGATCGCGGTCGCGGCGGGGGTGGCCGCGATCGCGCTCAGCGGGTAGGCGGGCTGCCGGAGCGGCCTTCTTCGGTGCCCGAGCCACCCGGGCCGGCCGCGCCTACGTGTAGTACGGCAGCGGGCCGCCCGCCGCCTCGAGGATCGTGTCGTACAGCTCCTTCGACACCTTCGGGTTCCCCGTGACGACGTTGTCGAACTCGTGCGGATCGGTCCGGAGGTCGCATAGCGTGCGCTCCTTGCCGCGGTTGTCGCCGATCAGGACCCAGTCGTCGGTGCGGATGTAGAAGCGGTTGTACATCCCGCCGTAGTGGAAGTCGCGCTTCTGGTCGGGCTCCTTGCCCTCCATCGTCACCGCGAGGTTCGTGCCGTTCATCCACGAGGGCGGGTCGATGCCGACCATCGACAGCACCGTCGGTCCCACGTCGTGGGTCGAGGCGAAGTGCTGGCTCACCTCGCCCGCCGCGCGGTTGTCCGGGTGCACGATCACGAACGGCACCTGCGCCAGCTCGGGGTGGAGCTGCGACGGCACCTTGCCGGTGAAGCCGCGCTCGCCCAGGAGATAGCCGTGGTCCGACAGCAGGAGGATGACCGTGTTCTTCTCGAGCCCCAGCTCGTGGAAGCGGTTCATGAAGTGGCCGAACCAGGTGTCCATCATCGTGACCTCGCCGGCGTAGGCGGCGTGCGCGCGGCGGAGCAGCTCGGGGGTGAAGTTGCGGGCGAAGCCGTACGGGCGTGACGCCCACCTCCTGGCCCGAGTAGCCCTCGGGCGCCGTACATGTCCAGGTACTTCTTCGGCGTGCTCCACGGCTCGTGCGGGTCGAAGCAATCCACGACGAACGCGAACGGCTGCCGGCGGCGCGCGTCGTCGAGGAGGTCGCGAGCGCCCTTGAAGACGCGCGCGGCGCACGTCTCCTCCTCGTCGGTGCCCTCGCCCGTGTTGGCGAGGTACTTGCGCATGCCGGGGATGTAGCGCTCGTCGCGGAGGAAGGGGGGAAGCCAGTGGTCGACGGTCGACATCGGCACGTTCCGCGGGTCCTGCCTGAAGCCCGACTGGCCGACGATCGTCTCCCAGCGGTGGAACGTCTTCCGGAACGGCTCGAACGGGCCCATGAACGCCGTGAACGGGTTGTCCGACACCTGGGCGGTCCAGTAGCCGTTGTCCTTCAGGACGGTGGTGAAGGTCTTCCGCGGGTCGTCGATCGGAAGCCAGCCGGGGCTCGTGCCGATCACCGGGTTCGGCTTCCAGTTCCGGAACGGGAAGATGCGGCGGCTGCCGAAGATCGAACGCCGCGCCGGGACGGTGACCATCGCCTCCGGGAACGCGCGCGAGAAGTGGATGCCGCGCGCGGCGAGCGCGTCGATGTTCGGCGTCTGGATCTGCGGCGAGCCGTAGCAGCCCACGTGATCGGGGCGCAGGCTGTCGATGATCACGACGAGGACGTTCAGCTGGCCGTCGCTCGCGGCGGCGTCGTCGTCTGAGTTGCACGCCAGACCGGGCAGCGCGGCGGCGCCGGCGGCGCCCGCGGCGCCGGCCTGCAGCAGTCGCCGGCGGCTCAGGCGGAAATCCACGCGGCAGGAGAGTAGCGGGGTGCCAGATCGCTCCGTGAGGTCTCAAATCGCGGCGTGTTTTGCCGATGAGGGTTTGGGATGCGCCGGATTCGCTTCGCTCTGCTCACACTGGTCTTCATGCTCGCGCTGCCCGCCGCGGCGGGCGCGCAGCTGCCGTACGTGCCGGGTCCGCTCGTGGATCCGGCCATGTTCACCCCGCCGGAGTCCGTCCCGCCCGGGCCGGTGGGCGAGTACCCCGAGGACTGGGCGAAGTGCGTGGCCAAGACGCAACCCACGTGGCCCACGGCTCCTCCCGGCATCGACCCGCGCGCGGTCGATCCTTCCGCTCCGAACCCGCTGCTCGGCCAGCGCTTCTTCCTCGACCGCATGGAGCCCGCCTACATGCAGTGGGTCAAGTGGAGGCGCGCAGGCGACACCACCAAGGCCAACATGATCTGGAAGCTGGCCCGTGAGCCGCGCTTCCGCTGGTTCGGCAAGTTCACGCGCCCGCGGATGCAGAAGAAGGTGCGCGGGTATCTCGACCGCGTGCAGTGCGACCAGCCCGGCACCGTGCCGCTGATGATCGTGATGCGCCACCAGGGCAAGGGCTGCAGCGGCACCTACCGTGCCGGCGGGGTGGCCGAGGACCGGCGCACCATGAAGTGGTACGACGACTTCGCCGAGTCCGTTGGCGACGCTCGCGTCGTGATCGGCTTCGAGCCCGACTCGCTCGGCACGGTGGACTGCCTCGCCCACGATCGCCGCAAGGCGCGTCTCGACGTGCTGCGCTACGGCGTGAACGTCCTGTCACAGCTCCCGAACGCGACGATCTACCTCGAGGCCGGCGCCTCCGACTGGGAGCCCGCCGCGCGCACCGCCACGCAGCTCCGCTACATCGGCATCAACAAGGTGCGCGGCTTCATGCTCAACGTGACCCACCACGACTGGACCCGCGCGAACATCCAGCACGGGCTCGAGATCTCGCGCATGGTGGGCGGCAAGCACTTCATCATCAACACCTCGTACAACGGCCGCGGCCCGCTCCACTACCGCAAGTGGATCAACCGGGCGAAGCACAAGTGGCGCACGATCAACGTGTGGTGCCACCCCGGTCTACGCGGCCTGGGCCCGGCGCCCACCACCCAGACGGCGAACCCGCTGGTGGACGCCTACATGTACATCAACCGGCCGGGCTACTCGGCGGGCTCGTGCAACGGCGGCCCGCTGCCGGTGGGCACCTGGTGGCCCCAGCGCGCGCTGATGTACGCGGAGTACGCGACCGACTGGCTGTCCGCGCCGCCCGGCACGAAGTACGGGCTCTTCGGGCACCACACCCTCAAGCAGCTCGGCGCGTTCGGATAGCGGCTAGGTCCCGAAGGGGGCCGGCTCGCGGGCGCGCGGGATGCGGACGATCGGCGGGCCGGTGGCCTGGCGGCAGTTGTCGAGCCGACGGATCTGCACGGTCGGCCCGGGCCGGTTGTACTCCGGCGGGTAGTAGTTGAAGGAGAGGTCGAAGTTGAATGGGACCGGCTTCGCGCCCGCGTCGTACGGGCTGAACGTGCGGACGACCTTCGACTCGCGCTCGAGCCGGTCGTAGTAGGCGCGGGCGTCCCTGTCGCCGGTCTGGAGAGCGCGGGCGCGGACCGTGTCGACCGTGACGATCAGGCAGTAGCCGTACAGCCGGTAGTCGTCGATCACGCCGGGATCGAGCACCTCCTGGTACGCGGAGGCGCGAACTCCGCCGTCCGGCCGTGCGACCAGGCCGGGCTTGTACTGCGCGCAGACGCGTGCGCCGCCGGCGGCCGTGTACGACCAGCCCGGCTCCGTCCAGCCCGGCCGGCGCGCGCAGCGCTTGAGCCACGCGGGCGGTGTGCCCTCGGGGTTCGACCGGAACCACCGCCCCGGGACGGCCGGCTCGACCGAGGCGCGCAGCTCCGGCGGGTAGTGGGCCTCGAGCCAGTCGCGCGCCTGCTGGCGCGTGTCCGCGCGGCCCAGCACCTGCGCCGAGCGGACATCGGCGGCGAGCGGCTGGGCCAGCAGCAGCACCGTCAGCCCACCGGCGGCCGCGACTCCGGCCCAGGCAGGCCTCCTGCGCCAGCTGTCGCCTATCAGCTCCGCCGCCTGGCCCACGGCGGCCGCCGCCAGCATCGCCAGCGCCGGGTAGGCGGGCAGGAGCCACCGGCCGAAGTAGCGGGACTGCACGCTCAGGTAGACGAACAGCGCGAGCGGGACCGCTACGAGCATCAGGCCGCGTACCACGTTGCGACGAAGCTCGACGACCGCGCCCAGCAGCGCGGCGATCGCGGCGGCCCACCCGAGGCCCCAGGTGAGGCTGTCGAGGTAGTACGAGACGCCGCCCGACTCCTGTCCGGGCTTCGGCTGGTCGCGCGCCACCTCGGCCTGGTCGCGGAGGTCGCCCCACCAGGCGTCGAACGACGTGAACAGGTACGGGTTGAGCACCACGAACACGACGGCGGCGAGCACCGCCGCGACCGCGAACCCGCCGAGGGCCCGCCAGCCGTCCACCCGCACGCGTGCGAGCGCGGCGATCGCGACCGGGAGGAGCGCCAGGCCCGCCGTGTACTTGAACGAGACCGCGAGCCCGGCAGCACCGCCGGCCAGGAGGAACCATCTGACGGCCCCACGTTCGTAGGCGCGAACCGCGAAGCCGAGAGATAGCGCCATCCCGATCAGCGCTCCCACATCCGTCACCGCCACGCGTGAATACGCCACCGGCAGGAAGGCGAACGCGAGCAGCGCGGCGGCCACGAGCCCCTCGCGGATTCCCCACAGGCGCCGGGCGGCCCAGTAGGTGGCCGCCACTCCGCCCATGCAGAGCGCCGCGGCCAGCACCCGGGCGGCGATCCAGATTTCGGTCGGGTTCTTGTCGAACTGGTCGGTGACGTTCCCGAACGGGAGGTCGAAGGCGAAGCCGAGCGGCCCGTACATCACCCGCAGGACTGCGTAGACGAGGTACGTGTAGGTGGCCGGGTTCTGGTAGTAGCCCGGGTCCAGGTCCTGCCAGAACATCTCCACGGCGCGCGACGTGAAGTGCGACCCCTCGTCGATGGAATAGACGAACGGAAGCCCGTAGTCGATGTTCCAGAGGCGCAGCGCGAAGCCGCCGACGAGAATCAGCGCGAGCGCGATCAGGTGCGGACGGCGCACGCGGCCGCACGTTAGTCAGCGCCCAGGCTCCACGCGGGAAAACCGGGCGCAGGTACAGTCTTTTTGGATGGACGGAACCGCCGCGACGGAACGCGATGCGCAGCACCTGATGAGGGCGATAGAGCTCGCTGGCCGCGCGCGCGGGCAGACCAGCCCGAACCCGATCGTCGGCGCCGTGGTCGTGAAGGACGGCCGCGTGCTCGGCGAGGGGATCACGCAGCCGCCGGGCGAGAGCCACGCCGAGGTGATGGCGCTCGACGAGGCGGCGGGCCACACCGCCGGCGCCACGATGTACATCTCGCTCGAGCCGTGCTGCCACCACGGCCGCACGCCGCCCTGCACGGACGCGATCGTCTCGGCCGGCATCACCCGCGTCGTGATCGCCTCCGACGACCCGACCCCCAAGGCCGCCGGCCGTGGCCCCGGAATCCTGCGGGACGAGGGCGTCCGCGTCGACTTCGTGGACGGCCACATCGCGGAGGCGGCGCGCATGCTGAACCAGCCGTTCCGAAAGCACGCGCGGACCGGCCGGCCGCTCGTCGTCTTCAAGTCCGCGATGACGCTCGACGGCAAGGTGGCCACCCGCACCGGCGATTCGCAGTGGATCTCCGGCGAGGCGAGCCGCGCACGCGCGCACCGCTGGCGCGCGGAGTCGGACGCCGTGGCGGTGGGGATCGGCACCGCGCTGATGGACGACCCGCGCCTGACCGCCCGCATCGAGGGCGTCGCGCGCCAGCCCAGGCGTGTCGTGTTCGACTCCGAGGCCCGCCTGCCGCTCGACTCTCAGCTCGTGCGCGCCGTGGCCGACCTGCCGCTGATCGTGGTGTGCTCCCGGGCCGCGGGACGCACGTCCGTGGAAGGGCTCGTGGCCGCCGGTGTGGACGTGATCACCGCCACCGGCGAGAACGAGGCGGCCCGCGTGGAGAACGCCCTCGACGAGCTTGGCGCGCGCGAGATCCAGTCGCTCCTGCTCGAGGGTGGCCCGCACCTGGCGGGCGCCTTCCTCGAGGCGGGCGAGGTCGACGAGGCGCGCATGTTCATCGCCCCGCTGATGCTGGGCGGCGCGACCGCCAAGACCGCGGTCGAGGGCATCGGCGTGGGGGAGATCGCGGCCGGCTCGCGCGCGCTCGCGATGGAGACCGAGCGGATCGAGGACGACGTGCTGGTGATCGCCCGCTTCAAGGAGTGGTGAGGTGTTCACGGGGCTGGTGGCCGGCAAGGGCGTGGTCCGCGGCCTGGCGCACGGCCGCGTGGAGGTCGAGACCGGGCTCGCCGGTGAGCTGAAGCCGGGTGACTCGATCGCCGTGAACGGCGTTTGCCTCACCGCCACGGAGCGCGACAACGGCTCCTTCGCGGCGGAGGTGATGCCCGAGACGCTCCGGCGGACGTCGCTCGCGCCACTCGAGATCGGCGACGAGGTGAACCTCGAGCTGCCGCTGCGGGCCGGGGACCGCCTGGGCGGCCACATGGTCCAGGGCCACGTGGACGGGACCGGGACGGTGGAGTCCGTGACCGAGGAGGGCAACTCGCGCGTGGTGCGGGTTGAGGCCGCCCCGGAGCTGCTCCGCTATGTCGTGGAGAAGGGCTCCATCGCCGTGGACGGCGTGTCCCTTACCGTTTCAGGGGTGGACGACACGGCCTTCGAGGTGTCGCTGATCCCCGAGACGCTTGAGCGCACGACGCTCGGCGCCGCCGCGCCCGGACGGTCGCTGAACCTCGAGGTGGACATCCTCGCCAAGTACGTGGAGAAGCTGAGCACCCGATGACGAACCCGCCCTTCAGCCCGATCGAGGAGGCCATCGAGGACATCCGCGAGGGCCGGATGGTGGTGGTCTGCGACGCGGAGGACCGCGAGAACGAGGGCGACCTCACGATGGCGGCCCAGTTCATCACGCCGGACGCGATCAACTTCATGGCCACGCACGGCCGCGGCCTGATCTGCCTCGCGCTGACCGGCGAGCGCTGCGACGAGCTCGGCCTGGACCTGATGGCCGCCAAGAACGAGTCGCCCTTCCAGACCGCCTTCACGGTGTCGATCGAGGCGCGCGAGGGGATCACGACGGGCATCTCGGCGCACGACCGCGCGCGTACCGTCCAGGTGGCGATCGACCCGAGTTCGCGCCCGCGCGACCTCGTCCAGCCGGGTCACATCTTCCCGCTGAAGGCGAAGGACGGGGGCGTGCTGGCCCGCACGGGGCAGACCGAGGCGGCGGTGGACCTGGCGCGGCTCGCGGGCCTCAACCCGTCCGGAGTCATCTGCGAGGTGATGAACGACGACGGCACGATGGCGCGCGTGCCCGACCTCGAGCGCTACTGCGCGAAGCACGGGCTCAAGATGATCACCGTCGCCGACCTGATCGCCTACCGCCGCCGGCACGACAAGCTGATCGAGCGGGTCGTGGAGACGCACCTGCCCACGCAGTTCGGCGACTTCCAGGTGGTTGGCTTCCGTTCGCTTGTGGACGAGAAGCACCACGTGGCGATGGTCAAGGGCGACATCGCGGGGGAGGACGACGTGCTCGTCCGGGTGCACTCGGAGTGCCTGACCGGCGACGTCTTCCACTCGCTGCGATGCGACTGCGGCGAGCAGCTCGAGGACGCGATGGCGCGCATCGAGCAGGAGGGCCGCGGCGTGCTCCTCTACCTCGCGCAGGAGGGACGCGGCATCGGCCTCCTCAACAAGCTGCGCGCCTACAAGCTCCAGGAGAACGGCCTGGACACCGTCGACGCGAACATCGAGCTCGGCCTGCCTGCGGACCTGCGCGACTACGGCATCGGCGCTCAGATCCTGGTCGACCTGGGCCTCAGCTCGATCCGGCTCCTCACCAACAACCCGAGGAAGATCGTGGGCCTCGAGGGGTACGGCCTGACCGTGACCGACCAGGTCCCGATCGAGCACGCGCCGGGCGAGCACAACCGCGAGTACCTGCGCGCGAAGAAGGACCGTCTCGGCCACATGCTGCACCACCAGGGCCTGGCGCTCGACGAGGAGATGATCCACGAGCAGCGCGTGCAGGACCGCGAGCGCGCGCTGGCCGAGACCACCGACCCGTACGGCGAGGGACCCGCGCCGCGCCGTCCGGGCCAGGGCGGAGCGGGTGGCTGACGTCTTCGCGGCCTGCGTGGGCCGCTTCTACGAGGAGCTGGCGGACCGGCTTGTGGAGGGCGCCACACGCGTGTTCGAGGAGGCCGGGGCGACCGTGGACGTGCACGAGGTGCCGGGCGCCTTCGAGCTGCCGCTGGCCGCGCGCTACTGCGCGGACTCGGGCCGCTACGCCGGCGTGGCGTGCCTCGGCGCGGTGATCCGCGGCGAAACCGACCACTACGACTTCGTGTGCGCCGAGGCCGCGAGCGGCATCGCGCGCGTGGCGCTCGACACGGGGGTGCCGTGCGCGTTCGGCGTGCTCACCGTCGACAACATGGAGCAGGCGCTGGCCCGCACCGGCGGCGGCAAGCGCCACCAGGGCGAGGACGCCGCCCACGCGGTCCTCCGCATGGCGGCTCTTCACCGCGAGCTCTCCGGCTGACCGCCGCTTGCGCCCTGCGCCTACTGCGCGTACCGTCGCCTGGTGCGCCTGCGATGTGGACTTGTGGTGGCCGCGCTCGTCGCCGCCCTTGCGCCGCCCGCCTCGGCGGGCTGGCTCGCCCCGCAGCCGCTGTCCTCCGCGGGCGAGACGGTCCAGAATCCCGCAGTCGCGCTGTCGGGAGACGGGCGCGTGTTCGCCGCGTGGCTGCGCCGGGACGGGAGCGAGTTCCACGTCTTGACGGACTCGCGTGCTCCGGGTGGGGCATTTGAGCAGCCGCAGATGGTGTCGGAGCCGGGCCTGAACGCGTCTTCTCCGCGGATTGCCACCGACGCTCAGGGCGACGCCATCGTGATGTGGGCCACCACCAGCACGTTCTACCAGTGGGCCGCGCGACCGGCGGGCGCCCCGGCGTTCGGCGAGGTGCACACCGTCCCCCTCCCCGCGGGTGAGCGGCCCGGCCAGTTCGCGCTCCAGATGTCGGATGCCGGGGAGCCCGCGGCGCTCATCCTCACCCTGGCCGACGAGGGCACGCCGCCCAACACTCATCTGCACTTCCGGGTGCGCACGCTCACGCGCGCAGTGTCGGGTGCGATGCAGGTCGGACCCGTTCTGGACGAGGGAACCAGCGACTCATCGAACAACTACTCGTTCAACTTCCTCGACCTGGACGTGGATGCGGCCGGAACCTTCTACGGGACGTGGAGCCGAGGGGTCAGCCACATGACCGCGCCGATCGGGGACACCAGCGCGGTCAAGGTGGCGATCCGCCCGCCGGGGGCCGGCGCTGCCTTCGCGGCGGCCGAGGACGTGGCCACGGCGTCGGGCGACTCGTCGGACCCGGCCCCGGACGTGCGTGTGGGCACGGCGGCCGCCGGCGTGGACGCCGCGGGCACGTTCAGGGTCGCGTACCTACGGTCCATCGAGAACCCGACGCCCATACAGTCCGAGGTCCTGCTGCGATCGCGCCCGCCCGGCGGCGGCTCAGAGCCCGGCACGAGCTTCGAGGCGGGGACCGAGACCATCGTCGAGCTTCAGCCGGCCGGACCGTTCAACCTGGCCTTCGACGTCGGCGCGAACGGCGAGTCGCTCGCCGTCTGGGCGCGCGGCGCCACGGTGACCACCCGCACGGTTGAGGCGTGCATCCGCCCGCCGGCCGGCCCGTGCGGGACGAAGCAGCCACTCGCGTCCGGCGAGGTGTCCGGGCCGGTCGCCGCGATGGGCGCCGGAGGGGAGGCCGTGGCCGGCTGGCGGAGGACCCTCGGCGCGGCCGAGGCGAGCTTCGCGAAGGCCGGTACGTTCGGTCCCCTGCACGGACTCGGGTCCGGGATCCAGGTGCTGATCGGGCCGGCGGCCGTCGACCCGATGGGCGACGCGGTCCTGGCGACCGATCAATCTGAATCGGGCGCGGTCAAGACCATCAACCTGTTCGTGAACGACTCGGCCCCACCGGCCGTCACCGGACTCTCCGTCGTCCCGGCGGTCGGCGATCTCCGCGAGCCGCGTGCCTTCGGCGCGACCGTGACCGACGTGTGGAGCCCGTTCAGCTCGGCATGGGACTTCGGCGACGGCTCTTCGGCTCCCGGTCCCGGCGCCGGCCACGCCTACACGCGCAGGGGCACCTTCAACGCCGTGCTGAGTGCCACCGATTCCGAGGGCAACGTCGGCTCGCAGGCCGCGGCCGTGACGGTGAAGCGGATCCCGCCGCGGATCCTCTCGTTCGGCATGACCCATCGCGCCTTCGCCGTGGGCCGGAAGGCCACGCCGCTGTCTGGCGCGCGCCGCCGGGTGGCGGTGGGGACCGTGTTCCGCTTCAAGCTGAGCGAGGCGGCCACCGCGCGGATCGCGATCCAACGCAAGCGCGGCCGCAAGTGGAGGACCTCGGGCACGCTCAAGCGCAAGGCGAGGGCGGGTAACAAGCGGGTGCCGTTCAGCGGGCGGCTGCGGCGAAAGGCGCTGACCGCCGGCCGCTACCGCGCGGTGCTGGTCGCGACGGACAGGTTGAAGAACCGGTCGAAGCCGCGGCGGCTCAGCTTCAGGGTGGTTCACGGCTAGTCTGCGGCGGCCGTGATCAACCTCTACAGCGACACGCAGACGAAGCCCACCGAGGCGATGCGGAGGGCGATCGCGTCGGCTGAGGTGGCCGACGAGCAGCGGCTGGCCGACCCGACGACGAACCGCCTCCAGGAGCGAGTGGCCGAGCTGCTCGGGCACGAGGCCGCGCTGTTTCTGCCCAGCGGCACGATGTGCAACCAGATCTCGTTCCGGCTGCACGCGCGGCCGGGCGGCGACGAGCTGATCCTGGACCGCACGGCGCACCCGATCATCGCCGAGGCCGGCGGGCCGGCGCAGAACTCGCAGCTGATGATCCACGCGCTCGACGGCGACGGCGGCATCTTCACGGCCCAGCAGGTGGAGGCGGCCATCCGCGACCCCTCGAACCGCTACCTGCCGCGCTCGCGCGTCCTCTCGGTGGAGCAGACGACGAACATGGGCGGCGGGCGCGTGTGGACGCTCGCCCAGGTCCAGTCGGTGCTCGAGGTGGCCCGGCTGAACGGGCTGCGCGCGCACATGGACGGTGCGCGCCTGATGAACGCCGTGGTCGCGTCCGGCACGAGCGCGGCGCGGTTCGCCGGCGGGTTCGACACGGCCTGGCTCGACTTCACGAAGGGGCTCGGCGCGCCGGTGGGCGCCGTGCTCGCCGGCTCGCGCGAGCTGATCGACGAGGCGTGGCGGTGGAAGCAGCAGTGGGGCGGAGCGTTCCGCCAGTCCGGGATCGTCGCGGCGGGCTGCCTCCACGCGCTCGACCATCACGTGGACCGGCTCGCCGAGGACCACGACAACGCCCGCGTGCTCGCCGAGGGGCTGCTCGAGCTCGGCTGTGACGTGATCACGCCCGAGACCAACATCGTCATCTTCAGCGCGCCCGACGGGTTCGTGGAGCGGATGGCCGATCGCGGCGTGCAGCTGAGCGGCACCCCGGACGGCCGCGTCCGTGCCGTCACGCACCTCGACGTGGGGCGGGATGCGATCGACTCGGCGCTGCTGGCGGCCCGGGACTCACTGCTACCCTGACCGGCCGTGGCAAAGGTCTGTTACTCGTGTGGAAAGGGCCCCGCGTTCGGGCACAGCCGCAGCCATTCCATGGTTGCGACGAAGCGCCGCTTCAACCCGAACCTGCAGAAGGTCCGCATCGACGTCGGGGGCACTCCCCGGCGCGAGTACGTCTGCACGCGTTGCCTCAAGGCCGGCAAGATCACCAAGGCCGCCTAGCCCGGCCGGCCCGCCCCTTCCTGTAAAAAGGGGTCCTGTGCCAGCCGACGACAGTCTGATCCGCTTCAAGCGGGTCGTGGCCGCGGCGCTCCTGGAGTTGGAGAACCGCCGGCAGGAGGTCAACGACCTCAACGTCTTCCCCGTCGCCGACGGCGACACGGGGGACAACATGGCGCTCACCATGCGCGCGGTGGTCGAGGAGCTGGCGAAGCTCGACGACTCGGCGCTCGAGTCGGTGTCCCGTGACGACATCGTGAGCGCCGTGGCGCGCGCCGCGCTGCTGGGGGCGCGCGGCAACAGCGGCGTGATCCTGTCGCAGGTGGTTCGCGGGGCGGCCGAGGAGCTCGCGTCGCGGCCGGGCGAGCTGGTGGACCCGGTGCTCGTGTCGGCGGCGCTCGCGCGCGCCGCGGATGCGGCGTACGCGTCGGTGCGCGACCCGGCGGAGGGCACCATGCTCACGGCGGTGCGCGCGATGGCGAGCCGGGTTGCGCACGACCTCGCGCACATGGACACGCAGCGGCTGGGGCCGGAGGCCACGTCGGTCGAGCAGGACGAGCTGCTCGCCGAGGTGCTCGAGAACGCGCTGGAGGCGGGGAAGGAGGCGGTCGAGCGCGGGCCGGAGCAGCTCGCCGTGCTGCGCGAGGCCGGGGTGGTGGACGCCGGCGCGTACGGCCTGACCGTGATCATCGCGGGCTGCCTCGCGGCGCTGAGAGGCCAGGCGGAGCCGCATCTCGAGCATCAGTACGCGCCCGCGGCGCTGCACAGGCCCGAGCACGAGTCGTCGAGCTTCCGCTACTGCACCAACTTCGCGGTCACCGGGCAGAGCCTCGACTCGCGCGCCTTCGTCCCCGAGCTGGAGAAGCTGGGCGACTCCGTGCTGGTCGTGGGTGACGACCGCACTCTCCGCGTGCACGTGCATACAGACGACCCTGACGCCGCGGCCGCGCTGTTCGCGCACGCGGGGGAGGTGTCGCGCTTCGACGTCGCGGACATGCACGAGCAGGTGGCCGATCGCAGCGCGCGGCTGTCGGGCGACGCCCAGCCGAGCGACCTCGCCACCTCCGCCGTTGTGGCGGTGGCGAGCGGCGAGGGCGTGAAGCGGCTGTACGAGGAGCTCGGCGTGCTGGTGGTGGACGGCGGGCCGACGATGAACCCCTCGACCTACGAGCTGCTGGCCGGGATCCACGCGGCGCCGGGCGCCGAGGTGGTCGTGCTGCCGAACAGCCCGAACGTGATCCTCGCCGCCGAGCGCGCGTGTGAGCTGTCCGAGAAGCCGGCGGCGGTGGTGCCCACCACCGCGCCGCAGGAGGGGCTGGCCGCCCTGCTGGCGTTCGACCCCGACAGGCGGGCGGAGCAGAACGCCGCCGCCGTGACGAGCGCGGCCGAGGCGCTCCGCATCGGCGGCGTGGCCCCCGCCGCGCGCGACGACGTGCAGGGCCGGTTCGCGGCCGGCGACGCCGTGGGCTACGCCGGCGGGGAGCTCGTGGCCTGGGGCGATCCGGCCGCGACGCTCGCGGCGACGCTGGACCAGCTCGTGGACGGCGCGGAGCTCCTCACCTGCATCGCGGGCGACGCGCCGCCGCTCGGCCAGGACGACGTGCAGGCGAACGTTCCGGACGGGGTCGAGCTGGAGTACCACGAGGGCGGGCAGCCGGCCTGGTGGTGGCTACTGTGCGCGGAATGACGGGGATCGTCCCGGGACAGGGCCTGGCGGACGCGCTCGCGGCCGGCTGGATCACCTCCGAGAAGTACCGGATCCCCGACTCGAGCATCCAGCCCGCCAGCATCGACCTGCGGCTCGGCGCGCGCGCCTGGGCGCTGCGGTGCAGCTTCCTGCCCGACACCTGCGTCGAGCGTCATGGACCGGGTGCACGACCTCGCCCAGGAGGAGCTCGACATCCGCGACGGCGCCCAGCTCGAGCGCGACCGCCCGTACGTGATCGAGCTGGTCGAGGAGGTGCGGCTGCCGGCTGAGGTGCGCGCCAAGGCGAACCCGAAGAGCTCGACCGGCCGGCTCGACGTGTTCACCCGCGTGATCACCGACCGCAACAACCGCTTCGACGAGATCCCGGCCGGCTACGAGGGGAAGCTGTACCTCGAGGTCGTGCCGCGGTCGTTCGCCGTGCGGGTGGAGGAGCTGCTCAGCCTCAACCAGCTGCGGCTGGTGGAGGGCGACCCGCGCGTGGGCGACGCCGAGCTGCGCGAGCTCCACGCCGAGATGCCGCTGCTCTACCGCGGCGACGAGCCCGTCCCCGCCGAGGAGATCGCCGTGGCCGACGGCCTCTTCCTCGGGCTGGACCTGAAGGGCCCGCGCGACCGCGTGGTGGGCTACCGCGCCAAGCGGCACAGCCACCGCGTGGACATGACGAAGATCCGCCACTACGACTGGCGCGACTACTGGGAGCCGGTGTACCCCGAGGAGGGCGGGCGCATCGTGCTCGACCCGGAGGTCTTCTACCTGCTGCTCTCCGCCGAGGGCGTCTGCGTGCCGCCGGACTACGCCGCGGAGATGATGGCCTACGACCCCACCGCCGGCGAGCTCCGCACGCACTACGCGGGCTTCTTCGATCCCGGCTTCGGATACGACGCGCACGGGTCGCGACCGGGCTCGCGCGCGGCGCTCGAGGTGCGGGCGCGCGACGTGCCGTTCATGGTCGAGGACGGCCAGCCAATCTGCAAGCTGGCCTTCGAGCGGATGACGGAGCGGCCGGAGAAGCTGTACGGCGAGGACGTGGGCTCGAACTACCAGGGCCAGGAGACGATGCTGAGCAAGCACTTCGTCGCCCAGACCGCCGGCGCCGCGAACCCGCCCGGCTCAGAGGCCATGATTGCGTGAGTGCTGCGCCGCTTCGCCTCCACTGAGTCGCTGAGCCCCGAGTCGGCCGCCTCCGCGGCGATCCGCTCGTACCCGCGGCCCAGCCTGCTCGCCGCGCCCGTGGAGGGCCTCGAGGCGCTCGGCATCGAGACCGAGGGCGACCTGCTCGAGCACTTCCCGCACTCGCACTCGAACCGCGAGCTGGTCCCGGCCGCGCAGCTCGCGATCGGCCAGGAGGGAACGGTCGCCGTAACGGTTCGCACCGTGTCCGTGAAGCCCATGCGAAACCGGCGCCAAAAGCGCGTCGAGGCGCGCGTGTTCGACGAGTCCGGCCCGCTGGTCGCCGTCTGGTTCAACCAGCCCTGGATCGCGCGCGAGCTCACCGAGGGCACGCACGTGCTGCTCCACGGCAAGCTGCGCCAGCGGAACCAGTTCTGGGTCAAGAACCACGAGCTGCTCGCCAACGGGAACGCGCCCGTGCACACGCTCGGGCGCGTGCCGGTGCACCCGGCCACGAAGGGCGTCACCCCGGACCGGCTGCGCGCGCTCGTGAGCGAGGCGCGCCCGCTGGCGCGCGCGGCGGTGGAGCCGCTGCCGGCGCGCCTGCGCGTCGAGGAGGGTCTGCCCGAGCGCCCCGCTGTGCTCGACGCCGTGCACTTCCCGGAGAGCGAGGACGACGAGCAGGAGTCGCGCCGCCGGCTCGCCTTCGAGGAGCTGTTCCTGCTCCAGCTCGCGGTGGCTGGGCGGCGGCGCGCGAGGCGCGAGGGGCGGAAGGCGCGTCCCCTCGCGGCGCGCGGCGTGGTGGTGGACCGGTGGCGGTGGTCGCTCCCGTTCGAGCTGACCGGCGACCAGGAGCGGGCGATCGCGGACATCGACGCGGACCTCGCCCGCGAGCGGCCGATGCAGCGATTGCTGATGGGAGAAGTGGGTTCCGGCAAGACCGTAATCGCGCTTGCCGCCATGCTCCGCGCCGTCGAGAACGGCGCCCAGGCCGCGTTCATGGCGCCCACGGAGACGCTCGCCGAGCAGCACCACCGCACGCTCGACTCGCTCCTGGGCGGGCACATGCCGGTTGAGCTGCTCACCGGCTCCACGACCGCCGCGCGGCGGCGCGAGCTGCTCGACCGGCTCGCGAGCGGAGAGCTTCAGCTCGTGGTGGGCACGCACGCGCTGATCGAGGACGCGGTGGAGTTCCGCGACCTGGCCGTGGTGGTGGTGGACGAGCAGCACCGCTTCGGAGTGCGCCAGCGTGCGCGCTCTGGACGCGAAGGCGGCCGATGGGCTCGCCCCGCACGCGCTCCACATGACGGCCACGCCGATCCCGCGCACGCTGTCGCTCACCGCGTACGGCGACCTCGACGCCACGGTGCTGCGCGAGCTGCCGCGCGGGCGCCGGCCGGTGGAGACGCACGTCGTGGACGGCGCCCGCGCGCGTGAGCGCGCGTATGAGCGGATCCGCGAGGAGATCGCAGACGGGCGGCAGTGCTTCGTGGTGTGCCCGCTGGTCGAGGAGTCGGAGGCGCTGCAGGCCAAGGCGGCCACCGCGGAGTTCGAGCGGCTTCGCACCACCGAGTTCGCCGACCAGCGCGTGGAGCTGATCCACGGGCAGATGCCCTCGAAGCAGAAGGGTGCGGCCATGGAGAAGTTCGCCGCCGGCGATGCGGACGTGCTCGTGGCCACGAGCGTGATCGAGGTGGGCATCGACGTGCCGAACGCGACCGTGATGCTGATCGAGGCGGCCGAGCGCTACGGCCTGTCGCAGCTGCACCAGCTGCGCGGGCGGGTGGGCCGCGGGGAGCACGCGTCGCTCTGCATCCTCTTCGGCGACCCGAGCCTCCCGCGCCTCGAGGCGATCGCGAGCGAGCGCGACGGCTTCCGGCTCGCCGAGATCGACCTGCAACTGCGCGGCGCCGGCGAGGTGCTCGGCACGCGCCAGCACGGGCTGCCCGTCTTCAAGGTCGCCCGGCTGCCCGAGGACGACGAGCTCCACGTGCGGGCGCGCGACCGCGCCGACCAGATCATGGTCGAGGACCCGCGCCTCGAGCACCCCGAGCACGCGCTGCTGCGCGAGGCGGTCGTGGGCCGCTTCGGGTCGGAGCTCGACCCGATCCCGGCATGACCGAGATCCTCCAGATACTCGACCGCGGGTACACCCTGATCTGGCGCGAGGACCGCCTCGAGGAGGGCCTCGCGGGGCTCGACGACGACTTCGAGTGGGTGGTGCCCGATCACCCCGAGGGTGCGGTCCACCATGGGCCCGCGAGCGTGATCGAGTTCTTCAGGGAGTGGCTCGAGCCGTGGGACCACTTCGAGGTCGACTGGGAGCTCGAGGAGGTGGCGCCCGGCCGCGTGCTGGCAAGCATCGACATGCGCGGCCGCGGACACGGCAGCGGCGTGCCGACCGAGATGCGCTTCTTCCAGCTCTGGACCTTTCGCGACGGCCGCGCGATCCGCATGGAGCTCTACCGGGACGAGGACGAGGCACGGCGCGCGGCGGCGCTCACCGGCCCGTGAGGGTCGTGGCCGGTGAGTTCAAGGGACGGCGGCTCGTCGCGCCGCGCGGCAGCCGCACCCGGCCGACCGCGGACAAGGTCCGCGAAGCGCTCTTCTCCATGCTCGGCGACGTGTCGGGTGCGCGCGTGCTCGACCTCTACGCCGGGTCGGGAGCGCTCGGGATCGAGGCGCTGTCGCGCGGCGCGGAGTCGGCGGTCTTCGTCGAGCGCGACCGCTCCGCGCTCGCGGCGCTCGAGCGCAACCTGGAGGCAACCGGCGCGCGCGGCGAGGTGAGGCGGCAGGATGTCGCACGTTTCCTGGCGCGCCCTGAGGGCACATTCGACCTCGTGTTCTGCGACCCGCCATATGATGGTGCGCCCGCCATCGCCGGGACGCTCGCCGGAGCGCTGCCGGGGATAGTCGAAGAGGACGCTCGCATCGTGACCGAATCAGACAAACGCAACCCGCTCCTCCTGCCGCTGCCGCTGGTGGTGGAGCGCAGCTACGGCGACACTCGGATCGCCATCCACTCGGCCACGTGAGCGGGCCGAAGAACGGTGGGACCGCCGTCGTGCCGGGTTCCTACGACCCGGTCACGTTCGGCCACCTCGACATCATCAGCCGGGCGGCGAACGTGTTCGACAACGTCGTCGTCGGCGTGGTGAACCAGCCTGTGCGCAAGCAGAAGACCGTGTTCAGCGCTGAGGAGCGAGTTGCATTTATCGAGGCAGCGGTGGCGGAATACCCCAATGTGCAGGTAAAACCCTTTGATACTCTGCTCGTCGAATTCGCCCGAGAGCATGGCGCCAAGGCCATCGTCAAGGGACTTAGGGCGATCTCGGACTTCGAGTACGAGTTCGAGATGAACCAGCTGAACCGGAAAATGGCGCCTGAGATCGAGAGCATGTACATGATGGCCGCCCCACAGTTCAGCTTTCTCAGCTCGAGCGGAATCAAGGAGCTGGCGATGTTCGGTGGCGACATAGAGGGCCTCGTGCCCGATCCTGTGGCGGCTCGCTTGCAGGAAGAACTGAAGCGGTGAGGAACTGAGGCGCTGATGGATGTACTGGTCCTGATCGACAAGCTGGACGACACGATTCACAACGCCAAGCCCGTGCCGCTGACGGACCAGGTGCGTGTCGACAAGGAGGAGATCTACGACATCCTCGATCAGATGCGCGCGACGATCCCCGAGGAGATCAAGCAGGCGCGCTGGATCGTGAAGGAGCGCCAGGAGATGCTGGCCGAGGCGAAGCGCGAGTCCGAGCGGGTCATCCGCGAGGCGCGCGAGGAGCAGATCCGCCTCACCGCCGAAGAGGAGATCGTCAAGCAGGCCGAGCGCCAGGCCGAGGAGATCATCGAGGACGCGCGTGCGCGCGAGCGCGAGATCCGCCTGGGCGCCGAGGACTACGCCGACGACATCCTCAACACCCTCGAGGTGAACCTCACGAAGTTCATCGCGGCCGTGCAGCGAGGCCGCGACCGCCTGCAGGGCCGCGAAGAAGCCGAAGTCGGCTGAGCACCGTCGCGGCCTATGCCGCGGTGTGCGCGAGGATCGCGGGGATGATCCTGTCCCAGTCGGCACGGTCGACCCCGTGACCGGCCCCTTCGAGCCGGAGCAGGCGTGCGCCGGGGATCTCCTGCGCGAGGGCCTCGCCGTGCTCGACCGGGAACATCGGATCCGCGGTCCCATGCATGACGAGGGTGGGCGCTGCGATCGAGTGCAGGGACTTCGGCGAGGGCTCGCCCTGCGCCAGCACATCGTGGTTCTGCCCCGCTGAGAAGTTCCGGGCTCGCTCGATGTCCCGGCGCACCAGGTCGCGAATCGCCTCCTCGTCGAACGGGCGTCGGCCGCCCGCGAGGACGCGCGAATAGTCGACGAGGTAATCGAGTACCGAGCCGGCATCGGACCAGTCCGCGCCCGCGTCCGACGCGAACCGCCCGAACTCCTCGGTCGGTGGCGGAAGCTCGCGGTCTGTCAGCGTCGCGGGAGAGGTGCTGATGAGGACGAGCGAGAGAACGCGGTCTGAATAGTCGAGCGCGAGGAGTTGCGCGAACGCGCCGCCGGCCGAGACGCCGACCACGTGCGCCGCGGCAATGTCGTAGGCGTCGAGCACGCCGGTCGCGTCGGCGACGAGATCGGAGGCGGCGTATCCGGGCCGCCCTGGGTCGTAGGTGGTCGAGCGGCCCGTGTCGCGGTGGTCGTAACGGATCACGAGCCGCCCGCCATCGGCGAGCTTCCGGCAGAGGTCCTCCTCCCACCAGAGCATCGAGGAGCCGATGCCCATGATGAGGAGGATCGGGGGAGCGTTCAGGTCACCGAATGGCTCCGTGCACAGCTCGATCCCGTTCCTGTCGATCATGCGCTCGCCCACCACCGGAGCGTGACAGGGGCGTCCGGGTAGCGTTCGGATGATGGTGTCGGGGAGATGCATCTGCGGGGCTGTGTCGTTTGAGGTCACAGGGCCGCTGCGGGATGTCGTCCTCTGTCACTGCACCGAGTGCCGGCGGTGGGCTGGTCATGTCTGGGCCGCAACGGCGGCGCGGTTCGATGAGCTCGAGTTCTCCGAGGAGCGGGGGCTTCGGTGGATCGACAGCCCGGACAGCGTTCATGACGCGCGACGGGGCTTCTGCGGCGAGTGCGGATCGTCGCTGTTCTGGCAGGTCCCGGGCGCGGAGCGGGTGAGCATCGCCGCGGGCTGCCTCGATCCGCCCACCGGCATTCGTACCGTCGACGAGATCTGGTTGGAGTCGGCCGGCGACTACTACGACGTCGGCCGGTAGATTCGCCTGATGGCTTCCTACCTCCATACCTGTTACCGCATCGGCGACATCGACCGCTCGGTCTCCTTCTACGAGAAGCTGGGCTTCGACGAGCGGGCGCGGATGAACATCGGGGACGAGGCCATCAACGTCTTCATGGGCCTCCCCGGCGAGGACCCGGTGCTCGAGCTGACGTACAACCACGGCGTCGACTCGTACGACCTCGGCACGGGCTACAACCACATCGCCATCGCCGTCGACGACCTCGACGGCACGCTCGAGCAGCTCTCGCAGGTCGGCATCGAGCCGGAGAAGCCGCCCTACCGTCCGGGCGGCCGCACCGAGGGCTCCTTCATCGCCTTCGTCCGCGACCCCGACGGCTACCGCGTCGAGCTGATCGGACGATGAAGAAGCGCGCTGCGGCGATTGCGTTCGCGATCGCCGTGTGCACCGCCCCCGCTGCGAGCGCCGCTCCGTGGAGGGCGGTGACCAGTCCGGATGGCGCGAGCACCGATCAGGTCGGGCTCGCGCGCACGGGCGACGGAGTGCTGCACCTCGTCTGGTCGCATCCCACGGGCCCGAACACCGAGGACCTCCTTCACACGGCGATCGGCCTCAGCGGCAGGATCGGGGCGACCAACCCGATCCAGAGCGGGTGGACGGGCTTCACGAACGCGGCGGTCGTGGTCGACCCGGGCGGCCTGCGCACCTTCTGGGGCGGCTTCCGGACCACCGACTCGAGCGATCCGCAGCGCGAGACGAACACAGCCCTGTCACCGGACGGTGGGCTGAGCTGGGCGCTTCAGCCCGGCCAGGTGGTTCCGGACGGCGCGCAGTCGTACGGGAGCAACACGGTGGCGACCGTGCGCGGCGACGGGACGACGTTGCAGGCCTTCGCCGGCACGCTCGGCACGTGGGTCCACGCCGGCCTTTCGCCGGCGACGCCGAACCACGACTACCAGGCGCCGATCGGGCAGTACGGCTATGACCCCAACCTCGCCACGGACGCGGCGAACCGGACCGTGATGGCCTGGTACTCCAGTGCGAATGGCCACCTCGGCGTGCTGGCGCAGGACGTTGGGGCGGATGGCAGCCCTGTTGGCAGTGCGCAAACGATGCCGAACACCAGCGACATGCAGATCGGCATGCTCGGCCGCACACCGCTCGTGGCGCGCGCCGGCGGCGGCTTCTTCGTGGCCTATCCGACCGGCTACCCCGCGCAGACGCGGGTCCGCCTGTGGAAGATCGGATCATCCCGCGCGCCGCTGATTGCCCGTGTGGCGGGCTCGGGCAGCCCCGCCGTGGCGATCGCGGCGGCCGGCGACGGGCGGCTGTGGGTCCTCTGGACGAAGGGGTTCGGCGACCCCGACGTGCTCGCCACCCGCTCGAACAGGAATGTGACGAGATTCGGCGCCGTGGTGAACGCCGGCCACCCGAAGCGCGCCAAGCAGGCCTACAAGCTCGACGCGAGCGCCGCCGGCGGGGCGCTCGACGTGCTCGGCAACTTCAACATCGGGACCACGTCGACCGCGGAGACCTCCTACCGGCGGGTCCTGCCCGGCCTCACCCTCGGAGCACGGCCGCGCAGGGTTCGAAAGGGCGAGCCGACGGAGGTGCGCTTCACCGTCATCGACGCCGGCGCCCCCGTCAAGGGTGCGACGGTGAGGGCCGGCGGCAAGTCCGCGACCACGGGCAGGGACGGTCGCGTGACCCTGATTCTGAGCTCCCGTAAGCCGGTCACCGCGAGAGCAACTCACTCCGGCTACACCGCGGCCACCAAGCGGCTCGGAGTGCGCCCCTGAGCCGCCGTCCGGGCGCTAGCCTCGATGTCATGGCGCAGCGCACGGACATCTTCGACGTAGGTCAGCTCGGGCTCTCCTCCGGGGAGGCGCGAACCATCGATCTCGAGGTGCCGGTCGACGGCTTCGAGTTCGGTGGCCAGCGCTACGACGTCGAGGGCGGCGAGGTGAGCGCTCGGCTCGACGTGTCGCACACCGTCAGCGGCTACGCGTTCCGGCTTCGCTTCGGCGCCGAGCTCGACGGCCCGTGCGTCCGCTGCCTCGAGCCGGCCGGCCACGAGGTCGAGGTGGACGCCCGCGAGATCGACCAGCCCGGCGGCGGGGAGGAGCTGAGCTCGCCCTACTTCGACGAGGGCCACCTCGACATGCGCGCGTGGGCCCGCGACGCCCTCGCTCTGGCGCTCCCGACCCAGATCGTCTGCCGCGAGGACTGCGCCGGCCTGTGCGCGGTCTGCGGCGAGAACCTGAACCACTCGCCCGACCACGCCCACGAGCGCGAGCCGGACCCGCGCTGGGCCGCGCTGCGCGAGCTCAAGCTCGATTAGATGCGGCCATGACCCTTCAGCGGATGGACAACGTCCTCATCGTCGTCGAGGACCTCGAGGCCGCCAAGGCGTTCTTCGCCGAGCTCGGTATGGAGCTGGACGGCGAGACGACTGTCGAGGGGCCATGGGCGGACAGCACCGTCGGGCTCAAAGACGTCCGTGCCGACATCGCCATGATGCGACCCCCGGACGGCCACGGCGGGGTTGAGCTGACGAGGTTCCACACGCCGCGCGCGGTCAGAGCCGAGCCGGAGAGCGCGCCGGCGAACGCGCTGGGCATACGCCGCATCATGTTCGCGGTCGAGGACATCGACGACGTCGTTGCCCGCCTGCGCAGCCGCGGCGGCGAACTCGTGGGCGAGATCGCGCAGTACGAGGACGTCTACCGGCTCTGCTTCATGCGCGGCCCTGAGGGCATCATCATCGGCCTGGCCGAGCGCCTCAGCTGAGCTAGGTCTCGATCTGCCCTAAAGGGGTCTGACCCCTTTCGGAGGGTTTGTTACGCCTGACCCCTTGAGTCTGCCCAGTTCGCTGTCGGGCCCAGGTGGCTGAGCTTGTCGGGGTTCACGATCGAGCGGATCGCCTGCACTCGCCCGTCGACGATATCGAGTGTCATCACGTTGATCACGTTGCCGTCCTGGTCGGTGGAGAGCGCGCCCGGCTGGCCGTTGACGTCGACCATCCGAACCATCAGGCCTGGGATGTGCGCGGCCTGGCGGGCCCACGCGGCGAACGTGCGCGCCACGCTGCGCGCGCCGTGGACGGCGCGGGCCAGGGCCGGCGCGTTCCCGCCGCCGTCGCCGTGCAGCACGACGTCGTCGGCAAGCAGCTCCCGCAGCTCATCGACCTCTCCGTCGCGCGCCGCGGCGAAGAACCGGCGCGCGAGTTCCTCACGCTGCTCCCGCGAGGCCTCGAAGCGCGGCCGGCCCTCGTCCACGTGCCGGCGGGCGCGCGCCGCGAGCTGGCGCGCGTTGTCCTCTCTTTTCCCGACGATCTCCGCGACCTCGCCGTAGCCGTAACCGAACACGTCGTGCAGCAGGAACGCCGCGCGCTGCTCGGGCGAGAGGCTCTCCAGCAGCACGAGGAACGCCAGGGACAGCGAGTCGGACATCTCGGCCTGCCGGGCCGGGTCGTCGGACGGGTCGGTCACAAGCGGCTCGGGCAGCCATTCGCCCACGTAGGTCTCCCTTCTGATCCGGGCCGACCGCAGCACGTCGATGGACAGTCGGGTGGTCACGGTGGCCAGATAGGCCCGCGGCGACTCGATCCGCTCGCCGCGCTCCAGCGCCGCGTGCAGCCGCAGGAGCGCCTCCTGGACCACGTCCTCCGCCTCCGCGACGCTCCCGAGCATCCGGTACGCGATCGCGAAGGCGGCGGGACGCAGGTCCTCCAACAGGGCGGCGTGCCGCTCGTCCGTCACGCCGCGGCGCGCTCCTCGAAGCCGTCACGCCAGCTGGCGTGCCTCGGCCGCCAGCCGAGCTCTCGCTTCGCCTTCTCGTTCGACGCTCCGCGCACCTCGGTCATCATGATCGCCCCAACCTCGCCGGCGAAGAGGCGACCCATCCACCGCGGCACATGGCGCGGGGCGGGCGCGCCGACAGCCTTCGCCGCGGCGGGCAGCCACTCGGCCACCGGCGCGGGGTCGTCGTCCACGATGTTGTAGATGCCGCGCCGCCCGCGGGTCACCGCGGCCACGGTGGCCTCGGCCGCGTCCTCGATCTGGACGAACGACCACACGCCGCCTCCGTCGCCGACCACCGGGTACTTCCGCTCGCGAAGCAGCTCCACCTGGGGGCCGCCCTCGGGGCTCAGACTCGTGCCCGGCCCGTAGAAGCCGCCGTAGCGGAGCACGATCCCCTCGGTCCAGTCGGCGCCGGTCACCGCGCGCTCGACGTGGAGGATCGCCTCGAACGATTCGCGCATCGCCTTCGGAGGCGCGGGGTCGAGCGGATCGTTCTCGCTCTTGACAGGTCCACCGGTGCGCGCGAACGGCCAGCCCGCGTAGCTCTGCGCGATGAACCGCTTGACGCCGACGGCGCGGCCCGCAGCCAGCAGGTGATCGGTCGCCTCGGTACGGAGGCGGTTCGTCTCGTGGAACGTCCGGTCGAAGTGGCGGGTGTCGAACGGCCGGTCGTCGAGCGCGGTGAGCTGGTGGATGATCACCTCCGGGTCGACCTGCGCGACCACGCGGGCCACGTCATCCGGATCGAGCACGTCGGCGACCACGCCGGTGGCGCCCATCTCGCGGATCAGCGCAAGCTTCGTCTCGCTCCTCGTGATGCCGACCACGTAGTGCCCGTCCTGCACGAGCCGAGGCAGCAGCTGCCTGCCCATGGCGCCCGTCGCGCCGGCTACCAGGACCTTCATTTCGGGACCTCTCTCGTCGGGGTGCATTCACCCCCTTGACGAGGCTAGGTCTCGATCTGTGACAGCTCGGTCTGGGCGCCCACCGGCACCTCGCCCCTGATCAGGTCCGCGGCCCGCTCCGCCAGCGCGATCACCGGCGCGTTCGTGTTGCCTCGCGGCACCGTCGGCATCACCGACGCGTCCACCACCCGCAGCCCGTCGACGCCCCGCACCTTGAGCTCGCGGTCTACGACGGAGGTGGGCTCGTCGCCCATCCGGCAGCTGCCCACGGGGTGGTAGAGCGTCTGGAGCCGCTGGCGGCAGTGCGCCTCGATGTCCTCGTCGGACAGGGAGTCCGGGCCGATGAGGCGGCCGGTCGAGAGCTCGCCGAGCCGCCCCGACTCGCAGATCTCGATCGCGGTGCGCACGCCCGCCACCGCCGACGCAACGTCGTCCGGATGCTCCAGGTAGTTGTGGAGGATGAGCGGCTTGGCCGTGGGGTCCGGCGAGCCGAGCACCACGAAGCCGCGGCTCTTCGGCGCCAGCACGCACGCGCCGACCGCGAAGCCGTGGCCGTCGCCCGGCACGAGCCCCTCGGACTGGAACCGCGCGGGCGCGAAGTGGAGCTGGATGTCCGGCGCCTCGAGGTCGTCGCGGGTGCGGAGGAAGCCGCCCGCCTCGGCCACGTTCGAGGTGAGCGGCCCGCGCCCCTCGGCCTCGAACAGCGCCAGGTTCTCCTCGTTCAGCGCGCCGAACAGCGAGATCTCCTCGTCGATCCCCCAGACCGCGCCGATGTTCGGGTGGTCGTGCAGGTTCAGCCCCATCTCCGGGGACTCGGCCACGGGCTCGATCTGCAGCTCGGCCAGCTCGTCCGGGCGCCCGATGCCGGACAGCATCAGGAGCTGCGGGGTGTTGTAGGCGCCGCAGCACACGATCACCTCGCGCTCGGCGCGGTTCACCACCATCTCGGACAGCCGCGCGCCCACCACGCCCGCGGCGCGCCCCTCCTCGAACAGGATCGAGAGCGCGTGCACGTGCGTCTCGACGGTCAGGTTGGGGCGGCTCATCACCGGGTGCAGGTAGCCGACGGCCGTGCTGCAGCGGGCGCCGTTCCGCTCGGTGACCTGGTACCAGCCGATCCCGTCCTGCGAGCCGTCGTTGAAGTCCTCGTTCGCGGGCAGCCCGCTGTCGACGGCGGCATCGATGAAGGCCTGGGCGAGCGGGTTCCGCGAGCGCCCCTCGGAGACCGACAGCGGGCCGCCGGCCCCGTGGAACTCGCTCTCGCCGCGCTCGTTGTCCTCGGAGCGCTTGAAGTAGGGGAGCATCTCGTCCCACGTCCAGCCGGGCCCCCAGCCGTCGTAGTCGATCGGGTTGCCGCGGATGTAGACGAGAGCGTTGATGGAGGACGAGCCGCCCAGGACCCGCCCGCGCGGGAGATATACGCGCCGGTCGTTGGCGAACGGCTCGTAGATCGTCGAGTGGTCCCAGTCCTGCGCGCTGCGATACAGGGCGGAGAACGCGGCGGGGAGGTGGACGAGCTCGTTCGTGTCCGGGCCTCCGGCCTCGATCAAGAGGACCGAGACGTCCGGGTCCTCGGTGAGCCGGTTGGCAAGCACACAGCCGGCCGAGCCGGCCCCGACGATCACGTAGTCGTACATGCACCGACGCTAACCCCCGGGGAGAGCCCCGGCAAGTGCGGCAGGCGCATCTGCGCCAGCTATCCTTCCGGCCCGTCATGGCCGTCCCCAAGCAGAGACAGTCCCACTCGCGGACGAACAAGCGCCGCTCGCAGCACAAGGTCGAGACCCCGGGCCTCCGGCGCTGCCCGCGCTGCGGTCACGCCCGCCGTCCGCACCGCGTCTGCCCCAACTGCGGCACCTACGCCGGCCGCGAGGTCGTCGTGCAGCAGCCCGGAGCGGGCTCAGACGACGAGTGATCGCGGTCGACGCGAACGGCGCCGACCAGGGGCCGGGCGCCGTCGCAGAGGGAGTCGCCCGGTCGGGCCTGCCCGTTCTCCTGTTCGGGCCGAAGGCTGAAATAGAGGGCGCCGCGGGCCCGCACGCGGAGATCGTCGACGCCCCGGAGACGATCAAGGCGGGCGAGGAGGCCGTGGCGGCCGTGCGCTCGAAGCGCGACGCCTCGATCGTCCAGGCCGCGTCGGCCGTCGGCGCCGGACGCGCGGACGCGCTCGTGTCGGCCGGCAGCACCGGACCGACGCTGGCGGCCGCGACACTGGCCGTGAAGCGCATCAGGGGCGTGTACCGCCCGGCGCTGGCCGTGCTGATGCCGATCCCCGGCGGCCCGGTGCTCCTGCTGGACGCGGGAGCGAGCGTGGAGGTGCGCCCGGAGCATCTCGTCCAGTTCGCGTACATGGGCGCGGGCTTCATGGAGGCCGTGGTGGGGATCGACCGGCCGTCCGTCGGCCTCCTGTCGGTGGGCGAGGAGTCCGGCAAGGGCACGCCCGACGTGCTCACGGCGCACGACCGGATCGCCGAGGCGGGCGCTCTCAACTTCGCCGGGAACGTGGAGGGCTTCGACATCCCCACGGCGGGAGTCGACGTGGTGGTGGCCGACGGGTTCACGGGCAACGTGGCGCTGAAGGTGCTCGAGAGCACCCTGAAGGTCTTTGGCGCGGAGATCCGCTCGCGGATCCGGTCCGGACCGATCTCGAGCCTTGGCGGCCTGCTCGTCCGCGGCAAGCTCGGGAAGCTCCGTGACGACTTCGACCCGGAGAAGGTGGGCGGCGCGATCCTGCTCGGGCTCCGGAAGCCGGTGGTCGTCGCGCACGGAAGCTTCGGCCCCATCGGCATCGAGCACGCCGTGAAACTGGCCCAGCGCGCGGCCGACGAGGACATGGTCGGCCGCACCACGACGGCGCTCGAAGCGGCCGGGGCCTTGCGGTCCGCGACCGCTGCTAGCGTCGCCGAACGATGACCCGCGAAGAGGTTCTCGACCGCATCCGCGAGCATCTGGCCACCGAGCTGGAGGTCGATCCTGGGCGCATTCAGGACTCGACTCGCTTCCGGGAGGACCTCGAGGCGGACTCGCTCGACCTGGTCGAGCTCGTGGTCGAGCTGGAGGACAGCTACGGCGTCCGCATTCCCGATGAGGAGGCGGTGAAGATCCTCACGGTCGGCCAGGCAGCCGACTTCGTCGCCGCCCATGCCAACGGAATCGAGACCTGAGTCCCTTGAGGAGCTGCTCGCTGAGCTGCCGGATGACCTTCGGCGGCAGGCCTTCACACACTCTTCGTGGGTCGAGCACCGCGCCGAGGCGTACGAGCGGCTCGCGTTCCTGGGGGACGTGGTCCTGAGCCTCGCGGTCTCGGATCACCTGTATCCGCGCTTCGAGCGCTACGGCGCGGGCCGGCTCACGAAGGTGCGCGCGCAGGCCGTGAGCGGCCCGTCGTGCGCGCGGGTGGCCCGCGAGCTGGACGTCGCGGACGAGCTGCGCAAGGCCGCGCCCGAGGGCACCGGCCGCACCGCCGACATGCTCGTCGACTCGGAGCGCGTCCTCGCCTCGGTATGCGAGGCGATCATCGGCGCGTCATACCTGACCTTTGGCCTGGACAGGACGGCACCGGCCGTTGTCGAGTCGTTCCGGGGCGAGATCGAGCAGGCGCTCGAGAACCCGGTGGACTACAAGTCCGTGCTCCAGGAGCGGCTTGCGCGGCGGGCCGAGGTGGTGGCCTACCGGACCGTGTCCGAGGAGGGCCCGGCGCACGACCGCAGCTTCACCAGTGTGGCCGAGGTGGACGGGCAGGAGCTGGGCCGCGGGGAGGGAAAGACGAAGAAGGCCGCCGAGCAGGAGGCGGCCCTGCACGCCCTTGACACCTTGGACGAAGTGGCGGCCTCGTAATGCACCTGCGTTCCATTTCCATGAAGGGCTTCAAGTCCTTCCCCTCCCGGACCAAGCTGGAGTTCGGCCCGGGCGTGTCGGTGGTCGTGGGCCCGAACGGGTCCGGCAAGTCGAACATCACCGACGCCGTGCTGTGGGCGCTCGGTGAGCAGTCGCCGCTCGCGGTGCGCGGGCAATCGATGAAGGACGTGATCTTCGCGGGCGCGCACGGCGTGCAGGGCGCGAACGCCGCCGAGGTGGAGGTGGTGATCGACAACCACGACGGCGCGCTCGACCTCGACTTCTCCGAGATCTCGATCGTGCGGAAGCTGGACCGCGACGGTGAGGGCGAGTACCGCCTGAACGGCGCCCGCTGCCGGCTCGTGGACGTGGTGGAGGTGCTCTCCGACTCGGGGCTCGGCAAGGAGATGCACTCCGTGGTCTCGCAGGGCAAGGTCGAGCAGATCGTCCTGTCGCGCCCGCGCGAGCGGCGGCTGATGATCGAGGAGGCGGCCGGGCTCGGGAAGCACCGCAAGCGCCGCCGGCGCGCGCAGCTGAAGCTGGAGCGGACCGAGGAGAACCTCTCGCGCGCGCTCGACGTGGAGCGCGAGGCGCGCTCGCGGCTGCGGCCGCTGAAGCGCCAGGCCGAGGCGGCCGAGCTGCACGAGCGGCTCGAGCGCCAGACGCTGGAGGCGCGCTACTCGCTGTCGCGCGACGGCGCCCGGAGCGCCCGCCTGGCGCTGGCCGAGGCGGAGGAGCGCGCGCGGACGGTGCGCGGGGAGCGCGACGAAGCTGAGCGGCTGCTCGGCGAGGTGGCCAGGCGGCGCGAGGAGGCCGAGGAGGCGTTCGCCGCGCAGACGCGCGACCGCGAGCGGCTGCAGGCCCGCCTGTACGCGGCGCGGGCGGCAGGCGAGCGGATCGCCATGCGGCTGGAGCGGGTGCGCGAGCAGGCCGAGGCGGCGCGCGAGCGCCGCGAGCGGCGGCTGCGCCAGGTCGAGGTGCTCGAGCAGCAGGCCGCGGCCGACGCCGAGCTGGCCGGCGAGGAGGAGCGCCCGCAGGACCGGATCGCGGCGATCGAGCGGGAGCTGGCGGCGCTGGACGCGGGCCGCGAGGAGCGGCTGGAGCGCGAGCTGGCGGGGCTCGAGGAGGAGCTCGCCGGCGCGCGGGCGCGCGTGACCGAGCTCGAGGCGACCGCCGAGGAGCGCCGTGCGGCGCTGACGGCGGCGGAGGAGGCGGCCGACGCGGCACGCACCGCCCGCCGCGAGGCGGAGCGCGCGGCCGAGGCGGCGCGGGCCCGGGCGGCCGAGGTGGGCGCCGACCTGGCCGCCGTGAACCAGTTCGTCCGGGGATCCGGCGGGCATTCGGACGGCACGCCGCTCGCGGAGCGACTTCACGTCGAGCCCGGGTACGAGCTTGCCCTGGCGGCCGCGCTGGGGCCGCGGCTGATGGCCGCCGTGGTCAGCGATGTCGCGGCGGGCGAAGAGCTGCTCGACAGGAGCGGGGCCGATGGGGCCAGTGCCCTGGTCGAGAACCGGATCGCGGCCAGCGGGCCGGCTCTCGCATCACCCTCGGTTCCCGGAGGGCACCAGCTCGCGCAGCTAGTGCACCCCGATTCGGATGTGGCGGCGCTTGCCGAGCGGCTGCTCGCCGGCGTCTGGGTCGTGGAGTCGATCGGTGCGCTTCCGGAGACGTTCGGCGGCGTTGCCGTCACGAGGACCGGTCGCGTCTTCGACGCCCGCACCGGTGAGCTCGCGCAGGCGCCCGAAGGGCGGCGCGGAGCGGCTGCTCGAGGAGCTGGGCCGGCGCGACGGGCTCGTGGCGGCGTCGGAGACGGCCGTGCGCGACGAGGCCGAGGCGCGCGCCGCCGTCGAGCGCCACGGCGCCGCGGTGACCGAGGCCGATGCGGCCCGCGAGCTCGCGGAGTCCGCGCTCCGGGACGCGCTCCGGGCCACCGCCGAGGCCGCCGACGAGGTGAGCCGGTCCGAGTGGCTCATCGAGCGCCGTCGCGAGGCGCCGCAGGACGGGCCCGAGGCTGTGCGGCGCGCCGAGCTGCTCGGCGACCTCCGCGCGGAGCAGCGGCTGGCCGAGCGCATCGAGCGCGAGCGCGAGGAGCGCGCCCGCAACCTCACGGCGCTCCGGACCGGCGCGGAGCGGGACCTCGCCCTGGCGGCCGACGCGGACCGCGCCGCCGCGGCGCTCGAGCGCGCCCGCGAAGCGGTGGCCGCGCGGCGCGACGCCCTCGCGCAGGAGCTCGAGGCGGGTGCCGCCGCCGGCGAGGAGACCGCCGCGGCACTGAAGGCGTGCGCCCAGGAGGAGGCGGAGATCCACGGGCGGCTCAAGGACGCGAGCGAGGCCGTGACGGGCGCCGAGGTGGCCGCTCAGCAGGTGCGCGATTCGGCCGCCGACGCTGAGCGCGAGCTGAACGATCTCGCCGGCCGCCTCGGACTCGAGCCGCAGCCCGCCGCCGAGCCGCTCCCCGACGAGGAGCGCGAGGGGCTCGTCCAGCGGGTCGAGCGGCTCATGCGCCGCCGCGAGCAGCTCGGGCCGGTGAACCCGCTGGCGAAGAAGGAGTACGACGAGGCCGTCGCGCACGTGGAGGAGCTCGAGACCCAGCGCGAGGACCTCGAGTCGGCGCTCGCCGAGCTGGAGAGCCTCATCAAGGAGACCGACCGCCGCATCCGCGAGGCCTTCGAGGAGACCTTCGACGCCGCCGCGAGGAACTTCGAGGACGTGGTCCAGCACCTCTTCCCGGGCGGGCGCGGCGCGCTCCGGCTCGTGCACGAGGAGATGGGCCCGCGCCCCGTCGTCGGCGGCGACCAGCCAGAGCCTGTCGAGGGGGAGGACGAGGAGCCCGAGGCCGGCGTCGAGATCGAGGTCACACCGCCCGGGAAGTCCACCAAGCGCCTCTCTCTCCTCTCCGGAGGGGAGAAGTCACTGGTGGCCCTGGCGTTCATGTTCGCCGTCTTCCTCGCGCGCCCGTGCCCCTTCTACATCCTCGACGAGGTCGAGGCCGCGCTCGACGACCTCAACATCGACCGCTTCCTACAGCTCGTGAAGCGCTACTCCGACCGCGCCCAGTTCATCGTCGTGACCCACCAGAAGCGCACGATGGACGCCGCGGACACGCTCTACGGCGTGAGCATGGGCGGCGACGGCATCTCCCGCGTGGTGTCCCGAAAGCTCGCCGGCCAGCCCGCCGAGGAGCACGCCCTGTCGTCCGCAGAAGAGGCCGCGGCCTAAGGAATCCGCACTCCCGGTCGATTCTCCGAGGGAGGACAGACCTATGGAGGTGCGGCAGTGAGGGGCAGGACGATCTTTTTCGCGGTTCTCGCTGCGCTGAGCCTGCTCTGCGGGACGGCGATTGCGAAGAAGGGTCATCACCACAAGGTGGTGCGTGGCTCGAAGCACGCCGACCACATGAAGTTCGGCAAGGCCAACAACCGCGTGTTCGCGGGAGGCGGCAACGACACCGTGCTCGGCGGCGCCGGCAGGGACCGGCTGCGCGGCGGGAGGGGCGATGACGTCCTTCTCGGCGGCGGCGGTGGCGACCGCCT
This sequence comes from uncultured Thermoleophilaceae bacterium, assembly GCA_963808875.1. Taxonomy (GTDB): domain Bacteria; phylum Actinomycetota; class Thermoleophilia; order Solirubrobacterales; family Thermoleophilaceae; genus JACVRW01. The sequence goes on from CAWEHM010000007.1 coordinate 565,361, forward strand.
GCGCGGTGGTCAGGACGACGACGTCCTGGACGGCGGCGCGGGCAACGACGTGATCAACGCCCGCGGGGACGGCGGCGACCCGGACGAGGTCGTGTGCGGCTCCGGCGAGGACACAGTGCTCCTCGGCAGGAACGACCGGATCATGGTCGAGGCCGGCGCGTCGAGCGACGAGCCGGAGTCGGGCGACGAGCCCGAGACCGGGGACGACCCCGAGACGGCTGACGACCCCGGCGAGCAGGGCGATGACGAGCAGGGCGACGACGACGGCTGCGAGCACGTGAAGCGCCCGGGCGACGGCCCGAAGGCGTGCAGCTCGCACGAGCGCGGCTGCGATGAGGGCGATGACGAGCAGTGCGTGGCGACCGATCGCGCCTGCGACGACCCGGTCGAGACCGAGCCGGAGCCGGACGATCCAGAGGTTGAGCCGGCCAGCGGCTCGGAGAAGCTCTACTAAGTCAACGCCCTATCCTCCGCGGGTCCATGGCCCGCACCTGGCAGGAGCTCTTCGAGACGGGAGACGAGGCCCCGGCGGCGGCCGTGGGCGAGGACGGCGAGCCCGAGCGCCGCGGCTTCTTCAAGCGCCTCCGCGAGAACATGTCGAAGACGCGCCAGGCCATCGGGGCTGAGCTCCAGACCACGATGTTCCAGACGCTCGACGACGAGGCCTTCGAGCGGCTGGAGGAGACCCTGATCTACGCCGACGTTGGCGCGCCGACCACGGCCAAGATCGTCGAGCGGCTGGAGATGGAGGCCGAGAGCGGCGACCTGACCGGGGGCGAGGACCTGTCGCGCCGCCTGCGCGAGCTGCTGGCCGACACCGCCCGCCTGGACGGCGACACGATCCCGCTGGCCGAGCACCCCACGGTGATCCTGATGACCGGGGTGAACGGCAGCGGGAAGACGACCACCATCGGGAAGATGGCCTGGCACCTGCAGAAGGAGCTCGGCCGCACGGTCCTGCTCGCCGCCGGCGACACGTTCCGCGCGGCCGCGGCCGAGCAGCTCGAGCTGTGGGCCGAGCGCGCCGGCACCGAGATCGTGCGGGGGCAGGCCGGGTCCGATCCGGGCGCGGTCGTGTTCGACGCCATCGAGGCCGCGAAGGCGCGCGGGCACGACGTGGTGATCGTGGACACCGCCGGCCGGCTTCACACCCAGCAGCACCTGATGGACGAGCTCCGCAAGGTGCGGAAGGTGATCGAGCGCCAGGCGCCCGGCGCGCCGCACGAGACGCTCCTCACGATCGACGCCACCACGGGTCAGAACGGGCTGAGGCAGGCGCTCCTGTTCCGAGAGGCGGTGGACGTGACCGGGATCGTGCTCACGAAGCTCGACGGCACCGCCAAGGGCGGGATCGCCCTGGCGATCGCCCAGGAGCTGGGCGTGCCGGTCAAGCTGATCGGGATCGGCGAGGCGCTCGAGGACCTGCGCCCCTTCGACCCGGACGACTTCGCGCAGGCGATCCTCGAGCCATGACCGAGCGAGGCCCCAGCACACGCGTGGTCCGCGCGGGCCTGCCCGAGGCCGAGCAGGGTGAGCCGTTCCTGCCCGGCCCGGTGCTCGCCGCGCCGTTCCACCTGACCGGCGACCCGTACGCGGCGCCGAACTCCTACACGCGCTACGGCAACCCCACGTTCGCGCGCTACGAGGAGGCGGTGGGAGGGCTCGAGGACGCGGAGGCGGTGCTGTTCTCGTCGGGTATGGCCGCGGCCGCCGCGCTCCTCCTCACGAACCTGAAGCCGGGCTCTGTGCTCGCCATGGACCGCGGTTGCTACCACGGCGTGCGCGCGCTCAGCGAGCAGCACCTCGAGCCGCGCGGTGTGGAGCTGCGGCTCGCGCCACCCGCCGACCTCGCGGACGCCGCGCAGGGCGCCGACCTGCTCTGGCTCGAGTCCCCCTCGAACCCCGAGCTGGAGGTGTACGACCTGGCGCGCGCTGACCGGTCTGGGTGTCACGACCGTCGTGGACAACACCACGGCAGGCGCGCTGCTCCAGCGGCCGCTCGACCTCGGCGCGACCTACGCGCTAACCAGCGCGACGAAGCAGATGTCCGGCCACGCGGACCTGATGCTCGGGTACGTGACCTCGCGCGACCCGGACCGGATCGAGGCGCTGCGTCTGTGGAGGCGCCAGGCCGGGTCGATTCCGGGCACGTTCGAGGTGTGGCTGGCGCACCGATCGCTGCCCACGCTCGCCATCCGGCTCGAGCGCGGCTGCGACAACGCGATGGCGATAGCCCGCCTCCTCGCCTCCCGCGACGACGTGACCGGCGTGCGCTACCCGGGCCTGCCGAGCGATCCCGGCCACGAGGTGGCCCAGCGCCAGATGGACGGGTACGGCATGGTCGTGTCGTTCGATCTCGGCGGCGAGCCGCGCGCCGAGCGCTTCCTCGCCGCGGCCGAGCTCGTGACCGACGCGACCAGCTTCGGCAGCGTCCACACCATGGCCGAGCGTCGCGCTCGCTGGGGCGGCGACTCCGTGCCGGAGGGCTTCATCCGGCTGTCCGCCGGCTGCGAGGACACCGCCGACCTCCTCGCGGACGTCGAGCGGGCGCTCGACGCCTCGCGCGCGGCCGACGCGTCATAGCGCGCGGATAGGATCGGCTGAGTGGAGGACTGGGTCTGGTGGATGATTGCCGCGGGCGTGCTGGCGGTGGGCGAGATCGCGACGCTCGGATTCTTCATGGGCCCGATCGCGATCGCGGCGACCCTGGCCGCGATCGTGGCGGCGATCGGCGCCGGCCTCGCGGCGCAGTGGATCGTGTTCATCGCCGCGTCGCTCGCCTCCGTGCTCGTCCTGCGGCCGATCGCGCGCCGGCACCTGAAGACGCCCGCGAGCCTCCGGACCGGCACCGCCGCGCTCGTGGGCGCCCCGGCGACAGTGGTCCAGCGCGTGGACCGCAGCGGCGGCCAGGTGAAGATCGGTGGCGAGGTGTGGACGGCTCGCGCCTACGACGAGGACGATGCGTTCGAGCCCGGCGCACGCGTAGAGGTCATGAAGATCGACGGCGCCACTGCGCTCGTCGCCGAATGAGGAAGACTGGAGCCATATGGCAGCCCTGATCGTGCTGATCGTCGTCGCAGTGGTCGTCCTGTTCACGCTTTCGCGCGGTATCCGGATCGTGCCGCAGGCCCGCGCCGGCATCGTCGAGCGGCTCGGCCGCTATCACCGGACGCTCGACGCCGGGCTTGCCCTGGTCGTGCCGTACGTGGACCGCGTCAGACCGCTGATCGACCTGCGCGAAACGGTGGTCTCCTTCCCGCCACAGCCGGTGATCACCGAGGACAACCTGGTGATCAACATCGACACCGTCATCTACTTCCAGGTGACGGACCCGAAGGCGGCGACCTACGAGATCGCGAACTACATAGGCGCGATCGAGCAGCTCACCGTCACCACGCTTCGAAACGTGATCGGCGGGATGACACTGGAGGAAACGCTCACCTCGCGCGACAACATCAGCGCAGCGCTACGGCACGTGCTCGATGAGGCCACCGGCAAGTGGGGCATCCGCGTGAACCGCGTGGAGCTGAAGGCGGTCGACCCGCCGGCCTCGATCCAGGAGGCGATGGAGAAGCAGATGCGCGCCGAGCGCGACCGCCGCGCGACGATCCTCACGGCTGAGGGCGTGAAGCAGGCGCAGATCCTCACGGCAGAGGGCGAGAAGCAGTCCGCGATCCTCCGCGCCGAGGGCCAGCGCGAGGCGCAGATCCTCTCGGCGGAGGGTCAGTCGAAGGCGATCGAGACGGTGTTCGCCGCGATTCACCGCGGCGACGCCGATCCGAAGCTGCTCGCCTACCAGTACCTGCAGGTGCTGCCGCAGATCGCCCAGGGCGAGTCGAACAAGGTCTGGATCATCCCGAGCGAGGTCACGAGGGCGCTGGACGCGCTCGGCGGCGCGCTGCCTAAGGCGGATCGAGATCGACCCGCACCGTGAGGTGCTCGGTTCCCATCAGGCGGACCGTCGCTGAGTTGAGCTTGTTCGGCAGCCGGCGCTGACGCGCGCGCCAATCGTCGTCATACAGGATCTGCGCGGTACCCGACCGCCATTTCGTGCCCACCCTCGCACGCACATGCGGATCGGCCTCGATGTTCTTCACGTAGGCGGCCTTCCGCCCATGCTCGGCGATGATCCAGAGCGTGTCTCCGCTGATGGCCTTCCCGACCGGTATCCGGCGGGGCTGACCGCTCTTTCGGCCCCGCGTCTCGAGGATCACGACCAGCGGGAGCGGAATTCCCGCCCGGGCGGCCGCCCTCACGATCGGATTCACCACCTTCGCCGTCAGGAAAGTCGACCACCGGCGCTTGTCCACCCGGCTAGCCTCTCATGGAGTGTTCGATGCCCTTTCAGACCGGCTGCAGGCCGCCCTCGGCGATGTCCGCTCGCGCGGCAAGCTCACCGAGGAGGACGTTAACGCCGCCATGAGGCAGGTTCGCCTCGCCCTGCTCGAGGCGGACGTGAACTTCAAGGTCGTCAAGCAGTTCACCCAGGCGGTCAAGGAGCGGGCGCTCGGAGCGGACGTGCTGAAGTCGCTGAACCCCGGCCAGCAGGTCGTGAAGATCGTCTCGGACGAGCTCACGTCCCTCATGGGCGGCAGCGGGCGCGACCTCGCTCTCGCGAAGCCCGGCCCGACCGTGATCCTCATGGCCGGCCTCCAGGGCTCGGGCAAGACGACCGCCGTGGGCAAGCTCGCCCGCTACCTCCGCGAGGAGCAGGGGATGGACGTGGGCGTGGCGGCATGCGACGTGTACCGCCCGGCCGCCGTCGAGCAGCTCATCAAGGTGGGCCAGCAGGCGGGCGCGCACGTGTACGAGCAGGGCACCGGCCGCGACCCGGTGGACATCGCCGAATGGGCGCTCGACCAGGCGAAGCAGGACCGCCGTGACGCGCTGATCGTCGACACGAGCGGCCGCCTCCACATCGACGAGGAGCTGATGAAGGAGCTCGCGGAGATCAAGAAGCGCACGAAGCCGCACAACGTGCTGCTCGTCGTCGACGCGATGACCGGCCAGGACGCGGTGAACGTGGCCGAGCAGTTCGCGGAGACGGCCAACTTCGACGGCGTGATCCTGTCGAAGCTCGACGGCGACTCGCGCGGCGGAGCGGCGCTGTCGGTCAAGGCGGTGACCGGCAAGCCGATCCTGTACGCCTCGACCGGCGAGAAGCTGGGCGACTTCGAGCGCTTCCACCCCGACCGGATGGCGCAGCGCATCCTCGGCATGGGCGACGTGATGACGCTCGTCGAGAAGGCCGAGAAGCAGATGGACGAGCGCCAGGCCGCGGAGCTCGAGCGGAAGATCCGCAAGGAGGAGTTCACGCTCGACGACTTCCTCCAGCAGATGCAGCAGGTGCGCAACATGGGGCCGCTCGGGAACCTGCTCAAGATGATGCCCGGCGTGGGGTCGCAGCTCGGCTCGCTGAACGTGGACGAGAAGGAGCTCGACCGCCTCGAGGCGATCATCCGGTCGATGACGCCGCAGGAGCGGGCGAACCCGAAGATCATCGACGGGTCGCGGCGGCGCCGGATCGCGCGGGGGTCCGGCACGAACGTGCAGGCCGTATCTCAGCTCGTCAAGCAGTTCGGCCAGATGCGCAAGGTGATGAAGCAGGTGGCGGCCGGGAAGATGCCGTCGCTGCAACAGCTGGCCGGCGGACGATAAAAGCATCGGGGCGCAGCGGGCACGGCCCGCTGCTTCCGCTAGCCTCTCCCGGCCTATGTCCGTACGAGTCCGCCTGACCCGCGTGGGGTCGAAGAAGAATCCGATTTGGCGCGTGGTCGTCTCTGACCAGCGCTCGCCGCGCGATGGCCGCTTCATCGAGACGATCGGCCACTACAACCCGCAGACCGACCCCTCGACGATCGTGATCGACGAGGAGCGCTTCCAGCACTGGGTCGGACGGGGCGCGCAGCCCACGAACACCGTGAAGCAGCTCGTCAAGGCGCACGCCAAGGGAATCCAGGGCGGGACCGCCACGGGCAGCGCCGGCGTGTCGCGGGGCGGCGCGGTGGCGGTGGCCCAGGCGCCCGCCGAGGCCGAGGAGGCCCCGGCCGACATCGTGGAGGAGCGCGCCGAGGCACCTGCGGCCGAGGCACCCGCGGCGGAGACCCCGCCCGAGGCGCCGGCCGGCGAGCCCGCCGATACCGAGACGCCGCCTGACGAGTCCGAGGCGCCGGCCGAGCCCGCCGAGGGCGAAGCCGGCGCAGAGTAGGTGAAGGAGCTCCTCGAGTACCTCGCCCGGTCGCTCGTCGACCGCCCGGACGAGGTGTCCGTGGAGTCGTTCGAGGAGGACGACGGCACGCTCGTCCTGGAGCTGCACGTCGCGGATGACGACACCGGCAAGGTGATCGGCCGCGGCGGGCGCACGGTTGCCGCGCTCCGCTCGGTCGTCAAGGCGGCCGCCGTGCGCGACGGACAGCGCGTGCTCGTCGACGTCGTCGATTGACGCTCGTGACCGCCGGCCGCGTGGGGAAGCCTCACGGCCTGGACGGGAGCTTCTACGTGGAGGCGCCGCAGCATTCGCTGCCGGAGGGCACGGCGCTGGTGATCGCGGGCGCAGCACACGCGATAGCGCGGCGCGCCGGAACCGACGAGCGCCCGCTGATCCGCCTCGAAGGCGTCGAGGACCCTCGCCCGCTGCGCGGCGAGCTCCTGCTGGTGGAGGACGAGCTGGCCGACGACGAGTGGCTCGCCTCGCAATTGATCGGGCTTTCCGTTCCCGGCATCGGGACCGTCTCCCAGGTGATCGACGCCCCCTCGTGCTCCGTTCTCGAGCTCGACGACGGAACGCTCATCCCATTCATCGCCGATGCCGTGCGGTCGATCGACCTCGAGGCCGGGGAGATCCACATCAACGAGGGCTTCGTCGAGTGAGGATCGACGTCCTCACCCTGTTCCCGCACTGGTTCGACTGGTTCAGGACGCAGCGCCACGTGACGAACGCGCTCACGCTCGGTCACGAGCTGGATTTCGTCGATCTCCGCGAGACCACGCCGCTGAAGGCCGGCCAGGTGGACGACACGCCCTACGGCGGCGGGGCCGGGATGGTGATCCGGGTGGACGTGGTGGAGGCCGCGCTCGAGGCGCGCTACGGCCAGGCGCCGCCCCCGCATCGGACGATCGCGCTGTCGCCCGCCGGACGCCAGTTCGACGACGCGCTCGCGGCCGAGCTGGCTGCCGAGCCCGCGCTGACGCTGTTGTCGGGGCGGTACGAGGGCTTCGACGAGCGCGTGAACGAGCATCTCGCCACCGACGTGGTGTCGATCGGGCCGTACGTCCTGGCGGGCGGCGAGCTGGCCGCGATGGTGGTGGCCGACGCGGTCATCCGGAAGCTGCCGGGCGCGCTCGGACATGAGGAGAGCGCGGTCGAGGAGTCGTTCTCAGAGGCGCTCGAGGGGGCGCCCGAGTACCCGCATTACACGCGCCCGTTCGACTGGCGCGGCCACGAGGTCCCGGATGTGCTCCTGTCGGGCGACCATGCGCGGATCCGCGAATGGCGGCTGGAGCAGAGCCGCTCCCGCCGCCCCTGAATGGCATCGCTCCGCCGCGGGCACGGCCCGCGGCCTCACGTACGGCGCCCCAGACACCTTCGCTACCATGCTCGGTCCACGCGCGACGGCTCCAACGGTCGCGTTTTTTGTGCCTATGTCCGGAGTGATCGACAGCATCGAGAGGGCGCAGCTGCGCCGAGTCCCGTCCTTCCAGGCGGGCGATCGCGTGCGCGTTCATTTCCAGGTCGTCGAGGGCACCCGCCGCCGTACGCAGGTGTTCGAGGGCATCGTGCTCAAGCGCCAGGGCAGCGGCGTGCGGGAGACGTTCACCGTGCGCAAGCAGTCGTTCGGCGTTGGCGTGGAGCGGACCTTCCCGGTCCACTCGCCCAAGATCGAGCGCATCGAGGTGGCCGCGCGCGGCGACGTTCGCCGCGCCAAGCTCTACTACCTGCGTGAGCGGGTGGGCCGCGCCTCGCGTGTGCGCGAGCGCCGCTGGTCGGGGGCCGAGGAGGTCATCCAGCCGGGGCTGATCGCCGAGGAGGGCGCCATGCCGGCCGACGACGCGCCGCGCCCGGGCGAGGACGAGCTCGCCGAGCAGACCGCCGCCGAGGAGGCCGCTGCCGAGGAGGCTGCGGCTGAGGACGGCGCCGGCGGCGAGACGGCCGCGGAGGCCGAGCAGGCACCGGCGGAGGCCGAGCAGGCACCCGAGGAGGCCGGCGAGGCCGCTCCGGAGCCGGCTGACTCCGAGGCCGCGGGCGACGACGACCAGCAGGGCTCCTAGGGGCGAGGGCCCCGGGTCGGTGCTGGGGGGCAAGGAGAAGAAGCGCGAGCACAACTCGTTCATCGAGTTGGTCACGATCGTGGCCGTCGCGCTCGGCCTGGCGCTCGGGATCCAGGCCTTTCTCGTAAAGCCGTTCCGGATCCCGAGTGAGTCGATGGTGCCCACGCTGCAGGTCGGCCAGCGGGTGCTCGTCGACCGGATGAGCCTGCGGTTCAGCGACCCCGACCGGGGCGACATCCTGGTCTTCAAGCCGCCGGAGGGCCAGCCGAGCACGTGCGGCGTGGAGCGCCCGAGCGACGAGCCGTGCCCCGAGGGCACTCCCGAGCGCTCGGACACGAACTTCATCAAGCGGGTGGTGGGCCTTCCCGGCGACCACCTGAAGGTCATCGCGGGATCCGTCTACATCAACGGGAAGCGCCAGGACGAGCCGTTCGCGCACCTCGACTCGGAATGCCCGACCTGCAACCTCCCGCGCGAGATCACGGTCCCCAAGGGCGAGTACTACATGATGGGCGACAACCGCGGGGAGTCGGCCGACAGCCGCGAGTGGGGGCCGGTGCCGAAGAAGTGGATCATCGGCAAGGCCTTCATGACCTATTGGCCGCCCGGCCGGATCGGCCTACTCTAGGTCGAGCCGAGACCGGCGGAGACGCTTCCGCCGTGTGCCCTCCTATGATCGGCGCCACCAGTGGGGATACCCCGGGACGAGATCACCCCTTCGCATGGGCGACGCAGGACTCGCAGGCCTAAGGGCCGGCCGCGGACCGGACGCCGGCTCTTCGCGTTCGACCGTGACCTCGGCTGCCGCTACGTGGCGGGGGCCGACGAGGCGGGTCGCGGGTCGCTCGCCGGGCCGCTGGTGGCGGCCGCCGTTCTGTTCGACCTGGAGCGGCTCAGGCTGTCCGACCGCCGCGCGCTCACGCGCCTGAACGACTCGAAGCAGCACACCGCCGAGATGCGGGAGGAGCTGTACCCGCTTGTGATGAGAGCGGCGGCGAGGTCGGTGATCGTGTCGCGCTGCGTGCGGGGGATCGACCTGCGCGGCCTCCACAAGACGAACCTGGAGGCGCTCCGGACCGCCCTGCTCGGCGTGGCTGTGCCCGGCACCGTGTGCCTGGTGGACGGCTTCAACGTGCCGCAGTTCGGCTTCGAGCAGCGCGCCGTCGTGGACGGCGACTGCCGCAGCGCCGCAATAGCGGCGGCCTCGGTGCTGGCGAAGGTGAGCCGCGACCGCTACATGCGCCGCGCCGCCGAGCGCCACCCCGGCTGGGACTTCGAGACGAACGTGGGCTACTCGACTCCCGAGCACCGCGCCGCCATCGCCGCGAACGGCGTGTCGCCACTGCACCGGATGTCGTTCCAGTCGATCGCCTACACCCAGCTGGCCCTCGGCAGCTGAGCCTGCCGCTCAGAACGCGCCCTCGAGATGCTCGAGGGACAGCAGCCTGCCGTGAGCGTCGAAGCTGACGCCGATGGCGTCGAAGCGAAGCTCCGGCGGCCGCGCTCCCTCGAGGCCGCCGTGGGAGAGCCACTCGCGCGCCATCGCACGCACCTGCCGCTGCTTGCGCACCCCGATCGAGGCGAACGGGCCGAGCACGTCCCGCGTGGCGAGCCGGACGATGCGTGTCTTCACCTCGCAGAACACGAGCGCCCGCGCATCCCTGGCAACGATGTCGAGCTCCCCATACCGAGTCCGGAAGTTCCGCTCGACCACCTCGAACCCACGCGCCTCGAGATGCCGGGCAGCCAGCTCCTCGCCGTGAGCGCCCAGCCGGCGCCGAGGGTCGGTCACCGGGCCGTCCGCTCCCAGCCGCCCAGGTCGCGCCGGGCGAGGTAGCCGTCGACCTCGAGGCGGCCCAGCGCCGCGCGGGTCCGGGAGATCGGCAGGCCAATGGCGGCCGCCACCGCCTCGACCGAGTCGTTGCTCTCCGCGGCCTCGAGGGCGGCCTGGAGAACGGGATCGCCCGGTCCGCCGGCCGGTCGAGCCTCCGGGACCCGCCGCACCCCTACGCCGAACAGCTCGTCGAGGACGTCCTCGGTGCCGCTGATCGGCGTGGCCCCGTCCTTGAGCAGGTTGTTGGTGCCGCGGGCGACGCTGGACGTGATCCGGCCCGGCACTGCCGCCACGCACCGCCCTAGGTCCTTGGCGAACTCCGCGGTGATGAGGCTGCCGCTCGGGTCGGCGGCCTCGACCACCAGCGTCACGCGCGCCAGCCCGGCCATGATCCGGTTCCGCGCCGGGAAGCTCCACCGGTACGGCTCGGTGCCCGGGGGCAGCTCCGACAGCACGAGCCCCTCCGCCCGCACGCGCTCGTGCAGGGACCGGTGGCGGCGCGGGTACACGACGTCCGGTCCGCCCGCCACCACCGCGACGGGCACACCGCCGCCGTCGAGGCACCCCCGGTGAGCGGTTCCGTCGATTCCGAGCGCCAGCCCGCTGATCACCGGCACACCGGCCGCTCCCAGGCCCCTCCCGAGGGCGTACGCGACCTCGGTGCCGTACGGGCTCGCGCGGCGTGTGCCCACGACCGTCACCGCAGGCTCGTCATCGAGAAGCTCCAGAACGTTCGCGGAGCCCGCTCCGAACAGCACGGCCGGTGGGTCGGGCATGTCGCGAAGCAGCGTGGGATAGCGCGGCGAGTCCGCGCAGCACGCGACCGTGCCCGCGTCGATGAGGCGCGCGCGCTCGCCGGCGGCGTCGAACGCGTCCAGGAAGGCCAGCGCCCGCTCGACATGCCTGCCTGCGGCCGCCGCGATCAGGTCCTCCTCCGACAGGCCGAGCAGCCCGTGCCCGCGGCGTTCCTGCCCGAGGAGCCCCGCGATCCGAGGCGCGAGGTGCGCGATCAGGAAGGCGCGGCGCAGGCAGGCGTCGCAGCTGTCGTACATCAGGCGCCCACTCGCTGCCAGGTGTCGAGCCGGTACGACAGCGCCTCGTCGACATCGGTCTCGGCGACGAGCTCGCGCTCATCGAGGTCCGCGATCGTGCGGGCCACCCGCAGCACGCGGTCGTGACCGCGGCCGCTGAGCGCGATCCGGTCCCGGATGGAGAGCAGGCGTGCGGCGAGCGCGCCGTCCAGCGGCACCTGGCGGCGCGTGAGCCTCCCGTCCATGTCGCCGTTGCACATGGCGCCGGTCCCCGCGAGCCGCGCCAGCTGCCGGCGCCGGGCGGCCAACACGCGGTCGCGAACCTGCTCCGAGGAGGTGCGGGTCTCCTCCGGCCCTCCAACGAGATCCGCCGCGGGCACCGCCTCCACCTGACACACGAGGTCGATCCGGTCCACGAGCGGACCGCTGAGGCGGCGCTGATAGCGCGCCAGCTCCAGCGACGTGCAGGCGCACCGGTCGGGTGGCCTGGCGCACGGACAGCGGTTGCAGGCCGCCACCACGATCGCGTTCGCGGGGAAGTCGAGCGTGCGCTGCCCGCGCGTGATCTCGACGCGTCCCTCCTCGAGCGGCTCCCGCAGCGCGTCGACGGCACCGCGCGCGAACTCCGGCAGCTCGTCGAGGAACAGGACGCCGCGGTGCGCCAGGGTGATCTCGCCCGGCATCGGCCGCGAGCCGCCCCCCACCAGTCCCTGCGGAGAGACGGTGTGGTGCGGTGCGCGGAAGGGCCGCTCGGTCGCGAGCCGCCCGTTGCCGATCCCTGCGGCGCTGTGCACCTGCGTGATCTCGAGCGCCTCCTCGAAGCTCGGCGGCGGGAGGATTCCGGGGAGGCGACGGGCCAGCATCGTCTTCCCGGCCCCGGGCGGGCCCACCATGAGCAGGTTGTGGCCGCCCGCCGCCGCTATCTCGAGCGCGCGCTTGGCGTCCTCCTGGCCGCGCACGTCGGCGACGTCGGGGCCTCCCCGGTGTGCCTCGGCGGGCTCCGGCTCCGCCGGCTGGGCCGGGTCGGGAGTCCAGCGGCCGTGGAACAGGTCGGCGAGCCGCGACAGCGTCGGTATCGCGCTCACCTCGATCCCCTCGACGAGCGCCGCCTCCGGCGCGTTCGCCTCCGGGACCAGCAGGCGTCCGTAGCCCGCGCGCCGGGCGCCCAGCGCGGCGTTGAGCGCGCCTCTGACCGGCCTCAGCTCTCCGCTCAGAGACAGCTCGCCGGCCAGGGCGTAGCGATGGAGCTCGTCGGCGGGAACCTGTCCGCTCGCGGCGAGCAGCCCGACGGCGATCGCGAGATCGAAGCTGGGGCCGGCCTTTCGCACGTGCGCGGGCGCAAGGTTCACGGTCAGCCGCTTCTGAGGGAAATCCAGCCCGGAGTTCAGGAGCGCCGCTCGGACACGCTCACGCGACTCGCGGATCGCGCGATCCGGCAGTCCGACCAGCGTGAACGTGGGCAGCCCCTGCCGGACGTCGACCTCGACCGTGACCTCCTGGGGGCGGACGCCCTCGAGCGCAAAGGTGGCCACTGCTGCGAGCACCCGGCGATCGTGCACGCGCGCGACGCGCGTGTGGGGCACGGAACGTGACTCCTATCCTCCGCCTGCGTGACGGCTGACCGACTTCCCCGCGTCCTCTCCATCGCCGGCTCGGATTCCGGCGGCGGCGCCGGCATTCAGGCGGACCTCAAGGCGTTTGCCCGGTGCGGTGTTCATGGGATGACCGCGATCACGGCGATCACCGCTCAGAACACCGTTGCGGTGACCGCCGTGTATCCGATTCCGGGTGAGGTGATCGTCGAGCAGGTGCGCGCCGTGGTGGAGGACATCGGCGTGGATGCGGTCAAGATCGGCATGCTCGGGACCAGGGAGACGATCGAGGCGGTGGGGGAGGCGCTCGACCTCGTCGGCGACGCGCCGGTCGTGCTCGACCCGGTCATGGTGGCCGAGAGCGGCGCCCGGCTCCTCGACGAGGACGCCCAGGAGGCGCTCAGGACGCGCCTGCTGCCGCGTGCGGCGGTCGTGACCCCCAACGTGCCCGAGGCCCGGGTGCTCGTGGGAGACGGCGAGGAGATGGGAGCTGAGGAGCTCGTGAGGGCCGTTCATGCCCTCGGCCCGCGCGCCGTGGTCCTCACGGGCGGCCATCGGGCGGAGGCCATCGACCTCTTCTTCGACGGCGACCGCCTGGTCGAGATCCCGGGCGAGCGCTTCGAGAGCGGCGCCGCGCACGGCTCCGGCTGCACCCACTCCTCGGCGCTCGCCGCCAACCTCGCGCTCGGCCTCGATCCGCTCGACGCGGCGCGGGCCGCCAAGGCGATCGCGTCGCAGGCGGTCCGCGACGGCCTCACGACCGTCGGGCACGGCCCCGGGCCGGTCGACGTGTTCGGGCTCGAGCGGCGCCTCCGCAGCCGCTAGATCGCCACGCCCTGCTCCTCGAGCCACGCCCGCACGTTGTCCGGCGGGTTGCCGTCGTACTCGGCGCGGATCGCGAGGCGGAGGATGTCGGCGGGGTCGTCGCCGATCTCGTCGCGGCGGTACGCGAGGTAGGTGGCCACCGCGATGGTCAGCATCACCGGCGGGTCCTCGTCCTGCGGGTCCACGCGACCCTTGATCTCGGCGAGCTCCTCCTCGATGTCGGCGTGCGCGGTCACGGGCTCGTCGCTGTCCTCGACGTACCTGAGGAGATCGCCGGTGCCGAACTCGCCGGACGGGTCGATTACATCCACGGCGCGGCGCATGACCTCGAACAGGCTGGGCGGTGGTCCCTGGGCTTCGGCTGGACGCATGGCTCTGCGCTACCCGTGCGGGGGGCCGGACGAAACGGGCGCGGCCGGCCGGAATCCGCGTGACATAATCGGGCGGGTGAGGTTCCTGCGCATGAAGCCCGGGCATGGCGAGGTTTTGCTCGCTGAGGGCGACCCGCGGGTCCGTGAGGACGAGGAGCGCCTGGTCGAGGAGTTCCGGCGCCAGCTCGACGAGGGCATGTGGGCCGCGGTGCCGGTGCGCAACCCCGGAAGCGGACGCCGCGAGGCGCAGATGGTCAAGGCAGTACGGAGACATCCCGCCGGACTCGGAGCGCGTGATCTTCTTCCCGCGCGCCTCCGGCGGCTAGGGCTGGACCGCGCGCATGCTGCTCGCGCTGCTCGCACTCGCTCTCGTCACCGTCGTGCTTGCCGCGCCGATCGTGTACCGCCGCGCAACCGCCTGGCACATCGAGCGGGCGCGTCGCAGGCCGGCGCACGCCGGCGAGCTCGACTTGAACCTGTACGACCCGGGCCGCGAGCGCCGCGCCGAGCAGCGCGCCCGCGAGCTCCTCCACTCCTGCGTGAACGAGGAGGAGTGGGGGATGTATCGCGACCTCGGCTTCATCCGCATCGCGGGCCGCCACGCTCGCCGCGTGCTCGACCGCGACCGCGGGCCTCGCCCCGCGTACGCCTACCTCGTCTACCCGCACAAGCCGATCGTGGCCTACGTGCCGGAGAGCGGGCAGCTCCTGTCCGAGTACTGCGTGGAGTTCCCGGACCTCACCGGGGGCGGCGGCCGGCACCGGCTCCCCGCGTCCGACGACGTGCTCGCCAAGTGGATGGCCCTCACCTCGGACGAGGATCGTGTGATCCGGCGCGCGAACATGCACCTGGTCGGTCGCCAGCTCGACCCGGCCCGCGTGCGACGCGACCTGTGGCGCCTCGCCGAGTGGGAGCGCCGGCGCGGCAACCGCGAACAGGTACACCAGAGCCAGCGGTGAAGGACGACCTCCGCAGTCGCAGCCGGGTCATCCTCGACGGCCCGGATCGAGCCCAGGCGCGCGCGTACCTGAAGGGCATCGGGTTCGACGACGACGCGCTCCAGCGACCGATCGTGGGGATCGCGAACACCTGGACCGAGACGATGCCCTGCAACTTCCACCTCCGCCGCCTGGCCGAGAAGGTGAAGGAGGGCGTTCGCGCCGCCGGCGCCACGCCGATGGAGTTCAACACCGTCGCGATCTCGGACGGGATCACCATGGGCACCGAGGGGATGAAGACCTCGCTGGTCAGCCGCGAGGTGATCGCCGACTCGATCGAGCTCGTGGCACGCGGGCACATGTTCGACGCGGTCGTGGCGCTCTCCGGGCTGCGACAAGACCATCCCCGGCTGCGTGATGGCGCTCGCCCGGCTCGACGTGCCGAGCCTGATGCTCTACGGCGGCTCGATCGCGCCCGGGCAGGTGGCGCGGCAGGGACGTGACGATCCAGGACGTCTTCGAGGGGATCGGGGCACACGCCGCCGGCGACCTCACCGACGAGGAGCTCACCGACCTGGAGGACCACGCCTCCCCGGGCGCCGGCGCCTGCGGCGGCCAGTTCACGGCCAACACGATGGCGATGGCGTTCGAGGTGCTCGGGATCTCGCCGATGGGCAGCTCGATGGTGCCCGCCGAGGACGGCAAGAAGGGCAAGGTCGCCGAGGAGTGCGGGCGGCTCGTGCTCGAGGTGCTGAAGGAGGACCGCCGCCCGAGCAGGATCATCACCAAGCGCTCGCTCGAGAACGCGATCGCGGCGGGCGCGACGTCGGGGGGCTCGACCAACCTCGTGCTGCACCTGATGGCGGTGGCGCACGAGGCGGGCGTGGAGCTCGACCTCGAGGACTTCGACCGGATCGCCTGGCAGACACCTCTCCTGTGCGACCTCAAGCCGGGCGGCCGCTACGTGGCCACGGACCTCTACCGCGCCGGCGGCGTGCCGCTCGTGATCCGGCGGCTGAAGGAGCTGGGCGCGCTCCACGAGGACGAGCTCACGGTGACCGGCCAGACGATCGGCGCGGTGGCCGACGCTGCCGAGGAGGCCGACGGCCAGGACGTCGTACGGCCGGTGTCCGACCCGATCAAGCCGAACGGCGGCTTCGCCATCCTGCGCGGCAACCTCGCGCCCGAGGGCTGCGTGGTCAAGCTGTCGGGCCACGACCGCATGGAGCACAGCGGCCCGGCGCGCGTGTTCGAGCGCGAGGAGGACGCCTTCGCCGCCGTGATGGCGAAGGACATCCAGCCGGGCGACGTGGTCGTGATCCGCAACGAGGGCCCGAAGGGCGGCCCGGGCATGCGCGAGATGCTGCACGTGACCGCCGCGCTGGTGGGCGAGGGACTCGGCGACAGCGTCGCCCTCCTGACCGACGGCCGCTTCTCCGGCGCCACCCACGGCTTCATGGCCGGCCACGTGGCGCCCGAGGCGCCCGACGGCGGCCCGATAGCGGCGGTGCGCGACGGGGACACGGTCGTATTCGACGTGGCGAGCGCGCGAGCTGAACCTGGAGCTGCCGGAAGAGGAGATCGCGGCGCGGGTGGCGGCCTACGAGGCGCCGGCGCCGGCGTACACGAACGGCGTGCTGGGGAAGTACGCGAAGCTCGTGGGGTCTGCGGCGCACGGAGCAGTGACGGGGTAGGGCTTGTCACCTTGATCCGCGATATACGCGGACTAACCCTGCAAGCCGCCCCTCCCTCAATGCCCGTAGTTCAGGGCAACAGCCGGCCTACGCCGCCTGCGACTCCCCGTCCACCGCCTCGCGGTCCTCCGCCCGCCCCTCCTCATCCAAAAAGTCCACCAGCACGTCATTGAACGCCTGCGGCCGCTCGGCCATCGGCACGTGGCCGGTGTCCTTCATCACCACCTTCCGGCTGTCCTCGATCAGGCGCTCGAACTCGTCGGCGTCGCGGGTGGGGATGATCGAGTCGCGCTCGCCCCAGACGATCAGCGTGGGCACCTTCACGTCGGGCAGCCGGTCGCGGAAGTCGTAGTTGAGCGAGGCGCGCAGGCCTTCGCCGAAGCCCGGCTTGCCGCCGCCCTTGAAGAAGCCCTCGTACGCCAGGTCGGGCTTCAGGAGCCGCGGATGGCGCGCCACCAGGGCGAGCGACAGGTGCCGCGAGACCGGCCGGGCCGCCAGCCGCCGGTAGCGCGTGACGCTGTTGGCCGCGACCGCGGCGGCGATCCGGCCGAAGGTGAGGATCGGCGTCTGGATCGTCTCGGCGCTCGAGATCCCGGCGGCGGAGACCAGCACCAGCTGCGACACCCGCTCGGGGAACTGGATCGCCACCTCGGCCGCGATGTATCCGCCCATCGAGTTGCCGACGAGGTCGACCTTCCCGAGCTCGAGCCGATCGGCCAGCTCGTTGACCCAGCGGCCGTACCGGGTGATGGTGATCTTCTCGTCGTCGTCGGGCTCCGGGGTGAGGCCGAACCCGGGGAGGTCCATTGCCACCACGCGTCGTCTCTCCGCCAGCCTCGGGATGTTCTCCAGCCAGTTCTGCCACTGGCCGCCCAACCCGTGTACCAACACGACCGGCTCACAGTCGCCCGAGCCGATGTCCACGTAGTTGAACGGGATCCCGTCGATCTCGATCTTGTTCAGCTCGCGCAACCAGTCGGTGTCACGCCAGTCCGGCTCAGCGGACTGGCCGTAGTCGTCGAGCGCGTCGTGGTCGTGCCACGGAGCGGACGGGGCCGCACCGGGGCGAATCAGCCGGCGTTCCATGCTCCCTAGGGTACGAAGCCGTGGCGAAGATCGCGCTGGACATCGATTCGACCCTGCACCACTACTGGGACCTGCTCCAGCGAATCGCGCGCGAGCGCTACGGGGTCGACCTGCCCTACGAGGACCAGCGCGACTGGGGCATCACGGTGCTGGAGCGCGACGCGGTCGTGCACTGCGTGGAGGAGTCGCACTCCGACGAGAACATCGCGGCCGGCGTGCCGTACCCGGACGCCGTCGAGATCGTCCGCGAGTGGCACGACGCGGGGCACTGGATCCACGTGACGAGCCACCGGCGCGTAAGCACCTACGAGGCCACCGCAGCCTGGCTCGAGCGGATCGGCATGCCCTACGACGATCTCCACTGCTCGTTCGACAAGGTCCCGCGATGTGTCGAGCTGGGTATCGACGTCCTGGTGGACGACAGCCCGGTGAACATCACGAAGGCGCGCGCGGCCGGCATCGTGGCCGCGACGATCGTGCATCCCTGGAACGAGGAGATCGTCTCGGCCGACGGCGTGATCGGCGCACCCGACTGGAAGGGGCTCAAGGCGGCGCTCGACCCGGTGCTGGAACGCCTCGGCCGGGCGCCTGCTTGAATCGGCCGACATGCCGGAGTCGCGACGCACAACCCTGTCGATCCGCGAGCGCGAGGCGCCCACCACGGCGCTCGTGCCGGCCGACGAGCTGAAGAAGCACCTTCCCGGCGTGGAGCCGGACCGCCAGCTGAACGACTGGGGGCGCTCGGAGCGGATCGAGGGCCTCATGGACAAGACGATCGTCGAATTCCTCTACCGCTACTGGTTCCGCGCCGAGGTCGAGGGGATCGAGAACGTGCCCGCGACCGGCGGCGCGCTGCTCGTCTCGAACCACGGCGGCGCGCTCCCGCCGGACGCCGCGATGATCTCCAAGGCGATCAAGGAGGAGCACGCCCATCCGC
Organism: uncultured Thermoleophilaceae bacterium; assembly: GCA_963808875.1. GTDB lineage: Bacteria > Actinomycetota > Thermoleophilia > Solirubrobacterales > Thermoleophilaceae > JACVRW01. The sequence continues at coordinate 583,937 of CAWEHM010000007.1, forward strand.
GCCCCGTGAACATCACGGTGGAGCACTTCTTCAAGGGCTATCCGGGCTTCAGCATGCTCGTGTCGAAGATCGGCTGCGTGCCCGCGCACCCCGCCAACGTGCACCGGCTGCTGTACGACGAGGAGCAGCTCGTGCTCGTCTTCCCCGAGGGCCGGAAGGCAACGGAGAAGCTCTACAAGGACCGCTACCGGCTGCGCCGGTTCGGCCGCGGCGGCTTCGTGGAGGCCGCGATGCGCGCGCAGGCGCCGATCGTGCCGGTGTGCGTGGTGGGGGCCGAGGAGTCGGCCCCGGTGTTCGCGCAGGTCGGCCTGATGCAGCGGCTCACCGGGCTCCTCTACTTCCCGATCACGCCGACGTTCCCGCACTTCGGGCTGCTCGGGATGCTGGGGTACCTGCCGGCCAAGTTCAAGCTGCGCTTCCTCGAGCCCATCCACTTCGAGGAGGAGGGAATGCACGAGGACAAGGCGCTCGTCCAGACGGTCGCCCACGAGGTGCGCGCGCGGATCCAGGAGAACCTGTTCGAGATGCTCGTCCAAGCGGAAGTCGGTCTGGTTTGGCTGAGCCGATGGACTCCAAGCGAATCCTGATCACGGGCATCTCGCGCTACTGGGGCGGCAGGCTCGCCCAGGCGCTCGAGGCGTTCCCGGAGGTCGAGGCCGTGATCGGCGTGGACAACGAGGAGCCGAAGGTCGAGCTCGAGCGCACCGAGTACGTGAAGGTGGGCGCTCAGCACGCGCTGCTGCGGCGCGTGGTGGAGGCGGCCGAGATCGACACGGTCGTGGACACGCGGCTGGTGGTCGACTCGGCCACCACGTCCTCCTCGAAGGCCCACGAGAACAACGTCATGGGCACGATGAACATCCTGGCCGCCTGCACGGGGTCGGACTCGCCCGTGAAGAAGGTCGTCTTCAAGTCGTCCACCCACTTCTACGGCTGCCACCAGGACGACCCGGCCTTCTTCGACGAGACCATGCGGCGCCCGCATCCGCCCAAGACCGGGATCGAGCGCGACATCGTGGAGGCGGAGGCGTCGCTGAACGAGTACGCCGAGCGGCACCCGGACACGGCGGTGTCCGTCCTGCGGTTCGCGAACGTGCTCGGCCCGGACGTCGAGACCTCGCACATCAAGCTGTTCTCGCTGCCGGTGGTGCCGATGATCCTCGGCTTCGACCCGCGCTACCAGTTCGTGCACGAGGACGACGTGGTGCACGCGCTCGAGCACGCCGTGAAGCACCGGGTGCCCGGCACGTACAACGTGGCCGGCGACGGTGTGCTCGCGCTCAGCGAGGTGGCCGGCCTGCTCGGGAAGCCGTACGCGCCGGTGCTGCCGCCGTGGGGCACCGGGATCGCGGCGGCCCTGACGCGCCGGATCGGGGTGGAGATCCCGCCGGAGGCGCTCGAGCAGATGCGCTTCGGCCGCGGGGTGGACAACCGCCGCTACAAGGCGGCCGGCTTCAAGTACATGCACACGAGCCGCGAGACCGTCGAGAAGCTCGGCGAGCACCTGCGGCTGCACCCGGTCGTCCGGGGCGCGCAGGAGCCGTACCGGTACGAGCGCGAGGTGGAGGACTTCCTGCGGTGGAGCCCGCATGTGAGGAACACGCGCACCACGGCGGCGAGCGCGCTGAGCCGCGAGCAGCTGGCCGAGCTGCAGCGGCTCCTGACGAGCTTCGCGGACAACACCGGCGTGGACCTCACAGACGACGTGCCCGACCGCGCCGCCGAGGCGGAGCGGCGCGCGGTGGCGGCGGAGGAGGCGGCTCGCGACGCCGCTGACCGCGCCGAGCGAGCCGAGAAGGCGGTGCGCTCCCGTCCGCGCCCACGGCCGGAGCCGTCCCCGGCGCCTCCACGGCGGGGGTCCCGGCGCCGGCCAGTCGATCACTACGACGACCTCGCCGCCGAGGAGGTGATCGCGCTGCTCGCCTCGCTCGAGCTCGACGACCTCGAGACGCTCCGGGACTACGAGCGCGATCACGCCAATCGGCCCAGGGTCGTCGGCGCGATCGAGTCCGTTCTCGCGCGCCGCGGCTCGACCGTGTAGCGGCGCAAACCCCCGCAATCCTGCGTTCAACCGTCGTCAGTCGCCGGACCCGGAGGTACCCTGACCGGGTATTCCCCCCATGAGGCACCGCTGGTTCATCTTCGTGGCCGTCCTCCTTCTGGTCCTCGCAGGAGGCGCGGTCGCCGCATACGCGTACGACTCGTCGCGCGATGACCTGATCGCCAAGGGCGTGACGATCGCCGGCGTGGACGTGGGCGGCATGAGGACGGCCGAGGCGACCCGGGTCGTCCAGCGCGAGCTCCAGAAGCCGCTGGAGCGGCCGATCACGGTGAAGCGCGGCACCGCCCGCTTCACCCTGTCCGCGGAGGACGCGGGCGTCCGGGCCGACGTGGGCGGGATGGTCGACGAGGCGCTCGAGGCGAGCCGGAACGGCACGATCATCACGCGCGTCGCTCGCGACATCACCGGCGGCGAGGAGAACGCGCAGGTGCCGCCGCGGGTCACCTACTCGTCCGACGCCATCCACCAGCTCGTCAACCGGGTGCGCGGCAAGCTGAACCGGCCGGCCCGCGACGCGGAGGTGGACTTCCCCTCGCTCGAGAAGGTGAGGGAGCAGAAGGGCCGCCGGGTGAGGGCCGCCGCGCTCGAGCAGCGGATCGCGCAGGCGCTCACGGTGCCGGGCGTGGACCGCACCGTCAGAGCGCCCGTGCGGATCCTGAAGCCGAAGGTCACGCAGGCGCAGCTGGCCGACCAGTACCCCGTCGTGCTGATCGCCGACAGGTACAACTACAAGCTCCGCCTCTACAAGAACCTGCAGCTCACCAAGGAGTACACGGTGGCGGTCGGCGCGGTGGGCTTCGACACCCCGGCCGGGCTGTACCACATCCAGAACAAGGCGATCGACCCCGCCTGGCACGTGCCGAACAGCGATTGGGCGGGCGATCTGGCCGGCACCGTCGTGCCCGGCGGAGTGCCCGAGAACCCCCTGAAGGCCCGCTGGCTCGGCATCTTCAACGGCGCCGGCATCCACGGCACCGACGAGACCTACTCACTGGGCCACGCCGCCTCCCACGGCTGCATCCGGATGGCGATCCCGGACGTGATCGAGCTCTACGACCAGGTTCCCGTCGGCGCGCCGATCTACATCGCCTAGACGCCGATCTCGTCGATTGGGATTTCCTCCCAGCCCTGCTCCTCAAGCAGGTTCCGGCGGTCGGTGTGTCGAATGCAGAGGGTGCCGATGAAGATGCCGCGTTCCCGCTTTCGCAGCACCGAATACCACATCGTCGAGGCGTCGCTCGGGCCCTGGATCGCGTGCCAGGGCGCGACGGGCTTCTCGTCGTCGTCCGCCAGCCCGGCCTCGACCAGCTGAGTCCGCGTCGCCACCCGCCCGTCCTCCGTGTTGACGAAGAAGACACCCACTCCGGTCGAGGCTAGCTGGCAGGACGCGCTCGCCCGCTTCGACGACTGGCAGCTCGCCCGCGGCATGGGGGAGAAGACCCGCCGCGCCTACGGGGTCGACCTCGCCCAGCTCGCCGAGTGGGCGTCGGGCCGAGAGCTCGAGCCGGGCGACCTCAGCCACAAGGAGCTCCGCCACTTCGCGGGCGTCGTGTCCGAGCGTGGCGCGATGAAGTCCACGGTCGCGCGGAAGCTGGCCGCGATCCGGACCTTCTACCGCCAGCTCGTCGAGCGCGGTGAGCTGGAGGCGAACCCGGCCGAGCTGGTGTCGAGCCCGAAGAAGGACGCGTACCTGCCGAAGGTGCTGAAGGCGGACGAGGTGTCCGAGCTGTTCGAGCGCATCCCGGGCTCCACGCCGCTCGACCTGCGCGACCGCGCCCTGCTGGAACTTGCATACGCGGCCGGGCTCAGGGCAGAAGAGCTCGTGAACCTCAACGTTGAGAGCCTCGACCCCGATGCCGAAGAGGTGCGAGTGGAGGGAAAGGGCGGCCGTACGCGCGTGGTGCCGGTCGGAGAGCACGCCTGGCGTGCGATCGACCGCTACCTGGCGCGCGGCAGGACGGCCCTGAACACCGGCGCCAGCCCAGCGCTGTTCATCTCGAAGACCGGAAGGCGGCTGTCCACATCGGACGTCAGGCGGCGCCTCCGGATCCAGACCAGGCGGGCAGGCGTGTCGCCGCACACGCTCCGCCACTCGTTCGCCACGCACCTTCTGGAGGGCGGCGCAGACCTGCGCACGATCCAGGAGCTGCTGGGACATTCATCGATCAGCACGACCCAGACATACACTCGGGTAGAGTCGAAGCGGCTCAAGAAGGAGTACGCGCGCTCTCACCCACGTGCGTAACCCAGGACTCGTATGGAGACGAACCTCAAGGCGATAGAGCTAAGGGACCTCTGGCGCCGCTACAAGGACGAGCGTGACGAGAAGGCCCGCGAGCGATTGGTGCTCGCGTACGCCCCGCTCGTCAAGTACGTCGCGGGCCGGATGTCCAGCGGCCTCCCCTCGCACGTGGAGGAGGCCGACCTCATCTCGTACGGCCTCCTCGGCCTGATCTCCGCGATCGAGCGCTTCGAGCCCGAGCGCGAGATCAAGTTCGAGACCTTCGCGATCACCCGCATCAAGGGGTCGATCATCGACGAGCTCCGCTCGCTCGACTGGGTGCCGCGCTCGGTGCGCACCAAGGCGCGTGAGATCGAGCGCGCGAACGCCAAGCTCGAGCACGAGCTGCACCGGGCGCCTACCGACCAGGAGATGGCCGTGCAGCTCGGCGTGGACGTCGAGGAGTTCCAGGAGTCGCTCGTCCGCATCTCCAACTCGTCGGTGGTCGCGCTCGACGAGCTCTGGACGGTCTCGGACGCCTCGGGCGACCAGGTCTCCCTGCTCGACACGATCCAGGATCCGCAGGCGCTCGACCCCGCCATGGAGATGGACACGACGGAGATGAAGGACCGGCTGGCCGACGCCATCGCGCGGCTGCCGGAGCGGGAGAAGCTCGTCGTGGCCCTCTACTACTACGAGAACCTGACCCTCCGCGAGATCGGAGAGGTGCTCGGCGTGACCGAGTCGCGGGTCTCCCAGCTCCACACGAAGGCCGTGCTTCGCCTCAAGTCGCGCCTTCAGGGCGACCCCATCGGCGACGCCGAGTAGGCCCGGGCATGCGAGATCGCGCGAGCCAGCAGGCCGCGCTGGCCGGACTCGGACGGGACGCGCTGTCGGGAACGGATTTCGAGACGCTGCTCGACGAAGCGGCCGCGGTGGCCGCGAGCGAGTTGGAGGCGGACCACGTGGCGGTGCTCGAGCGCACCGGCGACGGCGAGGGGATGCTGGCCCGCGCCGGCTTCGGCCTCCCCGACGGCGTGCTCGGCGGCGTGCTCCCGGTGGAGCCCGACCGGCTCGCCCGCGACCTGGGCGCCGCGAGCTCGATCGCGGCTGAGGCGGGCAACCGCTTCGGCGTGATCGAGGCCCACAGCCGGGAGCCGGATCACTTCACGGCGGAGGACGCCGAGTTCCTCGAGGGCGTGGGCGGCGTGCTGGGGGCTGCGGGCGAGCGCGCCGGGCACGAGGACCTCGTGCGCGACAGCGAGGCACAGTTCCGGGAGCTGGCCGACACCACACCCGCCCTCATGTGGATGACCGATGCCGAGGGCGACGTGACGTTCGTGAACGAGGGCTGGCGCCGCTTCACCGGTGGGACCGAGACCGCGGGCGTGACCTTCGCGACGAGCGCCCACCCGGACGATCGCGAGGCGACGGTCGGGCTCTGGACAGAGGCCATGAGCCGCCGCGAGGAGTTCCGCTGCGAATACCGGCTCCGGCACGCCGCCTCGGGCGGCTACCGGTGGGTGCTGGAGCTCGGCACGCCGCGCTACTCGGGCGGCGAGTTCGTGGGCTACGTGGGCACCGCGACCGATATCCACGAGCGGCGCACGATGGAGGAGGCGCTGCGCGCATCGGAGACCATCTGGCGTGAGCTCGCCGATACGGCCCCGGCGATGATGTGGACCACCGATACGGACGGCGCGATCACGTTCGTGAACCAGGGCTGGCTTCGCTTCACCGGGACGACGTTCCACGAGGAGATGGGGGAGAGCTGGGCGCTCGGCGTGCATCCCGAGGACGCCGAGCCGATGCTCGCCAGCTGGGAGGAGGCGCTCGCCGCCCGCCGCTCGTGGGAGGGCGAGTACCGCCTGAGGCATCACACCGGCGAGTACCGCTGGATCCACGACCGCGGCGTGCCGCGCATCGTCGGCGACCGCTTCGTGGGGTACGTCGGAACTGCGATCGACATCCACGAGCGGAAGACGATGGAGGGGCGCCTGCTCGAGGTGTACGAGCGCGAGCACCGGATCGCCGAGACCCTTCAGCGCAGCCTGCTCCCCGAGCGGCTGCCGCCCATCGAGGGCGTCGCGCTCGCCGCCCGCTACCTCCCGGGCGCCCGCGGCGCAGCCATCGGTGGCGACTGGTACGACGTGCTGGAGCGCCCCGACGGGCGCGTGGCGCTCGTGGTGGGCGACGTTGCCGGCCACGGGCTGCGCGCGGCAGCCTCGATGGGCCAGCTGCGGAACGCCTTCCGAGCCTACGGGATGGTCGAGGCCTCGCCCGCCGAGGTTGTGGCGCGCATCAACCGGCTTGTGATGAGCGGGGTCGAGCAGGTGATGGCCACGGTGCTCTACCTGGTGCTCGACCGCGAGAGCGGTGAGGTGGCGTGGAGCGCCGCGGGGCACCCGCCCCCGCTCGTTATCGCCTCCGACGGGGCGCGCTTCCTCGAGGGCGGCCGCTCGGTGCCGATCGGCGCGGCCGACCCCGCCGTCTTCCGCGAGGCGACGGCGATCCTGCCGCCCGGCTCCTCGCTCCTCCTGTACACGGACGGCCTCGTGGAGCGGCGCGACACGCCGCTGGATGAGCGGCTGGCGGAGCTGGCCGAGGCCGCCGCCACGGCGGGCGACGAGCTGGGCGAGCTGTGCGAGCACGTGATCGCGAAGGTGCTCGGCGCGGGCGACCCGAGCGACGACGTCGCGATCCTCGCCGTGCGGCCGCTGCCGGTGGCCGAGACGGAGATCAGCCTGACCCTGCCGGCGGAGCCGGGCTCGCTCGCGCAGCTGCGCCGGCGGCTCGCCCGCTTCCTTCACGCCACCGGCGCGACCGAGCTCGAGCAGTACGAGATCACGCTCACCATCTGCGAGGCGGCCGGCAACGCCATCGAGCACGCGTACGGCCCGGGGGACGCCACCTACGAGGTGGACGTCCGCTTCGAGGGCGGCGAGCTGACCGCGGTGGTGCGCGACAGCGGCAGCTGGCGCGACAAGCGCGGGGAGCACCGCGGCCGCGGCCTCGCGATCATCGAGGACCTGATGGACGACGTGGCCGTCGAGCGTGCCGATGGCGGCACGCTTGTCCGGATGCGCAGGCGGGTCGGTGAGGACCGCGCGGCGTGACCGCTCCCGCCGAGATCGTCCTCGACCGCCGCGACGGCAGCGTCGTTGCGCGGCTCAGCGGCGAGGTGGACATGTCGAACGCGACGTACGTGCGCGACCAGCTGCTCGCCTCGATGCCCAACGAGGCGCTTGCCCTCGTCCTCGATATCACCGGCACCCGCTACCTCGACTCGGCCGCCATCGAGGTGCTGTTCGACGTGTCGCGGCGGCTGGCCCGCCGCCGCCAGGAGCTGCGGCTCGTGATGCCCGGGGACTCGCCCCTGCGGCGCGTGATCGAGCTGACCGAAGTGCACACCGCGGCGCCCGTATACGCGTCCCTGGAGGATGCACTGACGGAGTAGGCTCCGCTCTCGCACCTCGAGGGAAGGAGACGGGATGGCGCACGAGTCGCCGAAGAGGATTCGCAACGTGGCGTTGGTCGGCCACCGAGGCAGCGGTAAGACGTCCGTGAACGAGGCGCTCTTGTTCGAGGCGGGCGCGATCAACCGGCTCGGCTCGGTGGCAGACGGAACGACGGTGTCGGACTCCGCGACGGACGAGAAGGCGCGCGAGATGTCGATCTCGGCGAGCCTCTCGTCGTTCCGCTGGGACGACCGCAAGATCAACTTGATCGACACGCCCGGCGAGCCGAGCTTCATCGCCGACGCGCTGGCCGCGCTGCGCGTGGTCGAGGGCGCGGTATTCGTGGTGAACGGCGTGATGGGCGCCGAGGTCACCACCAGCCGCCTCTGGGAGCGCGCGTCCGAGCTCGGGCTCGCGCGCATCCTCTTCGTGAACATGCTCGACCGCGAGCGTGCCGACTTCTTCCGCACGCTCGACTCGCTCAAGCAGGCCTTCGGCCAGCACGTGGTGGCCACCGAGATCCCGATCGGCAGGGAGCACGAGCTGCAGGGCGTGATCGACCTGATCGACATGAAGGGCTACCGCTACGACGGCGCGTCGCGCGAGAACTGCGAGGAGATCGAGATCCCCGAGGACCTGCGCGCGCAGGCCCAGGAGTACCGCGAGAAGCTGATGGACGAGGTGGCGGAGGTCTCCGAGGCGCTCATGGAGCGCTACCTCGAGGGTGAGGAGATCTCGCACGAGGAGACCGTCTCGGCGCTCAAGCAGGGCGTGACCGAGGGGCATGTGTTCCCCGTCACCTGCGGAGCGGCCACCCGCAACCTCGGCATCAACCGGCTCCTGGACGCGTTCGTCGAGGACCTGCCGTCGCCGGCGAAGCGGGGCACAATCGACCTGGACGGAGTCGAGCTCGAGCCGGAGGAGTCGAAGGACATGGTGGCCTTCGTCTTCAAGACGCTCGCCGACCCGTACGCGGGCCGCGTGAACCTGTTCCGCGTGTACCAGGGAGTGCTGGCACACGACTCGCAGGTGCACAACTGCCGCGCCCACGTGAAGGAGCGCATCGGGCAGCTCCTGATGCCGCAGGGCAAGGACTCCGAGCATGCCGACGAGTTCGGCCCGGGCGACATCGGCGCCGTGGCGAAGCTGAAGGAGACGCACGCCGGCGACGTGCTCGCCGCGAAGGACATGGAGTGCCCGCTGAGGTTGCCGCCGATGCCGCGGCCGGTCATGGCGTTCGCCATCGAGGCGAAGGCGAAGGGCGACGAGGAGAAGATGGGCCAGGCGATCCGGCGCCTCCAGGAGGAGGACCCGACGATCGACTTCCACCGCGACTCCGAGACCGGCGAGCAGATCCTGGCGGGGATCACGCAGGTCCACGTCGAGGTGATCGTGGACCGGATGAAGGAGCGCTTCGGGGCCGAGGTGGAGCTCCACTCGCCGCACGTGCCCTATCGCGAGGCGATCAAGGGCTCCGCGAAGGCGCACGCCCGCTACAAGAAGCAGACCGGCGGGCGCGGCCAGTTCGCCGACTGCCAAATCGAGATCGCGCCCGGCCACGACGGGACCGGGCTCGAGTTCGTGAACGCGATCAAGGGCGGTGTCATCCCGGGCGGCTTCATCCCGGCGGTCGAGAAGGGCGTGCGCGAGGCGATGCGCTCCGGCACCGTCGCCGGGTATCCGATCCAGGACGTGAAGGTCACGCTGTTCGACGGCCAGCACCACTCGGTCGACTCATCGGAGATGGCGTTCAAGATGGCCGGCTCGATGGCGTTCAAGGACGCCATGGACAGGGCGCAGGCGACTCTGATGGAGCCGATCATGACCGTCACGGTCACGGTGCCCGAGGAGTACGTGGGCGACGTGATCGGCGACCTGAACTCGCGCCGCGGGCGGCCGCTCGGAATGGAGCCGAAGGGCACCGTCACGGAGATCAAGGCCGAGGTGCCGATGGCGGAGATGCTCGACTACGCACCCGACCTCCGCGCCATCACGGGCGGGCAGGGCGAGTACTCGATGGACCTCGCCCGGTACGAGGAGGTGCCCGGCCATGTGGCGCAACAGGTCGTGCAACAGGCCCAGCAGGAAAAAGAGGCCGTGAAGGCCTGATCTATCCTGGGGGCCGTGAAGAAGGAGCTCCGGCCCGTCCATGACGCCGTCAGCTGCGACGTCTGTGGGCGCACAATCCTGAAGGGCGAGCGCGCCGAGTGGTATCTCGCGCCTGGCGGCCACCGCCGCCAGGTCTGCGATCTCTGCGCCGGGCGCGCCCAGCACCACGGCTGGATCCGCGAATCCGGGGCCGGCGACCTGCCCGCCCGCGATGCCGCGCAACGAGCCGCGCCGCGGCGTCTTGGGCCGGCTCCGCAAGCGCGCCCCCGCGGAAGACGCAGGACGCCATCCACGGCGACGGTTCGAACGGGGTCAGGAATTAATCCTGACCCCGCATCCGAGGAGTCCGCCGAGCCCGCGCCCGCGCCACGCCCCCGCTCGCGCCCCCAGAGCCCGCGCCACGTGCGCGCCGTGCCCACGACCGCCGAGGTGAAGGTGGAGCGCGCGCTCGAGCTCTTCAACGGCTCCGGCCATCAGCGCACCGTCGCCGGCCTGGCCCGGACACTGGGGCCGCCGTGGGTGAGCGCGCTGCCCGACCCGAACCAGGCGAGCGCCGTGTCCGTCCTCGTCGCATGGGAGCTTTCCTGGTATCGCTACCGCGTTGACCTGGGGGACGAGGCCGACCCCGTGATGATGCTCGACAAGGGCGAGGAGCTCGACCAGATCGAGGAATCGTTCCGCGCCTGGAACGCCGGGCTCGACGACGACGGCCGAGTCGTGGCGGGCCTCGCGGCAACCGACGGAGGTTCTGAGGAGTGATCTACTGCGTGGTGCCGCAGGCGCTTGCGGACGAGCTGTATGACCGGCTGGCGGACTACTACCGCGACGACCCGCACGTCGAGGTGATCATCGACCGGCGCGCCCAGGGCGGCAAGCCGGGCGATCACGACGCCTTCGAGGACCGTCGTCGCCAGCGGCCCAAGGGGTCCTTCCCGAAGATCGAGCCGCCGGCGGCCTAGTCCGGTGAAGGTGGTCGTCCACGTGGACGGCGGGGCGCGCGGCAATCCCGGGCCCCGCCGCGGTCGCGGCCGTGGCATCCACGCCGGACGGCGAGGAGCTGGCCGAGCGCAAGCTCTACATCGGCGAGGCGACGAACAACGTGGCGGAGTACCGCGCGCTGCTGCTCGGCCTGGAGCTGGCCCGCGAGCTGGGCGCCGAGGAGGTCGAGGTGATCAACGACTCCGAGCTGATCGCACGCCAGATCGGCGGCGAGTACAAGGTGAAAAATGCGGGACTGAAGCCCCTGTTCACCGAAGCCATGAGAGAGTTGCGGGGTTTCCACAAATGGGCCGTGAGGCCCGTGCGGCGCGAGCAGAACGCCCGCGCCGACGAACTCGTGAACGAGGCACTGGATGAGGCACTGGCTTAAGGCACTCGCACTGCTCCCGCTGCTGGTCTTCGCGGCGCCCGCACAGGCCGCGATCCTGCCCGGCACCGCCGTCGACGGTCCGTCGAATTCGATCGACAGCACGTCGAGACCGGATGTCGACGTGGCGCCGGACGGCTCGGCCGCGCTCGTGTACCTGAAGAGCGACGGCGGACAGACGCACCCGTTCGTCTCGCGGCTTCGTGAACGGCGCCTGGGGCTCACCGCAGCGAGTGGACCCGGATTCGAGCGTCATAACGCGCTTCCGCGCACATTCGCCGTGGCGAACGGTGGCAAGGTCGTGGTCACGTACATCCGCGGCCTCGGCAGTGACGCCGTCGCCCGCATCAGCCCGTCGCCCGGGGCGCCGTTCGGCGCCGAGCACATCGTCCAGGCCGGTGGCAGCAGGGCGGATGTCGACCTGTCCCCGAACGGCAACGGCTACGTCGTCGCCGAGTCGTCGAACGACATCTTCGCCGAGAGGCTCGTCGGCGACACGTGGACCGACGTCGGAGCGGGCGCCCTCGACTCCGACCAGTCGCACGAAGCCGGCGGAGGCAACCGCGACGCCCGAATCGTGGCGTCGGCGGACGGAGCGGGCGGCGCGATGGCCTGGGGAGAGGCGCTGGTGGCGAACACCGACGAGGACGTCGTTCGTTCGCCGCCTGACGGGCTCCACAGCCGGCGGACGCGCTTGGCACCCGCCTCCCGGCCGGCTCGCTGCCGGGCTCGGTCGCCGACTCCGGCAAGGTGGCCGACCAGCCGGCCGTGGACATGGATGGCGCCGGGACGATCTGGGTCGTCTACCGGCAGAACTTCGAGTACGGCGCGACGACACGCCACCGCGCGATCGCCCGCCCGATCACCGGCGAGACGGTCGGCCCGGGGCAGCTCGTGGACAAGATGGGGGACACCCCGGCCGAGGGCCGCGACTTCCAGCAGATCGCCGTGAACGGCGCGGGCCAGGGCCTCATCACCCATCACGGCAATCTGACGAATGGCCTGGAGTGGGCGTCGCTCGGCGGAGGCACGTGGACGGCGAACGGCCTGGTCAACGACGGGCGACAACGCGAGCGTGCCGCAGGCGATCCCCGCCCTCGGCGAGAACGGGTCGGGGCTGATCGCCTACTCGTTCAAGTCCGGGACGGGTGACAACACGGCTTCGGCCAGGACGACCCTCGGCGGGCTCGGGCCAGCAGTTCGCGCTCTCCAATCCCGCCTTCGGTGTCGTGACCAGCCCGGTGGATGCCGCCGCCGGGTCGGGCGCGTTTGCGGCCGCCGTGTTCGTGCAGCAGTCGGGCGGCAATGCGACGACGAATCGGTTGGTCGCCGCGGTCGTCGACCTGCCACAGCCGCCGGACGGCGGCCCGGGCGGCGGACACCACGCCGCCGAACGTGACGCGGTTCCGGATCACCCGCAAGCGGTTCCGGGTGGGCGGCCTCGGCACCGTGATCAGGTGGAGCCAGTCGGAGGCCGGCACGGACACGATCCGCTTCGAGCGGCGCGTCAAGGGGCGCTGGCGCAAGGTGCGCCGGAAGATGAGGTTCCAGGCGACCGCCGGGAACCACAAGCTCCGCTTCCGGGGGCGCTTCGACCTCAAGCACCCGCTGCGGCCGGGCCGCTATCGCATGACGCTCACGGCGCGCGATGCCGCGGGCAACGTGTCGTCGCCGGACCGCGCCCGCTTCACGCTGCTGCCGAAGAAGCGCCGTCGCTAGATCTGCGGGACCGGCTCGTCGGGCAGCGGCCCGGGATCGGGCGCCGGCACGGGCGGGCTGGGATCGCCCGGATCGGGTCCCGGAGCTGGACTCGGGCCTGGACCAGGGCTGGGCGTCTCTGCTTGCATTGCATCTACCTACCCGGATAGGAAATCGCTAATGGGAATCCATCAGATCACCCTCGAGACCATCGACCCCGACCAGCACACCGGCGACGCCACGCGCGCCGAGCTGGCGAGGAGGCTTCACGCTGACGTGGGCGCTCCCGACGAGGGGCTGTTCGACGTGCGATTCGAGGCCGGGTCGCGCGAGGAGGCGCTCCAGCGGGTCGCCGATGTGCTCGCCGAGATGGGGGTGGAGGACCACTTCACGTTCCCGTCGACGACCGGTACGGACTACCGGCCGCCCGGCGAGCGCGGTGTGCCGGTCGACGAGCGGCCATCCGAGGACGAGCCGCCCCACCTGCAGGGCGGCAGCCCGCACGACAACGAGCCGGCGCCGTACGACCCGCCGTCGAGGGACGTGCCCTAGGCCGGACTGGGCGGCTGGGGCTCCGGCTGGACCGGCTCGTCCGGGATCTCCGGCCCCTTCGGGTCCGGCTGCGGCGCCGGGGAGGGTGACGGCTCGGGCTGCTGCGGCGGGCTGGGCGCCGGCACTTCGGCGACTGTCAGGTTCACGTTCGGCTCCATCTGCTCGGGTACATGAACCCCCGTACCCGAAGGGCGGGCCGGATCACCCGTGGCTACATTCAGCCCGTGGTCGTAGACGCCGGTTATGAGGAGCGCTACTGGTACCCCGATGACGGCGGGCAGGTCTGGGTCGCTGGGTACCAGCTCCTCGACCCGGACTCGGGCCGGTACCTGGCCCGCGACGCACCCGAGCTGGCCGAACGCGGCCTTCACGTGGCCGGCGTGGCGGGAGCGGGCCGCCACCATGCCGATGCGATCGCCGCGTCCGACGCCGTGGCCCCGGGCAGCGCCCTGGAGCTCCGGCGCGATCCGGGCAACGAGCACGACCCGAACGCCATCGCCGTCCACGCGGGCGGCGAGCAGGTGGGCTGGGTGCCGCGCGAGCTGGCGGCGGAGCTGGCGCCGCGGCTCGACGCGGGGGAGACCTGGTCGGCGATCGTGCTGCGCGAGCAGCGCCGGTCGCCGCGCGACCCGCGCCACGGGCTGACGATGCTGCTGGCGCCGGACGACGCGATCGAGCTGCGGGTCGCCGGGGGCTAGGCGGCGTAGCGGGCGGCGCTGCGGGCCTTCGCCTTGGCCGCCTCGACCTCGCGGTCCTTCGGCGGGGCGTTCGTCACGAGCTCGCCAAGGAGGCGGCGGGTGACCGCGGCCACCTCGTCCACCGCGCGGTCGAACGCCTCGGCGTTCGCCTGCGACGGCTTCGTGAATCCGCTGATCTTCCGGACGTACTGGATCGACGAGGCGCGGATTTCGTCCTCAGTCGCCGGCGGCTCGAAGTTGTGGAGCGTTCTGATGTTGCGGCACATGCTTCGAGGCTAGCTCCTGGGCGGACGAGAAGTCAGCCGCGACGGCGGACAGCGCGAGCACCGTGTCGCCGGCGATGCCGAACTGGATCACCTCGTAGCCGCCGCCCGGCTCCTCGCTCGGCCCCCAGCCGCCCTTGAAGCGCACGCCCGGGATCTGCGCCGAGGCCCCAGCGCTGCTCCGGCACCACGCGCCCCATCGCGTCGAGCACGCGCTTCGTGTCGGCGGCGCCGAGCAGCTCGCCGCGCGCCAGGGCGCGGTAGAAGGTCGCGCCGGCCTCTAGCGTCCACACGGTCCGGCCGAAGGGGCTCCACCCGCGCGGGTCCGGCTCGCGCTCCAGGACGGTGGCGGGGTCGCCCGCCCGCCGCAGCACGGCCTCGACCTGCGCCGGGCCGTCGTCGAGCGTGTCCCAGAGCCGCGCCGCCGCGTCGTTGTCCGAGCGCGTGATCGCCGCGTCGATCGCATGCCAGTCGGAGGTTCCCGCCTCGAGCGCGGCCAGGATCACCGGAACCTTCATCGTGGACCACGCGCGGGCCGCCCAAATCTCGCCGCTCGCCTCGAAGTCGCCGCCTCGCACGGCGCCGATGACCAGGCCGTGCGTGCTCAGGCCACGATCGCCTCGGACGTCGCGCGGGCGTTCGAGAACCGCATCGAGTCGTCCACCGGGCCGCGCCTCAGGAGCCGCACGTCGCGGAACCAGTTCTGGTAGAGCCGCCACGGCGACGTCGGGCCCTGCCTCGGCAGCAGCTCGATGGCGCGCAGGACGTAGCCGGCGTTGAAGTCGATGAACGGCTCGGTCGGTACCGAGGGCCCGGGCGGCAGCGGCGTCGCGATCTCGTGGTCATGCTCGCGCATGTAGTTCAGGAGGCGGCAGACGTAGTGGGCGATCAGGTCGCACTTCAGCGTCCATGACGCGTTCGTGTAGCCGAGCGCCATCGCGAAGTTCGGCACCCCGCAGACCATCATGCCCTTGTAGAGGACCCGCTCCGAGAAGTCGACCGGCTCGCCGTCCACCGTCACGTCGACGCCCCCGAACAGGACCACGCTCAACCCGGTCGCGGTGACGATCACGTCGGCCTCGAGCTCGTCACCCGAGCGCAGCCGGATGCCCGTCTCCGTGAACGTCTCGATCTCGTCGGTCGTGACCGAGGCCGTGCCGGCGGAGATGGCGTCGAACAGGTCGTTGTCCGGCACGAGGCAGAGTCGCTGCTCCCACGGGTTGTAGCGCGGGTTGAAGTGGAGATCGACCTCGTAGCCCGCCGGCAGGTGCTTCAGCACGCCGCGGCGGATGACCTTCTTCATCAGCTCGGGCCGGCTTCGGCTCAGGTTGAAGGTGGCCATCTGGAGCAGGACGTTCTTCCACCGGACCACGGCGTAGGCCGCCTTCGGCGGGAGCCTGCGCCGCAGGAAGTTCGAGAGCTGGTCCTCCGCGGGCAGCGTTACGACGTAGCTCGGCGAGCGCTGGAGCATCGTCACGTGCGCGGCGCGCTCAGCCATCGCCGGCACGAGCGTCACGGCGGTTGCGCCGCTGCCGATCACCACCACCCGCTTGCCGTCGTAGTCGAGGCCCTCCGGCCAGTGCTGCGGGTGGACGATCGGCCCGCCGAACCGCTCGCGGCCCTCGAAGTGGGGGAGGTAGCCCTCGTCGTAGCGGTAGTAGCCGGTGCAGCCGTACAGGAACGAGCCGGTGAGGCTCACGCTCTCGCCGGTGTCCGTTAGCTCGGCCTCCACGTGCCAGCGGGCGTCCTCGCTCGACCAGTCGGCGCGCACGACGCGGTGGTGGAAGCGGATGTGGCGCTCAACGTCGTGATCGCGCGCCGTCTCGCGGACGTAGCGGCGAATCGACGGCCCGTCCGCGATCGCCCTTGCCCTCCTCCCAGGGACGGAAGTCGTAGCCGAGCGTGAACATGTCCGAGTCCGAGCGGATGCCCGGGTAGCGGAACAGGTCCCACGTGCCGCCGATCGCGTCGCGCGCCTCGAGGATCGCGTAGGTCCTGCCGGGACTCTCCATCTCGAGGTGACACGCGGCCCCGACGCCCGAGAGCCCGGCGCCGACGATCAGCACATCCACGTGTTCGGTTTCCATCAACGGGGCATTATCGCCTCTGGGCATGCACCGTCGCGGAATGCGAGTCGTGCTGGCCGTCGTGACGGCGCTCGTGGTCGCCGCGCCCGCGCATCGTCGGCATCCGGCGCGCCGGCTGGTTCCAGGGCGCGCTCCCGCCGCCTGATCCGCTCCGCCGCGAAGCCGCACGGCCGCCGCCCGAAGCGTCCGAAGAACCCGCCGCCGGTCGTGGAGGTGGCACCGCCGCCGCCCGACCAGACCGGGCATGGCGGCTGCACGCTGGTCGACCAGCTCGTCACCGGCTGCACGCCGCCGGCGCCGGCACCGGCTCCGCCGGCTCCGCCAGGGCCCGTGCCGACCCCGCCGGTCTAGAGCAGCGCGTCGTCGAAGAAGCCGGTCACTCGGCGCTCGTACTCCCGCGGCCGCGCGTCGATGCCGCCGGTGTGTTTCGACTCGGGGATCTCCCAGAGCGTCTTCGGCTCCTTCGCGGCCGCGTAGTAGTCGCGGTTCAGCTCCTCGCCGTGCTTCGAGTTCGGTGCCGCGATCAGCATGACCGGACGCGGCGCGATGCGGCCGACGAGGCTCTTCAGGTTCTTGGGCGGCGCCTGGTTCGTGAGCACGGACAGGGCACCGACCCTCACCGCGCTGTTCGCGCTGTAGAGCAGCTTGCTGACCGGGTCGGTGTCCTCTACGTACTCGAGCTCGTCGACGCTGTCGCTGTACGCGCGCGCCCCGGCGCCCTCGGACACGACGGCCCTGAGGTCGTGGTCCTCGGCGGCCGCCTCGATCATCATCTCGCCTCCCACCGAGAGGCCGATCCCGCCGATCCGGTCGGGGTCGACGTCGGCGCGGGTCTGGAGGTAGGCGACGGCGGCCTTGACGTCGCGATCGCCGCCCCAGCCGAACGCGTTGGGCTCACCGTCGCTCTCGCCCTCGCCGCGGCGGTCGAAGACCAGCACGCCGTAGCCGTGGCGCGCGAGCATCGGCGGCGGGCTGCTGCGGACCCTTGCGGCCGGGGAACGAGATCACCGCCGCGCCGTTCTTCGACGGGACGTACCAGCCCTTCAGGGTCAGGCCGTCGCTCGTCTCGAACGAGACGTTCTCGTACGCCGCGCCGAGCTTGTTCTCCGGGACGACGGCGCGCGCCGTGTGCGTCGTCACGTACGCAAATCCGATGGGCAAGACGAGCACGAACGCGACGAGCGCGCCCGCGAGCCCGAAGAGCCCCCGCCGTCCGTATCGCCACGCGCGGTTGCCCTCGGTGCGGCGCGTACGCCACAGCGTCGCCGCCCCGAGGCCGAGCAGCGTCAGGCCGGCCGGGATGGTGAGGAAGCCGGTGAAGTCGTCGCCGGACGCGCCGACCTGGTTGGCGTAGTGGATGGCCTCGATGCCGATGGCGATCCCGAGCGGGGCGAGGAAGAGGGCGAGGGCGCCCTGGCGGCCGCCGCTGAGGCGCGGGAACCCCCAGGCTGCGAGCGCGAGGAGCGCCAGGGGAAGCAGCCCGCTCAGGAGGTGGTCGCCCGCCGAGGTGCCGGCCGCGGGCTGGAGGAAGTTGTCGTCGGCCACGTGGAGCGCGATCAGCCGCGACCGCGGCTCGGAACACCTGGGTCCTCGTGATCGATTTCATGGACGCCAGCATCCCGGCGGAGCGCGTGCGTTCCCATCGGGCCTCCCGGTGTCCCGTGGTGCGGGTAGCCCCCTAGGCTGCGCCGCGTGATCGCGCGACGGCCATTGCTGGTGCTCGTGGCGCTCGCGGCCGCCGCCGGGCTCGGCGCATGCTCTGGCGACGACGATTCGACCGGGCGGAAGGCATCCGCTCCGCCCCCGCAGCTTGCCAACGCCGTCCGCCTGCAGGGCGAGTACACGCTGAACGGCCGGGCGCACCGCGTGGACGCCCGGATCGGCTTCGGCCACGTGATCGATCCGTACCGGGCGATCGCGTCCGAGCCGCCGCCGAAGACGCGCTTCGTGGGCGCTCAGCTCCACCTCCTCAACCGCGGCCCCGACCCGTTCCCGATCCAGTGGGCTCGGTTCCGCGGCTACGACGAGCGCGGCCGGCCGCTGCCGGCCGGCACCCAGAGCACGCCGCTTCGCAGGTCGATGCCGGACCGGCCGGTGCGCGGACAGGTCCTGACGCAGATCATCGGATTCACCGTGCCGCGCGCCCGGCGGCTCGCGTCGATCCGGATGTCGTCGATCGTCGACGTGTGGCGCTTCCGGGCGCGCTGGACGCTCCCGCGCTGATCAGCGCAGAGCGGCGACTGCGGTGCGCCCCCGAAGCCAAAACGCGGACGACTGCGTCATCCTTGCGCCCGTTGACTTCCCGTGATCAGATTGCTATGAATAAAAGGAGACATTTTAGTAGTCGGCAAGAGAGAAGAAATCGTGAGACACTTGACGACGAACCGTCTGGCAGCGTTCGCCTTGGGCATCACCGTGGCCGTCGCTCTCATTCACGTGCGTGCCGAGTTGTCATATGCCTACGCCGACGCGCATTTCTGCAACGTCGTGGTCCAGCCGGGGGGAATCTGCGGAGGAACCATGGCCCAGGCCAACTGGCGCAGGGTGCGGACCCGCTATCCGGGCTCGCAGACGATCACGGCATGCGTCTACATGTACAACTACAAGCTCGAGCAATATCGCGGAGGCGTTTACTGCGGCTCGACATCGGACTCGAATCCCTTCGGCAAGGACTTCGGCCTTACGAGCGAGTTGAGCTACAGGTCCTTCAACCAGCTTCCGGGCACCGTCGGTCCCCACACACTCTCAGGTTGGACCTGCCGCGACGACGGTGGCGCTCTCTGTCCGGGCTAGCCGCAGTAAGGAGTAAGCGATGCGACACGTAACCAAGATTTGTCTTGCATGTGGAACGGTGCTGGCCTCTGTAGCGGCGACCGCGGCGATTGCCCAGGGTGGGTCAGACAAGGGCGGTGACCCAGCCATGTCTGCGGCGATGACCAGGTCCGGGAACCCTCCGGAGATCCAAGCTTTCGCGCGAGTGCGGAGTTCGAGTGACACGCTGCCATCCGTTGCCGCCGCGGAGGTGGCTGCACGGCCACAGGCGCCGGATGCTGGGCGATCCGTGCGGGCTGCCCAGCTGGGGAGCCGGTCGCTGTATCTCGTACCGGCACAAGGGGCGGTCTGTCTCGCGCTCGTCGAGGAGCACCTCGGCGCGGCGGTGGGCTGTGAGGCGGCCGACGCCGTGGAGCGTGGGGCTGCCGGTCCGGCCTATGTCCTGACGGACTGCGGCGGGCCTGCTCCGGAACAGGGAGGTCCCATGTGTGCCGGGATCGTGCTGTACGGCGTCGTGCCTGACGGCGTGAGCGGGGTCAGCGTCGAGCGCCGAGAGGCCCAGTCCGCCGGGATCGCCGTGAGGGATAACGCCTTCATCTACGCAGGGTCTGCCAAAGGCATCAGCGCGGTGCGCTATGTCCTTCCGACGGGGCGCGAAGTGTGGCTGGACGTTCCCCTCTAGCGCAGAGCTGCGACTGCGGCTCGGCCCGCGGTGCGGCCGGAGAAGATGCAGCCGCCGAGGAAGGTGCCCTCGAGCGCGCGGTAGCCGTGCATGCCTCCGCCGCCGAACCCGGACACCTCGCCGGCTGCGTACAGGCCGGGCACGGGCTCACCCTTCTTGTCGAGCACGCGGGCATCGAGGTCCGTCTGAAGGCCGCCGAGCGTCTTGCGGGTGAGGATGTGGAGCTTCACGCCGATCAGCGGCCCGGCATCCGGGTCGAGCAGTTTGTGCGGAGCGGCGACGCGCGTGAGCCGGTCGGCCAGGTAGCGCCGCGCGCCGTGGATGGCGGTCACCTGGAGGTCCTTGGTGAACGGGTTGTCCATCTCGCGGTCGCGCGCGATCACCTCCGCCTCCACGCGGGAGAAGTCGAGCAGCGGCGCGTCCGTGAGCCGGTTCATCCCCTCCACCAGAGCGCGCAGGTCGCGCTCGACCACGAAGTCGGCGCCGTGCTCCTTGAACGCCTCGACCGGCGCGGGGGCGCCCGAGGCCACCCGGGTCTCGATCAGCTTCCGGACGCTCTTGTCCGTGATGTCCGGGTTCTGCTCCGAGCCGGAGAGCGCGAACTCCTTCTCGATGATCTTCTGGGTGAGGATGAACCAGGTGTGCTCGTGGCCCGTGCGCACGATGTGCTCGAGCGTGCCCAGCGTGTCGAAGCCCGGGAACAGCGGGACCGGCAGGCGGTTGCCGGTGGCATCGAGCCACAGGGACGAGGGGCCGGGCAGGATCCTGATGCCGTGCATCGGCCAGATCGGATCCCAGTTCTGGATGCCCTCGGTGTAGTGCCACATGCGGTCGGGGTTGATCACGCTTCCGCCCGCCTTCTGGGTGATCTGGATCATGCGGCCGTCCACGTGGGCGGGCACGCCGGAGATCATGTGCGTGGGTGGCTTCCCGAGCCGGTCCGGCCAGTTCTTGCGAACCAGCTCGTGGTTGCCGCCGATGCCGCCTGAGGTGACGATCACGATGGGCGCGGTCAGTCCGAAGTCGCCGGTCTCGTCGCGGTTGCTCGACTGGCCGCGGGCGCAGGAGTCGGGGGCGAGTACCGTGCCGGTCACTCCCACGACGGCGCCCTTCGAGGTCGCGAGCTTGTCGACGCGGTGACGGAAGCGGAGATCGACCAGGCCGCGCTCCCGGGCGGCCAGCGCGCGCCTGGCAAAGGGGCCGACCACGCCGGGCCCGGTGCCCCACGCGATGTGGAAGCGCGGCACGGAGTTGCCGTGCCCGATCGCGCCGTAGCCGCCGCGCTCGGCCCAGCCGACCATGGGGAGGAGGCGCACGCCCTGCTCCTTCAGCCAGGCGCGCTTCTCACCGGCGGCGAAGTCCACGTAGGCCTCGGCCCAGCGGCGCGGCCACTCGTCCTCGGGGCGGTCGAACGCCGCCGTGCCGAGCCAGTCCTGGAGCGCGAGCTCGTGCGAGTCCTTGATGCGCAGCCAGCGCTGCTCGCGACTGTCGACGAGGAAGAGCCCGCCGAGGGACCAGAAGGCCTGGCCGCCGAGCGAGGCCTCCGGCTCCTGCTCCACAAGCGCGACCCGCCGGCCGGCGTTCACCAGCTCGGCCGTCGCGACGAGGCCGGCCAGCCCGCCGCCGACGACGATCGCGTCGTATTCATCACTCATCGCGCGCGGCAGGCTAATGGGGAGGGGGAGGCGGATGCGGAGGGCGCCGCGGCGGCGGCGAGCCCGACAGGACCGATTCGACCTGCGGGAGGGCGCGCGCGAGCGCATCGACCTCGGGCTTCGGGAGGTCGGCCAGGAGCGATCCGAGCTCTCTGCCGAGCGCCGTCTCGGCCCGCCGGTGGGCGCTTCGCCCGGCCCGCGACAGCGTCAGGGTCATGCGGCGCCGGTCGCCCTCGAACGGCTCTCGCTGCACCAGGCCGGCGTCGGCGAGCGCCGCGATGAGCTGGGAGACGGCTGACCGAGACACGCCCGACCGACGCGCCAGCTCCGTGCCTGAGACCTGCTCGAGCTCGATCGCCCGAAGCGCCAGGTACTGAGGCACCGTCAGCGCGGGGTCCTGCTGCGCGAGCACGCGCTCTATCCATCGCGTGGCCAGCGGCGCGACCGCGGCCAACGCGGACGCGGCGACCGGAGTTTCGTCCTTGTGTCTCGGGGGCATAGCTAAGATAGCTTAACTAATAACTGTGCTTACTCATACCGACATATTGCCAATCCTGCTCCTGATGATCCCGGAGAGCGCGTGCCTGCCGATTCCGAGCGAGGTCACGCTGCTGTCGGCGGGGTTCGGGGTGCATCAGGGCTGGTTCTCGTTTCCGGCTGCGGTGGCCGCGGCCACGGCGGGCAACCTGATCGGCTCGTCGATCGCCTATGCGATCGGGCGATCCGGGGTGCTGTCCCGGCTTCCCGGTGGCGCGGACGTGGCGATCGAGCGATGCGAGCGGCTGTTTGCGCGGCGAGGCGAGGCGGCGGTGTTCATCGCGCGCCTACTGCCGTTGGCGCGCACCTTCGTGTCGCTGCCCGCTGGACACGCCCGGATTCCGCTCCGCCACTTCCTGCCGCTGACCCTTGCCGGCTGCGCGATCTGGTGCGCGGGATTCGTGCTGGCCGGCGACCTCGCGGGCGCCGGCTGGGAGGCGGTCGCCGGCGTGGCCGGCCGCGCGATGCTCGCCATCTCGGCAGTGGTCCTGCTCGTGTTGCTGGCCGGCGGCCGGGCGAAGCGCCGCGAGACCTAGCCGGTCGCGTCCGGCCAGGGGCTGTCGGTCAACTCGCCGTCGCCGCCCTCGGGCTTCGGTCCGCCGATGGCGACCACGTCCATCCCGTCCGGCCCGGCCTCGAAGGCGCGCACCACCTCGGGATCGACGCGGATCACGTCCCACTGCCGGACGTCCTTGATCTCGTCGTCCAGGCGGACGCGGCCGGAGCCGGAGACGATCAGGTACGCCTCCTCCTGCTCGCGGTGCTGATGCGAGACGGGATTGCGCACGTCCGGTGCGTACCGGAACAGGCTGACGCCGACGTCGCGCGACTCGAGGTCGTTGCGCGCCATGCGCACCTCGAGGCCCTCCAAGCGCCCGGCGGCCGAGTCGTTGACGTCCTGCAGGTTCACGATCTTCCAGGTGCTCACGGGCCCGACGCTAGCGAAGGCGATACTTGCGCCATGCCGATGTTCCACCTCGTGCTGTCGCAGTCGGGCCCGGAGTGGCGACGGTCCGAGCCGCTCGAGGGGCAGAGCGGTTGGCGCGACCACGCGGCGTTCATGGACGAGCTCGTGGAACGGGGCTTCATCGTGCTCGGCGGGCCGGTGCCGAACCACCGGGTGGTCCATGCCGTCCAGGCGGAGTCCGAGGAGGACATCCGGTCCACCCTCGCGCGTGACCCGTGGAGCGGCTCCCACCTGGTGATCGAGTCGATCGAGCCGTGGACGATTCGGCTCGACGGCCGCTAGCGGCCCGTCGCCGCGAACCAGTTGCCCGGGGGCGGTCCGGTGCCCGACGTCACGAACACGATCGGCGCCACGCAGGGATCGGGCAGCTCGACGGTCGCCTTGATCGTCGCGTCGCCATCCTGTGAGGCCGGCACCGGCGCGGTCGCGAGGTTCACGCCGACGTCGGGCGACTCGGTGGTCAGGCAGTTGACAACGCCGCGGAACATCTGGACCGGGTTCTGCCCGCTCGACACGAGCACCAGGCCCTCGACCCTGATCTTCAGCCGACCGTCGGAGCGCAGCTCTCCCCGGCCACGGTCGATCTGCCACGGCACGCCGCCCCCATTGACGCCACGAATCGGATGGGTCATCCCCGTGAAGGGCGCGACCACCGGAGACATGACGTCGAACTCGAGCACGTCCTTGCCGGGCGAGCCCTCGTCTCGCGCCGCGGTCGACTGGACGACGACGGCGCCCACGGCCAGCAAGCTCAGCAACAGCAGGAATGCTCTCCTCATCATGCTCTCCTCACGAATCGGATGTCTTGCCCGGACCTACGCAGGCGCCGGCTGACGGGTTCGAATCGGGTCCACCAGTTCCAGCACGAGGGTCGACCAGGCAAAATCGCGCGCGCCCATGCCCGCGCCCGTGCGCGGGTCGTAGTACTCGCGCAGGCCCGCCCCGGCTACCGCGGCGGCCATCCGCTCCGCCAGCTCGTCCGCCTGTGGGTAGCCGAGCCGGCTGAGTCCGAGCCACAGGAGCCAGGCTGCGTTCACCCAGGTCGGTCCGCGCCAATAGCGCCGGAGGCCGAGGTGGGTCTCGTTCAGCGAGAACGCCGGCTCTTCCAGGGATACCGACGGGGGCGGGAACGCCGGCCAGAACCGATCGGGGTCAAGCAGGTGCTCGTCGATCATCCGGCGGGCGATCGCCTCTGGCAGGTCCGGCAGGGCGAGCGGAGCCAGCGCCGCCCAGGTGACCGGCTGCGGGCGCTCCCGCGCCGGCAGGACGAGATCGCGGAAGAGGCCGCGCTCTTCGTCGTACAGCCGCTCGACCAGCGTGGGGGTGAGGGACGGGCGGCCGAGGGCGAGCTGCGATAGGCCGTACAGCACGTTCGTGACCACCTCGCACACCACCGGGCCGCCCTTCGCGAGCACGCGGCGCGCGTCGTAGCCGAGCCGCCGGTTGCGCCGGACCAGGAGCGGGAAGCCCGGCAGGCCCTGCGCCTGCCACCCCCAGACCGCGTCGAACTTGGGCGAAGCGTCCAGGCCCGACTCGTCCGGTTGCACGATCCACAGCAACCCGCTGCCGTCGATATCGCGGTTCGTCCGCGAGCCAGTCCATGTGAAGCGTCAACCCCGGGACCTCGCGCGGGTCGCCGACCGCGATCTGCCATGCCCATGCCAAGCAGCGGCGGCTGGATGCTGGCGGTCATCAGGTCGCCTGGAGCGACACGGTTGTAGAACATCGACCTCGCACCCCTGAGCGGCTCCCAGAAGATCGTGTGCCCGATGAAGCCGTCGGGCCGCGCGGCGCTCAAGCAGCGACTCGAGCTCGGCGCGCGACCGCGACGGGTCGAACCGCCGCCAGGCGATGGCGGCGAAGCACGAATCCCAGTACCACTGGTACGGATAGCGGTCCGGGCTCGGGCAGGTGTACGCGTACCGCCTGCCGCCCGTCTCGCCCTCGCGCCAGTTCTGCTCGAGCACCCGCCGGCACTCGTCGCGGATGAGCGCGAGGGACTCCATCGAAGCCGGTGACGCTACAGACGACGTGCGAGGATTGGGATCTGATGCTCGGCACGGCTAATGGTCAAGCTGCGCCGTTGCTCGGCCGCCTCGAGGAGCAGAAGCTCCTCTCGTCCCTGTTGGACGAGGTGGGCACGCACGGGCAGGCGCTCGTACTTCACGGCGAGCCTGGAATCGGCAAGTCTCGCCTACTGGCCGAAGCGGCAGCCGAGGCTCAGGACCTCGGCATGACGGTCCTCACCACAGCCGGCGTGCAATCCGAGGCGCATCTGCCGTTCGCCGGACTGCATCAGCTTCTGCGGCCCGTGCGAGCACGTGCGGCCGACCTGCCCGCCGTCCTGCGCGCCGCGCTCGATGCCGCGTTCGGGCTGACGCCGGAGGTGGCGCCCGAGCATTACCGCATCGCAATGGCCGCCCTCGACCTCGTGTCGGAGGTCGCCTCCGATGCCCCGGTGCTACTGCTCGCCGAGGACGCCCACTGGCTCGATCGCCCAACCGCCGACGTCCTGGCCTTTCTCGCTCGACGGATCGAGTCCGACCCGATCGTCCTGGTGGCAGCCACTCGTGACGACTATCCCTCGGTCCTGCGCGACGCGGGGCTACCCACGCACGGGCTCTCCGGCCTCGACGAGCCGACCGCGGCGGCGCTGCTCGACGCCTCGGCTCCGGAGCTCCCGCTCGTGGCGCGCACCCAGATCCTCCGTGCCGCCGCCGGAAACCCGCTCGCGCTGCTCGAGCTCCCCACGGTCGTCGGCCGCACGAGGACGAGCAGTCGGTGGCGGGGGCGTTGCATCTCACCGACCGCCTGGAACGCGCATTTGCGGCTCGCATATCCGACTTTCCCGACGCCACGCGGCTCGTCCTGCTCGTTGCCGCGTTGAACGACGAGGACAGTCTCAGCGAAGCCCTCGAGGCCGGCGGCGTGATCGCCAAGACGAACCTGGATCTCGACGCGGTCGCGCCTGCATCGGAGTCGGGGATCGTCGACATCGACCTGCAGTTCGTCCGCTTCCGGCATCCGCTCATGCGCTCCGCGGTCGCCCAGACCGCGAGGGTCGGGGATCGGCGGCGCGTGCATGAGGCACTGGCAGACGTGCTCCAAGATCAGCCTGACCGGCGCGCATGGCATCGCGCGGCCCTGCTTACCGGCGAGCACGAAGACGTCGCGGTCGGGCTCGAACAGGCAGGAACGCGGGCACGGCAGCGGGGCGCGATCCCTGTGGCGGTGACCGCTATGAGACGTTCCGCGGAGCTCGGCGAGCCGAGCAGCCGGAGCAAGCGGCTGCTCTGCGCCGCCTCCTACGCGGTCGAACTGGGCAGGCCGGACGTGGTCGTACCACTGCTCGACGACGTCAGCGGGCTCGATCTTGGAGTTCTGGACCGCGCAAGGGCCACGTTGGTCGAGGAGACGGCCCTCACGCGCCCGCTCGACGCGAAGCGGTTCGAGTCGCTCATCGCGGCCGGCGAGCAGGCCGGGGCCGCCCGAGACCATGACCTGCACGTGAGCCTGCTCTGGCTAGTCGCCTCCCGCGCATGGTGGGTCGATCCGGGTCCGGAGGTGCGGCGGACGCTCATCGATGCGGCGCACCGGCTTGGAGGCGCGGATGCCGAGGACCCGCGGGTGTTCGCGGTCCACGCATATGCGGACCCGCTGGGCCATGCCGGCGGGGTCCTGGCGCGCCTGAAGCGGGCGAGCTCGGAGGACGTGCGCGTCGACACCGACGCCGCTCGCTTCTTCGGTCCAGCCGCTCTCGTGGTGGGCGCGTTCGACCTCGGCAACGATTTCCTCGCGGCCGCCATCCACGGGTTGCGCACCGAGGGACGGCTCGGGCATCTGCCGCGGCTCCTGACGTTGCACGCCGGCATGGCCGCGCGTATCGGCGATTGGGACGCCGCGATCCCGGCAGCCGACGAGGCGAGGCGGCTCGCCCAGGAGCTCGGCGAGCCGCAGTGGGAAGCCGCGGCGGACACGGCCGTCTCGCTCGTGGCCGCGATGCGGGGTGACGTGGAGACGGCGGAGCTGATGGCGGCGAAGGCCGAGAGCGTGGCGGAGCCCGCCGGCGCGAACATCACCATGGCGTTCGCGCAGTTCGGCAAGGTGCTTGCTGCGCTGGCTGGAGGCCGTCACACGGACGCCTACGGGTACGCGCAGCGGCTGTTCGACCCGGACGACAGCGCGTACCACCCGGTCATCTCGTCGTGGCTGATTGCCGATCTCGCCGATGCCGCACGGCACATCGACTGCGTCGACGCGGCGCGGGAGCGGATGGCGCAGGTGCAGGCCGGGGCGGGAGAGCGACCCGGCACCTGGATCGAACTCGGCCTACGTCATGCGGCCGCGCTGCTCGCCGAGCCCGACGAGGCCGGCGATCGCTTCGAGGAGGCCCTGGCGGCGGACCTGACGCGGTGGCCGTTTCAGCGCGCGAGGATTCAGCTCGCGTACGGCCAGTGGCTGAGACGGCAGCGCCGCGTTGCGGATTCGCGCACCGCGCTCCGCGCCGCCCGTGACACCTTCGACGCGCTCGGCTGCTCGCTGTGGTGCGAACAGGCGCGAGGCGAGCTGCGTGCGTCGGGAGAGCGGAGCCGGCGCCGTGCTCCGGAGGCGCGCGATGAGCTGACCGCACAGGAGCTCCAGATTGCGCAGCTGGCAGCTGAGGGCCTGTCGAACCGCGAGATCGGCCAGCGGCTCTTCCTCTCGCACCGGACGATCAGTACCCACCTCTACCGCGTCTTCCCGAAGCTCGGGATCACCTCTCGCGGGGAGCTGAGCGCTGCGCTCGGCCCGGGATTACGTACGTAGACCGTCGCCGAGAAGAATCGTCACTTGACGGATGCCGCGGCGCGCCACCGTGGACAGACTCGTGGATGACCGAGTTGGCCTTGCGAGGCCGACGGAGCAAGACAAGGAGGTCATCATGAGCGAAGTACGAAACGTGGTCCTCGTTCACGGCGGTTTCGTTGACGGGTCGGGCTGGCGGGGCGTCTACGACGCGCTGACGGCAGACGGCTACAACGTGAGCGTCGTGCAGAACCAGACGCTGTCACTCGACAGCGACGTCGAGACCACTCACAACGTCCTTGACGCCCAGGACGGACCGGCGATCCTGGTCGGCCATTCCTACGGCGGCGTGGTAATCACCGAAGCGGGCCGCCACGAGAACGTGGCGGGCCTCGTCTACATCGCGGCGTTCGCGCCCGATGCGGGTGAGTCCGTGAACAAGCTGATCGCCGACCCGCCGCCCGGCGCACCGGTTCCGCCGATCCTGCCGCCAGTCGACGGCTTCCTGTTCCTGGACCGTGAGAAGTTCGGGGAGTCGTTCGCGGCCGATCTCCCGGAGGACGACGCCAGGTTCATGGCCGACTCGCAGGTGCCGTGGGGCGTGGAGGCGCTCAACGGCGAGATCAGCGAGCCCGCTTGGCGCAGCAAGCCGAGCTGGTACCTGGTCTCGACCGATGACCACATGATCCCGCCGCCGGCGCAGCGGGCCATGTCCGAGCGGGCCGGCTCGACCGTGGTCGAGGAGGCCGGCAGCCACTCGATCTACGTCTCGCAGCCGCGTGCCACCGCGGATCTGATCGAGCAGGCCGCCCGTGCGGAGAGCGCGGTCGCCCTCTCGCAGCAGAGCTAGATCGACCGTTTGCCAGGCCGGCAGGGCCTCCGGGTCCTGCCGGCCTCGCGGCCGCTAGCTTGCCGTCCGTGGACGAGCTGGACCTCCTCGACTGGAAGCGCCGGGTGTCCGAGCTCTACGCGGGCATCCGAGCCGCGTCCGATCCGGAGGAGGGCTGGCGCCAGTGGTGCGGGGCCAGGCGGCAGCTCTTTCGCGAGCATCCTCAGTCGCCCGTGCCCGCCGGCGAGCGGAGCGCCTTCGGCGGACCGTTCGTCTACGGCTACGACCCCGCCTGGCGGCTCCTTGCCGAGGTCACGCGGACGGACGAGGAGCGCCTGGAGCTTCCTTCGAGCGACGGCCGGACGATGACGTTCCGGCGGTTCGCGCAAGCCCGCGCCGATGGCGTGACCCTCGACGTGTACTGGCTGGAGGGCTACGGCGGCGGGCTGTTCGTGCCGTTCGCGGACGCAACCAGCGGCGACGAGACCTTTGGCGCCGGTCGCTACCTCCTGGACACCGTGAAGGGGGCGGACCTGGGCGTCGAAGGCGATCGACTCGTGCTCGACTTCAACTTCGCCTACCAGCCATCGTGTTCCTACGACGGCCGATGGGCGTGTCCGCTGGCGCCGCCCGCGAACCGGCTTGAGATGCGTATCGAGGCGGGCGAGCGGTTACGAGGAGACTGATGGACAGGCGAACACTTGGAACTGATCTGGAGGTCTCGGCACTCGGCCTCGGGTGCATGGGCATGAGCTTCGGCCTCGGGGCCCCCGCCGACAAGCAGGAGTCGATCGAGCTGATCCGGCGCGCCGTCGAGCTCGGCGTCACGCTCTTCGACACCGCGCAGGTCTATGGCCCGTACGCGAACGAGGAGCTGGTCGGCGAAGCGCTCGAGCCGGTGCGCGACCAGGTCGTGATCGCAACGAAGTTCGGTTTCGACGTGGCGGGCGCGGGCCGCGAGAGCGGGCTCGACAGCCGGCCCGAGACGATCAGGAAAGGCGTCGAGGGGTCACTGCAGCGGTTGCGCACGGATCACATCGATCTCCTCTACCAGCACCGCGTCGATCAGGAGGTGCCGATCGAGGAGGTCGCCGGCGCGGTGAAGGAGCTCATCGCTGAGGGCAAGGTCGGGCATTTCGGCCTGTCCGAGGCGGGCGTCCAGACGATCCGCCGGGCGCACGCCGTGCAGCCCGTGGCCGCGCTTCAGAGCGAGTACTCGCTCTGGTGGCGTGAGCCCGAGGAGGAGATCCTGCCGGCGCTCGAGGAGCTCTCGATCGGGTTCGTCCCGTTCAGCCCGCTCGGGAAGGGCTTCCTGACGGGCGCGATCGACGAGAACACCGAGTTCGAGACCAGCGACTTCCGCAACACCTCGCCGCGCTTCAACGACCCGGACGCGCGAAAGGCCAACCGTGCGTTCGTCGACCTGCTGCAGCGCATCGCCGACCGGAACGACGCAACCCCCGCGCAGGTGGCACTCGGCTGGCTGCTCGCGCGGAGGCCGTGGCTCGTTCCGATCCCGGGAACGACCAAGGTGCACCGGCTCGAGGAGAACCTGGGCGCCGCGGACGTCGAGCTGACGGAGGACGACCTCCGCGAGATCGAGGCGGCACAGCTCGAGGTCCGGGGAGCGCGGTACAGCGAGGCGAACCAGCGAATGATCGACCGCTAGGCCCGGGGCACACCAGGGAGCGGTCCAGGGTATTCCCGGGCGCGACGTGGGGGCCGCGAGGGCCAGTCTTGGTGCATGGCCGGCTTCGACTACGCGGCGTGATCATCGGCTCGGGGTTACGGTGTGAGTGCGTCGTGAACGCGATTCGCTGCGCCCGTCAGGCGCTCGCCGGCGGCGTCGCCCCGGCCACGGCCTCGGCTGCCTCCTCGAGCGCCTCGTCGCTGAACGCATGGACCTCCGAGAGACCGCCGAGTTCCGTGAGCTTCGCGTCGATCGACGGAGCTTCGTCGAAGTCAGCCAGTACGCCGACCCCCGCCTTTCCGAGCGCAAGCTCGCCGCAGATTCGCTCGCGGTCGCGGTCGCTCAACCCAAGGCCCTTGTGGTGCAGCAGGCCGAGCGCGCCGCCCGCGGTTGCGCCGATTCCGACCCCGATGGGCCCAAGCAGCGCGAGGACGAAGCCGATGCCCGCGCCCTTGTAAAGGCTGTGCGCGCCCAGCTTGTGCGTCTTCAGGTCGCCGCGCTCGTCGAGCACCAGCACGCCGATGGCATCGTGTTTCGCCACGCCCGAGTCCTTCAGGGCAACGGCCGCGGAATCAGCGCTCGCCTCGTTGTCGAAGAGCGATATGACCACCCGCTTCGCCATCAGGACTCCCTCGTTCGAGTTGCGCAACTCGTGCGAGTTTCACGCCTCTCGCTCGCGGGCCGCCTCCCCTTGATCGGGTGAAATCCGCCGCCGCGATCGTCATAGCCGGAGCAGGTTGAGGCCTGCGAGCGGGGCGCCGAGCTGTTGCATGGCACCGCCGGTGACCAGGCCGCCCAGGTCGATGGCGGCGAAGCCTCCGTCCTCGAACAGCGAGATGACCTGTGCCTTCGCATCGAGGTCGTCCCCCGAGACGAATATCACGCGCTGCCCGCCGCCCTCGTTGGGGTCGGATGCGAGCACAGCCGCAACGAGAGTGTTCGCCGCCTTGACGACGCGCGCGGGGGAGACGAGATCGGCGACGACCTCGCTGGAGGTCCTGCCGCCCAGATCGCTGGGGTCGAAGTCGTTGGTGGCGTCGATCACCACCTGCCCGTCCCATTCGAGGTCCTGGACGGCGTCCCGGACATTGCCCCAGGGGACGGCGAGCACGACGATGGCGGCTGCCGACGCCTGCTCAACCGTCCCTGCGGATACACCATCGCCGAGCGTCTCGACGACAGATGTGAGCGTCTCAGGGCCGCGGCTGTTCGACATCACGACCGTGCGGCCCGCACGTAGCGCGGTCCGAGCCATGGCCTGCCCGATGCGGCCGGCGCCGATGATCCCGACAGTGCTCTCTGTTGACGCCATCTCCGTTCGTCCTAGGCCGGTTGGCCCTGGGCGCGGAGTCGCTCGGCCTCGGCGACCCCGACGTTGTCGTCGACCTTTGCGACTTCGGCGAAGTACCAGTTGGTGCTCTCTTGGGCGGCGGCCCCGAGCGGCCCGGCCCAGTCGCGGAACAGTTCGGTCACGACGCCGACCGCGCTGTTCGGCACTGCGCCGGCGTGCGCAAGCCGTTCGATGGCGGTGCGGTGTTGGGCCTGGGTACGGCTGCCGGTAGCGTCGGTGACGAACATCGCGTCGTAGCCGCGCTTGAGGGCGTCCACGACCGCGAAGGCGAGGCAGACCTCTGTTTGGAGGGCGCCGAAGATGAGCCGTTTGCGGCTGGTCGCCTCGATCGCCTGGCGGAAGCCCTCGTCCTCGAAGGAGTTCATCGAGGTCCGGTCGATCGGCTCGACGTCGGGCATCTCGGCCTGGATCGTGGGGTCCGTGGGGCCGTTGAAGCCGATGTCGACGCCGATCGTCGACAGCACGATCGGCACGTCGAACGCCCTGGCGGTCCTGGCCAGCCAGCGGGCGTAGAACGCGACCAGCTCCGCGCTCGTCTCGGACCGGATCGACTCGAGCTGGTCCTTCTGGTAATCGATCAGGACCAACGCGCAATCGTCGGCGGTCCAGACACCCAGATCACTGCTCATTGCTTGCCTCCTTTGGTGTGTTTTTCAGTCCAACCAGGCGCGCGAGATGACCGCAGTACGGCGCGCCGGGGCATCGGGCAAACGACAGCGCCCGCGTCGTGACGGGCTCGTCCGCGGACCTGCGCCGGGGGGACGGCAACAACGCGATCGCCACCACAAGGCCGAGGGCACACAGGGCGGCCGCGGCGATGAACGCGCCCTTGAACCCGTGCGTCAACGCCACCGGCAGCGGTGCACCCGCTTCGAGCGCGTTCCCCAGGCGCGTCGTCGACACCGTCGACAGGATCGCGAGCCCGAGCGATCCGCCCACCTGTTGTGTCGTCGTGAGCAGGCCAGACGCGAGCCCGGAGTCAGCTGGGGCCACACCACTCGTCGCCGAGATCGTGATCGGCACGAACGTCATCCCCAGACCCGCCCCGAGGACGATCATCGCCGGCAGGACGTGGCTCGCGTAGTCGTCGTGGCCGGACACGCGCGAAAGCAGCAGGAAGCCCGCCGTCGCCATGACCAGCCCGCCTAGCAGTACGGGCTTCGGCGTGAAGCGGTCGACGATGCGCGAAGCGAGCGTGGAGACGGCGATCGTCGTCAGCGTCCACGGCAGGTACGCCACGCCCGTCTCGAGGGCGCTGTAGCCGAGCACCTGCTGCAGATACAGAGTGCAGAAGAGGAACACTCCGAAGAGTCCGGCGGCGACGACGAGCATCGTGGCGTCAGACGCCGCGAGGCTGCGGTTCGAGAAAATTCGCAGCGGGACGAGTGGGTTCTCGTGACGCCGCTCGACGAGCACGAACGCTGCGATCAGCACGGCGGCGCCGGCGAACCCGGCCAGTGTCTGCACTGATGTCCAGCCCCACGTGTCCGCCTTGATCAGCGTGAAGACCAGCGCCATCAAGCCGAGCGTGATGGCGATCGCGCCTTCGGCGTCGTAGCCGCGGGTGGTGCCTGGCGCGCGGCTCTCGGGGATCACGCGCGGAGCGAGCGCGAGCACCGTAGCCCCGAGCGGGACGTTGATGAAGAACACCCAGCGCCAGCTCAGCGCCTGCACGAGCACGCCCCCGAGCAGCAGCCCCACGGCGCCGCCGGCGCCGGCTATCGCTCCCCAGACGGCGAGTGCGCGGTTCCGCTCGTGGCCCTCGGCGAAGGTCGTGAGGATGATCGAAAGCGCGGCCGGCGAGACCATCGCGCCGCCCAGCCCCTGCAGGCCACGCGCCACCAGCAGCATCCCCTCGGACTGGGAGACGCCGCAGATGAGCGACGCACCCGAGAACACGGCGATACCGGCCATGAACAGCCGCCGCCGCCCGAACGCGTCGGCGAAGCGCCCACCCAGCAGCAGGAAGCCGCCGAACATGAGCGTGTACGCGTTCAGCACCCAGGACAGGTTCTGTTCCGAGAAGCCGAGGTTGCTCTGGATCGTCGGCAGCGCGACGTTCACCACCGTCGCGTCGAGCACGACCATGAACTGCGCCACCGCGACGAGCACGAGCACGGTGGTTGCATCGACCCGGGGCACGGCCGCCGCGTCGAGCGGTGCGACCCGCGGCGCGAGCGGTTCGGCGATTTCGCTCATGGCGCCGAGATTGGCTGGCGATCAGGCGAGTGGTCATCACCTGATTCCGATGATTCGCGCCACTACCGTTAGGTCATGGCCAGCGGTGCGGCGATCTCAGGATCCGTTTCGGTACCGGGGGGCCTGCTCCGCCGGGAAGCCCTCGTCGAGACGCTGGATCGCGCCACGACCAAGCGGGTCACGGTCATTTCGGCGCCGCCGGGAAGTGGGAAGACCTCGCTGTTGCGGGCGTGGGTCGACCGGTCGACCAACTCTCATCGCGTCGCGTTCGTGTCCGTCGAGCGCGGCCAACAGGATGCGGACCGGTTTTGGGGCGCCGTCCTGGGCGCGATCGTGTCTGGTGCGCGAGACCACGGCGCCCGACGGCGACCAGATGGTGGACAGAGTTGTGTCGGAGCTCGCCGACCAAGCCGGACCCATCGTGCTGATCATCGACGATCTCCACGAGCTGAGGTCAGCCGATGCGGTCACGCAGCTCGAGCGCTTGGTCACGACTCTGCCGAGCTCCGCGCACGTGGTGTTGTCCTCTCGCCGGGATCCGCCGGTCAGGCTGCACCAGCTCAGGCTTGCCGACGAGGTCGCCGAGATCCGAGCCGGCGATCTGCAGTTCACCGAGCGGGAGACGCGCGAACTGCTCGCCACGTCCGGGATCAGTCTGTCCGAGGCCGGGGCGGCAGCGTTGCATCGGCGCACGGAAGGTTGGGCGGCGGGCCTCCGCCTGGCCGTGATCTCGCTCAGCGGCCACCCGGATCCGGAGCGATTGGTGGCCGAGTTCTCGGGCACCGACAGGGCGATTGGGGAGTACCTGATCGCGGAGATGCTGGACCGCCAGCCAAGCGAGGTCCAGAGCATGCTGATGCGAACCTCGCTTGTCGACCGAATGAACGGTGAGCTCGCCGACCTGCTGGCAGGCCGGTCGGGATCGGAGAAGATGCTGCTGGAATTGGAGGACGCCAACGCGTTCGTCGTTTCGCTGGACGCTGAGCGAACGTGGTTTCGGTACCACCAGCTGCTGGCGGATTTCCTGCGGCTCGAGCTTCGCCGAAGGTTCGCCGACGAGGTTCCTGACCTGCACCGCCGGGCCGCGCAGTGGTTGTCTGACCACGGGGATGTCGTCGAGGCCGTGCGGCAACGGCTCGCGGCCGGCGACTGGCCCGATGCCGCGCGGCTCGTCGCTGACCACTCGTTCAGATGGGTGCTTGACGGGCAGGCCGGAACGATCGACGCGGTGCTGCAGGCGTTTCCCGAGGGCGCGTCGGCCGATCATCCCGACCTGGCGCTGGCCCACGCGGCGGCTGAGCTGAACCAAGGACGGCTTGGACGAAGCCGCCGCTCAGCTGGCGCTGGCCGAGTCCCAGGTCGCGAGCGCTCCGCTGGCTCGGCGCCGTCGCCTCACGGTGGCGATCGCGTCACTGCGGTTGGCGCTGGCGCGGCGTAACGGACAGTTCACGGAGGTGATCGAGCAGGTGAACCTGCTCGATGCCTCGATCGCTGACGACTCGACAGATCCGATCGACGATGGATAGCGAGCTGCGGGCAGTCGCTCTGTTGAATCTTGGGATTGTCGAGACGTGGTCTGGGCGACTCGCCGACGCTCGAGCGGCACCTCTCCGAGGGAGCTGCGCTCGCCCAGACGATCGGCCGGCCCTACCTGGAGGTCGCCTGCCGCGCGCATCAGGGGTTCCCGTCAAAGCTCGTCTCCGTCGCGGAGGCCTACGAGCGCAGCCGTGATGCGGTAGCGCTGGCCGAGCGTTATGGCCTGGAGGACCGGCCGATCCTCGCGCCCGCGCTCGGGGCGGCCGGCGGCATGGCGATCTGGATGGGCGATTTCGACGAGGGAGAGCGCTGGCTGCGCCGCGCCTGGGAGGTCGCCGAGCCACGCGTCGACCCGGCCGCCGCGGTGCTTCTTCACGTGGCGACGGGCATGTTGCATGCGGGTCGCGGGCAGCATCGATCGGCGCTCGACGAATTCGTGGCGGCAACGCAGGCGCAGTCGCTGCTCACCGGCGTGCACGCTCTCGCGCCGCGGATTGCCGGATGGCTCGCCTCTACTCAGGCTCGCCTTGGGATGACAGATGAGGCGCGCGCGACGCTCGAGGGATTCTCCGCCCGGCCCGAGCAAATGGGTGCCATGCCAACAACGCGCATGCGGTGATCGCGATCGCGGAAGGCGACCCCGCGACGGCGTTGGATGCGCTCCGAGATGTTCGAGGCCAGCATGCCCCTGGCCGGTCCGTTCACACTCGTGGAAACGCATCTGCTCTCTGGCCTCGCGCACCTGAGCCTTGGGGATCGAAGCGCCGCCGCTGCCGCGGCGGAGGCGGCGCTCGCTGCCGCCGAGCCAGACCGGCTGATCTTCCCGTTCGCATCTACGGGAGCCGTGGACCTGCTCGAAGCGCTCCCCCGTCACGAAACGGCCCATGGCGCCCTCCTCGCCGACATCGTCGACCTGCTGCGGGGCGCGTCGACGCCGAGCGCCGAGCGACTGAGCCTGTCGCAACCGGAGGAGCTCAGCCCGAGCGAGTTGCGTGTCCTGCGATACCTGCCGACGAACCTGACACGGCCGGAGATCGCGCAGGAGCTCTACGTCTCGGTCAACACGGTCAACACGCACATCCGGCACATCTACTCGAAGCTCGGCGCGCGCGATCGCTCTTCCGCCGTGGGGCGCGCCCGCGAGCTGAGGCTCCTCTCCTGCGCGTCCGCGGTCCGCAAATCACCAGATTCCGGCGTCGCCGGCTCACTAGGCCGCGCGGCACGATGATCGGGTGTCCACACGCCCGGGCTTGTACAGGATCCGCATAAGGGGCCGCCTCGGAGCCACCGCCCTCTCAGCGTTTCCCTCGATGTCCTCTGAGTTGAAGGGCAGCGAGACGGTGCTCACCGGCTTGATCGAAGACCGGTCCGCTCTGTTCGGCGTCCTTGGTCAGATCGAAGCGCTCGGGCTCGAGCTCCTCGAAGTGCGGCAAATCCCCGTGGGACCGACACCGCCTCAATTGAAAGACCAGCCCCAACTGAAGGGAGATTCACCGTGAGCACCGAGCAGCGAGAGAACCTCGACGCAATCCTCCGACAGTCGGCCTTCCCCGCGGACAGCGATGTGGCCGAGCAGCGGCGCCTGCTGAAAGAGTTGCTCTCGGCGCAGCCGCTGCCCGCCGACGTGACCGTGACCGAAGCCGCACTGGGCGGCGTCCCAACCGCCGAGATCACGGTCGACGGAATCGAACCTCGCCACGTCGTTCTCTACTTCCACGGCGGCGTGTACGTGATGGGGGACGCCTTCCTCGCCGCCGACCTGGCCTCGCAGATCGGCCGGCGGACGGACGCCAAGGTCATCTCCGTCGACTACCGGCTCGCCCCCGAGCACCCGTATCCGGCAGCGGTCGACGACGCTCTTGCGGCATATGAAGCCCTCCTGGGCGACGGCACGGCCCCTTCGGACATCGTCCTCGCGGGAGAGTCCGCCGGCGGCGCGCTCGCCGTCGTCACCCTGGTCAACGCACGGGATCACGGGCTGCCCCTGCCGGCCGCGGCCTTCGCCATGTCGCCGTATGCCGACCTCACCCTGGCCGGGACGACCATGGAGACCAAGCGCGAGGTCGACCCGCTGATGAGCCAAGCAGCCCTCGAACTCCGAATCGCCGACTACACGGCGGGACAGGACCCGGCTCTCGGGCTGATCAGCCCGATATTCGCCGACCTGTCCGGCCTGCCGCCCCTGATCATCCAGGCCGGAAGCCACGAGGTTCTCCTCGACGACGCCGTCCGCCTCGCGCGACAAGCCGCCATCGCCGACGTCGATGTCACGCTAGACATCACCCCCGGGGTGCCCCACGTCTTCCAGGCCTATCACGGGATCCTTGACGAAGGTGCCGCGGCGCTGGACAGAGCCGGACAGCTCCTGTCGGGGCATCTCGCCGCCGCGGAACGCGTCGCCGCGGTATAAGCGACGCGGTGTCGCTCGACGAGGTCACGCAGCTGCTGCGCACCGGCGATCCCAGCCTCCGAGACGAGCTGGTCGAGGAGTTCGGCCGGCGCACGGACGTGACGCCGCAGGCCTTCGGCTTCTGCGTCGAGGAGACGCCTGAAGGCCTGCGCTACCGAGGGGAGGGACCGTCCGCCGAGGAGACGATCGAGCAGCTGCGTCGCGCGGGCTTCCTCGACGAGGATCACTTCGAGTAAGAAGGGACCGTCGTTATCCCAGGCTGTGCGCGCCGAAGCGCTCGATGGCGACGAACAACGTGAGGGCGAGCAGGACCAGCGGCACGGCCAGGCGGTCCGTCTCGCCCATGCGCACGTGCGTGACGATCGCCCCGATCATGGTCATCGCGAGGCCCACCGCGGCGAGCGGGGTGAGGAGCGGCGCGACGCCGAGTGCGCCCGGCAGGACCAGCCCGAGCGCGCCCAGCACCTCGAGTAGGCCGAGGGTTCGGAACTCGAGATCGGTCACGTCGGCGGCCCAGCTCATCGGCCCCGCCGCGAGCTGAGCGCGCGGCTGGGAGAGCTTCGTCATGCCGGTGGCGAGAAAGATGGCTGCGAGGAGGAGCTGTGTTGTCCAGAGTGCGGTTTCCATGGGCGTAGACGATCCGTGCGAAACGGATGACCTGTCATCACGCGTTTTGCGTGATGACGGCTCACACGCCTGGCGGGGAGCCTCGCCCCATGAATGTGGAGGTGTCCATATCGGTACGGACGCTGCTGGTGGTTGCCGGCATCGTCGCCCTCGCCGGAGCGCTTGCCTCGATTGGGAGCGCCCTGCTCATGATCTTCGTGTCCGTTCTCTGCGTTGCCGTCCTCTCGCCGGTGGCGACCGCGATGGAGCGGCGCCTGGGCTGGAGCCGGGCGCTGTGCTCGACGGTGCTCGTCCTGGGGACAGTCGTAGCGCTTGGCGTGGTCCTGCTGGTGCTCGCGCAGGCCGTCAGCGACGCGGTGCGCGGGTTCAGCCACGACCTGCCCAAGATCGTCGACCAGGTCAGGCACAGCGACGTGGGCGACTTCATCAACGGCGGCAACGGCTCGCTCGACACGTTGAGGGAGCACGCGAGCGACATCACCAAGGGCGCGGCCACGGTCTCGGGAGGCGTCGCCGATATCGGCGTGTCGGCCTTCGGGGCGATCACGCTGTTCTTCTCGGTCATCTTCCTGACGCTGTTCGGCCTGATCGACGAACCGCGCGTGCGCGATTGGATCAGCGGTCTGATGTACCGCGATACGAGGGAGCGCTACCTGGACGTCACGGACCGGATCATCCACGTGACCTCGCGCTACATGCTCGGCAACCTCGCCATCTCCGTGATCTGCGCGACCGTCTACGGGGTGACCGCCGTGATCCTCGGTCTGCCGTACCCGCTCGCCCTGGCGCTGATCGCGGGGTTCCTCGACCTCATCCCCACGGTCGGGGCGACGATCGCCGGGATCATCATCGCCGTCGTCGCGCTGTCGGTCGGCGTCGAGGCGCTCATCGCCTTCGCGATCGTGATGCTGGTCTACCAGCAGATCGAGAACTACGTTCTGCAGCCGACGATCATCGGGCGCGCGGCCCGCGTGTCGGGCTTCACCGTGCTCGTCAGCGTGCTGGCGTTCGGAGCGCTGTTCGGCTTCATAGGGGCGATCATCGGCGTGCCGATCGCAGCGGGGATCCAGATTCTGCTCGAGGAGCTCACGGCGGCCAGGAGGGCTCGCATCGCGGCCGCCGAGATCACGCAAAGCGTGTGACGACCGCTCATACACGTCCGCCGGATCATCGGTCGCGACAACAAACCACACCCAGGAGGTAAGTCGTGACCGAACACACCGCAACATCACAATTCGCACCACCGTCCATCCCGTCTGTCCGCGACGCGGTGCGCAAAGCCACCGGCTACTGGTGGGTCCTGCTGACCGCCGGAATCGCATGGGTCGCGGTCGCACTGGTCATTCTTCAGTTCGACCAGGCATCCGTGACCACCGTCGGCATTCTCGTCGGGCTCATGTTCCTGGCTCTCGGCGTCGAGAACATCGCGCTCTCGACACTCGACGTGCCAGGGCGGTGGGCCTGGGCGCTGTTCGGCGGACTGTTCACCGTGTCGGCGATCGTCTGCTTCGCCAACCCGGCGGACACCTTCGCCGGACTGGCCGACACGCTCGGCTTCCTGTTCCTGATCATCGGCGTCTGGTGGATGATTCGCGCGTTTCTCGAGCGTGCGATCAACCCGCTCTGGTGGCTGGGGCTGATCTCGGGGATCCTGACGACGGCGCTGGCCTTCTGGACCTCGGGCCAGTTCTTCATCCACAAGGCGTACCTGCTCCTGGTACTCGCCGGCATCTGGGCGCTGATGCAGGGCATCACCACGATGGTGCGCGCGTTCCAGATCCGCGCGGTGCGCGAGGAGCTGTGACGGAGTTCAATACGCACTGACCACCGGCGGCCCGCTCGAGTTGATCGAGGCGGGCCGCCGGCGCGTAATGGCTCAGCGCCGCACCGTGCCAGGTGCAACCAGCCCGAGTTCGCGTGCGCGAGCCACGGCCTCGCTGCGCGAGTGGGCGTCGAGCTTCGCGTAGATGTGACGCATGTGCGTCCGGACGGTGTTGGTGGACACCACGAGCTCAGACGCGATCGCCGATGCGGTCAAGTTGCTGGGCAGGTACCTGACCACACGCAGCTCGGCCTCGCTCAACTCGTCGCGCAACGGCGCCGCCGGCCCGCGCTGAGGGGCGGCGCGCCCCTCCAGAGTGTCGAGGATCGTCGCGATGAGCGCCCCGTGAGAGGTCCGGTGTCCAGGCTGGCGCTCGAGTAGCTCGCGGCTCGGCCAGAGCAGGAAGGGCAGGATCAGGCCTTCCGGCTCGGCGATGTCGAGCGCGCCCTCGAGCGACTCCTCGGCGGCGCGCCGGTCACCGAGCCGATCGCGAGCCGTGGCGCCGAGCAGCAGTGCCTCGACGCGCGCCCACCGGTGGGACAGCGCCGGCGCGGAACCGTCGAGGACCGGCGCCAGCGCCTCGGTTGCTCCTTCAGGGTTGTCCTGTTCGAGCTCCAGAGCCGCGCGCGCGATCCGCATCGCGGCACGGTCGCGCTGATCCGGGCTCAGGCCGGCGAGCTCGAGCTCAGCGGTTTCCACATCCCCCATTCGGACCCGTACCTGGAGGGCCCGGCCACGCACGTCGACCTTGAAGACGTGTTCGCCGGCCAGCAGCCGCTCCAGGTCCTGCGCACGCGCGAACTCCGCCACTGCGTCGTCGAAGCGGCCCTTCCCAAAGCTCAGGATGCCGCGGATGTGGTGGACCACGAGCTCGGTCCCAGGGTCGGCCGCCGCGCGGAGACACTCCTCAGCGCGCGCGAGATGGAGCTCCGCCTCCTCGAAGCGTCCCATTCGCACGAGCGCCATGCCGGCCATCGCGAACGCGCCGGTCGTCATCGACTGGTTCGCCCAGCCATGCTCCTCCGCAATCGCGATCGCCAGCTCGCTCAGCTCCAGTGCGAGCGGTAGCGGCTCCCCGCTGAGCGGCGCCGCGATTGCGAGATGCGCGAGGCAGCCGATCTCGATGAAGGGTCGCGAGATCCGGCGCGTCCGAGCGAGAGCATCCTCGAGGTGCTGCCGCGCGTCGCCGGGACGCCCCGCCCACAGTTCCACGATGCCCAGGTTCATGAGCACGAGTGCCCAGTAATCCGGCGGCACGGGCAGCTCGCCTACCTCCGCTGCGGCGCCGAGCGCCGCCTCCAGTTCGCGCGTTGCCTTGCGAGCCGTGGTCAGGTCGCTGCGCCGCCGGGCGAGCTCGACGTCGAGGATGGCCAGGTACACCTGGAAGATGCGTCGCCTCTCTGCGGGCACTGCCGTCGCGAGTCCCCGGGCGACTTCCAACTGAGCCGCGGCCTCCTCGAGCAGGCCATGCAGGATGTTGTCGATGGATAGCGCGGCCGCGAGATCTCCATCGCCCAGATGGGCGTCGGGCGGGAACTCGCCAAGGAGCGCGTGGAGCGTCTCGCCCCGGCCGGCCATCGTCAGCGTCAGGTAGTTGTCGATGAGGAGTCGCGCGGCCGCTGCCCAGTCCCCGGCCGCTTGACGGTGCCGCACGGCTTCGAGAACGTCGCCCTCCTGCTCGAGCCAGGCGGCCGCCACGCGGTGCAGCGAGGGGATCGTCCCCGGGACGGCACGTCGCAATTCGAGGCGCAACAGATCGGCGAACAGGTGGTGGTAGCGGAACCATGTCCGGGCGGCGTCGAGGGCGGTGACGAAGGCGCTCTGGTCCTCGAGCCGCTGAAGGATCGCCTCGGCCCCGGTACCGCCGGTGAGTGAATCGGCCAGCGGCCCGCTGACGCGCTCGAGGATCGAGGTGCGCAGGAGCAGGTCGCGCACGTCCGGCGGCTGGCGCTCCAGCACCTCGGCGAGAAGGTAGCCCGCCACCGTCCGCTCGCTGCCGGAGAACTCGGACACGAACCGCTCGGGGTCCGGGTGGTCCGCCAGCGAGATCGCAGCCAGCCTCAGACCGGCCGCCCACCCCTCGGTGCGTTGGTGGAGCGAGTCCGCGGCGGCATCTGACAGAGTGACCCCAACGGCGCCGAACAGGGCGCGGGTTTCGTCGAGCGAGAAGCACAGCTCGTTCCCACGGAACTCCGCCAGCTCGCCCGCGAGCCGCAGGCGGTGCAAGCCGAGCGCCGGCTCCTCTCGTGTCGCGAGCACGACCCGCAGCTGCGCCGGCAGCCGCGCGAGCAGCATCTCCAGCCAGGCGAGCGCGTCTTCCGAGTCGAGCTCGTGCAGGTCGTCGATCACCATATTGACCGGCTCCTCCAGCCGCTCCAGCTGCGCGAGGAGCCGCTCCGCCACAACCGCGCCCGCGAATCCCGGCGCCGGACTGACCCGCTCGATCACGTCGGCGCCGACGGCGTCGGCCAGGCTGTCGATCAGTTGCAGCCAGAACCGCTGCGCGTCACGCTCGCCGCGGTCGACTGTGACCCACGCGACGGCCTCTTCTATCTGGCCGGCCCAAGACCGGAGCAAGACTGTCTTCCCGCTTCCCGCGGGTGCGCAGACGAGCGTCACGGTGCCCGCGGCGACCGATGACAGTCGCTCGAACAGAACGGGTCGCAGTACCACGTTCCGAGACTGTCCCACGAATCACATGAAGTGTGTGATGACCGCTCACCCGCGCCGGCGAGAGCCTTGGACCGTTCCTAAAAACACACTCACAGAAAGGCGGTCGCTATGACCCCCGACTATTTCTCACCGAACAACGTGCTGGTCGTCACCTTTGGCGAAGACCCGCAGAACGACGGGAACGCCTACCAGGCGCTCACCGACCTGAAGCAGCTCGACTCGCAGGATCAGATCAAGATCACGGGCGCTGCTGTGATCACGCGTGACGGCGACGGCCGCGTCGACGTCAAGAGCGACGTCGGCGAGGACCCGTACGTCGGCACGGCGAGCGGCGGTCTGATCGGCCTGCTCGTCGGGATCATCGGCGGCCCGCTCGGCATGCTGATCGGCGGGGCGTACGGAATGCTCGTAGGATCGCTGTTCGACATCGACGAGGTCGATACGACGGAGTCGGTGCTCGGCGAGATCTCAAAGCAGGTCCAGCCGAACAGGACGGCGCTACTCGCCGAGGTCACCGAGCAGAGCCCCGAGGTCGTGGATGCCGCGATGGCGCGGCTCGGTGGCGAGGTCCTGCGCCGCGCTTCGGTCGACGTCGAGGACGAGATCGCAGTGGCCGAGGAGGCCCAGCGGAAGGCCCAGGACGAGGCTCGCCGGGAGCTGCACAAGGCTCGCGTCGAGAAGACCAAGTCAGACGCACACGCCAAGGTCGAGGAGCTGAAGTCGAAGCTCCATCGGTCCGGCGCGGGCTCTACTGCCTAGCTCGTCCATCGCAGGCGGCGGCGCGCTCAACCCGGGCGCGCCGCCGTCTTGCGAGGAGCTCAGCGATGAGTTCCGCCGCCGGAGCCGGTCTCATGGACGGACCCGAAACAACGAAGGAGGCCGCTGATGGCCGCTTACGTAGATGGATTCGTCATGCCCCTGCCGAAATCGAACGTCGAGAAGTACCGCGAGATCGCGACCACTGCGGGCGGGCTCTGGATCGAGCACGGGGCGCTCGACTACAAGGAGTGTCTCGCCGAAGACGTGCAGGTGGGCGAGGTCACCTCGTTTCCGCGGAGCGTCAAGCTCGAGGATGACGAGACGGTGGTCTTCGCCTGGATCACCTACGAGTCACGCCAGCATCGAGACGACGTCAACGCCAAGGTGATGAAGGACGAGCGAATGAAGGCGCTGATGGACCCGGCGGGCGAGATCGCCGATTACAAGCGCATGGTCTACGGCGGGTTCGACGTCATCGTCGACCTACGAACGTGAAGCCGTGCCGTTCACGCTCAGGAACCTCAAGGAAGACCTGGCGGACCTCGGGTCCAACTTCGACGGCCCGCCGGACCTGGAGTTCCGCGCGGCGACCAAGGCGCTCGAGCTCGAGAAATCCGGCCTGACCTACCAGCGCGTCCCACCCGGCTATCGCTTTCCGTACGGCCACACGCACAGGACGCAGGAGGAGGTGTACGTGGTCACGCGCGGGAGCGGGCGGATGAAGGTCGACGACGAGATCGTCGAGGTCAAGGAATGGGACGCGGTTCGCGTCCCGCCCGGTACGTGGCGAGG
The DNA here is from genome assembly GCA_963808875.1 of uncultured Thermoleophilaceae bacterium. Lineage (GTDB taxonomy): Bacteria > Actinomycetota > Thermoleophilia > Solirubrobacterales > Thermoleophilaceae > JACVRW01. Next base: position 628,537 of record CAWEHM010000007.1, read on the forward strand.
CTACGAGGCCGGGCCGGAGGGCCTCGAGATCCTCGTCATCGGGGCGCCCAATCTCGGCGAGGATCCGCGCGAAGACGTCGAGGGCCGGCGCGACTGGTGGACTGACTAGCCAGTCGGGCTGGCGCCCTGGCCGATGCGAGAACCCCTCGCATGCGGGACGATTCGACTCATGTCCACTTCGCCGAACACCACCCGTGCCGGAGCCGAGTTCACCGAGCGCGAGCAGAGCCAGATCGATCGAGCCAACTCGAGCGGCAAGACGCCGGTCGTCTTTATCCATGGGCTATGGCTGCTGCCGAGCAGCTGGGACAACTGGGTCGACCTGTTCGAAGAGAACGGCTACGCGGGGGTAACTCCCTCCTGGCCGGACGACCCGGAAACCGTCGAGGAAGCACGCGCGAACCCCGACGTCTTCGCGAAGAAGACCCTCAAGCAGGTCGCCGACCACACCGCCGAGGTGATCGGTCGGCTTGACAAGAAGCCGGCCGTGATGGGCCATTCCACGGGCGGCCTGCTCACCTACATGATCGCCGACCGGGGGCTGTCGGCCGCCTCGGTGGCGATCGACCCGGGGCCGTTCCGGGGCGTCCTCCCGCTGCCGCTCGCGGCGCTGAAGTCGGCCAGTCCGGTGCTGCGGAATCCGCTCAACCGAGGCCGCGCCATCGCCCTCACCTTCGACCAGTTCAACTACGGCTGGACCAACGCGCTCGACGACGAGAAGGAGGCGCGGCGTCTGTACGACACCTACCACGTCGCCGCCCCCGGGGTTGCCCTGATGCAGATGGCGAACGCCAACCTCAACCCCTTCACCGAGGCGAAGGTCGATCCGAAGAATCCAGCGCGGGGCCCGCTGCTGATCATCGACGGCGAGAAGGACCACACCGTTCCGTGGGCGATCGCCAACGCCGCCTACAAGCGCCAGAAGCACAACCAGTCCGTCACCGAGATCACCAAGATCCCGAACCGCGGGCACTCGCTTACGATCGACAGCGGCTGGCGCGAGGTGGCACAGACGGCACTCGACTTCGTGAAGCGATTCGTGTAGGAAGGCGCTCTAGATGACTGATCCGACCGGCAGTGCCGGGCGGGGTCGCCTCGCCGAGGTGCTGGCGACGCGTGGCGGACGGGCTGAGCCCGAGGCGCCATTCGTCATCGAGCATCGCGAGGCGCTCATCTACATGCTGTGCCAGGCCGCCGAGCTCGAGCACGGGATCATGTGCCAGTACCTCTTCGCCGCGTTCTCGCTGAAGCAGAGCACGGACGAGGGGCTCACGGCGGAGGAGCTCGAAGCCGTCAGCCGCTGGCGCCACGCGGTCGCCCACGTCGCCACCGAGGAGATGCTGCACCTCGCGCTCGTGCAGAACGTGCTCTCCGCGATCGGTGCGGCGCCTCATCTGACCCGGCCGAACCTGCCCGCACCCGCGCACCACTATCCGGCTGGCGTGAACCTGACCCTGGTGCCCTTCGGCGAACGGGCGTTACAGCACTTCCTGTACCTCGAGCGCCCGGAGGGCATGGCGCTCGATGGTGCGGAGGGCATCGACGCGCCGGTGCACGATGCGGTGCCTCTGATGGCCGAAGGCGACATCGTGCCCCAGCTGCAGGACTTCGCAACGATCGGCCATCTGTATCGCTCGATCGAGCACGGTCTGGCGCACCTCGCCGGCAAGTTCGGCGAGCGCAACCTGTTCGTCGGGCCGCCGCGTGCACAGGCGACGAGCACCGACTTCCATTGGCCCGAGCTCGTGGCCGTGACCGATCTCGCGTCGGCCCAGCGAGCGCTCGACACGATCCTCGAGCAGGGCGAGGGGGCGCGCGGACATTGGGAGGCGGCCCACTTCGGCCAGTTCGTCCAGATCCTCGAGGAGTACCGCGGAATGCTCGCGGCGAATCCGGCGGCCGATCCGGTCCGGCCCGTGATGTTCGCGGCCGTGCGTCGTGGCGAGCGCGACGCCTCGATCCCCCTCATCGGCGATCGCGTGACGTCTCAGTGCACGGATCTCTTCAACGTCAGCTACGAGATCCTCCTGCAGGTCCTGGAGCGGTACTTCGCGCACACGGAGGAGACGGACGCGCAGCTGGGAACGCTGGCGAACGCGTCGGTCACCCTGATGGGTGGCGTGCTCAGGCCACTCGGCAACCTGATCACCACGCTGCCGGTCGGACCTGAGTACCCGGGGCGCAGCGCCGGGCCGAGCTTCGAGCTCTTCTACGAGGACGACGACCTCATGCCGCATCGGGCATCCGCCTGGATCCTCCTCGAGGAGCGCCTGCGCGATGCCTCCAGCTTCTGCGCGGCGGTCATCGAGAGCTCGCCGGAGGACGTCGCGAGCGCGCTCGGATCCGTTGAGCGCGCGCTTACGGCCGTGGCGGATTCGCTTGCTCGTCACTTCGCCGACTGGGGCGCGGCGAGTCGCTTCTTGACCGATGGGGGTGGGGGAGCCGCAATCGCAATGAGGACGAGCCGCTGCACTTCGAGGACGACATCAAGCCACTGTTTCGCGACCGCGACCGTGATTCGATGCGCTTCGCGTTCGATCTCTGGTCCCTCGACGACGTCTCGACCCACGCCGACGCCATTCTCGACCGGCTCGAGGCCGGCACGATGCCATGCGACGG
>CAWEHM010000008.1:0-17667 GCA_963808875.1 uncultured Thermoleophilaceae bacterium
AGCGTGGCCCGCGGAGCGCATCGCCGTCTTCCGCGGGTGGATCGACGCCGGCAAGCCCGCATAGGACGGAGGCAGGCCCCTCAGGCGCGCGCGGGCAGCCTCACCTCGATTCCGCCCCCGCCGTCGCGGGTCTCGAATACGGGTTGCGGCGCCGTGGCCGGGCCGCGCTCGATCGAGCCGTCGCGAAGGTCGAAGCGCGAGCCGTGGCAGGGGCAGGTGATGGACTCGCCCTCGACCTCACCGCTGCTGAGCAGGCAACCGCGATGCGAGCAGCGATCGTGCAGCGCATGCAGGTGACCGTTGTGCCTGAGCAGCAGAACGGGCGTGTCGCCCGCCATCGCGCTGGTCGGCCGGCCATCCTCGAGCTCGCCCGCCTCGACCGCCGTCCAGTCGCGGGGCCCTTCGTCGAACGCCGTCGCATTGACGCCGACTCCGCGCGTGAACGACAGGTGACCGCCGAGGAAGGCACCGACCGAGAGCACCGCGCTGCCCGCGAGGCCGACCAGCTTGCCCCGGCCCGTGGCGCCCCGGCGCCTCGCGGCGAGCGACGCCGCATAAAGCGCGGACGCGGTCAGGTTCGCGCTCGCGTGCGCAAGCCCGACCGGGCGGCTCCTGCGGTCGCCGTAGACCGTCGAGGCCCAATCGCTCAGGCCGCTGGCGACCGTCGGCACGGAGGCCGCGAGACCGATCTCGATGAGACGCTCGCTCGCTCGGCCGGTGTCGTCGCCGCCGAGCAGGTCGAGCAGCGTCGCACTGAGAAACGACCCGATGACCACATCCGTCAGCGCCGGATGGAGCGCATGGCCGATCCAGGTGCCGGATAGCGCGTCCCGCGGCGCACCAACGGGGATCGCATTGCTCACCGCCCCGGCAAGCTTGAGCGCGGCGGCGTCGACCGCCTCGACCGACTCGAGTGCACCGACTGCGCTGTTGGCGGCGTTTTCGCCAAGGGTCATCTCGACCTCACGGGTTCGGGGATCCCATTGTGACTGGGATACGCTTCGTGGATGAGTCCTCCGGCGACCCTTCTCATGTGGTTTCAGCTGCGTTCGCCGGAGCTGGCCGAGGACTTCGAGCGTCTGATGACGGAGGATCGCGACATCGTCCGCGGGTCGCTGGACACGGTCGCCGATTGGCGGCTTACGCGGCCGGCGGACGTGCCTGGACAGTCAATCGGTCAAGCCGATTACGTCCTGATCGCCGAGATCGTCCAAGTGGACCGCTTCGAGCAACAGGCGAGCGAACACGTCCAACGCTTGCAGGACGACCTGGCGCATCTCGTCTCGAGCCGGGGGATGCTCGTCCTGCGTCCCGCACTTTGAATCCGCGCGGGCTCGTGCTGGTTCGTCAGACATACCCGTGACGACCGAGCCAGCGCAGTGAGAAGTACCCCCAGATGGGTGGGAGGTAGAAGGTGCAGAGGCGCTGTGTGATGGCAACGGCGAGGGCGGTCGACTCGTCGACGCCCATCGCGATGAGGCCGGCCGCGAGGGCCGCCTCGGCCGGCCCGATGCCTCCGGGGGACGGGATCACGCTCGACAGGATGGCCGCCGAGCTGTTGACGAAGACGAGCTGACCCAGGTTGAGATGCACCCCGTACGCGAGGCAGGTCGCTCCCAGCGCGACCGAGTAGGTCAGCTCCGAGAGCACGTTTCCACCGAAGAGCTCGATTCGCTTGTGCCGATCCCGCGCGACGCTCCCCACGCCGGAAAGAGCGCTCTTCACTCCCGGTAGGACCTTCTCGCGCAGCTTCGGCACAGCCAGGACGGTCACGGCGCTGACGACGAGCGCGACGGCGATGCCCACGACGAGACGGCCATTGGGCGCATCGAATTGGCCCGTGTCGATGCTCGCGCCCACCAGGGAGATCGAGATCAGGAGAAGCGCCGCCTGCACCATCGTCTCGGACACGTCGTCGACGGCGCCCGAGGCCAGCGCCTGCGCGCGCGGGACCCCCATCTGCTGGAGAAACCGCAGGTTCATCCCGATGCGACCGGCGGAGCTCGGCACGGCCAGGTTGATGAACTTGATCGCCGACTGAAGCACGACACAGGGCAGGAGCGGGAGCGGCGACCGCACGGCTCCCCGCACGGAGATGCCGGACCCGACGAATGCGGACTGAGCGATGAGCAGGGCTACGACCACCCATGCGGGCTCAGCATGCCTGAGCTCGCGGCCGATCGTGTCGAAGCCAATCGCGGCCAAGCGGGTGATGAGGACGTAGGCGGCGACGATCAGGGCCGCCATGGTCAATACGTCCTTCGGGCGGACGCGACGAAGGGGGGCAATCTCCGGCTCGGCGGTGCCGGTCGCGGCCGCGGCAGCCGCGCGAAGCTCCTTGAGGCTGACTTCGTGGGTGCGGGCGAGGTCGCGCAGGTGCGGTGTGAGCGCCGCGCGCTGCAGGTACGGCAAGGCGCGAGCGATGGAGTCGGACCATCCGGCATCCACGGCGGTCCGCAGCGCGCGGTCCGGGCCGACGAGGACGCAGCACGAGACGAGCAGCTCGGCCACGTCTATGTCGAGCGTGGATTGCGGCGCGCCGAGGCTGGCCGCCGACAGGTCGACCACCAGCGGTTCGCCGTCCACGACAAGCACGTTGCTCAGGTTCAGCCTGCCGTGCGAGATGCCGGCGTCATGCAGTATTCCGACCTGCCGGCACAGCTCCACGAGCAGCTCGTCGCTCACCTGCTCGGGACTCGCGTCCTCCAACGGCGCGAGATCGGGCTGGAGGGTGACCAGCAACGCGTCGCCGTCGGGGCCGAGGCCCGCGGTGACCACCCCAGGCACGCGCACACCCGCCTTCGCGGCCATCATTGTCGTGACCGCCTCGTGCTCCACCTGTTCGAGGCGTCCGACGGGTGCGCTCCGGGGTGGGTCGCGGTAGGCGAGAAGGCGCCAGCGACGCGCGAGGCGCTGGGTGTCCTGTGCGTCTCGGCCCAGGACGCGGACCTTCAGCGGTCGTCCGTCGTCGCCGTGCCCGAAGTAGTCCGTGGCGCCGCGCTGTTGGCGCTCGCCGATCCGCAGGTCGCCGATGTCCACGCCAAGTGAGCTGAGCGCGGCGCGCACGCGAGCGACAGGAGGCGCTCCGAGCGGCGACCCCAATGCGAGCCGCACCACCGCACCCGCGCCGAGACCCACCGCGAGGCCAGCGAGAACGTCCGCCGGCAATGCGATCCCGAGCGCGACAGCTCCGAGCGACGCCAGGCCGACCAGCCAGATCGCGAGCAGCCGCACCGGATGCACCAGCTCAGGGCGAGCGACCGCGATGACCGCACCGACGCACGCGATCCGGACGTCGGGGAACCCCCACAGGGACAGGGGATCCACCTCCACGTGAGCCCATTCCGAATCGACCACCTGCGCGAGCACGGTGGCGACGGCGGCAACCAGAGCGAGCGCGATGAGGAGGTCGCGGATCAGTAGCCACCGTCGGCGGACCAGAGCGTCCACGACGATGAGGAACGCAAGCGCGAGCGTGACAACAATGACCGCGCGCCAGACCCCCGATGCCCAACCGAGCAGCGTGGCCACCGCCCGTCCAATCTCTTCGTCGGTCTCGGGAGCCGACCGAGCGACCATCGCTTCGAGACCGGCCAGAGCGGCCGCGGCCGCGACCAGAACCCCATCGATCGTCCGGCGATTCCTCCGTCCCGGCTCAGCGGGAAGAAGCAGGGCAAGGCTCCACGAACGCGTTTTCGAGCCAGTCTCTCCATCACCGGCGTCGGCGGCAGTGCTCACACGCTGGCGCGCCGGTAGCGCTCGTAGATCACGCGCGAGCCGAACGTCCTGGTCTCGATCAGGTCCAGCGGGACGCCTTCAGTCACCGGCGGCAGGAACGGCGTGCCGCCACCGACGACGACCGGATAGCGGAACATGCGCAGCTCGTCGACGAGGCCGAGCTCGATCGCCGCCGTGGCCAGGCCGGCGCCGCCGATCGAGACGTCCCTGTCGGTCGCGCCGAGCGCCGCAGCGGCCTCCTCGGCAAGTGGCGCCTCGGCGAGCCGGGCGTTGCCCTGGACGCTGTCGAGCGTGCGGCTGAAGACGATCTTCGGGATCGCGTACCAGACGTCGGCGAACGCGGCCCTGAGCTCGTTGTCGCGCAGCGACGGGTCCGTCTCCCACACCAGCATCGCCTCGTAGAGCCTGCGGCCGAGCAGATAGCCGCCGAGCTCGCTCACCAACGCGGTGTGGAAGCGGAACAGCTCGTCGCCCGTGGCCCCCCACTCGAACGAGCCCTCGCGGTCGGCGATGAAGCCGTCCACGGAGACGCTCATCGAGTAGATCAGCCCGGGCTTCACGGTCGCGTGATGCTATTGCTCGGGCGTGGCGGGGAAGGCATCGGAGCGGTTCCGGCACGATGACCGAGGGCCTACTCCCGCAACCCCACGGCTTCGAGGGCATCCTCGGCTCCCTGGTACATGCGGACTGCCGCGACCTTGAGGTTGCGAACGGTCCAGACGTGGCCGTCAACGCCGCTTTCGACTGCGGCGCCGCTGCCTCGACCACGTCCCGTCATGCGCACCAGGGCGAGGACCGAGTCGTCGCCAACGTCTTCCAGTCTCTCGATGTGGACCTGTATTTCGCCCCACGCCTCGGTGAACTCGTCGGCCCATTGCTGAACCTCACGGGTCCCGTGCCGAGGCCGGGAGTCTGGGAGATGGACGTAGGCGTTCCAGACAACGTGTTGGTCGAGCACCTCAACCGCCGCGTCGAGGTCGCCTTTATTCCACAGTTCATACACACGCCGCACGATCTCCACGTTCTCCTGCGACATCGCCCGCCCAGTATCTGCCGCAGGAGGGAGGGCGACAACCCATCGCCGCGTCAGCGTTGCCGAACGCGGACCCACGCAAGGACAAGCAATGGCACCAGGATCACGACGATGATGACCACCGGCCACATGGGCGCGAGCCTATTAGACGCGCCTGCTTGCAGGCTAGGGGCGTCACTGAACCCACAGCTGGTCGATCAGCAGGCCCCAGAGCGGGTGGAACTGGTAGTTGCCCACGCGCTTCGAGACGAAGTCCGTGGCGTTGGGAGTCACCAGGGACGCGGTCACGGCGCGATCGACGAGCTCGCGATCGATCTTCGCGCAGAGCGCGTCGGCTCGCCGCGGGTCGGCAATCTGGAGGCTCTGCGCCCGGGCGATCCGACGGTCGACGGCCGGGTCGCAGAACCTGCCCGCGTTCTGCCCGGCGCGGAGGCCACGGCAGCTGAGGTGCTGCGCGATCAGGTCCGAGGCCGCCGGGTACCCGGCGTTCCAGCCTCCGGAGATGACCTGGGCGCGGTTGCGCGGATCCGAGGCGATTTTGAAGAACGCCTCGTCGGGCACGATCCGGAGGGACGCCCTGTAGCCGAGACGCCTGAGCGCGGCCACGACCGCGCGGCCCTCATCGAAGAAGATCCTCGGCTCGGCCGTATCGAGCACCGCGACCCGCGTTCCGCTCGTTCCCGAGGCGGCCACCAGTCGCCGCGCGGCGGCGAGGTTGGGGCGCGCCACCCGCCGCCGCGGGTCGGGCCGGCCGTGTACGGGCAGTAGCGCCGGAAGCCCGGGATCTGCGGCGGCAGGATCTGGCAGGACGGCCGAGCCGCGCTCGAGCCGCCATACAGGTCGACGACCGTTGCCCGCGCCAGTAGGCCGCATCTGGATCGCCGACTTCGAGGACGAAGGGGGTCTGCCGGAAATCGACAACGTCGTCGAGCGGAATTGAGCGCAACATCGCGATCGGCGCAGGGGACGACGGCATCGACGTCGACAGCACGACCACCAGCGTCCGCCGGAACACCGCAAACGGAAACGGTGACCTCGGCATCGAGGCCGTAGCCGGCGTCACAGACCTCGGAGGCGACACAGCCAGCGGCAACGGCAACGCGCTCCAATGTCAGAACGTGTTCTGCCGGTAGCCGACTGAAAGCGGTCCGGCCCCAAGGACCGCGACCCGCTGGTCGTATGCTCGCGGCATGGCGGCCGGCACGAGCTCGATCGTCCCGGAGCTCCCGATCATCCGCACCCGCGAGGCGGGCGAGCAGCGCGCGACCTTCTTCGAGCTGTTCTTCGACCTGGTCTACGTCTTCGCGGTCACCCAGCTGTCGCACCACCTGCTCGCACACCTGAGCTGGTCCGGGGCGGCCGAGACGGCGTTAATGCTCGTCGCGGTGTACTGGGCGTGGAACTACACCACGTGGATGACCAACTGGTTCGACCCGGACACGGCGCCCGTCCGGCTCGTCCTGGTCTTCGTGATGGTTGCGAGCCTGCTGATGGCGGTCGCGATCCCGGAGGGATTCGGGGAATACGCGCTGCTGTTCGCGTGCGGATACTCGGGTCTACAGATGGGGCGCAACGCGTTCGTCGTCGCCGTCACCCCGCGCGGTCAGTTCAACCAGAACTTCCGCCAAATCCTCGCCTGGAGCGTGCTGTCGGCCCCGCTCTGGGTGGCGGGCGGCATCGTCGACGCCGAGGGACTGCGCTGGGCGCTGTGGCTCGGAGCCCTGGGGCTTGACCTCGCGGGTCCGTTGGTCACCTACTGGCTGCCGCGCTTCGGCCGTACGCCGATGAGCCAGTGGCAGATCGAGGGCGCCCACTTCGGCGAACGCTTCCAGCTGTTCGTGATCATCGCGCTTGGTGAGAGCATCGTGCTTGCGGGCGCGACCGCCTCGGATACGGGATTGAGCATCGAGGTCGTCTCCGCACTCCTGCTCGCCTTCCTGTCCTCAACGGCGCTCTGGTGGCTGTACTTCGGCCAGGTCGCCGGCACGGTCTTCGACCGGATCCGCACGGCCACGCTCGAGGAGCGAGGCCAGATCGGCCGCGACATCTACACCTACCTGCACTTCCCGATCGTCGCCGGGATCGTGCTCGTCGCGGTCGCCGACGAGCTGGTGATCGCACATCCGACGGACGACCTGCACGACGCGGGCGCGCTCGTCGCCCTCGGCGGCCCCGCGCTCTTCCTCGTAGGCCTGATGGCGGCCGCCGCCAGGATCGGCCAGGCGCAGAGCCGGCCGCGAGCGGTCGCCGTCGTCGCGCTGCTCGCCGCCGTGCCGCTCGCTGCCCGCGCCAGCGGGCTGCTCGTCTCGGCACTGCTCACAGGGCTCCTGACGTTGCTGGTCGTGGACGAGCAGCTGCGCGACAGGCAGGCCTGACGGTGGCGTCGTCCTCGCAGCGAATCATGCCGGCGTAGTCCGCGCCCGCGAGCGTGCCGGCTTCTTGCATAACGCCCGCGCACAGTTGGCCCGACGCTGACTCTCGACGGGCTTAGTCTGGCTTGGGTCGCAGGGCCGGTGCGACCTGGCGCGCTAGGAGCTCGAGGCTGCGCCAGTCATAGGGCGAGTAGGCGGCCAGCAGGAAATCGCCCGCGCCGAGCTCGACGAACGGCAGCATTCTCTCCACGCACTGCTCCGGGGTGAGGAAGAGGTAGTCCGACTGGTCTAGGGGCTGCGTGGGTGCGAGCTCGCGGCGGCGCGCCCTCAGGGCAGCCTCGTCCTCGGCGAGGATGGCGCGGAGGGTGAGCGACTTGCGGATCTCGGCTGGGTCTCGGTCCACGTCCTGGCAGTGGCGCGAGAGCACGTCGAGCTTGTGGCGGAAGGTTTCAATCTCGCCGAGGCCGGTGTTCCACACGTCGGCGTGCTCGGCGACGATCCGCAACGTGCGCTTCTCTCCGGCGCCCCCGATCATCAGCGGCAACCGCGACGAAGGCAAGCCTAGGGCACGGCCTGCGCCCACTTCGTCGGCGGCCCAGATGTGCCCCTCGGCGTCAAGCGCGCGGTCGTCGGGCCCGAACTGCAGCTGGGCCAGCGTCTCCTGACGCACGCCCCTGCACGAAGACGACTCTCATTACGGCTCCTCGTCCTGTTCGGATCTCCTGTCGACCGACAGTCGGCGATCACGCCAGGATGCGCTTCCCCTAGTCGCCTTCGTCAGCTCGCCAGGGCGGTTGGGGTGGCGCTGTGCTGTTGGCGAGTCGTAGCAGCTTCAGCAGTTCGCGGCGTTGGGCCGGGGTGAGGCCGCCCAGCACCTCGTTCTCCACCTGACCCGCCATCTGCCGGCCGCGTTCCCGCAGGCGCCGGCCCTTCGCCGTGAGCACCACCTCGCGCGCGCGGCGATCCCTGGGATGGGGCCGGCGCTTGGCAAGCCCCGCGGCCTCGAGCTCGTCGACCAGCTGGACCATCGTGCTGGGATCGACTCCCATCGCCGACCCCAGCTCCTGCTGGTTCGCTCCCTCGAGGGCGCCGAGCAGGTTTAGTAGGCCGAAGCGCGCGGGTGTCAGGCCGACCGATTCGAGCGCCGCTGCGATGCGTGTGTGAGAGGCCCGCCAGAGCCGGAAGAAGAGTTGTCCGGCGAACTCGCTGACGGCGGTGTCAGGTGACGGGGTGGGGGAGGGCTCCGATGCCATCTCTGTGATCTTAGTCACACGTGCTTGGGATCGCCAATCGTTTGTGATATCAATGATATGCACTACAAACGATCTGCGAGACCTGGAGGTTTCGCCACATGGCCACACACGCCTCTCAACCATCCGCCCTCGCGACCACCCGCGGCAAGCTCATCCTCGCTCTGCTCGCCGCCGTCGCGTTCCTCGACTTCGTCGACGCTTCGATCGTCAACGTCGCGCTCCCTTCTATCCGGAGCGACCTTGACTTCTCGGAACAGGCCCTGCAATGGGTCCCAAGCGCATACCTGCTCACCTACGGCGGCTTCATGCTGCTGGGCGGCCGCGCCGCCGACCTGCTCGGCCGCCGCCGCGTGCTGGTCGCCGGCACCGTCGTGATCGGCCTCGCCTCGCTCGTGGGCGGCCTGGCCCAGAGCTCAGGGCTGCTGGTCGCCGCTCGTCTCGCACAGGGCCTCGGCGCCGCCGCGATGCTGCCCGCCGCGCTGTCGATCCTCACCACGACCTTCAAAGAGGGCTCGGACCGCACGACGGCACTCGCGGTCTGGGGCGCCATGGGCGGGCTCGCCTCCGCCGCGGGCGTGCTCCTTGGCGGCCTGCTCACCGAGGGCCTCGGCTGGCGCTGGGTGATGTTCGTCAACCCGCTGGCCGCGCTGCTCGTGCTCGGCGGGATCTTCCTGCTGATCAGCGGCGAGCGGCATAGCGCTCGTCTTGCCGACTTCGACCTCCGCGGCGCCATCATCGGGACCGGCGGAATGCTGCTGCTGGTATTCGCGCTCGTCGAGGCACCGGACCAGGGCTGGGGTGCAGCGACAACGATGGCCGAGCTGAGCGGAGCGCTGGTGCTCCTGGCCGCCTTCGTAGTCAACGAGCTGCGGACGCGGAACCCGCTGTTGCCCATGTCGATCTTCCGTGTCAAGGGCCTAGCGGCCGCCGACACGACGCAGCTGGTGGCCTTCGCCGGGCTGCTCTCCATGTTCTTCTTCCTCACGCTCTACATGCAGAACGTGCTCGGCTACTCGCCCATACAGGCGGGCGCGGCCTACCTGCCGCTCACCTTGGGCGTGATCGTGTCGGCCGGCGCCGGCTCGCAGCTGGTGCCGCGCTTCGGGACCCGGCCTGTGATCGCGGTGGGCGCGCTGCTCAGCTCGGCGGGCGTGTACTGGCTGTCCCGGATCCCGGTCGACGGCTCGTACGTCGCCGACCTCCTGCCGGGACTCATGATCGCTTCGCTCGGCCTCGGGGCCGCCTTCGTCGCCATCCTCAGCGCCGCGAATGCCGGGGTGGATGCCGACAAATCAGGGCTTGCGGCGGCGCTGCTGAACGCCTCGCAGCAGGTCGGCGGGGCGCTCGGACTCGCGATCTTCACCGCCATCGCGACGTCGCGTACCAGCGACCTCATCGCGAGCCACACGTCCACGCCCGAAGCACTGACCTCGGGCTTCTCGCGGGCGCTGCTCGCGTCGAGCCTCTTCCTCCTGGCGGCCTCCGTGCTTGCGCTGCGCATCACCAACACGCGCGGCGAAGTGCAGGAGCCGGCGAGTGGACACGGGCCCGCCGCGACGCTGCCGCAGGCCGCCGGGGCGTGAGGTCATGAACCCGACCACATCCGACGTGCTCGAGGAGATTTCGGCCTGGGCGATCGGGGGAGGGGTGCTCACCGTGGCGCTCTTCCCGTTCGCCCTGCCGATCCTCCTGCTGACCGTGGCCTTCGTGCTCCCCTTCGCACTGGCCGGCCTCGCGATCGGCGTCGCGGTTGCGGTGCTCGCCGCGCCGGTCCTGCTGGTGCGCCGTCTCAGGTCGGCGATGAAATGACAAACGACACCGTCCAGCAGAGCGTGCTCTTGATCGGCAAGAGCCAACTTGTCCTCGACGACGCGGTCGCCGGCCTACGCGCCCTCGGCCACAAAGCCGACGCGACCAACGACTTCACGAACGTCACTGGCCGCGTCGACGCGAGAACGATCGACCTGATCGTGTTCGGCGGGCAGGTCCCGCCTTACCGCAAGGCCGAGCTCAAAGACGAGCTCGCCGCCATCAACCCGCAGCTCATCTTCGTGCAAGGACTCGCGGGCATCCCGGGCCTGATCGTCAACCAGGTCCAGGGGGCATTCACGCCCCACGAGCAAGACCCGGCCATAGCACCGACCTACACACCCGCCGACCGGTCGATCCACCTCACCCTCACCGAGCCGGCAACCGTCAAGGTGACCGCTTGGTGGCAGACCTCGTTCGTGCCACCCCATCCCAAGAGCGATTCGCTGCTCCTCCTCGAGGATCGACTCGCCGCCGGTGAACACGCCGTCTCTGTCCCCGATCTCGTCCCCCCAAAGGCAGCGTTCGCCTCCGTACAGATCGACAAGGCGATCTACGCATTGAGCATTGCCACCGAGACATGATCGACAAGAAGGCCCCCGGTGAAGGGATTCGAACCCTCACCGTCTGCATGGCAAGCAGTAGATCTGCGGCGGGGACTAGCCGGACCGCCCAACCTCGTACACCGCCGCCAGATCCTCGTCGGCGTGGTCCTCATCGGCCGCCAGGAAACGCTCGTAGCTTGCATCCAGCAGCGGCATCGGGGCTTTCGAGCTCCGCTCGACCTCCCGCACCAGCTCCAGATCCTTGAGGGCAAGGCGCACGGGAAAGCCGACCGGATAGTCGTGGGCACGCATCTCGTCCAGCTTCAGTCGCGAGCCCATCCCGGCCTCGCCGACCCAGAGGACGCGTGAGCCCAGCGCTTCGAAGACCGGCTCGACCGGCGCGCGCGCCGAGTCAGGCCCGGAGGCGAGAATGGTCAGTTCACCCTCCTCCGCCGGGTGGGTGCTGCCGGAGACGGGCGCGTCGACAAGCGTCACGTCGTGTCCCCGGGCCACCTCGACGAGGTGGTCGGCCTCGCTCGCCCCGACGCTGCTCATCTGCAACCAGATCGTCTCCTCTGGCCAGTCCTCGAGCAACGACTCGACGAGGTCGAGAACGATCGGCGCCGTCGGCAACATCGTGATCACGACGTCGGCGCCGCCCACGACCTCGGCCGGTTCATCTGCCCGCTTGGCGCCACGCCCCTCGACAGCGGTGACCTGCTTGGGGTTGCGCTCCCAGGCAACGACCTCGATGCCCTGATCGAGGAGGCGATGGGCCATAGCCGATCCCATCAGGCCAACCCCGAGCAAACCGGTCAAGCAATGCGAAAGAGCGTGCCGCGGGGAGCGTAGGATCGAGGAGACGGAGGTGGAGCATCGATGACCTACACGGCTTCTTCCGACCGCTACGAAGGAAAAATGCAGTACCGGCGGACGGGCCGTTCCGGCCTCGACCTCCCCGTCCTCTCGCTGGGCTACTGGCACAACTTCGGCGACGACCGCCCCTTCGAGATCCAGCGTGCGATCGCGCGGTGCGCCTTCGACCTCGGCATCACCCACCACGACCTGGCCAACAACTACGGACCCCCGTACGGCTCGGCCGAGATCAACTTCGGCCGCTTGATGAAAGAGGATTTCCGCTCGTACCGCGACGAGCTGGTGATCTCGACCAAGGCCGGCTGGGACATGTGGCCCGGTCCCTACGGCCAGGGCGGTGGCTCGCGCAAGTACGTGCTCGCCTCGCTCGACCAGTCGCTGCAGCGGATGGGTCTGGACTACGTCGACATCTTCTATTCCCACCGGCTGGACGGATCGACGCCGCTGGAGGAGACGATGGGCGCCCTCGACGCAGCCGTGCGCCAGGGCAAGGCGCTCTACGTCGGCGTCTCCTCCTACGACGCTGAGCGGACGCGGCGCGCGGCGGCGATTCTGCGTGACCTCGGGACCCCCCTGCTGATCCATCAGCCGTCCTACTCCATGCTGAACCGCTGGATCGAGACCGAGGGTCTGCTCGACGCCGCCGCCGAGCTCGGAATCGGGGTGATCGGCTTCACCGCCCTCGCCCAGGGTCTGCTCACGGATCGCTACCTGGACGGCGTGCCCCAGGACTCCCGGGCCGCGCGGGATCCCGAATTCGACCAATCCTGGCTCAACGACGAGATGATCTCCAGGCTGCGAGGGCTGAACGAGATCGCGTCTCGGCGCGGCCAGAGCCTCGCCCAGCTTGCGTTGGCCTGGGGGCTGCGGGACGAGCGCGTGACCTCACTCGTCATCGGCGCATCCTCGGTGGAGCAGCTCGAGCAGAACGTCGCCTCCCTCGACAACCTTTCGCTTTCGACGGACGAGCTGGCGGAGATAGATCGGCACGTCACGGCCGACGGAAGCGTCGATGTCTGGCGAGAAGCGCGGGAAGGAGCCCTGTAGCGATGCCGGATCGAGGGGTCGATGCGTCTCCTGACCTCTGGCCGTCCGTTTCCTCTTAACGGACAATGAGCGATCCCTGGCGCTTGGTTGGAGCGCGGGCTCGCGGGCCGAACTAGCCCGGCTGCCCATCCAGGGCGCGGCTTCGGCGCCCGTCCGGCTTGGCCAGGGGTCGCAGCTGCGTGCTCAGCGTCTGACGCGGGCGTTGCCTTCCCAGATGCTCCAGACCTGTTGCTCGTCGGCCGGGATGGCATAGTCGGTCAGCAAGGTGGCGGCGAGCGCGCCGGTGGCCCAGCCGAACTGCAGGCACTGCTCGGGCTGCCAGCCGCGCAGGATGCCGTAGAGCAAGCCGCCGACGAAGCCGTCGCCGCCGCCGATCCGGTCGAGCACGCCGATCTCGCGCGGCTCTGCAACATGGAACGCGCCGTCGGCGAAGATCAGCGCGCCCCACATGTGCCGGTTGGCGTCGATGACCTCGCGCAGCGTGTTGGCGAAATACGAGGCGTTCGGGTACGCCTCGCTCGACGCGGCCGATCATCTCTTTGAAGCTGTCGATTTTCGATGCCACCGCGGCGCCGCCGGCCTCCGGGCCCTCGATGCCGAGCGCGAGCTGGAAGTCCTCCTCATTGCCGACCAGGATGTCGGCGGCGGTCGCGATCTCGGCAAAGATCGCGCGCAGCTCCTCCTCGCGGCCCTCCCAGAACGACGCGCGGTAGTTCAAGTCGAACGAGATCCGCGTACCGTTCCGCTTCGCGGCCCGGGCGACCTCGAGGCAGAAGCGGCTGGCGTCCGGCGACAGCGCAGCGATCACGCCCGACAGATGGAGGATCCGCGCGCCCTCCTCACCGAAGATGCGGTCGAGGTCGAAGTCGTTCACGTTGAGCACGCGGCCGACCTCACCGGCGCGGTCGTTGTGTACGCGCGGGCCGCGGCCACCTCGACCGCTGTCGGCGATGTTGAATTGATGCCGATAGCCCCACGCCGACCCCTGCGCGACCTCCGGACCCTCATAGACCATGTGCCGGCCGGCGAGATCATGCTTGATCAACGCCGCGATCGGACTGTCTGCAACAAACGCCGTCAAGACCTTTACCGGTAACCCAAGAAAGGACGCGATCGACGCGACATTGGTCTCCGCCGACGTCACCTCCAACCCGAACACGCGGCTGCAATGAACCGGCTGCCCATCAGCCGACGTAAGCCGCACACCCATACTCGTCGGCACGACCATCGCCCAGGCGGCGTTCTCACGCAGATCCATGTGGAGTACCTCCGTTCAGCGGAGCTAGTCGTCCCGCACGACCATGAGGCTGGTGTAAGCGTGCTGGGCGAGCTTGCTCGACACCCTTCCCATCGTCTCCTAGTACGGACGGAATGTCGGGGGCAGCGGCGCCCGAGTGCACCTCGTGACCGGCTGAGATGTCTAGTCACCGGTTGCGCTCGGGGGTCGCGCGCAGCCTACGCGATCGCACGAGCTCCCGCTGTGCCTGCTCGCGTTCGACGGCGGCGCCGGCGCGGCGCTCGAGCCCGGGGCGCAGCCTGGAAAAGAGGCGAGGTCCGGGCCCGGACGGTTGGCCCAGGCGTGGCCGGGTAGGTCACCGTCGTGGTGGTAATCCACGGGCGGGCGCAGTCGTGAGGAGGGTTCAGCGCTTCAGGCTGCGCCACCTGGCCCAGACTCGGCTGTGGCTGGTGCCGCTGACCTGCGTGCTGGCCGGCATCGGGCTGGCCGTGGCGCTGCTGTCGGTCGATCGTTCCGATCGTCGGCACGTCGGTGACCGGCTCGGCCGCGTCGGTGCAGACGATCCTCACCGTGGCCTCGACAGCGCTGGTGACCCTGACCAGCGTCGTGCTGTCGCTGACCCTCGTCGCGGTGCAGCTGGCGATGGGCCAGTTCTCGCCCCGCATCGTGCGGGCGATCCTGCACGACCGCCGCAGCCAGCTGGCCGTCGGGCTGTTCATCGGCACGTTCGCCTACTCGATGACGGTCCTGCGCGAGGTCAGCTCCGGCGGCGGGCCGCTGCCGGGCCTCGCCATCCTCGTCAACTACGGGCTGATCCTCAGCGCGATCGTCGTGCTCGTGCTCTTTGTGCACCACACCGCACAGTCGATTCGGGTCGGTGGGCTGATCGGCTGGGTCGCAGACGCGACGCGCGACGAGGTGGACCGCCTTTACCCGGCCGCGCCCGAGCCCGAGGACGATCCGAGCGTGGTGGCGGCGCCCGACTACGGGGTCGTGACCAAGCTTCCGCACCACGTGCTCGTGGACATCGCCGAGAAGGCCGACTGCGTGCTGGAGCTGCTGCCCGCGATGGGCGATTTCGTGCCCCGCGGCGGGCCGCTCTTCCGTGTGGTGGGCTCCCTTCCGGAGCCGCATCGCAGCGCGGCCGCGCTCAGCGTGATCCTGGAGCGTGAACGCACCCACCAGTTCGAGCCCGCGTTCGGGCTGCGCAAGCTCGTCGACGTGGCCACGCGGAGCATCTACTCGAGCCCGTTCCAGGACCCGACCACCTCCGTGCAGTCGATCAACGCCATCCACGACATCCTCCGCCGGCTCGCCCGGCGTGAGTTTCCCTCCGGACGCCATCACGATGCCCACGGCCACGTGCGGCTCGTCGAACGGGTGATGAGTTGGGAGGGCTACGTCCGCCTCGCCTTCGACGAGCTTCGGCTGGCCGGCGCCGGGTCTCCCCAGGTCGCGCGCCGGCTGCGCGCCGCGCTCGAGGACCTGAGGACGGTGGCGTCGCCCGAGCGCCGGCCGCCGCTCGACCGTCAGCTCGAGCTGCTCGACGAGGCGGTCCGGCGGGCCTACGACGACGACGCCGACGTCGACGCTGCGCTCGTCCCGGACATGCAGGGCATCGGCTCCGGGCCGGACGTGATGCCACACCCACCGCGCTCCGCTTCGCGCGCCGGCGCGCGCGACATCCGCCGTCCGCTGGCTGACACGGCGGGCGCCCGGCACGGCTAGCGCAGCCTCCAGCGAAGCGGAGTCTCGGGCGGCGGTGCCGGAACAACGCGATGCGAGCAGTGGTCGCATTGCTCGGACGCGGCTGACGAGCTCGTCCACACCGCGTAGGCGCGAAGCGCACCGGGTACCTTCACGATATGGCTACAAATGACCCATTCGGCGACTTCCGCCGTCGGCGCGGAAGCCTGTTCGACGAGTTCTTCTCGGACTTCTTCGACCGCCCCTTCGGGGCCGACACGGGCGCGCGTCCGCCGGGTGTGCGAACGGCGGCGCCGGCTGCGCGTCGCCCGGTGGAACAGGTCGACATCACCGACTTCTTCTCGGACGCCACGCGCGAGCTCCTTCAACGCGCCGCGCAGCGTGCGCTCGAGTGGGGCTCTCTCGACCTTGACACCGAGCACCTGCTCTGGGCTGCGATGCAGGACGACCTGGTTGCGCAGATCGTGCGCAACGCGGACGGGGATCCCCAGGCGATCGCGGCCCAGGTCGAGGATGAGGCGGAGCGGGGAGGGCGGACCGACGTGGCGCCATCGCTCTCGCCCGAGGCTAAGGGTGCGCTCCTCGGGGCGTTCGACGAGATGCGTGAGCTGGGCTCGTCGTACCTCGGACCCGAGCACGTACTGCTCGCGCTGGCACGCGACACGGAGTCGGACGCCGGGCGACTCCTGGCACGCTTCGGGCTCTCACACACCGCGCTCCGAGGTGCCGTCATCCGGGGCGTGACGTCTACCGAGGAGGGCGGGCGGCCAGCGAGCCAAACGAAGACGCTCGACGAGTACAGCCGCGATCTCACCGAGGCCGCGCGCGAGGGCAGGCTCGACCCGGTCATCGGGCGCGCAGACGAGATCGAGGAGACGATCGAGATCCTCTCTCGCCGTACCAAGAACAACCCTGTCCTGATCGGCGACCCTGGCGTCGGCAAGACCGCGATCGCCGAGGGCATCGCACAGCGGATCGTGAACGACGAGGTGCCGGAGACGCTGGCGGACAAGCGCCTGGTCGTGCTCGACCTGGCCGGCATGGTGGCCGGCACGAAGTACCGCGGCGAGTTCGAGGAGCGGCTGAAGTCCGTGATCGACGAGGTCAGTGACCACGGCGACGACCTGATCCTGTTCATCGACGAGCTGCACACGGTCGTGGGTGCCGGCGCGGCCGAGGGCTCGATGGACGCCTCCAACATGCTGAAGCCGGCCCTGGCGCGCGGCGATCTGAGGATGATCGGCGCGACGACGCTCGACGAGTACCGGCGGAACATCGAAAAGGACGCCGCGCTCGAGCGGCGCTTCCAGCCGGTCCTGATCGACGAGCCGTCGGTCGAGGAGACGATCGAGATCCTGAAGCGGCCTCAAGGACCGCTACGAGGCCTACCACCGCGTTCGCATCAGCCCCGAAGCGATCGTGGCGGCCGCTGAGCTGTCGGACCGCTACATCACCGACCGCTACCTCCCCGACAAGGCGATCGACCTGATCGACCAGGCGGCCGCGCGGGTGCGGTTGCGCGCCAAGACGAAGCCGGCGGACCGGCGCGCGCTCGACGACGACCTGGCCCGCAACGAACGCGAGCGCGACCAGGCGATCGCGGCCGAGGACTACGAGCGCGCAAACGAGCTGAAGCCGCGCATCGATGAGCTGCGTGAGGACATCGAGGCGGCTCGCTCAGGCGGCCGGGGGCGCGCCGCGGAGGTGCTCGCCGACGATGTCGCGGAGGTCGTGTCACGCCGCACCGGCATTCCGGTCGCGCAGCTGACACAGGAGGAACGCGAGCGCCTGCTCGGCCTGGAGGCGCAGCTGCACGAGCGGGTGGTCGGGCAGGACGAGGCGGTCGACGCGGTCGCGCGCGCCGTCCGGCGCGGGCGCGCGGGGCTGGGCGACCCGAACCGGCCGGTCGGCTCGTTCCTCTTCCTGCGATCGACCGGCGTCGGCAAGACCGAGCTGGCGCGGGCGCTCGCCGAGACGCTATTCGGAGACGAGCAGGCGATGGTCAGGCTCGACATGAGCGAGTTCCAGGAGCGCCACACCGTGTCGCGCC
>CAWEHM010000009.1:0-113203 GCA_963808875.1 uncultured Thermoleophilaceae bacterium
GCTGACGAGCTCGTCCACACCGCGTATGCGCGAAGCGCCCCGGGTACCTTCACGATATGGCTACAAATGACCCATTCGGCGACTTCCGCCGTCGGCGCGGAAGCCTGTTCGACGAGTTCTTCTCGGACTTCTTCGACCGCCCCTTCGGGGCCGACCCGGGCACGCGTCCGCCCGGTGTGCGAACGGCGGCGCCGGCTGCGCGTCGCCCGGTGGAACAGGTCGACATCACCGACTTCTTCTCGGACGCCACGCGCGAGCTCCTTCAACGCGCCGCGCAGCGTGCGCTCGAGTGGGGCTCCCTCGACCTTGACACCGAGCACCTGCTCTGGGCTGCGATGCAGGACGACCTGGTTGCGCAGATCGTGCGCAACGCGGATGGGGATCCCCAGGCGATCGCGGCTCAGGTCGAGGACGAGGCGGAGCGGGGAGGGCGGACCGACGTGGCGCCCTCGCTCTCGCCCGAGGCTAAGGGCGCGCTCCTCGGGGCGTTCGACGAGATGCGTGAGCTGGGCTCGTCGTACCTCGGGCCCGAGCACGTACTGCTCGCGCTGGCACGCGACACGGAGTCGGACGCCGGGCGACTCCTGGCACGCTTCGGGCTCTCGCACACCGCGCTTCGAGGTGCCGTCATCCGGGGCGTGACGCCTACCGAGGAGGGCGGGCGGCCGGCGAGCCAAACGAAGACGCTCGACGAGTACAGCCGCGATCTCACCGAGGCCGCGCGCGAGGGCAGGCTCGACCCGGTCATCGGGCGCGCAGACGAGATCGAGGAGACGATCGAGATCCTCTCCCGCCGTACCAAGAACAACCCTGTCCTGATCGGCGACCCTGGCGTCGGCAAGACTGCGATCGCCGAGGGCATCGCACAGCGGATCGTGAACGACGAGGTGCCGGAGACGCTGGCGGACAAGCGCCTGGTCGTGCTCGACCTGGCCGGCATGGTGGCCGGCACGAAGTACCGCGGCGAGTTCGAGGAGCGGCTGAAGTCCGTGATCGACGAGGTCAGTGACCACGGCGACGACCTGATCCTGTTCATCGACGAGCTGCACACGGTCGTGGGTGCCGGCGCGGCCGAGGGCTCGATGGACGCCTCCAACATGCTGAAGCCGGCCCTGGCGCGCGGCGATCTGAGGATGATCGGCGCGACGACGCTCGACGAGTACCGGCGGAACATCGAAAAGGACGCCGCGCTCGAGCGGCGCTTCCAGCCGGTCCTGATCGACGAGCCGTCGGTCGAGGAGACGATCGAGATCCTGAACGGCCTCAAGGACCGCTACGAGGCCTACCACCGCGTTCGCATCAGCCCCGAAGCGATCGTGGCGGCCGCTGAGCTGTCGGACCGCTACATCACCGACCGCTACCTCCCCGACAAGGCGATCGACCTGATCGACCAGGCGGCCGCGCGGGTGCGGCTGCGCGCCAAGACGAAGCCGGCGGACCGGCGCGCGCTCGAGGACGACCTGGCCCGCAACGAACGCGAGCGCGACCAGGCGATCGCGGCCGAGGACTACGAGCGCGCAAACGAGCTGAAGCCGCGCATCGATGAGCTGCGCGAGGACATCGAGGCGGCTCGCTCGGGCGGCCGGGGGCGCGCCGCGGAGGTGCTCGCCGACGATGTCGCGGAGGTCGTGTCACGCCGCACCGGCATTCCGGTCGCGCAGCTGACGCAGGAGGAACGCGAGCGCCTGCTCGGCCTGGAGGCGCAGCTGCACGAGCGCGTGGTCGGGCAGGACGAGGCGGTCGACGCGGTCGCGCGCGCCGTCCGGCGCGGGCGGGCGGGGCTGGGCGACCCGAACCGGCCGGTCGGCTCGTTCCTCTTCCTGGGGCCGACCGGCGTCGGCAAGACCGAGCTGGCGCGGGCGCTCGCCGAGACGCTATTCGGAGACGAGCAGGCGATGGTCAGGCTCGACATGAGCGAGTTCCAGGAGCGCCACACCGTGTCGCGCCTGGTGGGAGCTCCGCCGGGCTACGTCGGCTACGAGGAGGCGGGCCAGCTCACGGAGACCGTGCGCCGGCGCCCGTACTCGGTGCTGCTGCTGGACGAGATCGAGAAGGCGCATCCCGACGTCTTCAACCTGCTGCTCCAGCTGCTCGAGGACGGTCGCCTGACGGACGGCCAGGGACGGACGGTCGACTTCAGGCACACCGTCGTGATCATGACCTCGAACCTCGGCGCCGACCGGATCCAGGCACACGCCCGCCGCGACGAGTCGTTCGAGGAGCTGAAGGACGACCTGATGGAGCTGCTCCGCCAGAGCTTCCGGCCGGAGCTGCTCAACCGGATCGACGAGATCATCGTGTTCCGCGCCCTCGACCGCGAGCAGCTGAAGCAGATCACGCGTCTGCTGCTCGCGAAGGTGGAGCGGCGCATGCACGCGCAGGGTGTTGAGCTCGAGGTCTCGGACGAGGCGGTCGAGTTCCTCGCGAACGCGGGCTTCGACCCGCAGTACGGGGCGCGGCCGCTCAGGCGCGCGATCCAGCGCCTGCTCGAGGACGAGCTCTCGGAGCGGCTCCTGGCCGGCGACATCGAGCCGGGGCAGGGTGTGCGCGTCGAGCTGCGAGACGGGCGGCTGCACGTGGAGGCGTCCGGTCCCCGAGCGACCAGCCATGCCGAAGCCGCCGGAACCGTGACGTAGGCCAGCGGTGGTGCTCTCGTAGGCGAGGAAACCGTCACGCTGGCCCGCACCCAGGTCCCGCTCGACAAGGACGAGCTGGTGCTGGGCCTGCTGGCCGCTCCAGGGCTGCCCACCGAGATCGCGGAGGAGCTCGCGGCCGACCTGCCGCCCCTGCTCGCGGAGCGCGTCACCGACGCGGTCTCGTGGCGCGTCCCCGTCCTCACGGAGCCCGAGGCAACTCACTTGACGAGCGGCGTGGACGCGATCGACCTGGGTCGCGAGCGCATGCTGCGTCACGGGTGGGATCTCGCCGTGTGCGTGACCGACGCCCCGCTGCGCATAGGGAGGCGGCCGATCGTGGCCGATGCGAGCGCCACGCACGGGGTTGCGCTGATCTCGCTGCCGGCGCTCGGGGCGATGCAGACGCGCCGGCGAGCTCGCGACGCGGTGATCCGGCTGGTCGACGGCTTGGTCGGCGAGAGCCTCGAGACAGGACACGGCGTCGCGGGACGACGCGTCCGCGTCGGGCGGCGGCTGGCCGAGCTCGCGGCACCGATCCGTGCGGTCGAGGCGCCGGATGTCGACGACGTGGACCTGCGCTTCGTCGCCGCGGTCGCGCGCGGGAACCTTCGGCTACTGACCGGCATGATCCGCGCCAACCGGCCCTGGCGCCTGATCGTGCGCCTCTCGCGCGCGCTCGCGGCCGCTGCCGCGGCGGTGGCGCTGGCGCTCGTGACCTCAGACCTCTGGAAGCTCTCGGATGCGCTCGACTGGATTCGCCTACTCGCGCTCATGGTGCTGTCGGTCGGCGCGACGGTGCTCTGGCTGATCGTGTCGCACCGCCTGTGGGAGCGGCCGCGGGAGCGGGCCAGCCGCGAGCAGACCGTGCTCTTCAACGTCGCAACGACGCTCACGCTGCTGCTGGGCGCCGCGTTCCTCTACGCGGCGCTGTTCGCGATGACGCTCTTGGGGGCGGCGCTGGTCATCGACAGCGGCGTCATGGCGCAGGCGCTCGGGCATGACGCGGGCATCGGCGACTACGCGGCCCTCGCCTGGATGGCGAGCTCGCTCGGCACGATCGCCGGCGGCCTGGGCGCCGGCCTCGAGAGCGACGAGGCCGTGCGCGAGGCCGCGTACGGCTACCGGGCGGAGCGCACGAGCGAGCGCGAGAGTCGAGTGCCGGCGCGCCCCTGAGCGAGCCGACAGCCGTGCCTGCCCGGCGGCGGCTGAGAGCTGTGGTAACCTACAACCAAATGGTTGTAGGAAGTGAGGAGAGCAAGACCGACGACGTTTTTCACGCGCTCGCCGACCCGACCCGCCGCGACATCCTGCGCCGGGCTGGCGGCGACGCACCGTCCGTCTCGCGGCTCGCCGACGCCTACCCGATGTCGTTCGCTGCCGTGCAGAAGCACGTCGCGGTGCTCGAACGGGCCGGGCTAGTCACCAAGCGCCGCCGCGGCCGGGAGCAGCTCGTCGAGGCCGCACCCGAAGGGCTCGCCGACGCGAGGCGGGCGCTCGAGGATCTCGAAGAGATCTGGCGCGGCCGGGTCGAGCGGATGTCCGAGCTTCTCGCTTCCGATTCAGAACAAGACGAAAGGAAACCCTGATGTCCGTAGCCAGCGTCGAGAGCGATCTCGACAACCTGACCCTGACCGTCATCGCCGATTTCGACGCGCCGGTCGAAGCGGTGTGGGAGCTCTGGGCCGACCCGCAGAAGCTCGGGCTGTGGTGGGGGCCACCGAATTATTCGACGACCTTCGAGCCGTACGAGATGAGCGTTGGCGCCGAGATGGCCCATGTCTTTGCAGGCCCCAACGGTGAGGCGGAGCACGGCGTATGGCGGATCGAAGCGGTGGATCCGCCGCGCTCGCTCGAGTTGAGCGACGCCGACGTCGACGACGACGGTAAGCCCAACGACGACTTCGCGCTCACGGGGATTGCGATGGAACTCTCCGAGACCGACGGCGGCACACGGATGACCGTGCGCTCCATGTTCTTCTCGCGCGACGGTATGGAGGCAATGGCCGAGGGCTTTGGTGAGGGCCTTCGACTGTCGCTAAGCCGGATGGACGCACTCCTCGCGGAGCCAGCCTCCAGCGCCTCGTAGAACGTTCGACCGGTGCCAGGTCAACCTGGCACCGGTCGATCACTTGCCGAGCAGGTCCCTAAGCGCCGGCTCGAGCTCGGGGAAGCGGAAGGCCGAGAGAGCGGCTGATGGGATTCGAACCCACGACCTTCTGCATGGCAAGCGTCCGGTCGTCGTGGGTGGTCAGCCGCTTCAGCCGAGGGCGTTGACGGCGCAGGCGACGACGAGGATCACAACGGAATAGGAGATAAGCGACTCGACGGCCATGAGGCCCTTAGCCCGGCGGGTGAGGGGCATCGTGTCCGTCGGGCTGACCGCGATCGCGTTGGTGAGCGACACGTAGAGGTAGTCGCTCAGCCGTGAGTTCCAGCCGGCTCGCGGAACGGTGTCCTGCGGGAACTGGAAGTCGGGGTCAGGCCGTCCGAACTCGGCGCGGACGCGCGGTCCGCCCGCGTCGAGCAGCCAGAACAGCAGCCCGAAGGTGATGATGTTGGTGAGCCAGACGACCGCGCCATGGGTGAGCAGCTCACCGGCGCTGAGGCTCCCCGCGCTGCTGCCCGCGAGCGCGGCGAGCAGCACCCCGACGGCGACCGCATCGGCGGCGACCAGGAGGCCGAGCAGCGCGACGCCGGCATTTCGCACCCGGCCAGGGCTCAGCTCGGCGAGCGGCATGGCAAGCAACAAGATCATCAGCAGCAGGGCAGGCGACGCAAGCAGCAGCCACGCCCACCACGGGAAGTGGAGGATGCCCCAGCCCTTCGCCTTGTCAACGCTCGCGAGCCCGCCCAACAGCGCCACGTCGACTGCAAGAACGCTGACCGCCTCGGTGCGCGCCTCACGGAGAGCAAGGCGGGTGCGTGCGTTCAGCTCGGCGCCGGGGCCGGAGCCGGCGGAAATCGGCGGCCGCTCCGCGGGTTCGCTCATGTGATCGAGATTGTGGAAGCTGGCGTCGCTGCGCGAAACCTCCGTTGCACTGCCGGGCGTGCCGCGGATCGTGGCATCGTCGGGTTGAGGCGGGCATAGATCGCGGTCAGGTCGGTCATCCAGCGCCGTCGGTCTTGAACACGGTGGTCCAATCGTTCTTCATGGTCAGCATCTCGATGTCGACGTCGGCGTTGCCGCCGGCCAACGCGGGCAGCCTGCCGGTCTGGGCGAAGATGTGCTCGGGCTTGCCCGGATCCAGATCCAAGCCGCCGAGCAGGTGATCGGAGCGGACGATTCTCCCATCGGTGTACGTGTACGCGGCGGCCGAGCCGATCACGTTCTCCTTGAAGATGTCCCACGTCTCCTCGGCGAACGCACCCATGAAGTCGCGGCCGCCACCGGAGCACACGAACACCCGAAACCCGTGGGTGCGCAGATAGTCGAACAGCTCCAGCATCGGCTGGTAGATCAACTCGACATCCGGAACACCGAGCTTGGGGTGCATCCCTGTCCTCACCCACTCGTGCACCTGGGCATCGAACTCCTCCGGGGTCGTACCAGCCCATGAGCGGGCAAACGCGTCAAGCAAAATCGAAACGACCTCGGGGTCCTGCATCGCCACCCCCTCGAAGAACGCCTCGTCCTTCTCCGATGATCGCCTCATACGGCTGCTGTCCGGCCAAGGAGGGCACGGCCTCGGCCTCCGCGGCCCACCTGGGGAAGACGCAGTTGAACTGCGGCGGCATCGGCTGCTCCACCCACAACGTGCAGTCGTTGTCGAACGTGGCGATCCGGTCGGCTGCAAGGATGAACCCAGCCCCAGCCTCGGTGGCGGACGCAACGACATCGACAATCGCGTGCTTGGCGGGTGCATCCCTCCAACTGGTCAATGCGGCGGTCATCTATCGCTCTCCGACAGTCGGTAATCCGATCCTCACAGAAACCCACGGGTACCCGCACCCAAGGCATCCCGCGACCAACGTGCGCACGCCAGCCAGAAGCGCCCGCCCATCCGCTCCCTCGAGAAGGGCGCCACTGCGGCCGCTACCCATTGACTGCCCGGCCAGGGAGAAGCATCAGCCGACTGCGAACGCAAAAAGGCCTGCAAATGCAGGCCTTTCTGAGAGCGGCTGATGGGATTCGAACCCACGACCTTCTGCATGGCAAGCAGACGCTCTAGCCAACTGAGCTACAGCCGCGCGACGGCCGAGTATAGCCCCCGAGCGATTCGGCGCCGTCTAGATGTGGTCGGTGGGGTCGAGCTCGAGCTCGAACCAGGCGAGGCTGCCGCCGTTGTCGACGTTCTCGCGGCCCCAGCCGTTGGCGAGGCGGTCGACCAGCAGGAGGCCGTAGCCGCCCTGCGGCTCGAGGCGGTTGCGCGGGCCGGGCGCGTTCGGCCCCGGGTCGAAGACCTCGACCCGGATCTTCTCGTAGGAGGACGCGATCCGGACCTGGATCGTCTCGTGCTCGCCGGCGCCGCCGTGCTGGATGGCGTTCGTGACGAGCTCCGAGAGGAGCAGCGCGAGCCGGTGCCGGACGGAATCGGGGAGCCCGGCCTCGACCGACAGGATCGATCGGCGAGCGAGGCCCGCTGCACGCGTTCCTCCAGGCACCCAGAACGAGACAGTCTTCGTTTCCATGATTGTCACAAGCAGACGGTACTTTCGACCGCCGCACAGCATCCCCTACCAGCGAAAGTCGCGCCCGTCAGCACCGCTACCCTAGACGCCCCCCGGCGCCGTGGCGGAGTGGTTACGCAGCGGCCTGCAAAGCCGTGTACACCGGTTCAAATCCGGTCGGCGCCTCTACTGCGCTACGTACGAGTCATGTACCGGGTGCCCTGGTTCGAAGCGAAGCGCCATTCGAACAGTCATGACGCTCATAGAATTTTATCGGCATCGGACATGGCCAAATACTTTTCCAGGGCCCACGCGAACCGGCGCCGCCACCTCACCCCGGTCATGGACCGCGTGAGGACGAGGGGATGAGGGCGACAGCCAGCGGTGAGCCGCTCGATGCCTCAGTTTTCTTACCGACGAAGAAGATGACGAAGACACTGACCTTGCGAATGTCGCGCGCAACATTTCACAACGCTGGCATGCCCGAGTGTGCGGGAATGTCGCTTGAGGACGAAGCTGGCGACGGGGGTAGTCTGCCCGCGATGAGGGTCTGCATCGTCGGCGCGTCCGGGAAGCTCGGGCAGTACATGGTCCAGCACGCGCTTGATCGGAGCTACCAGGTGGTCGGCGTCTGCCGGGAGCAGAGCGTGGGCAAGCTCGAGGGGTTCAAAGGACGCATCACGGTCGTCCCAGGAGCGACGGACGACGCGGAGGTCATCAAGAAAGCAGTCGCGGAATGCGACGCTGTGCTGGTAGTACTCGTGCCGCGGGGCGTCCACGGATACTCGACGGGAACGGCGCAGGCTGTTCTCGACTACGCGCGTCCGGGCGCGCGCCTCGTGTTCTCGTCGGGGTGGCACATCAGCCTCGACGGCCAGGACGTTTACTCGTGGAGGCTCAAAGCGCTCGTGAAGTTCGGCGGCTGGGCCGGGCGCGTCACTCGCTTCGCCGACCTCAACGACCAGGTAGAGGCCTGCCGGCGGGTGTTCGCTAGCGACACACGTTGGACTCTTGTGCGCGGGAGCGACCTCGAGGAGGGCGAGAGCCAGGGCCTGCCCGTGTGGAGCCGGCACGTGGGCGACCCCATCCTCGCGAGCAATCGCACCCGCCGCGTCGACTTCGCCCTGTTCATGGTCGAGGCTCTCAAGAACGACGAGCTCGTCCACGAGGCCCCGGCGATCGTCGGCCGCCAAACACCGTCGGCGCTGGCGCACGCGACCAGCGAGTGAACTCTTCGGTGCCCGGGCGTGCTGTCCCTCGGCCCCGCGAGCCGACCGTCACGACAGGACGGCCGGCGGCTCGCGGCCGAGAATCTGCGCAAGGTGGCGTGGTGAAGGGAGGAAAGCATCGACCGAAAGGTCGAGCGTTCCCGCCACGGCATGCATGCCGATTTGCCGTGCTTCTTCCAGCGAGGTCCGCGCGGCGCGTGCGATGAACCACACGAACCGTCGAAAGCGAAGTTCGCGCATCGTGACGCCGCTGCGCTGCGTGAGTTCAGTCGAGACGTGAATGATTGAGCGGGGCATGTCCGACGCCATCACGGACTCTTGGAGTGACTCCTTGCCCTTCTTACCGGTAACGAAGTACGCGGAGAGGTAGGCGGCGGCCGCTTTGCTCGAGAGCCTTCGCAGTTTGCGCTCGGTGGAGCCGAAGCCGTAATGCGAGGCGTACCGGGCGAGGTAACCGGCGTAAAGGTGTGCCGCGTGGCGCTCGGCAGGAGTGGCGACGCCGAGCACGGGGTGGACGTGGAGCACTCCCCGCCGCTGACGCTCGAACGCCCGGACGAGCAGCGTGCACCGGACGCCGTGACGACGGACCGCCTGGTACGCGCGGCGATGCAGGCGACGCCACCGATCTGATGCGGTGCGGTTCCAGTCATGGGCAGCGACCGGGTCAACGCGGCAGCCGAGAGAGCCACTATGCCGATGGTCGCCTAACGGTCGGCAGTGGCTCTCGTCCCACGGGAGCTGGTCGGCGCCCGGAGCGGTGACAGCCAGGAGGACGACGGACTCGCCCTCGTACACGGCCAAGTTCTCGAACAGCTTCCGGCGCTGGTCCCCGGCCCAAAGCCGCGCGTATCCGGGGCAGCGGCGGCGACGACAAACAGCAGCACGGCCATACGTGTAGCGCCCGCAGTGAGTACAGCGGCCTGTCGGCTGGCGCCGTCCGTCACACGTTGGGCGCCGTAGCACGGTCCGCCTCGCGGAAATGCTCCGCGTAAAGGCGAACTTTCGGCTCTAGCGACCGAAAGAGGTCCTCCACCGGTTCAAGCCCGGTCGGCGCCTCTTAGACGAGCGAGATGCGCTCGCCGGACGGCGTGACTGCCTCGACGCGGATTCCGAGGGCACCCATCAGGCGGAAGAAGTTCTCCGAGGTCGGGTTGGCTGTCTTTGCGGTCAACAGCCGGCGAACCGCGGAAGCGTCCAGGCCGGCGCGCTCCGCGAGTTCCTTCTTGCTCATGTGGCACTCGTCGCGTTGATTCTCGATGAGCTCGAGCATCGTGTTGCGGGCGAGGAGGGCGGCGACTTTTGCCTCGTAGCTCGCCCGATCGCTGGCGGGGACCAGCGCGCGGAGGGCAGCGTCGTCTGTCTTCGTTCGTGTACAGGATGCCGTAGCCATGACGGTCTACCGTAGCTGTGTTGCATTTATACAACACGCAGTCCGCAAGCCGAACAACACGAGCATCTCGGCGCGCGAGTACTCAAAGATCGAGCAGCTCGCAGAGCTGGCTGACGAGGGCTC
This sequence comes from uncultured Thermoleophilaceae bacterium, assembly GCA_963808875.1. GTDB lineage: Bacteria > Actinomycetota > Thermoleophilia > Solirubrobacterales > Thermoleophilaceae > JACVRW01. The sequence continues at coordinate 9,987 of CAWEHM010000009.1, forward strand.
TCACAACTTCGCCGTTACGGACGACTTCGCGGTCCTGCTGCTCCCCTAGCGCCCGGAACCGCCCGCCTACAGCGGGATGTCGGCCGTCAGCACCTCGCAACCGTCGTCCGTGATCAGCACGTCCTGCTCTATGCGGACGCCGCCGAAGCCCAGCAGCGAGTCGACCCTGTCCCAGTCCACGTCGGTGCGCTCGCGGGCACCTGCCAGGAGGGGGGCTACGAAGTAGATGCCTGGCTCGACTGTCCAGACGTGGCGGGGCTGCAGGGGGATGTCGAGGCGCATGCGGGGGGACCCGGGTGCCGGTTCGCGTAGTTCGTCGGATGCCAGGCCGGCGTCGCGTATTCCGAGTCCGACCATGTGGCCCACGCCGTGCGGGAAGAAGAGGGTGGTCGCTCCGCTCTCGAGCAGCGTCTCGGGCTCGCCCTGCAGCACGCCCAGCTCGACCAGGCCCTCGCCGACGATCAGAGCGGCTACTCGGTGCACCTCGCGCCACTCGACGCCCGGCGCGCACGCCTCGATGGCCGACTCGCACGCGCGGCGCACCGTCTCCCAGACGACCCGCTGCTCGCCCTCGAGCTCGCCGCCGATCGGGTAGGTGCGCGTCACGTCGCTCGCGTAGCCGCGGTACTCCGCGCCGGCGTCCACCAGCAGCAGTTCGCCCGCCTTCAGCTCGCGCGACGTGGGGGAGAAGTGCAGCACCGCGCTGTGGTCGCCGGCGGCGACGATCGACTCGTACGCCAGGGAGTCGCCGCCCGAGCGCAGGAACGTCGCCTCGATCGCGACCTGCAGCTCGCGCTCCGTCACGCCCGGCTCGATCAGCCGCACGAGCTCGGCGAAGCCGGCCCGTGTGGCCGCCTCGGCTACACGCATCCGCGCCAGCTCCACGTCGTCCTTCGGCCGCCGCACGCGGATCAGCTCGTTGCGCAGCTGCTCGTCCGCGTCGGCCGCGGCGCCCAGCCGCCGCACGGGGCGCCCGCGCAGCCACTTCTCCAGCTCGTCCACCGGGCGCGTTCCCTCCGGCACGCCCTCGCGGTCGCCCTCGAGCCCGGTCCAGAGGAGCTCCTGAGCCGTCACCGGGTGCACGAACTCGATCCACCCGTCGCCCGGGTCGTACGCGAGCACGCCGCCGGGCCGGTTGCGATCGGTCAGGTACAGGTACTCGGAGTGGGCGTAAAAGGGGTAGGTCCGGTCGCCGCGGCCGGGCACGGGAATCTCCTCGCCGGCCTCCACGAGCACCACGGCGTCGCCCACCTCCCAGGCGTCCGCCGCGGCCGCACGCCGCCGTTCGACCTCCTTCGCGATGTCCGGCATTGGACAAGGGTATGAGTGCCGGCCGCGCCGGAGCGCTCAACGGATCGCGTCAAGGTGCCGATGGAAGGGGTGGAAACCATGCGGAGGACGGCATCGTGAAGACGGCAGGGAATATCGCGGTACTGGCGGGGGCGCTGGCGCTCGTCGCTTTTCCGGCGACCGGAGTGGCCAAGCCGGGAGAGCACGGGAAGCACGGCAAGCACACCGAGCACGCCAAGGGCGGCAAGAGCTGCACGAAGGTGCATTCACGCGGCTTTCAGGTCGGCGGCACGCTCGTGAGCATGACGGCGGACGATCCGGCCACGCCGGAGAGCGAGGCCACCGTGACGCTCACGGTCACCTCCGCGAACAAGCACGCCCGCGAGTCGGGCGAGCTGGCGGACCAGAATGCCGAGCGCAAGGGCGTGCAGGCCAAGGGCGCGACGTACACGGTGCCGGCGGGCGATATGTACGAGCTCAGGCTCTCGAACGACTACGGCGACGCCGCCCCGGCCGCGGGCGACCGCGTCAAGGTCAAGGCCCGCGTGCCGGTCACGAGGAAGCGCTGCGCCGACGAGGGCACCAGCACCGCCGACCGCTACGGAACACCCGACGTCACGCGCGTGTCGGTGAAGCCGGCCGAGGTCCAGAGCGAGCCGGAGGCGCCCGAGACGCCCGAGGCGCCTGAGACCGAGGCACCCAGCTAGCCGGATCCACACAAGCGGCGCCTTCCGCCGCACGGCTAGCCAATATCCCGTCGGCGATGAGGCGGCGGTTAGTGGTGGCGTTCGCCGTGCTGGCAACGGCGGCTTCGGTCTCGGGGTGCGGGGGGCCCATGACCCCGGGCGAGCTGTCGCGTTCCATCGACACTCTCGCGAGCACCGCGGCCGAGGGAGCGATGCTGGCCGGCGACGTCGCCGACGACCGCACGAAGGCCACGTTCGCCCGCGTCCACGCGCGCGACATGAGTGACGTGGTCGTTCACGAGGCCGAGAAGCTGAACGACGCGGACGCGAACCAGGCGAACGTGGCCGCAGCGAAGACGAAGGCGATCGACCTCGCCGACAAGATCGACACCGCGCTCGGCCAGATCCAGGTGGCGCCCGACGACGCGCCGGGCGCGCGCAAGGCAGCCACCCAGCTCGACCAGCTCTCCAAGCAGGCCGGTGACCTCTCGGCGGGCCTGTGAGGGCCGTCCTCCAGATCGCCCTCGGCGTGATCGCCGCCATCGGCGGGTTCGTCGACATCGGCGACCTCGTGTTCAACTCGCAGGCCGGCGCGTCCGTGGGCACGCCGGTGCTGTGGGCGACCCCTGTGGGCGTCCTCGGGATCATCGTGTTCGCCGAGATGAGCGGCCGCATCGTCGCCGCGTCGAAGAAGCCGAACTTCGTCCTGGTGAAGGAGCGCTACGGGCCGCGGCTGTCCGCCTTCACGCTCGTGGCCTCGCTCGTGCTCACCGTGCTCACCCTCGGCGCCGAGCTCGGCGGCCTGGGCTTCATCATCAACTACTTCTTCGACGTCAGCGTCAACTTCTTCGTCCTGGTCGCCCTGATCGCGATCGCGGCGGCCATCTACTTCCTGCCCTTCGGCGGGATCGAGCGGCTGTTCGGCTACATGGGCCTGGCGCTGATCGTCTTCGTCGCCAGCTCGATCAACCTCGACCCGAACTGGGGCGAGGTCGGCCGGGGCTTCGTGCCGGAGTCGCACAGCGCGGCCGTGTACTGGTACTTCGTCGTGGGCCTAATCGCCGCGGCGCTGATGCCGTACGAGATCTACTTCTATTCGAGCGGCGCCGTCGAGGAGAACTGGGGCCCGAAGGACATCGGCGTAAACCGCTGGAACGCCATCGTCGGGTTCGCGCTCGGCGGCCTGATCAGCGTGGGGATCCTCCTCACGGCCGCGCAGCTGTTCAAGCCGGCCGGCATCTCGCCCACGAGCATCGGCTCGGTCGCGCTCATGGCACAGCAGCCGTACGCGGAGGTCGGCCTGATCCTCGCCCTCATCGGAATGCTGTTCGCAGTCGGGGGCGCCACCATCGACACCGCCTTCTCCGCCGCCTACAACCTCGCCCAGCACCAGGGATGGAAGTGGGGGAAGCGCTTCCGCCTCCTGAACGAGCCGAGGTTCACGCTGTCGCTCGCCGGCTTCCTGCTCGCGGGATTCGCCATCGCGCAGACCGGCGTGGACCCGGTCGAGCTCACCGAGTACGCCGTGATCTTCTCGATCCCGGTGCTGCCGCTGACCTACCTGCCGATCCTGCTCGTGGGCAACGACAGGAGCGTCATGGGCGCCCACGTGAACGGCCCGATCGCGCGCGGGCTCGGCTGGTTCTACTTCGGCCTGATCTGCCTCCTGGCGGTGGCCGCCCCGATCCTGTTCGTGTGGACGAACGGCGGCAGCTAGGCTGCGCGCGCGTGCGCCGCGCTCTCCTGGCCCTGACCGTCGCCGCCATCGCCGCGATCGTTCCCGCCGCCTCCGCGCAGGCGGCCAACCCGTGGATCAAGAAGAACCGCCCGCTGAACATCGCCCATCAGGGCGGCGAGGACGAGTTCCCGTCGAACACGATGTTCGCGTTCCGGAACGCGCTGAGCGCCGGCGCCGACATGCTCGAGCTCGACATCGGCGTGACGAAGGACAACAAGGTCATCGTCATGCACGACACGACCGTCGACGGCAAGACGAACGGCCACGGCACCGTCGCCTCGAAGACGCTCAGGCAGATCCGGAAGCTCGACGCGGCCTACTGGTTCGCCCCGCGCGCCAAGAGCCACTACAGCCACGAGCTCGCGCGCCGCGCCTACAACTACCGCGGGGTCGCCACCGGCAAGAAGGCTCCGCCGAAGGGCTTCACGGCCAAGGACTTCCGCGTGCCCACGCTCGCCCAGGTGCTGAAGGCGTTCCCGCGCACCCCGATCAACGTCGAGATCAAGGGCCGCACGCCGGACGAGGCCACCGCGGAGTACGTGAAGAACGCGGGGGTCCTCGCCCGCATGCTCAAGGGGACGAAGCACCGGAAGCTGATCGTGGTCTCCTTCCAGCAGGCCGCGGTCGACCGCTTCCACGAGCTGGCGCCGAACATCGACCTCGCGCCCGGGATCGCCGGCACCGCGAACTGGCTGCTGGCCGGCGGGTCACCCGGCCCGGGCGTGGTGGCCTTCCAGGTGCCCATCACCTTCACCACCGGCGGCACGACCCTGGAGCTCACCACCGCCGAGAACATCGCCAAGGCGCACAGCCAGGGCTACGCCTGGCAGAACTGGTTCTCGAACGAGGACAGCGACACGCCCGCCACCTGGCGCAGCCTGATCGACATGTGCGTGGACGGCACGATGACGTCGCGTCCCGTCGCGTACGAGCGCGTGCTGAAGCGGCATGCGCGGCCCGCCTCCTGCGGTTAAGTGATTTTGCGCATAAAGCGCGCTTGCGTCGGGTAGCGCTTTGGACGGAGGCGAGATTGAAAGGGGTTCTCCGTGGCCGAGACGCGCCCGGACACCGACTGGGTCGCCATCGAGCGATCGACTGAGTTTCAAGAGCTAACCCGCAGGAAGAGGGCCTTTGTCGTCCCGGCCACGATTTTCTTCATGGCCTGGTACTTCGGCTTCATCGTCCTGTGCGGCTACGCGCCCGACTTCATGGGCCGCGAGTTCATCACCGACGGCCTGACCGTCGGCTACGCGCTGGCGCTCAGCACAGTTCCTCATGACGTGGGTGCTCGGCGCGATGTACGCGCGCCGCGCAAACAGGGTCTGGGACCCGCTTGCCGCACGTGTTCGCGACAGCGTCGCGGGCACCGCCGTCGGCGAGCCCGTTCCCGCGACCACCCGCTTCCGCCGCGGCGAGCTCGTGACGGATCGTGAGGAGGTGCCGCAGCGATGACGTACATCGCCTCAGTAAACGGGACCGCACTGGCGGTCTTCGGGGTCGTCGTCGGCGTGACGATGATCATCACCTACGTCGCCTCGAAGCGGATCTCGACGGCGACCGACTTCTGGGCCGCCGGCCGCGCGCTGACCGGCCCGCAGAACGGGCTCGCGATCGCGGGCGACTACATGTCGGCGGCGAGCTTCCTCGGAATCGCCGGGCTGATCTTCGTGTTCGGCTTCGACGGGTTCCTGTACTGCGTCGGCTTCCTGGTGGCGTTCCTGGCGGTGCTGTTCCTGATCGCCGAGCAGATGCGCAACGCGGGCAAGTACACGTTCGCCGACGTGCTCGCGTACCGGATGAAGCAGCCGCCCGCGCGGGCGGCGGCGGCTCTCGGCACGCTGTCCGTGGTGGCCTTCTACCTGATCGCGCAGATGGTCGGCGCGGGGGTCATCATCGAGTCTCTCGTGGGGATCAGCTTCGCCTGGGCCGTGATCCTGACCGGCGCCTTCATGGTCACCTACATCGTCCTGGGCGGCATGCTCGCGACGAGCTGGGTGCAGATCATCAAGGCCGTTCTGATGCTGACCTGCGGAGTGGTCCTGACGGTCTGGGTGCTGTCCCGGATCGGCTGGAACCCGATCGGCCTGTTCCGTGACGCCCGCGCCGAGTCCTCAGACGGCGCGGCGTACCTGCAGCCGGGCCTGTTCCTGTCGACCCCGCTCGACACGGTGTCGCTCGGGCCTCGGCGCTCGTGCTCGGCACGGCGGGGCTGCCGCACATCCTGATGCGGTTCTTCACCGTCCCGACCGCCAAGGCCGCGCGCAAGCTCGGTGATCTGGGCGATGTTCCTGATCGGCGCCTTCTATCTGATGACGACGGCGCTGGGCTTCGGCAGCAGGGCGATTCTCGGCCACGGCGGCGAGAAGGCGGTCGGCGAGACCGGCAACCTCGCCGTGCCGACGCTCGCGCAGGAGCTCGGCGGCGATCTCCTCTTGGCGATCGTCGCCGGCGTGGCGTTCGCGACGATCCTCGCGGTGGTCGCCGGCCTCGTGATCTCGGCGTCGGGCGCGGTGGCGCACGACGTGTGGTCGAACATCGTCCGCAGGAACCGTGACTCCGAGGGCGAGGAGGTCTGGGTCGCGAAGATCGCGGCGTTCGTGATCGGCGCGATCGCGATCGGGATCGCGCTGCTCGGCGGCGAGACCCTGAACGTGTCGTTCATGGTCGGCCTGGCGTTCGCCGTGGCGGCCAGCGCCAACTTCCCGGCGCTGCTCCTGTCGCTCACCTGGCGGCGCTTCAACACGACCGGAGCGGTCGTGGGCGTGCTGTTCGGCGTGATCAGCTCGATCGCGCTCGTCGTGATCAGCCCGACGGTGTGGCCCGGCCCCGACTCCGAGGGCGGCGCACTGTCGTGGTACTCGCTCGCGAATCCCGGGATCATCAGCATTCCGCTCGGGTTCGTCGGGTGCTTCCTCGGCACGATGCTCGTGAGAGAGCGGTCGGCAGAGGCCAAGTTCGACGAGCTGAAGGTGCGGTCCGAGACCGGCCTGGGCGCCGAGGTCGCCACGGGCACGACGCTCGCCGGGACCGGCACCGGACGGCGGCGCGCCGCGGCGGCGGCGACGGCCACGATGGTTCCCCGCTTGTAGTCCCCTGGTACAACCTGGCCCACAGGGACTACGAGAGGGAGCGAGATGGAAGGGACCACCAAGGCCTCCGCGGACCAGATCGAGCAGGAGCTCGAGCAGCTTCTCGACCAGGAGCTGTTCGAGCCTCCCGCCGAGTTCCGCGAGCACGCGCTGATCTCGGACGAGTCGGTCTACGAGGAGGCCGCCAAGGACCCGGAGGCCTACTGGGCGAAGCAGTCGGAGGAGCTGCTCGACTGGGCCGAGCCGTGGGACACGGTGCTCGACGAGTCCGAGGCGCCGTTCTACAAGTGGTTCGTGGGCGGCAAGCTGAACGCCTCCCACCAGGCGCTCGACCGCCACGTCGATGCCGGCAACGGCGACCGCGTGGCGTTCCACTGGCGCGGCGAGGAGGGCGAGGAGCGCGACGTCACCTACGAGGAGCTCCTCCGCGACACGAAGCGGCTCGCCAACGTGCTGAAGGAGCGCGGCATCGAGCCGGGCGACGTGGTGGGCATCTACCTCCCGATGATCCCCGAGGTGGCGGTGGCGATGCTCGCGTGCGCGCGCATCGGCGCGCCGCACAACGTCGTGTTCGGCGGCTTCTCACCCGACTCCGTGAAGGAGCGGATGGAGTTCTCCGAGGCGAAGGCGCTGATCACGGTGGACCAGGCCCGCCGCAAGGGCAAGGCCGCCGACATCAAGCCGGCGGTCGACAAGTTCCTGGGCGACGTGCCGTCGATCGAGACGGTCGTCGTCGTGCGCAACACCGGCACGGACGTGGACATGGAGGAGGGGCGCGACCTCTTCTACGACGAGGCCATCGAGGCCGCCTCCGACGACTGCCCGGCCGAGCCGTTCGACGCCGAGCATCCGCTGTTCGTGCTCTACACGAGCGGCTCCACGGCGAAGCCGAAGGGCATCCTCCACACGACCGGCGGCTACCTGACGGGCGCGGCGTGGACGCACAGGTACGTGTTCGACCTGAAGCCCGACGAGGACGTGTACTGGTGCTCGGCCGACGTCGGCTGGGTCACCGGCCACTCGTACATCGTGTACGGGCCGCTGATGAACGGCGCGACGTCCGTGATGTACGAGGGCGCTCCCGACTACCCGGACAAGGACATCTGGTGGGAGCTGTGCGAGCGCTACGGCGTGACCGTCTTCTACACGGCGCCGACCGCGATCCGCGCGTGCATGAAGTGGGGGATCGAGTACCCGCAGAAGCACGACCTGTCGAAGCTGCGCCTGCTCGGCACGGTCGGCGAGCCGATCAACCCGAAGGCGTGGCTCTGGTACTGGAAGGTGATCGGCGGCGAGCGCTGCCCGATCGTGGACACCTGGTGGCAGACCGAGACCGGCCACATCATGATCTCGCCGCTCCCGGGCGTGGTGTCGGCAAAGCCGGGCTCGGCCACGAGGCCGCTGCCGGGGATCGACGCCGCCGTGCTCGACGAGGACGGCAACGAGGTGGAGGCCGGCGAGCAGGGCCTGCTCGCGCTGCGGCGACCGTGGCCCGGGATGCTGCGCACGCTCTTCCGCGACCCGGATCGCTTCAAGGAGACCTACTTCTCGAAGTGGGACGAGACCACGTACTTCGTGGGCGACGCCGCGCGCCGCGACGAGGACGGCTACTTCTGGGTGATCGGGCGCGTGGACGACACGGTGAACGTGTCCGGCCACCTGCTCTCGACCGCGACCGTCGAGTCCGCGATCGTCTCGCACCCGAAGGTCGCCGAGGCGGCCGTGATCGGCGTGGAGGACGAGGACACCGGCCAGGCGATCGTGTCGTTCGTGATCCTGGAGGGCGACCTCGAGGGGAGCGAGGAGCTCGAGGGCGAGGTGCGCGAGCGCGTTGCGGACCGGATCGGCAAGTTCTCACGGCCCAAGCGGATCATCTGGAGGACGGCCGACGTGCCGAAGACGCGCTCCGGCAAGATCATGCGACGCCTCCTGCGCGACATCGCCGAGGGCCGCGAGCTGGGCGACGTGACGACCCTGCGCGAGCCCGGCGTGATGAAGGACCTTCAGGAGAGCTGGGGCGGCGACGAGGAGTAGGCCTCGCCGGCGACGGCGTTGCCCTCGCCGGCTCGCACGAGCCCGGACTCGTAGGCGAACACCACGGCCTGGATCGGTCCCGCACGCACCGGCGCCTACGACGGCGCGAGCGGAAACCTCGTGAGCACGACCACCGGGAAGAGACGACTCGAAGCAGGTCATCACGCTGAAGTAGCGAGATGCGCGGCGATCAGGAGCACGGCCACGCGGCCGCCGACGGCGAGCCCGCGCTGTATGCGCGGCGTGATCCATCGGCCCGCGTGGCCGGCCGCCGCCGTCAGCGCGAGGTGCCAGCCGGCCGAGGCGGCACCGACGCCGGCGGCGAAGGCGATCGCCGGACCCGCACTCTCGAGCGACATCGACGCCGCCACGGCGGCGAAGGATGCGATCGTGAGCGGATTAGCCGACGTGATCGCGAAGAAACGGACGTAGTGGGCCAGGGGGCCACCTGAGCTCGGCTCATCCCGGACGTCGACACCCTGCCGCCGCACCGTCACCAGTCCGTGCAGAGCGATCGAGGCCAGCACCACCGCCGCGACCAGGCGCAGTTCCGCCTCATGCTCCGCCAGCACGGCTCCCGCCGTTGCGCCTGCGACAGCGGCGGCGGCGGCGAACAGCAGGTCCACGGTCGCCACGCCCATGCCGGCGGCGATCCCGACGCGCGGGCCACCGCGCGACCGCGGTCTCGACCAGCAGCAGGCTGACCGCTCCGACCTGCATCGCGATTGCAATGCCGGCCGCGAGTCCTGCGATGAGCGCGGCCGTCAGGTCCATGAACTGAGATAATCGTGGTGATGAACGAGATCGACAGCGAGATCCTCAAGATCATGCGCGAGGACGGCCGCATCTCCTGGCGTGACCTCGGCGCGGCGGTGGGCCTCAGCGCGAACGCCGCGGCGGATCGCGTGCGCCGTCTTCGCCAGGCCGGCGTGATCACGGGATTCACGGCGCTCGTGGACCCGGGCGCAGGCGGCCGCAAGCTCGAGGCGCTCGTGGGGGTGACGGTGGCGCCGGATACCGACTCGGACGACTTCGCGAACGCGGCGGCCCAGCTCGAGCCGGTGCTCGAGGTGCTCCACCTCAGCGGCACGCCCGACTATCAGCTGCGGGTCGCCTGCCACGACACGGCGGAGCTCGACGTTCTCCTCCGCACGCTCCGCAGGCGCTGCGGCGCGGCGGACACTGAGACCACGCTCATCCTGCGGTCGGGGCCGGCGCGCGTTCGGTGACATGAGCGCAGGATCCGCCTCGTCACCGCGGTTTCGCAAGTAGAAACCGGCAAAGTCGTAGTCATCGGCAGCGATCGGGCGCCACGGCCACGAGATCGCCTGCCGCACCCGTGGAATTCTCGGATCCGTAGGATGCCGCGCCTATGCGCTACCTGATCACCGGCGGCTCCGGCTACATCGGCTCACGTCTCGTCGACCTGCTCGCGCGCCGCGAGGACACCGAGAAGATCGTCATCGCGGACGTGGTGCCGCCGAAGGGCGGCTATCGCCCGAAGACCGAGTACGAGAAGGTCGACGTGCGCGATCGCGCCGCGGTCCACGCGGCGCTGCAACGGGGCAACCCGGACGTCCTCGTGCACCTCGCGTTCATCCTCAATCCGGTCCACAACGAGGCGTTCATGTACGACGTCGACGTGAACGGCACCCACAACGTGCTCGAGGCGGCAGCGGAGGTGGGGATCGGCCAGGTGCTGGTCACGACGTCCGGGGTCGCTTACGGCGCCTTCCCGGACAACCCGGACCCGATCACCGAGGACTGGCCGGTGCGCGGCGTGCCGCGCTTCTCGTACGCGCGCGACAAGACGGACTCCGACCGCATCGTGCAGCTGTGGGCGCACCAGCATCCCGACGTGGTCACGACGATCGTGCGCCCGTGCATCGTGTACGGGCCCAACGTGGACAACTACCTCGTGCGGCTGTGGAGCGACGCGCCGGCGGTCGCCGACGTGGGGAATATCGACCGCACGACGCAGTTCGTTCACGAGGATGACGTCGTCGACGCGATCAGCCGCCTGCTGCTCGGCAAGCACGCCGGTCAGTTCAACCTCGCTGCCGACGGTCTGATGACCCGCCGGGAATGCGCCGAGCTGCTCGACACCCGTGTGATCAAGATGCCGCTCTGGCTGTACCGCAGCGCTGGCGAAACTGGCGTGGCGCCTGCGCCAGTCCGAGGCTCCGGCCGGCGGGGTCGACTTCGAGCTGTACTCGTGGATCCTGTCGAACGAGAAGGTGAAGAAGACGCTCGACTGGACGCCCCGCTACACCTCCCGCGAGACCTTCCTGATCGCGATGCGGGCAAAGGGCAAGCTGCCGCCGGACGCGCCGGTCGTGGCCGGCGCATCCACCAACGGGGCGGCGACCGAGACGACCTCCACGGCCGTCTGAAGTTCGAACCTATTGGTACGCCCGTCCGTACCACCTCCTTCATGACCGACCTCGTCACTGCAGTTCGACGCAGCATCGACGGATGGAATCGCGACGATTTCGATGCCTGCGTCGCGATCGCCCACCCGGAGATCGAGTGGATCTCGGCGGTTGCCCAGCGGCTGACCGGGGACTCGGTGTATCGAGGGCTCGCGGGGCTGCGGCGATACTGGGACGAGTGGCACGAGCTGTGGAGGGTCAGGCTGAGGATCACGGGGACGTGTACGAGTTCGAGGAGGGGTTGGCCCGCCGGGCGGAGTCGTTCATCGACCCGGACCACGCCTACGAGGCGGCGGGGATCGAGCGCGAATCGGCCTCGGAGCCGGAGCTATACTCGGCTGCCTCCCAGGGCCGTTAGCTCAGCTGGGAGAGCGCCGGCTCGACAAGCCGGAGGTCACTGGTTCGAGCCCAGTACGGCCCATCCAAATGCTTCTCTCACGGATGATGCGCACCGCCGCGATCACGGGACGCACCGACGTCCTTGACAACCGGCGCGTCGATGCTTTTTTCGGTGGCCGTCAGGGCGGGCGCTGGGCCCGGCAGACCGTTGCTGCGGCCATCCCGACGGCAGCGCCTCACGCCGCCCCGGCGTCCCCGCCCGCCGAACGCGCTGACCCCGCCGAGACGCTCCGGGAACTCGCGAAGCTGCACCAGCGCGGCGTTGTGACTGACGCCGAATTCGAGAGCCTCCGCGCCGAGATCCAACAGGCACCGGCGCCATAGTCCCGTCGTTCGTGCACTAAGGATCTTCTAAAAGCGCGTGACCGCCGGGTAACCGCCACACGTGTGGGGTGTCGTCTATTGCGGCAGCAGGGGAGAGGACCCATCCCGGTTCCTCGTAGGGCGCCGTCCTGACAGCGAACCGAAGGAACCCCCGAGATGAAAAAGGTCCATGAAGACCAGCGCCACCATGTTCGGGGCGCTCTTCGTCCTGAGCGTCACCGCCATGTACCGATGATGCCGCGCAAGATGATGCTGGCCGGCCTGCTGGCGTCGCTCGTCGTACTCGCGCTCCTGATCGTGCCGCAGTACGTGGTGCAGTGAGCCCGCGCAAGCTAGATGGGGCCCTGCTCAAGGCACCCGACGATCCGCCGCGCCGTCATGACGGCGACGCCGAGCGCGTGGTCCAGAACGGGATGCTGAGCCGGCATCTCCGACGAATTTCGTCCGATGTCGAGACCCCTATGCGGGTAGAAGACACAGCGGGGGCCGGCTTCCCGGACACCCCTGCGGATGCACGCGTGCCCCTTGGGTTTCCGGCTCCCACCTGAAGACCGCCCCTGCTAAACGTCGTAGAGGAAGCTGTAGGCCGCCGTCATGCCCTTCTGATCCAGCTCGGAGAGGCAGTAACGCACGGCGCCCTCGTCGTCGTTCTGGACGTCGATGGTCGCGGGCGGCCGGCCCTCGACCGGCTCCACCTCGATGACGCGGCCCTTCAGGGGCCCATCGGTCAGCTGTGCCTGCACGACCTCCGACTCTAGTCCGATTGTTCTTACCCCAGCCGGTACGGTCCCAAGGCGATGTCGCAGGAGTACGTCGACGCGGTTCGCCGCAGCATCGACGGGTGGAATCGCGACGACTTCGACACGTGCGTGTCGATCGCCCACCCCGAGATCGAATGGGTGTCGGATCTAGCCCTGCGGATGCACGGGCCGGAGACGGTCTACCGGGGTGTCGAGGGCATCCGCCAGTACTGGGACGAGTGGCACGAGCTGTGGGCGGTGAGACTCGACGTCACGGAGATGATCGACGCGGGCGACACCGTGGTCGTGCTCGCGCAGACGCGCGCGCTCGGCGACGCGAGCGGCGTCGAATTCGAGCAGCGGATCGCCTACGTCTACGAGTTCGAGGACGGCATGGCGCGCCGGGTTCGCTCGTACCACGACCCGGACCGCGCCTCTGAGGCCGTCGGCTTGCCGCGCTAGTGGCCCAGCAGCATCTCGAGCCGCTCGGTGCTGCGCTCGAGGTCCGCGCGATGCACCTCGGGGTTCGCGCGCGGGGTGGTCCTGCGCCAGGTGGGCAGGTCGTCGTGGTGCTTGGCTTGCTCGTTAGGGCGCCGCTCGTCGCGGCTTGCGTGCTTGTCCATGGGTCCGAAGTCCTCCCTCGGAGTCGAGTCCCTCTATAGGACCGTTCCTGTTTGAAGGCGGGCTAAACGTTCTGAGATGTACCGTGCGGATCCGTGCTTGCACTCCTGTACGACATCCACGGGAACCTGCCGGCCCTCGAAGCGGTGCTGGCCGACGCCGGCGACGCCGGCGAGCTGCTCCTCGGCGGCGACTACGCCACGGCGGGGGCTTGGCCTCGTGAGACGGTCGAGCGGCTCAAGGAGCTCGAGAACGCCACGTGGATCCGCGGGAACGCCGACCGGTGGCTGGCGGACCGCCACGACGCGCCCGCCCCGATCGACGAGATCGCGGCCCGCACCGCCGAGCTGCTCGGTGACGAGCTCGTGGCCGACCTGGTTGAGCTACCCGAGCAGACCGAGATCGGCGACACGCTCTACTGCCACGCCTCGCCGCTCTCCGACATGCAGAGCTTCGGGGCCGAGCCGGGCCCGCTCGACAACGATCTCCTCGAGGGCGTCTCCGCTAAGCGAGTGGTGTTCGGCCACACCCACGTGCAGTTCCAGCGGACGGGCGTGAACGGCATCGACCTGCTCAACCCCGGCAGCGTCGGGATGCCCTGGGACGGCGACCACCGCGCCGCCTACGCGGTGATCGACGGGGAGCACGTCGACTGCCGGCGCGTGGAGTACGACTGGGAGGCCTCGGTCGCCGCGGTGCGAGAGCGGGTCGGCGAGCTGCCGGCGCGCCGGATGGAGTTGGCCCGGTTCGACGTCTCCTAGTAGTGCTAGCTTGCCGCCCGTGCGCCTCGCGAACGCTTTAGCTCCAAAGGACAGGCAGTTCTTCGACCTGTTCGAGGAGGCGGGCGGGAACATCCTGCGGGCCGCGGCCCTCCTCGAGGAGCTGCTCACGCAGTACCCCGAACGCAACGAGCTCGCGCGCGAGATCCTGATCTGCGAGCAGGAGGGCGACCGGATCACGCACGACATCATCCAGCGCCTCAACCAGACGTTCGTCACGCCGATCGACCGCGAGGACATCTACGAACTCGCGTCCGCGCTCGACGATGTCGTGGACTTCACCGAGGAGGTCGCGGACTATCTCGGGCTCTACAAGATCGAGGCGCCGATGGAGCAGGCGCAGGACCTGGCGCGGGTGCTGCACTCGGCCGCGCGGCAGATCGCCGAGGCGATGCCGCGGCTGCGCGGGTTCCGCGACATCTCGCACTACACCGTCGAGCTGAACCGGCTCGAGAACGACGGCGACCGGATCGTCCGCGAGGCGATCGCGTCATTGTTCGACACGGGGATCGACCCGATGGTCGTGATCCGCTGGAAGGACATCTTCGAGCGCCTCGAGGAGGCGATCGACGCCACGGAGCACGTGGCCAACATCCTGCAGGGCGTAGTCATCAAGAACTCCTAGGCGGGTACGAGCCACACCATGGGCAGCGAGATCATCGTCGTGATCGTGGTCGCGACCGCGCTGATCTTCGACTTCACGAACGGCTTTCACGACACGGCCAACGTCGTGGCCACCTCGATCTCCACACGCGCGATGCCGCCTCGGGTGGCCGTCGGCTACGCGTCGATCCTGAACTTTGTTGGCGCCTTCATCTCGCTCCAGGTGGCGGCGACAGTCGCCAATGACGTGGTGTCGGTGGACTCCAGCTCCACGGGGCTCATCGCCGTGTTCGCCGGGCTCGTGGGCGCGATCGCGTGGAACCTCATCACCTGGTACTTCGGCCTCCCGTCGAGCTCGTCACACGCGCTGATCGGCGGGATGGTCGGCGCCGTGTTCGTCGCCGAGGGGCCCGGCTCGGTCTTCTTCGCGGAGGGCATCCTCGGCAAGGTGATGATCCCGGCGGTGGTCGCGCCAATTCTGGCCTTCGTCGTCGGCGGGCTCGCCATCGTGTTCCTGTACCGGATCACCGGGCGGCTCCGCCCCGGGCCCGCGACCGGCGGCTTCCGGCTGGGGCAGGTGCTGTCGGGCGGCCTGCTCGCTCTGGCGCACGGCACGAATGACGCTCAGAAGACCATGGGCGTGATCACGCTCGCCCTCGTCGCGAATGGGACGATCTCCGAAAGCAACTTCCATGTGCCGGACTGGGTCGTGATCTCGTCGGCGACGGCGATCTCGCTTGGCACCTACGTCGGCGGCTGGCGGATCATCAAGACAATGGGGAGCCGTATCCACAAGATGGACTCGGCGCAGGGCTTTGCCGCGCAGGGCTCCGGCGCCACCGTGATCCTCGCCGCGTCGCATGTGGGCTTCCCGCTCTCGACCACGCACACGATCACAGGCGCCGTGATCGGATCGGGCGCCGCCAAGCGGCTGTCGGCCGTGCGCTGGGGAGTGGCCGGCAACATCCTGGTCGCCTGGATCCTCACCCTGCCGGGCTCGGCGGTGATCGGCGGGCTCACGTATCTGATCACGCGCGCGTTCGGGACCGGGGCGCTCGGACCGATAGTGGTATCCGCCGCGATCGTCGTGGCGAGCACGATTCTGTTCGCGCGGCGCTCGCGCGAGGGGGCGGCACCCGGCGTGGTGCCGGCCACCGAGGGACCGCCGGCGTGATCGCGACGATCGTCGACTGGGATGCGCTGCTCCAGGTGATCTGGGTGTCGCTGCTGGCCGGGGTGACGGTGCCCGCGGCCTGGGCGTTCGCGCTCGTGGGATCCACCCGCGCGCTCGAGTACAGCCGCGACGGGCGCGCGGCCGCGGCCGTGGGCTACGCGATCGTGGGCGTCGCGGGCGTCGCGGTCGTGCTCGGCGCGATCGTGTTCGGCATCCTGATCCTGATCGGCGACTAGGCCGCGGCAGCGGCGCTCGCCGCCAGATCCGCCAAACGCTCGAGCTCGTCGACGGTGTTCCACGCGCCTACCGAGGCGCGCGCCCACGGACGGCTCGGGAGGAAGCGGATCACGATCCCCTGTTCGGCGGCGTGCTGAGAGAAGCCCTCCGGGTCCGGCACCTCGAAGGAGACGAGGGTGGCGGCGCCGCGGTCCGCCACGGGGATGCCGCGGTCCCGGAGCATTCGGGCGAACCGCTCGGCTCGGTCGATGGCGGCGGTGTGAACCGCGTCGAAGCCGGCCTCCTCGAGCACGTCGAGCGAGGCGTGGGCCCACTCCACGTGATGGGGGACCGGGAAGCCGGTGGCGAGCCGGCGCGCGTCGGGCTGCAGTGCGGGCACGAGCGCCTGCTCGGACCACTCCATGGCGTGGTAGCCGCTCCAGGGGGCGGGTAGCCCGGGCACGAGCTCCGGGTTCGCGTACAGGTAGCCCATGCCGCCCGGGCCACACAGCCATTTCTGGCCCGACGCGGCGTAGAAGTCGCAGCCGAGCGCGCGCACGTCCACCGGTACCGCGCCGAGGCCCTGCGCCCCGTCGAGCACGACGAGTGCACCGGCGGCGGCGAGCGGCCCCGTATCCATGACCCTGCCGGTGGCCCAGGACACGTGCGAGGTCACGACCATGCGCGTGTATTCGCCCACCTCGTTCGGCAGGTCCGCGAACGGCACGACGCGGACGGTCGCGCCGCGCGTGTCGCGCGCCGTCGCGATCGGTCCGAGCACGCCGGGGTGCTCCTCGTCGCTCGTGAGGATCTCGTCGCCGGGCTTCAGGTCGACCGCGTGGAGCACCGCGTTGATGCCGTCGGTGGTCGAGCCCGTGAGCGCCACGTCGGCGGTCGTCGCCCCGAGCAGCCGCGCCGCGCGCTCGCGGAGCTCGTCGATCCGCTCGATCTGGTGCTCGAACCACGCCTTGCTGCTGCGGCCCTGCTCGAGCTGCTCGCGCAACGAGCGCTCGGCGGCCTCGAATGCCCGCGCGGGCACCGGGCCGTTCGTGCCGGCGTTCAGATAGGCCGCCCGCTCGAGGACGGGGAACTGGGCTCGGAGCTCCTCCACGCGGGCTGCATACTAGGCTGCGCCCGACCATGATCATCGAGCGATCCATGCAGCAGGACTGGCTCTCCAACGCCTATCTCGTCGGTGACGAGGAGAACGGGAAGGCGGTGGTGATCGACTCGGGCGGGCCGTCCGAGCCGCTGCTCGAGGCGGCCGACAGACACGGCCTGGACGTGGAGCTGCTGCTCCTCACCCACCACCACGGCGACCACGTGGCGGAGAACGGCGTGTGGAAGTCGCAGCGCGGGGTGGAGATCCTCGCCCACCCGATCGAGGCCGAGCTGATCGACGACGTGGACCGCACCATCGAGCCGGACGAGGAGCTGCGCGTGGGCGGCCTGACGATCGAGTCGCTGCTCACGCCGGGGCACACAGCGGGGATGCTCAACTTCGTCGTGAACGGCACCGACGTGTTCACCGGCGACACGCTCTTCAAGGGCTCGGTCGGCGGCGTGCGCGCACCGGGCTCGACCAGCTTCGCCGACCTCAAGCACTCGATCATGGACGTGCTGATGAAGCTCCCGCACGAGACGCGCGTGCACCCCGGCCACACCGACCCGACCACGATCGGCGACGAGTGGGAGTCGAACGCGTTCATCCGGCTGTGGCGCGGGCTCGACGAGGAGGGCGACGAGGCCTGCACCGTCGAGGGCCAGGAGGCAACGCTGGTGCTCTGGGCGCCCGACTACGACGGCGGCAACAAGGCCTGGGTGCGCTGGCCCGACGGCAGCGACGACATCGTGCCCGGCAGCCGCGTCCAGCGCGGCTAGCCCGCCGGCGCGGTGCTCGACCGCCTGATCGACCACGCGGCGCTCTTCCCGCCGGCGAGCATGCCGCTCGACGTGGCCCTCGAGGAGGACCGCGCCGCGCGCGAGAGCGAGGCCGCCGCGCTCATGAATCGCTTCGTCGTGCCCGCGCGCCTTCTTCAGGAGCTGCCCGGTGATCGCCCTGCCTTGAGCGTCGTCCTCTCTGGACCCGAGGATGCCGGGCTCCTTACCGGCATCGAGGGGGTGGAGGCCGTGGAGCTCGCGCTCGCGAGTACGAACCCGCGCCCGGCGGACCTGCTTGCCGCGTACTCGGCGCTCGAGCCGCTGGGCGTGGAGGTCTACTTCGAGCTTCTCTTCGACGAAGGCTGGCGCAACGACGTGCCGGCCGTCATAGGCGCGATCGCGGCGCTCGGCGCCCGCGTCAAGCTCCGGTGTGGGGGCGCCCACACGCCGAGCGTCGAGCAGGTGGCCCTCGTCATCGCGGCCTGCCGGGACGCGGGCGTGCCGTTCAAGTGCACGGCCGGCCTGCACCACGCGATGCGGCGCGGGGAGGAACACGGGTTCCTCAACATCCTCGCGGCCACCCGCGCTCCGAACGCCCGGCTGGCGGACGTGCTCGCGGAGGAGGACGTCGCCGCCCTCGACCTCGATGATCCGGACCGGTCGCTGTTCACGACCTTCGGGAGCTGCAGCTGGCGCGAGCCGGTCGACGATCTCGAGGCGCTGGGGCTGCTCGCGTGACGCTGGCGTACGGCGTGTTGCGGGACGGCGGCGTGTGTGCGCGGGTCGACGGGCGCGTGGTGGATCTGCGCCGGCTCGATCCGATCCTCGATGCCCGGTCGCTCAACCCGTTCATGGCGGCGGGGCCGGAGGTGTGGCGGCAGGTGCGGGACCGCGTGAACGACGGCACTGAGGTGGAGGACTTCGAGGAGGGCCGGCTCGGCATGCCGTTCGAGGTGGCCGACTACGTGGACTTCTACTCGTCGCTCCACCACGCGACGAACCTCGGCCGCATGTTCCGGCCGGACGCCGAGCCGCTTCTGCCGAACTGGCGCCACCTGCCGGTCGGCTACCACGGGCGCGCGGGAACGGTGGTGCCGAGCGGCACGCCGGTCCGGCGGCCGAGCGGCCAGCGCCCGGGCCCCGAGTTCGGGCCGAGCCGGCGGCTCGACATCGAGCTGGAGGCCGGCTTCGTGATCGGCACGCCCAGCTCGATCGGCGAGCCGGTGCCGATCGAACGGGCGCTCGACCACGTGTTCGGCATGGTGCTCGTCAACGACTGGTCGGCCCGCGACATCCAGGCCTGGGAGTACCAGCCGCTGGGGCCGTTTCTCGGCAAGTCGTTCTCCACGTCGATCTCCCGATGGGTCGTGCCGATCGCCGAGCTGGAGGAGCGGCGGGTGCAGGGCGAGGCGCAGGAGCCGCCGCCGCTGCCCTATCTGGCCGAGGAGCCGTGGGCGTACGACATCGGATTGACCGTCGCGCTGAACGGTGCCGAGATCGCGCGCTCGAACACGCGGTACCTCTACTGGTCGATCACCCAGCAGATCGCCCACCTGACGGTGAACGGCGCGAGCCTCCGCACCGGCGATCTCCTCGCGACCGGCACGATCTCCGGCCCGGAGCGCTCGGAGCGCGGCAGCCTGATCGAGCTGAGCTGGAACGGCGAGGAGCCGATCGGGCTCCCCGACGGCTCAACACGCACGTTCCTGGAGGACGGCGACGAAGTGGTGCTGCGCGGCGATCCGCTCGGAGAGGTGCGCGGCCGAATCGAGCCCTGACCCCACGGTGGTTGGGAATCGTTGCGGAAAACGCAACGATTCCCAACCACCGCGACCGAGCCCACCCTTCATTGCCGTCGTTGACGAGCCCTCGGCAACCCGGCCGCGGCTACGCTGCGCCACCCATGCCCGCCGCTGATCTCCAGTCGATGGCCGTCGCTCCGCGCGCGCCGGGCGAGTACGCCCCGGCCGCGGGCGTCCGGGCGGTCGAGCGGCTCCAGGACGCGGCCGCGCCGCTGCGCGACGCGCGCGTGCTCCACGTGAGCGTGGCGGGCGCGGAAGGCAGGGTGCCTGAGCTGCTCGGCGGCCTGCTGCCGCTCGCCGCCGGGGCCGGGGTGGAGGTGGAATGGAAAGTCCTGTTCGGCTCGCCCCAGCTGCGCGCCACGGCCGCCGCGCTCCAGTCGGGGCTGCGAGGCGGCGAGTCGGGAATCGAAGAGGAGGCCTGGGCGGCCTACCTCGAGGCGTGCGCGCTGACGGCCCGCTCCCTGCGTGACGACTACGACGCGATCGTGTTGCACGACGCCGCGCTCGGCCTGGCGGCAACGCTCGAGGCACCGACCATCTGGCACCTGCACGAGGACGCCTCCGCGGCGGAACCCGACGCGCTTGCCCGTGCGATGGAGCTCGCGGAGCGCTGTTCCTCGGTGCTCGTGCCGCATGAATCGTTCGTCCCCGGCGGGCAGGGGGCCGAGCCGCCGCCGCTCGCGAACGGCCGCCTCCATGTCACGCCGCCCGGCCTCGACCCGCTCGACGCGCGCAACCTGCAGCTCGAGCCGCGTCTGCCCGGCCGGGTGGTGCGGCCGCTCGGCGTCGATCTCGACCGGCCGTTCTGCCTCCAGGTGCTCGAGCTGGACCGGTGGGACGACCCGCACGCGGCGATCGACGCGTTCCGGCTCGCGCAGGCCGAGGAGCCCGACCTTCAGCTCGTGCTCGCCGCGATCCTCGACCGCGCCGCCACGGAGAGCTGGCAGGCGGCGAAGGAGATCTCGGACTACGCGGAGGGCATGGACGGCGTGCTCCTGCTCACGACGTACGAGGGGCTCGGCAGCCTCGAGGTGGGCGCCCTCCTGCTGCTTGCGCGAGCCGTGGTCGAGCGCTCGCTCCGTGAGGGGTTCGACCTCGCCCCGTTCGAGGCGCTCTGGAAGCGGACACCGGTCGTGGGCGGCCTTCCGATCGCCGTCCGCGACGGCGTGGATGGCTTCCTCGCGCCGAACACCGAGGAGGCGGCCGCGCACATCGTGGAGCTGGTCCGCGACCCCGGCCTGGCCGCGGAGATGGGCCGCTCCGGCCGCGAGCGGGTCCGCGAGCACTTCCTCGTGACGGCGGCGCTCGAGCGCGAGCTGCGCGCGCTCGCAAGTAGCCTCCGAAGCGCATGAAGGTCTTCCTCCCCGACGGCACCGAGCTCGAGCTCGCCGACGGCGCCAGCGGCGCCGATGCCGCGCGCGCCATCGGCGAGGGTCTCGCGCGGGCGGCGCTCGGGATCAAGGTCGACGGAGACCTGCGCGAGCTCGACGAGCCGCTCGAGGACGGCGCCCAGATCGCGATCGTGACCTCCCGCGACGAGGACGGCCTGTGGCTGATCCGCCACGACGCCGCGCACGTGCTCGCCGCCGCCGTCATGGAGCTCTATCCGGGCGTGAAGATCTCCATCGGGCCGCCGATCGAGGACGGCTTCTACTACGACTTCGACTTCCCCGACGGCACGAAGGTCTCCGAGGACGACTTCGAGGCGATCGAGGCCAAGATGCGCGAGCACATCAAGGCCGACGAGCACTTCGAGCGCGAGGACGTGCCGGTCGCCGCCGCGATCGAGCGCTTCAAGGGCGAGAGCCAGGACTACAAGGTCGAGCTGATCGAGGACCTGGTGAAGAATGCCGACCCCGCTCACCCCGTGGAGACCGTCTCGCTCTACCGGAACGGCCCCTTCACGGACCTGTGCCGCGGCCCCCACGGCCCGGGCACGAAGGACATCAAGGCCTTCAAGCTCACCACCGTCGCCGGCGCCTACTGGCGCGGCAACGCCGACAACCCGATGCTCACCCGCATCTACGGCACCGCCTGGGGCTCGAAGGAGCAGCTCGAGGAGCACATCAGGCGGCTCGAGGAGGCGCGCGAGCGCGACCACCGCAAGCTCGGTCGCGAGCTCGACCTCTTCCTGCTGTCCGAGCTCTCGCCGGGCTCGCCGTTCTGGCTGCCGCACGGCACCCACATCTGGAACGAGCTGACGAAGCTGTGGCGGACCACCAACGTCGAGCGCGGCTACACCGAGGTGCGCACCCCGATCCTCTACGACGTCGAGCTGTGGAAGCAGTCGGGCCACTGGCACGTCTACCGGGACCACATGTACTTCACCGACGTGGAGGGGAAGCCCATGGGCCTGAAGCCCATGAACTGCCCCGCGCACGTGCAGATCTACAAGCGCGACCTGCACTCGTACCGCGACCTCCCGATCCGCTACGCCGAGCAGGGCCTCGTCCATCGGCACGAGCCGAGCGGCACGCTCCACGGCCTGCTGCGGGTCCGCCACATCACCCAGGACGACGCGCACGTCTTCTGCCGCGAGGACCAGATCGAGGAGGAGGTCGTGCGCTGCCTCAACTTCGGCTTCTTCATCTACGACCAGTTCGGCTTCAAGCCTCGGCTCGAGCTGTCGACTCGCCCGGAGAAGCGGGTCGGCACCGAGGAGATGTGGGACAAGGCCGAGGCGGCGCTGCAGCAGGCACTCGAGAACCAGGGCCTCGAGTACGACCTGAACGAGGGCGACGGCGCCTTCTACGGCCCCAAGATCGACCTGCACATGACCGATGCCATCGGCCGCTCATGGCAGCTCGGCACGGTCCAGTGCGACTACTACATGCCGGAGCGCTTCGAGCTCACGTACATGGGGGCCGACAACCAGGAGCACCAGCCCGTGATGATCCACCGGGCGCTGATGGGGTCGTTCGAGCGCTTCATCGGCATCCTGATCGAGCACTACGCGGGCGAGTTCCCGCTGTGGCTGTCGCCCATCCAGGCGCGCCTGCTGCCGATCGCGGACAGGCATATCGATTACGCCCGCGAGGTGGCGGAGCAGCTGCACGCCGCCGGCATCCGCGCGGACGTGGACGACCGCACGGAGTCGGTGGGCAAGAAGATCCGCGAGGGCGAGCTGAAGAAGGTCCCGTACATGCTCGTGGTCGGCGATCAGGAGGCGTCGCAGAGCCAGGTCGCGGTTCGAAAGCACCGCGAGGGCGACCTTGGAACCGAGTCTGTGAGCGACTTCGCGGCCTCGCTGAGCGCCGCTATACTCGCCCGTGAATGACCCGATCCACAGCGCCCGCTTGACGCGACGAAATAGCTTTACCTAGTGCCGATCCCTCGTAAGTTCGATCGGCGCATGCCGGAGCGGGACGAGACTCGGATCAACGAGCGCATCCGGGTTCCGCAGGTACGGCTGGTGGGAGAGGACGGCAACCAGATCGGTGTTGTCGACACCCAGCAGGCGCTTCGCTATGCCCAGGAGCGCGATCTCGACCTGGTCGAGGTGGCGCCCGAGGCGCGCCCGCCCGTGGTGCGAGTGCTCGACTACTCGAAGTACAAGTACGAGCAGGAGCAGAAGGCGAAGGCCGCGCGGCGCCACCAGAAGCAGGTGAACGTCCGCGAGATCAAGCTGCGCCCGAAGATCGCGGACAACGACTACGAGACCAAGAAGAACCACGTGGTGCGCTTCCTGAAGGGCGACGACCGCGTGAAGGTCACGATCATGTTCCGCGGCCGCGAGCAGACCCATCCGGAGCGCGGCGAGCGGCTGCTGATGCGGCTCGCCGAGGACGTTCAGGACCTAGGCGCGATCGAGCAGGCGCCCCAGCAGGACGGCCGCAACATGACGATGCTGCTGGGCCCGGTGCGGCGCAGGCCGGAAGAGGCCGAGCAGGCTTCTGCTTGAATACAGCGTTCGCATGCCGAAGATGAAGACGCACTCCGGCGCCAAGAAGCGCTTCAAGAAGACCGCCAAGGGCAAGCTCCTCGCGCGGCACTCCTTCACGAGCCACAACCTCGGGAAGAAGAGCGCGAAGCGGAAGCGGCACCTG
Organism: uncultured Thermoleophilaceae bacterium; assembly: GCA_963808875.1. Taxonomy (GTDB): domain Bacteria; phylum Actinomycetota; class Thermoleophilia; order Solirubrobacterales; family Thermoleophilaceae; genus JACVRW01. The sequence continues at coordinate 33,841 of CAWEHM010000009.1, forward strand.
GGCCGGCCGGTCGTCGTCTCCGAGGCTGACCACAAGCGCGTCACGGAGCTGCTCCACAAGTGAGCCGGGTCAAGCGTTCAGTTCACGCGCGCAAGAAGCGCCGCGCCACGCTCGAGCGGACCAAGGGGTTCCGCGGGCAGGCGCATTCCAGCTACAAGCGGGCCAAGGAGGCCCTGCTCAAGGCTGATACCTACGCCTACCGGGACCGCCGGAACAAGAAGCGCGACTTCCGGCGCCTGTGGATCGTCCGCATCAACGCGGCCGCGCGCCAGGAGGGCATGTCGTACAGCCAGTTCATGCACGGCCTGAAGGCCGCCGGCATCGAGCTCGACCGCAAGGTCCTCGCGGACATGGCCGTCCGCGACCCCGAGACGTTCCGACGTTTTGCCGAGAAAGCCCGGGAGGCCGCGGCCGCTTAGCGAACGCGGAATCTGAACTCTCTCGGGCGCCTTTCATGGGCGCCCTTTTTGTTTCTGGTGATCACCTCAGCCGACAACGACAAGCTCAAGACGATCCGGAAGCTCCAGCAGAAGCGCTGGCGGGCGAAGCTTGGGCTGTTCGCGGCGGAGGGGGAGGACCTCGTCGAGCTGGGCCGCGCCCCCGAGTTCGTGCTTCGCGCCGGCGAGGACGTGGAGCCCGATCTGCTCGACGCCGTTTCGACCTTGGGGTCGGGCACCCGAGTGATCGGCGTCTACAAGCAGCGATGGGCAGAGCCGAAGGGCCATGTTCTCGTGTACCTGCACGGAGTCGAAGACCCTGGGAACGTGGGAACGATCATCCGCTCGGCGCACGCCCTGGCTGACGCGACCGTGGTCCTCGGCCCGGGTACAGCCGACCCTTATTCGCCGAAGGCCGTCCGCGCGTCGATGGGCTCGATCTTCGAGCGGCCGCCCGCTCGGGCGACCCTCGAGGAGCTGGATGGTCGCAAGGTCGCCCTCGATGCAAACGTCGAGCGCCGTCTTGGTGACGTGGGAGTAACGCCTCCCGTGGTTCTCGTGATGGGGTCCGAGAGAGGGGAGCTCCCGGAGGGGGTAGAGCGGGTGAGCATCCCGGTGCATGCCGACTCGCTGAATGTCGCGATGGCGGCGACCGTGGCCCTCTACGAGGTGGCGCTTAGGATGGCCCGCGATGTCTGACCTCGGCCAGCTCCGAAGCGATGCGGAAAGCGCGATAGGAGCGGCGCAGACCGCGGCCGAGCTCGAGGAGCTGCGGGTCCGCTATCTGGGCAGGAAGTCGGAGCTGACCGCCACGCTCAGGTCGATCGGCGAGCTGCCGCCGGAGCAGCGCGGGCCGGTCGGCAAGGCCGCCAACGAGGTGCGCGTGGCGCTCGAGCAGCTGCTCGAGCAGCGGACCGCGGAACTGGAGGCGGCGGAGCTGGACAGCCGGCTCGCCGAGGACCGGATCGACATCACGCTGCCCGGGCGACCCGCCACAGCCGGCCGGGCGGCTCCACCTGGTCTCACAGATCCGGAGGCAGATGGAGGACATCTTCGTCGGGCTCGGGTTCGCCGTCCTCGAGGGCCCGGAGATCGACTACGAGTACTACAACTTCACGGCGCTCAACCACCCGCCGGAGCACCCGGCCCGGGCGCCCCAGGACACCTTCTACCTGTCCGAGCACGTGCTGCTCCGGACGCACACGTCGCCGATGCAGGTGCGTGCGATGGAGTCTCAGGAGCCGCCGATCTACATCGTCGTCCCGGGCCGCGTGTATCGGCCGGACACCCCGGACGCCACGCACGTGCCGATGTTCCACCAGCTCGAGGGGCTCGCCATCGACGAGGACATCACGCTCGCCGACCTCCAGGGAGTGCTGCTCGCCTTCGCCCGTCAGATGTTCGGCGAGCACACCGAGGTGCGGCTGCGCCCCGGCTACTTCCCGTTCACCGAGCCGAGCGTGGAGGTGGACGTGTCCTGCTTCCGCTGCGGCGGGACGGGCTACGAGGGCTCGCAGCGCTGCGGCACCTGCAAGGGCGAGGCCTGGATCGAGATCCTCGGCTCGGGGATGGTGGACCCGAACGTGCTCGACTACGTGGCCGGGAACGGCTACGACAAGGAGCGTGTGCAGGGCTTCGCGTTCGGGATGGGCATCGAGCGGATCGCCAGCGTGGTCCACGAGGTGCCGGACCTGCGGATGCTGTACGAGAACGACGCCCGGCTGCTGGAGCAGTTCGGGGCATGAGGGTCCCGATCGCATGGCTGCGCGAGTACTGCGACCCCGGCGTGCCCGCCGAGGAGATCGCCGACGCGCTCACGATGTCCGGGATCAAGGTCGAGCGCCTGCACCGGGTGGGCGTGGGCGACCCGGCCGAGTTCGTTGTGGGGAAGGTGCTCACCGCCGAGCGGCATCCGGACGCCGACCGGCTGTCGGTATGCACGGTCGACACCGGCGACGGGGAGCCGAGCACGATCGTGTGCGGTGCGCCCAACGTGGCCGCTGGGCAGACGGTGGCGGTCGCCCGGCCCGGCGCGATCATGCCCGACGGCACGAAGCTCGGTAAGGCGAAGCTCCGCGGGGTCGAGTCGAGCGGAATGATCCTCGCCGAGGACGAGGTGGGAATCGGCATGGACCACGCCGGCACGATGGAGCTGGACGAGTCGCTGCCCGTGGGCACGCCGCTGGCCGAGCACCTGCCGATCGCGGACGAGGTGCTGGAGCTCGAGATCACGCCGAACCGGCCCGACGCGATGGCGGTCTACGGGGTGGCCCGTGACCTGCACGCGGTCACGGCGGCGCCGCTGGCTGAGGATCCGACGGCGGAGGACGCGTCGCCGTCGGGCGACGACCGCGCCGAGGACCACGCTTCGGTCGAGATCGCAGACCCCGAAATCTGCCTGCGCTTCACCGCGCGCGTGTTCGAGGACGTGAAGATCGGGCCGTCGCCGCTGTGGCTGAAGCAGCGGCTGATGGCGGCCGGGCAGCGGCCGATCTCGAACGTGGTGGACATCACGAACTACGTGATGCTCTGCGTGGGCCAGCCGCTGCACGCGTTCGACCTGGACGAGGTGCGCGGGCGGCAGATCGTGGTGCGGCGCGCGGGTGAGGGCGAGACGATGACGACGCTCGACGGCGCGGAGCGCACCTTCACCGGCGAGATGGCGCTCGTGTGCGACGCGGAGGGGCCGAGCGGGATCGCCGGCGTCATGGGCGGGCTGATCTCGGAGGTGTCCGACAACACCACGCGCGTGCTGATGGAGGCGGCCACCTGGGTGGGCCCGAACATCATGCGGACCTCGAAGGCGCTTGGCCTGCGGACCGAGGCGTCCGCCCGGTTCGAAAAGCAGCTCCACCCCGAGCTTGCGATCGCGGCCCAGCGCCTGGCGGCGCGGCTGATGGTCGAGCTGTGCGGAGCGCGGCTGGTGCCGGGCACGATCGACGCGTACCCGCGGCCGGCCGAGCCGCGCGTGGTTCCGCTTCGCCCCGTTCGGATGGAGAAGCTGCTCGGCGAGCGCATTCCCGATGAGACCGCTGAGGCGATCCTCGAGCGGCTCGGCTTCCAGGTGGTCGGTGAGACTTCTCAGGGCGGACCCGGCGTACGCGACGTGGACGCGCTGGAGATCGAATGGCGGGTTCCGCCGTGGCGCGACTCGGACGTCCAGCGCGAGGCCGACCTGATCGAGGAGGTGGCGCGGGTCCACGGGCTCGACAAGCTGCCCACGACGCTGCCGGCGCGCGGGGAAGCGATCGGGCGCCTGACCGGCAGCCAGCCCTTGCGACGCCGCCTCGAGGATCTGTTGCGGGATCGCGGCCTGCTCGAGACGATCTCGTACAGCTTCACTTCGCCCGAGACGCTGGCGCGGCTGCGGATCACGGACGTCGAGCCGCTCCGGATCGAGAACCCGCTCAGCGAGGACCTGAGCGTGATGCGGCCGCTGCTGCTGCCGGGCCTGCTCGATGCGGCGCGCCACAACACCGCGCACGGCCGCGCGGGGGTGGCGCTGTTCGAGTCCGCGCACATCTACCTGCCCTCGGGCGCCCTGGAGCCCGCACCGGACGGCTCACCTGGCGGCGCGACCCCCGCCGCCGAGCACCACCACCTCGCGGCGCTCATCACTGAGGTGACCGCCGCCGGCTGGCGCACCCCCGCCCGCGACGCCGATTTCTACGCGGGGAAGGCACTTCTGGAGGCGCTGCTCGAGGCCGCCGACATCGCCGACTGGCGCCTGGAGGAGGCGGCGAGCGCCAGACCGTTCCTGCATCCCGGCCGCCAGGCTTCTGCCGTGACCGCCGAGGGCGTGGAGCTGGGCTGGATCGGCGAGCTTCACCCGCTGGTCCTTCGGGAATGGGAGCTTCAGGGACCGGTGACCGCCTTCGAGCTCGACGCGGGCATGCTGCACGAGCTCACCGTCGGGCATATCGCGACCTACTCGGACGTGACGAGCTTCCCCGCCGTGTTGCAGGACATCGCCGTGATCGTTCCCGACGACGTTCCCGCGGCCCGGCTTGCCGAGGTCGTGCGCGCGGGCGCCGGGGATCTCCTTGCCGGCCTCAGGGTCTTCGACCTCTACCACGGCGAGCAGGTGGGGGAGGGCAACAAGTCGCTCGCCCTCCGGCTCGAGTTCCGCTCGCCGGACCGCACCCTCACCGACGAGGAGGTCGCCGAGCGCCGCGCCGCGATCGAGAAGGAGCTCGAGTCGATCGGAGGCCGCCTCCGTGCCTGATGCGCTCGGAAATGGGGCGGCGCCGACCGCGGCAACCGCGGATCATCGTCGCGAGGATGGGCGGCGCAGTGGCTGACGCTGTCGCGGTCATCGGTGCTGCCGGCTACGGCGGGGCGGTCGCTGCCGCGATCCTGCGGCGGCATCCTTCGCTCGAGCTGGTCGCGCTCACCGCGCGGTCTGATGCCGGGCGGCGGCACGACGAGCTGTATCCGCGCTATCGGGTGCCGCTCGTCCTCGAGGAGCTCGACCCGGACTCGATCGCCGAGCGGGCGCGGGCCGCCGTGGTCGCGTATCCGCATGGTGCCGCCGCGCCGGCCGTCAAGGCGCTTCGGGAGCGCGGCCTCAAGGTGGTCGACCTCTCCGCCGACTTCCGCCTCGACCGCGACCGCTACGAGCGCTGGTACCAGCCGCACGAGGCGCCCGAGCTCCTCGACGGTGCCGTCTACGGCCTCACCGAGGCCCATCGCGACGAGATCCGGGGCGCCGACCTCGTGGCCGCTCCCGGCTGCTACCCGACCGCCGCGCTGCTGGCCCTCTGGCCGCTCCGCGAGCACATCTCGGACGTCGTGGTCGATGCCAAGTCCGGCGTGTCCGGCGCCGGCCGCGACGCGACGCCGACCACCCACTTCGTCTCCGTCACCGAGAACGTGCAGGCCTACAAGATCGAGGGCCACCGCCACGCCGCCGAGCTCGAGCAGGAGCTGAACGGCGCGACGTTCACCTTTGTGCCCCACCTGGTCCCGGTGGAGCAGGGACTGCTGGCGAGCTGTTACGTCACGACCGAGCTCGAGTGAAGCCGAGGTGACGCGACCTGTACCGGGACGCCTACGAGGACGAGCCCTTCATCGACCTCGTCGACGAGCCGCCCGGCACCGACGAGGTCCGCGAGACCAACCGCTGCCGGATCCACGTGAAGGCGGTGGGGGAGCGCGTGATCGCGCTCGCCGCGATCGACAACCTCTGGAAGGGCGCCGCCGGCCAGGCGGTCCAGGACCTGAACCTCATGCTGGGGCGCCCGGAGACGGAGGGCCTCGAATGAGCGAGAGCATCGCGCCCGCCACCTTCTTCCGCTCCCGCTGGGTGGAGCGGCCACAGAACGTGAAGGAGCTCGACTCGCATCTGCTGCCCGCGGGCTTCCGCGCGGCCGGGGTAGAGGCTGGGATCAAGCGCGAGGGGCTCGACGTGGGTGTCGTCGCCTCGGACGAGCCGGGCACGGTGTCCGCGGCCCGCTTCACGACCAACGCGCGGGTTGGGCGCGCCCGTGATCGTCTCCCGCGACGCCGCGCTCGACCGGCTGCGGGCGGTGGCGGCGAACTCCGGCTGCTCCAACGTCGGCGACGGGCAGCGGGGGATCGACACGGCTGTCGCGATGCAGCAGGCAGCCGCCGAGGGGCTGGGCGTCGAGGCGGACCAGGTGGCCGTCGCCTCGACCGGCGTGATCGGAGTGGAGCTGCCGCGCGAGAAGGTGGTGGCCGGCGTGCGCGCGGCCTGCGAAGCACTCGGCCCCGATGCGGAGGACTTCTCACACGCGATTCTCACGAGCGACGCCGGCCCCAAGCGGGCGTGCCTCGAGGTGACACTGCCGAGGCGGGCGCGGTGAGGCTCGCCGCCCAGGCCAAGGGCGCCGGGATGATCTCGCCGCGCCACGCGACGATGTTCTGCTTCATCCAGACGGACGCGGCCCTCGAGCCGCGGACACGCTCGACCTCCTCACCGGCGTGTGCGTGAAGCGCTCGTTCGACCGCATCAGCGTGGACGGCCAGCTCTCCACGAGCGACACGGTGATCGCTCAGGCGAACGGCGCGTCGGGCGTCCGGGTGGAGCCGCGAGTCGGCGGACGAGCTCGCGCTCGGCGAGGCGCTCGACGCCCTGCTGCGCCAGCTCGCGCTCGAGATCGTCCACGACGGCGAGGGCGCGCGGCGTGTCGGGCGCGTGGTCGTGACGCGGCCGCCCGGACGCGGTCGAGCCGGTGGCTCGCGCGGTCGCCAACTCGCCGCTCGTGAAGTCGGCGCTCCACGGCGGCGATCCCAACTTCGGCCGCATCCTTCAGGCGGCCGGCCAGGTGTGGCCGCCCGGCGAGCCGTTCATCGTGGACCTCGAGATCGAGGGGCACCAGGTCGTCTCGGCGGGCGACGTGGTCGAGCCGGCGCCCGCGGAGCTCGTGCAGGGCGAGGAGGTCGAGTACGCCCTCACGATTGCCGGGCGAGGGCGGCGAGACCGAGGTCTTCTTCTCCGACCTCAGCCCCGAGTACGTCAAGCTTCAACGCGGAGTACACGTCATGAGAGACGTCGCAACGCTCCTCGAGGCGCTCCCGTACATCCGGGAGTTCCACGGCAAGACGGTCGTGATCAAGTACGGCGGCGCCGCGATGATCGAGGCCGAGCTGCGCGAGGAGTTCGCCCGCGACGTGGTGCTACTCAAGTACGTCGGGCATGAACCCGGTCGTGGTGCACGGCGGCGGCCCCGACATCACGAGCTACATGGAGCGGCTCGGGATGGAGGTGCGGTTCGTCGAGGGCCTGCGCGTGTCCGACGAGGCCACCGTCGAGGTGGCGAAGATGGTGCTGGTCGGCAAGCAGAACAAGGACATCGTGCTGCGGATCAACCGCCACGGGCAGCCGGCGGTGGGCCTGTGCGGCGACGACGGCCGCCTCTTCACGGTGAAGAAGCAGCTCGCCGGCGGCGAGACCGACATCGGCTTCGTGGGCGAGATCGAGACCGTGGACGTGGACGTGCTGCTCCACATCGCCGAGGACTACATCCCGGTGGTGGCCTCGGTCGGCGCGGACATCGAGGGCAGCTCCTACAACGTGAACGCCGACGCCGCGGCGGCCGCGGTGGCCGAGGCGCTCGGAGCGTTCAAGCTCGTGTTCCTGACCGACGTGGAGGGCTGGCGCGCCGATCCCGGACGACCCGAGCAGCCGCATCTCGGAGGCCACCGCGGCGGAGGTGCGCGAGCGGCTCGGCCGAGGTGACGCGGCGGCATGCGGCCCAAGCTCGAGGCGGCCGTGCACGCGCTGGAGTCGGGCGTCGGGCAGCGCCCACATCCTCGACGGCCGCGAGCCGCACAGCCTGCTGCTCGAGCTGTTCACCGACGAGGGCATCGGCACCAAGCTGTGGCCCTAGCGGAGCTTCAGGCGCTCGAGCGCGACGCGCTCATGCCCACCTACGCCCGCAATCCCGTCGAGTTCGTGCGCGGCGAGGGCACGCGCCTGTGGGACGACGAGGGCAACGAGTACCTCGACTTCCTCACCGGCATCTCGGTCGCGCAGCTCGGCCACTGCCACCCGGCGCGTGGTCGAGGCGGTGCGCGAGCAGGCCGGCCGGCTGATGCACGTGGGGAACCTCTTCTACACGGAGCCGGGCATGCGGCTGGCGAAGCGGCTGGCCGACCTCTCGCTCGGCGGCCGGGTGTTCCTGTGCAACTCCGGCGCCGAGGCGATCGAGTGCGCGCTCAAGCTCGCGCGCAAGCGCCGCACCGGCGGCGAGTTCGTGGTGATGGAGGGCGGCTTCCACGGGCGCACGATGGGCGCGCTGTCGGCCACCCCGCAGGAGTCGAAGCAGGCGCCGTTCGCGCCGCTCGTGCCGGGCTTCAGGGTCGTGCCGCGGAACGACGCCGCCGCGCTCGCGGCGGCGGTGAGCGACCGATACCGCGGCTGTCCTGCTCGAGCCGATCCAGGGCGAGTCCGGCATCCACCCGCTCGACCCGGACGTGCTCCGGCGCCGCCCGCGAGGCGTGCGACGAGCACGGCGCGCTCCTGATCTTCGACGAGATCCAGTGCGGCATGGGCCGCACCGGCACGCTGTGGGCGCACGAGCAGCTCGGCGTGAGCGCCCGACGTGATGACCGTGGCGAAGGGCCTGGGCGGCGGCCTGCCGGTCGGCGCCTGCGTGACGAACGCCGACACAGCCGATGTGCTCGGCCCCGGCGACCACGGCTCGACCTTCGCGGGCGGCCCGGTGATCGCCGCGGCCGCGAACGCGGTGCTCGACGTGGTGACCGGCGACCGCTTCCTCGACACCGTCCGCGAGCGGGGCGACCAGCTCGCCGCCGGCCTCCGCGACCTGGGCCTCGAGCCGCGCGGGCTCGGCCTGATGGTCGGCTTCGACCTGCCGGACGCGCAGGACGTGGCGCGCCGTGCCTGCTCGAGCAGCGTCTCGTGGTCCACGCGACCGGACCGGAGACGATTCGCATGCTTCCCCCACTCACGGTCGGCGATAACGAAATCGGGGAAGCCGTGCTACGAATGGGGGCATGCCTCTCCGCCTGACGGCCGCGGCCGTTTCCCTCTGCTGCCTGCTCGCCGCGGCAGCTCCCGCCTCCGCCAATCACACGGCCTCGGCCACCGGGTCGCTGACGATGGACCCGGCGAGCCCGAGCTGCAAGCTCGTCGAGAAGAGCTACAGGTCGAAGTGCCGCGGTAGCCGGGTGGTGCGTGTCACCTGGAGCGTGAGCTGCGGCTATCCGGACCCGATCGTGAACGTTCGGTTCTGGAACCCGCGGCCCGGCAAGTCGCCTGCGGAGATGGTGACCGAGGAGTACAGCGGCCAGCTGAGCGGCGAGACCGTCAAGCGGATCGGGGCCGGGACGCGCGTGTTCGCGACCGTGAAGGTCTTCTGCGACGACCCCGGCGACGGCGACACCGTCGAGGCCCACCGCGCGGTGGCCGAGTCGGCGCCGACCGAGACGGCGTTCATCCCGCCACGGCTGGTGCGCGTGAGGTCCGTGAAGAACAGCTTCTGCGGCTTCATCCCGACCCTGACGCAGGAGCGCTACGGCCTGCAGGCGCGCCAGACCTCAGGCTGGGACTTCACGCTGCTCTTCGACGACGACTCCCTGCTCGGCGGGAGCCGCTTCACCCACGCCAGCCGCGTCAAGACGCGGCTGCGCTCCAAGGGCGCGGGGATCAACTACAACGACATCGCGGCCCCGTGGGTCCCGGGTGTCACAGGCCGGATCCGGACGTCGGCCGGCACGATCCTCGTGCCGCGGCGCGCCGGCCCGCTGAAGGTCTGGGCCGTGATCGGCGGAGAGAAGACGAACGTCCTGACGCTCCGCGTGCTGCCACGTCGCGGCTGCTGACGACACAGGCGGTCGGGCACCGCCGCTGAGCTAGGGTGCCGGACTCGTGGCGGAGCCCCGGCACACGCTCATCAAGACGGCCTCCTACGAGGCCGAGCCCGGCGAGGTCGGGCGCGTGCTGCTGCTCTACTCGGGCGGCCTCGACACGTCCGTGATGCTCAAGTGGATCCAGGACGAGTACGAGGCCGAGGTGGTCGCGCTCACCGTCAACCTGGGGCAGCCGGGCGAGGACTACGACGTCGTGAAGGGCAAGGCGCTTCAGCTGGGCGCGCTCGACTGCCACGTGGTGGACGCGCGCGAGGAGTTCGCGCGCGACTACGTGCTGCCGGCCATCAAGGCGAACGGGCTCTACGGCGGCGGCTACCCGCTGTTCACGGCGCTCGGCCGGCCGCTGATCGCGAAGCTCGCCGTGGAGTACGCGCGCGAGAGCGGCTGCGACACGATCGCCCACGGCTGCACGGGCAAGGGCAACGACCAGGTGCGGATCGAGTCGACCGTGATCGCGCTCGACCCGCAGATGAAGATCATCGCGCCGGTGCGCGGCTGGCAGATGGGGCGCGAGGAGGAGATCGAGTACGCGCGCGAGCACGGCATCCCGGTGAAGGGCGGCACGGAGACGCCGCCGTACTCGATCGACGACAACCTCTGGGGGCGCTCGTCCGAGGGCGGCCCGATCGAGGACCTCGACGAGCCGCCGCACGACGACGTCTTCAACCTCGTCACCCGGCCGGAGGAGGCGCCGGACGAGTCCGAGGACGTGGTCGTCGGATTCGAGAAGGGCTGCCCGGTGTCGCTGAACGGCGAGCGGCTGGGGCTCGTGGAGCTGCTCGAGCGCGCCGGGGAGATCGGCGCGCGCCACGGCGTGGGGATCGTGGACCACATCGAGGACCGGATCGTCGGCCTGAAGGTGCGCGACCTCTACGAGGTGCCGGCCGCGGCGATCATCCTGACCGCCCACAAGGAGCTCGAGAAGCTCGTCGGGACGATCCACCAGAACAACTTCAAGCCGCACCTCGACGACCACTGGGCCTACCTCGTCTACGCCGGGCCTCTGGTACGAGCCGCTCCTGTCCGACCTGAACGCGCTGATGGACGCGGTGAACGAGCAGGTGACGGGCGAGATCACGATGCGGCTCTACAAGGGGAGCGCCCGCGCGGTTGCGCGCCGGTCTCCGAACGCCCTCTACGACCCGGCCCTCGCCGGGTTCGGCGAGTCAGGCGGCCTCTTCTCCCAGCAGGCGAGCCCCGGCTTCATCGAGCTGTGGTCGCTCCAGTCCCGCATGGCGTACAACGTCCGCAACCGGGGAAAGGATTCGCAATGACCACAAAGGGCTACACGGTGCTCGGCTGGCTCGCCTGGCAGGTGCTCTCGCGAGTCGTGATGCGCAAGATCGCGCAGAACAAGGTCAAGCTCGGCGCGGCGGCCACGGTCGCCGGCGTGATCGCCGCGGGCATCGTCGCCGCACGCGCCTCCGGCGAAAGCTGACTTTCCGCACCTAGCGGGCTGAGGGCGGCCGGGCGGGCGGAGCCGTCGGGTCGCGGACGTATGCTCGAAGTCCCGCGATGAGCTTCGCCCATCTCCATGTCCACTCCGAGTACTCGGTACTCGACGGCGCGTGTCCGATCGACGCGCTCGCCGAGCGTGCCGCCGCGCTCGGCCAGCCGGCGCTCGGCCTGACCGACCACGGGGTGATGAACGGGGCGGTCGAGCACTACAAGGCGTGCCGGAAGCACGGCATCAAGCCGATCATCGGGCTCGAGGCGTACTTCGTGGACGACCGCGCCACCGAGGCGGTCAAGTACGAGCGCAACCACCTCACGCTGCTGGCTCAGAGCGACGAGGGCTTCCGCAACCTCGTGAAGCTCAGCTCCGCGGGCTTCCTGGAGGGCTACAAGCGCGGCAAGGCCAACGTGGACCTCGAACTGCTGTCGCGCCACGCGGAGGGCGTCATCGCGCTCACGGGCTGCCTCCAGTCGCGCTTCTGCCGCAGGATCGTCGACGACCTGCCGGCCGAGGCGCGCGACCACGTGGACCAGCTGGTTCAGGTGTTCGGCCCGGAGGACGTGTACTTCGAGGTCCAGAAGAACGGGATCGCGGCGCAGGACAAGGCGAACGAGGCGATCGTGCGGATCGCGCGCGAGATGGGCCGCCCGCTCGTCGCGACCGGTGACGTCCACTACCTGACCCGGGATCACTACGAGCACCACAAGGCGCTCCTCTGCGTTCAGACGAAGAGCACGCTGAGCGCGCCGAAGCTGTCGTTCGACACGAACGAGTTCTATTTGAAGGACTCGGACGAGATGGCCGGGGACTTCGCCGCGTGGCCCGAGTCGATCGCCGCCACGCTCGAGATCGCCGAGCGGTGCCAGGTCGAGATCGAGCTCGGCAAGATGCTGATCCCGCGCTTCCCCGCCCCGGACGGCGAGGACGAGGAGGGCTACCTCCGCAAGCGCGCCTACGAGGGGCTGCGCGAGCGCTACGGAGACCCGCCGCCTGCGGCGGCGGTCGAGCGGCTCGAGATGGAGCTGGGCGTGATCGAGAAGATGGGCTTCTCGGCCTACTTCCTGATCGTCTGGGACTTCGTCAAGTTCGCGAAGGACAACGGGATCGCGGTGGGCCCCGGGCGTGGCTCGGCCGCCGGCTCGATCGTGTCCTACGCGCTGCGGATCACCGACGTGGACCCGCTCGAGTACGACCTGCTGTTCGAGCGGTTCCTGAACGCCGAGCGCATCTCGATGCCGGATATCGACATCGACTTCTCGGTGAAGGGGCGCGACCGCGTGATCCAGTACGTCGCGGACAAGTACGGCCGCGAGTCGGTGGCGCAGATCGTGACCTTCGGCCGGATGTTCCCGCGCGCCGCCACGCGCGACGCGGCGCGCGTGCTCGGCCACGACTACGGCGCGGGCGACCGGATCGCCAAGCTCATCCCCGAGCCGATCATGGGCCGGTCGAAGAGCTTCGACGAGTACCTCTCCGACGAGCCCGACCTGCGGCGCGTGTACGACTCTGAGCCGGAGGCGCGGCAGATCATCGACGTCGCTCGTGGCCTCGAGGGGATCGTCCGCAACTCCTCGATCCACGCGGCCGCCGTGGTGATCGCCGACCGTCCTTTGACCGACATCGTGCCGCTGCAGATGGCGGACGACCGGATCGTGACGCAGTACTCGATGAAGCCGATCGAGGAGATCGGCCTGCTGAAGATGGACTTCCTCGGGCTTCGGAACCTCGACGTGATCGAGGCGGCGCTCGACATCATCGAGGAGTCGAGCGGCGAGCGGCCCGACATGACGAACCTGCCGCTGGACGACGCGAAGACCTACGAGATGCTCCAGCGGGGCGACTCGGTGGGCGTGTTCCAGTTCGAGTCGGAGGGGATGCGCGAGGCGCTCAAGAAGGTGCGGCCGGATGAGTTCAACGATCTCGTCGCGCTCAACGCGCTGTACCGCCCAGGCGCGATGCGCTACATCGATACGTACGCGCGCAACAAGCGCCATCCCGACGCGATCACCTACATCGACGAGCGCCTCCAGGTCGATCACCAAGTCGTCATTCGGCGTGATCTTGTACCAGGAGCAGTCGATGCAGATCGCGAAAACGATCGCCGGCTTCTCGGGACCTGAAGCCGACGACCTGCGGAAGGCGATCGGCAAGAAGCAGCGTGATCGCATGGCCGCACTCAAGGACCGCTTCGTCGAGGGCGCGCGGGCGAGCGGAACCTCGGAGGCGGTCATCCACGAGCTGTGGTCCGTCAACGAGGCCGCGGCCGACTACTCGTTCAACCGCAGCCACGCCGCGTGTTACGGCCTGATCTCCTACCGCACGGCCTGGCTCAAGGCCAACTATCCGGCCGAGTACATGGCGGCGCTGATCTCGTCGGTGATGTCGACGAAGGACAAGGTGCCGTTCTTCGTCGCCAAGTGCGAGGACATGGGGATCGAGGTGCTGCCGCCGGACGTGAACGAGTCGGGGCACGACTTCAAGGTGGTCGAGGGCAACATCCGCTTCGGGCTCGACGCCGTGAAGGGGCTCGGCTATCAGGCGGTCGCGGGCATCATCACCGCGCGCGAGGAGGGCGGGCCGTTCACCTCGGTCTGGGACTTCTGCCGCCGCGTGGACTGCCAGGCGGTGAACAAGAAGGCGAGCGAGTCGCTCGTGAAGTGCGGCGCCTTCGACTCCCTTGCCGGCACGCGCACGGGGATGATGGAGGTGCTGCCGCGCGCCCAGGCGGCCGGCCAGCAGGCGCAGGAGGACGCGCGCAGCGGGCAGTCGTCGTTCTTCGACCTCGACGGCGGCGGCGCCGGCGGGAACGAGGACGCCGCGGCCCACCACGACCCGCCGATCATGCCGTTGCCGGACGACCGCAAGCAGCTGAACGAGTGGGAGAAGGAGACGCTCGGGCTGTTCCTGTCGAGCCACCCGCTCAAGGAGGTGCGGCCGGCGCTGCGGGCGCGCGTGGACTGCTCGCTCGCGGACCTCGCCGCGAAGAAGGACGGCGAGTGGGTCACCGCCGGCGGCATGATCGCCGAGTGCAAGCGGATCAGGACCCGCAAGGGCGACCCGATGATGTTCGCCACCCTCGACGACCTCGAGGGGCAGGTCGAGCTGCTGGTCTTCAACTCCGCCTACGCCGCCAACGCGGAGAAGGTCGACGTGGACAAGATCGTGATCGTCCGCGGTCGCGTCGACAAGAAGGAAGAGGGCGAGATCAAGCTGGTGGCCCAGGAGGTCGAAGCCTTCGAGCCGACCGCCGAGGAGGTGGCCGCGGCGGCCGAGCTCGCGGACGCCGAGCCGATCGTCCGCCGGCTGACGATCCAGGTGGATCCGGGGGTGCCGGAGAGCTTCCTGGAGGACCTCCGCGAGGTGGTCGCGCACCACAAGGGCGAGCACGAGCTCCTGCTGTGCGTGGGCGAGCGTCGCCTGGTGCTTGGACCCGACTGGCGCGTGTCCGCGGACGGCGCCTGCCGGGCCGAGCTGGCCGGCCTGACCGGCGCCTCCCGCCTGGTCGCCTGACCAGGGCAGCCGCTCTACACTTGCCCGGTGCCTCCGGTACCCGCACCTGCCGCGAACGAGCTGCATGAGTGCCGCCAGTGCTGCTCGTTCTGCGACCGCGTGGTGCACCCGTCCGGCTGCATCGCGTCAGGGTGCCAGTTCCTCTACCTGTACGACGACGAGGAGACCGGCCGCCGCTTCATGGGCTGCATGAACAAGGTCTTCCGCGGCGAGATCGACCGCGAGCTCTTCGAGCAGGCCGAGCGCACCCGCCACGGCTACGGCGGCGTGAAGATGACCGGCCTCCCACTGCCCCAATGCCGCGCCTCGGTGGAGCGCGCCTACGACGGCTACACCGAGGCCTTCGAATGCGTGAACCCCGGCTTCTTCACGAAGCCGGTGATCGACGACCTGGACTCAGCCGCGTTCGATCTCCGCGACGAGCTCTAAGCCCGTCATCTGGCGGGCTGCAAACCTTCGCCTGACTGCGTCTTCGGTCGGCCGTGTGCAGAGCACTACGGCCTCCCTGCGTCCTTGTCAGCCTCGGTTTTCGCGGCCAGATGACGGGCTCTAAACCGTCGCCACGATCGCGGCGCAGCCCGCGATGAACAGGATGGACGCGAGCGCGCCCATGATTCCAAGCGCCTCGCCGGCGGCCGCCGCGCCAGAGCGGCGGCCCGGCGACGAGCGGCGCGCCTCGCGCCCGGCCGCCCAGCCGGCGACGAAGAACGGCAGCGCGAGCGGGGAGCCGAAGCCGAACGTGAAGAGCATGAGGCACGACCCGAGCCCGCCCAGGATCAGCGAGACCGCGCCGCTGCCGCGCGTCCGCGACCGCGGCAGCTCGACGGGGAGCCAGCGGAGGGCGCGCCACAGGTCGGTCGAGTAACGAGCGGCGCATGCCTCACCGACTCGCTGCTCGAACTCGGCGGCGGTCAGCCTCCCGCTGAGCCAGTGCTCGCGCAGCAGTCCGACCGTGTGGTCGCGATCCTGGTCGGAGATGAGCAGCGCCGACACGGCCACATCGTAGCTTCCACCAGCGGCCCCGCTTGCGCGCCGCCAGGCCCTTCTTGCGCAGCTTCTTCATCTCCGCCGGACCGACCGCCATGGCTGGCCGGGCCGGCGCCCCACCCGCCGCCGCGCCCGTGCCGCCGAGTCCCCTAGGCAGTCTGGCTACTGGCTGCCGTGGCGCTTGCGGGCCGCCAGGCCCCTCCTGCGCAGCTTCTTCATCGTGTCCACGTCCACCTTGTCCGGCGCGTGGCCGCTCGTGCCCGGGCCCTCGAAGAGGGCGGGCAGCTTTTCGAAGGCCGGCTCCGAGAGGAAGGCGGCACAGCCCTTCGCGCCGATCTCGCCCTCGCCCGGGATCGCGTGGCGGTCTCGGTTCGAGCCGAGCGGTGTCATCGAGTCGTTCACGTGCAGGCAGCGGAGGCGGCGGATGCCCACCGTCGTCTTGAAGTGCTCGACCACCTCGCCGACCTTCTTCGCCGTTGTGATGTCGAACCCGGAGGCGAACATGTGGCACGAGTCCAGGCACACGCCGATCCGCCTGTCTCCGCCGGCCAGGTCGATCAGGTCGCGCAGCTCCTCGAAGGAGCGTCCGAGCGTGTTCCCGGCGCCGGCGGTGTTCTCCAGCAGCAGGCGGCACCCCTCGGACTCGGCGAGCGCGTGCTTCAGCATCTCGCCCACGCGCGCGAGCGCCTCGTCCTGCGGCTCGCCCACGGTCGACCCGGGGTGAAGCACGACGCCGTCGGCCCCGATCTCGTCGCCCATCCGCAGCGCGTGGATCAGCGAGTCGGCGGACTTCTTCCGCATCTCGCGGTCCTTCGTGGCCGGGTTGATCAGGTAGACCGCGTGGATCGTCGCCGACTCGACCGGGCCCTTCTTCATGAGGGAGAGGAACTCGGCGACGTCGTCCGGCTTCCAGCGCGTGGGTCGCCACGCGCGCGGCGACTGGTTGAACACCTGCATCGCCTCGCACCCGCGCTCGACCGCGCGTTCGTGCGCCGCCACGAGGCCGCCTGCCGTCGATACGTGGGCTCCAACTAGCATCGCTGCCGATGAGGGTACGTTTCGCGCCTTCTCCAACAGGCGTGCTGCACATCGGCGGCGCGAGGACCGCACTGTACAACTGGCTGCTGGCGCGTGGCAGCGGCGGCGAGTTCGTCCTGCGCATCGAGGACACGGACCGCGAGCGCTCCACGCCCGAGAACGTCGACCTCATCCTCGACGCGCTCCGCTGGCTCGAGCTCGACTGGGACGAGGGGCCGCTCTCCCAGTGGGAGCGCCGGGAGAACCACCAGGCCGCGGTCGGGCAGCTGCTCGACTCCGGCGCCGCCTACGAGGACGAGGGCGCCGTCCGGTTCCGCGTCCCGGACGAGGGCGAGATCACCTTCACCGACGCCGTGCTCGGCGAGATCACGACTCCCCACTCGGCCATCAAGGACTTCGTCATCCAGCGCTCCGACGGCAGCCCGCTCTACAACCTCGCCGTAGCGGTGGACGACCGCGACATGGGCATCACGCACGTGGTGCGCGGCCAGGACCACGTGTCGAACACGCCGCGCCAGCTGATGCTCGTGCGCGCCCTCGGCGCCGAGCCGCCCGTGTACGCGCACATCCCCCTGCTCCACGGGCCCGACGGCAAGAAGCTGTCGAAGCGCCACGGGGCGGCGTCGGTGCAGGAGGTGCGCGAGCAGGGCTATCTGCCGGAGGCGATCCGCAACTACATCGCACTGCTCGGCTGGGGCTACGACGAGAGCACCACCTTCATGACCACCGACGAGCTGGTCGAGCGGTTCGCGCTCGAGCGGGTGTCGAAGAACCCCGCCGTCTTCGACGAGCAGAAGCTCAGGTGGATGAACGGCCGCTACATGCGCGAGCTTCCCGTCGAGGAGCTCCACCGGCGTCTCGAGGAGTTCTCCGGACGCGAGATCCCGATCGAGATCGTCGCGATCTCCCGGGAGAAGATGCAGACACTTGCCGACTTCTGGCCACTCGCGGGCACGCTAGTGGAACGGCCGAGCGACTTTCAGGAGAAGGCCTGGCGCCAGTGGGGTGAGGACACGGACTGGCCCGTGCTGGTGAGCGTGGTGCAGTCGGTGCCGGAGCCGTTCGATGCCGAGAGCGTCGAGTCGGTGCTTCGCGAGTGGGTGGACCAGCAGGGGGTGAAGCCCAAGGAGGTCTTCCAGCCTTTACGGGTCGCCCTGACCGGCACGACGGTGTCGCCCGGGATCTTCGAGTCGGTTGCGGCGCTGGGGCGCGAGGAGACGCTCGCGAGGCTCGATAAAGCCCTGCAGAAAGCGAAATAGCGTCTAGAACTCAACCTTTCGTCCACCCCTGCCGATACCCCCGGTGACTGTGGAAGCCTCGCCCTCCATCAAGCAGGCCGCCGGCCAGGATTCCGCCGCGCGCCATAACGAAGGTCACGGCCGCCGGCTAACCGCCGCATTCGAGGCGCTCGAGGCTTTCCCGGCTCTGGCCGAGTCGCGCAACCGCGTTCTGCGGGTCGTGCGTGAGGACCGCTCCTCGGTGGGCGAGGTGGTCCAGGCGGTGGAGTCGGACGTCGCGCTGGTGATCACCGTGCTGCGCATCGCGAACCGGTCCGCCCAGCGCAAGAAGGGCAAGATCGCAAGCATCCCCGAGGCCGTCGAGATCCTCTCGCCGGAGGGCGTGGAGACGCTCGCGGCCCGCACCGCCACCTTCGACTTCTTCGAGCGCACGCCGGGCTGGGACCTCATGCCCGAGCGCTTCCGCCTCCACGCGGTGGCGACCCAGGCTGCGGCCGACCGGCTCGCCCGCGAGCTCGAGTACGAGGACCGCGACCAGCTGCTCTGCTCGGCGCTCCTGCACGACGTCGGCAAGCTCGTTCTCACGCACGCGTATCCGGGCTACCCGTCGCAGATCCACGGCGCGGCGCGCACGCCCGAGGAGCGGCTCCACAAGGAGCGGCTCGAGCTTGGCGTGGACCACGCGCTCGTGGGCGGCGTGCTCGCCCGCCGGTGGGCGCTGCCGAACCGGCTCGCCACGGCGATCGAGCGTCATCACGCCGACGACGTACAGGGTGAGGCCGCGCTCGTGCGGCTCGCCGACATGCTTGCCCACTACGGGCACGGCCAGACCGTCAACCCGAAGCAGCTGCTGCAGGCGGCGCGCGCGTGCGGGCTCACCACGGAGCAGCTTCGCTCGGTCATGTACGAGCTGCCGCAGGGCACCGGCAACGCCAAGCGCAACGTCGATCCGTGCCCGCTCTCGACCCGCGAGGTCGAGGTGCTGAAGCGCCTTGCGGAGGGCAAGGTCTACAAGCAGATCGCGCACGAGCTGGAGCTCTCGACGAGCACGGTGCGCACGCACCTCCACAACACCTACGCGAAGCTCGGCGCGGTGGACCGCGCACAGGCGGTCCTGATCGCCACCGAGCGCGGCTGGATCTAAGAAAGCATCGCGGCGCACCGGGCACGGCCCGGTGCTTGCGCACTACGCCGCGACAGGCTTAACCGGCGCGAGCACCATGACCCTGGTGCCGCGGTCCGACGAGTCGATCGTCAGCTCCCCGTCGAGCAGCTCGGCACGCTCGCGCATGCTGGCCAGGCCCAGGTGGCCGGGCTCGGACGAGACTCCGTTGATCCGGTCCATGCCGTTCATCCCGTGGAAGCCCTTGCCGTTGTCCGCGACGCGGAGCTCGATCTGGTTGCCCACGGCGCGGAGCGAGATCTCCACCCGGCCGGCCTCGGCATGGCGCCCCGCGTTCACCACGGCCTCCTGAGCGATCCGGAAGAGGTCGCCCGCCATCTCGGGGGACAGGTCGAGGTGCTCGATCGCCAGGCGCACCTCGATGCCGAAGCGGCGCTGCCAGACCGGCAGGCAGTTCTCGATCGCCGTCTCGAACGACATCTCCTGGAACGCGTAGGGGCCGAGCTCGACGATCTCGTCGCGCAGCGCGCGCACGTTGCGGCTCACCAGGTCCCGGGCCTCGTCGATCAGGTTCCCGACCTGCGCCTCGTCGGGCTCGCCGCGGGCGGCCGACAGGATCATGTCGAGGCCGATCAGCTCCTGGACGGGGCCGTCGTGAATCGACTCGGCCACCCGCCGGCGCACCTCGCTCTCGGCCTGCATGGTGCGCCTCGACAGCTCGCGCGCCCGCAGGCGCGACGCCGACTCGGAGGTGCGCAGCAGCCCGACCACCGCCGAGGTGGCGATCGCGGACAGGAAGAAGACGACCTCGTAGAAGATGAGGAGGTCGCTGTCGACCGGAGCGTCGCCGCGGATCGCGCCGCCCGCGATCAGGACGCCCGCTGCGAGCGCCCCGATCATCACTCCGCGCCGCTCGCCCTGGAAGTGCGCGTGGGCGGCGATCAAAAACAGCGCGGCGAACTGCACGCCGACGAGCGTGTCCGGGGCGACGAGCTCGATGGCGAGGAGGAGCGCGAAGTCGATCGCCGGCACGGCCGGGTGGAGCGCT
The DNA here is from genome assembly GCA_963808875.1 of uncultured Thermoleophilaceae bacterium. Lineage (GTDB taxonomy): Bacteria > Actinomycetota > Thermoleophilia > Solirubrobacterales > Thermoleophilaceae > JACVRW01. Next base: position 54,035 of record CAWEHM010000009.1, read on the forward strand.
CGCTCCGGGTTGCGACGCGCAATCGCCAGCACCCCGACCGACCACAGCACGAAGACGGCCAGCACGAGGCCCGCCGCGGCCGTCGTAGGGGAAGCCCACGATCGCGACGGCCGTGAGGGCGGCGATCGACACGACAAGGCGCGACAGCGCGAACACCACGATGGGCGCCGCGGAGTCGATCGGGACCCGGCGCATCATGCCGCCGGACCTGACACGCGTCCGCCAGAGCTGGACCGCCACGAGCCCGGCGCCCGCCGAGTCGATCAGCCAGTCCACGGGCGTGCCGTGGCGCCCCTCCACGAAGGTCTGGTGGAACTCGTCGGTGATCGCGTAGCCGCTCGCAAGCACGAACGCCAGTAGAACCGCTCTTCGCTCATTTGTCACGCTGCGGAGGGCTCTCCACCACAGGAAGCAGAGGAGGCCGTACTCGGCGAAGTGGATGACCTTGCGGCCGATGTGGTCGATCAGGCCGAGCCCCGAGTTGAGGCTGGGCTGGGCCGAGAAGGCGAAGATCACGCCCATCAGAACGAGCGGCGGAAGCCACAGATCGAGCCTCAGAGGGCGCATGCCCATACCGTAGAGTCGTCCGCGTGCTGGTGATCACGAGCAAGTCGCCGTACGCACTCCGCGCGCTCTCCGAGCTGGCCCGCCGGGGCGACTCGGGGCCGGTGCCGATCGGCGATCTCGCCCGCGCGCGCGACATCCCGGTGCAGTTCCTCGAGGGCCTGTTCGCGACCCTGCGCCGGGCCGGGATCCTGCAGTCCCAGCGGGGTGTGAAGGGCGGCTACACCTTCGCCCGCCAGCCGAGCGAGGTGACCGTGCTCGAGGTGGTCGAGCTCCTCGAGGGCGAGCTGGGCGCCGAGGCGGCCGCGAGCGGCCCGATCTGGACCGAGGCGACCGAGGCCGTGCGAGGCGTGCTGGCCGGCGCGACGATCGCCGACGTGGCCGAGCGCGAGGCGCGCGACTCGGCGACGCCGATGTACTACATCTAACGACCGCTCCGCCGTAGAGCGGAATCCCGCACTGCTACGGGGTTTCTCACCCGCTCCGGCCTCCTGTGGCCCCCTCTGCGGACCCCTGATTGGTCCGCAGATTGGTCCGCAGTCACCTCCGACGCCGGGCGGCACCCGACAGAACGACCGACGCCGGGCAGTAACCCGGCGCCGAGAAGGAGGAGATCGCCATGCCCGCGATCACGACTCAGGATAACCCGTACCGGGGGACGACAAGCTCGCCTCCGTGGCGGAGGCCACACGACCCGCTCGCCTGTAAGGGCTGCGGCTCGAGTTTGTACGGCCGGCGCGAAGCCGTCCGTGGCGACACGAGCAAGGGGATCGCGACCGTGGTCGAGGTCTTCAGGTGCCGGTGCGGACGAGGACGCCGGGTCAAGCTCGAGGTGGCCGCGTGAACGCCCAGGCCGGCGCCCTCCGAGCGTGTGTCGGCTGCGGACTGGAGGCCACCCGATACAAGGCTGGCCGTCCGCTTTGCGACAGCGATTCTTGCCTCTCCCGTACACCAGGAACCAGGGACCAGGAACAAGGAACCAGGAACGGCAGCACTGAGGGAGGTAGAGCCTTATACGTAGTTGGCTCTCCTGGTGTACGGGAGGAGGGTCCTCCTATCCCAGACGGTGATAGCAGGCGGGTTCGCTGCGAGCCGGAGTGACCGCCCACCCTGCCGACCGTCCCTACCGGCTGATCGTCACCGACGACCCATGCAAGACGCTCGGCCAGGGTGAGATGCGCTACTTCGCACGGATCATCGACGCCGCCAACGCCTTCGCCAAGGACGGAGGAGCCGTGGAAGACCGTGATCTACGACGACGGCTGCACGGCCCGCGAGCTGAATCGCAACGAGCAATGGATGCTCGAGTCCGTCTGCGGGATGCTCGGCCTGGACGTCGAGGACTACCGCGAGGAGGCCGGCGGCTGATGCCGATACGCCTCTGCCTCGAGCCTGGCTGCCCCAACCCGGCCACCGGACGCGGACGCTGCGACGAGCACCGCAAAGCCCGGGAGACCGAACGCTCCAGGGTGCGCCGCGCCGACGCCAAGGAGCGGAACAGGATGTATGCGCGGAAGCGTTGGGCCATGTTCCGCCGCCACAAGCTGTTCCTCAACTCGCTCTGCGAGCTCGAACACGACGGCTGCCTCGGCATCGCGAACGAGGTCCACCACCGCATAGCGATGGAGGACGGCGGCGCCCCGTACGACCTCGACAACGTCGTCTCCACCTGCAAGCCCTGCCACAGCCGAGAGACACGCCGCGAGCAGACGACGAGGGCGCAGGCGTGAGCGCGCTACTCCGGCCAGCCGGCGGCTTCGAGGGCCGGGTCGGTGGACGCTAGGGTCGGGCGAACGCGACCCTGGGAGGACTTGTGCCAGCGATGCCCATCCACCACGTCGATCTCGCCGTAACGGATGTCGAGCGATCCCTCGCGTTCTACCGCGCCCTTCTGGAGCCGCTAGGTTGGACAAAGGAGCTCCGGTACCCGACCTACCGAGGAACCGAGGAAGTCGTGTACCTGCAGGAACCGACGACCCGCGCGGGGCTTGGACTGCGACCCGCGGATGAGGGCGAGTACCGCTACTACTCCGTGGGAGTTGAGCACCTCGCGTTCGAGGTCGACGAGCGCGATGACGTCGACGCCGCCTACTCACGCTGCGTCGCAGAGAACGCGAATATTCATTTCCCTCCCGAGGAAGATCGCGACATCGAGAACTACTACGCATTCTTCGTCTTCGATCCAGACGGGATTCGAGTGGAAGTCCTATGGTGGGCGCGTAACGAGACGGCGGTCTAGCGGCTTCAGCCTACGTCGGCCGGGTGGTCGGCTAACTAATCGCGAGCGGTCTGCTCGGGAAAGCCCGCGGCCTCGAGAGCCGCCCCGACATCCTGCCCCCACTCGAACCGAGCAATCCTGCCCTCGCGCAGGGTCCAGGTGTGGGCCTCTTCGTTGACGAGCTCCATCCCGCTTCCCCGGTTGCGGATGTGCCAACTGACGGCGGCCACGACAATGTCCCCACAGTCGTGCAGCTCGCGGAGCTCGTGGCGGGATTTCTCCCAGACTTCCGCGAAGCGGCGCATGGCCTCCGCGACGGCGACGAGCCCGTAGCGCACACCCGGTTCGACCGCGTAGGGAGGATTGACGTACTCAACGTCGGAGGTCGCGAGCTCCAAGAGCTCCTCGGGGTCTCGATCGAACAGCCCCGACTCGTAGATGTGGCGCACCACCTCGACGTTCTCCTGCGACATCGCCCGCCCAGTATCCCGCGAACACCAGAGGGAGGGTCACCCAACCACAGACCGCCCGTCCCTAGTCGCCGGGTGGGTCGCCGCGAAAAAAACTCAGAAATCGCCGAAATCCCGGCGAGTTCGCGGCTGGAAGGGAATCCGTTGGGGTCGGCCCTCCCGGATGACGCTGATTCCAGGCTTTAGGGCTCGATTTCGAGGTCTCGATGCGGCGCTAGGCTGATTATGTGGACTCGCGCCTGCACGGATGGGTGGCGGCCGTTTGCGGTGTTCTCGCCCTCCTGACGGCCGCCTCGGCGGTAACCGCCAACGAGCCGCCGGACGCCGGCTTCGGCTTTTTCCCGAGCGCCCCGGTCGCGGGCCAGTCCGTTCGCTTCGTGTCGTACGCGTGCGATCCCGACGGCGTCGTATTCGACGAGGAGTGGGACTTCGACGGCGACGGGGCGTTCGACGACGCGTTCGGTGGGGAAGCGCTCCACGCGTTCCAGCCCGGGTTGCACACCGTGGCCCTCCGGGTGACGCCGCTCCAGGGCGCGCCGGTCGTCCGGAGCGTGAGGATGAATGTCGGCGCCGGAGGGCCGGTCAACGAAATCTTCACTTCTCCGCCCCTCAGCCCGTTCCCGGTGGTCCGGATCGTCGGGCAGCTCACGAGGACCGGCGCGCGCATCCGCTTCCTCAGCGTGACGGCGCCGGTCTGCACTCGGGTCACGACGATCTGCCGCGGGGCCACCTGCCCCTTCAGGCGCCACACCCAGCTCATGGGCCGGAAACCGGCGCGGGTGCGGCCACTTGCCGGGAGCGAATTGCGTGCCGGCGTGAGGCTCGAGTTGCGGGTCACCAAGCGGGACAGGGTCGGGAAGTACACCCGGTTCACGATCAGGCGCGACAAGCCGCCACTGCGGGTCGACCGCTGCCTCCGATTCGGACAGACCGCTCCGAGCGCCTGCGGATAGGCGCGCGCAGGTCGTCAGGCCACTCATGAAACGAAAGACTGGCCCCGCAGGAATCCCGTGCGCCTATGAGTCTGCTGCCTCGGCGTGTTGCTCGCGCTTTCGCCGGCCGCCGCGACGTGGCGGTCCTACGGCGTGCGTGGTGACGCTAGGAGTCCGCCGCTTGACCGTGGTATTCCTTGAGGCGGGTTAGGGCGCGCTCGGTTTCCTCGATGGCGTCGCGTAAACGCGCTTGAGCTGTCGGATGCATGAGAAGGCGCGAGGCTTGCGCCAGCGCGTTCTGTACCTCGGCCAGGGTCCGGTCTTCGGTATCGACCCGGTGGTTACTGAGTGTCTCGCGTAGTCCGACGCGATACTCCTCGTCCATCAGCTCCACGGCGCGCTACTCGACGCCGACGGCTTCGACGACCTGCCGGGGAAGTGGCAGGCGGCGATCATCGCGGCGGAGCAGACCCGGCCGAAGCTGCGAGTCGTCAGCGGCGACTGAGCCACGTCCGAAGCACCTGAACCTCCCGCCCCAAGCCATGGGTCTCGCACACGGCCGCGAGCGACTGGACGCCGGACTGTGCGCCCGGCCCCGGCAGAGAGTTCAAGGCCGCGAGCGCCAACTGCGCCTCGCCGCTCGACAGCCGCTGCTCGCTGCAAAGCCGCGCATGCCAGCGCGGCACGGCCCGATCGAACCTCGCCGGCTCCGCATCATGGGCGAGCAGCAACAGTTCGAGTCCATCCGCAAGGGGGACCTTGGGGAGCTCGGCGGCCATCGTCCAGGCCAGCATGAAGTTGCGCCGCTCGAGGGCACGCTTGAACTGCGAGTAGGTGCTGCCCTGCGATGTCACGAACACATGTTCCCATTGAAATCAACCCCGCCGACCCGGGTCGCCCGTCAACGCCGACAATCTCAAGCGTGGACAGTGTCGGTGTAGGGTCACGCAGCCAAACGAGAAAGGGAGGATCCATGTCGGTGATCACGACCCTGCGGGTGAGCGGGGATCCGGCGAGGTTCGAAGAAACGGTCGCCGCCAAGGCCGACACGATCGGGCGCATCATGGATGTCGCGAAGCGCAACGGGCTCATCGCGCATCGCTGGTACGGCTCGGACGGCGAGTTCATGGCCGTCGACGAGTGGCCCGACCAGGAGAACTTCCAGGCCTTCATGGAGCAGGCGCAGCCGGACATCCGGCCGGTCATGGAGGCGGCTGGCGTAACGTCGGAGCCGAGCGTGACGTTCTGGCGCACGCTCGACACGGGGGACGCCGTCGGCTGGGGAGCCTGAGCTCGCGGCCTGCCCATGAGCGTCTCAAGCAGACGCTCTAGCGTTGGTGCGTCGGCTGGACACTGTCCCAGATCTGTGGCTCTTGTGAGCCACGATCAGCCGGCGACTTAGCGGCCTTCGAGCCGTTCGCGTTCGATCTTCGTCCCCTGCGACTTCCCCAACTGGTAGGCGACGACGAGCAGCGCGGGAACGGCGAGAAGCACGATCAAGGGCTAGAGCGACCGCCCCAACTCGCCGGAGCTGTTCGAGGCGACCACGAGCATTGCGAGCGAGTGGATCGAGCAGAACGCGCTCGAGGAGTTCCCCGGCGGTGTGGTCCGCCAGGGGACGATCGTCAGGGCGAACCACCCGATCCTGAAGGCACACGGGAACTTCTTCGAACCGGCTCGCCCCGACGTGGGCGAGGGCAGGCCGCCGCGGCGCCGGCTGGCGGGCCGATGAACACGATTGCCAGCGATCCGCAATGGCGGGCGCTTGAGGAAGCCGCCGCCACGCTTCCACCGATGCAGGCCGGCGGCCGGCCGCGCAACAGCCCGGGCTGGGGGATGCTGGTCGCGGCCAAGAGCGGAACGTTCGTCTCGCAGCGCGATCCGTCCGAGCGAACCGCGATCACGGCGGGCACTACGCACGTGTCGCCGGACTACTGGCTCGCCCGCCAACGCCCGGAGCTGTTCAAGCTCGCGGACAGGCGCGACCTGCGGACCGCCCGCGACCACGCCCGCTCGCTCGCGAACGTCCGCGCCGAGCTCGAGCGCGGACGCACCACCAGCCCCAAGTACCGGCGCGGCGTGCTGAGCCGAGGCGTGCTGCCCCCGAAGGACCACCGCCCCGTGCTGCCGTCCCGAAAGAGTGAGTCGTGGCGGCTGCCTCGCTAGACCCAGACGGCATAGCGATGCTGCGGGCCCTTCTCGAGCCTTCCGAGCAGAAGCGGACCGCGTACCCCCAGCACAGGCCGCTCCGCTTCTACATCCGCCGCAACGCCCACCGCACCTACATGCGCCACGTCTACGCCGCTCGCGATGCACGAGCTGACCGAGGCCGGGCTCGACGCCATGGCCCGCGAGCTGCTCCGTCTCGCCAGCAACGGCGGACGGGACTGGGACCGACAGAGCCCGGATCTCCAACAGGAGTTCCGCTGCTTTATCGACCAGTTGATCGACAAGGCAGCTGACGCCGAAGCCGAGCGGCAGCGGGGCTGCCGTGACCCCAACGCGAGAGGAACCCAATGGCCTCACCCAAGACCACAACACCGAGCGTCGACTATCCCAAGACCCCCATGTCGAGCCCGCCGAAGATCAAGTCACCCAAGATCGAGACGGTGCCCGCACCGAAGCGCTGACCAGGGGGTACGGGGGCGTTTTCTATACACGGGGACGGTCCCGGAACCCCCTCTCGATTATTTCTCCCCCCCGATCACGGTGCCTGATGCCTAGGGGCAGGGGCAAGTTCTCGAACCACCGGTACGGGTCAATGCATAAGGCTGCCCGTGCCCGGTTCGCGGCCAGGATGCGCGCCGGCGAGGTGTTCTTCTGTTGGCGGCCGCCGTGTCCGACGCCGGGCGTGCCGACGACCCGCGTTCGTGGGACCTCGGGCATGTCGACGCGGAGCTGCGCGAGGTGTTCGGCACGCGGCATCCGGAGCACCGCAGCTGCAACAGGCGAACCATGACGCACCTCCAGGAGCGCCTGAGGGCCGCCGAGGAGGGCGGCGTCAACACGTCGAGGGAGTGGTGATGACGGATTTTTTCTCGCGGCTAGTTGGGACGGTCGGGTGATGGCCGCTGTGGTGGTAGAGGCGTCCCCCTTGATCGTGTGTGTTTGCGCGGACGAGGGCTGCGACAACACGTTCGTGCCGAAGCGGTGCATGTACTGCGACGAGTGCTCGACGAAGGCGGGGTACAACCGCAGGTGGCGGGCCGGCGTCACGAACCCGATCGTCACGAAGCCGTATGTGCGGCTGCTCCCCTGTGAGGCGACGTGCGAACTGTGGCGGCGACACGTACACGAAGACGTCGGCCCGGCAGCTGTACTGCGGCACGGGCTGGTGCCGGGAGTTCATCACCGCCGAGTGCGAGGGGTGCGGCAAGCCGTTCGAGGCCCGGGCGCGCGACCGGGCGAAGGGCTGGGCGCGGTTCTGCAAGAAGGGCTGCGCGTCACGGGCGCCGAGGCTCAAAGGGGGGACCGTTCGCGTAGCGCGGCTACGCGCTCGACCGCCCCAGGCCGCTGCGAAAGAAACTCCGGGGCGGTGGCCCGATGCCAGTGATCATCGGCGGCCAGAGCCGCTGGTTTTACTCCCGCAGCCCCACGGCTTCGAGGGCCTGCTCCCTGGTTCGGTACTCGCGGACCTCGACGATCTTGCCGTCGCGGAGCCTCAATGCGTGGACCTCGTGCTCCTCGAACTCTGCGCCGCTGGTCTTTCCGTGACCATGGAGCCTAAGGGAGACAACCACCCACTCGGCGGTGTCGATGAACTCCGTCGCTTGCACCCCAATCTCCGCCGTCTCAGCGAGGTCAGCCAGAAATGCGCGGACGCCCTCGTGCCCGCGATGCACGGTCGCGTGGGGTTCGTCCCCACGGTCCCACCACTCGACATCGGGATCAAGTTGATCGAAATAGCGATCCCAGTCGCCCGCGTTGAACGCCTCGACGCCGGTGCGCACGATCTCCACGTTCTCCTGCGACATCGCCCGCCGAGTATCCCGCGAATACCAGAGGGAGGGTCACCCAGCCACACACCGCCCCTCCCTAGGCGCCGGGTGGGTCGCCGCGAAAAAAACTCCAAAATCCTCAGAAAGCCGCGATTCCGCTTTGGAGAGCGGTTTCGTGGGTCCCGGGGCTCGGTCGGCGCCGATTTTCGGGGCTGTGACCCTCTATTTCGGCGCCTGGGCGGCAATTTCGGCGGGGGCGGTGGCGTAGATGGCAGGCGATCGTCGGCGGGCGAGTCCCGCCTACTCCCGTAGCCCCACGGCTTCGAGGGCCTCTGTCTGGTCGAGGAAGGTCCGAATACGGCGCACCTTCCCGTCGCGGAAATCGATCAGGTAGGCGAGCGGTGAATCGATCTCGGCTCCACTTGCCCTGCCACGCGCACGCATCCGGCCGCTCGCGACGAGCCGATCACCAAGGTCTCGAATCTCAGCGATCTCGACGTGAAACTCGGCGAACGCCGCATCCAACTCGCGGAACCAGTCACGAACGCCCTGGTGTCCTCGGTACACGGTCGCCCCACCTCCGAGCAGCACCTGAAGCACCGGCTGCCACTCCACGTCGGGGTCGAGATCCTCCAAGAGCGCGTCGATGTCGCGGAGGTCGTACGCCTCAACTCCGCGCCTGAAGACCTCCACGTTCTCCTGCGACATCGCCTTATTCGGGCAGCCCGGAGGCTTCGAGGGCTTGGGACTGGCTCATGTAGAGCTTCGTGTGAACGACCAACCCATCCCGGAAAGTGCTGACCCATGCAAACTTCCCAAACGGGACTTCGATGCCAGTGGACCGCCCCCGCATCTGCATGTCCACGAGCATGACGACGCGCTCCCCGGCATCGAGCAGCTCATAGTCGAAAGAAAGAGTCTCCCAGGCGGAAAACCACTCCTGCCAGAACTGCCGAACTTCGTCGGGACCGCGATAGACCCTGTTGAGGTCCAGTGCGTTCGCGTCTGTGGCGTCCAACTCGACCTGCGGATCCCAGATCTCGGCCAGAGTCGAGATCGTTCCTTCCGGAGTGGAACCGGCGGCGAGCTGAGCGAGCAGGGCCTCGAGATTTGCGCGCCAGATCTCCACGTTCTCCTGCGACATCGCCCGCCCAGTATCCCGCTGAGGAGGGGAAGGTCGCCGGTGATCCCTGCTGCCAAGCCAGACCGCCGGGTCTTAGTTACAGAAGATGTTCATGCACTGGCCCGGGTCTCCGTTGTTTCGGGCGACGTTTCCGCCGCCGTCGATGACGCCGAACACCGCCTCGATGCCGAGGTCGGCGTTGCGCTTGGCGCGGTTACCCGTCAGCGTCATTGTGCTGCTGTTTATGTCGAAACCGTCGTCTCCCGACCCTGTGACGACATTGCGCACCAGCACGCTGTGCCGCTCTTTCTTCACGACGGCGATCCCATCCACGCCGCTCCGTCTGACGGTATTTCCGCGAACAACATTGTCGGCACCGCCGATGAACGGTTCGAGAATTCCGAGTGTGATGCCCCAGCGGCGGGTGTCCACGATGAGGTTGTCGGCGACTAGGGTGTCGCGTCCCTTCTCAACGCGGATGCCGTCGTGGCCTCCCACGATGCGGTTATGGGCGACCACGTTGCCCCTACCGCCGAGCGACATACCGCTGCCGTTCCGAACGAGGCGGTTGCGCCTCACTTGATTGTCGCGCCCGCCCATGAGGATGGCCTCCTGGTGGTTGCGGGAGAACAGGTTCCGCTTGATCAAGTAGCGGTCGCTTTCGAAGGTTTCCATGCCTACGTGGGCGTTGTGCCGGAACGAGTTGCCCACGATCCGGACGTGATGCGAATCGCCCAAGACCAGCCCGATGCCGCCGTCGCGGTCCAGCGAGCCGTTTCCCGAGCTGTTTCGGACCAGGCCTCGGACCTGGGAGAAGATCCCGATAGCGGCGAACTGGTTCCTGGTCGCGGAAACGCCCAATACGCGGTTGTCGCGTGCCCTCCCGCTGGCCGTGCCGAACAACACCCCGACCGCGAACTCCCGCACGGAGCCGTTCATCACGGTGACCCCGTCATGGCCGTCGTTGAACACTCCGAAATCACACGGCTCCTTCCGCTGGTCGCAGTCCGCAGCGGGGGTCCCGTCACCATCGACGAGGTGGCCGTTCAGGTCGAGCGTGACACCGTCGGCGGCGATCACGATGCCGTGGTTCTGGCAGTTGACGAGGTCCTGCTGGAGGGTTGTGTCCGCGGTGATCCTCTCGCCGCAGCTCACCTGGCTCGCCAGCACCCCCCCGCCGCTCGCGGCGGTCGCGCCGACCACCGCAAAGGCGATCAACACCAGGGAAACGAGCGTCGCCGGGGCGGCGTAAGGCCGAAGGTTGGCGGGCATGCTAGTCCCCTTTGCTTCCGATGGTCGGGATGACGCGCACCCTACGCCGGGCTCGGCGCCCGGACATCGGGGCCACCTCTATAAGGAACTCGTGCTAACCCCAGTATTTGTGACCGCTTGGGTCCAAGCGATAACTGCGAACCGATGCCGAGCGCCGAGCTGAGCCGGCGCGTCGAGAGCGTCGTCGGCTACCCACCGCTCTCAGAGTCGAGCGGGCTTCAGCGGCGAGAGTTCCAAGAGGCGCTGCTCGAGGCCGCCACGTTTGAAGACCTGCCCGGCAGGTGGCAGGCTGCTGTGCTAGCCGCAGAGCAGAATCGCCCAGCGCTGTGGATCGTTCGCGAATGACTCCGCGGCCGTCTATTCAGAGGCGTCTCAGATGTGAATGACGCGCAACCTCGGGGCGTGCTATACCGGATCTCCTTCCATCATCCACCTCGGAGGAGGAGTCGCGGACATGTCGGCGTCAGACCGCTTCACCGAACTCAGACAGCGAACCGAGAAGGCCGAGAGCGAGATCAAGGAGGCCGCTTCGCAGGACCGAGCCGCGTTGAGCGCGACGGCTGAGCAGGCGCGCAAGGCGGCTGACGATCGCGCCGCCGAGTTGCGCGCCAAGGCACAGGACACGTCCGACAAGGCTGAAGCCCACTGGAACGACGTCCAGAGCAGCTGGGACCAGCACGTCCAGCGAATCCGAACGCGCATCACAGAGAAGAAGACCGAGCTCGACGTCGAGGACGCCCAGCGCGGCGCCGACTGGGCGGAGGCTGACGCGCTCGACGCGATCGACTTCGCCGAGGCGGCGGTCGTGGAAGCCGAGTACGCCGTGCTGGACGCGGCGGTGGCAAGGACGAACGCGGACGACCTGGCGGCCTCCGCGTAGCGCCCTGCGCCGCTCCAGCGGCATTGCTGACGCGAAAATCCGCCTAATCCCGCAGCCCCACGCAGGTCGCGGTAGGGCCCGTCCGGGTAGTCGTACGTCCGCGCGGCGGTTCTGAGCCTGCCGGCACGGTCGTGTGAGCGGACCGTGATCCTGACGTCGCCCTCGTAGCCGCGTAGCTTGCGTCGGCCGGCACGGAACGGTAGCTCGACGGTCGCGTTGGAGCGGCGGTAGCGCTCCGTGCGGAAGTCCTTCCGGAAGACCACCGCACCTCGGCGCGTGACGGTCACATCGCCGGAGCACTCGAGCGGACCGTCCGCCGGACAGCTGAGCCACAGCTCCGGTCCGCAGGCGCCGTCGTGGAAAGGCTCCCTGTCAGGAATGGCTCGCGCGGGACCGCCCTGGCGGCGAACGTGCCGGCAGAAATCGTCCGGATACTCATCGAACTGGTCTATGTCGGCGCGATCCTGGCGGTAGCAGAACAGGTAGTCGGTCTCGCCGTCGCGCGTGTCGATGTGCTCGCCGCCGTAGCGCGATGCGCCTTCCAGGTCGATCACGTCGTTGCCCGGCCCCGGGTCGACTGTGTCGCGGAGCTTCGTCCCCACGATCACGTCGTGTCCGCGGCCACCCGTGACCCGCAAGCCCGAGGTGTGGAGTTTGAAGGGTGAGATCCAATCGTTGCCGGGCCCTCCGCCGATCTCGCCGTTCGCGCGGATCCTGTCGTCGCCCGCGCCGCCGCTGATCACCGTTCCGGCGTTCGAGTAGGCAACTGACACGGTGTCATCGCCGTCGCCCAGGTATACGACTGGGCCGGCGGCGCGCAGCCCCTCTGGAATCGCGCAGTCCGGCATGCCCCGCGGCGCGTCCGCGAAGACGCAGCCCGGGGCCGGCGGAAACCGCATCCGCGGAAGTCACGCCGAAAGCGCGCGGCCCCGACGAGTCCCCTGCCGGGCGTCGGGGCTGGTAGCCGGGTGCGGACGGTTGTCGTCACCCCGACCGGGAAGCCGGTCAACTCACCCGCATCGGCGAAGCTGTCATTGGGTGGTGCGGCCGCCGCGATCGCCGGTGAGCCGACCAGTCCGATCGCCATCGCCCACGCAAGGGATGCTTGCCGCTCATCGCTCTCTCGAGGGCCACCATATGGACCGGCCCAGCGTCGGACAAGGACACCTTGGGGGAGATCTGCGCGTCGCGGCATCGATGCAAGGGACATTGCCGCTTTGCGCGATGGTCGAGAGCGAGGACCGAGCTGTCGACCCGCGCCACCGTCGCTGCTGCTTCACATGCAAAGCAAGAGTCCGACCAAGGGCTCAACATCGCCGCCCGGTATCCGGTTCGATCTAGGCTCACCAATGGCGAGCGCGGAGCTGAGCCCCCGCGTCGAGAAAGGTCGTCGGCTTAGGCAGAGCGGCGTGTGACGCCCGTCTGGCCGCTCTGTTGCCGCTGTGTCGCCGTGCTGCAAGCGCTACGGCGGACCATGGCCTCCGATGTCAGCCACCACCACAGAGGAGTCAGTCATGGGACAGGTCATCCAGCGTCAGCACCCCGCAGTCGTCCTGAAGAGCCACTACAAGGCCGTTTGTGCCTTGCTCGCCGTCGCCCTGGTCGCGCTCGCCGCGACGGTCGTGATCCTGGCGAACAACGACACCGACACCAAGGTCTCGATTGCGCCGAAGTCGGCGCAGGTGCTGCAGCCCGGCACCCGCTTCGACGGTGGCCCCGACGAGGGCACCCGCGGTATCCAGGCCGACGTGCTGCCTCCGGGTACGCGCTTCGATGGCGGTCCGGACGAGGGCACCCGCGGCCCGCAGACCGACGCACAGTCGGCCAGCCCGCTCTCCAGCTATCAGGCCAGTGACGAGGACTCGAGCGAGCGCGCCAACCCGCCGCTCACCCCGATGGGCCCGGGCGGCCGTTAGCCCCAGAGGTTCCACCAAGCGGCGACAACGGGCTCTCCTTCGGGAGAGCCCGTTTCGCGGCCAACGGTCGCCCACTGGGTCACGACCGGCCACAGGTGCCCTCGTCGGCCCGCAGCGACGGCACTCGCACCGCGGCGCCTGGCCGGGCGTGCGACTAGTCGACGGCCACCACGGACCTACAAGACCGCGTCGGCCGGCTTGACGACCGCATGGTCGTCACGCGCGACTGCTTGGAGGTGGCGCTGGCCCTGCCCTCGGCTCCGCATGTATTACATATGAACAGGGTCGGGTGCAGAGCCGCAGCGCGATGAGGTGCTAACTCAGCAAAGCGCCCCGCGGGGCGGGGCGCTTGCTGGGTTGGAGCTGTAGGAACTTCTGGGTTAGGGCAATGCGCCGAAACCGCGCGGCTCGGTGACGCTTTACTGCGAGACCGCGGCGGCGGTGCTCGCCTCGTCGGTGCCCGCGACGCTGAGCGTCGGGTTGATTGCAACCGCGGTGGCGGCCTCGTTCTTGCCGGGGATGTCGGCGGAATGTTGCGCCGGCGTCTCGACGACGATCAACCTCGTCGACGCTTGGATTGCTTCGTTGCCGTTGTCGATCAGGGCATAGGTTCCGGTCGCGGCTGCTGCTCCGATCACGAGCGCGACCAAGGGGGCCAGGATCGTCCTTGCGGACGGGTGGGCCAGACTGGCTTGGTACTGCATCAAGGACCTTCCTGCGGGCCCGACGGGGTTTTGCGAGTCCCAAGCCGACGGGCCGATAGAAGAGGAGCACAATGGCTGTACCCCATCGGGGGGACATTCCAACCCTACGTCTCCTTAGCATTCAACGCAGTACGACGGTTGAGGTATTCAGGGACGCGAGGGTGGCACTGAGTGTCGCTCGGCCCCGAGGCACTCGCCAGGTGCCGTTCTGACCTATGTTGAGCGAGGCATGGTGCGCCAGGACAGCTTGTCGGAGCTGTTTTGGGCTGCGTTCAGGCAGTCGCGTAACGCGATGGTGCTGCTCGACCATCCCCGCCGCGTCGTCGACGCCAACGGTGCCTGTCTGAAGCTCCTTGGCTACGCGCGCGACGACTTGGTCGGCAAGCCTGGACACCGCTTCGTCGTTGATGGGCCGGCTCTTTCGTCCCGAGAGTGGGCGGAACGGCTGGCCGTCGGTCACTTCACGGGTGAGACGGAACTTCTGTGCGCCGACGGCAGCAGCGTCCTGGTTCAGTGGGGAGTCGACACGGAAGGCGTGACGGGCAGCGGCCACATCCTGCTCGTTGCGCTGACCACGTCGCGCTGGGGGCGGTATTTCCGCCGCCCCGTGCCTACCGAGGGCGCACCCGGACAGCTGAGCGAGCGCGAGCGCGAGGTCGTGTCGCTCGTGGCGCAGGGGCGCACCGGGCCGGAGATCGCGGACGAGCTGCTCATCGCCCCCAGCACCGTGCGCAAACACGTCCAAAACGCCATGGTCAAGACGGGGGCCCGCTCACGCGCTCACCTCGTAGCCAAAACCCTCGGCGACGGACAGGTGCTCGGCTGAAGCCCAAGATGCCACTTCGTCGTGGCATGAGCGCATCGCCGGCGGGCTGTGGCACCCTCCCCTCCGCGCCGTGATACTTGCCTGGCGATGTCGGAGGAGAACGTCGAGGTCGTCCGGCGCGTCACCGACGTGATGGACGCCGAGGGCTTCGAGGCCGCCCTCCCGGTCTTCCTTGAAGCCGCCCACCCGGACGTGGAATGGCGAGAAGATCCGGCCTGGCCCGGCTCCGCCAACTACCGAGGAATCGAGCAGGTCCGGCATGTGATCCTGGACCGCATGGGCACGTTGGACTTCGACCAGCAGACGGAGGACCTGATCGACGCGGGCGACAGGGTCGTCGTGCTGGTCCGCTGGCTTGGCCGCGGGAAGGCGAGCGGGGCGCAGGGCGAGCTCTCGATGGCGATGGTCTGGACGGTCCGGGAGCAGGCGATCACGAGCGTCGAGTTCTTCCTGGACCGCGCCGAGGCCCTCGACGCCGCCGGGCGGCGGGAGTAGGCGATGCGAGGGACAATCCAGGCGCTGGCCGCCGTCCCAATCGCCGCGATCGTGCTGCTTGTGCCCGTCACGTCCGCCGAGGCTCAGGACGTGAAGCTCGCTCCCTTCGGCGGTCAGGCGTTCGATCTGCCCTACCACGTGACGGGAGCGCCCGGGGATCCCAGCCGCGTCTTCGTGGTCGAAGGGGCGGGCACGATTCGGCTCGTCAAGAACGGTGCGACCCAGGCGACTCCGTTCGTGACGATCCCGGAGGTGTTCACCGGGTGCGAGGCCTGCGGGCTCCTGTCGATGGCCTTCGCTCCCGATTACGCCACGAGCGGGCTCTTCTACGTCTTCTATACGAGAGACTCGACTGTTTCGACAGAGGAGTACTACCTGCGCATCGAGGAGTTCCGCCGCTCAGCGGACGACCCTGACGTCGCCGATCCGGGCAGCCGGCGAATGGTGGTCGAGATTCCACATCTGGAGACGACTCTCCACAACGGAGGCCAGCTGCAGTTCGGACCGGACGGGCTGCTGTACATCTCCGTGGGCGACGCCGGCCCCCAGGGGGACCCGAACGGGCACGCCCAGTCCACCGGGACCCTGTACGGCAAGCTGCTGAGAATCGACCCGGCCGGGACGCACCCTGGCGAATATTCGATTCCGCCCGACAATCCGTTCGCGGGATCGGCCCCGGGTGCGGATGAGATCTACGCGTACGGCCTGCGCAACCCGTATCGCTTCTCGTTCGATCGCCTCACGGGAGACCTGACGATCGGCGACGTGGGCCAGTCGAGCCGTGAGGAAATCGACTTCGTGCCTCGCGGCGGCGGGCGTGGGGCCAACTTCGGCTGGAACTGCCTCGAAGGTACCCAGCCCTACCCGGGGCGGCGCCGTCCTGCACGCCGCTCCCTCCGAACCCCGTCCCGCCCGTACTCGAATACGCGAACCCCGCCCCGGGAGCGGCTTCGGTGGACGGCGGATACGTGATCCGCGACGGAGCTCTTCCGTCGCTGCTCGGTCGCTACGTCTACGCCGACATCTACGACGTCTTCGGCGGCGAGCTCCGCACCGTCCAGCTCTTCGCGGGCGGCTCGAGCGGCGATGCCGGCCTCGGCGTGTTCGCCAGCAACGTCGTCTCGTTCGGGGAAGACGCCTGCGCTCACATCTATGTCGCGGCGATCGGTGGCACGGTCTACAGGCTCGAGCCTGCCAGCGGCCCATTCCCGTGCTCGCCGCAGGCGCCGCCGAAGACGGAGCCGACCCCAGGCCCGGCGCAACCGCCGCCTACACCGCATCCCTCACCGGCAGCCGCCACCTGCAGCGGCGAGCGGGCGACGATCGTGGGCACGCGGGGCAGGGACGTCCTCCAGGGCAGCGCCCGGCGCGACGTGATCGCCGGGCTCGGGGGCAACGACAGGCTGTCCGGCCTGGAGGGGAACGACCTGATCTGCGGCGGGAACGGAGGCGACACGATCCGAGGCGGCGCCGGAAGGGACCGCCTGCGGGGCCAGACCGGCAACGACATGCTCTCCGGCGGCCAGGGCAGGGACGGCTACGCGGCCGGCCCAGGCAGGGACCTCCTGCGGTCCCGCGATCGGCGCCCCGTCCGAGAGCGGGTCGACTGTGGGCGCGGCTTCGACCGAGTGGTGCGGGACAGGCTGGACCGACTCGTCGGCTGCGAGCAGCGTCTTCGCCGTGCCGGCACCGGCGCGCGTCGCTCCGGGCGCGCCGGTACCTTGGTGCCATGAGCCCCCTCCGCCGGTCGCTACTCCTGGCCCTGGTCGTTGCGTTGACCGCAGCTGGAACCGCTTTCGCCGCCGCCGCCGTCATCACGCCGACCCGCGTGGACGGCGTCCATCTCGGCGACACACACTCGGACCTGCGCGCGCGCGGCAAGGTCGGGCCGATCGGGCCGGGGTGTGAGCTCGCCGCGAACACCCGCTCGGCGAAGCTGAAGGCGCCGCTCAAGGGGAGCGTGAACTACACGCTCCACAACCCGCGGAAGGTCGACAACATCACCATCACGGGCGGGGCGAAGGCGCGCGGCGTGGGCATCGGCGCGACGATCCCTCAGATCAAGGCGAAGTTCCCGCACGCGACGGTCGACCACAGCACCGATCAGGTGTTCCAGCTCACGCTCGTGAGAACGCCGAAGCGTCCGCATGGGCGCGGGCGCATCACGTTCGGCGTGAGCACGCAGACGCACAAGACGACGATCATCGGAGTCCCGTTCATCGCCTTCTGTGAGTAGCGCCTAGGGGCCGGGCCGATACCCTCGACCCCCGGATGAGCGTCTCGCCGCCCACCAAGGCGATACCGGACAACCTGGCGGATCTCGTCGGCAACACGCCGATGGTCAGGCTCGGCCGCGTGGCGCCCGACTGCGGCGCCGAGGTGATCGGGAAGCTCGAGTCGCACAACCCGGGTGGGAGCGTCAAGGACCGGATCGGCGTGGCCATGATCGAGGCGGCGGAGGCCGAGGGGCGCATCGAGCCGGGGAAGAGCACCATCGTCGAGTCCACCTCCGGGAACACCGGCATCGCGCTCGCCTTCGTGTGCGCGGCGAAGGGCTACGACCTCGTCATCACCATGCCCCAGGGCATGAGCCGCGAGCGCGAGAAGCTCCTGCGGCTGTACGGCGCCGAGGTGGTCTGGGTGGAGTCGATGGGCGGGATGAACGAGGCGATCGATGAGGCGCGCCGGATCTGTCGCGAGCGGGGCGACTGCTTCGTGCCGAACCAGTTCTCGAACCCGGCGAACCCGGAGATCCACCGGCGCACCACGGCCGAGGAGATCTGGCGCGACACGGACGGCCGGATCGACGTGTTCGTCGCAGCGGTCGGGACAGGCGGCACGATCACGGGGTGCGGGGAGCGGCTCAAGGAGCACCATCCGGACCTGCACGTGGTGGCGGTGGAGCCGGCGGGGTCGCCGGTGCTGTCCGGCGGGCGCGCGGGGCCGCACAAGATCGACGGGATCGGGCCGGGCTTCGTGCCCGAGGTGCTGAACCGCGACGTGATCGACGAGATCGTCCCGGTGGAGGACGAGGACGCCATCGAGACCGCCCGCCTGTGCGCGCGGCGGGAGGGCGTGAACGCGGGGATCTCGGCCGGCGCCGCCGTGTGGGCCGCCGTGCAGATCGGGTCGAAGCCCGAGATGCGCGGCAAGCGCATCGTCGCGATCCTGCCCGACTCCGGTGACCGCTACATCAGCACGCCGTTCTTCTCGCCATGAGCGCCCTCGCCAGCCTCGCCCAGGAGGTCCGCGAGGACCTCGCCGCCGCGCAGCAGCGCGACCCGGCAGCGCGGAGCGTCGGGCGGGTGGAGATGCTCATGACCTACCGCGGGGTGCAGGCCCTGCTGGCGCACCGGGTCTCGCACGCGCTCCACTCGTCGGGGGTTCCCCTGCTGCCGCGTGTCATCTCGTTCATGACCACCGCGGTGACGGGGGTGGAGATCCATCCAGCCGCCCGGATCGGGCGGGGGCTCTTCATCGACCACGGTGTGGGCGTCGTGATCGGCGAGACCGCCGAGGTGGGCGACGACGTGACCATCTACCAGGGCGTCACGCTCGGCGGCACGGGCTTCGCGCGCGGCAAGCGCCACCCCACGGTCGGGGACGAGGTGATGATCGGCGCCGGCGCGGCGCTGCTCGGGCCCATCGTGATCGGCCCGCAGTCGAAGATCGGCGCGAACTCGGTGGTGATCCACGACGTCCCGGCGAACTCGACCGTGGTCGGCAATCCCGGCCACCCGGTGCGGGTGGACGGCAAGCGGCCCGACGGCCCCGACGCCGACTGGGTCCACCTGCCCGACCCGGTGGCCGACGCCATCAGCGGCCTCGCCAACCGTCTGAACGAGCTCGAGGAGCTGGTGGCCGAGCAGACCGGCCGCAAGCCGAGCACGGAGGTCCGCCCCCTCCAGCGCCGCGGCGGCCCGGACAGCGCGGGCGGTTAGTAGAACACCGTCCGGGTCCGATGTCGCGGCACGGCCTTGTACCCGGGCGCCTGGCCGCGGGCCCAAAGGGCCGTATCGATGTGGCGGGCGGGCATCCCGAGGCGCTCGGACAGCACCTCGCAGGCATGCACCGCGCAGCCGCGGATCTCGCGTTCCTCGGCGCCCGGCTCGATCAGCTCACCAGCGTCGATCCGGGCGGCGAGCGACTGGTCGTACACGAGCACGCCGTCCACGCGGAGCACGTGCGGCACGAGGTTGTCGGCGAAGATCGTGAGCCGGTCGAGGTCGTGGAAGTCGGCCACGCCGGCGAGAGCGAGGTCGTTCGCGGTGATCTGGGCGCGCTTCCAGAAGCCGACGTCGTCGAAGAAGGGCATGCCGGCGGCGAGCATCGAGGCGAGCCGCTCGGCGGAGCCGCCGGCCTCGGCCACCACGTCGATCGACCGGCGGTGGGCCAGGAAGCGGCCGAGATCGCGCAGCGCCTCGGCGTAGAGGCCCATGAGCTCGTGCCCGGGATCCTGGCCCAGCACGGCCGCGACGTCCTCCGCGGTCAGGGACCGCAGTTCCTCGCCCGACCACCCTCCGGACGAGCGCCAGAAGTCGGTCAGCGACGAGGCGACGGTGAAATAGCCGGACATGCCCGGCCGCTTCCGGAGCGTCGGGAACCAGCCCGACCCGAAGTTGATCGAGTCGAGCACCAGCATGAAGTGCGCCACCTCCTCCGGCGACCCCTCGAGGAAGTGCCGCTCGGCGTCGAGGTCCGGTGGTGGGCCGGGATCGAGGGCGGCCAGCCGGTCGGCGTCGATCCGCACGTGGCGCGCGCTCTCCGCGATCTCGCGGGCCGTCGCGCGCACCTGATCCGTCAGTGACACCCGGGCAGCTTCCTACACTGCGCCCGGTGCCCGCCGCCCTTCGCTGCGAGTCGCTCGAGAAGCGCTACGGCGACACCGTCGCGGTCGGCGGGGTTGATCTCGAGGTGGCGCCCGGCGAGCTGCTCGGCCTCCTGGGCCCGAACGGCGCCGGCAAGTCGACCCTCACGAAGATCGCCTGCGGGCTCGTGCGAGCCACGGGCGGCCGGGCGGAGGTCGAGGGCGCGCCGGCCGGATCGCCCGAGGCGCGCGCCGCGATCGGGTATCTCGCCGAGCTGTTTCGCTTCCCCGACTGGCTCACGGCCGACGAGCTGCTCTCGCTCCATCAGGACCTGGCCGGGTCCGACGGCGGGCCGGGCGAGCGCGGGCGGCTGCTCGAGCTGGTCGGCCTGGGCGATGCGTCCGGCACCAAGGTCGGAGCCATGTCGAAGGGAATGCAGCAGCGGCTGGGGATCGCGCAGGCGCTGGTGGGCTCGCCGCGGCTCCTGATGCTCGACGAGCCCACGAGCGCGCTGGACCCCGTGGGCCGGCGTGTCGTCCGCGACCTTCTCCGCGACCTGCGCGAGCGCGGCATCGCCGTCGTCCTGAACTCGCACCTGTTGAGCGAGGTGGAGCTCGTGTGCGACCGCGTGGCGATCCTCGTGGACGGGCAGGTCGTGGCGCGTGGCACGCCCGGCGAGCTGGCTCGGCCGCGCGGGGTGGAGGTGGAGACCGGGCAGGGCCTGCGCGAGTTCCCCGATGCCGTCCGCGAGGACGTGCCGCGAATCGTCGCCGATCTGGTGGGCTCGGGCGAGCAGGTATACGGCGTGCGCCTGCTGGCCTCGACGCTCGAGGACGCCTACCTCGAGGCCGTGGGGGCGGCGTGAGCAGCGCGCTGATCGTCGCCCGCTACGCGCTCCAGGAGGCCGTCCGGCGGCGGGTGATCCTGGTGGTGGTGTTCCTGACCGTCTCCTTCCTCGCGCTGTACGGGCTCGGCTGCGCGGTGACCTTCCACCAGCTCGACTCCGTAGGCACCACGCCTCAGCTCGACGACCGGGTGCTCGCCGGCTCCACGCTGCTCGGCCTCTCGATGTTCACGATCCTCTTCCTGGGTGCCGTGCTCGCCGTGTTCCTGACGCTCGGCGCCGTCCGGGGCGACGCCGAGCGCGGGCTCCTCCAGCCCCTCGTGGTGCGGCCCGTGGGAAGGACGAGCCTCCTGCTCGGCCGGTTCGCGGGCGCGGCAGCGGTGTGCGCGCTGTACGTGGCCCTGGTCTACGGGGCCGCGGTGGTCATCACCGGCATCACCGGCGACTGGTGGCCCGACCGCGGGTTCACCGCCGGCATCGGGCTCGTGCTGGCCGTGGTGGTCATCGCCGCCATCTCGCTGCTCGGCTCGATCTTCCTGTCGTCGACCGCGAACGGGATCGCCGTCTTCATGCTGTTCGGGGCCGGGCTGGCGGCGGGTCTGCTCGGCCAGATCGGGGACGCGCTCGCCGTGCAGACGCTGAAGGACGTGGCCAAGGTGTCCTCCTGGCTGCTCCCGTTCGAGGCGCTCTACCAGGCCGGGCTCCACGGCCTGACTGCCGACACCAGCGGCATCACGGGCGTGATCGTCCAGCTCGGCCCGTTCGGGGGCGCCCAGCGGGCCGGCGACTGGCTGTGGCTCTGGACGCTCGTCTACCTCGCGCTGATCGGCGCCGGGGCGCGCGCGGCGTTCGCCCGCCGCGACCTCTGAAGGCGACCTCACCCCGCTCTATCCTCGACTGGATGGGTGCTTTGGCCCCCGATTCCCTGCTGGAGGGGCTGAACGAGCCCCAGCGCGAGGCCGTTCTGCACGGAGAGGGACCCCTGCTCATCCTCGCCGGAGCGGGATCGGGCAAGACGCGCGTCCTGACCCACCGGATCGCCCACCTGGTCGGAACCGGGCAGGCGCGGCCGGGCGAGATCCTCGCGATCACCTTCACCAACAAGGCGGCGCAGGAGATGCGCGAGCGGGTGGAGCAGCTCGTGGGGAACCGCGCCCGGGCGATGTGGGTGATGACCTTCCACTCCGCCTGCGCCCGCATGCTGCGCGCCGACGCCGACAAGCTGGGCTACACCCGCGGCTTCACGATCTATGACGAGCAGGACTCCCTGCGGCTGGTGAAGGCCTGCGTGGACGAGCTGGATGTGGACCCGAAGCGGTTCGCGCCCCGCGGCATCCGCCGCCAGATCTCGGAGGCCAAGAACCAGCTGCTCGACGCCGAGGCCTACCGGCTGAAGGTCTCGACCTTCTTCGAGCAGACGGCGGCCGACGTCTACGACCTGTACGAGAAGCGCCTCCACGCGGCGAACGCGATGGACTTCGACGACCTGCTCTTCCGCTGCGTGAACCTCTTCGAGCTCTTCGAGGAGGTCCGCAACCGCTACCGCCGCTCCTTCCGCCACGTCCTCGTCGACGAGTACCAGGACACGAACCGGGCTCAGTACCGCTGGCTGCAGCTGCTGACGGAGGAGCACCGGAACCTCTGTGTGGTGGGCGACGATGACCAGTGCCTGATCGCCGGAACCCCGATCACGATGGCCGACGGCACCACGAAGCCGATCGAGGACGTCGAGGCGGGCGACGAGGTGCTGTCCAATTACGGCAGCGGCGACCTGCGCCCCGCGCGGGTGCTGCGCATCCATCGCAGCACCGCAACCGAGGGCGTGGTCATCACCACGGCCGGCGGCCGGCGCCTGATCAGCACACCGGAGCACGTGCACTTCGCGGGCGAGTCCGCGGCCGTCCGTCAGGGACCGGCCACGATCACGCTCTGCGGCGCGGACCGCGGAGGCCCCCCGGCGCACCTGGTCACGATCGGCGGTCACCGGGCCGAGTGCAGCGACTACGGCGAAGCCCTGGCGTTGGTGAACCGAGTGGTGGGCCGAACCTCGACCGTGAGCGAGACGATCCGGCTTGGCGCGCGGTCGCTGCAGTTCATGCCGGCGGTCTCGGTGTGCCCCGGCATGGCGATGTTCGCGGAGGACGGCTCGTTCGACGTGGTGGAGCAGGTCGAGCGGATCCGGCTCGCCGCGGCGGTGTACGACCTCGATGTCGAGCACACCCACAACTTCTTGGCGAACGGGTTGCTGACGCACAACTCGATCTACCGCTTCCGCGGAGCCGACATCGAGAACATCCTCGGCTTCGAGCGGGATTACCCCGACGCCCAGGTCGTCAAGTTGGAGCAGAACTACCGCTCGACGCAGACGATCCTCAACGCGTCCAACGGGGTCATCTCCAACAACCGGCAGCGCAAGGACAAGTTCCTCTGGTCGGACATCGCGGAGGGCGATCCGGTTCATGTCCGGGAGCTCGAGGACGAGCACGCGGAGGCGCGCTTCGTGGTGTCCGAGATCGAGCGGCTCGTCGAGGAGGGCGAGTCGCGTGACGAGGTCGCCGTCTTCTACCGGACCAACGCTCAGAGCCGTGTGCTCGAGGACATGCTCGTCCGGTACGGGGTCGGCTATCAGGTCATCGGCGGCACGCGGTTCTACGAGCGGGCCGAGATCAAGGACGCGCTCGCGTACCTGACGCTGCTGGTGAACCCGGCCGACACCGTCGCGTTCTCGCGCGTCGTGAACTCGCCGCGGCGCGGGATCGGCGCCACCTCACAGGGTCGGCTCGTGGGTTACGCGAACACGCTGGGAGAGCCGATCTGGGACGTGGCCGCCGAGCCGGAGTCGGTGCCCGGGCTCGCGGCGGCGGCGATCAAGGCCGTGGACCGGTTCATGTCGGTCATGGAGCGTCTGCGCGAGCGCGCCGAGGGTGGCGCGGGCGTGGGCGACCTGCTCTCCGAGACCCTCGAGGAGACCGGCTACACCGAGGCGCTCCAGGCCGAGCGCACCATCGAGTCGCAGGGCAGGCTCGAGAACCTCGAGGAGCTCGTGGGCGTGGCGCGTGAGTACGACGCCACCGCCGAGGACGGCGGCTCGGTCGAGGAGTTCCTCCAGCAGCTCGCGCTCTTCTCCGAGCAGGACAACCTGCGCGACGACGAGGGCATCGTCACGCTCATGACCCTCCACAACGCCAAGGGGCTCGAGTTCGGGATCGTCTTCATCATCGGACTGGAAGACGGCGTGTTCCCGCACATGCGCTCGATCGAGTCGGGCGACCTCGAGGAGGAGCGCCGGCTCGCCTACGTGGGCATCACGCGCGCCAAGCGCCAGCTCTACCTCACGCACGCGCGCACACGCATGCTGTTCGGCGGGCGCGACTGGAACATGCGCAGCCGCTTCATCGACGAGATCCCGGTCGAGTTCACGGACATGGACCAGGAGGCGCTCACCGGCCCGGCCGCGGCGGCCACGTGGGGAGGAGGCGCGTCGGCGCCGGAGCCTCGGAGCGGGGGCGCAGTGCCCGGCGGCGGTGGCGGCTCGTTCGCGCTCGGCGACGACGTGGTGCACGCGCAGTTCGGCGAGGGGGTCGTGGTGGGCGTCGAGCCCGGCGGCCTCGTGGTGGTGCGCTTCGCGGCCGACCGCTCGGAGCGGAAGCTGATGGCGGACTACGCGCCGCTGAAGCGCCGCTAACTCGCGAGGGTTGGTCGACTTATGGCCTCCACAGGAGCCATAAAACGCCCAACCTGGTTCTCCTCAGTGCTCGTCGTTCGTTTGACCCCCGGGATGGCCGGTGGCGCCGCGCGGCGGATAGGCTCGCGCCTCCCATGAGCGCCGAGATCATCGACGGCAAGGCGGTCGCCGCCAAGGTGCGCGAGGAGGTCAGGCGCGAGGTCGAGGGCTTGGACCGCAGGCCCGGGCTCGCCACCATCCTCGTGGGCGACGACCCGGCCTCCGCGGTCTACGTGCGCATGAAGCGGGAGGACTCGGCCGAGGTGGGCATCGAGTCGTTCCATCACGAGCCGGGCGCGGATGTGGCGCCCGATGAGCTCGCCGAGCTGATCACCGGCTTGAACGCGGACGATCGAGTCGACGGGATCCTGCTCCAGCTTCCGCTGCCCGACCATCTGGACCAGGACCGGTTCGTGGGACTGATCGATCCCGCCAAGGACGTGGACGGGCTCACCACGGCGAACGCGGGCCTTCTCATGCACAGTCGCGCGGAGGCGATCGTGCCGTGCACGCCCGCCGGCGTGATGCGGCTGCTCGAGGAGGCCGGGGTGGAGCTGTCGGGCGCTCGGGCGGTCGTGCTCGGCCGGTCGATCCTCGTCGGAAAGCCGATGGCCCAGCTGCTGCTCGCGGCGAACGCGACCGTGACTCACTGCCACTCCCGCACGCGTGACCTCGCCGAGGTGTGCCGGGCGGCGGATGTCCTGGTGGCGGCGGTGGGCTCGGCGGGCCTCGTCACGGGCGACATGGTTGGAGAGGGAGCGGTCGTGATCGACGTGGGCACGAACCGCACCGACGACGGCCTGGTCGGCGACGTGGACTTCGACGCCGCCAAGGAGCGCGCCCGTGCCATCACGCCCGTTCCGGGCGGGGTTGGCCCGATGACGCGGGCGATGCTGCTCGTGAACACGCTGAAGGCCGCGCGCGCCCGCACCGCCTGATCAGCCCGGGAGCAGGCCTCCGACCACGTCGATGGCGGACCGCGGGTTGATGCCGTAGCGCTTCTCGTACTCGCGCGACGCCTCGTCATCCGCCAGAGCGAGCACAAGCTCCTCCCGGGAGGAGCCGACCCGGCACGCGACGGTGTCGGCGGCCTTCAGAGCGGCGTCCTGCGCGAACCCCGCCACGCCGCCGCTGCTCGGCAGCTGGCGGTCCTTGCACGGGTCGGCGATCGCGACCGGCTCGGGGCGCACGGATTGCGCGAGCAGCCCGAACACGAGCACCCCGGCGACCGCGCCCACCGCCACGTACCCGACCACGGGCGCGCCGGCCTCGACGGGTCTGGAGAGCGCGAGCAGGGCGGCCGCGAACAGGGCGAGGGCCGCCGCAATCAGGAACGCCGTGCGAAACCCGTCGTTCACGGCGGTGACGAGCAGATCGTCCGCGCGGTCGGCGAGGTCGTCGTACGAGCCGAGCTGATCCGAGCCGACCTCGTCGCGTCCGTCGGCGAACACCTTGTCGAGGCCGCCCCGCGGGTCCTCCGTCTCGACGCTGCCGTTCAGCTTCGGCGCGAGCTCGAGCTTCAGCCGAGGGTCGATGCGCGCGTCGAGGATCAGCGCCGCGCCGCGGAGACGCGTGTCCTGAAGCGTGGTGTCGAGCTCGTGCTGGGCAATCGGCGCGAGGATCAGCAGAGCGAGCGCGATACCCAGGTGACGCATCGTGAGCAGCCGGGCCGACTCGTGCCCGTCCCGGTCCGGAAGCAGCTCGCCGCTCAGCGAGGTCAGTGCGAGCCCCATGCCGGCGCCCACGACGGCCTGGGGCAGGATCGTCCAGGCCACTGACGCCGTGGGGATGAACGCGAGCGCCGTGGCGCCGGCCGCGACCAGCAGCGCGCCCGCGACGGCGCGCGTGCCCGCCGGGCCGCCGATCCGGGCGGCCGCCAGCGCGCTGATCGGCATCACGCTCACCACGACCGCGGCCGCGAGCGGCTCGATGCTCCAGCCGCTGATGAGCATCAGCACCGTGAGGAAGAGCGCCGCCGCGATGGCGCCGGAGACGAGCGCCAGCGCGGCGAGCTGGAGC
The DNA here is from genome assembly GCA_963808875.1 of uncultured Thermoleophilaceae bacterium. Taxonomy (GTDB): domain Bacteria; phylum Actinomycetota; class Thermoleophilia; order Solirubrobacterales; family Thermoleophilaceae; genus JACVRW01. Next base: position 80,768 of record CAWEHM010000009.1, read on the forward strand.
GGTGCGGCGGGCCGGGAGGCGCGCCGCCGCGGTGCCGCCGCGCCGGGAGCCGTGAGGCATGCCGGCACCGCGGCGAGCGCGGCGGGAACCTGAATGAGGAAGATCGACCGCCAGCCGAACCCCTGTGTGAGCGCTCCGCCGATGGCCGGGCCCGCGGCCATGCCGAGCAGCGCCGCCTGGCGCCACAGCGTGAGGGTCTGTCCGGTTGCTCTCCGGTCGCCGACCAGCATCGCGTGGGCGGTGACCAAGAGCGCGGCTCCGCCGAGTGCCTGCACCGCGCGGGCGAGGAGCAGCAGCTCGATCCCCTCGGCCAGGCCGCACACCAGCGACCCGATGCCGAACAGCGCCACCCCGGCCAGGCCGAGCGCGCGGATGCCCCACAGCCGGCCGAGCCGGTCGGCCGGCAGCAACGCTGCGCCCAGCACCACGGCGTATACGCCCAGCACGGCCGCCACTCCCGCCACACCGGTGTCGAACTCGGTGAGGATGGGAGGCAGGGCGAGAGCGACGATCGCCGTGTCGGCCAGGGCCAGAAAGGCGACGCCCGCCAGTGGGAGACGTGTCGCCCCGCGGGCGGACGCGATCGGCATGCGCATGATTGTGGCTGGGAGGCCGCGCCGCGATGGTGCGGCTAGCCACACCATCGATTCGGGGGTCTGCCACCTGTTGGTGTGATCCGCCCCGTGACAGCCTGCGTACTTACACGAGCGCGGCCTCCTTCCCCCGTGGACCGCCGCGCCACCATCCCAGGCCGCCGTCCCCAAGCATCCCTCCGCTCGGGGACGGCGGCGCCGGGAACCGCCGCCGCCGATAAATTCCGCCCCTCAATGGATCTGCGAAGGCTGCGCGTGGGGGAGTGGATCGTGGGCGCGTCCGGGTTGCTCCTGGTGATCGCCCTCTTCCTGCCCTGGTACGGCGACCCCTCGAGCACCGCCTGGGAGGCGTTCACGGTGCTCGACCTGATCCTCGCGCTGCTCGCCCTGGCCGCGCTCTCGGTGCCGATCGTGACCGCCACGCAGCGCGTGCCGGCCGTGCCGCTCGCGGTCGAGTCGCTCACCGCTCTGTTCGGCCTGGTGGCGGTGGTCCTCGTGCTGATCCGGGTCCTCAATCTGCCCGGAGACGCCGACGGCCGCGACATCGGCCTCTGGCTCGGCCTGCTCGCAACCCTCGGCATCACCGCCGGCGGCCTTTTCGCCATGCGCGACGAGCGCCGCTCGCCCGAGGGCCGCTACACCGACGTCACAGGCGTTCCCCTGAGCGCCCCGCGGGAGGTCGAGACGCGGCCCGCGCCGGGGCCCGGGGCCGGCTCTTGACGTTCGAGCGACTTCGGATCAGCGACTGGGTCGTGTTCGTTGCCGCACTCGCGCTGCTCTTCACCACCGCCGCGCCGGTCTGGTACAGCACGAAAGCCGGGGACGAGGCGCGCCGGGTGCAGCAGGAGGCGCAGCCCGAGGAGGGCCAGCCGAGCGGCCAGGCGGAGGCCGAGGTGGAGCGGGAGGCGGGCGCGCTCGCCGACAACGCCGAGAAGACCGCCTGGGAGGCGGACGGCACCATCGACCGGATCATCCTTATCTGCGTGCTGCTCACGTCGGTGCTCGGCGTGCTCGCCGGCTTCTGGCGAGCGAGCGGGCGCCCCGCGCGCGGCATCGGACCCTATGGCCTGTGCGGCCTGGTGGCCTGCATCACGGCGCTGCTCGTGCTCTACCGCGTCCTCCAGGAGCCCGGCCTCGACGCGCTGACCACCGTGAAGATCGGCGCGCCGCTCACGCTGGGCGTACTGGGGATCTACGCCTTCGGCGCGGCGAGCTCGCTCCGCGACGAGGAGGCGCCGGAGAAGCCCGCCTAGAATCGCGGGCGATGATCGATCGGGACCAGGTCCTTCACGTGGCGAAGCTCGCGCGCCTGCGGCTGAGCGACGAGGAGGTCGACCGCATGGCCGGGGAGCTGTCCAAGATCCTCGAGCACGTCGAGACCATGAACGAGCTCGATCTCGAGGGGGTCGAGCCCACCGCTCACGTGGTGGATCTCACCAACGTGCTGCGCGAGGACGTGCCGCGACCGAGCCTGCCCCGCGAGGTGGCCCTCGAGCAGGCGCCCGACGCCACCGCGAGCGGCTTCCGCGTGCCGACCCCGGGCGCGTCGTGAGCGACGATTTGCTCGGCCTGACGGCCGCCGAGCAGGGCCGCCGGATCGAGGCCGGCGAGGTGAGCGCCGGCGAGGTCTTCGATTACTGGCGCGGCCGGGCGGCTTCCGACGACCTCGGCGCCTACCTCTGGGTCGCGGACGAGGCGCCCGCCGACGCCGGGAGCTTCCCGCCGATCGCCGTCAAGGACCTCTTCTGCGTAAGGGGCGTGCCGAGCATGGCCGGCTCGCGCATCCTGGAGGGCTACCGCCCGCCGTACACCGCGACGAGCGTCGAGAACCTCCAGAACGCCGGCATCCAGGTGCTCGGCAAGACGAACCAGGACGAGTTCGCGATGGGATCGTCGAACGAGAACTCAGGCTTCGGCCCGGTTCAGAATCCGTGGGACCGCACGCGCGTCCCCGGCGGCTCGTCGGGCGGCAGCGCGGCGGCGGTGGCCGCGGGCACGGCGCCCTGGGCGATCGGCACGGACACCGGCGGCTCGATCCGGCAGCCGGCGAGCCTGTGCGGGATCGTCGGCATGAAGCCCACCTACGGCGCGGTCAGCCGCTACGGGATGATCGCCTTCGCCTCCTCGCTCGACCAGTGCGGCCCGCTCACGCGCGACGTGACCGACGCCGCGATCCTCCTGAGCCACCTTCAGGGCCGCGACCCGTGCGACTCGACGTCGCTTGGCATCGAGGGCGGCGTGCAGCTGCCCACCGCGGAGCGGCTCGACGGCCTGCGCTTCGGGATCTGGGGCATGGAGGAGCCGGGGCTCGAGCCGGGTGTGGCGGAGCAGGTGCGAATCACGCTCGCGAAGATCGAGGACCTCGGCGGCAGCGTCGAGCCGATCGAGCTGCCGAACGCGGGGCACGGCATCGCCGCCTACTACGTGATCGCGCCCGCGGAGGCGAGCGCGAACCTGGCCCGGTACGACGGCGTCCGCTACGGCCCGCGGGCACGCGCGAACGGCGACCTCACCGCTTTGTACGAAGAGACCCGCCACGACGGCTTCGGCGAGGAGGTGCGGCGCCGCATCATGATCGGCACCTACGCCCTGTCGTCGGGCTACTACGAGGCCTACTACGGCACCGCGCAGAAGGTCCGCACGAAGATCGCCCAGGACTTCGCGGCGGCCTTCGAGAAGGTCGACTTCGTCGTGAGTCCGACGAGCGCGACGGTGGCGTTCAAGCTCGGCGAGCGGACGCAGGATCCGCTCGCGATGTACCTCTCGGACTACTACACGGTGCCGATGCCGCTGGCCGGCATCCCGGCCATCTCGATCCCGTGCGGCCTGTCGGAGGACCTGCCCGTGGGATTCCAGATCGCGGGGCCCGCCTTCAGCGAGGCACGGATCCTTGATGCGGCTCATGCGCTCGAGAAGGCGATCGCCTTCGACGGAGTGCCGGTTCGGTGAACTACGAGCCAGTCATCGGCATCGAGATCCATGTCCAGCTGAGGACGCGGACGAAGATGTTCTGCGGCTGCTCGCTCTCGTTCGGGGACGAGCCGAACACGCACACCTGCCCGATCTGCCTGGGCCACCCGGGCACGCTGCCGGTCACGAACGCGGAGGCCGTGCACTACGCGCTGATGATCGCTATGGCCTTCGACTGCGAGATCGCGCCGAGGTCGATCTTCCACCGGAAGAACTACTTCTATCCCGACCTCCCCAAGGGCTACCAGATCAGCCAGTACGACATCCCGCTTGCCACGGCGGGCCACCTCGGCGACGTGCGCATCCACCGCGTGCACATGGAGGAGGACGCCGCGAAGCTGATCCACGAGGGCAGCTCCGGCCGCATCCACGGCGCCGAGACCAGCGTCGTGGACTTCAACCGCGGCGGCACGCCGCTCGTCGAGATCGTGACCGAGCCCGACCTCCGCGCTCCCTCGGAGGCCGGCGAGTTCGGCCGCCTGCTCCAGGCGACGCTCAGGCGCATGGGAGTCTCCGACGTGAACATGGAGGAGGGCTCGCTCCGGATGGACGCCAACGTGTCGATCCGGCCGGCCGGCACCGCGACGCTCGGCACGAAGACCGAGCTGAAGAACATGAACTCGTTCCGGTTCCTGGAGCGCGGGATCGCCGCGGAGATCGCGCGCCAGGAGCAGGTCATCCGCGACGGTGGCGAGGTGGAGCAGGAGACGCTCCACTACGACCCGCAGTCGGGCAGCCTCACCACGCTCCGCTCAAAGGAGGAGGCGCACGACTACCGCTACTTCCCGGAGCCCGACCTGGTGCCGGTCGCGCCCACGGACGCGATGCTCGAGCGCGCCCGCGCGGCGCTTCCCGAGCTGCCCGCCGCGCGCGCCGAGCGGCTGGAGCGCGACCTCGAGCTGCCCGCCGAGACCGCGCGGCTGCTGGCATTCCGCGCGGAGCTGGGCGACTTCTTCGAGTCGGCGGTCCAGGCGGCGAACGGCGAGGCCCGCACGCTCGCCAACTGGACGACCAACGAGCTGGCGGCCCGGATCGGGGACTCCGATCCCGCGGCCACGGCGCTTGAGCCGGCGGCGTTCGCGGAGCTAGTGGTGCTGGTGGGGGAGAAGAAGATCTCCGCGAGCGCAGGGCGCGAGGTGCTCGACGTGCTGCTCAGCGAGGGTGGCAGCCCGGAGGCGGTGGTCGAGCAGAAGGGCCTGGGCCGCGCCGAGAGCGGCGAGCTGGACGAGGTCGTGGACCGCGCGATCGCCGAGAATCCGGGTGCGGTCGAGAAGATCAGGTCCGGCAAGCCCCAGGCCATCGGGGCCATCGTGGGCGCCGTGATGCGCGAGACGAAGGGCCGCGCCGACGGCGGCGAGGTCCAGCGGATGATCAGCGAGAAGATCGGCGCCTGAGAGCGCTTCCCGCCAGGCGTATCCTGGCCCCATGGCTTCTCTCATTCGCATGGATAGGACAGGGCACACCACTCTGGCCGAGTGGAGCGCCGAGGACGACGCCGCGTTCGAGGCAGCCGTGCGTGAGTTCGCTGACCAGCAGGCGCTGGGCTACATCGGCACGGTGCCGAACGGGCCTGGAAAGGCGACCCATGTGCGCGAGCTTCCGCGCGACGCCGCCATGGTGATCCTGCGCCGGCCGATCGCCGGCGGCTAGTGGAGGCCGGCCAGGCTCTTCCAGAGCTGGCCGCGGTTCCGTGGCGCCAGCCCACCGATGCGCGGTGGCTGCGCCGCTGGGGCCGGATCTGGCACGCGTGGACGCTGCTCTACACGGTGCCGTTCATCGCGGCGGCCGCGGGCATGATGTGGCTCGAGCCGCTCGCCGCGCCCGTGGCGCTCGCTGCCCTGGCGCACGCCTGGATCATCCCCGAGCTGTACGCCTTCCGGGGCGCGTCGGTGGTCCGTCCGAAGGCTCGCGGCGCCCAGCCCGGCGAGGAGGTCGCGCAGGGACTGCTCGGCGACCTGCTGGGCCACGCCGAGCACGACCTCCAGCGCGACACGGGCCTGGCGCTCGAGCGCGGCTCGCTGGGCGTCTGGCTCGTGGGGCAGGGTGGGGCGCTCCTCGTGACGCCGGGCGGCGGGCGGGTGCACTGCTTCTGCGTCGCCGCGACCGATGACGAGCTGCCGCCGTCCGACCGCATCGCCCACCTCCTGCTCGCGCTCAGGGAGGACGAGGAGGGTTTCGCGACCGTGGCGAACCACGCCTTCGCGGGCGCGCCGTGGCGCGTCAGGCGGCGGCTCCCCGGGGTGATGCGACCCGGGCTGGATGCGGCGCGAAGAGTGGCGGAGTAGGGTCGGGGCCGGTGGCGAATGACGTTGTAATTGCCGGCGGCGGCTTCGGCGGCCTCTACGCCGCGCGCCGTCTCGAGCGCCGGCTGCCGCGTTACAGCGCGCGCATCACCGTCGTCTCCGACGTGAACTTCCTGCTCTACACGCCGCTCCTGCCGGGGGCGGCCGCGGGCACGCTCGAACCGCGCCACGTGGTCGTGCCGCTGCGCGAGGAGCTCGAGTGGGCGGAGCTGATGCTGGGCCGCGTGACGGGCGCGGACCCCGGCCTCAACGAGGTGTACGTCCGGACGCTCGACGAGCGCGACGAGACGCTTCGGTACGACCAGCTCGTCGTTGCCGTCGGCTCGGTCTCCAGGGTGCTGCCGGTGCCCGGCCTCGCCGAGCATGCCCTCGGGTTCAAGAACCTCGCCGACGCGATCGCGCTCCGGAACAGCGTGCTGCTCAACCTCGAGATCGCCGAGTCGCTCCGGGACGACGCGTCCCGGCGCGCTTACCTGACCTTCGTCTTCGTCGGAGCGGGATACGCGGGCGTCGAGGGCTTCGCCGAGCTCCAGGACTTCGTGAACGACACGATCGACCAGTATCCGCGCTGCCGGGTCGTGGGCACCCGCTGGATCCTCGTGGAGGCGCAGGAGCGGATCATGCGCGAGATTCCCGAGAGCCTGGCCGAGGTCGCCGCGCAGGAGCTGCGCCGGCGCGGGATGGAGATCCGCACAGGCACGACGCTCGAGAGCATGGACGAGCGCAGCGCCGTCCTGTCCACCGGCGAACGCGTGCCGACCCACCTCGTCTGCTGGACCGCCGGCGTCCGCACGCCGGGCGTCGTGAAGCAGCTGGGCCTCCCGCTCGGACCGGGCGACCGGATCGAGACCGACGCCACCATGCGCGTGAAGGGCCGCGACAACGTATGGGCGATCGGCGACGCCGCCGCCGTGCCGGATCCGGCCAAGCACCGCCGCGCCCCCTCGCCGCAGACCTGCCAGCACGCCATCCGGCAGGGCCGGCGCGTGGGCAGCAACGTCGCCGCTGCGCTCGCCGGCCGGAAGCCGCGGCCGTTCCGGTACAGGACGCTCGGCGTGTTCGTGGATCTGGGTCGCAACAAGGCGGTCGCGACGGTTTTCGGACTGCGCCTGCGCGGCTTCCCCGCCTGGTTCGCCGCACGGACCTACCACCTGTACATGATGCCGGGCATGGCACGGCGAGTGCGGCTCGGCATCGACTGGGCGGTGGGCCTCGTGTTCGGGCGCGCATCGGCCGAGCTCGGGCAGCTCGGGCATCCGCCGGCCCTGGGCGACTACCTCGACGACGTGACGCGGGCCGGCGAGACGCCGGGCCAATGAGCGACCTGACGTTCCGCGAGGGCCACGCGAGCGATCTCGAGGCCGTGTACCGGCTCGGCGAGCGGGCGTGGGACCAGTCACGCGCCGACCGCGGGCTGATCGGCCGGCACGAGGCGCAGACGGACGCGCAGCTGGGCGAGCGCTGGGCCCACGAGCGGCCGCTGCTCGAGTTCATGACCGTGCTGGAGGGCAGCAGCTTCCTCGTGTGCGAGGACGTCGACGGGATCGTTGGCTACGTGGTGGTCACGCGCTTTCCCGGGATGGACGAGATGGCCGAGCTGTGGGTCGCGCCCTCGCACGCCGGCCGGGGCGTGAGCCGCGGCCTGCTCGAGCGGTGCTGGCCGAACTCGCCCTCTCCGGAGCTCGGCCGGCTGGTCGTGGCCGTGGGGCGCCCGGCGGACCTGACGCTGTTCACCGAGTTCGGCGTCATGCCGGTCTCGGGCCACTGGCATATGCGCCACCGCGTGGACCGCTACCTCGAGAACCGCGCCCAGGAGGTGGACTCCACCGAGCCGGGCGTGCACGTGCTCACCCCGGACCGCGCGATCGAGGAGTGGGGCCGGCTCGAACCGGCCGCCATCGCGCACGACCGCACGCCGCTCCACGAGTTCTTCGGCCGCACCCGCAACTGCCTCGCGACCGTCGACGACGCGGGCCACGCGACCGCGCTCTGCTGGGTGAGCGGCCAGGGCGAGATCGGTCCGGGGGTGGGGCAGAACCCCGAGGATCTCGTCCCGGTGGTGCTGGCCGCGCTCGACAGGGTGGCGAAGATGCAGGAGCCGGAGAGCTTCGGGGTGCACTGCACCACGGCCGCGTGGTGGCTGATGGACCGCCTCCGCCGACTCGGCTTCCGGGTGCACTGGCCGGCGTGGGTGATGTCGTCGGTGCCGCTTCCCGGGCTCGACCGCTATCTGGCCACGCGCCCCGTCAGATTGCTCTAGCCGGTCCCTAGAATTGGGGGACATGGGACAAGCGATCTCTGACGCCGCTCGGAAGCTGCTGGCGGTACTGGTTCTGGTCATCGCCGCGTTCGTCCTGTTCAAGATCGTGATCGGGGTCGTGGCGGCTGTCGCCTGGATCGTGGTCGCGGTCGTGGCCGTCATGGCGGTCATCTGGGCGCTTCGCGTGCTTTGACGTTCATAGTCATCGCCGTCGTATTCGGCATCGCAACCGGCTGGATCGGCCGGATCAAGGGAAGCTCGTTCTGGATCTGGTTCATGATCGGGACGGCCCTCCCGGGCATCGGGATATTCGCCGCGATGCTGTACCGCTATGAGCAGGAAGATCCGCTCCGGCAGTGCCCGGAATGCGGCAACGTGGTGCCGATCTCGGACCAGGTGTGCATGCGCTGTGGCGCCGATTTGAATTTCCCGGAGACCGTTTAGACTCGCCCGACATGCGTGCCGTGGACGCGATCATGGAGTGCCTCAAGGCCGAGGGCGTGGATCACGTCTTCGGCATTCCCGGCGGGGCCAACCTGCCGACCTACGACGCCCTCTACGACGCGGGCGTCCGCCACGTCCAATGCCGGCACGAGCAGGGCGCCGGACACGCCGCCGAGGGCTACGCGAAGGCGTCCGGCAGGGTCGGCGTGGCGCTCGCCACGAGCGGCCCCGGCGCGACGAACCTCGTGACCGCGATCGCGGACGCCGTCATGGACAGCGTGCCGACCGTGTTCCTGACCGGCCAGGTGCGCACCGAGCTGATCGGCACGGACGGCTTCCAGGAGGCCGACATCTCCGGCATCACGATGCCGATCGTCAAGCACTCGATCATGATCCAGGACCCGCGCGAGATCCCGAAGGCGATCCACGAGGCGTTCCACGTGGCCCGCACGGGCCGTCCCGGGCCGGTGCTCGTGGACATCCCGCAGGACCTCTCCCGCGCGGACATCCCCTACGAGCCGGTGGCGGACGTGAACCTCCCGGGCTACCAGCCCACCACCGAGGGCAACCTCAAGCAGATCAGGCTCGCCGCGAAGGCGCTCGCCAACGCGCGCCGGCCGGTGATCTACGGCGGCGGCGGGATCGTGAACGCCGAGGCGTCGAAGGAGTTCCGCGAGCTGTGCACTGCGGACCGGTTCCCCGTCACCTGCACGCTGATGGGGCTCGGCGCCTTCCCGGCCGACCACGAGGGGTGGCTCGGCATGCTCGGCATGCACGGCACGCGCACCGCGAACTACGCGATGGACGAGGCCGACCTGATCGTGGCGATCGGCGCCCGCTTCGACGACCGCGTGACCGGCAAGCTGTCCGAGTTCGCGCCGCGCGCGAAGTTCATCCACATCGACGTGGACCCGGCGGAGATCTCGAAGAACGTGCCGGCGCACATCCCGATCGTCGGCGACGCGAAGAACATCCTCCCGAAGCTCACCGCCGAATACCGGGCGCTCGACTCCGACCCGACGCGCCTCGAGGGCTGGTGGCAGCGCATCCTGGGTTGGCAGGAGAAGCACCCGCTGGGCTACGAGGACAGCTCGGACGGCGAGATCAAGCCGCAGTACATGGTCCAGGCGATGTTCGAGGCCACGAACGGCAACGCGATCGTGACCTCCGACGTCGGTCAGCACCAGATGTGGGCGGCCCAGTGGTACGGCTTCACACGCCCACGCCAGTGGATCAACTCGGGCGGCCTCGGCACGATGGGCTTCGGCCTTCCGTCGGCCATGGGCGCGAAGGTGGCGTGCCCGGACGACGACGTGGTCTGCCTGGCCGGCGACGGCTCGCTGATCATGAACATCCAGGAGCTCGCCACGTGCGTCGACGAGCAGATCCCGGTGAAGATCTTCCTGATGAACAACGGCTACCTCGGCATGGTCCGCCAGTGGCAGGAGCTCTTCTGGGACCGGCGCTACTCATCCGTGAAGATGGGCTCGAGCCCCGACTGGGTCAAGCTCGCCGAGGCCTTCGGCGCGCGCGGCATGAGGATCGAGGACAAGAAGGAGCTCGTGGGCGGCTTCAAGGAGGCGCTCGCCACCGACGGTCCCGTGCTCGTGGACGTGCGCGTGACCGCCGAGGAGAACTGCTATCCGATGATCCCGGCGGGCCAGGCCGCGCGGGACATGGTGGGCTAGCGATGGGTGAGCCCGGCACCAAGGAGGTCCTGCGGCTCGAGGACCTCGAGGCCAGCGGCGGGATCCGCACCGGCCGCAAGCACATCCTGTCGATCCTGGTGGAGAACAAGCCGGGCGTGCTGGCTCGGATCGCCGGCCTGTTCGCGCGCCGCGGCTTCAACATCGACTCGCTCGCCGTGGGCGCGACCGACGACACCTCGATCTCGCGCATCACGCTGACGCTCGACGGCGCCGCGCACCCCATCGACCAGGTCACGAAGCAGCTCCACAAGCTGGTCCACGTGATCAAGATCCGCGACCTCGAGCCGTCCGACACGGTGGCGCGCGAACTGGCGCTGTTCAAGATCTCGTGCCAGGACGGCGACGCCCGCGCGCAGGTCATGCAGTTCACGGAGATCTTCCGCGGCAAGACGGTGGACGTCTCGAAGCGCAGCGTGACCGTGGAGGTCACCGGCACCGACGACAAGATCGAGGCCTTCGAGAACATGGTCCGCCCGTTCGGCCTGATCGAGCTGATCAGGACCGGCGAGGTCGCGGTGAGCCGCGGCCGCAGCGTCACCTAGGTGCACGATGTCGGCTTTTGGCATGCATGTCATGCAAAAGGACGACACGATCGCCCACCCACGGCTCGAGAAGCGTGTCGCGGAGGCGCTGCGCGGTGCCCGGCGCAGCGGTAATCCCACGATCGCAGCGGTCACGCTACCTGTCGACGCCCGGCTCGACGTCAGTGCGGCCGTTCTGGCCGCCAGGCGGCCGGAGGACCGGTATTCCTGCCTGGAGCAGCCGGATCGGGACGGATTCGCCCTCGCCGGTCTAGGCCAGGCGGCGGTCCTGGAGGCGCGCGGCGCCAAGCGGTTCGCCCAGGTGGCCGCCGCGGCACGCGACCTGGGGCGGCATGCGTTCGCGGACGATTCGGCCGAGGATCCCGCGCGACCCCCTGCCTCGGGGCCGGTCTTCGTGGGCGGCTTTGCGTTCGCCGACAACGGCGGCTCGGCGCCTGAGTGGAGCGGCCTCCCACCGGCCTGTCTCGTGCTTCCTGAGGTGTCGCTGGTGAAGCAGGGCGGTGAGGCGCGGCTCACCCTCAGTGCCGTCGTCCATCCGGATGACGATGAGGCGCAGCTGATGAGGAAGCTGGCGGACAGGCTGCAGGAGCTGCGGGAAGCCCCGATGCCGCTCCTCGACCCGGATCCCGTCGCACGAACGCGCGTTGCGAGCGCGGCCCCGCCGTCGCACTACGAGCAGGCCGTGGAGCGCGCGGTGGAGCGGATCAGGGCGGGCGAGCTCCAGAAGGTGGTGCTCGCTCGCGAGGTGCGCGCGCACGCCGCCCGGGACCACGAGCCGGGCGCCGTGTTCGGAGCGCTCCGCGAGATGTTCCCCGCCTGCTACTGCTGGTGCGTGGGCACGCCCGAGGCCGCATTCGTGGGCGCCAGCCCCGAGCTGCTCGTGCGCCGCGACGGTCAGCGCGCCCAGACCGTCGCGCTCGCCGGCACCACGCGCCGCAGCGCGGACCCTTCTGTGGACGACCACCTGGGCGAGCAGCTCCTGAACAGCGCCAAGGACCGCGAGGAGCAGGCGATCGTGGCTCGCCGCATCGAGCGCACGCTCGCACCGGTGAGCCTCTGGGTCGCGGCGGCCGACGATCCGGTCCTCGTCAAGGTCCACAACGTCCAGCACCTGGCCACGCCGATCCGCGCCCAGCTGGCGGATCCCGTGCCCGCCGTGGAGCTCGCGGGGCTGCTGCTGCCCACTCCGGCGGTGGGCGGGGAGCCCCGTGAAACCGCGCTGCCGCTGATCCCGGCCCTCGAGGGCCTCGACCGCGGCTGGTACGCCGGGGCCGTCGGCTGGACCGACCTTGCCGAGGACGGCGAGTTCTGCGTGGCGCTCCGATGCGCCCTCTTGCGTGGCCGGGTGGCGCACCTGTACGCCGGCTGCGGCATCGTCCGCGACTCGGATCCGGCCGCCGAGCTGGCCGAATCCGAGGTCAAGCTGCAGGCGCTCCTGCCGCTCCTTTCCTAAATTCGGCGCGCCCGCGCGTGTGAATGCCCACTGTTATGGGGTAAGTGCAGGTAATGAGCGCGGTTGGGGCCGGGCTGCGCACGGAGGATAGTCCGGACCTCAAAAGACGAGTATTCGCACTCGCACTGGTCCTCCTGGCCATCATCGCGGTCGCCTTGCTGCTGTTCCGAGGCGACGGCGGATATACCGTCACGGCCGAGTTCATCAACGCCGGCCAGCTCGTAAAGGGCAACCAGGTGAAGGCCGGCGGCGTCTCGATCGGCAGCGTCAAGAGCATCGACCTGACCCAGGACGGGCACGCGAAGGTCGAGTTCAGCATCAAGGACGGCGACTACAAGCCGCTCCGGCGCGGCACCCAGGTGATGATCAAGCAGGCGTCTCTCTCCGGCATCGCCAACCGGTACATCGACCTGAAGCTGGGCCCCGCGAACGGTGACGAGATACCGGACGGCGGCACAATCGGCCCGGACCAGACCGCCACCGCGGTCGAGCTCGATCAGATCTTCAACCTGTTCGACCCGCGCACCCGGAAGGGCCTCCAGGACTTCTTCAAGGGATCCGCCGCGATGCTGCACGGCAAGGGCAGGGAGCTGCGCCGCGGGGTGCACTACCTGAACCCGGCGCTCAGTACGGGCGCCCGCCTGTTCAAGGAGCTCACGCGCGACGATGCCCTTCTCGAGCGCTTCCTCGTGGATTCCGGCACGCTCGTCAACGCCCTCGCCTCCCGTCGCGACGACCTCACCGGCGTCGTCGGCAACCTGAACGCGACGTTCGGGGCGCTCGGCCGCCAGCAGTCCGCGCTCGCGGAGTCGGTGGAGCGGCTCCCGCCGTTCATGCGGCGGGCGAACACGACCTTCGTGAACCTCCGCGCGGCGCTGAACGACGTCGATCCGTTCGTGGATGCCGCGAAGCCGGCCGTGCGCCGGCTCGGCCCGTTCCTGGAGCAGGCACGCGCGTTCGCGCGAGACGGCGCGCCCACGATCCGCGACCTCTCTCGCACGATCTCGGCGCCGGGCAAGAACAACGACCTGATCGAGCTCATCAAGAGCTTCCCGCCGCTCGCGCACACCGCGATGGACACGCAGCGCATCAACGGCGCCGACCGGCGCGGCGCCTTCCCGGAGACCACCGACGCGCTCAAGGCGGCCGCGCCCACGATCGCCTTCGGCCGCCCGTACACGCCGGACTTCGTGGGTTGGATGGACGATTTCTCCACGACGGGCGGGTACGACGCGCTGGGCGGCTTCTCGCGCGCCTGGATCAACCTCTCCGAGATCCTCTACGGCGCCGGACCGAAGACGAAGCAGTACAGCCGCTGCCCGGGCGCCAACGAGGAGCCCGCCTCCGACGGCAGCAACGTCTTCACGGGCGACGCGGCCTCGGCGCTCCAGTGTGACCCCAACCAGCGGTCGGTGGGCCCGTGATCCGCCGCGTGGTCGCCGCGCTCGCGGTCATGCTCCTCCTGGGGGCGGCGGTGCTGGCGCTCGGGGCGAAGTCCGACGACGACGGCGGCACCAAGACCTACACGCTGATGTTCGACAACGCGTTCGGCCTCACCGAGGGCGGCGACTTCAAGGTCGCCGGCGTGCGCGCCGGCAAGACCACGACCTTCAAGGTCGTGAACGTCGATGGACGACCGCTCGCGGCCGTGAAGGCCGAGGTCACAGAGCCGGGGCTCGCCGACCTGCGCAAGGACGCACGCTGCGAAATCAGGCCGCAGTCGCTGATCGGCGAGTACTTCGTGGACTGCCAGCCGGGCGCGTCGGACGAGCGGATCCCGGACGGCGGCCGCCTGCCCGTGGAGCAGACCAGCTCCACGATCGCGATCGACCTGGTGAACGACATCATGAGGCGTCCCTATCGCGAGCGCCTGCGACTGATCGTGGGCGAGCTCGGCGCGGGCCTCGCAGGCCGGCCGGGCGATCTCTCCGACGTGCTCCGCCGCGCCCACCCGGCGCTCCGGGAGACGAGCGAGACGCTCCAGATCCTCGGGAAGCAGACGAAGACGATCAAGAAGTTCGTCGGGGACGCGCACACCGTCATCGGCGCGCTCGAGAACCGCAAGCAGGACGTGGTGCGCTTCGTGCAGGAGGCCGGCCGGACAGCGGAGATCTCGGCATCGCGGCGGCAGGACCTCGGCGAGACCTTCCACCGCCTCCCGGCCTTCCTCGCCGAGCTCGAGCCGTACATGAACCGCCTGGGCGACCTGACCCAGGCGCAGACGCCGGTGCTGCGGAACCTCCAGTCGGCCTCCGGTGAGCTCGACACCTTCCTCACGCGGCTCCGCCCGTTCGCCGAGGCGGGCACGCCGGCGTTCAAGGCGCTCGGCGAGATGTCCGTGGTCGGCACGCGCGCGGTGCGGAAGACCACGGCCGACGTCGAGCAGCTCCGCCTGCTCGCCAAGGACGCGCCCGGCTTCGCCAAGCCGCTCCGGCAGTTCCTCCAGACGATCGACGACCGGAAGAGGGCGGTCGAGCCGGACAGCCGCGCCCGTGCTACCGGTCCGCCCGCCGGCGACAAGACCCACACGACCTCGAACCGCGACGGGTTCACCGGCATGGAGGCGCTCTGGAACTACTTCTTCTGGCAGACGCTGACCTCGAACCCGCTCGACAGCATCGGCCACGTGCTGCGGCTCAGCATCGTCGTGAACCCGACCTGCGGCTCGTACCAGGTGAAGCCGAGCGCCGACACCATCGCCCAGTGCAACCAGTTCATGGGCCCGACGCAGCCGGGCGTGACGACGCCGGACCCGACCCGCCCGGGAGCCGCGTCGGCATCGGCCGCGGCGCCCCCGCGCCCGCTCCGGCGAGCCCACGCCCGGCTCCCGCATCCGGCTCGCGGTCGGTCCCACGAAGTCTGAGACCAACGCCGCCCTCGACTACCTGCTGGGACAGTGAGAGGCGCCACCCGACAGCTGAGCGCGAGCCCCGTCCTGATCGGCTCCGTGACGATCCTCATCGCGATCGTCGCCGTGTTCATCTCGTACCAGGCGAACAACGGCCTGCCGTTCGTCCCGACCTACCAGCTGAAGGCCGAGATGCCGAACGGCTCGAAGCTCGTGAAGGGCAACGAGGTGCGCGCGGGCGGCTTCCGCGTCGGGATCGTCAAGAACATCACGAGCGCGCGGAAGACGGTCGACGGCAAGGAGCGCGCCATCGCCGTGCTCGACCTCAGCCTGGACAAGAAGATCCAGCCGCTGTCGGTCGACTCCACGATGTCGGTGCGCCCGCGCTCCGCGCTCGGCCTCAAGTACGTGGAGCTGATCCCTGGCCGCTCGAAGAAGACCTACCAGGACGGCGCCACGATCCCGCTCGCCCGCGCCACCCCGAACGCGCCCGAGCTGGAGGACGTGCTGTCGACCTTCCCGCCGCGCACCCGCGACGACGCGCGGGAGTCGCTCGAGGGCTTCGGCGACTCCATCGCCGGCCGCGGCGAGGCGATCAACACGACGATCCGCGAGCTCGAGCCGTTCACGCGCTACCTGCTGCCGGTGATGCGCAACCTGTCGAGCAAGAAGACGGAGCTGAAGGGCTTCTTCCCGGGCCTGGGCGCCGCGGCCGCGCAGGTGGCGCCGGTGGCGAAGGTGCAGGCGGAGTGGCTCTCCAACATGGCCACCACCTTCGCGGCGATCTCGCGCGATCCGGAGGCGCTCCGGGAGACGATCTCCGAGAGCCCGCCGACGCTGGAGGCGGCGACGGAGTCCTTCCGGGTCCAGACGCCGTTCCTGGCCCGCTTCGCGGCCGTGTCGCGCGACCTCCAGCCGGGCACCGCGCTGCTGCCGACCACGCTCCCGCTCGTGAACGCCGCGCTCAAGGCGGGCGTCCCCGCGTTCCGCGAGACGCCGGCGCTGGGAGAGGATCTCGAGGACCTGTTCCGGGCCGCCGAGGACCTGGGCGACAACCCGAACACGCTGCTAGCGCTGAAGGATCTCCGGAAGGCGCTGCAGGTGACGAAGCCGGCCCTCCAGTTCGTGGCGCCGTTCCAGACGGTCTGCAACGACTTCGTCTACTTCTTCAACCCGCTCGGCACGCACCAGTCCGCGGTGGTCCCCGGGGGCACGGCCGAGCGGATCCTCGCCAAGCTCGTCGACACACAGCAGGCGAACTCGCTCGGCTCGACCGAGTCGAAGAAGCCGGTGGACATCCCGAGTGGCCAGGACCCGCAGGCGGAGCCGGCCAAGCAGGTGCTCCACACGCAGTACGGCGGCCCCGCCGTCGACTCGCAGGGGCGCGCGGACTGCCAGGGCGGCCAGACCGGCTATCCGTACCGGCTCGTGTCGAACCCGCGCTACCCGGGCGGCCACCTCGTGGTCGACCCGAACACGCCCGGGCGGGCCGGCGGCACGTACAAGTCGCGTCAGCTTGGGATCAAGAGCCTGAAGGACGTGCCATGAGCACCTTCAAGGCAGGCGTCCTCGCCGTGACCGTGCTGCTCCTGCTCGCGTACTTCGGGTTCTCGAAGGCGAACCCGTTCTCGAACCCGTACGAGCTGCACGCGACGTTCCGGAACGTGCAGGGCCTGAAGCCGCGCTCGCCGGTGCGGATCGCGGGCGTGGAGGTCGGGAAGGTCACGAAGGTCGAGCCGAAGGACGGCGGCGCCGCCGACGTGACGATCGAGCTGAAGGACGACGCGCTGCCGATCCACGACGACGCGCGCGCCCAGATCCGCTCGCGCATCTTCCTGGAGGGCAACTTCTTCATCGACATCCAGCCCGGATCGCCGTCGACGGGCGACCTGAAGGACGGTTCGACGCTCCCGATCACGCAGACCGCATCGAACGTGACGCTGCCGGACATCCTCGACGTCCTCAACTCGGACGTCCGCACGGATCTCCAGACCTTCCTGCACGAGTACGGCACGGTGGCGCTGCAGGGCGGCGGAGCGAAGGCGTTCAACCGCGCAATCAAGTCGTTCGAGCCCGCCTACCGCTACGGCGCCCTCACGAACGACGCGCTGCTGGGAGTGGATCCGACTCACGACGTCCAGCGGCTCCTTCGGGGGCAGCAGAAGACGTTCGCCGCGCTCGCCTCGAATCCGCAGGACCTCAAGGAGCTCGTCACCGACCTGAACACCACCGCGGGGGCGATCGCGAGCCAGGACGTTGCCCTCGAGGCGGCCGTCCCGGCCCTCCGCGACACGCTCCGCGAGGGCTATCCGGCGCTCGGCGAGCTGAACGCCGCGCTGCCGACGCTGCGCACGTTCGCCCGCGAGGCGATTCCGGGCGTGCGGTCGTCCGTCCCCGCGCTCGACGCGGCGATCCCGTGGTTCACGCAGGCGCGCGGGCTCGTCCAGCAGAGCGAGCTGAAGGGCCTGGCCGCCGACCTCCGCCACGCCGTGCCGGCCCTGGTGAAGCTGAACACGCGGCTCGTGCCGTTCCTCCAGCAGCTGCGCGCCGTGTCCTCGTGCACCAACCACGTGCTGGTGCCGTTCGCGGAGTCGGACATCCCAAGCATCGAGGACGGCAACTCGGGCCACTCCGTGCGCGCCCAGATCAACCGCAGCTTCGTGGGCCTGGCGGGCGAGAGCAGGAACTTCGACGCGAACACGCCGGTCTTCCACATCCAGGGCGTCAACCCGTTCAACCTGGCGTCGGGCAAGATCGAGCCGGCCGCGCCGCTCGATGCCAACACGCCGCCGCCGCACCGTCCTGACGTGCCGTGCGAGACGCAGGATCCGCCGAACCTGAACGCGCCGGGCGGCGACGCGACGCTGTACGGGGGCGGGCCGTGAAGCTGGCGATCAAGAAGCACTGGATCGACTTCCTGGCGATCCTGGGCGTGGCGATCCTCGGCATGGGCATCGCGGTCTACCTGCTGAGCCAGCAGGACTTCCGGTTCCCGCTCGTGGAGGCGAAGCCGAAGCAGATCCAGATCCAGCTCGAGAACGCCCAGGCCGTGCAGCCGGGTCAGGGGCAGACCGTGCGCGTGGCGGGCGTGGAGGTCGGGCGCATCGCCGACGTGAAGCTGGACGAGGGCGTCGCGGTAGTCACGCTCGAGATGAAGCCCGAGTACAAGAACCTGATCCGCCAGGACGCGAGCGCGCTGCTGAGGCCGAAGACCGCCCTCAAGGACATGTTCGTGGAGGTGGATCCGGGTCACGGCAAGCCGGTGGCGGACGGCGGCACGATCCCCGTGGCGAACTCGCTGCCGGACATCAATCCGGACCAGATCTACTCGGCCCTCGACGCCGACACGCGCCCGTACCTGAAGCTGCTCGTGACCGGAGCCGGGAAGGGCCTGAAGAACCGCGGCGACGACCTCCGCGAGGTGTTCCGCCGCCTCGAGCCGATCCATCGCGATCTCGCCCGGGTGACCCGCGCGACGGCCGTCCGCCGCACGGAGCTGAAGGAGCTGATCCACGACTACGGGCTCCTGATGACCGAGCTCGGCAAGCACCCGCAGGACCTGCGCCGGCTCGTGACGGCGTCGCACTCGGTGTTCGACGAGCTCGCCCAGCAGGACACGGAGATCTCCGAGGCCGTTGCGCGCCTGCCCGGCTCGCTGAACGCATCGACGCGCGCGCTCGCGAACGTGCGGCAGTTCGCGCCGGTGCTGCGCAGCTCGCTCGAGTCGCTGCGGCCGGCGATCCGCAAGCTGCCCGAGACGAACGCGGCCGTCACGCCGTTCCTCCAGCAGACCGAGCCGGTCATCCGCACGCAGATCCGGCCGTTCGTGCGCGCGGCCCGGCCGTGGACCAACGACCTGCGCTTCGCGGCGGAGGGCACCGCGAAGGCCATGCCCGACCTGAAGACCTCGTTCGGCGAGCTCAAGCGCTTCTTCAACATGGGCGCGTACAACCCGGGCGGCGCGGAGAGCCTCGACGGCAAGTCGATCTCCGAGCAGCGCCAGCGCCAGGAGGGCTTCCTCTACTGGCTCGCGTGGGCGGCCCACAACGGCACGTCGCTGTTCTCGTCGGCCGACGGGCAGGGCCCGTGGCGCCGGGTCACGATCTGCGGCGTGCCGGCCCCGGTGCTCGCGGGCATCGTGCAGGGCGTCATCAGCGACGTGTCGGAGAGCAACCCGGCACTCGGCGACCTGCTCACCACCCCGGGCCCCGGCGGGAGCAGCCCCACCGACCAGCTGCTCAACACCCAATTCGGCTCCTGCGACTTCAACAACCTGCCGACCACGCCGCCTCCGGACAGCGGCGGCGGCCTCCCGATCATCGGCGACATCCCATCGCTGCCGGCCCTCGAGAAGACACCGTGAACAAGAACCCGCCAAGCATCGGACGAATCGCCGCAATGGTGGGCTTCGCGCTGTCCGTGGCGGCGCTCCTCATGTTCCTGTGGGTGTCATTCGGCGGCACGCTGCCGCTCCGGCCGGAGAGCTACCGCTTCAAGGCCGCGTTCCCGGAGGCCTCGCTGCTCGTCAAGGAGGCCGACGTGCGGATCGCCGGCGTGAACGTCGGCAAGGTGAAGCAGAAGGAGCTCGGCGCCGGGCGGTCGCTCCACGGTCGTGGAGATGGAGATCGACCACCGCTTCGCGCCGATCGGGCGCGACGCGCACGCGATCCTGCGCCAGAAGAGCCTCCTGGGCGAGACCTATGTCGAGATCACGCCGGGCACCCCGGGTGCGGAGAAGCTCGCCGACGGCGGGACGCTGGCGAACGCGCAGATCGACAACTCGGTTCAGCTGGACGAGGTGTTCCGCGTGTTCGATCCCGAGACGCGGAGGGCGTTCCAGCAGTGGCTCCACGAGGCCGGAATCGTCACCACCGGGACGTTCGCGCGCGACTTCAACGACTCGCTCGGGAACGCGGCGCCGTTCTTCGCGGGCGGGGCCAACCTGCTGCGGCCGCTGGCCGAGCAGGAGGTCGCGCTCCGGCGCGTGTTCCGCGACACCGGCCGCGTGTTCCACGCCGTGTCGCGCGAGGACGGCCAGCTGAGCGGGCTGATCACGAACGGCAACGCGACGTTCGGGGCGCTCGCGTCGCGCGACGACGCGCTCGCCGAGACCTTCCAGATCTTCCCGACCTTCCTGCGTGAGACGCGCGCGACGGTGCGGCGGCTCGAGGCGTTCGCCAAGAACACGGACCCGCTGGTGCGCGACCTCGCTCAGCCGGCGCGCGACCTCGCCCCGACGCTGCGCGACCTGGGTGCGCTCTCGCCGGACCTCGAGCACCTGTTCAACAACATCCACCCGCTGGTGCAGGCTTCGAAGACCGGCGTGCCGGCCGCCACGCGTTTCCTGAAGGGCGCGGAGCCCGTGCTCGAGGCCACGCACGTCTTCATGCCGGAGCTGAACCCGATCCTGTCCTACCTCAGCTTCGCGCGGGTCCAGCTGGCCCAGTTCATCACCGTCGGCGGGGCGGCTCTGGCGGGCAACGGCCAGGGCGGCTACCAGCGCGCGAGCGGGGTGGAGCACTACCTGCCGCAGATCGCGATCATCGACGGGCGCTCACTGCAGCGCCGGCCGACGCGGCCGGTGTGGGAGCGGGCGAACTCGTACATCGCGCCGAACGCCTATGACCGCGCGGTGCCGCTGGGCGCCATCGAGGCCTTCGACTGCAAGCCCTCCGGCGGCGAGAAGCGCGACGCGACGGGCGAAGGGCGAGACCGCCGCGCCGCCGTGCTTCGTTGCTCCGCCGCTCCTCTGGGGCAATCAGAAGTACCCGCGCCTCCGGCGCGGAAAGGCGCCGGTCGTGGCCGCCCCGAAGGGTCGCGCGGGCACCTCTCCGGCTACTCCCTAAACGGTTTTCGGACTCCTGACGGGGTATCAGGAGCCCATGTTCGAGCGGTTCAGAAATAGCGATACCGGCGACGGTTACGACGACAGCGGCACGGTTGCCACGGCCGAGCGGCCGTCGCCACAGACGATCCCCGTTACGCCGACAACGGCGGCGCCACGGGCGCGGTCACGAGTCGCGAGACGATGCGCGACGTTCGCGCCCGCCAGCGGGACGAGTACGGCGGCCTGAACTGGGGCGCGGCGTTCTTCGGCTGGCTCGTGGCGGTTGGCGTCGCGGTCATCCTGCTGGCGATCCTCAGCGCGGCCGGCACGGCCTTCGGGCTGCAGCGAGAACGTGAGCACGTCAGACGCCAAGGCCAGCGCCGAGACCCTCGGCGTCGCGGGCGGCATCCTGCTGATCGCGGTGGTGGCCATCGCGTACTACTGCGGCGGCTACGTCAGCGGGCGCATGTCGCGCTTCGACGGCGGGCGCCAGGGCTTCGGCACCTGGGCGATCGGCCTGATCGTGACCATCATCCTCGCGGTTGCCGGCGTGGTCTTCGGCTCGAGGTACAACGTGCTCGAGCAGCTGAACCTCCCGCGCATCCCGGTGGACGAGGGCACGCTGACGACGGGCGCCCTCATCGCGCTCGCTGCAGTGGTCATCGCGACCCTGCTCGCCGCGATGGGCGGCGGCAAGGCCGGCGAGCGCTACCACCGGAGGATCGACCGGCTCGCGTACCGCGACTAGCCGGAGAGCGAGGCGGCCACCCGCTCCACCAGCTCGCGGTGGAGGCGGACGTTCTGGCGGCGGTCGGTCCGGACCTCCCTGAGGCCGGGCCAGAGCGCCGCCAGGTCGACGTCCTCTGAGGGCGTCGCGATGTGAGCCTCATAGGCGGGGGGATCGGCGTGCTCGGCGACGGGCAGGAAGTCGAAGATCCCGCCGCCGCCGTTGTTGATGCAGAGGATCTCGAGCGGCACGCCGGCGCGACGCGCGGCCAGGAGGCCGCCGGCGTCGTGCTGGAGGGCGAGCTCGCCGATCAGGACCCAGGTGGGGAGGCGCGTGGCGATGGCAGCGCCGAGCGCCGACGACACGACCCCGTCGATCCCGTTCGCGCCGCGGTTGGCGAGAAACCGGATGCGCTTCGGCGACTGCGGGAAGTACGCCTCGACGTCCCGGATCGGCATGGACGAGCTGACCCAGACGAGGGTCTCGTCGGCCAGCTCGGGCTCGATGCTCGCGAGGATCTTGCCCTCGAAGTCGTCGGGGGCGGCCTCGACCGCCTCCGCCACCACCCGATCGGCGCTCTTCCAGCCCTCGAGCCAGCCCTCATCGCGTTCCCCGGACCGGACCTCCAGCGCCGTCGCCAGAGCATCGAGGGCCGGTGCGGCCGCCGCCTCCAGGATGAGATCCGCAGTTCTCGTGGGCTCGTGCCAGGCGCCGTGCGGATCGATCACCACCTGCCGAGCCGCCTCGACCCAGCTCCGAAGAGGCTTCGAGGTGGGCATGTCTCCGACCCGCACGACCAGGCCCGGCGCTTTCCCCTCCGCGAACTCCCGCACTCGGAGCAGCACGTCGTAATGGGCGATGACGGCCGCGCGGTCGTGATCGCCGCACCGCACGCCGGATGTCGGTTCGGCGAGCAGCGGCCAGCCCGCCTCGCGTGCCAATCGGGACGCTGCGTCTGCGACGTCCTCGTGACCAGGTCCGCACACGATGGCCCCATGCGTCTCGCTCGCGATCCTCGATGCAAGTTCGTGGACGTCGTCGGAGTGGGGGGCACTCGCGTGCTCGCGGACCTCGATCCAGGGCCGTCCATCGGGTCGGCCGGCCCAGTCGGTGGGATCGAGCTCCTCGCGGACGGGAGCGAGCGGCTCGCGCAGCGGGAAGTTCAGGTGGACGGGGCCGGGGCGATCGCCGGCGGCCGTCCAGTACGCGCGGCAGGCGAGCGCGCGGTGGTGGATCGCGGTTGCGCGGGTCGGGTCGTGGGTGCCCACCTCCACGAACCACTTGGCTGCCGTGCCGTACAGCTTGATCTGGTCGATCGCCTGGCCGGCGCCCACCTCGCGAAGCTCGGGCGGGCGGTCGGCGGTGAGGACGATCAGGGGCACGCGCGCCTCGTGCGCCTCGACCACGGCGGGGTGGAGGTTGGCCGCGGCGGTGCCGGAGGTGCACGTGACGGCGACGGGGCGGCCGCTCGCCTTGGCCATGCCGAGCGCCACGAATCCGGCCGATCGCTCGTCGATCACAGACACCGCCTCGACGCCCTCCTGGGCGGCGAGCGTGAGCGCAAGCGGGGCGTTCCTCGACCCCGGCGAGGTCACCGCGTGCCGCATTCCGCAGCGGTACAGCTCTTCGACGAAGGCCTGGAGCGGCGCGTAGGTGCGGTTGATCGGGATCATTAGGGAGCGATGGTGCTCTTCATCCCGGGCTTCATGCAGCGTGGCGACGCCTGGCGGCCGGTCGCGGAGCTCCTGCCGGAACGCTATCCGAGCAGGCTGCTCGAGCACGCCGAGCATTCGTTCGAGGGGCGTATGGGCGAGATTCTGTCGTCGTCGGCCTCCGTTCTCGTCGGGTATTCGCTGGGCGGACGACTGGCATTGAGGGCTGCGCTTCGGTCACCCTCGTCCTTCTCCGCCGTCGTGCTCGTTGGTGCCACGGCCGGCATTGAGGAGGGGCCCATGCGGGTGCAGAGGGCCGAGGCCGACGAGAAGCTTGCCTCGTGGATGGAGGCGATGCCGATCGAGGACATCGTCGCGCTGTGGGAGCGCCAGCCGCTGTTCGCCGACCAGTCGGAGCCGCTGGTCGAGGAGCAGCGTCCGGGCCGCCTGTCGCACGATCCGCGCTCACTCGCGCTCCTTCTGCGCACGGCGGGCCAGGGTGTCCTGGACCCGGTCTGGGACGAGCTGCACTCGTTCGACCTCCCGCTGCTCGCGATCGCGGGGGCCCGCGACGCCGGCTACACCGCCGCGGCGAAGCGAATCGCGTCCGTGTCGCCGAACGCGCGCGCCGCGATCGTGGAGGAGGCGGGCCACGCTCCGCAGCTGCAGCAGCCCGCCGAGGTGGCCCGGCTGATCACCGAGTTACTCGAGCAAGCCGCTCCGCGGTGACGGACTCCAGGTCGTCCTCGTCGATGACCACTCCGAGCCCGGGTCCGGCGGGGACCTTGAGAGTTCCGGCGCGTGGGGGTGGGAGTGCGCGGCCGAGCGGGGAGTCGAACATCGGCAGGGTCGCCAGCCCGCAGGCGAGCGTCAGCTCCTCCGCGGCGGCCAGCTGCAGGGCGGCCGCGATTCCCCACGGTCCGTCCAGCGTGCTCGACAGGAAGACGTCCATTCCGGCGGCACGCGCCTCGCGCATCAGCTCGCGCGCCGGATTGAAGCCGCCGGCGCCGGCCACCTTGACGTTCACCACGTCGCACGCCTCCAGCTCCGCCGCGCGGCGGAGCTCTCGCAGCGTCGACACCGACTCGTCAGCGGCGATGGCGGTGGACACCCGCTGACGCACCTCGGCGAGCTCGCGCAAGGAGCGGCACGGCTGCTCCACGAGCTCGAGGTCGTTCCCCTCGATGCCCCTAATCGCATGAACCGCCTCGTCGACCGTCCAAGCGCCGTTGGCATCCACGCGAAGAGCAGGCCACGGCCCGATCGCCTCACGCACCGCCGCAACCCGCTCGACATCGTCCGGCAGCCCGACCTTCAGCTTGAAGCAGGCGTAGCCGTCTCTCAGCCCGGCACGGGCTGCGTTCGGCCACCTCCTCGGGCGGCCCGCCGGCGAGCGTCATGTTCACCGGCAGCGCGTCCTTGTGCGGCTCGGCGAGCGGGCGCTCCTCCTGGCGCGCGTGCAGGTCGAGCCGGGCGATCTCCTCGGCGGCGCGCGCCTGCGGCGGCCGGCGCCCACCGCCGCCCGTGAGCGCGGCGGCGGCCTGCTCAAGCGGGACGCCGTCGTACGCCTCGAGCGGGGCTGCCTCGCCGTAGCCGACCGTGCCGTCGCGAGCCTCGAGCCGAAGGAGGAGCAGCTCGCGCGCAGACACCACGCCGGTCGACGTCACGAACGGCTCCTTCAGCGGAATCGACAGGCGCAGGACCGACCGCTGTATCCGCGCCGTCACGAGAGCAGCACACCCAGGGCGAGCAGCAGCGAGAAGACGGCGAGCAGGCGCCCGGTGGCCGCGAGCGCGCCGTTCAGCGCCGGGCCGTCGGTCCGCGTCCTGACCGTGCGCACGAGCGGCGGCACGAGCGGCAGCGCCGCGAGCACCAGGAGCAGCCACACCGACAGCGCCGGGATCAGCGCGATCGGCACGACGAAGGCGAGGACGAGCATTGCCACGAACAGTCCTCTTGCCCGGTTGCGCCCCAATTTCACGGCCAGCGTCCGTTTCCCGGCACGTCTGTCGGTATCGACGTCGCGCACGTTGTTCACCACGAGGATCGCCGCGGCGAGCAATCCCACCGGCACGCCGAGCGCAACCGCCTCCCAGCGCAGGTCCTCGACCTGGACGAAGTACGAGCCGGCCACGGCCACGAGCCCGAAGAACGTGAACACGAACAGCTCGCCGAGGCCCTCGTAGCCGTACGGACGCGGCCCGCCCGTGTACAGCACCCCGGCCAGGATCGAGGCGGCGCCCACCACCAGCAGCTGCCACCCGGCCACGGCCGCGAGGTACAGCCCCGCCGCCACCGCCACGCCGAAGGCCACATAGGTGCCCACCAGCACTCGCCGCGGCGGCATCAGGCCGCCGGCGGTCACGCGCACGGGCCCGAGGCGATCCTCGGTGTCGGCCCCGCGGCGGGCGTCCGAGTAGTCGTTCGACAGGTTCGTCCCGATCTGGATGAACACGCTGCCAACGAGCGCCGCGATGAACGGTCCCACGCGGAAGATGTCCTCGGACCCCGCCAGCGCGGTCCCCACCAGCACCGGGGCGATCGCGGCGGGCAGCGTCCGCGGCCGCGCCGCGAGCAGCCAGAGGCGGAGGTGGGTCAAGGCCGCTTCGGGAACTTCCCGAAGTCCGGCCGGCGCTTCTCGCGGTAGGCGTTCCGGCCCTCCTGCGCCTCCTCGGAGCCGTAGAAGAGGAGGTTCGCGTCGTGGGCGAGCTGCTGGATCCCGGCGAGACCGTCCTCGGCCGCGTTGAAGCTCGCCTTCAGGAGCCTCAGCGAGAACGGCGAGAGCTCGAGCATCTCGCGGCACCAGGCCACAGTCTCCTCCTCGAGCTCCTCCAGCGGCACGACGCGGTTCACGAGCCCCATGTCGAGCGCCTCCTCCGCGGAGTACTGCCGGCACAGGAACCAGATCTCCTTGGCCTTCTTCGGCCCCACGAGGCTCGCCAGCAGCGCGGCGCCGTAGCCGCCGTCGAAGCTCCCGACCCGCGGGCCGGTCTGGCCGAAGCGGGCGTTGTCGGCGGCGATCGTCAGGTCGCAGACCACGTGGAGCACGTGGCCGCCGCCGACCGCGTAGCCGGCCACCATCGCGACGATCGGCTTCGGGAGCCGGCGCATCTGGACGTGGAGGTCGGTCACGTGGAAGCGGCCGACGCTCGCGCCGCTCGGCATGTAGCCGGTGTCGCCGCGCACGTTCTGATCGCCGCCCGAGCAGAAGGCGAGCGGCCCCTCGCCGGTGAGGACGATCACCCCCACGGAGGAGTCCTCGCGAGCCCGCTCCAGCGCGTCCGAGATCTCGATGAGCGTCTCGGGCCGGAAGGCGTTCCGCACCTCGGGCCGGTCGATCGTGATCTTCGCGATCCCGCCGGCGGTCTCGTAGCGGATGTCCTCGTACTCGCCGGCCGCCTGCCAGTCGGCCGCGGGGCGGATCTCGCGCTGCTCAGTCGTCGCCATGCGTGGGCAAGGTTATTGGTCCAACTAAGCTCTCCCGCCTCATGATCTACGACAAGGACGCCGATCTCTCCAAGCTCGACGGCAAGACCGTGGCCATTCTCGGGTACGGCTCCCAGGGCCACGCACACGCTCTGAACCTGAAGGACTCGGGAGTGGACGTGGTGGTGGGGCTGCGAGAGGACTCGTCGTCGGTGGAGAAGGCGAAGGGCAACGGCCTGCGCGTGACTCAGGTCGCCGACGCCGCCTCCGAGGGCGACGTGGTGATGGTGCTGCTGCCGGACGAGAAGCAGGCCGAGGTCTGGGAGGCGGAGATCTCCGACGGGATCGCGCCCGGCAACCTGCTGATGTTCGCCCACGGCTTCTCGATCCACTTCGACCAGATCGACCCGGGGCCGGAGGTCGACGTGGGCATGGCCGCCCCGAAGGGGCCCGGCCATCTGGTGCGGCGCCAGTTTGTTGAGGGGAACGGCGTGCCCGGCCTCGTGGCGGTCCACCAGGACGCGAGCGGGAACGCGCGCGACCTCGTCCTGGCCTACGCCCGTGGGATCGGCTGCACGCGCGCGGGGGTGATCGAGACGTCCTTCAAGGACGAGACCGAGACCGACCTCTTCGGCGAGCAGGCCGTTCTGTGCGGGGGCGTGACCGAGCTGGTGCGCGCCGGCTACGAGACGCTGGTGGAGGCCGGGTATGACCCGCGGCTCGCGTACTTCGAGTGCCTCCACGAGCTGAAGCTGATCGTCGACCTGATGTACGAGAAGGGCATCACCGGCATGCGCTACTCGATCTCGAACACCGCCGAGTACGGCGACCTGACCCGGGGCAAGCGGGTGGTGGGCGAGCCGACCCGCGCCGCCATGAAGGAGATCCTCGGCGAGATCCAGTCAGGCGACTTCGCCCGCGAGTGGATCGCCGAGAACAAGGCGGGCCAGGAGAACTTCAAGCGGATGCGCGAGGAGCAGAAGGACCACCAGATCGAGCGCGAGGGCCGGGAGCTCCGCTCGATGATGGACTGGATCGACACGGAGTTCTGATGTGGAGGAACCGCGCTTTCTCCCTCCGGAACCCGCAGGTCCCGAGCCTGATCTGAGTGAGAGCACGGTGGAGCCCGCTCCACCGGAACCTCCTCCGCAACCTCCGCCTCGAGAGACCTACGGCTATCCACCGCCGCCACCGGGCTACCCGCAGGCGCCTCCGCCCGGCTATCAGCAGTCCCCTCCGCCCAGCTACGGCGGCTACCAGGCCCCTCCGCCCGGGTGGGGGCAGCCGCCCCAGTGGGCGTGGCAGCCGCCCGTCCCGGACAACGGGCAGGCGATCGTGGGGTTCGTCTTCTCGATCGTCTCCGTCGGCCTCCTGGTGATCTCGTTCGGGCTGTCGTCGATCGTGTCGGTGGGCTGCGCGATCACCGGGATCGTCTGCTCGCGAAACGGCAAGAGGAAGGTCGACCGAGGCGAGACGCCCAAGCACAAGGGCCTCGCACAGGCCGGCTACGTCGTGGGCTGGGTGGGCCTCGTGCTCGCGATTCTGGCCACCGCGGGCTGGATCCTCCTGATCGCCTTCGGCGAGGTGGACACAAGCAGCGGCGAGCACGCCCGCGGACCTGCGGAGCGCCGTGGCGGTTGCGGTCGGAGGCTGACGCTATTCTCGCCCGTCCGTGGCGAATCCCTACGTCAAGCAGTACCTGATGACCGCCGGGCCCACGCCGCTGCCTCCGGCGGTGTCCCAGGTGATGGCGGAGCCGATCGTGTACCACCGCGCGCCCGCATTCATCGAGGTCTACGCGCGCGTGCTGCGGCGGCTGAAGGACGTCTGCCAGACGGCGAACGAGGTCCAGATCTTCGCCGCCTCAGGCACCGGGGCGCTCGAGTCTGCGGTCGCGAACCTCGTCAAGCCGGGCGAGCGGGTGCTCGTGGCCTCCTGCGGCAAGTTCGGCGAGCGCTGGTTCGAGCTGTGTGAGGCGTACGGCGCCGACACGATCCACTGGGAGACCGAGTGGGGTCGCAAGATCGACCCCGCTGGCCTCGACGAGCAGCTCACCGCGAACCCGGGCGTGGAGCTCGTGTTCACGACCTTCTCGGAGACCTCGACCGGCGTGGTCAACGACCTTCGCGAGCTCACCGAGGTGGCCCATCGCCACAACGCGCTGATCGCCGTCGACGCCGTGTCCGGGCTCGGCGCCGTGCCGCTGCCGCAGGACGAGTGGGGGGTCGACGTGGTCGTTGCGGGCTCCCAGAAGGCGATGATGGCGCCGCCCGGGCTCGCCTTCACGAGCGCGAATCAGGCCGCCCTCGACCGCGCCGCCGCGAACCCGGGCCGCCGCTACTACTTCGACTGGGAGCGCACGGTGTCCGGCCAGCGGAAGGACCCGCCCGACAGTCCGTTCACGCCCGCCGTCGGGCTGATCAGGGCGCTGGACGTGGCGCTCGGCATGATCGAGGCCGAGGGGCTCGAGCAGGTATTCGAGCGCCACGCGCTGCTCGGCCGCGCGACGCGCGAGGCGGCCAAGGCGCTCGACCTCGAGCTCCTGGGCGGCGTGGCGGACGAGCACGCCAACGTGGTGACAGCGATTGCCCTTCCGGATCAGGTCGACGGCGGCAAGGTCCCGAAGGTCATGCGCGAGCGGTTCGGGATCACCATCGCCGGCGGCCAGGGCAAGCTGAAGGGCAGGATCGCCCGAATCGCGCACTGCGGCTACTTCGGCGCCTTCGACGTCATCGTCACCATCTCCGCGCTCGAGATGACGCTGCGCGAGCTCGGCCACGAGAGCGAGCCCGGCGCCGGCGTGGCCGCGGCGCAGCGCGTCTTCTCCGACGCGGGCGTGGCGCTTCACGCGTGAAGGTCCTCGTAAGGGAGAAGATCGGCGACTCCGGCGTGCAGCTCCTGCGCGACGCCGGCCTTGACGTCGAGCTCGGCGTCGACTGGGACCAGGACGAGCTCGAGCGCCGCATTGGCGAGTTCGACGGCATCCTGATCCGCTCCGCCACCCAGCTCGACGCGGACCTCCTGGCGAAGGCGGAGCGCCTCAGGGCGGTCGGCCGGGCCGGGGTGGGGGTGGACAACGTGGACGTGGACGCCGCCACCAAGCGCGGCGTGATCGTTGCCAACGCCCCGCAGTCGAACGTGATCACGGCCGCGGAGCACACGCTCGCGCTGCTCCTGGCGCTCGCGCGGAAGGTGCCGCAGGCCCACGGCTCGCTCACCGGGGGCGCCTGGGAGCGGTCCGAGTTCAGCGGCGTCGAGCTGTACGACAAGACGCTCGGCGTGCTCGGCTTCGGCCGCATCGGCCAGCTGGTCGCCCAGCGCGCGCTCGGGTTCGGAATGCACGTGATCGCCTTCGACGCCTACGTGTCCGAGGAGCGCTTCCGCGAGCTCGGCGTGGAGCGCGCCGAGTCGTCGGACGACGTCTACTCCCGCGCGGACTTCATAACCGTCCATCTGCCCGTCACGCCGGAGACCGAGAACTGGCTGAACGCCGACGCCTTCGCCGCGATGCGCGATGGCGTGCGCGTGATCAACGTGGCGCGCGGCAAGTTGATGGACGAGGACGCGCTGCGCGAGGCGCTCGACTCCGGCAAGGTGGCCGGCGCGGCGCTCGACGTGTTCCGCGAGGAGCCTGCCACCGAGAACCCGTTGCTCGGCTATCCGAACGTGGTGGTCACGCCGCACCTCGGCGCCTCGACGGCCGAGGCCACCGACCGCGCCGGCTTCCAGGCCGCCGAACAGGTTGTGGCGGCGCTGACCGGCGGGGTCGTGACGAGCGCGGTGAACATCCCGGCGATCGCGGCGGAGGATCTCGAGGCCCTAGGCCCGTTCCTGCCGCTGGCGCGCGACCTGGGCCGGATCGCGAGCGCGATCGCCGAGCGGCCGTCGGTGGACGCGGTCGAGGTCGAGTACCTCGGCAGGATCGCGGAGCGCGACACGCGCCTCCTCACCGTGCAGGTGCTCCGCGGGGTGCTCGAGGGGCACACCGAGGAGGAGGTGAACGACGTGAACGCGCCGGGTATCGCCGCCGAGCGCGGGATCGCGGTCACGGAGACGAGCAGCTCACACGCGCGCGACTTCACCGACCTGCTGCGAGTCGCGGTCGTGAGCGGCGGCGAGCGGACGCGCGTGACCGGCACCACGCTCGGTCAGCTCCACCGGCCGCACCTGCTCGAGGCCTGGGGCTCGCGCTTCAACCTCCAGCTCGAGGGCCACCTGGCGATATTCAGCTACGAGGACCGGCCCGGCATGCTGGGCCGCGTGGGCACCGAGCTGGGTGACCGCGGCATCAACATCATCTCCGCCGCGGTGGGCCGCCGGCCCGAGGACCAGGCCGAGGGCGGCGCCGTGATGATCGTGACCGCCGACAATCCGGTGCCGCGCGAGGTCGTGGACGGCATCGTGGCCGGCGACGGCTTCGACGCCGGCCGCACGGTCTCGCTCTAGGCGCCGAGCGCGCGCCGCAGGTCGTCCACCAGGTCCTCCGCCGCCTCCACGCCGCACGACAGCCGGACCAGGTCCGCCGGCACCGCTGCCGCGGAGTCCTCAACGGACTGGTGGGTCATCGCCTGCGGCACCTCGATCAGCGATTCCACGCCGCCGAGCGATTCGGCCAGGGAGAAGATCTCGGTGGCGGCCGCGATACGGGTGGCATCGGGGTGCCGGAACGAGACCATCCCGCCGAAGCCCGGCCAGCGCACGTCCTCCATGCCGAGCGCGCCGGACAGGAACTCGCTCACCGCGCGGCCGTTCTCGGTGTGGGCCGCCACGCGGAGGTGGAGGGTGCGGAGGCCGCGGTGGACGAGGAAGCAGTCGAACGGACCCGGCACGGCTCCCACCGAGTTCTGGATGAACCGGACGCGCTCGTGGAGGTCGGGGTCGCGCACCACAACGGCGCCGCCGACCACGTCCGAGTGGCCGCCCAGGTACTTCGTCGCCGAGTGCACCACGGCGTCGGCGCCCAGCTCGATCGGGCGCTGCACGATCGGGGTGGCGAACGTGTTGTCCACGGCCACGATGGCGCCCTGCCTGCGCTCCACGACGGCTTCCACGTCAACCACGTTCAGGAGCGGATTCGTGGGCGTCTCGACCCAGATCAGGCGCGTCTCCGGGCGGACCGCCGCGGTGAGGGCGTCGAGATCGGTCTGGTCGACCATGTCGTACTCGAGCCCGAAGCGCGTCAGCACCTTGTCGACCAAGCGATAGGTGCCCCCGTACAGATCGCTGGG
The DNA here is from genome assembly GCA_963808875.1 of uncultured Thermoleophilaceae bacterium. Lineage (GTDB taxonomy): Bacteria > Actinomycetota > Thermoleophilia > Solirubrobacterales > Thermoleophilaceae > JACVRW01. The sequence goes on from CAWEHM010000009.1 coordinate 112,750, forward strand.
AAGCACCACGTGGTCGCCGGCGCTGCACTGGGCCGTGATCAGGGCGTGCGTGGCGGCCATCCCGCTCGAGAACGCGGAGCCGAGGCCGCCCTCCAGCTCGCCGATCGCCTTCTCGAGCGCCGCGCGCGTGGGGTTGGCGGAGCGCGCGTAGTCGAAGTCCTCGACGAACTCGCCCGGGCTCGGCTGCACGTAGGTCGAGGTCTGGTGGATCGGCGGGATCACGGACCCGTAGGTGGGGTCCGGGTCGAGGCCCGCGTGCACCACGCGGGTTGCCATCTTCCGGTCGGTCACCGCGCCAGCGACTCGAGCAGGTCGGCTCGGGTCAGGATCCCGGCCGCGCGGCCGTCCATGTTCACGAGCAGCGCCTCGCGGCGGTCGGCCAGCAGCTCGACGGCCTCGCGTACGGCGTCGCCCTCGGACACGGCGGGGAACGGCGCCTCCATCACCTCGACGA
>CAWEHM010000010.1:0-61380 GCA_963808875.1 uncultured Thermoleophilaceae bacterium
CGGACTCGAACCGACGGCCTGCTCATTACAAGTGAGCTGCTCTACCAGCTGAGCTACTCCGGCGGGAGCGAACCGAGTCTAGGCCTCGGTGGCGCCGACGGCTGCGTGCTCGATGTTGCCGTGGCCGTTCGACGAGATCGGCACTCCCTCGAGCGGCTCGTACTGGGTCTCGTCGTTCAGGCGGCGCTCCAGCTCGGACAGGACGATGCCGAACAGGAGGTGGCGCCAGGCCGCTTGGGCGAAGGCGCGGCGGTTGTTGTGCAGCGGCTCAAGCTCCCTGCGGGCCGGGTGATAGCGGTCCACCAGGATCCCGAGCGGCCAGAAGCCGAAGTGCTCCGCCATCGCCGCGGTGATCCCGGCGACGATCGGCGGGCCCGGCACGAGCGGGCGCGCGAGCGCGTAGGCCGCGCCGAACATCGCTCCGTTCGCCACGTGAAGCCCCAGCCCGGCGGCGGGCCAGCCCGGTCCGCGCGTAACGAGCTTGCCCAGCACCTCTAAGTCGTCATAGCGGGAGCCGAACACGCGCTTGTCGAGCGGCTGCTGCAGGGCCCAGGCCCCGGCGGCCGCGGCGCCGGCCAGGGCACCGTTCAGAGGTCTACGAAGCTCCATCGGGGCAGCGTAACGAGACTGGCAGAACCGGGTAGGTCTCCTCGATGGCCCCACGCCCACTGGAGCGCTACCACGAGCGCACGCGACGCCGCGGCGTCAACCCGTTCGTGTACTGGCCGATCCGGTGGGCGATCAAGCCGGCCATCCTCCTGTACTTCCGGCTCCGCAGGCTCGGCACCGAGCACGTGCCGGACGGAGGCGTGATCCTCGCGTCGAACCACCGCAGCTTCCTGGACCCATTCGCGATCGGCTGCTGTATCCCACGGCCGATCTACTTCGTGGCGAAGCAAGAGCTGTTCAAGAACCCGATGCTCGGCTGGATCCTGAACTGCCTCGGCGCCTTCCCGATCAAGCGCGGCGAGTCGGACGAGGAGTCCATGGACACCGCACGCGCCCTGCTCGAGCGCGGCCAGGCCATCGTGATCTTCCCCGAGGGCACCCGCATCCGCACCGGCTCGCTCGCGCGGCCGAAGCGGGGTGTCGGCCGCCTGGCCCTCCAGAGCGGCAAGCCCGTGGTCCCGATCGCGGTCACGGGTTCGGAGCACGCCCGCAGCGGCTGGCGGATCAAGCCGGTCAGGGTCCACATCCGCTGCGGGCCTCCGCTTACCTTCCCGCGCGTGGAGAACCCGTCGCGCTTCCTCGCCGGCGAGGTCACCGAGCGGATCTGGCCGTGCGTCGAGCTCCAGTGGGAGTGGCTCGGCGGCCTGCCGCCGCTGCGCACGGCGGCCGTTGTGGGCGCCGGGTCGATGGGCACCGCCGCCGCCATCGTGCTCTCGCGCGCCGGGCTCGACGTGCAGCTCGGCTGCCGCACCGCCGCCCAGGCGGAGACGCTCCGCTCGGCCCGCGAGAACGCGCGCTACCTGCCCGGCCTCGAGCTCGACCGCGGCATCGACGTGAAGACCGTCCCGGAGATCGAGTTCGCGGGCGTGGACCTCGTGCTCCTGGCCGTTCCGTGCGCGTCCCTGCCCGCCGCCGTCGGCGAGATCGGCGCGCGGATGGGCGACCGCTCCGCGGTGCTCGTCGCGTCGAAGGGCCTCGTGCCGCCGCTCGGCACCACCCCGGCCGCCTTCGTGGCCGAGCGCGTGCGTGCCCGCGCCGTGGCCACGCTCGCGGGACCCGCTCACGCGCGCGAGGCGATCGAGCATGGCGCCTCGGTGGTGGTGGCCACGATCGACGCGGACCTTCGCCGCCAGCTGCGCGACGTGCTCGAGGCGGGCGGCCTGACGGTCGAGGCCACCGACGACGTGACAGGCACCGAGCTGGCGGCCTGCGCGAAGAATGCGGCAGCGCTCGCCACGGCGGCGGCCGCGCCGCGCGGCGCCAACCTCGCCGGCGCCGCCGCGGGACGGGTCTTCGCCGAGATACACGAGCTAGCCGTAGCGCGCGGCGCCCGCAGCGAGACGTTCGCGGGCCTCGCGGGAACCGGTGACCTCGTGGCAACCGCGCTCGCCGACGGCAGCCGCAACCGAAGAGCAGGCGAGCTGGTGGGCGCGGGCGTGCCCGCCGGGCAGGTGCAGGCGGCGCTCGACCAGACCGCTGAGTCGCTCGCCACCGTGCCGCTGCTCGCCGACGCGCTCGAGCGCCAGGGCATCGAGGCGCCGATCACCATTGGGCTCCAGCGCGTGCTCGCCGGCGAGGCCTCTGCCGAGCAGTGGCTCGAGACCGTTCGATCCGCGCGGCCCGCGCGGCGCCGCACTCACGCGGCGTAGGCGCAGGGGTAGGCTGCGATGACGAGTGGAGGCCACAGCCGACAAGGAACGCCTCGACCGCGACTTCACGGAGCTGTACCGGGCACACCTGCGCGACGTCTACTCCTACGCCTACTACCGGGTGGGCAACCACCACGACGCGGAGGACCTCACCGAGCAGACCTTTCTCCAGGCCTACAGGCACTTCGAGCGAGCACAGCGCGAGTCGGACGGCCGGCCGCTCAGGCCGTGGCTGATCCGGATCGCGCACAACCTGGCCGCGAACTTCTACCGAGACCGCTCCCGCCGTCCGGTGACGCAGCTCGACGACGCGAGCGTGCTGCACGAGCCGCACGGAACCGAGCAGCTCGTGGAGGAGCGCGAGGAGGTGAAGGAGGTCCTCGAGGGCGTGTCGAAGCTCCCGGAGGACCGGCGCGAGGCGCTCATCATGCGGTTCGCGCTGGGTATGGACAACCGGGAGATCGCGCGAGCACTCGGCCGCTCCGAGGGAGCCACCAAGGTGTTGATCCACAGAGCCATCAAGCAGCTGGAGGGCAGTCTCGAGGAAGAGTCCGATGAGTGACCGAGTGGAACAGCTCCTGCGATCCGCGCTCGTCCCGGTGGAGCCCCCCGAGGCGCTCAGCGACCGGCTGGAGCGCGGCCTCTCCGAGCTCACCGAGGTCGCGGCCGCCGAGCTGGCCGACTGGGAGCTCTCCGCCATGCGCGACCCGCGCAACTGGGGCCGCCCGATCGCCGCCGTCGTGGTGGGCGGCGTGGCCGCCGGCGGCCTCGTGCTCGTCCGCGCCCGCCAGCAGCAGAAGAAGCGCAACACGACCGGTCTCCAGGCCCTCGAGAAGTCGATCCGCGGGGTTGCGGACGACATCGAGAAGCGCCTCAAGGGCTAGCACGGGCATCCGTTCCGGAGGCTCGCGCGTAGACACACCTGCATGGCGCAGGACATACGCGATCTGGCCGACGAGGAGGTGATGCAGCTCGTGCAGCGTGGGGACCCGCGTGCCTTCGAGCTGCTCTACGACCGCCACGGTGGGGCGGCGTATTCGCTCGCCTACCGGATCGCCGGCCGCCAGGGTGCGGCGGAGGACGTCGTGCAGGAGGCGCTCCTGTCGATCTGGCGCAACCGGCTGCGCTACGACCAGACGCGCGGCAGCGTGCGCACGTGGATCCTCGGGATCGTCCACAACCGCGCAATCGACGGGATTCGGCGCAGCTCGGTGCATGAGCGGCGGCGGGCCACCCTCGAAGTGGTGGAGGAGCGCTTCGAGGCGAAGGAGCGCACCGACGTCGAGGTGGCGCGGCGGGAGGAGGCGCGCAGCGTGCGGGGCGCGCTCGAGAAGCTGCCGGACGAGCAGCGCCGGACGATCGAGCTGGCGTACTTCGGCGGCTTCAGCCACACGCAGATCGCGGAGATGCTGCATGAGCCGGTCGGGACGGTGAAGGGCCGGATGAGGCTTGGACTCGACAAGATGAGACGGCAGCTCGCGGGGGGTGCGGTATGACCGAGCACGAGCGGCATCGGGACGACGTGGGGGCATACCTTCTGGGCGCGCTGAACGACAGGGAGCGCGAGGCGTTCGAGCGCCACCTGCGGGAGTGCGACGAGTGCCGGGACGAGTTCGAGCGGCTACAGCCGGCGGCCGAGGCGCTGCCGGGCTCCGTGGAGCAGCTCGCGCCGCCGCCCGGCCTCAAGGCGCGGCTGATGGCCGAGGTGGACCCACGCCCGCGGCGCGTTCCGAGGGCGCCGCTCGCGGTTGCCGCCGCCGTCGTGATCGCGCTCGCTGTGGCATTCGGCGTCTCCCAGCTCGGCGGCGACGGGTCGCGCACCGTCACCGCTACGGTGGCCAAGGCCATGCCGCGGGCGGGCGGCCAGCTCGACATCCAGGGCGACCACGCCACGCTCCGCCTGCACGACATGCCGGACCTCGGCCGTGCCCGCGTGTACCAGGTGTGGGTCCAGCACGGCGACCGGATGGTCCCGGCGCGCACCTTCGAGGTGGGGCCCGCCGGCACGGGCGACGTGCGCCTTCCCGACGTCCGGAAGGCCAACGGCGTGTTCGTCACGAGGGAGGACCGCGGCGGAGCGCGGGTGCCGAGCGAAGACCCGATTGTGAGCGTGCCGCTCTAGATACTGTCCGCCTCCTGATGGAGGTCTGCTACCGGCACCCGAACCGCGAGACCGGCGTGAGCTGCTCGAACTGCGGCCGGCCGATCTGCCCGGACTGCATGACGTCGACGTCGGTGGGCATGCGCTGCCCCGAGTGCGCCCGCCAGGGCCGCACGAAGGTGCGCACGATGCGCTCGCTCCACGCCGAGCCGACGGTCATGTGGGTCCTGATCGGGCTCAACGTGCTCGCCGGGATCGGGTCGCTGTCGGGAGCCGACGTGGGCGGCCGGGGAACGCTCACGAACGCCGGCGACCTGTCGCGCGCCTCCATGGCCGCCGGCGACTGGTGGACGTTCATCACGAGCGGCTTTCTGCACCGCGGCCTGTTCCACCTGTTCTCCAACATGCTCGCGCTCTGGATCCTGGGCTCGCTGCTCGAGCCGGTGCTCGGGCACCTGCGCTTCGGCCTCGTGTACTTCGTCGCGCTCTTCTGCGGCTCGTTCGGCGTGCTGGTGTTGGGAGACGGCGCCTCGGCCGGCGCGTCGGGTGCGGTGTTCGGGCTCCTGGGCGCCGCGATCATCGTGACGAGGCACCGGGGCCTGAACCTGATGGAGAGCGGGCTCGGATTGTGGCTCGGCCTGAACCTCCTACTGACCTTCACGATCCCGAACATCTCGGTCGGTGCCCACATCGGAGGGCTGGCGGGCGGTCTCCTGGCGGCGCTGATCCTGCTCGAGGGCGACCGGCTGCGGCTACCGCGCTACGTGCCCGATATCGCGTGCGCGGCGCTGGGCGTCGCGGTGTTCGCCGTCTCGATCGTCCAGTACGGCTAGGCCTGCAGGTCCAGCTCGATCGAACGGCGCGTGGGTGGCGCCGGCACGAGGTCCGGGTGGAGGAGGTGGCCGAGCAGCTCGACACCCTCCACGAGCCGCGGGCCGGGCCGTGAGAAGTAGGCGGCCGCGTCGACGGCGAACACCTTCGCCCCGAGCGGCGCCAGCCGGTCACGCTCGTTGATGGTCTCGGCCGCCGCCTGCTCGGCGTAGTAGCCGCATGGCATCGAGACGATCACCTCTGGCGCCGTGGCCTCGAGCTCCGCCCACTCCGCCGTGCGCGACTTCTCGCCCGGCAGGCCGAGCACGTCCTCGCCGCCGGCCAGCTCGATCATCTGAGGCACCCAGTGGCCGCCCACGAAGAGCGGATCGAGCCACTCGAGCGCGGCCACGCGCGGCCGGGGCGCATCCAGCACCGCCCGCTCCACGGCCTCGATCCGCTCGCCCGCCTCCGCGGCGAGGTCCTCGCCCGCCTCGTCGACGCCGGCCGCGGCGGCCAGGCGCGGCACGTCCGCGATCACCTCGCCGAGCGTCGTGGGGTCGAGCGAGATCACCTGCGGCTGCGTGGGCAGCCGCTCGGCCACGGCGCGCACGTCGTCGAACGACACGGCGCACACCTCGCACACGGCCTGCGTGACGATCAGGTCCACGTCCAGCGACTCGAGCGTGTCCTCGTCCAGCTCGTACAGCGACTCGCCGCGGCCGGTCCGCTCGCGCACCGCCGCGTCGATCCCGGCGGCGTCGAGGCCCTCGGGGATAACGCTGCGCGTGAGGTGGGGGAGTTGTTCGGCGCCGGGCGGGTAGTCACACTCGTGGGTGACCGCGGCCACGCGGTCGCCGAGGCCGAGCGCGAACAGCATCTCGGTCGCGGACGGAACCAGTGAAGCGATACGCACGGAGACGAGGATGGCACGTCTAAGCGACGCGGAGATCGACGAGCGGCTCGAGGCCCTGGAGGGCTGGGAGCGCTCGGGAGAAGCGATCGTCAAGGAGTTCGAGAACGGCGACTTCAAGGGGTCCGTGGACCTCGTCAACCGGCTCACGCCCGAGGCCGAGGAGATGAACCATCATCCGGATCTCGAGATCTCGTGGAGCACCGTGAAGGTGACCCTCACGACGCATTCGGAGGGCGGGCTGACGGACGGGGACTTCGAGCTCGCGCGGAGGATTGACGCGCTGGTCTAACTGCTACATTCGGCCGCGTCACCGCATGAGCGACGACGATCCTCCTCGAAGTAGGCACAAGAAGCCGGGTCTGAGATGACCCAGCTGCTGCTCCTGTTCGGCGTAGCCGTTCTGGTCGCCCTGAACGGCCTGTTCGTCGCAGCCGAGTTCGCCCTCGTGCGCTCGAGCCAGGGTCGAGTCGAGCAGCTGCGCGACGAGGGGCGCCGCGGGGCGGCGCTCGTCGTAAAGCAGATCGAGCACATCGACGAGTACCTGTCGGCCTGCCAGCTCGGCATCACGATGACCTCGCTGGGCATCGGCTTCCTGGGCGAGCCGGCGATCGCCTCGTTGTTCGAGGACGCCTTCGGTACGTCGATATCGCACAACGCATCGCTCGCGATCTCGCTGACGCTCGCCTACCTGATCACGACGGCGCTCCACATCACCTTCGGCGAGCAGGTTCCGAAGATCTACTCGATCGTCCACTCGGAGAAGACGGCGATGCGCGTGGCGCGGCCGCTGGAGCTGTTCAAGCGCGTCTTCAATCCGCTGATCTGGCTCCTCAACACCGCGTCGAACGCGATCCTGCGCCTGGTGGGCGTGGACTCGCGCGCCGAGTTCGAGGACGTCAGCAACTCGGAGGACCTCAAGCTGATCATCGCCCGCAGCGCGCGCGGCGGCCGGATCGACCCGGGCGAGGCCGGGATGCTGTCGGGCGTCTTCCACCTGCACGAGCAACAGGCGCGGCAGGTGATGACGCCGATCCCCGCGGTGGTGACCGTGGACGCGGCGGAGACCGCCGAGGCGGCGCTGCGGAGGGCGGTCGACTCCGGCCACACGCGGCTCGTCGTGACCGAGGACGGCAACACCGACCGCATCAAGGGCGTGGTGCACGTGAACTCGCTGGCGCGGAGGGTGATGACCGAGGGGCCGGACGCGTCGATCAAGAGCAGCGTGAAGGACGCGCTGATCGTGCCGGAGACGAAGCCGCTCGACGACCTCCTGGCCGACCTCCAGCGCGAGCGCGCGTCGATGGCGGTGGTCGTGGACGAGTACGGCCGCACCGCCGGCATCGTGACCGTGGAGGACATCATCGAGGAGGTCGTGGGCGAGATCGCCGACGAGACCGACCCCGCCGTGGCCGGCGTGCGGCGGCTCGCCAACGGCGACTGGTGGGTGCGCGGTCACGTGCCGATCACGGACCTGGCCGACTACGGCCTCGACCTCCCGGTGGACTCGGAGGCCTACAACTCGGTTGGCGGCTTCGTGTTCGGCGAGCTCGGCCGGCTGCCCAAGCGCGGCGACATGGTGCAGGCGAACGGCTATTCGCTCCGCGTGGAGGCGGTCCGCGAGAACCGCGTGGAGGCGGTGCGGATCCGCGACCACGAGGCACGCGGGGAGGAGCCCCCGGCCAACGGGCAGGACACCATGAGCTTCCGCCCGGTGGAGCAGGCCGCCTCGACGCCGCGCGAGGTCGACCGCCGCGCCTCCGAGGAGTAGAGCGCGCCTCAGGAGAGGTAATCCGTCCGCACCCGGGACTAGCTTCGCCTCGACAGTGCTTCTCGGAGGAGGAGGTGGGCCGGGAATGTGGTGCGTGAAGCTCAGCGATTCGCAGCGTGACGCTCTGAGGGCACTCGTCAGGGACCAGGATGGGCGGGGCCCCGCGCTTGTGGCCGCGCTCGAGGCGCTCGACCTCGCGCGCTGGGACGACCTTCCTGACGCGACGCTGCCGTGGGACCGCGTGGCGGAGCTGGCCGAGCGGCAGGGCATCGGCGAGGCCGACGTGGTCTGGGACCTCGCGGCGCGAACGCGCTCGGAGCCGGCCAAGAAGCGCGTCGTGCGCAAGGCGCCGCGCCCCAAGCGGGCCCGGCCAAAGGCCGCGTAGGTGCGCAAGCCGCGGGCGGTGCCCGCGGCGCAGCGATGCCTTTCTAGTACTCGTAGAACCCAGCGCCGGTCTTCTTACCGAGCTTTCCCTCGCGCGATCAGCTCGTGGACCCGGTTCGGAACATCCGCGCCTATCGACTCGCCGATCGCGGCCGACACGTCCAGGCCCACGTAGTCGAGGAGCGCGAGCGGTCCCATGGGATGGCCGGCGCCGAGCTTCATGCAGGTGTCGATGGCCTCGGGCTCGAGGCCGTCGCGCTCCAGTAGCCGCACCGCGTCGAACAGGTAGGGAAAGAGCAGCTTGTTGACGACGAACCCGGGCGCGTCCGGAACCTCGACCGCGGTTTTCCCGAGTTCGTCGCAGAGCGACTTCAGTCGATCGCGGGTCTGCCGGCTCGCCTCGTCGGGGAACGACAGCTCGACCAGCTTCATCCGGTCCACCGGGTTGAACACGTGGAGCGCGCCGAAGCGGTCGGGCCGCCCGCTCGCCTCGGCCAGCTCGGCCACGGACAGCGAGGAGGTCGTCGTGGCCAGCACCGCGTCCTCGTCAAGTACGTCGGCGAGCAGGGCGTAGAGCTCGCGCTTCGTGCCCGCGTCCTCGCTGATCGCCTCCACCACAACCGCGCAGCCGGCGAGGTCCGAGAGGTCGGTCACGACGGTCGCGGCATCCTCCACCTTCGCGCACGCGCGGTCCTTCGACGCATCGCTCCGGGCCCAGAGAAACACCTCATGGGACCCCCCAGCCGCGCGCGCAAGCCCGCACGCGATGGCCCCGCTACCCGCAATACCAAGCCGATTCAAGCCGTTCTCCAGGTTTGGTTGACTCGCCAGTCAATTGAGTACGCTTACCACATGCGAAACGGGAACGGACGCGAGGTTGTCGTTGTCGAAGCCGTGCGAACGCCGATCGGCAGGGGCCATCCGGAGAAGGGTTACTACAAGGACACGCACCCGAACGAGCTGCTCGGTAAGACCTACACAGAGGTCATCGAGCGCGCCGGGATCGACGCCTCCGAGGTCGAGGACGTCATCACCGGCTGCGTCCAGCAGTACGGCGAGCAGATGTTCAACGTGGGTCGCAACGCCTGGCTCCAGGCGGGGCTGCCGGTCGAGACCCCGGCCACGACCGTGGACCGCCAGTGCGGCTCGGCACAGCAGGCCGTCAACTTCGCCGCCGCGCTGATCGCGTCCGGCGTGCACGACGTCGCGATCGGCTCGGGCGTCGAGCACATGGGCCACATCCCCATGGGCGTCGGCTTCAAGTGGGTCGACGAGGTGGGCTCCCCGTGGCCGCCCGAGATGATGGAGAAGTACAACCTCGTGCCGCAGGGGATCTCGGCCGAGATGATCGCCGACAAGTGGGAGATCCCGCGCTCCGAGCTCGACGAGATCGGCCTCCGCTCGCACCAGCGCGCACATCAGGCCACCGAGGAGGGCCGCTTCGAGCGCGAAACCGTGCCGTTCGCGGTCAATGGCGACACCTACGTGACAGACCAGGGCATCCGGCCCGACACCAGCATCGAGAAGCTGTCGGAGCTGAAGCCGGCCTTCAAGGAGGACGGGAAGATCACGGCGGGCAACTCGTCGCAGATCTCCGACGGCGCGGCCGCCGTGCTGCTCATGGAGCGGAAGAAGGCAGAGTCGCTCGGCCTCAAGCCGCGCGCCAAGATCATCGACCAGACCACGGTCGGCGTGGACCCGGTGATCATGCTCACGGGCCCGATCCCGGCGACCAAGAAGCTCCTGGAGCGCAACGGGATGCAGATGGACGACATCGACCTCGTGGAGATCAACGAGGCGTTCGCGTCCGTCGTGGCCGCGTGGCGCCGCGAGCTGGAGCCGGACATGGACCGTGTGAACGTGAACGGCGGCGCGATCGCGCTCGGGCATCCGCTCGGCTCGACCGGCGCCAGGCTGATCACGACGCTGCTGCACGAGCTCGAGCGCTCCGACAAGGAGGTCGGCCTCGTGACGATGTGCTGCGGCGGCGGTCTCGGGACCGGCACGCTGCTCCAACGGGTTTAGCACCCGGGTAGCCCGGTTAGGCGGCCCATAGCGCGGGTACACACGCGCGAGTGCCCGTGCACACGCAGGGATCAATTCTGGACGACCGGTACCGGGTCATCAGGCACCTGGGCTCCGGCGGCATGGCCTCTGTCCTCCTGTGCGAGGACGAGCGGCTGGGCCGCCAGGTGGCCGTAAAGCGCCTGCATGCAGACAGCCCGGTGGACGTCGAGCAGCGCTTCAACAGGGAAGCGAAGCTCGGGGCATCCCTGAACCACCCGAACCTCGTGTCGGTCTTCGACACCGCGACCGACGACGAGGGCGTGCTGATCGTCATGGAGTACGTGGACGGCGAGCCGCTGTCGCGGATGCTCCGGCGCGGGCCGCTGCGCCCCGAGGAGGCGCGCCGGATGGTGATCGACGTGGGCGACGCGCTCGACCACGCGCACCAGCAGGGGATCGTCCACCGCGACGTGAAGCCGGCGAACGTGCTGATCCGCGAGGACGGCGTGGCGAAGCTCGCCGACCTCGGCATCGCGACCGCGTCGGACGGCACGAAGATCACCCGCAGCGGCATCGTGCTGGGCACGGCCGCCTACATGGCGCCGGAGCAGCTCGAGGGCCGCACGCTCGGGCCGGCCGCCGACATCTACGCGCTGGCCGCGATCGCGTTCGAGGCGCTCAGCGGCAGGAAGCCCCGCGAGGGCACGACGCCGATGGAGATCGCCCACCAGCTCGCCACCCAGGGGCCGCCCGACCTGTGCGAGGCATGGCCGAGCGCCCCGCCCGCCGCGGCCCAGGTCCTGAAGCGCGGGATGGCGCACGACCCGGACGACCGGCCGGCGTCCGCGGGGGAGTTCGCCCGCGAGCTGGCGGAGGCGCTCAAGGACGAGCCGACGAAGACCGCGCCGACGCGCCGCTTCCGGGGCACGGGGCGCCGCAAGGCCGCAGCCGGAGCGGCGGCGGCCGCCGGAGCCGCTGCCGGCGAAGCCGCTGGCGCGCCGGTGCCCGGGCGGTCCGACAACGGTCACGACACGCCCACGCCGAGGCCGGCGCGCACCGCTTCGCGCGCCCGGCGGCGGCCCGGGATGCTCGTCCCGCTGCTCGCGATCGCGCTGGTGGCTCTCGCCGCTGCCGCCATCGCCGGCGCGGTGCTGTCAGGGGGCGACGACGGGTCGTCCTCCAGCTCGGGCACGCCCGCCACTCCCGCGAAGAAGAAGGAGCCGAAGGCGAAGCAGGAGCCCAAGCAGAAGGCGGAGAAGCCGAAGAAGTCCGAGACCCCCGCCGCGCCCGCGCCGTCGGATGACACGAGCGGGTACGACCCGGCCCGCGGCGCCCAGCTCAACAGCCAGGGCTTCGCTCTGATGAGCAAGGGCGACTACAACGGCGCGATCCCGCTGCTCCAGCAGGCGGTGAAGTCGTTCCCGCCGGACACCTCGGACCTGAACTACGCGTACGCGCTCTTCAACCTCGGCAAGTCGCTGCGGCTCGCCGGGCGCCCCGACGAGGCCATTCCGGTCCTCGAGCAGCGGCTGGGGATCCCCAACCAGACCGGCACGGTCCAGAAAGAGCTCGAGCTCGCTAAGAAGCAAGCCGGCGAGCAGTAGCGCCGGCCAGCTGGCGGCGGAGCCCTTCCGCCAGCTCCACTTCCGGCGCGTAGCCCAGCTCGGCCGCGGCTCTCTCGCCGCAGCCGTGTGTGACGAACGCCTCCGCGGTTGACGAGGGCTCGTCGCTGATCAGCGGGTCGCGGTCGCCGGCGAGCAGGGCGAGGGCCTCGCGCAGCGGGACCGGCCGCCAGCCGGACAGGTTGTACGCGCGGCCGGCCTGGCCGCGGCGCAGCGCCGCGACGATGCCGTTCGCCACGTCGTCCACGTAGGTGAAGTCACGCGCGGTGCCGCGCGACGCGTGCCACGGCAGCGGCCGGCCGGTCTCGAGCGCGCGGATCCACCGGGCGAAGGCCATGTCTGGCCGCTGGCCGGGGCCGTAGACGGTGAAGGGGCGCACGACCACCGGGTCGCCGCCGGCCGCGAGCACGGCCGCCTCGGCGGCGAGCTTGCTCTCCGCGTAGGCGTTGAGCGGACCGGGCCGCGCGTCCTCAGGGGTCGGCAGGACGGAGGCGTTGCCGTACACCGACGAGCTCGAGGTGAAGACGAGGCGGGCGCCCCTCCGGGCGGCCGCGCGCGCGAGCCGGCCGGCGAGGTCAACGTTGACCGTGCGGACGCAGCGACGGCGAGCGCTGCGCGCGCACTCCGGGCAGCGCCGCGAGGTGTAGGACCGCGTCCATGCCCGCCACGTGCGCCGGGCGCGCCTGGCCTGAGATCACCTCGACCCCTTGCGCGGCGAGGCCGGCGGCGGCCGCGGCTCCGGTGCCGGGCGCGGCGACCGCGGACAGGTCATCCACGCAGCGCACGGCGTACCCCTCGTCGAGGAGCCGCGGGACGAGCCGGCTGCCGATGAAGCCGAGCCCGCCTGTTACGAGAACGTGCGTGGCCAGGCGGCGCACGCTAACAATGCCCCCATGAGCACCGCCACGGAAGCCATCCTGCCGCTCGTCCCGACCGACGAGGAGCGCCAGATCCGCGCGGCCGTGCGCGGCATCTGCGACAGGTTCCCCGAGGACTACGCGCGCCAGAAGTACGCCGCAGGCGAGCCGCCGACCGAGCTGTGGGACGCGCTCGCCGAGAAGGGCTACCTCGGCGTGAACCTGCCGGATGAGTGGGGCGGCGGCGGGCTCGGCATGAGCGGGCTCGCGACGGTGGGCGAGGAGATCGCCGCGGCGGGCAAGTCGCTGCTCCTGATCGTGGTGTCGCCGGCGATCGTGGGCAACATCCTCGCCCGCCACGGCACCGACGAGCAGAAGGAGCGCTGGCTGCGCGGGATCGCGGCGGGCACGACGAAGATCGCGTTCGCCATCACCGAGCCGGACGCGGGCACGAACTCACACAACCTCGCCACCTCGGTCGAGCGCCGTGGTGACCGGCTCCTGCTGCGCGGGCAGAAGACCTACATCTCGGGCGTCGAGCACGCGGACGCGGTGCTGGTCGTGGCGCGCAGCCGGCTGCCCGACGGCGCGCTCGGCCTGCCGTCGCTGGCGATCGTGGACGTGGACACGCCGGGCTTCACGCGCGACGCGATTCCGATGCCGTACCTCGGCCCAGACAAGCAGTGGACGCTCTACTTCGACGACGTCGAGCTGGAGGACGAGCGGCTGATCGGCGGCGAGGGCGGCGGGCTCGGCCCGGTGTTCGACGGGCTCAACCCCGAGCGAATCATGGGCGCCGCCGTGGCGTGCGGGGCGGGCCGGCGGGCGCTCGAGAAGGCGGCGGCCTACGCCAACGAGCGGGCCGTCTGGGGCGCGCCGATCGGCACCCACCAGGGCGTGTCGCACCCGCTCGCGGAGGCGAAGATCGAGCTGGAGCTGGCGCGGCTGATGATGCAGAAGGCCTGCGCGCTCTACGACGCGGGCGCGCCCGGCGCGGGCGAGGCCAGCAACATGGCCAAGTACGCGGCCGCGGAGGCCGCCATCAAGTGCGTGGACCGCGCGATCCAGGCCCACGGCGGCAACGGCTTCGCGCTCGAGTACGGCCTCTCCGACATGTGGTGGGGCGTCCGCCTCACCCGGACCGCGCCCGTCTCGCGCGAGATGATCCTGAACTACGTGGCCGAGCATTCCCTGGGGCTCCCGAAGAGCTACTGAGGACACGCGATACCGTCGCGCTCCGGCGTCCTCGGTCGCGGACAGGCAGAGCCTTGTCCGCTCCCTGCGTCCTTGGATCGCTTGGTCTCGCGCGCCCTCAGTCGCTCTTCACAGAGCTATTGACGATCCCGGGGGCGAGGATCGGCATGTAGGCGTCGGGGATCCCCTTGAGGTAGGCCGGGTCTCCGCGCGACATGAGCATCCGGTAGATCGGTATCCCGTGGAGGAGATCCACAAGCGACTCCACCTCGAGATCGGCGCGCAGCTCGCCGCGATCGATGCCCCGCTCGATGAACAACCGGAGCATGGCGCGGAACGGCTCGACAACCCTCTCGACGTAGTCCCGGTGCAGGTCCGGGTCGCTCATCGACTCGGCCAGCACCCGCGGGACGATGCCGGACAGGCCGGAGCCTGAGAGCCGCCGCCGCTGCGTCTCGGCAAGGGCCGCCATGTCTCCCGCCATCGTGCCGGTGTCCGGCGGGTCGCCCGGGGGGACGAGGTTGGAGATGGCGGCCAGTATCAGATCGCTCTTGTTCGGCCAGCGCCGATAGATCGTCGTCTTGCCGACGCCGGCCTCCGCGGCCACGCCCTCGATGCTCGTACCGGCCACGCCGTGCTCGCCGACCATCCGGAGGGTCGCGTCGAGGATGGCCCTGTCGGCCCTCTCGCTGCGCGGCCGTCCACGGCCGCGGGCCGGCGCCTCCTCGGCACCGGCCCGGTCGTCCTGCTTCGTCTGGCGTGCCGTGCTCACGCGCTCGCGAGCTCCGGCTCCATCGCCGCGAAGGCGCGCTTCTCGGCCCGCTCGCGGCTCTGTCCCGGCAGCACGACCAGCGCGAGGACGGCACCCGCGAGCGCCGTGGCGGCCGCGACCGTCAGCGTGCTGCTCATCGCCGTCGTGAAGGCCGTCTCGGCCGCGTTCGACAGGGCCTGGCCGGCGCTGCCCCCGACCTGGTCGGCCACCACGCTCGCGTGGCCCACGGAGTCGGACGCCGTGGAAGCGGCGGAATCCGGCAGCGACTTCACGGCGGGCTCCATCTCGGCACCGTAGCTGCTCGACAGGAGGCTTCCGAGCACGGCCACGCCGAGCGTGCCGCCCACCATCCGCACCGTGTCGTTCATCGCCGAGCCGACGCCCGCGCGCCCTCGCGGAACCGAGCTCATGATCGACTCGGTCGCCGGCGCCATCGTCGCGCCCATGCCGAAGCCCATCATCACGAGTGCGGAGGCGACCAGGGAATAGCCCGTGTCCGTCTCGGCTCCGGAGAGCAGGAACAGGGCTCCCGCCACGACGGTGAGGCCGAAGGCGACCACGTTGCGTGTCCCGAACCGGCCCGCCAGCTTCGCCGACATCGGCCCGCCCACGATGAGGCCCGCGGCGATCGGCAGCATGCGCACGCCGGCCTCCAGCGGGGTGTAGTCGAGGACCTCCTGGAGGTACTGGGTCAGGAAGAAGATCGCGCCGAAGAGCGCGAAGAACACGAGCGTGACGGCACCGCTCGCGCCGGTGAACCGGCGGATGCGGAACAGGCGGACGTCGAGCATCGGCGAGGCGGTGCGGAGCTCCCAGGTCACGAAGCCGGCGAGCACCACGGCCGCGGCGCCGAAGCCGCCGACGGTCCTGCCGTCGGTCCAGCCCCAGTCGGGTGCCTGGATGATCGTGGCCGTCAGGATGCCCAGACCGACGGTCGACAGGACCGCTCCGAGCGGGTCGAGCCGCGTGTGCTCGGGATCGCGGGAGTCCGGCACCAGCTTCGGGATGGCGGCCAGCGCGGCGATCACGATCGGCACGTTGACCACGAACACGGCGGTCCAGTCGAACCGGTCGATGAGGAAGCCGCCGGCCGCGGGGCCCACGCCCACGCCGATACCGGCGACCGCCGCCCAGATCCCGATCGCCTTCGGCCGCTCGTGCGCGGGAAAGACGTTCGTGAGGATCGACAGGGTGGTCGGCATGATCAGCGCCCCGCCGACTCCCATGAGCGCACGGGTCGTGATCAGCATCGTCGCCGAGGTGGCGAAC
Source organism: uncultured Thermoleophilaceae bacterium (assembly GCA_963808875.1). Lineage (GTDB taxonomy): Bacteria > Actinomycetota > Thermoleophilia > Solirubrobacterales > Thermoleophilaceae > JACVRW01. Next base: position 16,019 of record CAWEHM010000010.1, read on the forward strand.
GCCGATGCAAGCGATGCGGTTCCGAAGATCGCCAGACCGGCGGCGAGGGCGCCGCGGCGGCTGAAGCGGTCGCCGAGCGCGCCCATGGTGAGCAGAAGGCCGGCGAAGACGAGCGTGTACGAGTCGACGATCCATTGAAGCTGGCCGCTCGAGGCGTCCAGCTCTCGCGAGATCGTCGGTAGGGCAACATTGAGGATCGTGTTGTCGAGCGAGATGACGAGCAGCGACGCGGACAGGATGACGAGGGTCCACCAGCGGCGGTCGTGGATGGTCTGAGCTGTGGGTGACATTCTCTCTCCTATCCGATACGAAACGGTTGCGTATCGATAGTGAAGCACAGATCCGGTAATTACGCAACGTCTGCGTTCTGTATTTGTGTGGTGTTGCTCACATTCGGTCTCGTCGCCGCGCCGTCGGCCGCCGCATGGAGGCCACACATCCGCGACGCGGCCTCGTACGCCGCCACCCGGGCCGGGGGCATCTCCTTCGGGGTCCGGACCGAGCGCCGGCTGCGCGGCGTCGGGGTGCAGCGGGTCGTGCCGTCGGCGAGCGTGCTCAAGCCGATGCTGCTCGTGGCCTACCTCCGCCGCCCGGGGGTGCGGCACCGCCGGCTGACCACAGGTGAGCGGGCGCTTCTCGGTCCGATGATCCGGCGCAGCGACAACGCCGCGGCGTCGCAGGTGTGCAACATCGTCGGCACGGACGGTCTCGCCCGGCTGGCGGGCCGCGTGCACATGCACCGCTTCCACGCCACCCGGCCGTGGGGGCTGTCGTCGATCGACGTAGCGGACCAGACCCGCTTCCTCCTTCACATCGACCGCTACGTGCCGAGGCGCCATCGGCGCTACGCGCTCCGCCTGCTGGGGTCGATCGTCCCGTCGCAGCGCTGGGGGATCGCGCACGTACGGCCGCGTGGCTGGGCGCTCTACTTCAAGGGCGGCTGGGGCTCCGGGACCGGGTGGGCCGACCACCAGGTGGCGCTGCTCCGCCGCGGCCGGCGCCGGCTGGCGGTGGCGATCCTGATCACGTCGAGCCCGAGTCACGCGTACGGCAAGGAGACGCTGCACGGCATCGCGGCACGCCTGCTGCGCGGGCTGCGGCGTGATTCACGCCCGCGGTGACGGGTAATCCGGCCGCATGGCTAAGGATCACGGTCCCAGCATCAAGAACGACAAGCAGTACGAGGGCCTTCGCGAGAAGGGCATGAGCAAGTCGCGGGCGGCGGCTATCTCGAACGCCGAGGGCGCGTCCAGCCGCGGCGGCAAGAGCAGCGGCAGCAGCCAGAGCCGGAAGTCGAGGGGCAGCGGCAGCGGCGGCAACACGGCTCAGAAGAAGGCGGCCGGCCGCAAGGGCGGCAGGGCCGCCGCGAAGAGCAAGTAGGCGGTAAACCGACGCCCGGGCGTCGGTTTCACCCCCTGCCGGCGGGGCGGCGTGCCGGCGATGTTGTGCCCATGATCATCGACGAACTGGGCCAGCTCGCCGCCGACATCCTGCTGCCGGACGCGAGCCCCGATCTCGACCGCCTGTTTGACAGGAAAAGCCCCGATCAGCTCCGCGTCCCGATCGCCGAGCCGGACGCGTTCCGGCGGCGTCTGAACGCGAGCGGCTGGTTCGACGAGGAGGTGCTCGCCGGCGGCCTGCTGACGCAGGGCAAGGCGCAGTCGCTCGCCTCGATGATGACCGGCTGGGCGCTCGTGGAGCTCGCCAAGCGGAAGCGGTGCAAGTCGCTACCGCGTGAGTTCTGTGTCGCCGTCACCGCGAACAGCGTGATCGCGCTTCCGCTCAATGCCTGGTCCGAGAGCAGCGGGAGCGAGGTCGCGAGCGATGTCGTCGTGAAGGTGAAGCCCGAGCGAGTGGGCTCGTGGAAGCGCGGCGAGATCCGCGTGGAGCCCGACGGCCGTAGCCTGCGGACCGGATCCCGGGGCGGCACGCTCGACCTCGGAACCGGCGAGCGCGTCCCCGTGACCTGGGACGCCGGCGAGAATACGGATCGGTTGATCGAGCTCCTTGCGGCCTAGGCCGAGAGCAGCGAGACCTGGAGGTACAGGAGGGCCGGCTCCAGCTCGAGCAGGTCGCCGCCCTCGCGCAGGCGTCGCACGACGAGGTCGTCCGCTCCGGCCACCACGGCGTGGAAGATCTCGTCGGGCACGTCGCCCGCCGTCTGGAGCTCGCGCATGCGGTCGGCGTAGCGGTCGCGCATCCGCTCGCGCAGCTCGAGCGCCACCGGCCCCGCGGCCGCGATCTCGATCAGGAACACGCGGGCGAGCGCCGGCTCGGCTGCCAGCCAGCGGAGGTACGCGTGGATGCCGGCCCGCGTGCGCTCGAGCCATTCGCGATCGGCGCCTTCCTGCGCGGCCCGCACGTGCTCCAGCAGCTGGTCGCTCGCCGCCTCGTACGCGGCCAGGAAGCAGTCGAGCTTGTCGCTGAAGTGCTCGTAGAAGGTCTTCTTCGACACACCCGCGTCGCGCACGATGTCGTCGATCGTGGCGGCCGCGTAGCCCTTCTCGGCCACCGCCCGCCCTACCGCTTCGAGCAGCCGCGTGCGCTGGGACGCGGCCACGAGCGACCGGTCGAGGCCATGGGTGCCTCGAGGCAGGCGGCGGGGGATCTCGGGTGTGGCCTCCACGTTGTGTACGCGTTGGTACATTACCCGCCAATGGACCTCACGCTGTCGCCCTCCGAGCAATCCTTCCGCGACGAGCTCCGCTCCTGGCTCGCCGACAATCACCCCGGCGACGACCCACCTGGCGAGGACGCCGCCTTCGACCATCGCCGCAAGTGGCAGAAGCAGCTGTACGACGCCGGCTACGCCGGCTTCTCGTGGCCCAAGGAGTACGGCGGCCGCGGCGCCACGCTCGTCGAGCAGGCGCTGTTCGGCGAGGAGATGGCCCGCGCCCGGGCACCGCAGCCGGCCAACGTGCTCGGCATGGTCATGGGCGGCCCCGTCGTCATCCACCACGGCACGGACGAGCAGAAGGAGCGCTTCCTCCAGCCGATCCTCACCGGCGACGAGATCTGGTGCCAGGGCTTCTCGGAGCCGGACTCGGGCTCCGATCTCGCCAGCCTCAAGACCAAGGCCGTGAAGTCGAACGGCGAGTGGGTGGTCACAGGCCAGAAGGTGTGGACCACCTTCGCGCACAAGTCGAAGTGGTGCATGCTCGTCGCGCGCACGGACCAGGACGCGCCGAAGCACCAGGGCCTGACCTACTTCATCATGGACATGGAGCAGGACGCGGTTCAGGTCCGCCCGCTCCACCAGATCACGAACGAGCCGGAGTTCAACGAGCTGTTCATCGAGGAGGCGCGGATCCCCGACGAGAACGTCGTCGGCGGGGTGGGCAACGGCTGGGGCGTCGCGATCACCACGCTGATGAACGAGCGCGCCGGGCTGGGCGCCGCCTCCGCCGCGGGGATGCGGATCGCCCTCGAGGACGTGAAGCAGCTCGCTCGCGACCGCGGGGTCGACGATGACCCGGTGATCCGCCAGCGGATCGCACAGCTGTCGATAGAGGTCGAGTTGCTGCGGCTCAACTCGTGGCGCGGCCTCACCCAGATCATGAAGCGCGGCGTGCCTGGCCCGGAGGGCTCGCTCCCGAAGTGGCAGTGGGGCGAGATCCACCAGACACTCACCGAGCTCGCCGCCGACATCCTGGGCGAGGACGCCGCCGAGTGGGACAACCCCTGGACCTACCGGCTGCTCCGCTCGCGCGCCAACTCGATCGAGGGCGGCACGACCGAGATCCTGAAGAACATCATCGCCGAGCGGGTGCTCGGCCTGCCGAAGCTGAGGTAGCGCACATGAACTTCGACTTCACGGACGACCAGCAGGCGATCAAGCGCACGGCGAACGAGCTGCTCGCGGCCCGGTTCAAGCCTGAGCGAGTCCGCGAGCTCGCCGAGGCCGAGAAGTACGACGAGGACGCCTGGACGGAGATGTGCGAGCTCGGCTGGGCCGGCATCTTCATCGACGAGGAGCACGGCGGCCAGGGACTTGGGGTCGTCGAGCTCGTGATCCTGATGGAGGAGCTGGGCTACGCGCTCGCGCCGGTGCCCTTCCTGTCGAACGCGGCCGCTGGGCTGGCGCTCCAGTTCGCCGGCACCGACGAGCAGAAGGAGCGCTGGCTGCCGGGCATCGCGTCCGGTGAGGCGCGCGGCACCGTGGGCATGGTGCGCGACGGCGAGGCGCGGCTCGTCCCCGACGCCGACTCGGCCGAGGTGATCGTGCTCATCGGCTTCGACGGCTCCACCAGCGTCGTCGAGGCGGGCGCCGCCGAGATCGAGCCGTTCGAGACCATGGACCGCACCCGCCGCTTCGCGCATGTTCGCACCGACGGCGGCGAGCCGCTCGGCGGCGACTGCTTCGCCGCCGGCGACCGGATCGCGACCGCTGTCGCGGCCGAGACCGTGGGAGTGGCGCAGAAGGCGATGGAGATGGCGGTGGAGTACGCGCGCGAGCGCAAGCAGTTCGGCCGCCCGATCGGCTCCTACCAGGCGGTGTCGCATCGCTGCGCGCAGATGCTTCTCGAGGTCGAGGGCTCGCGCTCGGGCGCGTACTACGCCGGGTGGTGCGCGGACGCGGAGCCGGAGTCACTGCCGGCCGCAGCGTCGGGGGCGAAGGCGTACTCCTCGGACGCGGGCTGGCGCGTGTGCGGCTCGTCGCTCCAGGTGCACGGCGGCATCGGCTTCACCTGGGAGCACGACCTGCACTTCTTCCTGAAGCGCGCGAAGACGAACGCGATGCTGTTCGGCTCGGCGCGCGAGCACCGCGACCGCGTGGCGAGCCTCGCGCTCGCGAAGCCCGAGACCGTCGCCGCCTGACCGAACGACGACGGGCCCTCCGGAGAGGGCCCGTCGCTGGGGGGGACTGCCGGGACTAGTGGGGGCCCATTGGCAGCATCTGCGGGCCGCCGGCGCGAGCCTTGAAGCCCTCGTTCGGCGTGGGCTGGTAGCTCGTCCGCGGAGCTGGCCTGCTGCCAGTAGGACTGCGACTGCGACTGCACGCCGCGGGAGCCCTCGTCCGGGCCGCCGTCGAAGCGGGTGCCCGCCGGCAGGCCGGCGCCGGTCGAGATGCCGCGGGTGCCCTCGTCCGGGCCGCCGTCGAAGCGGGTGCCGGCCGGGAGCCTGCTGCTGGCGACGGCCGCCTTCGCGGCCGGTTGGACGGAGGCCTTGTCGTCGTTGTTCGCCAGGATCACGACGGTCGCGGCGAGCGCCACGATCGCGATCAGGGCGGCGGCGAGCAGGGCACGAACGGTCTTGTAGTGGCTCTTCAGGACGACTGCGGGGTGCTGGCGGGGAATGACCTGTCCCATGACTGTCTCCTCGGTGGTGGTGGTGGCTGACATCGGAGGCCATGGTGCGCCCGGCCGCTTGCAGCGAAGCGACAGACCGGTAACAGGGCGGTAACGTTGGTTGCAGCGGCTTCGCAATGCCGCCGACCGCATGGACTTCCGCATTCTTGGCCCGCTCGAGGCCCTGGACGGGACTCGGCCCGTAGCGCTCGGCGGCCGCAGGCGCCGAGCAGTCCTCGCCGCGCTCTTGCTTCATCCGAACGAGACGCTGTCGAGCGAGCGGCTGATCGACGATCTGTGGGGCGAGGAGCCGCCGGCGAACGCGATCAAGACGCTCCAGGTGAACGTCTCACGGCTCCGCAAGGCCCTGGGGGAGGGCGTGCTCGTGACCCGTGGCCACGGGTACGAGCTGTGCGTCGAGAGCGAGCAGCTCGACGCGTGGCACTTCGAGCGCCTGCTCGACGAGGGGCGAGCAGAGCTCGCCGCCGAGCGGCCGGACCGCGCGCTCGACGTGCTCGAGAGCGCGCTCGAGCTGTGGCGCGGCGCTCCGCTCGCCGACCTCGCGTACGAGCCCTTCGCGCAGGCCGAGATCGCGCGGCTCTCCGATCTGCGCATGGCCGCGGGCGAGCAGCTCGTCGACGCCAAGCTGGCGCTCGGACGCCACGGCGAGGTGATCGGCCCGCTCGAGCGGATGGTCGAGGAGCATCCGTACCACGAGCGGCTGCGGGCGCAGCTGATGCTCGCGCTGTACCGCTGCGACCGCCAGGCGGACGCGCTCCAGGCCTACCAGGACGCCCGCCGCCAGCTCGTCGAAGAGCTCGGCATCGAGCCGGGCGAGCGGCTGCGCGAGCTCGAGGCGGCGATGCTCGCGCAGGATCCATCCCTGACGGTGACCCTGCCCGATGCTCCACCCCCGCCGCCGCAGAAGGTCGCGGATGCCGGGCTACCCAGCGGCGTCGTGACGTTCCTCATGACCGACATCGAGCGGTCCTCGGCGCTGTGGGAGTCGAACCCGGATGCCATGGCAGCGTCGCTGGCGCTCCACGACGAGCTGATCGCGCGCTGCGCCGAGGATCACCGCGGCCGGCTGCTCAAGACCAAGGGCGAGGGCGACTCGACGGTCACGGTGTTCCCGAGCGCGTCCGACGCGCTCGAGTGCGCCGCCGCGCTGCGCGAGTCGCTCGCGGCGGTCGACTGGCACGGCGACCTCGACCTGCGCGTGCGTGCCGCGCTCCACACGGGCGAGGCGCACGAGCGCGGCGGCGACTACTTCGGCCCCGCCCTCAACCGGACGGCGCGCCTCCGGGGGATGGCCGACGGCGGCACGACGCTGCTCTCCCAGGCGACGAGGGAGCTCGTGCACGACAGCCTCCCGGCCGGCACCGAGCTCGTCGATCTCGGTACGCACGCGCTGCGCGACCTCTCGCGGCCGGAGCGTGTCTTCGAGCTCCGGGCGCTCGGCGACGCCGCTCGGATGCCGGCGCCCCCGCCCGAGGTCCGGAAGACGGTGACGGCGGTGTTCGCGTGCCTGGTCGAGAGCCCGGAGGACGACGACGTCGATGCCGAGGCGCGCAGGCGCGACAGCGCGCAGGCGCTCGCCGCCGCGCGCACCGTGCTCGAGCGGCACGGCGCGACCGTCGACGATTACCCGGGCGAGGCGCTGGTGGCGGTCTTCGGAGTGCCGCTGCTCCACGAGGACGACGCCCTGCGGGCGGTGCGCGCCTCGGTCGAGCTGCGCCGCATGCTGCCGCGCCGGGTGCGGGTCGGCGTGGCCACCGACGAGGTGATCGCCGAGCGTGAGCCCGGCCGCGCTCCGCTCGCCTCGGGAGCCGCCACCGGCGCGGCGAGGCGGATGCAGGAGGAGGCCGGGCCGGACGAGATCGCCGTCGACGCCGCCACGCGCCGGCTTGTCCGGGAGTCGGTCGCGCTCGACTCCGCGCCGGACGGGAGCTTCCGCGTGGCGGCCCTGCGCGCGGACGGCGCGCGGACGACCTCGTTCAGCTCGCCGCTGGTGAACCGAGTCCCGCAGCTCCGCACGCTCCAGTCCACCTTCGACGCCGCCGTGGCGGATCGCGGCTGCCACCTCGTCACGGTTCTGGGCGCCGCCGGTGTGGGGAAGTCGCGGCTTGTGGACGAGCTGGCAGACAGGCTGGGGGACACGGCGACCGTGCTGCGCGGCCGCTGCCTGCCGTACGGCGAGGGGATCACGTACTGGCCGCTGAGCGAGGTGGTGCGCGACCTGGCCGGCGATGCCGGCGGCTCGCCCGCGGGTGTGCGCGACGCTCTCGCGGCCGAGCTGAGCGGCGACCCGAGGACCGAGGGCATCCCGGACGTGCTGGCGGAGGCCGTCGGCCTCGGAGAGACCGGGGGCCAGGCCGAGGAGAAGATCTTCTGGGCCACGCGAAGGCTGTTCGAGGTGCTGGCGGAGCGCCGCCCGCTCGTCGTGGTGCTGGACGACCTGCAGTGGGCGGAGGCCACGTTCCTCGACCTGGTCGAGCACGTGGCTGACCTGGCCCGCGGCGTCCCGCTCCTGCTCCTCTGCCTCGCGCGCCCGGAGCTGCTCGACGCGCGCCGGGGCTGGGCGGGCGGGAAGCTGAATGCCACGTCGATCCTGCTGGAGCCGCTCGGGCCGGGGGAGAGCCGCGAGCTGGTGGACAACCTCGTGGACGAGCTCAGCCCGGACGCCGCCGACCGCATCGCCGCGGCGTGCGAGGGACATCCGCTGTTCGCCGAGGAGCTGCTCGCCATGCTGATCGAGGACGGCCTGCTCGAGCGGGACGACGGCGGCTGGGCGCTCCCCGGGGTGAGCGGCACGCTACCGGTTCCACCAAGCATCCAGGCGCTGCTTGGCGCTCGCATCGACCGGCTGCCGGAGGACGAGCGCACGCTCCTGACCCACGTGTCGGTGGAGGGAACGCTGTTCCACCGCGAATCTATGCGCGAGCTGGCCCCGCCGGCGCTGAGGCCAGTGGTCGACCGGACGCTGAGCGAGCTCGTGCGGCGGGACCTGATCCGGCCCGAGCGCGCGGCCTTCGGCGACGACGAGGCGTTCCGCTTCCGTCACATCCTCATCCGCGACGCCGCCTACCGCTCGCTTCCCAAGGCCACCCGTGCCGAGCTGCACGAGCGCTTCGGCGGATGGCTGGAGGAGGCCCACCCTGGGCGCGTGGGCGAATTCGAGGAAATCGTGGGCTACCACCTCGAGCACGCCTGTCGATTCCGCGCCGATCTGGGCGCGACGGCGGCGGACACGGCTGAGCTCGCCAGTCGCGCCGCGGAGCGGCTCGAGTCCGCCGGCCGGCGAGCCCTGCGGCGTAGCGATCACCGGGCCGCGGCAAGCCTCCTCGAGCGGGCCGCGGAGCTGATGCGGGCGGATTCCGCCCGCCGGACGGCGCTGCTGCCCGATCTGGGCGCCACGCTGATCGAGGCGGGCCGCCTGCCCGATGCCGAGCGTGTGCTCCACGAGGCCGTCTCCGCCGCCCGCGACGCCGGGGACGTGCTGGCTCTTTCGCACGCGCTCGTCCAGCAGCAGATGCTCGGCATCAGGCGCGGCGCCCCGAGCGCCGCGGCTGAGGCGTCCGCCGTGGTCGACGACGTGCTACCCGTGTTCCGGGCAGCCGGCGACGAGCAGGGGCAATGCAGCGCGCTGCGGCTGCGCGGCTGGCGGCAGTGGCTGCTCGCCCGCGCGGAGGCGGCGGCGGAGGCATGGGAAGAGGCGGCCGACCACGCCCGCGCCGCGGGCCTCGAGCACGAGCGCAGTGACCTGCTCGGGTGGATCGCCTCATCGCTCGTCTGGGGACCGGCGCCGGTGCGCGCTGCGATCGAGCGATGCGAGGCCATCCGGGCCGAGGTCTCGGGCGACCTCGTGGCGACGGCGGACATCCTTCAGCCGCTCGCCGGCCTCCACGCGATGGAGGGCCGCTTCGACGAGGCGCGGGCACTGATCGCGGCTGCCGACGCCGCCTTCGAAGAGCTCGGCCGGACGCTCGGCTCGGCCGTCTCGCACCACGCGGCGATAGTCGAGCTCCTTGCGGGGGACCCCGTCGCGGCAGAGCGGCTGCTTCGTCAGGGCTACGCGGCGCTCGAGGAGATGGGAGAGAAGCCGGTGCTCTCCACGACGGCGGCGTTCCTGGGACAGGCGCTGCTGGCACAGGGGCGGCACGAGGAAGCCGGCCGGTGGGCGGAGCTCAGCACCGAGCACGCGCACGAGGACGACATGCACTCCCAGAGCATGTCGCGCGCGGTGCACGCCTCGGTGTTGTCCGCGCGCGGCGAGCCGGCGGATGCCGAGCGCTACGCCCGTGAGGCGGTCGCGTTCGCCGAGCGCACGGACGACACGAACACGATCGCGGACGCCCACGTCGTCCTCGGAGGCGTGCTCGCGCTGCGCGGGGACACGGAGGCCGCGCGGGCCGCGCTCTCGCGCGCGGTCGAGCTCTACGAGCGCAAGGGCAATCTGGTCGGGGCCGATCGGGTACGCGCCCAGCTTGCTCCGCTGGCGCGCGTCTGAGACGATCGGCTGGACTCGCAATGGCCACTTCGAAGTTCTTCGAGGAATTGCCGCTCCTGATGGACGGGACCGATCAGGTCGGTCTGTGCGTGATGGGGCCGATCGGCACGGGCGACAACATCGTCTGGGTGCGCGCGTGGGCCTGGCAGCAGGACGGCGACAACATCGCCGCCTCGGCGGGCAACGCGGGAGAGCACGTGCCCGGAGCGCATCCCCTGAAGCCGGCGCAGCAGCCGCCGTTCGCTGCCCCGAAGCCGCTCTGGATGGTTCAGACGAAGCTCGAGCCGCTGTCGGTCGACTTCACGACCGAGAAGCCGGCGCTGGTCCAGGCCTTCGCGTTGGTGGAGAACGGCGGCGATCAGGACATCGTGCAGTGGAGCCAGGCGGTGAAGGTGCGCGAGCCGGGACACCATCACGAGCACGACGAGCACGACGAGCACGACGAGCACGACCACGAGCAGTAGCGCCGGCGCTAGCGCTTCGTGATCAGGGCGCCGAGCGCGGTGAGCACGCCGCCCATGCGCTGGGGCCGCTTCGGCGGCGGCCCCGCGGGCACCTCGGCCGGCGGCGGCTTCGACACGACGTGTCGCACCGGCACCGACGTGAGCTTCTCGAGCCGGTGCGGCAGATCGAGCCCCAGCCAGCGCGAGGATCCCGTCGGCAGCGTGGAGACGATGACCTCGTCGAACTTCATCGGGTCCCACATGTCCATGACGGCGACCACGGGATCGGGATCGCCCACCTTGCCGTCGACGTTCTCGAGTCCCTCGGCGCGCATGCGCTCCAGCGCCGTGGCCAGCCGCTCGCGTGCGGCGGCTCCGATGGCGGGCATCACGAGCGTGAAGCGGCACGCGCCCTGATCGGCGCGCTCGCGCAGGCAGGCGATCAGCTCATCCGACTCGGCGGTGACGTTCGCGACAACCAGGAGACTGAACTCCCACGCCATGCGCTCACAGTACTACGTAAGCCGGCGCTTCGACAAATTCGTTCAATCGGGCCCGCGGTAGCTCGGCAATCCGTGCTCGCGCTCCTGAATCGGGCCGCGGCGCTCGGAGCCCAGCGCGATCTCGTCGAGCCGGCGGATTTCGCGCTCTCCCTCGATCCTGGCGGGGTGGTCGGGCGGCAGTGGGGAGATCAGCGTGCGGATCCGGTTGCGGAGCTGGAGCGCGAAGTGTGGCGTGGACGCGCCCATCAGCTGGCGGACGTCCTCGATTGTGGGGTCGCGCCCCGCGCGGTCTGGTCGCTCGTACTCGCTCAAGACAGAGCGCAGTCTACGGAGCGTTCGACTGCACAGGGATGAGCTCGGTGAGCTGGTCGAGCTGCGCCTGCTGGTCCACCGAGATGACCTTGTCGTCGCCCAGGATCCACGCGCGGTTGTACACGGCCTGGCTGGGGTCGTCCTCGTAGCCCGGCTGGACGCTCAGGAAGTACTCCTCCAGCTTCGCCGGCAGCTTCGCGGCATCGTCGCTGAGGAGCAGCGGGGCAAACACGCCGCGCGTGGCGAGCGCGGCGGCGGCGGCGGCGTCCGCCGGCCGCGAGGTGCTCGCCAGCGCGAAGTTGTAGCCCGGCACGACCACGCCCCAGCCGAAGTCGCCCTTCTCGTAGCGGGCAAAGGCGATCGCGTTCTCCACGGGGTTAGGACCCTCGATGCGCTGGACGTCGCGCGCGAGCTTGCCCTTCTCGAGCTGCCTGATGACCTTCTTCGAGATGATCTTCTCCGGCCCGAGCACGAAGACGTTCGGCTTCGAGTGCTCTCCGAGCGCCTTGGCGACCGGCGCCGGGATGCGGTTGCGGTGAACGGGGAGCACCGAGTCGCCCGACCGAGCCGCCCAGGCGGCCGCCGGCATGGCGAACTCGGGGGAGTCGGCCGAGTAGAGCACCACGTCGTTGGACGGCTTCCCGCGCGCCGCCGAGAAGAAGCGGTCGATCGCAGCCGCGCGCTGGAACGGGTCGTCGCCCTCGATCAGCGCGGTCTTGTAGCCGTCCGGCCGCGCCACGTCGGGTCCCACGCGGATCACCTGGGCGTCCTTCGAGAGGTCGGACCCCTTGGGCTTCAGGTGGTCGAGCACGTCCTTGCTCACGGCGGGCAGGTCGCCGCCGTCCGAGAGCAGGATCGGCGCGCCGATCGGCCGCCCGACCAGCACGGAGGCCGCGACCGCCGTGGCCCAGTCGTTCTGGTCCACGAGCGCGACGGCGGTGGGACGGTCGCTGTCGCCGGTGGCCGGGTAGAGCGCGCCCGCCACGCCGGCGGCGTCAGAGGCAGCGTCGCTTCCGCCCACGCGGATGGTGTTGCGCGTGGCGCTCGACGGGAAGCCGAGCTTCTCCACCGCCTGCTCGTCGTTCGCCTTCACGCCGAGCTGCGGCGGGCGCGACTGCTGGTCGTCCGAGCTGCACGCTGCGAGCAGCGCCGTGAGGGCGAGGAACAGGGCGGAAATACGGCGCAATACGGGGCGGACTGTAGCTACGTGTGCGGCGTCCGCGATGCGGGTAACACTATGATTGACTCGTCAGTCAACCGGCGGGGGAGCCCGATATGGATTTCAAGCTCAACGACGACCAGCGCGAGTTCCAGGAGAAGACCCGCCGGTTCGCGCGCGAGGTGATTCGCCCGATCGCGGCGCAGCACGACCGCGACGAGAGCGTGCCGTGGGAGGCCATCAAGGCGGCCCGCGAGTGGGGGCTCCACGGCCTCGAGACGATCCAGCAGATGGGCGAGGACCCGGACGGGATCCTCTCGTGCATCTACGCGGAGGAGATGCACTGGGGCTGCGCCGGCATCGCGCTCGCCATCCAGGGCGGATCGCTCGCCGCCGCCGGCATCGCCAGCTCCGGCACGCCCGACCAGATCGCGCGCTGGGTGCCCGAGTGCTTCGGCATGGGCGACGAGATCAAGCTGGGCGCCTACGCGGTCACCGAGCCGAGCGCCGGCTCCGACGTGCGCTCGCTCCGCACCACCGCCAAGCTCGACGGCGACGAGTGGGTCCTGAACGGCACCAAGGTCTTCATCACGAACGGCGGGATCGCCGACGTGACCGTCGTCGTCGCCACGGTCGACCCCGACCTCGGCCACCGCGGGCAGGCGTCGTTCGTCGTGCCCAAGGGCACGCCGGGCCTCTCGCAGGGCAAGAAGGAGTCGAAGCTCGGCATCCGCGCCTCGCAGACCACCGAGGTGATCCTCGAGGACTGCCGCGTGCCGATGGAGTACCTGCTCGGCGGCTACGAGAAGCTTCAGAAGAAGCTCGAGCGCGCGCGCTCGGGCCAGGCCACCGGCCGCTCCTCGAACGCGCTCGCGACCTTCGAGCTGACGCGGCCGCTCGTGGGCGCCTCGGCGCTCGGCATCGCGCAGGCGGCGTACGAGTGGACGCTCGAGTACCTCTCCGACAAGGAGGAGGACGGCCAGCCGCTCCTCCAGGAGCAGCGGATCCAGCAGGTGCTCGCGGACGTCGCGACCGAGATCGAGTCCGCGCGCCTGCTCGTCTGGCGCGCCGCGTGGATGGGCCGCAACGGCATCCCGATGACCGGCGGCCAGGGCTCGATGTCGAAGCTGAAGGCGGGCGACGTGGCGATGTGGGCCACGACCACGCTGATGGACCTCGTCGGCCCGTTCGCCCAGACCATGGACTGCCCGCTCGAGAAGTGGTTCCGGGACGCGAAGATCTACCAGATCTTCGAGGGCACGGCCCAGGTCCAGCGGCTCGTCATCTGCGCGCATGCAGGCGCAGCAGTACCGCGACGCGAGCGAGGCCGAGGACAAGCCGCTCGGCTCGGCCGTCGCGGACGCCGTGGCCGCCACGCGGTAGGCGCATTCGCGCCAGTCGCCGGGCGTCTCGGCGACCTTCCCAAAACCAGCCCGCCGAGTTAGGGTCGAGCTGCTCTGAGTGTCGCGCCGTGCGAAACGCTCCTAAGCGGCGTGGCCATCGCCCCCAAGGAGAGGACTCCATGCCCACGTACGTCGCACTGATCGACTGGACCGACCAAGGGCGTCCAGAACTTCAAGGACACCGTCGACCGCTACGAAGCCGCGCAGAGTGCCTTCGAAAGCGTCGGCGTCAGCTTCACGGACATTTGGTGGACGCTCGGTACACACGACATCGTCGCGACCGTCGAGGCCCCCGACGACGAGACTCTCGCCGCCGCGCTGCCTGTCGGTAGCAGCGCAGGGCAACATCCGCACGACCACCCTCCGCGCGTTCACCCGCGAGGAAATTCGAGACCGTGATCGCCAAGATGGGCTGAAGCCTGGGCGGGCGATGTCGCAGGAGAACGTGGAGCTGACTCGCCGAGCCTTTGATGCCATCGTTCGTCGAGACCTCGACGCGTTCGTGGCATTCCACGACCCAAGTTGCGAGATCCAACCTCTGCTCGCTGCCGTCGCCGGCAACTATCACGGACGCGCTGGGGTGCGGGAGTGGTTGGACGACCTCTTGGGCGCCTTTCCCGACTTCAGCTTTCGCATCGAGGACGTTCGCGAGCTCGGCGACCGGACCCTGACCCGCGCGCGCGTCAGCGGCCATGGGGCGCACACCATGGACAGCGCTGCACCCATGATCGACCAAGAGAACTGGATACTGGGCGAAATCCGCAACGGGCGAATCATCTGGTGGGGCACCTTCCACACCGAGGCTGACGCCCTCGCAGCCGACGGCCTCCGGGACTAGACGATGTCGCCGCGCTGTAGGCGCATTCGCACCATTCGCCGGGCGTAGCCTTCGGGCATGCGCCGGCTGTGCATCGCCGTCGTCGTGCTTGCGCTCGCCGGGTGCAGCTCCGACGCGCCCGACCCGCCGGCGAAGCCCGATCCGCTGCACACCTACAACGGGCGCGTGATCCGCGGATGGCTCCTGTCACTCGAGCGGGAGGACTACGGGCAGGCGGCGTACTACTTCGCGCCCAACGCCCTGATCGACCAGGGCCACCCGTACCGGCTGAAGACGCAGTCCGATGCCGAAGCCTTCAACGCGGCGCTCCCGTGCCGCGCGGACCTGATCCGGATGGCGGGCGGGGGGCACGCCCACCACGTGCTCGCCACGTTCCGTCTGAGGCGCGGGCCGGGCGGCAAGTGCAGCGGCCTGACGCGCGTCCGCTACACGATCCGGAACGGCAAGTTCACGGAGTGGCGCCAGCTTCCGGAGCCGTCGGGCCCGGAGGTGTAGCCCGCTTAAGCGTCAAGCACCGCCTGGCCGGTGCTCGACGGGATGCATGCTGCGCCTGCCGCAGGACGGGCAGCGGATCCCGAGCTTCTTCCCGCGCGAGCTCGCCTTGTACCGGACCCCACCTATGTCCCAGATGGAGCGCTCGAGGCCGCAGTGGGGGCACGTGACTAATCCACTCACGCGACTGACGCTCGATCTCAGCGGCGCGAGCGGGCGTCAGCCCCGTGACTATGCGCTGCGTCCAGCTCAGCCGGCGCTCCCTTCCACGTCAGCCCGCGCTCTGAGCGCGGTCGGCCTCGATCCGCTGCCGCTCGGCGAGGCGGGTGTCACGACGCAGCTGCGCCTCGCGCGCCCGCCTCGTCTCGTCCGGCGTCTCCGGCGCGAGCGGCGGCACCTGCGTGGGCTGCCCTCGTCGTCGAGGGCGACCATCGTCAGGTAGGCGGTCGAGGTGTGCAGCGTCTCGCCGGTGCGCACGTTCTCGGACTCCACCCGCACGCCCACCTCCATCGACGTCCGCCAGGCCCCGTTGACCGTCGCCTTCACGGTCACGAGCTGGCCCACGTAGACGGGCTCGTTGAAGGTCATCCGGTCCATCGCCGCCGTCACGACGCGGCCGCCGCAATGGCGCACCGCGGCGATGCCGGCGACGTCGTCGCACATGCGCATGATCAGTCCGCCGTGGACGTTGCCCGCGTTGTTGGCGTCCGCGATCCCCATCCAGCGGCTGAGGATCGAGCTCGAGGCTGAGGGTGGGCGTGGCTCCAAGGGTGCGCGGAGACTACTCTTGGCCGAACCGACGACGAACCCAATTCAGGAGGCGACATGCCAGGGCTTGCTGGTCGCATGTCCACAGTGGTGAAGGCGAAGATCTCGAGGATGCTCGACAAGACCGAGGATCCGGGCGAGACGCTCGACTACGGCTACCAGAAGCAGACCGAGCTGCTTCAGAACGTCAAGAAGGGCATCGCCGACGTGGTCACGTCGAAGAAGCGCCTTCAGATGCAGTCCCAGAAGATCGAGCAGCAGGTCGTGAAGCTCGACACCCAGGCGCGGCAGGCGCTCGCGCAGGGGCGCGAGGATCTCGCGCGCACGGCGCTCGAGCGCAAGAACCTCGCCCAGACCGAGCTGCAGTCGCTCGATCAGCAGGTCAAGGAGCTCGAGGGCCAGCAGGAGCAGCTCATCGCGAACGAGCAGCGCCTCCGGCAGAAGATCGAGCAGTTCCGGACCAAGAAGGAGGTCATCAAGGCGCAGTACTCCGCCGCCGAGGCCCAGGTCCGGATCGGCGAGGCCGCGAACGGCGTGGGCGAGGAGATGGCGGACCTCGGGCTCGCCATGCAGCGCGCCGAGGACAAGACCGAGACGATGCGCGCACGCGCGTCGGCGGTCGAGGAGCTCGAGCAGGCCGGCGCGTTCGACGACATCACCCAGCTCGGCTCGGGCCAGGACGACCTCGACCGGCAGCTCTCCGAGCTCACGAGCGGCGCCCAGGTGGACGACGAGCTGGCCAAGATGAAGTCCGAGCTCGGCTCGGGCGGCGGCGACGCGCCCGCGCTCGAGCAGGGGGAGGAGAAGGCGTGATCGTCCGCATCTCCGGCGAAGGGCAGTTCCGGCTGCCCGACGAGGACGCCGATCGCCTCAACGAGCTCGACAACCGCGCCGTCAGCGCCGTCGAGCAGGGCGACGAGACCGGCTTCAAGGAGCTGTGGAGCCAGATGCTCGAGCTGGTCTCGGGCGACGGCAACCGGATCGACGACGACGAGCTGGTGGAGTCCGACGTGATCCTGCCGCCGCGTGACGTCACATTCGACGAGGCGTGCGGCGAGTTCACGGGCGAGGGCCTGATTCCGGACTAGGGCGGCTCAGCGAGTGCCGTGGCCGGCGTAGCGGATCCACGCCGGCCCGGCCGGCTTCGCGCGAGCGCGCGATTCGTCGCCAAGCTCGCCGAAGGAATTGCCGGGCAGGGCCGTGTCGTCGATCCGCGTGAAGCGCACGCGGCGCCCGCTTCCGCATGACGCGCTGACGCTCTCCACCGCCACCGGGCCGTCGATGCTGACGAGCCAGCGGCGGCGAGCGATCCGCGGGCGGCAGAAGCTGGTGCCCCGCGCGGTCGCGCGTACGAGCAGGCCGAGCCAGAAGGCGTCGCGCGCGCCCGCTCCGGTCAGGAAATCTCGCCGGTTGAGCCCGAGGAGCATCCAGGCCGAGCCTCCGCGCGTGTGGACCAGCCCGGTGCCCGCGTGGTCCCACGCGTGCCAGCTGCGCGAGTACGTGCCCCAGCGGTGCTCGAGCGAGCCGCGCCATCCGCCGACGTCGATGGTCTGCGTGCCCATCCGGATGTGCTCGGACGCGCGCGCCGTGGCCACAGGGCGTCACGGCGCAGCGCTGGGGACTCGGCCGCGAGGCCGGCTACGCCGAGCATGTGACGATGAGCTGGGCCACGCCATGAGGGTGAGTCTAGTCGCGGCCGCAGCCCTGGCGGCGCTCGCCGCGGCACCGGCCGCGTTCGGCGACGCCGTGACGCACCAGGCCGACGCGGTGCACAGCGGCCACGCGAAGGTCCAGGGACTGAACCCGCCGCTCCACCGGGCGTGGAGCCGCTCCTTCCCCGATGTCGTGTCCTATCCGGTGATCGGCAGCGGACGGGTGTTCGTCACCGCGTTCACCACCGCGGCCGACGGGAACACGCGCGAGTCCGAGGTCGTCGCAATGTCGCTGCGCACCGGCCGCGTGCTATGGCGCCGGCCGCTGGGGCGCGGCGTGGGCGGGCAGCTCGGGCTCGAGGGCGACCGGCTGTTCGTTACGCGCGGCGGCTACGAGGCTCCCGGAGTGGAGGCGATGTCGGCCGCCGACGGCCACACGCTCTGGCGCTACGAGCCCGACTACTTCAGCGCCGAGCCGCCGGTGCCGCTTGGCGGCGTCGTGTACGTACCGCTCCAGGACCACCTCACCGCGTTCCGCTCCTCCGACGGCGCGCCTCTTTGGAGCACGGGCGGTGGGATCGGCTATGGCGGCTCAGTCGGGACGCCGGCCGTCGCCGGCGACGACGTGTGGCTGACCTTCGCGTGCGAGCACGTCTACCGGCTGCGCCGGAGTGACGGCGCGATGGTCTGGTCGCACGTCGGTCCGTGCCACGGGGGCGGCGGCGAGACGGCGGCGCTCGACGGGGGCCGGCTGTTCAGCCGCGAGGGCGACGGCCGCCAGCCCGGGTACGTGTACGACGCCGGGAGCGGCGGCGTGCTCAGAGGGCTCACGTCCACCGCACCCGCAGCGTTCGGCGGCGGGCTCGGCTTCTTCCCGAACGGGTTCAGCGTGCGGAACGGCCTGTCGCTGCCCCACACGCTGATCGCGCGCAGGGTGAAGAGCGGCCGCGCGGTGTGGCGCTTCCGCGGCGACGGCTACCTGGACGGCACGCCGCTGGCCGTGAACGACACCGTGTACGTGGGCTCCGGCTCCGGCGTCCTGTACGGCCTGGCCGCTCGCACCGGGCGGGTGCGCTGGCGCGACCGGCTCGGACTACCGATCCCCGCGTCGCCCGCGCCCTGGGACCTGCAGACCGGCATGGCCGCCGCCGAGGGCACGCTCGTCGTCCCGGCGCTGCGGCGCGTGGTGGCCTACCGGTAGCGTGGCGGGCATGGACGAAGAGGCCTTCAACCTGTCGGTCCGCCGCTTCCTCAAGAAGCTCGGCGTGACCTCGCAGCGCGAGATCGAGCTCGCGGTGCGCGAGCAGCTCGACGCGGGTGCGCTGAGCGGCGACGAGACGCTGGGCGCCCGGGCGGTCGTGACCGTGGACGGCGTGGAGCGTGAGATCGTCGTCGAGGGCGACATCGCCCTCAGCGGCGAGCCGAGCGGTTCGCCCAAGTAACGGTTCGCGCTCCGCGCACCGGGTAACGCATGCCACATGCGCTGGGTGTGTGCCGCTCTCATGACCGTGTTCCTCGCCGTTCCGGCCGCCGCGAGCGCGGCCACCACGTGGACCGAGGCCGACAAGGACGGGTACGGCACGTCCACGACGACGGCCAGCAAGGTCTGGCACACGCTCGACGACGGCCGCCTGACCGAGGTCTTCTATCCCGACCTCGGCACCCCGAGCGTCCGCTCGCTCGAGTTCGTGGTCTCCGAAGGCAACTTCAAGCAGCGCGACAGCCAGGCGCAGAAACGCTCCGTGCAGCTGGTCGACCGCGCAGCCTGACCTACCGGCAGGTGAACGAGGAGCCGGGCCGGTACCGGATCACGAAGACCTACGTGACCGACCCGGCACAGAACGTCCTCATGATCGACGTGCTCTTCGAGTCCCTGAGCGGCAAGAGGCTAAAGCTCGACGCGGTGTACGACCCATCGCTGGGAAACGACCACGAGGACGACGTGGCGCGACCCGAACAGCGCCGCGCTCCTGGCGCACGACACCGGCAGTCCGGTGGCGAGCGCCGTGGCGGCGAGTCCGGCCTTCTCCCGCACCTCGAGCACCGGCAGCGGCGGCGATCTCGTTCAGACCGGGCGACACGTCGCTCACCGGCCTGTCCGGCAGCCAGTCGCTCACCGTGGCGCTCGGCTTCGGCGGCACCAGCGGCGCGGCGCTGTCCGCGGCGAACGCCTCGCTCGGCGCCGGCTTCGCGGCGACGCGCAGCGCCTATGAGTCGGGCTGGCACGGCTACCTCGCCGGTCTGAAGAGCGCGCCCGCGAGCGCCGACGCGACGCTCTACAACGCGTCCGTCATGACGCTCGCCGCCCACGAGGACAAGACATACCGCGGCGGCTACATCGCGTCGCCGACCATGCCGTGGGTCTGGGGCACGGGCCTCGAGAACCCGTCGGGCGCGTACCACCTCGTCTGGGCGCGCGACCTCTACCAGATCGCCACGGCGCTGATCGCCGCCGGCGACACGGCCGGCGCGAACCGGGCGGTCGACTACCTCTTCTCCCGCCAGCAGAAGGCGGACGGCTCGTTCCCGCAGAACTCGACCGTCGACGGCACCCCGCACTGGGGCAACCTCCAGCTCGACGAGGTGGCGTTCCCGATCGTGCTCGCGTGGCAGCTCGGCCGCACGGACGGGGCGCTCTACCGCGACCACATCAAGAAGGCCGCCGACTTCATCGTGAGCTTCCCGGACGCGCCGTTCAGCCCGCAGGAGCGCTGGGAGAACCAGAGCGGCTACTCGCCCGGCACGATCGCCTCCGAGATCGCCGGCCTCGTGTGCGCCGCCGACATCGCGCGGACGAACGGCGACACCGCGTCGGCGGACCGCTACCTGCGCACGGCCGACGACTGGCAGAAGCGCGTCAACGGCTGGACCGCCACGACGAACGGCCCGTACGCGCCGCGGCCGTACTACCTGCGGCTCACGAAGGACGGCAAGCCGAACTCCGGCACGACCTACAACATCGGCGACTCCGGCCCGACCGTGGACCAGCGCAAGGTCGTGGACCCGAGCTTCCTCGAGCTGGTGCGGCTCGGCGTGAAGAACGCGGACGACCCGGTGGTGCGGAACACACTGAGCGTGGTGGACCAGCAGCTCGCCGCCGGCGACGCCAGCGGCCGGTACTTCTGGCACCGCTTCAACTTCGACGGCTACGGCGAGAAGAAGGACGGCAGCCCGTGGGACATCGGCTTCCCGCCGAACCCGACCGAGGTCTGGGCGAACAACGTGACCATCGGCCGCAACTGGCCGATCTTCGGCGGCGAGCGCGGCGAGTACGAGCTGCTCACGGGCGACCGGACCGGAGCGAGCCGCGCGCCTGCAGAACATCGCGGCCGCGGCGAACGACGGCTACATGCTGCCCGAGCAGGTGTGGGCGCCCGACTTCGCGCCCGCCGGCCAGCCCGGTTTCCCGCTCGGCGAGGGCACGTTCTCGGCGACCCCGCTGGCGTGGTCACACGCGCAGTACGTGCGGCTGGCGTGGTCGATCCAGGCCGGACAGCCGGTCGAGCGGCCGAGCATCGTGGCCGCGCGCTACGGCGGCTGAGCTACCGGCCGCCCTGGTCCCCGCCGTCGCCCTCGATGACGACGAGCTTGTAGTCCTGGTCGAGCCGGACGTCGACGGTCTTCCCGTCGCGGCCGGTCACCTCGACCTCCCAGGTGGCGCCGTTCTCGGAGTCGCGCTCCACGGAATTCGCCGTGCCCGGGTGATACGACAGGGCCGCCTCGCGCGCGCGGTCCGCGCCGGGGCCGCTCACCTGCTCCTTCGCGTCCCCCGAGGTGCCGGACGCCACGGCGGCGCCCACGCCTCCGGCGCTCACGGCGAGGACGAGTCCGCCTACGGCGATGTGCTTGCGGTTGATCTTCATGGCCCCGGTTCTACGCGTCGTGGATGAGACGCACATTAGAGCCGGGCAGCTCGATCCACACGTCGGCGCCGCCCCCTTCGCGGGATGCCGCGCCCGCCGTCCGGCCATGGGACCGCGCGATGGCGTCCACGATCGCGAGGCCGAGGCCCGTGCCGCCGCGCGAGCGTGCTCGGTCGCCGCGGGTGAAGCGCTCGAAGGCATGGCCGTTCAGCGCCGGGTCGAACCCCGGGCCGCGGTCGAGCACGTGCAGGCGCACGCCGTCGGCCGCGGGCTCGGCGGCAGCTCCACGGCTCCGTCGCCGTGGCGCAGGGCGTTGTCCACGAGGTTCGCGAGCGCCTGCTCGGCGCGCAGGCGGTCCGCGTGGAGAACGAAGCCGTTCGGCGCCTCGAGGCGGCCGCGCTGCCCGTCGCGCGCGGGCTCCACCACGCGGAGCTCTCGCCCCGCTCCGGACGCGCGCGCCTCGAACCGGCGGGCGGTCGTGGCGAGCAGCTCGGCGGCGTCGAGTTGCTCCGGCCGGACGGGCAGCCTGCCCTCGTCGGCGCGAGCCAGCACCAGCAGGTCCTCCGCGAGCTGGACGAGCCGGTCGCTCTCGGAGGCGGCCGACGCCACGGCCTCGCGCAGCTCCTCCGGCGAGCGGCCCTCGCGAAGCGCCAGCTCCAGCTCCGCGCGCAGGAGCGCCAGCGGCGTGCGCAGCTCGTGGCTCGCGCTCGCGACGAAGCCGCGCTCTCGCTCGGCCGACCGCTCGAGCCGGTCGAGCATCTCGTTCAGCGTGTCGCCGAGCTGTGCGAGCTCGTCACCGCCCTCGGGCACGGGAAGCCTGCGGCCGCTTTCCAGCCGCGAGATCTCCGCGGCCTCCGCGCGCATCGCGCTCACCGGCCGCAGCGCGGCGGTCGCGACCCCGTAGGCCGCGAGCGCGGCCAGCAGCGAGGGCGATCGGGAGCCCGATCAGAAGCACGTCCTTCAGCGAGCCGAGCGCCTCCTCGCGGTCCTCCCGGGTGGCGCCCACCACGACGACGCGGGTACCGGCCGGCTTGGCCAGCAGGCGCAGGCGCTCGTCGAATCCCGCCACTCCATTCCTGTCGATCACGAGCGGGCCCTGACGCGCGCGGCGCGAGCTCCCCGGCGTCGAGAACCGGCGCCCGCCGCAGGCCCGGGCTCCCGTACTGGACGCGCCCGCCCGACCCGATCACCTGCGCGAGGCTCTCGTCCCGCGCGACGAGCCGATGCGGGTCCGGCGCGGCGGCGCCCGGCTGCGCGGCGGTCGCGGCCAGGTCGTCCGCGCGCGCTTCGAGCGACTTGTCGAGCGCGCTGTTCAGATCCGACGCCCACACGCGAGTAGACGAACAGCCCGACGGCGATGAGCACCGCTGCCATCACGACCGTGAACGCGAGCGTCAGTCGGATCCGGATCGGCAGCCGGCTCAGCGCGCACCCCCGTCGGCGCGCAGCCGGTAGCCGGCGCCGCGCACGGTCTCGATGCTCGTCACGCCGAAGGGGCGGTCGACCTTCTCGCGCAGGTAGCGCACGTACACGTCGATCACGTTCGACCGGTTCTCGTAGCCGAAGTCCCAGGCGTGCTCGAGCAGGTCGAGCCGGCTCAGCACGTCGCCGGGCCGCCGCATGAAGGCCTCGAGCAGGGCGAACTCCTTCGTCGACAGGTCGATGCGCTCGTCGCCCCGCCACGCCTGCCGCGTGGCCGGGTCGAGGCGAAGGCCGCCCGACCTCGAGCACGGCCGGCCGCTCCTGCTGCCCGCGGCGCGCGAGGGCGCGCAGGCGCGCGGAGAGCTCGGCGAACGAGAACGGCTTCGTCAGGTAGTCGTCGGCGCCGCCGTCGAGGCCGGCCACGCGGTCCTCCACGGAGTCACGCGCGGTGAGCAGGAGCACCGGCGTCCAGACGCCGTCGTCACGCAGCCGGCGGCACGTCTCGAACCCGTCGATGCCCGGGAGCATCACGTCCAGGACCACCGCGTCGTACGGAGCAGAGGACGCCATCCACAGCGCGTCCTCGCCGCTACGCGCCACGTCCACCGCGGCGCCCTCCTCAGTCAGGCCGCGGCGCACCAGCGCCGCCATCTTCACGTCATCCTCGACGATCAGCAGACGCACTCCGATGACCATGACACCGCTTTCATGAGAGTTCCATGAGGTCCCCGCGCACAGCCGTCGCGGCGGCCTTCCTGATCCACGCGACGGTCTCGGGGACGTGGGCCCCGCGGCTGCCGGCGATCAAGGAGTCGCTCGGGCTGTCCGACGGGGAGCTCGGCACCGCGCTCGTCGGACTCGCGATCGGCCTGGTGGTCGGCACGCGGGTGGCGGGCGCACCGATCGACCGGTGGGGAAGCCGGCCCTTCATGAGGGCCGGCTTTCCGCTTCTTGCCGGGACGCTGCTGCTGCCGGGGCTGGCGGGGAACGGGCTGACGCTGTTCCTCGCGCTGCTCGTCCTGGGTGTGGCGAGCGGCTCGCTCGACGTGGCGATGAACGCGCAGGGAATCGAGGTGGAGCGCACGCTCGGCAAGCCGATCCTGTCGGGCTGCACGGTCTCTGGAGCGTGGGGCTCGGGGTGGGCGCCGCCGGCGCGGCACTGGCCGCCGCGGCCGGCCTCGAGCCGCTGCCGCAGTTCGCGATCGTCGCCGCGCGTGCTGGCCGTGGCCTCGCTCGTATTCCTGCGCGGCCTGCTTCCCGCGGAGCACCACGTGCGCGAGGAGCACGAGCGCGAGGTGCTCGCGACGGTGAGGTGGACGCTGCCGCTCGCGCTCCTTGGCGTCATCGCGTTCTGCTCCTTCGTGGGCGAGGGCTCGGCGGCCGACTGGAGCGCCGTCTACATGACGCAGGAGCTCGGTACCTCCCAGGCGCTCGGTGCACTCGCCTTCGCGGCCTTCGCGGTTACGATGGCCACCGCCCGCTTCATGGCCGACTCGCTCCGCACACGGTTCGGCAACGCGACGCTGGTCCGCACCGGATCGCTCGTGGCGGCCGGCGGCCTGGGGCTCGGCCTGCTTATCCACGAGCCCGCCGCCACGATCGCCGGCTTCGCCCTGCTCGGCCTGGGCCTCGCCTCGGTAGTGCCGATCGCCTTCGCCGCGGCGGGCGAGATCGACCCCCGCGCGACCGGCCGCCTGGTGGGCCGGGTGGCCACGGTCGGCTATGTCGGCACGGTGGCGGGTCCGATAGCGATCGGCTGGCTGGCCGAGGCGACGAGCCTGCGCACCTCACTCGGCCTGGTGGTGCTGCTGGCAATTCTGATCGCGTCCCTCAGCGGACCTGCGCTCACCGTCGATCAAGCTCCTAAGTAGTTCGCGAGCTGGTCACAAACCCTCAACCACCCTCAGAAAAGGGTCAGACCCCTTCTGTCGGGTTTAGGCTTTGCCCGTGGGCTTTCGCCTGGCCTCGGCCGCTTCGGTCACCGCTGTCGTCCTGGCCTGTCCAGGAGCTGCAGCCGCGGCGAACCTGTACGCGCCGACGTATGGAACGTCGCCGGAAGCGATCGCCGGATTCGCCCGGGCAGCCGACGGCTCGCTCGCACCGATGGCGGGCTCCCCGTTCGGATTCCCGTCCACCGATCCTGGCGGCGTGATCACGCTTGGCTTCACGCCCGACGGCGGGCGGGCCGTATCGACCTTCCTCTTCAGCGGGGGTCTGCGCGGGCTCACCGTGGCCGCCGACGGGTCGATCGCCGCCTCCGCGCCGGCGGTCGACGCGCCGTCGATCACGGGTCTCGCCGTCTCGCCCGATGGCCGCTTCGCATACGCGCCGACGCGCGACTTCCCGCCCGAGCCGCCGGCGGTCGGGATCCTCGGGTACTCGATCGGCGCGGACGCAGCGCTCACACCGCTTCCTGGCTCTCCGTACAGCAGCGGCGAGTACGGCGACGTCGCGATCACGCCCGATGGCCGCTACCTGTACGCGGCGGCGGGGCAGCTCAGGCACTTCAGCATCGGCGACGACGGCCGCCTCACCGCGGCCGGCGTCCCCACCGTCATCGGCGCCAGGTACCTGACGCCCTCTCCGGACGGCCGCTTCCTGTTCGCCGGTTTCAGCGGAGCCGCGGACGGCGTCACGTCGTTCACCATCGGGGCGGACGGCAACCTCACTCAGAACGGGCCCCCCGCGCTCACCGGCGACGTGTCGCTGGGCTACTTCGCCGTCTCGCCGGACGGCCGTCACATCTACATGCCGGACTCGAACGTGGACGGGGTCGTCGTCGCCTCGGTGGCGGCGGACGGCACGCTTGCGGTGACCGGCACGATGCCGGTCCAGAACCCCGATTCGGTGGCCGTTTCACCCGACGGGCGCTTCCTCTACATCGCGAAGTCCGGGACGATCCTCGTCGCGTCGATCGCGGCGGACGGCGCGCCGACGCTCCTGCCCTCGACCGCCGCGTGGAACTCCGGCGAGCCGGAGCGGCTCACCTTCGGCCCGACCGCTCCGCCCACGGCGGCCTTCACGTCCCACGAGGGCCCGCCTGGCTCCCGCTCGCGGTTCGACGCGACCGGCTCGACGGGCGCGGTCCGCTTCGACTGGGACTTCGGGGACGGGATGACGCTCGTGGACGGCGGCCCGACGCCGACACACACCTACGCGTCCGCGGGTGTGTACGACGTCGCCCTCAGGGTGTCCGACGCGCAGGGCTGCTCGGGGACGTTCATCTACACGGGCCAGAGCACGACCTGCCCCGGCGGCTTCGGCACGCTCGCCAGCTCCGGCCTCGACACTCTCCCGATCCTGAGCAAGCTCAGAGCTCGACCACGCCGCTTCGTCGCGGCTGCCGCGGCGGTCCGGAGGCCGAGGCGCGGCACCACCTTCCGCTACCGCCTGAACGAGCGCACCACCGTGAAGATCACGATCGCGCGCAAGAAGGGCCGTCGCTTCAAGAGGGTCGGCGCCTTCAGGGCACCCGGCCGCCGCGGCGGCAACCGGAAGCGGTTCTCCGGGAAGCTCGACGGCCGGCGGCTGAAGCCGGGCGCCTACCGCGCGACGGCGGTCGGGACGGACGCGAACGGCGGCCGTTCGAGGCCGCGGTCGGTCCGCTTTCGCATAGTCAGGCCGTGAGCGAGCCGCTTCGCAGGTAGGCGAGCACCGCGAGCACGCGCCGGTGAGAGTCGGGGTCGACCGTCAGCCCGAGCTTCATCAACACCTGCTTGACGTGCGCCTCCACAGTGCGCTCGGTGACGACGAGACGTTCCGCGATGGCGCCGTTCGAGAGCCCCTCCGCGACGAGCCCAAGCACCTCACGCTCGCGCGGGGTCAGCTCGGCGAGCGGGTCCTCCCGGCGCCGGCGTCCGACGAGGCGAGAGACGATCGTCGGGTCCACCACCGTCTCGCCTTCCCCGATGCGCCGCAGCGCGTCCACGAGGATCGCGACGTCGAAGACGCGCTGCTTCAACAGGTACCCGACACGCTCGGGATGCTCCTCGAGGAGCCTCATCGCGTAGCTGGGCTCGACGTACTGGGAGAGCACGAGCACCCCGATCGAGGGGTGGTCGGCGCGAATTCGCTGGGCCGCGACCAGACCCTCGTCGGTATGGGTCGGCGGCATGCGGATGTCGACGATCGCCGCGTCGGGCTGCTTGAGCCGGACCTCGCGCAATAGCCCGTCGGCGTCCTCGGCCTGAGCCACGACGTCGATTCCCGCTTCCTCGAGAAGCCGTGCGATCCCCTCGCGAGTCAGCATCACGTCGTCCGCGACGACTACGCGCATGGGATCTCCGCTCGCAGCGTGTTGGCGCCGGCGTCGAGTGCGCCGCCGAGCGCGCCGACCCGATCCAACAGGTGCACGAGCCCCGCGCGGCGAGGGCCGCCGTCGTCCTCGATGTCCACGAGCAGGCGGCCGGCCTCCTTGCGGACGCCGACTCGGAGCCATCCCGCTCCCCGCCCCGCGGCCTCGTCGATGGCCTGGTCCACGACGACGTACACGGTCCGCTCGACCGCGAGCGGCTCGCGCTCGGGCGGCAGATCGCCCAGCTCCACCGGTAGCGGCGCCTCGTCGGCGAGCGTCTCGAGTGCCGGCCCCAGCCCCGCCTCCGCGAGGATGGCCGGATAGATCCCGTGAGCCAGCTCGCGAAGCTCCTCGAGCGCGGCGTCGGTCTCGTCCGCCGCGGTGTCCAGCAGGGAGACCAGCTCCCTCTCGTCGTCATCCGCGGCGGCCACGCGGGCCACACGGATGTCGTACGAGAGCGCGAGCAGTCGTTGCTGGGCGCCGTCGTGAAGGTCGCGCTCGAGCCGGCGGCGCGCGGCGTCAGCTGTCTCCACGATGCGGGCGCGCGAGGCCTGGAGTGCATGGAGCTGGGCCATCGCCTCGGCGCGCAGTGCCTCGTTCTCGACGGACAGCTTCGCCGCCGATCCCAGAGCGCGGGCAAGCTCGGGCTCGTTCACGAGTGCCGGATCGTGAACCACGAGCGCGAGCGGGTGGTCGCCGCGGGCGATCCGGGCGACCGCGCGGCCGGAGCCAGGCGGATCGGCGGGTCGGCCGTCGGCGTCGATGAGCCGGCCCGAGCCGCCTCGCGGATAGAGCACGTCGACGCCCGGGTCGCCGAGGGCCACGGCAAGCGTGTCGCGCAGCATGCCCGGCCGAGGCGTGTCTCCCAGGTCAGTGGCCAGGCGAGCCAGACGCGTGCGTGTGCGCGCTACGCGCACGAGGCTCCAGGCAAGCCCGAGCGCGAGCAGGGTGTACGAGACCGAGCGGGCCAGGAAGATCGCGGCGAACCCGGACCGGTCCGGATCCTCGAGCGGCGTTCGCAGAAGCGTGATCGCGTAGGTGGCCTCGGCCGCGCCGACCAGGAGCGCCGGGCCGAGGATCGGGAGCAGAGCCCGGCGGCCCGGGCCAGTCGCCCGCAGCAGCCGGTGCCAGGCGAAGGTAACGAGACCCAGTGCGATCGCGAGCGTCGACCAGAGCAGGCCGTCGCTCAGCGCGCTCGCCACTCCGGCATCCGCATGGACGAGAAACGAGTTGTCGGTGCAGTTGCGCCAGCAGTACAGGTCGAGCAGCGGGTCGCGGAACAGCGCGCGCCCGATGGTCAGAAGGGCGACGAGCAGATAAGCGGCGATGACCGCGACCCGGCCCGCCGTGGAGCGGACGCGCCCGTCGGGGAGCGCGAGCGCGAGGTGGAAGACCAACACGAGAGTGAGCGGAGCGACAAGGGCACCGAGGCTTCGGAGGACGGGCTCGGCGTCCTCGGCGCCCTCCCAGTCCGCTCCGAACCACGCCAGGCCCGCGAGCATGCCGAGCACCCCGAGACGGCGCGTTCGAGGCTGCGTCGCGGCGAGGCCGCCCGCCGCGAGAAGCCCAACGCCAGCCGCGAGGTCGGCCACCCGTGCGGCCGGAAGGGCGTCGGCATAGGTGGTCTCGAAGTCGCCGCCCTGCCCGACCGTCAGCAACGCGGCGATGGCCCAGGCGAGCGCCAGGCCCACCACGGCGAGCACGGCCAAACCCAGTCCGGTGGCGAGGCGCGAGGCCGCCATCGGCCGATTCTCGCATCCGGCGCACTGTTGCCAGCCACAGTCTGCGTCGGAGAGAATCCTGTGGCTCGCCGCGATGTGCCGAGCGCCGGGCGACCGTACGGTCCTCTCGTGCCATCGAGAGGAGTGACGACGATGATCGAGGCGACCACACGGATGCTGGCGCCGGCCCTGCTGAGCGCACTGCTCGCCGCCTTCGCGGCCGGCTGCAGCGTGTCCGGGAACGACGACGCGGACAAGGCGGGCAGCTCGGCCGCGCCCGTGGTCCTGCGGCTCGCGGTCGCCGACGACGCCGACCAGCCGGATGCGCCGTACGCGCGCTACTTCGCCCGCCGGGTATCGGCGCTATCCGGTGGCTCGATGCGCGTGCGAATCGTCTGGGATGCGGCCGGCCAGGACAGCCCGGGCTATGAGCTCGGCATCGCTCGCCTCGTGCGCGATGGCGACTTCGAGCTGGGGTGGATGGGGGCGCGCGCCTGGGACCGTATGGGCATAAAGAGCTTCCAGGCGCTGCAGGCGCCGTTCCTCGTGACCGACCACGAGCTGCTTGGCCGGATCACCACCGGCCCGCTCGCGGCGCGGATGCTCGGTGGACTGGACCGACATGGCTTCGTCGGCCTCTCGCTCGTGCCCGAACGGCTGCGCTACGCCCTCGGCGCGCAGGAGCCGCTGGCGTCTCCGAACGCATTCGCCGGCGCACGAATCCAGGTGAAGGAGTCCCGTGCCACGGACGCGCTGATGCGCGCACTCGGCGCCACGCCGGTGCACATCAGCGGCGAAGAGTTGCCCGACGCCGTGGCGAAGGGGGAGGTCGACGGCTCTGAGGCTTCGCTCGGCACCAACGCCTCGGAAGAAGGCCAGGTCCATCTCACGTCCAACCTCCCGCTCTTCCCAAAGACCCTCACGCTGTTCGCCGGCGACGATGCATACGACGGGCTGGACGAGGACCAGCAGGGCGCCCTCCGGGAGGCGGCCCGGGCGACGGCTGCCTACGCAGCCGCGCACGCGCCCTCCGAGAGGGCCGTGGTCCGCCGCTTCTGCCGCGAGGGCCCTCCGTTCGACGCGGTCGCGGCGAGTCACGGCGACGTCGCCTCGCTCGTGAAGGCCGCCCAGCCCGTCTACACGCAACTCGAGCGCGATCCGAACACGAAGGCCGCCATCGCCGCGATCCGCGCGCTCAAGAAAACGTCGCCGGCGGCTCCTGCGACAGCTCCCTTGACCTGCGAGAACCGAGCCGACCCGAGTGAGCGGCCGGGAGCGGTCCCCGTCGGCGCTCAACGGGACGTATCACTGGCGGGTGAACGAGGCGCGCGGGCGCGCTGCCGCGAAAGCGGTCGGAGGCACGGTGGACGAGGAGGACCTGAACACCCTGGGCAAGATGACGCTTCGCGACGGCAGGTGGCTCATGGGTGACACCGACCCGGAGCACTACTCCGGCACCTACAGGATCGTCGGCGACAAGCTCGTATTCGAGTGGGGCGAGAGCACCCTCACGTTCGAGTTCGCCCACGACGGCGACGGGACCATCCAGCTCACGCCGCTCCGCCCGATGAACGGGGGCGACGCGGTCGTGTGGGCCGGAGGCCCGTGGCAGCGCGTCGGCCCGCCGGTGCGGGACATCCCCTGACGCCCCTCAGATCGTCTGAACGGGGAGCGGCAGCTCGGCGGAGAGGCGCGTGCCACCCCCGACGGGGCTGTCGAGCGCCAGTCTCCCGCCGAGTGCCTCGACGCGGTCGGCGAGCCCGGACAATCCACTGCCGGCGCCGAGGTCGGCTCCTCCTACGCCGTCGTCGCCGATGTCGATGAGCAATCTTCCCGCCCGATCGCGCACGGAGATCGTGGCGCTCGAGGCGCTCGCATGCTTGGCGACGTTCGCGAGCGCCTCGGAGCAGACGAACCAGGTGGCGCGCTCGACCTCCTCGTCAACTCGAACGTCGGCCACGTGGAGATCGACAGGCACTGGGCTGCGTTCGGCCAGCGCGGCAAGCGCGGCAGGGAGCCCGCCACGCTCCACGCCGCCGGGATGCAGCCCGGCGGCCAGATCGCGCAGCTCGTGGAGCGCGAGATCGAGCTGCTCCTGAACGCGCCGAAGCGGCTCGGCGCCCGCCTCCCCCGGCTGCGCGTGCTCGAGCGTGCCGGCGAGCCCGACCAGGCGCGCTTCGGACCGTCTCGTTCAGCCGCCGCTCGAGCCGGCGCCGCTCCTCGTCGCCCGCGTGCACCAGGCGCCGGCGCGATTCGGCCAGTTCGTCGACCTGCGTCTGGACCTCCGCTTGTAAGCCCGCGTTCGCGGCCGCGAGACGCGCCGCCCTGGAGAGAGCATCGGACAGGCCGGGGTCGTCGAGCACCGCTGCGTCGTGCACGAGCACCGCGATCGCCTCGCCGTCCCGGTCGACGCGGGTGACCTTTCGGCTCGAGTTCCTGGGCCGGGAGCACGAGCGGCCGGCCGGTCCCGTCGACGTACCGCTCCCCGAGCCAATAGCCGACCTCGAGCGTGGGATCACCCAGCGCCTGGGCGAGCGCGTCCCGCAGCGTGCCGGAGCCCGTCTGGCCGAGATCGACGACGAGGTCCGCGACCTTCGTGCGCATCCACGGCTGCATGACGAGGCCCGCGAGGAGCGCGACGGCCAGCGTGCACAAGGCCGCCTCGTAGATGAGCAGCGTCGCGTCCTCCAGCTCCACGGTCGCGACGGCGAGCCGGGCGGCCGCGCTCCCCGCAATCACGGCGCCGACGAACACCGTAGCCGCGAGCGCCGCCCGGCGCGTACGGCGGTCACGCCCGACGGCCTGGAAGTACCCGCTGGCCGCGACCAGCACGAAGGCCACGCATAGGCCGAAGGTCGCGACGTCACTCGACCAGACCGGCGGAACGAGCGCCGCGCCATAGGCGACCGCAACAGCGACGCGATCCCGCGCCGAGCCGGGCCGTCCGTACGGGTAGGTCAGGACGAGATGGAACAGCGGCCCGCGGTGGAGGTAGAGAGCCGCGTCGCCGAGGAGGTTGGCGGCAAACCACGCGAACCCGGTTGCCGCCAGGAGCGGACCGCTACCGCTCTCAGGGCGCCGCGCCCAGCCGGCGAGCCCGCAGGCGATCAAGGTCCAGCCGGTAACGAGGTCGGGCAGCCACTGGCTCGGATCGTCCCAGCCGAAGTAGACCCACTCCGCGGCGATCCCGACCGCCGCGCCGGCCGGCCACAGCCACAGCCGGAGCGCTCGCACGGTCGCTCAGACCACGAGCGCCGCTAGCGCCTCGCCCGAGAGCTCCCGCTTCGCGATGAAGCCTCGCGCGGGCGCGGCGCCCAGCCGGTGGCCATAGGCGCTCGCCTCACGGCTCGAGATCAGCACGACGCGGGGTGCATCGGGTAAAGCCGCCAGCCGCTCGGCAACGGTGAACCCGTCCGCGCCAGGGAGCTGGATGTCAAGCAGCACCACCTCGGGTCGCAGCCGCTCGGCCTGCTCGACCGCTTCGGTGCCATCCGACGCCTGTCCGATTACGCGGAATCCCTCGGCCTCGAGCAGCGCCGACGCGGACTGGCGGAACGCCGCGTGGTCGTCGACGATCAGGACCGTCCGAGCCATGGCGCGATCCTCCCAGAGCCCAGGTGCCGCCGCATCCGTGCGACCACGTAGTGAGGACTGTGGCCAGCCGCGTTTCGGTTTGCACGCCCTCCCCGTAGCTTCGGGCCATGTCCAGATTCCTCCCCGTCATCGCAGTCCTCGCCGCGTGCTCTGTGTCCTCCGTCGCCGTGGGCCAGGAAGCGCCCCCGGGCCTTGAGTGCGGCGACACGATCACCGCCGACACGACGCTGGACCGCGACCTCGCGGACTGCCCGAGCAACGGCATCGTGATCGGCGCGGACGACATCACCCTCGACCTGAACGGCCACACGATCTCCGGCGACGGCAAGCCCGTCCGACGGTGCAGGCGGGACCAGATCTGCGACGTCGGGGTTGCGGACGACGATCACGCCGGCGTCACGGTCAGAGGAGGCTCGGTCCGCGGCTTTGCGATCGGTGTGGGTGTCTTCCGCGGGCGGAACGACCGATTCGTGGAGCTCGACTCCTCCCGGAACCAGTTCTTCGGCTTTGTGATCGGCGGATCGAGCCGAACGGTGATCCGCGACAGCTCCGGCAGCGACAACCCCCGTCCCGACGGCGACGGCATTGGTATCTTCATGTCGCATGACCTGCGGATCGTTCACAACTCGTTCCGGCGTAACGGCCAGCCCGGCATGCACATCAAGGACTCGACGAGGATCCTGGTGAAGGGGAATCTCGTCTCGCAGAACGGCGACGCCGGGATCCTGCTTGAGGCCGACGGCAACCAGCTACGGGGGAACCGCAGTGTTCGTGACGGCGGGACCGGCATTCTCGTCGGGCCCGGCAGCCGCAACGTCATCGCCGGCAACCGCATCTCCGGGAGTGGCGAGGGGATAGCCGTCGAGAAGGGCCGCGGCAACCGGGTGGTGCGCAACGTGATCAGGCACACCCGTAAGTCCGGCATCCGCCTCGGGATCGGCGACCCCCCGATCGGCAGCACGAGGACGCTGGTTCGCGGAAACCTCGTCGTATCGGCCGGCAGGGACGGCTTCCTGGTCGCAAAGAACGATCGCGGCGCGCTGCTGGAGGGCAACACGGCACGGCGCTCGGGAGACGACGGCTTCGACATCAACAGCCGCTCGGCGCGGCTCATCGGCAATCTGGCGCTGGGCAGCGCCGACCTCGGGATCGAATTTCCCTAGGTCATCCGCCCTCGTACGCGTCGGCGAAGAAGTCCGCGTCCTCTTGGGTCGGCGCCACGAAGACGACCGTGCCGACCACCTTGGTCTTGCCGCCGCCACTGCTCGCGACGTCGTCGGCATACGCCTGCGCCTGCTTCTCGCTCGAGTACAGGAGCGCAGTTCCGCTCTTCGTGCCGGTTATCTTGACGCCGTCCTCGGCCCCGTGCCGAGACTCCTTCGGCAGCTGCGCGACAACGAAACCCTGGGCCTCGAGCCCGGCCGACATGCCGCCGAAGGCGTTGGAGGGCGCCGGAGCGTCAGCCGCGGCGGTGTCCGTCGCCGACGCCGCATCACTGTCGTCGTCCCCGCCGCACCCGCCGACGCAGATTGCAACCGCGGCAATCAGGCCGAGCACGATCAGTCGAGTACGAATCACGTCGAGGTGCACTCTCACGGCGAACGGGCGCGTGCGCCTCACACCAATCGGATGAGATCGCGGCGCCCCCAGGGCGGTCTCAGGTTCGAATCCTGATTGATGGCGTAGGCTCGCCCCCCGTGACCCGCCTGTTGGCCCACGCGACATGAGCGTCCGTGGCGCCGCCTTCCTCGGTATCGGCGCGATGGTGGGCGCCGGGATCTTCGCGCTGCTCGGCGAGGCGGGTGCGGTGGCGGGTGCGGCGGTGTGGCTGTCGTTCCTGCTTGCCGGGATCGTCGCCGGCCTGCTCGGCTATACGGTCGTCAAGCTCGGCGTGCGCTTCCCGTCCTCGGGCGGGCTGATCGCCTATCTGATCGAGGGGTTCGGCAACGGGCGCTTGGTGGGGATCGCCTCGTGGCTGGGCTACTTCGCCGCGATCGTGATCGTCTGCTCGATGGTGGCGGTCGCGTTCGGCAGCTACGCGTCGTCGCTCTTCATCGGCAACGACGCCGCGAGTGGCTGGGACAACGTCTTCACCTCGGCGGTCGTGCTGGGGATGCTGGCGATCAACATGGTCGGCTCGCGCGTGGTCGATCGGGCGCAGTCGCTGATCGTCGTCGTCCTGCTCGCGGTCTTCGCCGTCTTCATCTGCGTGACCATCGTCGACATCGACTTCGACCTGCTGGCTTTCAGCGGCTACCCGTCGCTGTCGGACATCATCGCCAGCGTCGCGCTGACCTTCTTCGCGTACCTGGGCTTCAGCGTGATCACGTTCTCCGTCGGAGACCTGCGAGACCCCGCCCGCGAGCTGCCGACGGCGATGTACCTCGCGCTGGGCGTGACGAGTGCCACCTACGTGCTGATCTCACTCGGTGTCTTCGGGACGCTGACCGTCGACGAGGTCACCGGCTTCGGCGAGACGGCGATCGCGGAAGCCGCGCGGCCCACGCTCGGGGAGGCGGGCTTCGTGATGATGGCGATCGCCGCGCTGCTGGCCACCGCCTCCTCGGTCAACGCGACGCTCTATGCCTCAGGGGGGCTGACCGCGATGCTCGCCAAGGTCGGGCAGTTCCCTTCGTTCTTCGGGCGAGAGTCGCCGCTCGGCTCTCACGCCGGGCTGCTGATCACCAGCGGGCTCGTGCTCGCCGTCGCCAACATCGTCGACCTCTCGGCGATCGCATCGGTGGGCAGCGCCTGCTCGCTCGCGATCTTCCTGCTCGTCGGCATCGCGGGCTATCGGCGCCGGCACGACATTGGGGCCAACGCCGCGATCGTGCTCGCCGCGATCACGGTGACCGCGGTCGTGCTTGCGTTCTTCGCGGTCGACACGCTCCGCAACGAGCCCGAGACCTTCACGGCCATCATCGCCATCGGCCTGCTGTCGGTCGTCCTCGACTTGATCTGGAAGCGCAGAGCCCCGGCCCCCGCAGCGATCACCAGGGAC
Organism: uncultured Thermoleophilaceae bacterium; assembly: GCA_963808875.1. Taxonomy (GTDB): domain Bacteria; phylum Actinomycetota; class Thermoleophilia; order Solirubrobacterales; family Thermoleophilaceae; genus JACVRW01. Next base: position 51,282 of record CAWEHM010000010.1, read on the forward strand.
GGCTGAAGGGTGCCCACCCGCGCGCGAAAACCTCCTACAGCGGGATGTCCCAGAGCGGGAACCAGCGGGCCGTGTCGTCTTCCCACGGCAGCTCGCGGGCCAGCTGGGCCTTGAGGCGGAACTCCTCCTCGCTGTCGCGGGCCTGGGTGCCGGGCGCCGGGACGAAGGGGTAGTAGGCGCCCCGCTTGAAGTTGTAGATGAAGTAGATCGGCTTGCCGCTGTCGTCCTTGTACGCGAACACCGCGGCGAGCAGGCGGTCGCCGTAGCCGGCGCCCTGCAGCTCGACGGAGACGGTGTTCATCGCCACGACCAGGTCGTCGGGATCGTCGTCGCGCAGGATCAGCCAGCGGTAGCCGTACTCGTCGTCGTGGGTCGCGACCTTGGTGCCGGTCTCCTCGGCCGTGCCGGCCAGGAGCTCCTCGGTCTCCTCGACGATCTGCTTGAAGTCCGCCGTGGCGATCGGCTGGAAGACCACGCCGGCGCACTGCTTCGACTTCATGCCGAGGCCGGTCTCCATCGTCACGTTCGCGGTGGTCATCGCGAACAGGCGGTCCGGCGCTGCGCCCTTCAGCTTGCCCTTAGTGCCGAGCAGACCGTCGAGAAAGCCCACTGGCTAGGCGGCGATCGCCGCGCCGCCGCTCTGGAGCTGGGCCTCGAGCCGCTGGAGCGCCTCGATCCGCTTCTCCGTCGGCGGGTGCGTCGAGAAGAGCGTGGCGGCGGTGCGCTTCACGCTCGTCGGGATGATGAAGAACGCGTTCATCCGCTCGGCTTCGCGCAGGTCCGTGTTAGGCACGCGCTGCATTGCGTTCGAGATCTTCACCAGCGCCGAGGCAAGCGCGCTCGGACGGCCGGTCACGATCGCCGCGCCGCGGTCAGCCCCGTACTCGCGGTAGCGCGACAGGGCCATCATCAGGAAGAACGAGATGACGTAGACGGCGAACGAGACGATCAGGACGATGGCGAAGCTCGGGTTGTCGTCGCTGTCGCCGCCGAAGAAGAACCCGAACTGGGTGATGATCGCGGCGAGGCTCGCGAAGAAGCTCGCGATGGTCATGATCAGCACGTCGCGGTGCTTCACGTGCGACAGCTCGTGCGCCATCACGCCCTCGAGCTCGCTCGGCGACAGCGTGCGCATGATCCCCGTCGTGGCGCACACGGTCGCGCTCTTCTGGCTGCGGCCGATGGCGAAGGCGTTCGGCACGTCCGTGTCGGCCACGGCGATGCGCGGCTTCGGCAGATCGGCCTGGATGCAGAGCTTCTCGATCATCGCGTGAAGGCCCGGTGCCTCCTGCGGCGAGACCACCTTCGCGCCCATCGCCGACAGCGCCAGCTTGTCCGAGAGGAACAGCTGGCCGAGCGACAGCGCGCCCATGACAACCACGACCGTGATCAGCCCCGCGCCCGCCTGGAGCAGCACCACGATGAACACCACGTAGAGGAGCCCGAGCAGGAACATCGTCAGGAGCATCCGGGCCGCAAGGCCGGGATCGCGGGGGAAGACTGCCTTCTGCTGCGCCATGACCACAAGATTAGTGACTTGTGGGTGTCGTCTTGCAGGGGGAGGAGACCGGGTTGCCCTGCCGAGGCACATTGCTAGAGTGCGGCCGTCGCGAGCGCTGAAAAGCCCTGCATAACGGCAGTAAACGTGGGGAACCCGGCGGCGCTCCTGCCGTAATGAAGAAAACCTTCCTGCTTCCAATCACGCTCGCCGTCATCGCCTTCCTGGTGCTGCCGATGCCGGGCAGCTCGGCACCGCTGTCGAGCCGCATCGAGCAGAAGAAGACGCAGATCCAGCACCACAAGGCGAAGGAGGGCGTGCTCAGCACCACGATCCAGCGCTACAGCAGCCGGATCGATGCCGTGCAGGGGCAGATCTCGACCACGCAGCGGCGGCTCAACCAGGTCCAGAGCAGCCTCGACCAGCAGAAGGAGAAGCTGCTCGCCGTGCGCAACAAGCTCGAGGCCGCGCGCGACAGGCTCGAGCGGCTCCGCAGCCGGCTCGCCACCGCGCGCACCGTGCTGGCGCGTCGGCTCGTGGAGATCTACAAGGCGGATGCGCCCGACGCCCTCACCGTGATCCTCGAGTCCGACGGCTTCGGCGACCTGCTCGAGCGCGCGGAGTTCCTGAAGCGGATCTCGGACCAGGATCGTGAGATCACGGACCAGGTGCGCGGCCTGCGCGACAGGGCGCAGCATCAGGCCGTCCAGCTCGCCGACCTCGAGGAGCAGGAGCAGGTGGTGGCCGAGCGGATCCTGCGCGAGCGCGACCAGGTGGCGTCCGTCGAGAACCAGCTCGTGGGCGCACGCGACCAGCTGGCCGCCGTGCGCTCCGACAGGCGCGGAGCGCTCGCCCAGGTGCGCGACAGCCGCGTGGCGCTGGAGGGCGACCTGGCGGCGCTCGAGAAGGAGCAGGCGCGCGTCCAGGCCGCGCTGCAGGGCGCGGGGCAGACCTTCGACGGTCCGGTTCGGCACGGCAGCGGCGCGCTGATCTGGCCCGTGAACGGCCCGGTCGTGTCGCCGTTCGGCATGCGCTGGGGCCGCTTGCATGCCGGCATCGACATCGCCGTGCCGTCCGGCACAGCCATCCATGCGGCCGACGCCGGCCGGGTCGTGCTCATGGGGTGGGTCGGCGGCTACGGCAACTACACCTGCATCCAGCACACCGCGAGCATGTCCACTTGCTACGGACACCAGGCGAGCTTCGCCACGTCGAACGGCGCATCCGTGAGCCAGGGCCAGGTGATCGGCTACAGCGACTGCACCGGCCACTGCTTCGGCCCGCACCTCCACTTCGAGGTGCGCATCAACGGTGCGCCCGTCGACCCGATGGGCTACCTGTAGACCCGGTCAGCGGCGCCGGCGGAAGCGGCCGAGCCGCTTGATCGCCGCAGTTGCCGTTCGCGTCGCAGGCGGTGCTCACGAGCACGTTGGCGCGGCGGCCGCGGATCCGCACGTCCTTGTTGAACGCTCGGCTCCGGCGGCTCGCGAGGATGTTGAAGCTTCTGCCGCCGTCGCGTGAGACGAGCAGCCCGAACTGTGCGTGGCCGGCGAGCTCGTGGCCGCGCGCCGTCCGGTCGCGCGTCCGGCTGACATGGACCCGTACGCGGTTTCCGTGCCGGTGCACGCGCGCGCGGGCCCGGGGCGGGACCACGTCGTACACGCGCGCGATCTCCACGGCGCGCATGCCGTCGGCCACGCCGGCGCCGGTGAACTGGTTCCAGCCGCTGCCTGCGGCCGACCTCGTGAGCACCTCGCCCACCTGCTCGGAGGCGAGCCGCGGCTGGGCTTGCCACGCGAGCGCGGCGAGCCCCGACACGATCGGGGCGGCGAAGCTCGTGCCCTCGCCGTAGGCGTAGCGCGAACCGCCGATGCCGGTGATCGTCTCGTCGCAGCCGTCGGGGGTGGTCCATGGCGTCGAGGTCGTGGCCGGCAGCGTCGAGAACACGCCGAAGCGGCAGTCGCCGGCGCTCGCGCCGGGCGCCGCGAGACTCACGAACTTGTTGTGCGTCGAGAAGGAGGCGGCCGCGCCGTTCGGCATCGTGGCGCCCACGGACAGCCCGATGCCGCGGCCTCCGCGCAGCCCGCCGACCAGCGCCGCGGGGAACTCGAGCGGGTTCCCGGTGTCCCCATGGTTGCCCGCGGCCGCGACCGGGAGGACGTCGTTGAGGAACGCCAGCTCGAGGGCGCGCGCCTGCGACTGGGTGAAGCTCGTGCCGGCGAGGCTCATGTTGACGATGCGCGCCCTGCCCCGGATCGCGATGTCGATCCCGGCCAGCATGTCGGACAGGAAGAAGCGGCCCTCGGTGTCGCGCGACGCCCGCACAGCGAGGATCTTCGTGCGGCCGGCCACGCCCCGGCCGCCCAGCCCGTTGTCGTTCAGCGCGGCGATCAGGCCGGTCACGAACGTGCCGTGGCCCACGAAGTCCGTCACGTCCGAGCGGCCCGACGACGTGTCGACCGTGCGCTTGATCTGGCCGGCGAACTCGGGGTGGTTCACGTCCAGGCCCGTGTCGACCACCGCGACCAGGCGGCTCGAGCCGCCGCCAACGGCCGCGATCGCCTCGCCCGCCCGGACGGTGTCATAGGCCCACGTGAACTTGATGCCGGTGTCGGGGTCGAGCCGGTCGAACTCGTCGACCGCGACGGCGACGGCCGGGTCGGGCTCCACGTAGGCCACGCCCGGGTTGTCGCGCAGGGCCGCCACGGCGGCGGCGCCAGAGGGCACGGTGGCGGCGATCACGCCGGTGAGGTCGAGCCGCTCGGGGTGGCGCCGAGCGCACTGAGCGCGGCGGCCACCGCGTCCATGTCCCGGTGCGTGCGCACGCCGACGAGCAGATGCGCCGGGGCGTCCGAGCGGGCGATCCGGGCGAGCTCGCCGCCGGAGGCGGAGGCGGATGCGCGCGGGCGCTCGGGCAGGGGGAGCGGAACGACGCCGGCGCCCGCCGCGTGCGGCTGCGACCGGAGCGCCGCGCGCAGCTGCTCGCGCTCGGCGATTCCCGTCGACGCCTGCGCGGTCGCACCAAGGAGCGGCGCCGCACAGAGGAGTCCTGCAAGCACCGCTCTCCGCACACGGGCCATGGTAGGGGCGCCCGCTAGCTTTCGCCGTCCGTGCAGCCGGAGATACACATCGGGCCGCTCGACCTGAAGACGTTCGGCATCTGCTTCGCGGTCGGGTTCCTGGCGTCGGGCGTGATCATCGCGCGGCGCTTCCGCGAGCTCGACAGGCCGCCGGATTGGAGCTACGAGATGGTGTTCGCCGCGCTGATCGGCGGGCTCGTGGGCTCTCGGCTCGACTACATCCTGCAGAACTGGTCGAAGGTGTCGGACGACCTGCTCGGCAACATCCTCAGCGGCTCCGGGCTCGTGTGGTTCGGCGGCCTCGTTGGCGGGGCGCTCGGCGTTGTCCTGTGGGCGTACTGGCGGGGCTTCCTCGGATGGCAGCTGTTCGACGTGGCGGCGGTCCCGCTCGCGATCGGATACGCGATCGGGCGCGTGGGCTGCCAGCTGTCTGGCGACGGCGACTACGGCATCCACTCCGACCTGCCGTGGGCGATGGCGTACCCGGACGGCACCGTGCCGACGACCGACACGGTCCATCCCACGCCCGTCTACGAGACGCTCGCGATGGGGGTGGCCGGGGTGGTGCTGTGGAGACTCAGGGACCGGTTCCCTGTCGGCGTGCTGTTCGGGCTCTACCTGATCATCGCCGGGGTCGAGCGCTTCCTCGTGGAGTTCATCCGGCGAAACGACGAGGTCGTGGCCGGACTCACCCAGCCGCAGCTCATCTCGCTTGCACTGATGGCGCTCGGCGCCGCGATCGTGGCCGTGCGCGGCCGCGTGCCGCGCGCGGCGACGGCCTGAGCGCGCCGCCGAGCGCGGCGGCCGCGCACAGGGCGAGCGCGACCGACGCGCCGGCCGCGGTGTGAGCGTGGAAGGAGACCTCGATGCCGACGACAGAGGCCGCCACCGCCACCGCCGCTCCCGCCGTCATGGCGCGCGCGGGGCTCGTGGCGCGGGCACGCACGGCGACCGGCGGCCCGATCAGCACCGCGAGCACGAGCAGCGCCCCGAGACCCTGGACGGCCACCGCCACCGCGGCGGCGAGGAGGACGAGCAGCGCGAGGCGCGTGAGGCCGGGGCGGATGCCGGCGGTCCCGGCGCCGGCAGGGTCGAAGGCGACCGCGGAGAGCGGACGGTGGAGCACGCCCAGCGCCGTGCCGCCGAGCACGAAGAGGAGCGCGGCGGCCACGAGGTCGCCGCCGGTCACGCCGAGCGGATCGCCGAAGAGGAGCTCCTCGAGCCGCTGAGGAGCGTCCGGCGCGAGGGCGAGGAGAGCGCCGAGGCCGACGAGGCCGGTGACCGCGATCGCGGTGCCGGTGTCCGCCCCGACGCGCGGGTCGCGCGAAGCGAACGCGATCAGGGCGGCCGCCACGAGCGCGCCGCCGGCGGCGCCCAGCAGGAGGGGCGCGCCCGCGAGCGCCGCGAGTACGAGCCCCGGCAGCAATCCGTGGGAGAGCGACTCGGCGCCGTACGCCAGCCGCTCGGTGACGATCCAGAAGCCGAGCGCCCCGCACAGCGAGCCGACCATCGCCAGCTCGAGCAGCGCCCGGCGGTCGATGCCGGAGCGGAGCGGGTCGACGATGAAGTCGATCACCTCCACGCGATCACCCCTCTCCCTCGTGCGAGTGGCCGTGCTCGTGGTGCTGCACCGTCACCGCGCGGCCGCCCTCGAGCACGATCAGCTCGTGGCCGTAGGTGGCCTGGAGCGTCTCGCGGTCGAGCGTCGCGGCAGGGTGGCCGAACGCCACCTGGCGCCGGTTGAGGCACAGGACGAGGTCATATGAGCGGGCGCTCTCCACGTCGTGGCTCGCCACGAGCAGCGTGCGTCCGCTCTCGCGCAGCTCGCCGAACACGCCCTCGATCAGCGTCGCGCTGGCGGGGTCGACCCCGGACAGGGGTTCGTCGAGCAGCAGCACGGCGGCGTCCTGGACGAGCGCGCGGGCGAGCAGCGCGCGCTGGCGCTGGCCGCCGGAGAGCTCTCCGAATCTGACGTCCGCCCTCGCCGGCCAGCCCGACCCGCTCGAGCGCCGCGCGGGCCGCGTCGCGGTCGGCGCGTCTCGGCGGGAGCCACCAGCGGCCGGCGGCGAGCGTGCCCATGAGCGCCACGTCCAGCGCGGTCACGGGGAAGTCGAGCCTGGTGCGGTCGGTCTGCGCCACGTAGGCGGGGCGCCCGCTCACCTCGACCCGGCCCGCCACCGGCTCGAGGTCGCCGAGCAGCACCCGGAAGAGCGTCGTCTTGCCGCCGCCGTTCGGGCCGAGCACGCACACGGATGTGCCGGGCGGGACCTCGAAGGAGACGTCGTCGAGGACCGGGTCGCCGTCGTAGGCCGCGGCCATTTTCTCGGCCGCTACCGCGCTCACGTCGATGCCCTTCGAGGGAGGGCTCCCGCCGCCAGGCAGACGACCGCACCGAGGACGGCGATGGGTGGGCCCGGCGGGACGTCGAGCCAGTAGGCGAGGTAGAGGCCGACGGCGCCCTCGGCGATCGCGAGGCCCAGGGCGCACGCGATCAGTCCGCGGATGCTGGTCGTGAGCATCCGGCTCGCCGCGGCGGGCAGCACGTAGATCGCGGTGACGAGGAGGGCGCCGACGGCCGGGATTGCGGCGACCGCGGCGACGGCGACCAGGCCGAGCAGGAGGAGGTCGGCGCGGCCCGTGGGCAGGCCCATCGATGCGGAGCCGTCCGGGTCGAAGCCCACCGCCGACCACGTGCGGCCCAGCAGGATCGCGGCGGCGATGGCTACCGCGGCGACCGCGCCCGAGACCGCCAGGTCCGCGGGACCGAGGCCGAGCAGGGTGCCGAACAGGAGCCGGTCCACCGCGGCGCCGGACTCGAACACGTCGCTCGCGAGGATCACCCCGATGGCGAGCGCCGCGACGAGCAGCAGCGCCGTGCCCTCGCCGTGCTCCCGCGCGCGGCCGCCGACCGTCTGGACGCCGCCCGCGTAGCCGAGCGCCACCGCGATGCCGGCCAGCGTGGGGCTGACCCCCGAGGCGTCGGCGAGCACGAGCCCGGGAAAGGTCGCCGATCCCGCTGCGTGTGTGAAGAACGCGAGCCGCCTGAGCACCACCCAGGCACCAAGCACACCGCCTGTCACGGCGAGCAGGATCAGCTCGAACAGCGCCTCCCGCAGAAAGGGGAGGTCCGCCAGGTCGGTGGGTGAGGGCACCGGCGGAGCTTAACGAGAATGATTCTCATTAACGGCCGGCGGTGCGGATGAAGCGGCGGGACACCGCTTGCAGCTCCTCGTCGTGCTGGATCGAGCGGTGGTGCCCGCCGGGCATCAAGAGGAGTCGCTTCGGCTCGTGGGCTGCTTCGTGCAGCCGTTCGCTGATCTCAAAAGGCACCTGCTCGTCACCGCGCGCATGCATTAGGAGCAATGCCGCTTCGGGCCCCAGGCTCGCCGCAGCGGCGTAGATGTCGAGGGACTCGAGCCACGGACCGGAGGCTTCGCGATCGCACCGGAAGTGGAGCTCCTGGCCTGAGCGCAGGAAGCGCGCCAGCCCATCCTCCGGTGCCGGACAGATTGCGACGACCGCCCGAATCGCGCCGTCCGCCTGCGCCGCCGCATGAATCGCCTGAAAGCCGCCCATGCTGGACCCCCTCAATGCGATGTCGGGAGCAAACGAACGCAACAGCTCCGCCATCGCCAGCGCGTCGTCAAACGCGCCCGGTCCAAAGCTCCCCTCGGACTGCCCATGCCCGCGCGCGTCGTACGCCAGGGCGGCCATCCCGTCGGCCCGGCAGCCGCGGGCGAAGTCGAAGTGGCTCTCCTTCGCGGAGCCGGCGCCGTGGAGGATCACGACCCCCACGTCGGGCTCCGACTCGGGCATGAAGAGCGCGTAGGCGAGCCCGTCCTGGGTGCCGAGCTCCGGTGCTGCTGGCGTGGGGTGCCGCATCGGGTCCTTCATAATCGCCGCTCCATGTCGGCCCTTGCTGTCTCGCACGTGTATCCGCTGGGCGCGCGCCTCAACGAGCGCGGCCGGCTCGAGGTGGGCGGCTGCGACGTACTCGACCTGGCCGCCGAGTTCGGCACGCCCGCGTACGTGTACGCGGAGGACGACATGCGCGCCCGCGCGCGCAGCTTCACAGAGGCGTTCCGGGCCCGCACGGAGCGCTTCGAGGTCGTCTACGCGAGCAAGGCGTTTCCCTGCACCGCCGCCTACCGGCTGTTCGCCGAGGAGGGGCTGTCGGCGGACGTGGCATCGGGCGGCGAGCTGCACCTCGCGCTCGAGGCGGGCATGGACCCGAAGCGGCTGTACATGCACGGGAACAACAAGTCGCCCGCCGAGCTCGATTACGCGATCGAGAGCGGCCTCGGCCACATCGTGGTGGACTCGTTCGACGAGATCGAGCGCCTGCGTGGCCGCGGCCAGCGCGTGCTCCTGCGGGTCACGCCGGGCATCGAGCCCACCACGCACGAGTTCATCCAGACCGGCCAGGTTGACTCGAAGTTCGGCTTCCAGATGGATGAGGTGGAGCGGGCGGTCGGGGCATGCGCGGACGCCGGGCTCGAGCTGCGCGGACTCCATGCCCACATCGGCTCCCAGATCCTCGACGTGGACGTGTTCGAGAAGCTCGGCGAGCTCCTCGCGGGCATTGGCGACTGGCCGCTGCTCAACCTCGGAGGCGGCCTCGGCATCGCATATACCGCCGATGACAGCCCGCCCACGACCGAGGAGTACGTCGAGGCGCTGCTCCGGCACGCGCCCGAGGAGGTGACCGTACTGTCCGAGCCGGGCCGAGCGCTCGTGGGGAACGCCGGCGTGACGCTGTACACCGTCGGGACCATCAAGCGCATCTCGGGCGTGCGTACCTACGTGGCCGTCGACGGCGGCATGTCCGACAACCTGCGCCCGATGCTGTACGGCGCCCGCTACGAGGCCGAGATCGCGGACCGGTTCGGCGGCGGGGACCTCTGCACGATCGCCGGGATGCACTGCGAGTCGGGCGACGTCCTCGTCCGCGACGTGGAGCTGAACGACCCGCGGGTGGGCGACGTGCTCGTCATCCCGGCCACCGGCGCGTACTCGCACGCCATGGCGAACAACTACAACGCCGTGCCGCGGCCGCCCGTGATCTTCTGCAGGGACGGCGACGCCCGCGTGGTGGTCCGCCGGGAGACCTACGAAGATCTGACCCTTCGTGACCGCTGAGCCATTCCGCATTGGCCTCCTGGGCCACGGCACGGTCGGCCGTGCCTTCGCCGAGCTGCTCGAGGAGCGCGCCGGCGCTATCGAGGCCGAGGTCGGCGTCCGGCCCGAGCTGGCCGGGGTCCTGACCCGCAGCCGCGGCGACTTCGACGACATCCTCGAGCGCAGCAACCTCGTCGTCGAGCTGATGGGCGGCATCGAGCCCACGCGCGACTATGTGCTGCGAGCGCTCGACGCCGGCAGGCACGTGGTGACCGCCAACAAGCAATTGCTCTCCCAACACGGCGAGGAGGTGTTCGACGCCGCCCGCCGCGGCGGCGTGCAGCTTCGCTTCGAGGGCGCCGTGGCTGGCGTGGTGCCGGCGATCCGGGTGATGTCCGAGACG
>CAWEHM010000011.1:0-8281 GCA_963808875.1 uncultured Thermoleophilaceae bacterium
GGAGCTCGTCCAGGTCGTCGAGATCGTCGGCGGCGCGCGCACCGCGCCCGAGACTCTGGAGACGCTGAGGGGATGGATGGATGAGCTCGGCAAGGCGCCGGTCGTCGTCCGGCTCGACGTGCCGGGCTTCGTCGTCAACCGGCTCCAGTACGCGCTCCTCCGCGAGGCCTACGCGCTCGTTGATGCCGGCGTCTGCAGCTTCGAAGACGTGGACCGCGCGGTCACCGCGGGCCTCGGCGCACGCTGGGCGGCGATCGGGCCCTTCCAGACGATGGATCTCGCCGGCCTCGATGTGCACGCGGCCGTTGCGGAGAACCTCTGGCCCGAGCTCGCGACGACGAGCAGGCCCTCGCGCTCGATCGGGGCCGCCCGCGAGCGCGGCAGCATCCGCGCCGACTTCGACGCGGACGAGCTCAAGGCGCGCCGCGACCGCGTGTTACGCCTTCTGCGCGAGGCATAGGGCGAAATCACCCGCCTCGTCGGTCCACCAGGACTGGATCTCCATCTTCGCTGCGGCCAGCTCCCCCGCGATGCCCTCGCGCGTGAACTTCGTCGAGATCTCGGTGCGGAGCGTCTCGCCCTCGGCGAACTCGACCGTGAGGCCGATCTCGCGCAGCGTCACCGTTTGAGCTTCGAGCGAGCGAACGAACATCTCCATTCGCTCGCGCTCCTCGATCCAGACTGCCTCGCCGTGGAAGCGCTCCGGGTCGAAGTCGGCGCCGAGCTCGCGGTTGAGGATGGGGAGGAGGTTCTCGATCAGCGCCGCCGAGAGGCCCTGTTCGTCGTTGTACGCGGCGACGATCCGCGCCACGTCCTTCATGAGATCGAGGCCCAGGAGAAGCGCCCCGCCCTCGCCCAACATCGGGTTCCACCGCGGAGAGGAGCGTGGCGCGATCCTCCGGGTCGAGCCCGCCGATCGTGGAGCCGAGCGAGACGACAAGGGTTCGCTCGTAGGGCTCCGGCAAGCCGGTCTCGAAGTCCCCGACGACGCCGACGATCTCGAGCTCGGGATAGCGAGCAGCCAGGTGGCCTCCTGCCGCCTCCAGAGCCTCACCGCTCACATCGACGGCCACGTAGCGATCCAGGCCGCTCAACGCGTCGAGGAGGAGCGGAGTCTTCACCGACGAGCCGGGGCCCAGCTCGACAACGGTTCTCGGATGCACGAGCGCCTCGATCTCGGGCGCATGGGTGGTGAGGATCTCCCGCTCGGCCTGCGGGAGGTAGTACTGGGGCAGCTCCATGATCCGTCCGTAGAGGTCGGAGCCGCGGCCGTCCCAGACCCAGCGGGAGCGCATGCGCTTCGGGCTTGCGGTCAGTCCTTCGCGTGCCTCGTGCCGCAGCTGCTCCAACAGCTGCTCGCGGGTCATGAGCCGCTTGAGCCGGAAGCTCACAAGCCGTGCCGCTCCGCCGCGGCCACTGCCTCGGGGTAGCCCGCGTCTGCGTAGCGCGCGACGCCGAGGGCCGGATCCGTCCAGAACACGCGCCTGATCTTCCGCTCGGCGAGCTCGCTGCCGTCCGCGACGACGACCATCCCGGAGTGGATGGAGCGGCCGACGCCGACTCCGCCTCCGTTTCCGACGGCGACCCAGCTCGCGCCCTGCGCGGCGTTGAGCAGCGCGGAGAGGATCGGCCAGTCGGCGATCGCGTCGCTCCCGTCCAGCATTCCCTCCGTCTCGCGCGTCGGAGAGGCGACGGACGCGGGATCCATGTGGTCGCGCCCGATGGCGAGCGGGCCGCACTCGCCTGAGCGGACGAGCTCGTTCATGGCGAGGGCCACCTTGTCCCGTTCGCCGAGGCCGAGCCAGCAGATCCGGGCCGGCAGGCCCTGGAGCGGGACGCGGTCGCGCGCGAGCTCGATCCAGCCGCGAAGGGTGTCGGTGTCGACCGCGTCCATGAGGACGTCCTCGCTCCGGCGAAGGTCCTCGGGATCGCCGGAGAGGCAGATCCAGCGGAAGGGGCCGACGCCCCGCGCGAGGATCGGGCGTACGTACTCGGCGACGAAGCCGGGGATCTCCATCGCTCCGGCTAGGCCTTGGGCCGCGGCCTGGGCGCGGATCCCGTTCCCGTACTCGAACACGACCGCGCCGCGCTCCTTGAATCCGAGCAGCGCGGCGACGTGCGCGGTGAGCGAGTCGAAGACCGCACGCTGGAAGGCCGGGTCTTCCGCGTCTGCCGCGCGCGCCTCGTCCGCCGAGAAGCCGAGGGGCACGTAGCCGCGGGGCGGATCGTGGGCCGCCGTCTGGTCGGTGACGACGTCGAACTCGACCCCGTCGGCGAGCAGGCGCGGGATGACCTCCGCCGCGTTGCCGACCAGCGCGACCGAGGCCGGGCCATCGGGATCGAGATGCGCGGCGAGCGCGTCGTCGTAGCCGGCGACGAGGTCGACCCAGCCGTCCGCCAGGCGCCGCTCGGCGTGGGCGGGATCGACCTCGACGATGAGCGCGCGGCCTCCGTTCAGCCCGACGCCGAACCCCTGCGCGCCGCCCATGCCGCCGAGCCCGGCGGTCAGCACGCGCCTGCCGGAGAGCGAGCCGCCGAAGTGCCGCGCCCCGACCGCGCGGAAGGTCTCGTAGGTGAAGCCGAGGATGCCCTGCGTGCCGATGTAGAACCAGCCGGCGGCGGTCATCTGGCCGTACATCGTCAGCCCCGCGTCCTCGAGCCGGCGGAAGGTGTCCTGGTCGGACCACTCCGGGACGACCATCGCTGTCGAGATGAGGATACGCGGCGCGTCCTCGTGGGTCGGAAGGACGGCCACCGCCTTGCCCGACTGGACGATCAGTGTCTCGTCGGGGCCGAGGCGCTCGAGGGCGGAGACGATGCCGGCCAAGTCTTCCTTGGAGCGCGCGGCCTTGCCTCGACCTCCGTAGACGACGAGCGCGTCGGGATCCTCGGCGACGCCCGGGTCGAGGTTGTTGAGGAGGCAGCGGAGCGCGCCTTCCTGCTCCCAGCCGCGGCAGCGCAGGCCGCTCAAGCGGCGATGTCCGGGAAGAGCACGCGGAAGGAGGCGCCGCCACCGGGGTTGTCCTCGACCCAGGCGCGGCCTCCGTGCAGCGCGGCGAACTGTGCGACAAGCGAGAGCCCGACGCCGACCCCGGTCGCCTCGACCTCGCTCCCGCGCGCGAAGGCCTGGAAAATTGTCTCCTTCTCGGCGTCGGGTACGCCGGGGCCGTGGTCGTCCACGCGCAGGAGCGCACCGGTTCCGTCGGGCGCGACCGACACCTCGATGGGTAAGCCCGCGGGGGTGTGGCGCTCGGCGTTGGCGATGAGGTTCTCCACGATACGCTCGAACTTGGCCGGGTCGACGCTCGCGTGGACGCTCTGGGTCTGCACGTCGATCTTCCTGCCGTCGGGCCGGCCTGCGGCGACGCTGCGGACGAGCTCGGCGAGGTCTGCGTGCTCGAAGTCGACACGTAGTCGTCCATGCCGGAGCCGGTCCACGTCGAGGAGGTCGTTGAGGAGTCGCTCGAGCCGTGTGGCCTGGCTCGCGACGAGGCCGATCATCTCCTCCCGTCCCTCGTCGGTCAGCGTGGGCCAGCGCTCGCGCAGGGTGATGGCGAAGCCCAGGATGGCGGTGAGCGGCGTGCGCAGCTCGTGGGAGACCGCGGAGAGGATGTTCTCCCGGACCTGCTCGACGCGCTCGCGCTCGGTGATGTCCTGGGTCGTCCCGACCATCCGCACCGGGTGGCCGGCGCGGTCGAGGATCACGCGGCCGCGACCCTGCACGATCCGCTCGCTTCCATCCCCGAGGATTGCACGGTGAGTCATCTCGAAGGCGTGCCCTTCCTCGAGCGCCACCGCGATGGTCGAGCGGACGCGGTCTCGGTCGCCCGGATGGATTCGGGAGAGGTAGGCCTCGTAGTTCAACTCGCCGCGCTCGGGCTGGAGGTCGTAGATCCGGTAGAGCTCGTTCGACCACGTGACGCGATCGCCGGCGATGTCCCATTCCCAGCTGCCGATGTGTGCGAGGGCCTGCGCCTCGGCGAGCCCCACCGCCGCCTGGCGAAGCGACTCGGCGGCGGCGTCGCGCTCCGCGATCGAGGCGCCGAGTGCGAGCAGGCTGATGGCGGTGACGGCGAGGAGGCTCTGGAAGATCTCCACTGCCACCGTCTCGTCGCGGCCGCCAAGCGGCACGTTCTCCGAGATGACGCCGGCCACGCCGAACGCGGCCACTGTGAAGCTCGCAGTGACCGCGCCGAGCTGTGTGAAGCGGACGGCCGCCCAGAGGAGAAGCGGGAAGAGGAGGTACGGGTAGCGCCAGAGCCCGCCGAGGAAGATGACCGCCGCGAGGCCGGCGAGCGCCGCGAGCACGACGGCGCCCTCGGCGAGGCGCCTTGCAGGGATGCGAAGGGGAGGACGCGTCGCCCAGACCAGGATCAGCGGTGCGACGAGCAAGGCTCCCGTGGCGTCGCCGAGCCACCAGAGGACCCAGCGCGATCCGTAGGGAGACGCGGCCGCCGAGTCCGCGAGCGCCAGCACGGTGACGCCGTTCGTCGCCGCCACCGCGGCCGCGACGGCCGCGGCGCAGGCGAACCTGATCACGTCCTGAACGCGCTCAAAGGATTTCCGGAAAGAGAACCGGCGGAGCAGGTAGACGGCCACGAGCGCCTCGAGCGTGTTCCCGACTGCGATGCCGGCCGCGACCCAGAACGAGACGCCGCTCGTCGCGTTGCCGAGCAGGGCGCCGATCGCGACCGCGGGCCAGACCCGCGGACCGAGGAGCAGCAGCGCTGCTATCGCGATCCCGGTGGGCGGCCAGACTGGCGTTATGACGCCGTGTCCGACCGCCAGATTGAGACCGAGCTTCGCTCCTCCGAAGTAGACGGCGGAGACGAGAGCAACCTGGAGGACGTACGAGGCTCGGCGCGTCCGCACGGCAGCAGGATCGTACGTCAGGGGTACCCCTGCGGCATAGACTCGCCCCGATGGAGGTCTGCCCTTCCTGCGGCGCTGAACAAGGGCCCGATGCGCGCTTCTGCGCGAACTGCGGTGCGCCCCAACACCCGCTTCGCGACGAGCAGCAGGAGAGGCGCGTCGTCACGGTCCTCTTCTCCGACCTCGCCGGCTCGACGGCGCTCGTAGAGCAGATAGACCCCGAGGACGTGCGCCGCGTCCAGGCCGACCTTTTCGACCTCCTGAACGCGGAGGTCGTGCGCTTCGGTGGGACGACGGAGAAGTTCGTCGGCGACGCAGTCCTCGCCGTGTTCGGCATCCCGCTCGCACACGAGGACGATCCCGAGCGCGCGGTTCGCGCCGCGCTCGCAGCCCACGAGCGCTTCCCCGCGTTTGCGGCGCTCATCGAAGGCCGCTACGGGATGTCCGTGGGGCTACGCACCGGGATCAACACCGGCAACGTCGTCTCGAGCCGCGAGACAGCCGCGCGCGGAGAGCTGATCGTGAGCGGCGACGCGGTCAATGTGGCCGCTCGGCTCCAGCAGAACGCGCGCCCCGGCGAGATCTTGGTCGGCGATCGTACGCACGCGGCCACGAGCCGAGCAGTCCTCTACGGGCCGCGCCGAAACGTGGAAGCGAAAGGGAAGAGCACGCCGGTCTCGGCCTGGGAGGCTCGTGCCGTTGCCGCGGTGCCGGCCGCGCGGGGCTCGGAGCGCTCCGCTCCGCTCATCGGGCGCCAGGAGGAGCTGATGCTGCTCGAGGTCGTCGCGGCCCGGAGTGAGCGCGAGCACGTCCCGCAGCTCGTCACGCTCTTCGGGCCGGCCGGTGTGGGGAAATCACGTCTCGTCGGCGAGTTCCTCGCCCGCTTTCCCAAGGCCAGAGTGTTGCAGGGGCGCTGCCTGCCCTACGGGGAGGGGATCACGTACTGGCCGCTCGCCGAGGCCGCGAAGTCTGACGCCGGGATCCTCGACAACGACCCGGTCGACGTCGCGCTCGGGAAGCTCCGCGTCGCCGTCCACGCGGTCGTCGAGCAGGGCGGGCCCGACGCCTTCGACGCGATCGCGTGGACGATCGGCTTCGGGGACGCGGGCTCGCCCTTGTCCTCGATGGACAGCCAGGCCGTCGGCGAGCTCCTCGCAGACGGCTGGCAGCGCTATGTCGCGGCGCTAGGCCAGCGCGGGCTGACCGTCGTCGTCATCGAGGACATCCACTGGGCCTCCGCCGCGCTCCTCGATCTCGTCGAGCACCTCGCCGACCGGGTCGCGGACGCGTGCGTGCTGTTCGTCTGCACCGCGCGTCCCGAGTTCCTCACCGACCACCCGTTGTGGGGGCGGGGAAGCAGAACGCGACCTCCCTCTCCCTGACTCCGCTGTCCGCCGACGAGTCGGAGCAGCTGGTCTCGAACCTTCTGGGGGAGGCGCAGGTGCCGGAGGGCGTGCGCCGGCCGCTCCTCAGCAGCGCCGAAGGCAATCCCTTCTTCCTCGAAGAGATGCTGCAAATGCTCATCGACGAGGGCGCCCTCGAGCGGGACAACGGCGGTTGGGTGGCCACCCGGCGCCTGGCCGAGCTTCCCATCCCCGACTCTGTGCACGGCGTCATCGCAGCGCGTCTCGACCTGCTCGATCCCGACCCGCGCGAGGCCCTGCGCCGTTGTGCGGTCGTCGGGCGGGTCTTCTGGCCGGCCGCGGTCGACGTGGACGAGGGACTCGTTGCGGGCTGACCGGAACCGGGCTCGTCTCTCTGCACCCGCTCTCCGTCATGGCCGGCTTGCAGGAGTTCAGCTTCAAGCACGCGCTCACCCGCGACGTGGCGTACGGATCGCTTGCCCGCCCGGAGCGCCGCGAGCTTCACCTGAACGTCGCCCAGTGGATCCAAGGAATCGCCCCCGACCGAGGGGCAGAGAGCGCAGAGCTCGCCGCGTATCACTACCGGGAGGCAATCGGCTACGGCGAGGACGACCCCGAGGTGTTGCACCGCGCTTACACCGTTCTGCTCGGAGCGGGCGAAGCGGCGCTCCGCCGCGCGGCACTCGGGGCCGCCCAGGAGCACCTGGAGGCCGCTTTCGACCTGGCGAACTCACCCGACGACAAGGGCGCGGCCATCGTGGCCCTGGCGGAAGCCACTCTCCACTCGGGCCGCTCCGCCGAGACGCTTCGCTGGCTGGACAAGGCGGATGACATCGAAGGCCTGAACGACCTGCTCCGTTCGGCGACGCTTGGTTGGCGCTCCCGCGTCCTCTGGCTGACCGGTGAGTGGGAACAGGCGCTCCAGGCGGCGAACTCGGCCGTGGCGGCGCTCGACGGCCAACCGGAGTCTCCTCAGCTCGCGCGGGCGCTGGCACGGCGCTCGCAGATCGAGATGCTTCGCAACCGGATCGAGGCAGTGGAGCACTCGGAGGAGGCAATCGCCGTCGCCAAGCGCGTCGGCGACCCGTTTGCGGAGGTGAACGCGCGTATCAACCTCTTCACGGTTCGCGCCTCGAATCTCGGGGAGCCGCCGGACCCGGGCGAGGTGATCGCGATCGTGGAGCAGGCGGCGGCCGCGGGCGCGGTCGAGGAGGCGGCCAGGGCGGTGGTGAACTGGATCTGGTCGGCGCTTGGCTTCGTGCCCGTGGACGAGATCGAGGTGACCGCGCTCGCCGGGCTCGACGGACGGCTTCCTCCCCCTAGCGTCGTGGGCTACGTCCAGCTGTCCGTCATCGCCAAGCTGCTCGTCCCGGCGGCCGCTGGGCGGAGGCCGACGTTGCGCTCTCGGGCTTGGACCGGAGCAGTGGCTGCGCGGCGGCTGGTCTTTCCGGCCCACCCAGGGCGCTCTTACCTTCCGCCGCGGCGAGCTCGGGAGCGCTGACCGATGGCTCGCCGGCCAGCGCGCTCTCGCCGTTGGGAGCAGCGAGGCGCGGCGGATCTTGCCGATGGCCTGCGCCGTCTTCCCCTGGCTCGGCCTCACGGGCCGGGCGGAGGAGGTGCGCAGGGCGAGCTAACAGCTCGTCGAGGTGATCGAGGACCAGTGGCCTTTCATCATCATGAGGATCCGCGGTGGGGAGAGGCCGGGAGTCGAGCAGGGCCTGCAGGCGGTGACGGAGTCGCTGCGCGCGGGCGCGGAGGCGCGAGGGTCGGCCGGCTCACGAACAATCTCGCCGTGGCCGAGGACTCGTCGCCCTCAGGAGAGGAAGACGAGCGGACGAGGCCGTGGAGCTCCTCGGCCGCGCGGCGGCCCGGGAGCGCGAGCTCGGCTTCGCTTTCGACGCCGCCTGCCTTGCTCTCGACCACGCCCGCGCGCTCGACGCCGCCGGCCGCGAGGATGAGGCCGTCCGCGTCCGCGCCGGTGCCGAGGAATTTCTCCGCGCGCTGGAATGTGTTAACGCCTTCTAGCCGAGCGGCGCGAGCAGTGT
>CAWEHM010000012.1:0-75758 GCA_963808875.1 uncultured Thermoleophilaceae bacterium
CCCGGGCATCCGGGTCGACCCCACGCGCACGCGTGGCATCGTCGAGGACATCGGGGAGCCGGCCGAGGTAGCCTGACTCTCACAAGCTTTTCTGCCCAAGACCCTCGGCCACGCGCGCGTGTAAGTCCGGGGCAGGTGGAGACGCCGCCGGAGCATCTCGCTCCCCGTGTGTCTTTGCCGTGGGCACACAGCCAAAAGGGAACGAGATGAACAGAGAACAGAAAGCCGCGGCCATCGAGGAGGTGGCCGGCCAGATCCAGGAGTCGGAGGCGGTCTTCGCCGTCGACTACCGCGGGATCTCCGTGCCGCAGGCCGCCGAGCTGCGCACGCGCCTGACCGAGGCGGGCGCCCGGTTCCGGGTGGTCAAGAACACCCTGACCGAGCGTGCGGTTGATCAGACGGGGGTCGAGGGGCTGAAGGAGGTCCTCGAGGGGCCGACGGCATTCACCTTCGTGCTGGCCGACGGCGGCGACGTGGCCCTGGCCGCGAAGGCGCTGGCGACCTTCCGCCGCGAGCACGACGTGCTGGCGTTCAAGGGCGGCGTGATGAACGGCGCTGCGCTGACGGTCGACCAGCTCGAGGCGCTCTCGAAGCTGCCGGCCCGCGACGTGCTCCACCAGCAGCTGGTCGGGATGATCGCCTCGCCGATCACCGGCCTGGTGCGGGGCCTGAACGCGCTGATCAGCGGTCTGGCGATCCAGCTGGGCCAGATCCGCGACCAGGGTCTGGTGGGCGGCGACGCCCCCGCGGAGGAGCCGGCCGCCGCCGCTGCCGAGGAGGCCGCGCCCGAGGAGGAGGCTCCCGCGGAGGAGGCTTCGGCCGAGTCCGAGGAGGCTCCGGCGGAGGAAGCCGCTGCCGATGACGCTTCCCCGGAACCTGAGGCGGATGCCGAGGGTGACGGGACTGAGACTGATGAAACTGACGCGCCCTCCGAGGGCGACGAGACGGATTAAGGAGGGCCCATGGCCACTGCTGCAGAGTTGATCGATGAGATCAAGAAGATGTCGGTTCTCGAGCTGTCCGAGCTGATCAAGGCGCTCGAGGAGGAATTTGGTGTGTCCGCGACCGCCGTGGCGGCTGCCGCCCCGGCAGCCGGAGGCGCCGGTGACGGTGCCGCTGCCGAGGAGGAGTCGGCGACGGTCGACGTCGTCCTCACCGGTCCCGGCGACAAGAAGATCCAGGTGATCAAGGTCGTCCGTGCCGCCACCGGCCTCGGCCTCAAGGAGGCGAAGGCTCTCGTGGACGAGGCGCCCAAGCCCATCAAGGAGGGCGTGGACCGCGACGAGGGCGAGAAGCTCAAGGGCGAGCTCGAGGAGGCCGGCGGAAGCGTCGAGCTGAAGTAGCCGACACGTCGCAGAGTTGTCACAGAGGGGCCGCCGCAGCGCGGCCCCTCTGCGTTAGGCGACAATCGACCTCATGACGCTGCTCGAGGCGATCGACCGGCAGGACCAGGACACGCTCGAGGAGATGCTCGTCGACGACGTCCTCTTCCACAGTCCGGTTCAGACGTACCGCGGCCGCCACCTGATCCTCCCGCTCATCCTCGCCATCGGCGGCGTCATCGAGAACGTCGAGGTCACGCGCGAGCTGGATGACGTGACCTTCTACACGGCCACGGTGGAGGAGCATCCTGTGGATGGGGTGCTGGTGGCGCGCGCCCTGGAGGATGGGCGGATCGCCGAGATAACGCTCATGCTGCGACCGCTCGCCCAGCTGCAGGCGGCCGTCGCCAGGATGGCGCGCGTGCTCGCGGAGCACGCCGAGTTCGACTAGGGCCGCTCCGTGATCGGCCTCGTATAAGCCCTCCCTGTTCCGGGTAACCAGCGGGCGATGCTGATCGCACGCCTCTCACGCTTCGCACGCCTGCTCATCGTCGCGCTCGTCGCGCTGGTCGTCATCGACCCGCCCACCGCGCTCGCCCAGGACCAGAAGCAGCCGACCGTCGTCGGCAGCGGCGGCGCCGCCGCGTCCGTCGACATCGACGGCACGCGCGCCGCGATCCAGGCCCTGCGCGACGGCGGCAATGCCGTCGACGCCGCGGTGGCCGCCGCGGGCGTGCTCGGCGTGACCGAGCCGTACTCCTGCGGCATCGGCGGCGGCGGGTTCATGGTGATCCGCACCGCGGGCGGCAAGGTCACGACGATCGACGGGCGCGAGGAGTCGCCGGCCACGATGACGCCAACCTCGTTCTGGGAGAACGGCGCGCCGCTGCCGTTCGACGACGCCCGCTTCAGCGGCATCTCGGCCGGCATCCCCGGCACGCCCGCCACCTGGCAGATGGCGCTTCAGCGCTACGGGACGTGGTCGCTCGGCCGCGCGCTCCAGCCCGGGATCCGGACCGCGACCAACGGCTTCAAGGTGGACCAGACCTTCTTCGACCAGACGACCCCCAACGTCGACTGGTTCAACGACATCCCGTCCACCGCCGCCATCTACCTCGACCCGGACGGCACGCCGCGCGACGTGGGATCGACCCTGAAGAACCCCGACCTCGCGCACACCTACGAGCGCATCGCCGACCGCGGCGCCGACTGGTTCTACGACGGCCCGGTGGCCGGTGCGATGGCGAGCGCCGCCCAGCAGCCGCCCAAGGCGGACACCGCCAACCACGCATGGCGGCCCGGCCTCATGACCCGCGCCGACGTGGGCCGCTACCGGGCCATCGAGCGCCCGCCGACCCGGATCGGCTACCGCGGCCTCGACGTGTGGAGCATGGGCCCGCCCTCGAGCGGCGGCTCGACCGTGGGCGAGGCGCTCAACATCCTCGAGGGCTACAAGAAGCTCGCGTCCGACCGCGTGCGCGCCCTGCACCTGATGCTCGAGGCGTCCCGGTTCACGTTCGCGGACCGCAACGCCTACCTGGCCGACCCGGACTTCTTCGACGTCCCGCTCACGGGCCTCCTCTCCGACAGCTTCGCCGCCGAGCGGCGCGCGCTGATCGACGAGCAGCACACCGCCACGAGCCCCGTGGCCCCGGGCGACCCCTACGACAACCAGGGCAGCCCCTCGAAGCCGCCGCACGCGAGCGCCACCGTGAGCCACCCGCGTCAGTCCACCACCCACCTGGTGGTCTCGACAGCAAGGGCAACGTCGTCTCCTACACCTTCACGATCGAGTCGACGGGCGGCAACGCGATCGTCGTGCCGGGCTTCGGGTTCCTGATGAACAACGAGCTCACCGACTTCAACTTCGACTCCCAGACCCACCCCAACCGCTCCGACGGCGACAAGCGCCCGCGCAGCTCGATGAGCCCCACGATCGTCACCCGCGACGGCCAGCCGTTCATCGCGGTCGGCTCGCCGGGCGGCTCGACCATCCCGGGCACGGTCCTCCAGATCCTGTTCGGCCGGCTCGACCTGGGCGACACGCTCCCGCAGGCCATCGCGGAACCGCGCGTCACACAGCGCAACGGCACGACGGACACCGCCGAGCCGGCCTTCATCAGCTCGCCGGAGGGCCAGGCGCTCACCGCCTACGGCCACACCTACACCACGATGTCCGAGATCGGCGCGGCCACCGGGATCGAGTTCCTCACGGGCGGCCGGACCCTCGCGGCCGCCGAGCCGATCCGCCGCGGCGGCGGGAGCGCAGCCGTCGTGCAGCCCTGAACGACGCCCGATCCGGTGCTACTCTTGGCTGCGGCCTATAGCCGTAGCCGTCCCTTGTAGAGCCGCGCCGGCACATATTCCTGGCGCCTCGGGACGGGGTCCGTGATGGCCGAGCTGCCCGCAAATTGCGGGCCGGCAAACGCCCCTTGAGGGGGCGGGTTTCACTCTGCTATATCTGGTCGGTCGCGCTTTGCGCCCGTTCCGCCCTCGCCCGCCGCTTGTCGTACCACTAGCTCGAAGGAGTCGCCGCCTTGGCACGCGTTGATGCTGCACGCACCCGCCGCTCGTTCTCACGCCTCGAGAACATCCCCGAAGTACCGAACCTGATTGATATCCAGCGCCGCTCGTTCGACTGGCTGGTCGACACCGAAAAGGGCGGCCTCCGCGAGACGATCGACGACGTCTCGCCCATCGAGGACTACACCGGCAATCTCGCCGTCGTCTTCGAGGAGATCCACTTCGACGAGCCCGTCGCGCCCATCTCGGAGTGCCGGGAGAAGGACCTCACCTACGCACGCCCGCTGACCGTCAAGGTCGCGTTCCAGAACCGCGAGACGGGCGAGATCCGCGAGCAGTCCGTCTTCATGGGCGACTTCCCCTGGATGACCGACTGGGGCACGTTCATCATCAACGGCACCGAGCGCGTCGTCGTCACGCAGCTCGTCCGCTCCCCGGGCGCCTACGTGATGGAGCCCAAGGATCGCGAGAAGCAGGTCTTCATCGCGAACCTGATGCCGGCCCGCGGGTCCTGGCTCGAGCTCGAGATCGACAAGAAGGGCGCGCGTCTACGTCCGCATCGACCGCAAGCGCAAGCTGCCGGTCACCGTGCTCCTGCGCGCGATGGGCGACACGCTGCGCGAGGGCAAGTACGTGCCCGAGGGCTGGACCGGCTCCGACGAGGAGATCCTCGGCCTGTTCGACAACTCGCTCTACATGCGCCTGACGCTCGAGGCCGACACCGAGGTCACGAAGTCGGAGGACGGCGCGCTGATCGAGCTGTTCAAGAAGCAGCGCCCGGGCGAGCCGCCGTCGATCGACGCCGCGAAGAACCTGCTCAGGCAGCTCTTCTTCGACCCCAAGCGCTACGACCTCACGCGCGTCGGCCGCTACAAGCTGAACAGCCGCCTGCACCTGGACGAGCCGCTCGACACCCGCACGCTCACCCCGCGCGACATCATCGAGCTGATCAAGGAGCTCATCTCGCTCCCGCGCGAGCTCGGCATCCCCGAGTCGGGCATGTACGAGGGCGGTCCCGACGGCGAGGAGCCGATCAAGGACTTCGCGCTCGAGGCCATCTCGATGCCGCGCGAGCCGATCGCCGAGCGCCTCGACGAGTACGAGCACTTCGGCAACCGCCGTCTCCGCACGGTGGGCGAGCTGATCCAGGAGGCGTTCCGGATCGGCCTCTACCGCATGGAGCGCGTCGTGCGCGAGCGCCTCACCACCGAGGACTCGGACACGATCACGCCGCAGACGATCATCAACATCCGCCCGGTCGTGGCCGCGCTGAAGGAGTTCTTCGGCTCCTCGCAGCTCAGCCAGTTCATGGACCAGACGAACTCGCTGTCCGGGCTCCGGCACCGCCGCCGCCTGTCGGCGCTCGGCGCCGGCGGTCTCACGCGCGAGCGCGCGCCCATCGAGGTGCGCGACGTGCACCCGACCCACTACGGGCGCATGTGCCCGATCGAGACGCCGGAGGGCCCGAACATCGGCCTGATCGGCTCGCTCTCGAGCTTCGCCGAGGTCTCCGAGCACGGCTTCGTCACCACGCCCTACCGCGTGGTCGAGGACGGCGTCGTGACCGACAAGGTCGTCCACCTGGATGCGAACCAGGAGGAGGACATGGTCATCGCGCAGGCCAACTCGGAGATGGACGACGAAGACCGGCAAGCTCAAGGGCCCCGCGGTCGAGTGCCGCACGCCGGACGGCGAGCTGGTGCTCGCCGCGCCGAAGGACGTGGACCTGATGGACGTGTCGCCGAACCAGATCTGGTCGGTGACCACGGCGCTGATCCCGTTCCTCGAGCACGACGACGCCAACCGCGCCCTGATGGGCTCGAACATGCAGGCCCAGGCGGTGCCGCTCCTGAAGACGGAGGCGCCGCTGATCGGCACCGGCATGGAGACCCGCGCCGCCATCGACACGGGCGACGTGGTGCTCGCCGACGACGCCGGCACGGTCGACTACGTGGACGCCGAGCGGATCGTCGTCGACGCGAGCGACGGCAAGGAGGAGTACCCGCTCGAGAAGTACATGCGCTCGAACCAGGGCACGCTGATCCACCAGAAGCCGCTGGTCGACCCGGGCGAGAAGGTGAGGAAGGGCCAGGTGCTGGCCGACGGCAGCTCGACCGACAACGGCGAGCTCGCGCTCGGCAAGAACTGCCTGGTGGCCTTCATGTCCTGGGAGGGCTACAACTTCGAGGACGCGATCATCATCTCCGAGCGGCTCGTGAAGGACGACGAGCTCACCTCGATCCACATCGAGGAGTACGAGATCGACGCCCGCACCACGAAGCTCGGCGACGAGGAGATCACCCGCGACATCCCGAACCGCTCCGAGGAGTCGCTCCGCAACCTCGACGACCGCGGCATCGTCCGCATCGGCGCCGAGGTGGGCTCG
Source organism: uncultured Thermoleophilaceae bacterium (assembly GCA_963808875.1). GTDB lineage: Bacteria > Actinomycetota > Thermoleophilia > Solirubrobacterales > Thermoleophilaceae > JACVRW01. Next base: position 6,232 of record CAWEHM010000012.1, read on the forward strand.
GGCGACCTGCTGGTCGGCAAGGTCACGCCGAAGGGCGAGACCGAGCTGACGGCCGAGGAGAAGCTGATCCGCGCGATCTTCAAGGAGAAGGCGCGCGAGGTCCGCGACACCTCGCTGAAGGTGCCGCACGGCGAGGGCGGCGTCGTGATCGACGTCAAGACCTTCAGCCGCGACAACGACGACGACCTGCCGCCGGGGGTCAACGACCTCGTGCGCGTGTATGTGGCGAAGAAGCGCAAGATCGCCGAGGGCGACAAGCTCGCCGGCCGCCACGGCAACAAGGGCGTGATCTCGAAGATCGTGCCCGAGGCCGACATGCCGCACCTCGAGGACGGCACGCCCGTCGACGTGATCCTGAACCCGCTCGGCGTGCCGAGCCGGATGAACCTCGGGCAGATCCTCGAGACGCATCTCGGGCTGGGTGGCCGGCAACGGCTGGTACGACGACGGCTCGGACGCCTACAAGCACGGCCAGGAGAACGGCGGCCGCGTGAACATCGCGACCCCGGTCTTCGACGGCGCGACCGATCGAGGACGTCGACGAGGCGCTCGTGCGCTGGTCCGAGGAGACCGGCAAGGAGCGCGGGATCCACTTCGACATGGACAAGGGCGAGCGGGAAGGCCGCCGCTGCACCGGGCAAGGCCAAGCTCTACAACGGCCGCACCGGTGAGCCCTACGAGGCGACCGTCACCGTCGGCTACATGTACATCCTGAAGCTGCTCCACCTCGTGGACGACAAGATCCACGCGCGGAGCACCGGCCCCTACTCGCTCGTCACCCAGCAGCCGCTGGGCGGCAAGGCGCAGTTCGGCGGCCAGCGCTTCGGCGAGATGGAGGTGTGGGCGCTCGAGGCCTACGGCGCGGCGTACACCCTCCAGGAGATGCTCACGATCAAGTCCGACGACACGGTCGGCCGCGTGAAGGCGTACGAGGCGATCGTGAAGGGCGAGAACATCGCCGAGCCCTCCATCCCGGAGTCGTTCAAGGTGCTGCTGAAGGAGATGCAGTCGCTGGCGCTCGACGTGGACGTCCGCTCCGAGGAGGGCGGCGGCGTCGAGATGCGCGACGAGGACGACGACCTCCTGCGCGCTGCCGAGGAGCTCGGCATCGACCTCTCGGGCGTGCGCGCCACCGACGGCGAGGCCGCCGACGAGTCCGAGGAGAAGGTCGAGGCCGAGGGCGAAGGCGGCCAGACGGACGAGACCAAGGCCGAGCAGGACGCGGAGTACATCGAAGACGCGAGCTCGAAGGACTGAGGAACTAAATGATCGACATCAACAATTTCGACGCAATCAAGATCGGGCTCGCGTCCTCGAAGCAGATCCGCTCGTGGTCGAGCGGCGAGGTCACGAAGCCCGAGACCATCAACTACCGGACGCTGAAGCCCGAGAAGGACGGGCTCTTCTGCGAGCGCATCTTCGGTCCCACCAAGGACTGGGAGTGCTACTGCGGCAAGTACAAGCGCGTCCGCTACAAGGGCATCGTCTGCGAGCGCTGCGGCGTGGAGGTCACGCGCTCGAAGGTGCGCCGTGAGCGCATGGGCCACGTGGACCTGGCGGCCCCGGTTTCGCACATCTGGTTCTTCAAGGGTGTGCCGAGCCGGATCGGCTACCTGCTCGACATGGCGCCCAAGGAGCTCGAGAAGGTCCTCTACTTCGCGGCTTCGATCGTCACCTGGGTGGACGACGAGGCGCGCCAGAAGGACCTCGGCAAGCTCGAGAAGGAGATCGACAAGACGATCCAGTCCTACGAGGCCGAGCGCGAGGAGCGCGTCATGGAGCTTCGGGAGGCCGTGGAGCGTCGCGTCAAGTACCTCGAGACGGGCGACCAGAAGGGCTTCGCGGACGACGACCTGCTCTGGGCGGACACGCTCGACGTGAACCTCAAGAAGCTGTCGGACGACGAGCGCGGGAAGATGGAGAAGGACCTGCGCAAGCAGTTCGACGCGGACATCGCCGACACCGAGGCGTACTACGAGGACGGCATCGAGCGCCTGCGCCAGACGTGGGAGCTGTTCCAGACGATGGAGCCGAAGCAGGTCATCGCGGACGAGACGCTCTTCCGCGAGCTGAAGGACCGCTTCGGATCGCCGTTCGGCTGGGGCGAGTACTTCCGCGGCGGCATGGGTGCCGAGTCGGTGCGCGACCTGCTCCAGCAGGTCGACCTCGACGCCGAGCGCGAGGAGCTCGAGGACCAGGTCAAGACGGCCAAGGGCCAGAAGCAGTCGCGCGCGGTGAAGCGCCTGAAGGTCGTCTCGGCCTTCATCCACTCGGACAACAAGCCCGAGGACATGGTCCTCGAGGCCGTGCCCGTGATCCCGCCGGAGCTGCGCCCGATGGTGCAGCTGGACGGTGGCCGCTTCGCGACGTCCGACCTGAACGACCTCTACCGCCGCGTCATCAACCGGAACAACCGGCTGAAGCGGCTGCTCGACCTCGGCGCGCCCGAGATCATCGTCAACAACGAGAAGCGGATGCTGCAGGAGGCCGTCGACGCTCTGTTCGACAACGGCCGCCGCGGCCGGCCCGTGACCGGGCCGGGCAACCGCCCGCTCAAGTCGCTCTCGGACATGCTGAAGGGCAAGCAGGGCCGCTTCCGCCAGAACCTGCTCGGCAAGCGCGTGGACTACTCGGGCCGCTCGGTCATCGTGGCCGGCCCCGAGCTGAAGATCCACCAGTGCGGGCTGCCGAAGCTGATGGCCCTCGAGCTCTTCAAGCCGTTCATCATGGCGCGGCTCGTCGAGCGCAAGGCCGTCCAGAACATCAAGGCCGCCAAGAAGATGGTCGACTCGATGATCCCGGAGGTCTGGGACGTCCTCGAGGAGGTCATCCAGGAGCACCCGGTGCTGCTCAACCGCGCGCCGACGCTCCACCGCCTGGGTCTCCAGGCGTTCGAGCCGGTGCTGGTCGAGGGCAAGGCCATCCAGGTCCACCCGCTCGTCTGCCACGCGTTCAACGCGGACTTCGACGGCGACCAGATGGCCGTGCACGTGCCGCTGTCAGCCGAGGCTCAGGCCGAGGCGCGGCTGCTCATGCTGTCGGCGAACAACATCCTGTCGCCGGCGCACGGCGCGCCGCTGGCCACGCCCACGCAGGACATGGTGCTCGGCTCGTACTACCTGACCTACGGGCCGGGCGAGGACGAGCTCGGCCAAGCTGCGCGAGCTGGAGCAGGCCGGCAAGTGGGACGAGAAGAAGCACGGCAAGCGGCCGCACGTGTTCCGGTCGGCGCAGGAGGCCGAGCTCTCGTACGAGAGCAAGAAGGTCTCGCTGCACGACCTCGCGGAGTACCGCCGGCGTCACACCGGACGAGCACACGCTCACGACCGTCGGGCGGATCATCTTCAACGAGCGCATCGAGCGCGCGCTCGAGGAGGCGCTCGGCGAGGAGTTCGACCCGACGACGTACGAGTTCGTGAACAAGCCGCTGCGCAAGCGGGACATGAACGAGGTGATCGAGCGGCTGGTGGAGATCCACGGGCCGTACGCGACCGCGCTCGTGCTCGACGCGTTCAAGGAGCTCGGCTTCCACTTCGCGTCGCAGGCCGGCATCACGATCTCGAAGAACGACGTCGTGATCCCGCCCGACAAGGAGAAGATCCTCGAGGGCTACGAGGCCCAGGTCGGCGAGATCCAGGACCAGTACGACATGGGCCTGATCACGCAGGAGGAGCGCAAGGAGGCGGTGGTCGAGAAGTGGACCGCCGCCACCGACGAGGTCGGCGAGGCGATGCAGCGCAACCTCGACGTGCTCAACCCGGTCTACATGATGGCCAACTCGGGAGCGCGTGGCTCGTTCAAGCAGATCCGCCAGCTGGCCGGCATGCGAGGCCTGATGGCGAATCCGAAGGGCGAGATCATCGAGCGTCCGATCCGGGCCAACTTCATGGAGGGCCTGACCGTGCTCGAGTACTTCATCTCGACCCACGGCGCCCGTAAGGGCCTCGCGGACACGGCGCTCCGCACCGCGGACTCGGGCTACCTGACCAGGCGGCTCGTGGACGTGGCGCAGGACGTGATCGTGCGCGACGAGGACTGCGGCACCAAGGAGTACATCGAGATGCCGGTGCTCGGCGACGACGGGCGACCGAACGCGCAGCTCGAGGGTCGCTTCGCGGCGATCGAGTATCAAGACCAAGCGCGGTCGCGCAGCTCGTGCCAAGAAGGGCGAGCTGATCACGCAGGCCCACATCGACGAGATCGTCGAGGCCTTCGGCGACGAGGAGGGCGCGGCCGTGCCGGTCCGCTCGGTCCTCAAGTGCCAGGCCGAGGGGATCTGCCAGCAGTGCTACGGCACGCGCTCCGGCCACCGGCAAGGTGGTGGCGATCGGCGACGCGGTGGGCATCATCGCCGCCCAGTCGATCGGCGAGCCGGGCACGCAGCTGACCCTGCGGACGTTCCACACCGGCGGTGTCGCCGGCGCGGACATCACGCACGGCCTCCCGCGTGTCGTGGAGCTGTTCGAGGCCCGCAAGCCGAAGGGCCAGGCGGAGCTCGCGACGGTCGAGGGCACCGTGGCGGTCGAGGAGACCGACAAGGGGCTCAAGGTCACGATCACCGACGCCGGCGGCGAGGAGCACGCATACGCGTTCCCGCGCCGCACGCGCCTGCTGGTGACGAAGAACCAGAAGGTCGAGCCGGGCGATCAGCTCAACGAGGGCTCGATCTACCCGCACGACCTGCTCGCCTACGGCGGTGCGGACCAGCCCGCAGCGGCGGACCGCGACCGAGGTGTACCTCGTCAAGGAGGTGCAGAAGGTCTACAAGTCGCAGGGCGTCGACATCAACGACAAGCACATCGAGGTCATCGTCCGGCAGATGATGAAGAAGGTCCGGATCGACCAGAAGGGCGATACGACCTACCTGCCGGGCCAGTTCGTCGACCGCAACGAGCTGCTCGGGGTGAACGCCGACCTCAAGAAGGCGAAGGACGAGCAGGCCCAGTACGAGGAGATCATCCTCGGCATCACGAAGGCCTCGCTCGCGACCGACTCCTTCCTGTCGGCGGCCTCGTTCCAGGAGACGACCAAGGTGCTCACGGACGCCGCCCTCGAGGGCAAGACGGACCGGCTGCTCGGCCTGAAGGAGAACGTGATCATCGGGAAGCTGATCCCGGCGGCCACGGGCCTCCGCCGCTACCGCCGGCTCGAGATCGAGCCGACGGAGCCGATCCGCCGCGCGGCCCCCGAGGAGCTCACGATGCTCGAGGAGTCCGAGCTGCTCGGCCTCACCGACTCGGGCGAGATCGAGGGCTTCGGGTTCGGCGGCAACGGCGACGACGGCGACGGCGCCTTCGGCGACCTGGCCGACCTGCCGGCGCCCACGGACGGCGACGAGTCGTAACTGAAATTGGTTAGGGGGACAGGCTTGAGCCTGTCCCCCTAACGCTCTTCGTCATCCGGCGTTCGCGCAGATGACCTTGGCGCCGATGGCCCACGTCAGACCGCTCGGTACCAATTCGGAAGCCTGTGCTTCCCAGGCTGTGTTCCCGAGCGGCTGCGAGTGATCGAGCGCCACGTGGCCGGTGAAGTCGCCCTGGAGGAACGCGCCTCCGCCGACCGCCACCTTGCCGGGCGGGCACTGGGCGACGCGGAACTTGTTGTCGCTGGTCGCGGGCGATATCGACTCGACGATCTCGTAGCCGGCCACGCCGGCCACGCCGGCCACGCCCGGCTGGCCCTGCAGCCCCTGCGGGCCGCGGTCACCGGTATCGCCCTTCGGCCCCTGCGGGCCGGCCGGGCAGCTGGCCTGCCCGGAAGTCCTGAGCCAGGAGCGACTGGTTGCGTACGTCCCTGCCGGTGAGTGAGGAGTTCGCGCACGTCGCGGCCCGTGAGGGATCCGTCCCGCACCTGCGCGCCGGTGACCGCGATCGCCGCGTACGAGCTCCCGCCGAGCGCGGCGAACAACGCCAGGGTTGCCACAACATTCGCGTAGCTGAGTCTGATCTGTCCCATGGCTCAATCGTGCTCTGGCAGACGCCCTGGTGACGCGGGGGGTGCGCCGACAGGAGTGCGTCGGTTGTCCGCCAGGCGAGGCGCAAATTGAGGGTCGGTGTCACCTGCGCGGGACCGACCGAGGCCTCCAGCATCGCCCTGATCGAGTCGAAGAAGCAGCGCGACCGGTTAGCGTCCGCCCATGGCGGACGCCGCCCTCGACGCGTTCATGGCCACGGCGGAGCGGATCGTCTACTGCTCGCTCGCCACGGTGGACCGCCGTGGGCGGCCGACGCTCCCGGCTCGTGCACGCGGTCTGGGAGCGGGACGGCGACCGGATCGTCGGGTGGGTCGGCAGCCGGCCCACGCCGTTCAGGCGAGCGCACCTCGAGCGGAAGCCGTATGCGTCCTGCTTCTACTGGGACCCGGCTCACGACGTGGCCGTCGCCGAGTGCGAGGTCACCTGGATCGAGGACGACGACGGCCGCCGCGACGCCTGGGAGCGTCTGTCTGCCGCTCCTAGCCGATGGGCTACGACCCGTCGCCGATCTGGCCGGACGGGCCGACGGCGAGGACTTCGTCGCGCTCCGCCTCGATCCGTGGCGTGTGCAGGCAAAAAGCGCGCGGCGATGGCGGCCGGCGAGCCCTATCTCGCCTGGACGCCTAGCGGATCCAGCCCTCGAGGTCGTCGGCCCAGCGGAGCAGCTGGGTCACGTGCTCGTCGGTGAGGCCCTCCGACGGGGAGGTCTCCACGAGCAGGGTCGGGGCGGTTCGCCCCTCGGCCCAGGCGACGCAGGTCTCGTCGAGGTTGTCGTCGAGCCAGGCGGCCGGGCGGTCGGCCGCGTACTCGTCGATCGCGTCGACCTTCCAGTGGGCCGAGCCGAACACGGCGCGGCCGTCGAAGCGTGAGGGAGGGCAGGTCGCGGAACGGCAGTTTCAGGATGAAGGGCAAGTGCTCATTCGCACGCTCTTCCCACCCCGTCGCCCAGACGAGATCGAATCGTTCAGCTAGGGTCACCAGCCTCGCCCCGACGTCGTCGGGGATGCAGTGCGCGACTCCGTCGATCCAGTGCAGGGGACCGGGTAGCTGGCCTGCGCCGGGGGTGAAGCCGAAGAGGCTGATCACCCCGTCGACGTCCACGAACAGGATCGGTCGTTGTTGCTGTGTGGGTTCCAAGGTTTGGGTATTCGGTTACGGAGGAAGCCATAGGTTGACGGACTGTCGTCTTAGCCGAGATGAGGTATTCCCGAATCGAGGCGTAAAGGCGGGAGGCCTGGCAGCCGATAGCTCGAACTAGCGGTGGGGGACAGTGCTTATGCGCTGAGCCCTCTGTTTCGACTTCTCTTAGGTCACTTTGCTCTCAATCGGAATTCTTCTTGCCCTCTTCTGCGCTTTCGCGACGAACGTCGGCTTCCTGCTCAAGCACCGGGGCGCATGCGCGGCTCCTGACGTAAGCCTGAAGCATCCGGTGGCCAGCGCGGTCGGCCTGTTCCGGTCGAAGTGGTTCGCCATCGGCATGCTCGTTGCGCTCGGCGCGTGGGTCTTCCACGTGGCCGCCCTGGCACTTGCGCCGCTCTCGGTCGTCCAGGCCGTGATCGCCGGCGGGCTCGTGTTCCTCACGGTGCTCGCGGAGCGCTACTTCGGCTGCTCGGTCGGCACGCGCCAGTGGGCGGGCGTCGGCCTCACCGCGCTCGGCCTGGTGCTCCTGGCCGTGACGCTGCCCACCCACGGCGGCGGTGCGAGCTACTCGCTCGCGGCCATGATCGCCTTCGAGTCCGGGCTGCTCGCGCTCGGCACCTTCCTCGTTCTGTCGAAGAAGCTCGGCAACCACGAGCACCACGGCGTGATGCTCGGCACCGCGGCCGGAATCCTCTTCGGGGTCTCCGACGTCGCGATCAAGGCGCTCACGACCGCCGGCGGCACCGACGGGCTCGAGGGCGTGCTGTTCTCCCCGTGGCTCCTGACCTGCATCGCCGCCTCGGTGATCGCCTTCTACGCGTCCGCCCGCGGGCTCCAGAAGGGCGAGGCCGTGCCGGTCATCACCCTCACCAGCGCCGCGGCCAACGTCACCGCCATCAGCGGCGGGATCCTGGTCTTCGGCGACCCGATGCCGAACTACACGCTCGGCATCGTGATCCAGAGCTTCGCCTTCGTGCTGGTGATCGTGGCGGCAGCGCTGACGCCGGCGCCGCTGCGCGCGGCGCGCGCCACGGCCTAGCGCCACTCGCGCCTTCTCCGCTGTCCGCTGCGCCGGGCGCCGGCCAACGGCGGCATTGAGAGGGTCAACCTCAGGGTTGGTCGAGTTACGTGCTCTGTGCGAGGCCATAAGGCGCCCCACCCGTGGCCGGGGACGGTTTGCGTTGCTCCCTCAATGCAAGTCGTTGTCGAAAAGCAGCGGCTTCGTTCGACGTCCTGTTAGACACAGGCATACGAACGAAAGAGGAGAGAGGTCATGGGGAAGATCGTTGTCACCGAATTCGTCTCGCTCGACGGTGTGATGGAGGACCCGGGTGGGGCGGAGGACTTCAAGCACGGCGGCTGGACGTTCGAGATCGAGCGCGGCGACGGAGGGCGACCAGTTCAAGGTCGACGAGACCATGAACAGCGAGGCGCTGCTGCTCGGCCGGAAGACCTACGAGGGCTTCGCCGACGCATGGCCGCAGCGCGACGGCGAGTTCGCCGACAGGTTCAACAACATGCCGAAGTACGTGGTCTCCTCGACGCTGAAGGACCCGGACTGGACCAACACCACGGTGCTCGAGGGCGACCTCGCCCAGGCGGTCGGGAGGCTGCGTGAGGAGCTCGACGGCGAGATCGTCGTCCACGGCAGCGCGCAGCTCGTGCAGGGTCTGCTCGAGAACGGCCTGGTCGACGAGCTGCGGCTGATGGTCTTCCCGGTGGTGCTCGGGAGCGGCAAGCGGCTGTTCGGCGAGACGAGCGACAAGCAGTCGCTCAAGCTCACGAACTCAAGATTGTCGGCGACGGCGTGGCGATCCTGACCTACGAGCCGGCGGCGGCCGCCTGAGCCGGGCGCGCCCGCGGGCGTCGAGCGCGAAGCCGTGATCGCCTCGGCCAGCTCCTCGGGCGCGTCCGACATCGGCGTGTGCCCGATCCCGCGGATGTAGCGGAGCTCGGCGCCGGGGATGAGCCGCTCGAAGCGGCGGCCCTGGCGCGGGAGCAGGATCACGTCGAGCGTGCCCCACAGGATCAGCACCGGCACGTCGAGCGTCGTCAGTCCGCGCGGCTGGGCGTCAAAGGCGTGCGGCAGCGTGGCGTCGAAGCCGGGTCAGCTCGCGAACAGCTCGGTCTCCTCGGCCAGCAGCTCCGGGTCCTTCTTCCACGCGCGCGCGTATGAGGGGCCGGCGGCGAGGACGCGGCCCACGGGGCTCTGGACGAGGAACGCCGGCGGCGGCGCGTTTCGAGCCACCCAGCGCATGCCCGCGCAGGATGGCCGACGCCCCAGTCGCGCTCCCGTGCCGTGCTGGAGCCCGCCGGGCGAGATCGCGGTGACGGTCTCCGCGCGGCCGCGCCGCGCCAGCTCGAGCGCGATCCAGCCGCCGAGCGAGTTGCCGGCGATGTGGGCGCGGTCGAAGCCGGCGCGGCCCATCTCGTCCTCGACGGCGTCGGCGAGCGCCTCCGGGGTCGAGTCGACCCCGGGCGGGAAGGGCTCGAGCGACCGAACCCGGGCAAATCGACCGCGAGCACGTCGAAGCGCTCCTCGAGCGAGTGGGAGCATCGGCTTCCAGCTGCGCCAGGTGTGGCCGATGCCGTGGATGAGCACGAGCGGCGCGCCAAAGCCGCCGCGGTGGTGGTCGAGTGCCATGGGCGGACACTATGCCGCTGCTACCATCCCGCGCCGCATGCCCAGCATCAATCAGCTCGTCCGCAAGGGCCGCACGAAGCCCCGCAAGAAGGTCTCGACCCCCGGTCTGAAGTCCGGTCAGGGTCGCAAGAAGCGCATCGCCGCCCCGCAGCGGCGCGGGGTATGCACGCGCGTGTACACGGTCACGCCCAAGAAGCCGAACTCGGCGCTTCGCAAGGTCGCGCGCGTGCGGCTCACGAACGGGATGGAGGTCACCTCCTACATCCCGGGCGAGGGCCACAACCTTCAGGAGCACTCGGTGGTGCTGGTCCGCGGCGGCCGCGTCAAGGACCTGCCGGGCGTGCGCTACAAGGTCGTGCGCGGGACGCTCGACGCGGCCGGCGTGTCCGACCGCAAGAAGGCCCGCTCGCAGTACGGGGCGAAGGCCCGGTAGCGATGCCGCGCCGCGCCGCTGCAGGCAGTCCGCCCGGTCGAGCCCGACCCGATGTACGGGTCGAAGCTCGTCCAGCAGGTGATCAACAAGGTGATGGTGGACGGCAAGAAGTCCACCGCCGAGAAGATCGTCTACGACGCCCTCGACATCCTCGCCAGGCGCACCGAGCAGGACCCGGTGCCCGCGCTCGAGGAGTCGATCAAGCAGCTCACCCCGGTGCTCGAGGTCCGCTCCCGCCGCGTCGGCGGCGCCACCTACCAGGTGCCCGTCGAGGTGCCCCAGCGCCGCGCCCGCACGCTCGCCGTGCGCTGGCTGATCGAGTTCGCCCGCGCCCGCCGCGAGAAGTCGATGGCCGAGCGCCTCGCCGGCGAGCTGGTCGACGCCCAGTCCCAGCAGGGCGGCGCATACAAGCGGAAGGACGACATCTTCCGCATGGCGCAGGCGAACAAGGCCTTCGCCCACTACCGCTGGTAAGCGCGTACGGTGCCAGCGCCTCTACGAGTTCGAGTGCGGATCCTGCGGGGCGCGGTTTGAGGAACTGGTCCGCGCGGGCGAGAGCCGCGCCCTGCCCGAGCTGCGGTCTCGGACGACATAGCAGCCGCTACTCGCCTATCGCGCGAGCCGCGCGTACCGGTCGGGCTGCCGGCAAGGGCCGCGGAGTCCAACGCGCGCCGCAAGGAGCGCGAGGCGCGCCGCCAGGAGGGCTTCGCCGAGGACCGGAAGCGCCGCTCGCGAGCGCTAGTCGTTGGGCCGCAGCGAGGCGCAGACCCCGGCCAGCGACCGCCAGCACCCCTCCCACGACCTCGAACCACAGCCCGATCCCGGCCGAGGCGTGGCGCGCGGCGTAGTCCGGCCGATCACGCCGGTGTCGTCGCTCGCCGGCAGGTCGATCAGGAACGCCAGTCCGAGCACCACGACGCCGATCGCGATCAGCGCCAGCGCGGCCGGCCGCGAGCGGCCGAAGGCGGCGCCCGAGCCCATCACGAAGGTGAGCAGCCCGAGCAGGAGCAGCGCCACGGAATGGCGCTCGAAGCCGACCTGCGAGCAGTTGTCCGCGAGGCTCGGATTCGTGTCGTAGATGCCCTCGCAGCTCGTGGTCTTCAGGTCCACCGATATGACTGTCGTCACCTCGGCGAGGAGCATGAGCAGCGCCGCCGATGAGGGCGGCCGTCGCAACGCGCGATCGCATAGCGGCGAAATGCCCGTTGGAAGCGCCAGACGCCTGCTACCATCGTTCGTCGCTCTGCGGGCGGTTCCCCGCCGCTCGCTGCCTCGCTCAGCCACGCGGGGGCGGGCGGTAGCTCACGTCGATGGAGTCCTCTACGACATAGAACTCTTCCGGGCAAGCACCGCACGCAGCACCGGGCCCGGACTGGGCCTTTTTTCTGCCCGGAAACGAACTTGGACAACGGATAGTCATGGCACGCACAGTCACACTCGATAACACGCGCAACATCGGGATCATGGCGCACATCGACGCCGGTAAGACGACGACGACTGAGCGCATCCTGTTCTACACCGGTCGTACCCACAAGATGGGCGAGGTTCACGAGGGCGCCGCCGTGATGGACTGGATGGAGCAGGAGCAGGAGCGCGGCATCACGATCACCTCCGCCGCGACCACCGCCTTCTGGCGCGACCACCGCATCAACATCATCGATACGCCGGGCCACGTGGACTTCACCGTCGAGGTGGAGCGCTCCCTGCGCGTGCTCGACGGCGCCGTCGCCGTGTTCGACTCCGTCGCCGGCGTCGAGCCCCAGTCCGAGACCGTCTGGCGCCAGGCCGACAAGTACCGCGTGCCGCGGATCGCGTTCATCAACAAGATGGACCGGATCGGCGCCAACTTCGAGGGCTCGGTCCAGACGATGATCGACCGCCTCGGCGCGCACCCGGTGCCGGTGCAGCTGCCGATCGGCGCGGAGGCCGACTTCACGGGCGTCATCGACCTCGTGAACATGAAGGCGATCGTCTACAAGGACGACCTCGGCCAGGACTGGGAGGTCACCGACATCCCGGAGAGCCATCGCCGACGCCGCCCACCAGGCGCGCACCGAGCTGATCGAGGCCGTCGCCGAGTACGACGAGAAGCTGATGGAGGACTACCTCGAGGAGAAGCCGATCGAGCCCGATCGCCTCATCGAGGACATCCGCAAGGCCACGCTCGACATCTCCATGACCCCGGTGCTCGCCGGCTCCGCCTTCAAGAACAAGGGCGTGCAGCCGCTGCTCGACGCGGTCATCGACTACCTGCCGAGCCCGCTCGACGTGCCCGTCGATCGAGGGCACTCGGACGCCGACGAGCACCCGTCAGCGCGCGAGGCCTCGGACGACGAGCCCTTCGCGGCGCTCGCCTTCAAGGTCATGGCCGACCCGTACGTCGGCAAGCTCACCTACTTCCGCGTGTACTCGGGCAAGCTCAGCGCCGGCGGGCGCGTGCTCAACTCGGTCACCGGCCGCACCGAGCGCGTCGGCCGCATCCTGATGATGCACGCGAACACGCCGCGAGGAGGTCGAGGAGGTGTACGCGGGCGACATCGCCGCCGGCGTGGGCCTCAAGCAGACCTCCACCGGCGACACGCTCGTCGGCGCCGGACGCGCCGGTGATCCTCGAGCGATGAACTTCCCCGACCCGGTCGTGCACCTCTCGATCGAGCCGAAGACGAAGGTCGACCAGGAGAAGCTGTCCGTGGCGCTCCAGCGCCTCGGCGAGGAGGACCCGACCTTCCAGGTGCGCAGCGACGAGGAGACCGGCCAGACCGTGATCTCCGGCATGGGCGAGCTGCACCTCGAGGTGATCGTGGACCGCCTCAAGCGCGAGTTCAAGGTCGAGGCGGCCGTCGGCCGCCCGCAGGTGGCCTACCGCGAGACGATCCGCAACCACGGTCGAGAAGGTGGAGGGCAAGTTCATCCGCCAGACCGGCGGCTCGGGCCAGTACGGCGTGGTCTACATCGACCTCGAGCCGGCGCCCGGCGAGGGCTTCGACTTCATCAACAAGATCAAGGGTGGCGCCGTGCCGTCCGAGTTCATCCCCGCCGTCGAGAAGGGGATCGAGGAGGCGCTCGAGTCGGGCGTCAAGGCCGGCTACCCGATGGTGGACGTGCGCGCGACGCTCGTGGACGGCAAGTACCACGACACCGACTCGTCGGAGGTGGCCTTCAAGATCGCCGGCTCGCTGGCGCTGAAGGACGCCGCCAAGCGCGCGAAGCCCGTGCTGCTCGAGCCCGTGATGGCGGTCGAGGTGGTCACGCCGCAGGACTTCATCGGCGACGTGATCGGCGACCTCTCGCGCCGCCGCGGCCACGTCGAGGGCCAGGAGCCGCGCGGAAACGCCGTCGCGGTCAAGGCAAGCGTGCCGCTCGCCGCTATGTTCGGGTACGCGACCGACCTGCGCTCCTCCACGCAGGGCCGGGCCACCTACACGATGCAGTTCGACCGGTACGAGGAAGTGCCGGGCAGCATCGCGGAGGAGATCGTCGAGACCCGCACCGGTGAGCCGGTCGGGGCCTCGGCATAAAGAGTATGTTTCGCGAGTTCGGGTTCGGCCCGACGAAGACTTTGAGAAAGGGGTAGTTCGGAGTGGCGAAGGAGAAGTTCGAGCGCAACAAGCCGCACGTCAACGTCGGCACGATCGGTCACATCGACCACGGCAAGACGACGCTGACCGCGGCCATTACAAAGGTGCTGTCCGAGAAGTACGGCGGCCAGGCGCGCAGCTTCGAGGAGATCGACAACGCTCCTGAGGAGAAGGAGCGCGGCATCACGATCGCCACCTCGCACGTGGAGTACGAGACGGAGAACCGTCACTACGCCCACGTGGACTGCCCGGGCCACGCCGACTACATCAAGAACATGATCACGGGCGCCGCCCAGATGGACGGCGCGATCCTCGTGGTATCGGCGGCCGACGGCCCCATGCCGCAGACCCGTGAGCACATCCTCCTGGCGCGCCAGGTGAACGTGCCGTACGTGATCGTGTTCATGAACAAGGTCGACATGGTCGACGACGAGGAGCTCCTCGAGCTCGTCGAGGTCGAGGTCCGCGAGCTCCTGTCCGAGTACGACTTCCCGGGCGACGACGTCCCGGTGATCCAGGGCTCGGCGCTGAAGGCGCTCGAGGGCGACCAGGAGCACGTCGACAAGATCGTCGAGCTCGCCGCGGCGCTGGACTCCTACATCCCGGAGCCCGAGCGCCCGCTCGACCGCCCGTTCCTGATGCCGGTCGAGGACGTCTTCTCGATCACCGGCCGCGGCACGGTCGCGACCGGCCGCATCGAGCAGGGCGTCGTGCACACCGGCGACACGGTCGAGATCGTGGGCATCCACGACAAGACCAACTCGACGGTCGTGACCGGCGTCGAGATGTTCCGCAAGATCCTCGACGAGGGTCAGGCCGGCGACAACGTCGGCTGCCTCCTCCGAGGCGTCGACCGCGAGGACATCGAGCGCGGGCAGGTGCTCTGCAAGCCGGGCTCGATCACGCCGCACACCAAGTTCAAGGCCCAGGTGTACTGCCTGAAGAAGGAGGAGGGTGGCCGTCACACCCCGTTCTTCAACGGCTACCGGCCGCAGTTCTACTTCCGCACGACCGACGTGACCGGGGTGGCGAACCTGCCCGAGGGCACGGAGATGGTCATGCCGGGCGACAACGTCGAGATGACGGTGGAGCTGATCCAGCCCATCGCCATGGACGAGGGCCTCCGCTTCGCGATCCGCGAGGGCGGCCGCACAGTCGGCTCGGGGGTGGTGACCGAGGTCGTCGAGTAGGACTCGAGACACAGGTTTTTAAGGGGCGGGCGGCACGGTCTGCGCCCGCCCCTTAAGTCTGTTCAGGGAACGCATGGCAACACTCACGCAGAACAAGATCCGTATCCGGCTAAAGGCCTACGACCACTCGGCGATCGAGACGGCGGCCAAGGAGATCGTCGAAACGGCCACCCGCACCGGAGCCTCGGTGTCCGGGCCCGTGCCGCTGCCCACCGAGAAGAACGTCTACTGCGTGATCCGCTCGCCGTTCAAGGACAAGGACTCGCGCGAGCACTTCGAGATCCGCACGCACAAGCGGCTGATCGACATCCTTCAGCCGACGCCCAAGACGGTCGACTCGCTCCAGCGGCTCGACCACCTGCCGGCGGGCGTGGACATCCAGATCCAGCTCATCTGACGTCATGGCCGGGCTGCTCGGAAGAAAACTCGGCATGACCCAGGTCTTCGACCCGAACGACGGGCGCGTGGAGCGCGTGACCGTCATCGAGGCGGGGCCCTGCTTCGTGACCGGCATCCGGCGCGCCGAGCGCGACGGCTACGACGCCATCCAGGTGGCGTTCGGCGAGGTGCGCGAGAAGTCGCTCACCAAGCCGAAGCTCGGCCTCCTGAAGAAGGCCGGCGTCGGCATCGCTCAAGCACCTGGCCGAGTTCCGCGGCGAGCCGGGCGAGCTCGAGGTGGGCGCCGAGCTGCCCGTGGGCTCCGTGTTCGAGAAGGGCCAGACCGTGAAGGTGTCCGGCACCTCGAAGGGCAAGGGCTTCGCCGGCACGATCAAGCGGCACAACTTCGCCTCGGGCCCCAAGTCGCACGGCTCGCACAACGTGCGCGCCCCGGGCTCGATCGGCGCCTCCGCCGACCCCGCCCGCGTGTTCAAGGGCATCCGCGGCCCCGGCCAGATGGGGAACAAGCGCGTGACCCAGCGCGGCCTCGAGGTCGTGGACATCCGCGACAACCTGCTGCTCGTGCGCGGCTCCGTGCCGGGCCCCAAGGGCGGCGTGGTCGAGATCAGGAGCGAGGCCTAGGCATGGCCGCGCAGCGCCAAGTACATCGGCGGCGGCACCGGCACGCTCGCGCTCGACGACGCGGTCTTCGGCGAGCGCTTCCACGGCCCGCTCGTGCACGAGGCGGTGCGCGCGGAGCTCGCGGCGCAGCGCCGCGGCACGGCGTCCACCCAGACGCGCGGCGAGGTCTCGATGACCGGCGCCAAGGCCTGGCGCCAGAAGGGCACCGGCCGGGCGCGCGTGGGCGCGCTCTCGTCACCGACCCGCAAGGGCGGCGGCGTGGCCTTCGGCCCGAAGCCGCGCGGCTACACGGTGAAGGTGAACCGCAAGGCGCGCAGGCGCGCGCTGCGGGCGGCGCTGTCCGTGCACGCCGAGCGCGGCTCGATCGCGGCGCTGGACCCCTCGAAGTTCGACACCCCCTCGACCCGGGCGGCCGCCGAGGCGATCGCCGGGTTCGACGGCGACGGCAGCGTGCTGATCGTGCTCACCGACGGCGAGGAGACCGCCGTGAAGTCGTTCCGCAACCTGCGCGACGTGAGCGTCATGCACGCCGACGCCGTGGGCGTGGCGGACGTGATCGGCCACGCGCGGATCGTGGTGTCGGAGGCGGCGCTCGCGCGCCTGACCGAGAAGGCGGCCGCGAAGTGAACGCGCGCCAGGTGATCATCCGGCCGGTCATCTCCGAGAAGAGCTACGCGCTGCTCGCGGCCAACAAGTACACGTTCCGCGTGCACGAGCGGGCGAACAAGACTCAGGTGCGCCAGGCGGTCGAGGACATCTTCGGCGTCCGCGTGGACGGCGTGCGCACGGCGTGGGTGAAGCCCAAGCCGAAGCGCCGCGGCGTCACGAGCGGCAGCCGGCGCCAGTGGAAGAAGGCGGTCGTGACCCTCCATCCGGAGGACACGATCGAGCTGTTCGAGGGTCAGGGGATCGAATAACGATGGCCATCAAGAAGTACAAGCCGACCTCGCCGGGCCGCCGCTTCGCGACCTACCTCCAGCACGAGGCGGTCACGAAGGGGAACGAGCCGGAGAAGTCGCTGACCGAGGGGCTCACGAAGTCCGGCGGGCGCAACGCCCACGGGCGCGTGACCTCGCGCCATCGCGGCGGCGGCGCCAAGCGCAAGTACCGGAAGATCGACTTCAAGCGGACGCAAGGACGGGATCCCGGCGAAGGTCGCCGCGATCGAGTACGACCCGAACCGCTCGGCGCACATCGCGCTGCTCCACTACGCGGACGGCGAGAAGCGCTACATCCTGGCTCCGGCGCGGATCAGCGTGGGCGACACGGTGTCGTCCGGCCCGACGGCGGACATCGCGCCGGGCTGCTCGCCTGCCGCTCGCCAACATCCCGACCGGTACGACCATCCACAACGTGGAGCTCACGCCCGGCCGCGGCGGCCAGCTCGGCCGCTCGGCCGGCACGGCCATCCAGCTGGTGGCGAAGGAGGGCAAGTACGCGACGCTGCGGCTGCCCTCGGGCGAGATGCGGATGGTGCTCGTGGACTGCCGCGCCACCATCGGCGTGCTCGGCAACCCGGAGCACGAGCTCGTCGAGCTCGGCAAGGCAGGACGCTCGCGCCACAAGGGCGTGCGCCCGCAGACGCGCGGCGTGGCGATGAACCCGGTCGACCACCCGCACGGAGGCGGCGAGGCGCACCACACGCCGGGCGGCCACCCGCGCACCCCGTGGGGCGTGCCGACGCTCGGATACCGCACGCGCAAGAAGAAGAAGACGTCGGACCGCTACATCGTGCGCGGCCGCCGTCGAGGCAAGAAGGGACGGCGATAGATGTCGCGCTCATCCAAGAAGGGCCCGTGGGTCCAGGACCGCCTCATGACGCGGATCGAGCAGATGAACGAGTCCGGCAACAGGACGATGGTGAAGACCTGGTCGCGGACGTCGACGATCTTCCCGGAGATGGTCGGCCACACGATCGCCGTCCATGACGGCCGCAAGCACGTGCCCGTGTTCATCTCCGAGTCGATGGTCGGCCACAAGCTCGGCGAGTTCGCCCCCACCCGGATGTTCCGCGGCCACGCGGGCAGCGACAAGGTGAGGATGCGGTAATGGCCGACAAGGTCAATCCGGCGCCGGAGGGCGGCTGGGAGTCGCTGAAGGTCGACGAGCTCAAGGCCGAGCTCGAGGCCCGCGGCCTCCCGAAGAGCGGCACGAAGGCCGAGCTGGTCGCACGCCTCGACGACGACGACGTCGCCCAGGCGGGAAGCGCCCCTGCGCCGGCCGCCGAGAAGGAGGCCGCGCCGGACGATGCGCCGCAGGCCACCAGCGGCGAGGCGCCGGAGGCCGAGCCCGAGGCCGACGAGGAGCCGACGCGAGGACGGCCGACGAGGAGCCCGAGGCCGACGAGGAGGAGAAGCCCAAGTCGCGCAGGCGGGGCTCCGCGGAGACCACCACGACGCGAAAGCGTGAGCGCGCTCCTCGGCCCGAGGGCGACCTCATCGTTCGCGCGCGCGCCAGGTACGTGCGCAGCGCCCCGCGCAAGGCGCGGCTCGTCATGGACCACATTCGCGGCAAGCGCGTCGAGCATGCTCAGGCCATCCTCGAGCACGCTCCGCGGGCCGTCTCCACCGACATTCTCAAGCTGCTCAACTCCGCGATCGCCAACGCGGAGTCGGCCTACGAGCTGGGCGCCGACGAGCTCACCGTCCGCCGCGCCTACGTGGACGAGGGGCCGACCATCAAGCGCTTACCGGCCGCGCGCGCTCGGTCGCGCCACCAAGATCGCCAAGCGCACGAGCCACATGACCATCGAATTGACCACCGAAGGGAACGGGAGGTAGCCCATGGGCCAGAAGGTCCATCCCGAGTCGCTACGGGTCGGCTACATCCACGACTGGAAGTCGACCTGGTTCAACGAGCGTGATTTCTCCGACTATCTGTTGGAGGACATCCACATCCGAGAGCACATCGAGAACAAGCTCGCGCACGCGGGCCTGTCCACGATCACCATCAAGAAGAACAAGAACGAGGTCGAGGTCAACATCCACACGGCCCGGCCCGGCATCGTGATCGGCAAGTCCGGTTCCGAGGTGGACGCGCTCCGCAAGGAGCTCCACAAGATGACCGGCAAGGCCGTGAAGGTGAACATCCTCGAGATCAAGCGTCCCGAGCTGGACTCGCGGCTCGTGGCCCAGTCGATCGCCGAGCAGCTCCAGAACCGCGTGGCCTTCCGGCGCGCGATGAAGCGCGCGCTCACGAGCGCGATGCGCTCCGGCGCCAAGGGCGTGAAGATCCAGGTGTCCGGCCGGCTCGGCGGCGCCGAGATGGCGCGCACCGAGGGCTACTCGGACGGCCGCGTGCCGCTCCACACGCTGCGCGCGGACATCGACTACGGCTTCTACGAGGCCCGCACCACCTTCGGCCGCATCGGCGTGAAGGTGTGGATCAACAAGGGCGAGATCATGCCCAAGGGCTTCGCCCAGGACCTCACCGAGCTCGAGGCGCCGCAGGCCGTGGGGCCGGGCGGCGGCGGACGCGGGCGCGGGCCCGGCGGTCCGGGCGGTCGCGGCGGGCCCGGCGGCGGACGCGGTGGATTCGGCGGCGGCCAGGGCGGCCGCGGTGGCGGGTTCGGCGGCGGCGGCGGTCGCGGCGGCGGTCAGGGTGGGCGCGGCGGTGGCCGAGGCGGCCGCGGCGGAGACGGCCCCGCCCTGCCGAGGGAGAGGCTCTGATGCTGCAGCCGAAGCGAGTCAAGTGGCGCAAGGAGCACCGCGGCCGCAGGCGCGGCTACGCCAAGGGCGGCACGACCCTGGAGTTCGGCGACTACGGCCTGAAGGCGCTCGACCGCGGCTGGGTGACCAACCGCCAGATCGAGGCCGCCCGAATCGCGATGACGCGCAAGATCAAGCGTGGCGGGAAGGTCTGGATCAACATCTTCCCGGACAAGCCGTACACGAAGAAGCCGGCCGAGACGCGCATGGGCTCCGGCAAGGGCACGCCCGAGGGGTGGGTCGCCGTCGTCAAGCCCGGCCGCGTGATGTTCGAGCTGTCCGGCGTGCCGGAGCCGCTGGCGCGCGAGGCGATGCGCCTCGCCGGCCACAAGCTGCCCCGTGAAGACCAAGTTCGTCGATGCGTGAAGGCGCGGGTCAGGGATGAAGGCTGTCGAGGTGCATAACCTTGAGGATCCGCAGCTCGTGGAGTTCGCGGACAACGCGCGCCAGGAAGTGTTCAACCTGCGCTTCCAGCACGCGACCGGCCAGCTCGAGAACACCGCTCGGCTGAGCCAGGCCAAGAAGGACCTCGCGCGCGCGCTGACGGTGGCGCGGCAGCGCGGTATGGACGTAGAGACCGAAATCCGCAGACAGAGACGTGCAAATGCTTGAGACAGACGAGAACGTGAACGAAGAGACACCGGACGGGCGACGACGCCGCCGGCCGACGACGCGCCCGATCAGGTCGCGGAGGAGGTCGTGGCTCCGGAGGAGCCGGCCGAGGAGCCGACGGCCGACGAGGTGGCGGAGGACATCCCGCGCCGCCGAGGAGGCTCGCGGGGAGCCGGCCGAGGGGAGCCCGCCGCGGAGGAGGCCGCGCCGAGGAGCCTGCCGCGGAGGAGGCTCCGGCCGAGGAGGCGCCCGGAGGAGGCTGCCGCGCGCGGAGGAGGCTGCTCCGGCGGCTGCTGCTGCGCCGGCCGAGGACGCTGAGCCGGAGGAGGCTGCTTTCTCCCAAGGAGGCGCGCAAGCGCTCGCGGTCGCTTCACGCCGGTGAGGCGCGGCCTCAGCGGTCGGTCGAGGAGCGCGCTCAGGAGCGCGCCGAGCGCCGCCGCACCAAGGCGAGGCAGCGGCGTGCGTACCGGCCGAAGCAGCGCGAGCGTCGCGCCGGCCAGCCGCGCGCCGACGCGGCGCAGACCGCGCCGGTCGACCACGCCGCCCAGCAGGGCAACCTCAAGGTGCGCCAGGGCGTCGTGGTGTCGGACAAGGCCGACAAGACCATCATCGTCCGGATCGACACAGCCCGGCAGCACCGGATGTACAAGAAGATCGTCCGCTCGTCGTCGACGCTTCACGCGCACGACGAGCAGAACGAGGCCCACGTGGGCGACACCGTCCGCGTCATCGAGAGCCGCCCGCTCAGCCGCACCAAGCGCTGGCGGCTCGTGGAAGTGCTGGAGAGGGCCCGATAGCCCATGATCCAGCAGGAGTCCCGGCTCAAGGTGGCGGACAACACGGGCGCCCGCGAGGTGCTCTGCATCCGCGTGCGCGGAGGCAGCCACCGCCGCTACGCGGGCGTGGGCGACATCATCGTCTGCACCGTCAAGCAGGCGATTCCGCACGGCTCGGTCAAGAAGGGCGAGGTCGTCACCGCCGTGGTGGTGAGGACCAAGAAGGAGTTCGGCCGCGACGACGGCACCTACATCTCCTTCGACGAGAACGCCGCCGTGCTGATCGACGACGGCAACAACCCGCGCGGCACCCGCATCTTCGGCCCGGTGGCCCGCGAGCTGCGCGACCGCAACTTCATGAAGATCGTCTCGCTCGCCCCGGAGGTGCTCTGACATGGCGCTGAAGATCCGCCGCGACGACACCGTCCGCGTGATCGCCGGCAAGGACCGCGGCCGCACCGGCCGCGTGAAGAGCGTGGACCCGAAGAAGCAGCGGGTCTACGTCGAGGGCGTGAACATCGTCAAGCGCCACATCAAGCCGCGCACCCTGCGCGACACCCAGCGCGCCCAGGAGCTCGGCGGCATCGTGGAGATGGAGGGCCCGGTCCACATCTCGAACGTGATGCTGATCGACCCGTCGTCGGGCGAGCCGACCCGCGTGGGCGTGAAGCGCGAGGGCGGCAAGCGCATCCGCGTCGCCAAGAAGTCCGGCAAGGAGATCGAGTGATGGAAGCCTCGGCACCAGGCACAGGTCCCGCCGCGGCTGAAGGAGCGCTACGAGCAGGAGATCGCTCCGTCGCTCCAGAAGCGCTTCGGCTACAGGTCCGCGATGGAGGTCCCGCGCGTCGAGAAGATCACGCTCAACATGGGCGTGGGCGACGCGAAGCAGGACTCGAACGTCCTCGACGCCGCCTCCGAGCAGCTCGCCACGATCGCCGGCCAGGCGCCGAACGTGCGCCGCGCGCGCAAGTCGATCGCGAACTTCAAGCTGCGCGACGGCATGCCCGTCGGCGTGACGGTCACGCTCCGGCGCGCGCGCATGTGGGAGTTCCTCGACCGCCTCACCGCGATCGCGATCCCGCGGATCCGCGACTTCCGCGGCCTGAACGCGCGCTCGTTCGACGGCCGCGGCAACTACTCGATGGGCGTGCGCGAGCAGATCATCTTCCCGGAGATCGACTACGACGCCATCGACGAGGTGCGCGGCCTCGACGTGACCATCACGACGAGCGCCGCAGACGGACGAGGAGGCGTACGTCCTTCTGCGAGAGTTGGGGATGCCGTTCTCGCCGGAGGGCGCGCCCGGGTCCAGCCGAGCCGGAGGCGGACCCGGACGAGGAGGCGCGCCTCGAGGAGGCGCGCCTGAAGGCCGAGGCGGAGCAGCAGGCGTACGAGGAGTTGAAGGAAGAGAACCCGGAGGCGTACGAGACGCCGACCCGCCCGGAAGAGGGCGAAGAGGGCGAGAGAGGGCGAGGCAGCCCCCGCCGAGGAGACACAGGAGTAGATGGCAAAGACTTCACAGCAGGTCCGCCAGCAGCGCGGGTCCAAGTACAAGACACGCAACTACAACCGCTGCAAGCGGTGCGGTCGCCCGCGCGCGTATCTGCGCAAGTTCGGGCTCTGCCGGATCTGCGTCCGCGAGATCCAGCACGAGGGCATGATCCCCGGCATGACGAAGTCGAGCTGGTAGCGCCATGTCGATGACCGACCCGGTAGCCGACTTCCTGACCCGCATCCGCAACGGCCTGCACGCCGACCGCGACGACGTCGAGATGCCCGCCTCGAACTTCAAGGCGGAGATCGCCCGCATCCTGCAGCGAGCAGGGCTACATCGAGGGCTTCGACGGTGGAGGCCGCCCGGGTCGGCCGCGTGCTGCGCGTGCAGCTCAAGTACACCGAGGACCGCAAGCCGGTCATCCAGGGCCTCCAGCGCGTATCGAAGCCGGGCCGGCGCGAGTACGTCGAGGCCGGCACGATCCCGAAGGTGCAGGGCGGCATGGGCACGACGATCGTGTCCACGTCCCAGCGGCGTCATGACGGGCCACGACGCGCGCCGCGCCGGCGTGGGCGGCGAGCTGGTGGCGAGGGTCTGGTGATCGTATGAGCCGGATCGGAAAGCAGCCGGTGGCCGTGCCGGACGGCGTCGAGATCAACATCGAGCCTGAGCTCGTGAGCGTGAAGGGCCCGAAGGGCGAGCTCGCCGAGCGCAAGAGCCGCGAGATCGACGTGAAGCAGGAGGACGGCCAGATCGTCGTCACGCGGCCCGACCGACCGCGGCGAGCACCGCGCGCTCCACGGCCTCACGCGCAGCCTGATCGCGAACATGGTCGAGGGCGTCACGAACGGCTTCGAGAAGCGGCTCGAGATCCAGGGCGTCGGCTACCGCGCGAACCTCCAGGGCAAGAAGCTCGTGCTCGCGCTCGGCTACTCGCACCCGGTCGAGCTCGAGGCGCCCGACGGCATCGACTTCGAGGTGCCGCAGCCCACGCGCATCGTGGTGCGCGGGATCTCCAAGCAGGTCGTGGGCGAGGTGGCCGCCAACATCCGCAAGCAGCGCCCGCCGGAGCCCTACAAGGGCAAGGGCATCCGCTACGAGGGCGAGTACGTCGCAGCGGAAGGTCGGTAAGCGCGCATGACCGTCAAGACGAAGCCCCAGTCGAGGCTGCGCCGCCGCCGCCGCGTGCGCGCCAAGGTGCGCGGCAGCGCGGAGCGGCCGCGGCTGTCCGTGTTCCGCTCGAACCGCGGGATCGGCGCCCAGCTGATCGACGACGTGGCGGGCCACACGGTGGCCGCGGTCAACTGGACCGAGGGCGACCTCAAGGAGCTGAAGGCGATGGACCAGGCCAAGCGGGCGGGCGAGCTGCTCGCCGAGCGCGGCAAGGCGGCCGGCGTCGAGAGCGTGGTGTTCGACCGCGGCGGCTACCGCTACCACGGCCGCGTCAAGGCGCTCGCCGACGGCGCACGCGAGGCGGGGTTGAAATTCTGATGGTCGCTACGGTGAGTGATTCGAATGGCTAGTCGGGACAGGACACGCGGACCGCGCGGGGAGGGCTCTGACCTCCAGGAGCGCGTGGTCGAGATCAACCGCGTCGCCAAGGTGGTCAAGGGCGGCCGGCGCTTCTCGTTCACCGCCCTCGTGGTGGTGGGCGACGAGAAGTCGCAGGTCGGCGTGGGCTACGGCAAGGCGAACGAGGTCCCGGTCGCGATCCAGAAGGGCGTCGAGCGCGCCCGCAAGAACCTCTTCAAGGTGCCGATGCACGGCTCCACGATCACCCACGAGAACATCGGGGTGCACTCGGCGTCGCGCGTGCTGCTCAAGCCGGCGTCGCCCGGTACCGGCGTGATCGCCGGCGGCGGCGTCCGCGCCGTGCTCGAGCTGGCCGGCATCAAGGACGTGCTGTCGAAGTCGCTCGGCAGCCAGAACCCGATCAACCTGGTGAAGGCCACCGTGGCGGCGCTGCAGTGCGCTCCGCAGCCCCGACCAGGTCGCCGAGCTGCGCGGGCTGACCGTGCGCGAGGTGCTCGGGCTCGAGGAGCGCGCTCCGGCCGAGGAGCCCGCCGCCGAGCCGCCCGCCGTGGAGGAGGCGCCCGCGTGATGCAAGCTCACGATCACGCAGGTGAAGTCCTCCGCCGGCGCGAGCCGCAAGCAGAACGAGACCCTGAAGACGCTTGGCCTCGGAAAGATCGGACGGACCGTCGAGCGGGAGGATCACCCCACCGTTCGCGGCTTGGTTCATGCCGTCGAGCCATCTGGTGAAGGTCGATGGCTGACGAGCGCATCGGACTCCACTCGCTGAAGCCGGCCCCCGGGTCGCGCAGGCCGCGCAAGCGCGTCGGCCGTGGCGAGGGCTCGGGCACGGGCAAGACCTCCGGCCGCGGCCACAAGGGCGCGGGCTCCCGCTCGGGAGCGCGGCAGAAGGTGAACTTCGAGGGTGGGCAGACCCCCATCCACATGCGGATGCGCAAGCTGCGCGGCCCGCACATGAAGAAGTCGATGCCGTTCGAGAAGTTCCGCACGCAGACCCAGCCGGTCAACCTGCGGGACCTCGACGCGCGCTTCGACAAGGGGTCCGAGGTGACCCCCGACTCCCTGCGCGAGAAGAACCTCGCCACGCGCCGCGAGGTGCCGGTCAAGATCCTCGGCCAGGGCGAGATCTCGAAGGCGCTCACCGTGCACGCCCACGGCTTCTCGAAGACGGCTCGCGAGAAGATCGAGGCCGCGGGCGGCACCTGTCAGCTGATCGAGGAGTAGCCAGGATGCTCAGGACGTTCCTGAACTCGTTCAGGGTTCCCGAGATCAGGAAGAAGCTCGCCTTCACGGCGGGCATGCTCGCGCTCTACCGGCTCGGCGCCTACATCCCCGCGCCGGGGATCAACGTCGACGCGGTCAAGGACATCGCGAACAACTTCACGGGCTCGAGCGTGCTCGGCCTCCTGAACGTCTTCTCGGGCGGCTCGCTCCAGCGCTTCGCGATCTTCGCGCTCGGGATCATGCCGTACATCACGGCCTCGATCATGCTGCAGCTGCTCACGGTCGTGGTGCCGCAGCTCGACAAGCTCCGCAAGGAGGGCGAGGTCGGGCAGCAGAAGATCACCCAGTACACGCGCTACCTGACCGTGGCGCTCGCCTTCGGCCAGTCGATCGGCTACGTGTTCCTGTTCCGGACCTTCTCGACGCGGCGGCACGGACGTCGTCGAGAACTTCACCTTCGGCCGCGTCTTCGTGATCGTCATGACGCTCACCGCCGGCTGCGTGCTCCTGATGTGGCTCGGCGAGCTGATCACCCAGCGCGGCATCGGCAACGGCATCTCGCTGATGATCTTCGCCTCGATCGCGTCGCGCATCCCGAACGGGATCCAGGCCTGGTGGACGAACCCGGACCAGATCTTCGTCCTGATGATGCCGTTGATCGCGCTGGCGGTAATCGCCGCGATCGTGTTCATGCAGGAGGGCCAGCGCCGCATCCCGGTCCAGTACGCGAAGCGCGTGGTGGGCCGCCGGATGGCCGGCGGCGGCTCGACCTACCTGCCGCTGCGCGTGAACATGGCCGGCGTGATCCCGGTGATCTTCGCCGCCTCGCTGATGGCGTTCCCGCCCACCGTCGGGACGCTCACCCAGGCTCAGTGGGCGCAGGACTTCTCCACCTTCTTCAACCCGAACCACGCGCCGTACCTGATCGGCGAGTCGATCCTGATCATCGTCTTCACCTACTTCTATACGGCGGTCACGTTCAACCCCGTGGAGCAGGCCGACAACCTGAAGAAGTACGGCGGGTTCATTCCGGGGGTGAGGCCTGGAAGACCCACGGCCGAATACCTCGACCGGATCCTGGCCCGGCTCACCTTCCCGGGCGCGCTCTACCTCGCCCTGGTGGCCGCCCTGCCGACGATCCTGATCAACCAGACGGCCGCGAACTTCTACTTCGGCGGCACCTCGATCCTGATCGTCGTGGGCGTGGCCCTCGACACGATGAAGCAGCTCGAGGCGCAGCTGATGATGCGCAACTACGAGGGCTTCCTCAAGTGAGCGAGCTCAACCTGGTCCTCCTCGGCCCTCCGGGAGCCGGGAAGGGCACGCAGGCCGATCGCCTGCGCAAGTGACTTCGACCTGCCCTACTACTCCACCGGGATCATCCTGCGCGAGGCGGTGGAGGCCCAGTCCGAGCTCGGCAGGAAGGCCAAGGAGTACATGGACTCCGGCGACCTCGTCCCGGACGAGCTGATCTGCGAGGTGATCGCGGAGCGGTTCGACTCGGGCGAGGCCGACAACGGCTTCCTGCTCGACGGCTTCCCGCGCACGGTCGGCCAGGCGGAGATGCTCGACGCGCCTGCTCGACAGCCGCGGGCGGGAGCTCACCGCGGTGCTCCTGATCGAGGCGCCCGACGACGAGGTGGTCCGGCGGCTGTCCGGCCGCCGCACGTGCGCGAAGGGCCAGCACGTCTACCACATCGAGTTCGACCCGCCGAAGCACGAGGGCGTCTGCGACCAGGACGGCTCGCGGCTGATCCAGCGCGACGACGACAAGCCCGAGACCGTGCGCAAGCGCCTCGTCCGTCTACCACGAGCAGACCGAGCCGCTGATCGACTGGTACGACGGGAAGGACGTGCTCATGCCGTTTCGACGGCAGCCGCTCGCCCGACGAGGTGCACGACCTGATCCGTGCGACACTGGCTGCGAAGCGTCTCGAGGACGAGAGATCGAGCAGTGATCCACCGCAAGACCCCCGAGGAGATCGAGAAGATGGCCGCCGCCGGCCGGGTGCTGGTGCGCTGCCACGAGATCCTCCGCAAGAAGGCGCGCCCGGGCGTGACCACCGCCGAGCTCGACGAGGCCGCCGAGCGCTTCATCCGCTCCCAGGGCGCCGAGCCCGCCTTCAAGGGCTACCGCGGCTTCCCGGGCTCGATCTGCGCGTCGCCGAACTCGATGGTCGTGCACGGCATCCCGGGCTCGTACCGGCTCCAGCGCGGCGATCTGCTCTCGGTGGACATCGGCGTGGTGCTGGACGGCTGGGTGGCCGACGCCGCGATCACCCACCCGATCGGCAACGTCACGCCGATCGCCAAGCGGCTCCTGGCCACGACGAAGGCCTCACTGTTCGACGCCGTCGAGCAGTGCGTGGCGGGCAACCGCCTGGGGGACGTCTCGCACGCGGTCCAGGCGCGCGTGGAGGCGGACGGCTTCAGCGTGATCCGCTCGCTGGTGGGCCATGGAATCGGCCGTGCCATGCACGAGGACCCGCAGATCCCGAATTTCGGGGACCCCGGTACGGGGCCAGAGCTCGAGGAGGGCATGGTGCTCGCGATCGAGCCGATGGTGAACGTGGGAACGCATCACGTGCGCATGGGCTCGGACAACTGGGCGGTCTACTCCGAGGATGGCTCGCTGGCCGCCCACTTCGAGCACACCGTCGCCATTACGGGGGACGGCCCGCGCATCCTCACGCCCTGGCACCTGACCGAGGCGGAACCGCTGCAGGCTGCTACTCTTTCCGGTCGGCGCTGAGCCGTCTCCTGGGCTCCCGCGCCGATCCTCGTTTGTTCGATACGTTTCCCGATTCCTCGGAGCTAGATGAAGGTCCGCGCATCAGTAAAGCCCATGTGCGAGAAGTGCAAGATCATCCGCCGCGGCGGCGCGGTCCTCGTCATCTGCCAGAACCCCCGTCACAAGCAGCGTCAGGGGTGACGAGGGGCTAGATGGCACGCATAGCTGGGATCAACATCCCCCTCAACAAGAGGGTCGAGATCGGGCTCACGTACGTGTACGGCATCGGCCGGTCGACCTCGAACGAGGTCCTGCACAAGGCCGGCGTCGACTCCGGACACCTACGTGAAGGACCTGACCGAGGACGAGGTACGCAAGATCCGCGAAGCGGGTCGATGAGCTCCTCGTGGAGGGTGACCTCCGTCGTGAGCAGTCGCAGAACATCAAGCGCCTAATGGAGATCGGCGCGTACCGGGGCCTTCGCCACCGGCGCGGCCTGCCGGTGAACGGCCAGAGGACGAAGACGAACGCGCGGACCCGCAAGGGCCCGAAGCGCGGCTCCTCCGCCGGCGGCGGCAAGAAGAAGGTGAGGAAGCACTAGATGCCGCAGCCACGCAGGCCCCGCGGACGCAGACGCGTCCGGAAGAACGTGCCCTTCGGGCAGGCGCACATCAAGACGAGCTTCAACAACACGATCGTGTCGCTGACCGACAAGGACGGCAACGTGATCGCGTGGGAGTCCGCCGGCGGCGCCGGCTTCAAGGGCTCCCGCAAGTCCACGCCCTTCGCCGCGCAGGTCACGGCGGATGCCGCCGCGCGCAAGGGCATGGAGCACGGCCTCCAGAAGGTCGAGGTCTTCGTGAAGGGTCCGGGATCCGGCCGCGAGACGGCGATCCGCTCGCTCCAGGCCGCCGGGCTCGAGATCACCGGGATTCGCGACGTGACGCCGCAGGCCCACAACGGCTGCCGGCCGCGCAAGAGGAGGCGTGTCTGATGGCGCGCGAAACGGGGTCCCAGTGCAAGCAGTGCCGCCGGGAGGGGATGAAGCTCTTCCTGAAGGGCGAGCGCTGCCTCACGGACAAGTGCGGCGTCGAGCGCCGGAACTACCCGCCCGGCGACCACGGTCGCGGGCGCGCGCGCCAGTCGGAGTACCGGCTGCAGCTGCGCGAGAAGCAGAAGGCCCGCCGGTACTACGGCGTGCTGGAGAAGCAGTTCCGCAACTACTACGCGAAGGCGAGCCGTCAGACGGGCGTGACCGGCGAGAACCTTCTGCGTCTTCTGGAGTCCCGCTTCGACAACGTGCTCGTGCGGCTCGGCTTTGCCGGCTCACGCCGCCAGGCGCGTCAGATGGTCCGGCACGGGCATTGGCACATCAATGGCCGCCGCGTGGACATCCCGTCATACCAACTGAAGCCCGACGACGTCATCACCATGAAGCCCAGTGCTCCGGTCGAGCCGGTGGTGCGTGACGCGACCGAGCTGACCTCCGCCGTGCCGGCCTGGCTCCAGGCCGACCACGACGGCCTCACCGCCAAGGTGCTCCGCCTCCCCGAACGTGCGGAGATCACCACACCGGTGCAGGAACAGCTCATCGTCGAGCTCTACTCGAAGTAGCACCGAACTCCGCTTCCGTCCTTGCCCGGACGGGGTGCGGATACAAGCGAAGGAACCACCTCTCCAAATGATCGAGTTTCAGACTCCCCAGATTTCCGCCGAGAAGGTCGAGGACAATCGCGGCACCTTCACGATCGAGCCGCTCGACCGCGGCTTCGGCTACACGTTCGGCAACTCGCTCCGGCGGGTCCTGCTGTCGTCGCTGGCCGGCGCCGCCGTCACGAGCGTCCGCATCGAGGGCGTCGCGCACGAGTTCTCGACGATCAACGGCGTCAAGGAGGACGTGACGGACATCGTCCTCAACCTCAAGGAGATCGTCTGCCGCATGCACTCCGACGCGGCCGAGATCGAGGCGCCGCTCGTCGTGACCGGCCCCGGCGACATCACCGCCGGCGACATCGACCTGCCCTCGGGCGTCGAGATCCTCAACCCCGAGGCCCACATCGCGACGCTCGAGAAGAAGACCAAGCTCGAGATGTACCTCACGATCGGCCACGGCCGCGGCTACTCCCCGGCGGAGGACAACAAGACGCCGGACCAGCCGATCGGCGTGATCCCGATCGACTCGATCTTCTCGCCGGTCAAGCGCGTGGCGTACTCAGTGGACGCCGCCCGCGTCGGCCAGAAGACCGACTACGACAAGCTCACGATGGACATCGAGACCGACGGGTCGCTCGACCCGCAGGCCGCGCTGCGTGAGGCCGCCGAGATCCTGATCAAGTACCTGGCGATCTTCACCGACGCCGACCGCGTGGAGGCCCTGCGTGACCAGGGCGCCGCGCTGGTGGCCGGTGCGGACGGCATGGGCGACGGTGCCGGCGCCTCCGCGGGCGGGATGGACGACATCCTGATCGAGGAGCTCGAGCTGGGCGTGCGCTCGTACAACTGCCTGAAGCGGGCCGGCATCCAGACGGTCGGCGACCTCGTGCAGAAGTCCGAGTCCGAGCTGGCGGCGATTCCGAACTTCGGCCGCAAGTCGATCGAGGAGGTCAAGGAGACCCTCGACGCGCGCGGGCTGAACCTGCGCGCCGGGTAAGGTTCGGCGGCCATGCGCCACCAGAAGCAACGCGGCAAGTTGTCGCGGGACTCGGCCCATCGGAAGTCGCTGTTCATGAACCTCTGCCGCGAGGTGATCGACCACGAGCGGATCCAGACCACCGAGGCCAAGGCCAAGGCGGTCAAGCCCGAGCTGGAGCGGCTGATCACGCTCGCCAAGAAGGGCGACCACCACTCGCGCCGGCTCGCCATGGCCCGGCTGGGCCAGGACAAGTTCGTCGTCTACAAGCTGTTCGAGGAGATCGCTCCGCGCTACGCCGAGCGCGAGGGCGGCTACACCCGGATCCTGAAGCTCGGTCCCCAGGAAGTCGGACTCGACCGAGATGGTCTTCCTCGAGCTCGTCTAGCCGCGATAACCGCGCACCGGCGCGACCTTCGGCGTGCGAAGCACGCCTTCGGCCTGGCTGGAGCCGGTACGTCTCAGCGGCTCGCTTCGGCGGCTGCGGTGTCTCAAGCTCTGCCGCGAAGCCCGCAGGCGTCGCGGCCGCCGCTCGGTACGGCGTGCCGTGCGCGAGCAGCAGGACGTCGAAGTCGAGCTGGTCGGCCAGCTCGCCGAAGCCGCGCTTCAGGTCGGCCTTGTCCTGCTCCGGGTCGTCCATGTACTGGTCGGGCACGAAGTCGAGCTCATCGCCGTAGCGGATCGCTCCGTCGGCGATGCAGAGCGCGCGCACGGACGGGATGTGGAGCGCGGTTTCGTCCGGGCTGAGGCCGCCGACCTGGTGAGCGGTCACCTCGCCGCCCACGAGCTTGATCGCCGAAGTCGTACGCCTGGATCGGGCGTGTCGTCCCCGAACTCGTGCATGCCGGTCCGCGGTGCCTGGATCGTGGCGTCGAAGCGCTCGGCCGCCTCGAGACGAGTCGCGGACGTGGTGGCGGCAGGTGAGGAGGATGCAGTCCACGTCGTCGATCTCGTCCGGAACGGCGAGCGGGTCAAGCAGCAGTCTGAGCTCGGGGATCCAGTACGAGCTCACCTCCACGCCGATGTTCGGATGCGGGGCGGTCCAGTGCCAAATTCCGGGCGCAGAGCTCCTTCATGGGGTCATTCTGCAACAAATCGTGCAGCTTGCAGGAAAAAAGGAACGGTTGTTGATAGAACGACCTGCCTGTCCTGACGCCGAATCGCCTCACTTCCGGGTGGGGCGAACGGGGGAACCGATGCGGCCTTCGGGCCGCTGGGGCGAATCGCCCGGGCTCTGCCTGGGTGTAGCGCAAGCGCGCGAGCCCGTCAGCTCACCTCGTAGGCGGAACCCGACAGAAGGTGCCGTAGACGTGCAGAGGAAGGCTGTTTCGGTCGTTGTCGCGCTTGCGCTCGCATGCGGCATGGGCATGGGCGCGCCCGCTGGAGCGGGCGCCGAGGTGAAGGCGCACGCCGCAAGCAAGCGCGCCGACGTCCGGAAGCTCCAGCGCAAGGTGGGCGTGAGCGCCGACGGCGTCTTCGGGCCCGCGACCGAGCGCGCCGTGAAGCGCTGGCAGCGCCGCCACGGGCTCGTCGCGGACGGCATCGTGGGGCCGCAGACGCGCGCGGCGATGGGGCTCGGCTCGGGGCCGATCCTGAAGCGGCGCCATCGGAGCGGCACGGCCGTTAAGACGCATCGGCATCACCGGTCGCACCGAGGCGGTGGGGTGCGATCGCTCCAGCGGGTGCTCGGCGTGCCGGCCGACGGCGTGTTCGGGCCGGGGACCGAGGCCGCCGTGAAGCGCTGGCAGAGCCGCCACGGCCTGGTGGCCGACGGCGTCGTGGGACCGCAGACCCGCCACGCCATGGGGCTCGGCTCGGGCCGGACGCTGAAGCGCCGCGGCTCGGGTTCCGGAGGCGGAGGCGGGGGCGGCGGCCACGGCCGCGTGGCCCGCATCGTCCGCGCCGCGAACCGCATTGCGACGATGCCCTACAAGTACGGCGGCGGGCACGGCACCTACCACGACTCCGGCTACGACTGCTCAGGCTCGGTCTCGTACGCGCTGCACTACGCCGGCCTGCTGCGGACGCCGCTCGACTCGACCGGCTTCATGAGCTACGGCCTGCCCGGCCCCGGCCGCCACGTGACGATCTACGCGAACGCCGGCCACGCCTACATGGTCGTGGACCACCGCCGCTTCGACACGAGCGCGATCGGGGAGACCGGCTCACGCTGGACGAGCACCCACCGGGGCTCGTCGGGATACGCGGTCCGCCACCCCGCGGGCCTCTAGCCAACCCTCGACCACCCTCCGAAAAGGGTCAGACCCCTTTCGGAGGGTTACGCTCACCGCCTGCTCTACGACGAGATCGGCAAGAGCTATACGGCCGTCCGGCGGCCCGATCCGAGGATCGCGGCGCGGATTCGCGCGGCTCTCGGCGATGCGCGCACGGTGGTCAACGTCGGCGCGGGCGCGGGGTCCTATGAGCCGGAGGATCTGGACGTGGTCGCGGTCGAGCCGTCGGAGGTGATGATCGCCCAGCGGCCCGAGGGCGCCGCGCCGGTGGTCCGGGCTGTTGCCGAGGAGCTGCCGTTCGAGGACGGCAGCTTCGATGCGGCGATGGCGGTGCTCAGCGACCATCACTGGAGCGACCGCGCCCGCGGTATCGCCGAGATGCGGCGGGTTGCGCGACGCGTCGTGATCCTCACCTTCGACCCGGCGACGATCGATGACACCTGGCTCGTGAACGAGTACCTCCCGTGCGCCGCGGACATCATGGCGGACGCGTTCCGGCTCGAGGAGATCGTCGAATACATGGGCGGCGCCCGCGTCGAGCCGGTCCCGATCCCGCACGACTGCACCGACGGCTTCTTCCACGCGTACTGGCGGCGGCCACACGCGTACCTCGATCCGCAGGTGCGCTCCGGGATCTCGGTGTTCGCGCAGATGGAGGACGCATGCGTCGAGGACGGGCTCGCGCGGCTGGGCGCGGACCTCGAATCAGGCGCGTGGGAGCGGCGTCACGCGGACCTGCTCGAGCTCGAGGAGCTCGACCGCGGCTACCGGCTCCTCGTGGCGGACGGCTGAGAGGGGCTTCCCTCCAGTCCGCGATCGGAGGGAAGGGGCTTGCGCCGCCCGGCATCGGGCCAACCTATCCCGAATCGGCTTCTGAACAAGGCCGCACGCGATTCTCCACTAACTCGATCGGCTTTTGCTACTTTCCGGCCTCCGGTAAAGTCGATTGACAAGGTGGAGAATGATTCTGACTCGTAACCGCTTGCTGAGCGGCCTGGCTCTGATCGTCGCGTTGCTGGCTGCCGCCGGCTGCGGCGGGAAGAGCGACGCCTCGTCCGGGGGCGACGGCTCCGGCGGCAAGCTCACCCTCGTCGCCTACTCCACCCCGGAGGAGGCCTACAAGGAGCTGATCCCGGCCTTCAACAAGACGCCCGAGGGCAAGGGCGTGAGCTTCAGCCAGTCCTACGCCGCGTCGGGCGAGCAGTCGCGCGCCGTCGAGGGCGGGCTGCCGGCCGACGTCGTCGAGTTCTCGCTCGAGCCGGACATGACCCGGCTCGTGGACGCGGACATCGTCGACAAGGGCTGGAACCAGAACCAGTACAAGGGCAACGTCACGGACTCGGTCGTCGTCCTGATGGTCCGCAAGGGCAACCCGAAGAACATCAAGGGCTGGGACGACCTCGTGACCGGCAAGGTCGACGTGCTCGAGCCGAACCCGTTCACCTCGGGCGGCGCCAAGTGGAACATCATGGCCGCCTACGGCGCTCAGCTCGAGGAGGGCAAGTCGCCCAGGAGGCGGAGCAGTACATCGCCGACCTGTTCAAGAACGTGTCCGTGCTCGACAAGAGCGCGCGCGAGTCGCTCGCGACGTTCTCGAGCGGCAAGGGCGACGTGCTGCTCGGCTACGAGAACGAGGCGATCCTGGCCCAGCAGAAGGGCGAGGACCTCGACTACATCGTGCCCGACCAGACGATCCTGATCGAGAACCCGGTCGCGGCGACGAGCACCGCGAAGGACCCGAAGCTGGCCAAGAGCTTCGTGGACTTCCTGTACACGCCGACCGCCCAGAAGATCTTCGTGGGCAAGGGCTACCGCCCGGTCGTGAAGGACACCCCCGGCGCGGACAAGTTCCCAACGCCGAAGGACCTGTTCGACATCACGAAGTTCGGCGGCTGGGACAAGGTCAACGCGGACTTCTTCGACCCCGAGAAGGGCCTCGTGGCGAAGATCTTCCAGGACCAGGGGAAGAGCACTGAGTCCGGCTAGCCAAGCCACCGCAGCCCCTCCTGTGGTGTCGAGGGCCGTCCCCATTCCGGGGGCGGCCCTCAGCCGTGGCCTGGCCATCGGCTACCTGAGCATCGTCGCCCTGATTCCGCTGGCGGCGGTGGTCTCGAAGGCGTTCGAGAACGGCATCGACGCCTTCTGGAACGCGGTCACGAGCCCCCAGGCGGTCGCCTCGCTGAAATTGACGCTGGGGGCGTCGCTGGTCGTCGTGCTCATCAACGTGCTGTTCGGCACGCTGATCGCCTGGGTGCTGGTACGCGACGAGTTCCCCGGCAAGAGCGTGGTGAACTCGCTGATCGACCTTCCGTTCGCGCTGCCGACCATCGTCGCCGGCCTCACGCTGCTCGCGTTCTACGGGCCGGACAGCCCGGTGGGCATCAACGTCGCCTTCACGCGCACGGCGGTGGTCATGGCGCTCCTGTTCGTGACGCTCCCGTTCGTGGTGCGGGCGGTGCAGCCGGTGCTGCTCGAGCTCGACCGCGAGATGGAGCAGGCGGCGGAGTCGCTCGGGGCGAGCCGGTTCACCGTCTTCCGGCGCATCATCCTCCCGAACCTCACGCCGGCCATCCTCGCCGGCGCGGGCCTCGCGTTCGCCCGCGCGGTGGGCGAGTTCGGCTCGCTCGTCCTGATCACGGGGAACATCCCGTTCAAGACGCAGGCGGCGTCCGTGTTCATCTTCTCGATGGTGGAGTCGGACAACCCGGTCGGGGCCTCCGCCGTGTCGGTTGTCCTGCTCGTGATCGCGCTGGTGGTCCTGCTGGTCTTCGGATACTTCTCGAAGAGGGCGCTGAGGCATGAGGAGTAGGTACGCGCTCCGCTTCATCGCGCTTGGCTACCTGGCGCTGCTGCTCGGGGTCCCCGTCGTGCTGGTGTTCGTCAACGCCTTCCAGGACGGGATCGGCGCCGCGTGGGACGCGGTCACGACGCCCGAGGCGCAGCACGCCTTCTACCTGACATTCGTGATGGTGGCCGTGGCGGTGCCGCTCAACACGATCTTCGGCGTGGTCGCCGCGCTCGTGATCGTCCGCCAGCGCTTCCGCGGGCGCGCGCTTCTGAACGCGGCGATCGACTTGCCGTTCGCGGTGTCGCCGGTGGTGGTCGGGCTGTCCCTGCTGCTCGTCTACGGAACGCGCGACGGGTGGGTCGGCAACTGGTTCGCGGAGCAGGGCATCCGGATCATCTTCTCGACGCCGGGCATGATCCTCGCCACCATGTTCGTGTCGCTGCCGTTCGTGGTGCGCGAGACGATTCCCGTGTTGCGCGAGATCGGCACCGAGCAGGAGCAGGCCGCGGCAACGCTCGGCGCGGGCCCGTTCCAGACCTTCTTCCGCATCACCCTGCCCGCGATCCGCTGGGGCGTGGCGTACGGCGTGGTGCTCACCACCGCCCGCGCGCTCGGCGAGTTCGGCGCTGTGAGCATCGTGTCTGGCAAGCTCCAGGGCCAGACCGAGACCGCAACGCTGCTTGTGGAGAGCGAGTTCCGGCGCTTCAACGAGACGGGCGCCTACGCCGCCTCGGTCGTGCTGTGCGTCCTGGCCCTCGTGACCCTCCTCGCCATGAACCTGATCAAGCCAAAGGAAGCCCGCACATGAGCATCGTCGTCGACTCCGTGACCAAGCAGTTCGGCGACTACACCGCCCTCGACGACGTGTCGCTCGAGGTCCGCGACGGCTCGCTCACCGCGTTGCTCGGCCCGAGCGGCGGCGGCAAGTCCACGCTGCTGCGCGTGATCGCCGGGCTCGAGTCGCCGGACACCGGCACGGTGTCGATTGGCGGCGAGGATGCCACGAGCCAGCCGCCGCAGCAGCGGAACGTGGGGTTCGTGTTCCAGCACTACGCCGCGTTCAAGCACATGACGGTGGCGAAGAACGTGGCGTTCGGCCTCACCATCCGCAAGCGGCCCAAGGACGAGATCGAGGCGCGCGTGGACGAGCTGCTCAGGCTCGTGCACCTCGAGGGCTTCGCGCATCGCTACCCGTCGCAGCTGTCCGGCGGGCAGCGCCAGCGGATGGCGCTTGCTCGCGCGCTCGCCGTTCAGCCGCGGGTGCTCCTGCTGGACGAGCCGTTCGGCGCGCTCGATGCCACCGTGCGCAAGGAGCTCCGCGCCTGGCTGCGCCGCCTCCACGACGAGGTCCACGTCACGACCGTGTTCGTGACGCACGACCAGGAGGAGGCGATGGAGGTCGCCGAGCAGATCGTGGTGCTGAACCACGGGAGGATCGAGCAGATGGGCTCGCCGAAGGAGCTCTACGAGCAGCCGGCGAACGAGTTCGTGATGGGCTTCGTCGGCCCGATCTCAGAGCTGTCCGGGCGCTCCATCCGCCCGCACGACGTGGACATCCTTCGCGAGCCGGGCGAGGGCACCGCGGAGGCGATGATCGACCGCCTGGTGCACCTCGGGTTCGAGGTGCGGGTGGAGCTCACGCTCGGTGACGGCGAGAAGACCTGGGTCCAGACAACGAAGGCGCAGGCCGAGGAGCTGGAGCTCTCGGAGGGCGAAATCGTGTGGCTGCGCCCGAACGCGCCGACCGCGGAGCCGGTCCCGGTTACGCTGCCCTGAGTGGCGTACGACGAGGACCTCGCCAACCGCATCCGCGAGCTGGTCGCCGGCGAGGCCGGCGTGACGGAGAAGAAGATGTTCGGCGGCCTCGCGTTCCTGATCGGCGGGAACATGTCCGTGGCCGCCAGCGGGCAGGGCGGGCTGCTGGTGCGCGTGGATCCCGAGGAGACGGACAAGCTCGTCGCGAAGCAGCATGCCTCGCCGATGGTGATGCGCGGTCGCGAGATGCAGGGTTGGCTACGGGTGGACGAGGACGGCGTCCGCACGAAGCGCCAGCTCGAGCCGTGGGTGAAGCGCGGGGTGACGTACGCGCGGTCCCTGCCGCCGAAGCGCTAGAACTGAGCCTGGGCATGTCCCAGGAGAACGTCGACACCACGCGAGACTTCATCGACGCATACAACCGGCGCGACTTCGAGGCCGCCGTCAAGGACTTCGATCGCGACGTCGAGTGGGTGCTGCCGGACCACCAGCGCTCGGACTCCGCGATCGGCACCCCGGGCATCATCCGCTTCTGGGAGGGGCTCGACGAGACGTTCGACGAGCTTCAGCTCCTCCCCCAGGAGCACGTCGACGCCGGGGATCGCGTGGCCACTCGCCTGCGCCACGCCGTCCGTGGGAAGGGCAGCGGCCTCGAGATGGAGAACGAGCTGTACCACCAGGTGACCACGTTCCGTGACGGGGTGATCGTGCGGATCGAGTACGTCACGACCTGGGAGGAGGCGCTCGAGCTGGCTAAGGGTGGCCAGAGCGCAGAAACGTCAGCACCGCCAGGACCCGGCGATGATCCTCCGGTGACTCGCGCAGGTCCTGTTTGATGAAGATCTGGTCCGACTAGCCTCCGGGCGGTGACCATCCGGCCCTGCCGCGACGACGAGCGCGACGAGATCCTCGCGATCGTGAACGCCGCCGCGCAGGTGTATCGCGGCGTGATCCCGGCGGACCGCTGGCACGAGCCCTATATGCCAGGCGAGGAGCTCGACGCGGAGATCGCCGCCGGAGTGTCGAGTTCTGGGGCTACGAGGACGACACCGGGCTGCTCGGGATCATGGGCGTCCAGCCGGTGCGGGACGTGAACCTGATCCGGCACGCGTACGTGGTGCCCGAGAGCCAGGGTCGCGGCATCGGCGGCGCGCTGCTGGAGCACCTGCTCCAGCTCGCCACCCGGCCGATGCTGGTGGGCACCTGGGCGTCCGCCACATGGGCAATCCGCTTCTACGAGCGGTACGGATTCGAGTATGTGGGGGACGAGCGCACCGCTGAGCTGCTGCGGGCGTACTGGGACATTCCCGAGCGCCAGATCGAGACGTCCGTGGTGCTCGCCCACAACGCGCATTGAGGTTCGGTTGAGAGCCCTTTGAGGGCCGCCACCTAGCTTGGCGGCCGTCATGAGAGCCAAATGCACCCTGCCGCTTGCCCTCCTCCTGCTGGCGATTGCCGCGCCTGTCGCCGGCGCGCACGCCGGGACCGTGAAGGTCCGCTCCGTCTCCGTGCCGCGGAGCGCCACGGCCGGCGCGAGCACCACCGTGGACGTGACCGTCGCTCGCAAGGGCCGCACGCGCGCGGCCGCGGTCGGCTTCTACCTCTCCGCGAACGCGAAGCGCGACGGCCAGGACGTCCGCCTCAAGGGTGGGGCCAAGGTCGCGAAGGGCCGCCGCTCCGGCACGAGCCGCCTCGGCGCCGAGCTGAAGATCCCGGACGGCCAGGCGCTGGGGAGCTATCGCGTCCTCGCCTGCATCGGGAAGAGCTGCGCCGCCTCGAAGAAGGCGCTCGCCGTGACCAAGGTGCCGGTCGGCACCGCGCAGCTGGTGAACCAGGCGATCGCCGCCGGGAAGCTCAGCCCGGAGCAGGGGCTCGTGTACCGCGCCTTCGCGGCCTTCGGCGACCGCCGCCTGCCGGCCGCCTACGCGGGCGACGACACCGCGCACGAGGACACCGTCATGCGCGAGGTGGCGGAGAGCTGGTCGAAGCTGTCGAGCGCGCAGCGCCGGCAGGTCGAGCCGTTCTTCACTCCGCCGGCCGCCAGAGGCGCGGCGGCCTCGGCGAGCGCAGGCACCGCGCCGGGTGCCACGCCGGCCTGCCCGACCAACCGGTACGCCCGCCGCGGATGGCGGTCGGTCGCGGGCGCCGGTGGCCATGTCCGGATCTGGTGGCATTCGGCCAACCAGGCGCGGTTCGCGGCGCGGGCGCGAGCGATGCTCGCGGAGGCCGACGACACGATCTGGCGCAAGCTGTGGCCCGTGTTCGGCCGCGACCCCGTCACCGACGAGCATGAGAACTGCTTCCACGGCGGCGACGACAAGCTCGACATCTACCTGGTCAACCGCACGAACGGCACCACGAAGGGCGAGACGATCCCCTATCCGGGGCCGTGCTCCCAGGCCGCGCCGTACATCGTCTTCTACGCCGGGGCGGAGCTGCCCACCCGCTGGGAGCTGGCCCACGAGCTGACCCACGCGTTCCAGTTCGCGTTCCCGCTGTCTTCGTGCTCGAGCTTCGGCCACCTCGACGAGGCGGTCGCGACGTGGGGCGGCCAGTACGTCTACCCGCACGACGATCGTGAGCACGAGTTCACCTGGTTCACGAAGGAGCCGAGCACGCCGCTCGCCGACGCCACCTACGACGGATGGGTGTTTCCCTACGCGCTCGAGCACATCTACGGGCCGGGCGTTATGCAGAGGATCTACGAGCAGGGGGCAACCCAGACGGCGATGCACGCGATCGACGGCGGCGTGCCGGGCGGTCTCGCGAAGGCCTACCCGGAGTTCGCCAAGCTCGCCTGGAACCACGACCCCGTGAAGCCGAGCTTCTGGGAGTGGGACGGCTTCGACCCCGTGCCCGAGGACGTGGGCGGCGAGATCCTCCCGGAGCAGGTGGACCTGGGAGCCGCCGGGCAGCGCGAGGTGGACCTCACGCCGCCGCAGAAACCGCTGTCACGCGCGTACAAGCACCTGAAGTTCGGGCCGGACGTCCGCGCCTTGACCGTGTCCACGCCGTACGACGCGGACCTGCACGTGGAGGCGCTGCTCAAGCTGCGCGACGGCACCGCCAAGACCGTCGACCTGGCCCAGCGGCGGTTCGCTGTCTTCTGTCCCGAGTCGCCCGGCCAGCGAGTCGCCGAGATGGTCCTGGTCGCCAGCGACACCTCCACCTTCCGGACGATGGACCAGGACAAGCCGGTGCGGGTGGGCGCGAGCAACCTCAGCTGCGCGCGTTACGTCGGGACCGCATCGGGGGTCGAGCACCACCACACCCAGAGCGCGAACACCACTGAGAAGTGGACCGCGACCGGCCTCGTCTTCCAGCACTACGCGTCCGGCTTCCAGGAGGAGAGCGACTTCCTCTACCACCTCGTCGGAGGCACGGTGGAGTGGAGCTTCAGCGGCACCAACGGGGGCTGCAGCTACCAGGCGAGCGCCACGCTCCAGATCAAGCCGGACGGCTCCATGGGCTCGCTGAACGTGCACTCGTGGCACATCTACCGCAAGGAACTCGTTCGGGGGTACTACGCCCTCGGATGGAACCTGCCGGCCGTCAACGGAACCATCACGTGCCAGAACGGCACCCAGACGGCCACCTTCCACCCGCACACGTGGCTCGAGTCCGGCGACCCGTTCCACGAGCCCGACGCGCCCGGGAACGGCGTGCTCGAGGGCACCTGGACGAGCGACGAGCATTCGGGTGGGGCCTACGACGTGACCTACAACTGGCATCTGGAGCCGGAGTGATGAGAAGCGTCCTCGCCAAACACGGCTGGGCGCCGGCGACCTCAGCTCACCGGCGGCGGCTTCCCCTCGGCACTCGACGCAAGCTCCGGGTCCCAGCCACACACGTCGCACGCGTGCCTGAAGGAGGAGAGGGCGAAGGTGAGCGCGGTCGCGTGCGGGTCGTCGCTCGCGATCACGTCCGCCCAGTCGAGCAGGAATAGCCCCATGTCGGCGTGCCAGTGGGCGGCATCGGGCTCGAGCCTGCCTTCCGCAAACCCCTCCGGCGCCGGGTGGGCGTACGAGTAGAACGCCGGCTGGGGGATGCGTGCGTCGCCCGGCCACCAGCCGACCGTCACGTCCTTTGCGTTCATCGAGTTCCGCATGATGAAGTCGGCGGACGGCGGGTCAGCATCGTCGCCGGCGAACAGGTTGACGGCGAGGTCGAAGGAGCCCCACCACGCGTTCACCGGGGTCTTGCGGCCGCGGTAGGGCGCCCGGTACTCGGCCAGCACGAGCGCGGCCCGCGTGGCGGCGTCGAAGTAGCTCGCGACGGCGTCCTCGTCATAGGTCGCATGCTCGGTGTCCTCGTCGAGCGGGGCGGTCCAGTCCACCTCCTGGGGCGTGGTGTTGATCTGGATCTCTCCCGCGAGCCGGCTCGCGCCCTGCAGCAGCTCACGAGTGACCTCGCCCACAGGGCGGTCGGGTGTCAGCGGCACGCGCTCGGTGCGGCCGTCGCTGTGCTCGGCGAACGCCTCGTGACGATGTAGGTCCAGCCCCGCCACGACCGCACCCGACCCATCCGGCGCCGGGAGCGGACCGGTCTCCCATCCGCGCGCCGTCAGCCTGAGCGCGGCGTGTTGCAGCTGGGGCTCGTGCGGAGCGAGCGCCACGCACAGCTTCCCCAGTACCTGGGTGTGCGCGTGCACCGTGTCGCAGGTGTCCTTCCAGCTCTCGTAGTCGCCCAGCGGCGCGACCATGGTCCCCAAGGGCTACGCTTGGCGGTTTACCGCCACAAACGTGGCGGGCAGCGCAATTGGAACGCCGGCCCCGTGGACCGATGCTGGCGGCATGCTCTCTTCAGCCCGCCTGCCGCTGTCCACGCTGCTCGCCGCAGCCTGCCTGCTCCTGGTGGCGCTCGCCGACGTTCAGGTCGCGGACGCAAGCGCCTGTCCCGGCGCGGACCCGTGCCCGTGGACCAAGGTGGACACGTTCGCCGCACCGGGCGACGGCGAGTTCCGTGCCCCCTACGGCATGGGGCAGGACGCGGCCGGGAACCTCTATGTGTTGGAGAACGACACGCACAGGGTGCAGAAGCTCGATCCCACGGGCGGCTTTCTCGCCAAGTGGGGCGGCGTCGGGAGTGCCGCGGGCGACCTCTACTTCCCCGAGGACATCGCTGTGGATGCCGCCGCCGGCGCCGTGTACGTCGTGGACAGCGGCAACTACCGCATCGAGAAGTTCGACACGAGCGGCGAGTTCGTCTCCGCCTGGGGCAGGGGCGTGGCCGACGGCAGCCCGGCGTACCAGGTCTGCACAACGCAGTGCCAGGCCGGTACGTCCAGCCCGACGGCGGATGCGTTCAAGTACCCGACCGGGATCGCGACGGACGGGGCGAACGTCTACGTGGCGGACCAGAACAACGCCAGCGTCCACAAGTTCGACCTTGCCGGCGGTCTCGTCGGTGGGTGGACGATCCCCGGCTCGCAGAAGCCGCAGAAGATCGCCGTCTCGGCGGGCATGGTGTACGTGACAACCCGTGCCGACACCGTCTGGCGCTTCGACACGAACGGCGTGCCCGACACCGGCTGGGACGGCGACGGCGTGACCGGGTCCAGCGGCGGCGGCCCGGGACAGCTGGACCATCCGCAGGGCATCGCGGTGGACGCTACCGGCGCCTACGTGACCGACAGCGACAACCAGCGCATCGTGAAATTCGACCTGAACGGCGGGTTCGCGGCGGCCTGGGGCAGCGAGGGCTCGGCCGACGGTCAGTTCATGTGGCCCTACGGCGTCACGGCCGCCGGGGGCTCCGTGTGGGTGGCGGACACCTACAACCACCGGCTTCAGAAGTTCGATCAGGCGGGCGCCTACAAGCGCAGCGTGGGCGCGCCCCTGGGGCTCGGCGACCTGTACTGGCCCTCCGATGTGGCTCCCGCACCCTCCGGCGGCGGTGTCTACGTGGCCAACTGGGGCGCCAAGGACATCCAGCGGTTCGACGAGTCAGGCGCCGCGATCGGCAGATGGAGCACCGCACCGAGCCTGCCGGCCAGCATCTCGCCCACGGCCAATGGGCTGTTCGTGCCCGACGCCATAAACCACGTGAGCCTCTACGACTTTGGCGGCAGCCTCCTGAACAAGTTCGGAAGCCCCGGTTCCGATCCCGGCGAGTTCAACTACCCCTACGGCAGCGCGATCGACGCACAGGGGAACCTGTACGTCGCCGACCTCCAGAACAACCGTGTCCAGAAGCTCGACCCGACAGGGTCTCCCCTCGCGGTGTTCGGATCGGTCGGCTCGGGCGACGGCCAGCTCCACGGTCCGATGGACGTGGCGGTCGATCACGCCGGGAATGTCTTCGTGGCGGACACAGGCAACCATCGGATCGAGAAGTTCGGCCCCGCGGGCAACTTCCTCACCAAGTGGGGAAGCGCCGGCAGCGGCGGCGGCCAGTTCGCCACCATCAGAGGGCTGACGATCGACTCCGAGGGTCACCTCTTCGTGTCCGATGACGAGAACCAGCGCATCCAGGAGTTCGACGGCGACGGAAACCTCATCGCCAAGTGGGGCGCCCGCGGTGACGGCCCCGGTGAGCTCTCGCGGCCGGAGGGCCTCACCGTGGACTCGGCCGGCGGCCTGTGGGTCGCCGACAACCAGAACCACCGGATCGTGCGGTTCTGCTGCCCGGCGGCCCAGGGCTGGTCCGGGCCCGGCACCTGGTGGCGGTCCGGCACCCGACCCCCAGGGCACACCGGACACCAAGGCGCCGCGCATCGGGCTCAAGGGACGCAGCG
The DNA here is from genome assembly GCA_963808875.1 of uncultured Thermoleophilaceae bacterium. Taxonomy (GTDB): domain Bacteria; phylum Actinomycetota; class Thermoleophilia; order Solirubrobacterales; family Thermoleophilaceae; genus JACVRW01. Next base: position 50,431 of record CAWEHM010000012.1, read on the forward strand.
TCCAGAGGAGCAAGCTGGTGGGCCGCCGCGGGGTGGCGCTGCGGGTCGTGACGAGCGAACGCGCTCGGATCACGTTCCGCGCCGTCCTGTCGAAGCGCGACGCGCGGCGCCTCGGGCTCCACACCCGGGTGATCGCACGGTCCGCGCAGGAGCTCGCGACGGCGCAGACGCGTGCGCTGCGGCTGCGGCTGACGGCGGGTGGACGGCGAGCGCTCGCGCGAACGCGCAGGCTGCGGATGGTCGTGCGGGCCGGCGCGGCGGATCCGGCCGGCAACCGTTCGACCGCCTCGATGGCCGTCAGGGTCGTGCGGTAGCGCCTAGCGGCGCGACCATGCGTCCGGCGCGTCGATCAGGCGCTTCAGGCGGCTGCGGCATGCGGCCGGCGACCACGTCGGCCAGCGTGAGCTCGTCGACAACCGCTTCGAAGACTAGCCCTCACGGCGATCCAGACCGTCTGGAGATGCTCCGCGGCGCCCTCGTAGTCGAGGTCCTCGGGCGCCTCGCCGCGCACCGAGGCCAGCGGCCCGTCGACGGCACGGATCACCTCGCCGACGTAGATCTCGTCGGGGCTCCGGGCGAGCCAGTAGCCGCCCTCGGCGCCCCGCTGGGAGCGCACGATCCCGGCGTGGCGGAGGTCGATCAGGATGTTCTCGAGGAACTTCAGCGGGATGTCCTGGCCCTGCGCAAGGCGCTCGCCCTTGACGGGGCCGCCGCCATCGCTTGCCTGGGCCAGCTCGAGCAGGGCCCGCACCGCGTAGTCGCTCTTCGCCGAGACCTTCACGGCGGGGATTCTGACCGCCGCAGCGCAAGCTTGGCTTGCGGTGCGGCGATGACCGATACGCTCGCGCCGTGGACGTAGATGCAATAAAGGAACGGAATCGCTGGATGTGGGGGCTCGGCGACTATGCCGAGCTGTCCGAGGCCCTCCGCCCGGCCGCCGAGGCGCTCGCCGACGCCTGCGCGGTGTCCGCGGGCCAGGAGGTGCTCGACGTGGCCGCCGGCGACGGGAACTTCGCGATCGCGTGCGCGCGCGAGGGCGCGAGTGTCGTGGCCTCGGATCTCTCGCCCGGCATGGTCGAGCGCGGCCGCGCACGCTCGGAGCGCGAGGGCTACGACATCGAGTGGGTGGAGGCCGACGTCGAGGACCTGCCGTTCGAGGACGGGCGCTTCGACTGCGTCGGCTCCGTCTTCGGCGCGATGATCGCGCCGCGGCCGCGGGTGACCGCCGAGGAGCTGTTCCGCGTGGTGCGCCCCGGCGGCACGGTCGGCATGACCGCCTGGACACAGCGCGGCTTCTCCGCCGATCTGTTCCGGCTCGGTCGCAGCTACGCGCCGCCGTCGGGCGACCAGCCCATGTCGGACGAGTGGTCGGACGAGGCGACCGTGCGCGAGCGCTTCGACGGGCTCGCCGCGCGCTTCGAGATCGAGCTGCGGACGCTGCCGTGGCGGTTCGACTCGCCGGAGGAGATGGTCACGGCACTCGGGACGTCGGCGCCGCCGTGGGTGGCAGCGAAGCAGAACCTGCCGCCCGAGCGCTGGGAGCAGCTCACCACGGAGGCGCGCGAGCTGGCCGAGCGGTGGGCGGGCGACGCGCGCCCGATCGAGCTCGAGAACGAGTACGCCCTGATCGTGGCCCGCAAGCGCGGTTGACGGCACGTCTCCGCCTCGAGTACGACGGCACGGACTTCGCCGGCTGGGCGACGCAGCCGGACGCGCGCACGGTGCAGGAGACCGTGGAGGGAGCGCTGGCCACCGTCCTGCGGCATGAGGTGAGGCTCACGGTCGCGGGCCGGACCGACCGCGGCGTGCACGCTCGTGGGCAGGTGGCGAGCCACGAGGGCGAGCCCGCGCCGCTGCGCAACCTGAACGCCCTGCTCCCGGCGGACGTGGCCGTGCTGGCCAGCGAGGCCGCCCCCGACGGCTTCGACGCTCGCCGCGACGCGCGCTCGCGCACCTACCGCTACCGGCTCCACACGCGCGCCACGCCGAGCCCCTTCGAGCAGAGGCGGGCGCTGTGGTGGCCCCGGCCGGTCGACCGCGCCGCGCTCGACGCATGCGCCACGGCGCTCACCGGTACCCACGACTTCACCGCCTTCACCCCCACGGAGACCGACCACGTGCGCTTCGAGCGGGACGTGTTCCGGGCGGAGTGGGTGGACGAGCCGGGCGACGTGCTCGCCTTCTGGATCGAGGCCGACACCTTCATGCGCCACATGGTCCGGATCCTGGTCGGGACGATGCTCGAGGGCCTCGCGCCGGACCGGTTCGCCGCGCTGCTGGAGGGGCGGCCCCGCAGCGAGGCGGGGGCGACGGCACCGCCGCACGGGCTCTACCTGGAGAGCGTCGCATACCCTTGAGCGACCCCAGATGAGAGTCCTGCTGACGAACGACGACGGCATCACCGCCACCGGCCTGAACGTGATGCGAAAGGCGCTCCTGGAGCTGCCCGACGTCGAGCTCGAGGTGATCGCGCCCGACTCGAACCGGAGCGCGACGGGCCGCGCGGTGACCCTCCACGACCCGATCTGGGTGGAGGAGGTGGAGTTCGGCGACGGCACCGCGGGCTTCGCCACCGACGGCACGCCGGTGGACTGCGTCCGGTTCGCGGCGCTCGGCCTGATCGAGGCGCCGCCGGAGCTGATCGTCTCGGGCATCAACCACGGCGCGAACCTGGGCGACGACATCACGTACTCGGGCACGGTCGCCGCGGCGCTCGAGGGAATCATGCTCGGGCTGCCGGCCGTGGCGGTGTCGCTGTCGGGGCGGAGCCGCGACTTCGATCCGCTCGCCCGCTTCGTGGCCCGACTGGTGGAGGAGCTCGACGACGTGCCCATGCCGAAGGGCACGCTGCTGAACGTGAACGGCCCGCCCGGCGAGGTCAAGGGCGCGTGCGCGTGCCGGCTCGGCAAGCGCGTCTACAACGACAGGATGCAGCTCACAGAGGAGGGCGAGCGCGGCCGGCGGCGCTACCGCCTGTACGGCGACGAGCCGAGCTACGAGCACGAGCCGGGCACCGACTTCGCCGCGATCGCCGAGGGCCTGATCGCGGTCACGCCGATCCACTTCGACCTGACCGACCAGGCGGGCGTGGAGGAGCTCGCGGGGTTCGACCTCGAGCGTCTGCTGCGTCCCGCCACAGAGGCCGTTGAGTAGCGCCACTGATGTAGCGAGCCGCGCCGAGGAGCTGCGCCGGCAGCTCGAGTACCACGGGCACCGCTACTACGTCCTCGACGACCCGGACATCTCCGACCCCGACTACGACGCGCTGCTGAACGAGCTGCGCGACATCGAGGCGGAGCACCCCGACCTGCGCTCGCCCGACTCCCCGACGCAGCGCGTGGGCGGCCGGCCGCTCGACAAGTTCGAGGAGGTGCCGCACCTCCAGCCGATGCTGTCGCTGGCGAACGCGCGCAACGAGGAGGAGCTGGCGGCCTGGGTCGTGCGCAGCGAGCGCTATCTCGCGCGCCAGGGCGTGGAGATGGGCGACGTGCGGTTCGTGACCGAGCCGAAGATCGACGGCCTGGCGATCTCGCTCGTGTACGAGAACGGCGTGCTGGTGCGCGGCGCCACCCGCGGCAACGGCGAGGTGGGCGAGGACGTGACCCAGAACCTCCGCACGATCGGCGCGATCCCGCTGCGCGTGGACGACGCGCCGCCGCTGCTCGAGGTGCGCGGCGAGATCTACCTGCCGCTGGCGGCGTTCGCGCGCCTGAACGAGCAGCGCGCGGAGGCCGGCGAGCCGACCTTCATGAACCCGCGCAACTCGGCCGCCGGCTCGATCCGCCAGCTCGACCCGGCGCTGGCGGCCTCGCGCCCGCTCTCGATGTGGACGTACGGGATCGGGGAGGTCGACGGGCTCGAGTTCGACACCCACCACGAGTGGCTCGACTGGCTCCGCGACCACGGCTTCCGCGTGAACCCGGACGTGCTGGTGCACGACACGGTCGAGGAGGTCGTGGCGGCGTGCGACGCGTGGCTCGAGCGCCGCGACAGGCTCGACTTCGAGATCGACGGCGTGGTCGTGAAGGTGGACGATCTCGACCTACAGCGCCAGCTCGGCGTCGTGGGCCGCGAGCCGCGCGGGGCGATCGCGTGGAAGTTCCCACCGACCACCGCGACCACGACGCTGAAGCAGGTGGCCTGGAACGTGGGCCGGACCGGCCACATGGTGCCGTTCGCGGTGCTTGAGCCGGTCCAGGTGTCGGGCGTGATCGTGAAGCTCGCGACGCTCCACAACGAGGAGGACCTGCTCCGTAAGGACGTGCGCGACGGCGACGAGGTGATCGTCATGCGCGCGGGCGACGTGATCCCGCAGGTGGTCTCCCCGACCTCGAAGGCGCAGCGCGCGAAGAAGCGGTCGGATCCGCCGCGTCCGCCTGAGAGGTGCCCCGCATGCGCGACACCCACGATCAAGCCGGAGGGCAGCGTCTGGACGATCTGCCCGAACAGGGCGGGCTGTCCCGGCCAGGTCTTCCAGGCCGTGAAGCACTTCGTCGGGGCAATGGACATCGACGGCCTCGGTGAGGAAAACGTTCGACGGTTCCTGTCCGAGGAGCTCATCGGCGATTCCGCTGACCTGTACTCCCTCTCGGCCGACCGGCTGTCACAACTCGAGGGCTTCGGTGAAATCTCTGCCAACAACCTCATTCAATCCCTCGAGGCATCGAAGGAGCAGCCCTTCGAGCGCGTGCTCTACGGCCTCGGGATTCCCGGCGTGGGGTACGTGAACGCGCGGAATCTCGCTCGCAGCCTCCGCTCGATGGACGCGCTGACGGCGGCGACGGAGGACCAGCTGGTCGAGGTCGAGGGCATCGGCCCGATCATGGCGCGCACGATCGAGGAGACGCTGGCCGAGGATCGCACCAGAGAGCTGATCGGGAGGCTGAGGGAGTCCGGCCTCAGGATGGAGGAGGAGGGCCCGGCGGCGCCGGTCGAGGGCCCGCTCGTGGGCAAGACGCTCGTCCTCACCGGCACACTGCCGAACCTCACGCGCGAGGACGCGACGCAGCGGATCGAGGCGGCCGGCGGCAAGGTCACGGGCTCGGTGTCGAAGAAGACCGACTACGTCGTCGCCGGTGAGGATCCGGGGTCGAAGATGACGAAGGCGGAGCAGCTCGGCACCGAGATCCTCGACGAGGACGGCCTGCTCGCCCTGCTCGGCTAGCCGTACTTGGCGATCGCCTGCAGCATCTGGTCCTGCAGGCGGCGGGCGGACGTGGGGTAGACGCCGTTCATGAGGATCGAGTAGGCGTAGGTCTCGCCGCTGCGGGCCTCGCAATAGCCCGACAGCGCGCTGACGTTCGACAGCGTCCCGGTCTTTCCGATGCAGCGCCTGTGGGCCGGCCCGCGCTGCATACGGTCGAAGAGGGTGCCGTCGCTGCCGGCGATGGAGAGCGATGCGAGGAAGTCGTCGGCCTCGGGGCGCGAGCGCATCGCCGTCAGCAGCTTGACGATGCTGAAGGGGGACGCGCGGTCGCCCCGCGAGAGCCCCGAGCCGTCCACGAGCCGCGGGCGCGCGCCGAGGCGGCGGGCGAACCGGGTGGCGATCGCCGCGCCGCGGGCGGTGGTGCCCGCCCCGCCGGCCTGGTGGGCCAGGTCCTTGAGCAGCATCTCGGCGAAGAAGTTGTCGGACGGCTTGTTCGTGAGCCGGATCAGCCGCGACATGGGGGGCGAGTCGACGCTCGCCAGGACGGTGGCCTCGGCCGGGGTCACCCCGGCGCGCGGCTTCAGCCGCACCGCGATGTGGCGGGCCTCGAGCGCGTCGTCCAGGCGCGCCGCCGCGAAGGCGGGCGGATTGGCCTGGAAGCCGCGGCCGCCCTCGGTGAACAGGCCGCGGTTGTACGAGAGGCCGCTGAGCGGGCCGACCCAGATCGACACGCCGTAGCCGGAGTCCGGGCCGCCGCGAAGCGAGTCGAAGGCCGACTCGTCGCCGTAGATGCGGCCGGTGACCCGCTGGATGCCTGCCTCGTCGAGCGCGACGGCGAGATCCTGCACCGTGGCGCCGCCTCCGTACGAGCGTGTGGTGAAGCGGCGGCTGCCGAAGGTGGGGTCGCCGCCGCCGCGGAGGTAGAGGCTGCCGCGGTAGACCCCCTCGGTGTCGAGCTCGCCCGTTCCCCAGGACCTCGGTGCCGAGCGTGCCGTCGGTCCCGAACCGCGCCAGCGCGGCCGTGGTGGTGAAGAGCTTCGTGTTCGAGGCGAGGATGCGGGTGGTGTGCTCGCGCCAGCGGAAGACGGGCTCGGCGCCGGCTTCGCTCACGTCGGCCACGTACGCGCTCGCGAAGCCGCCGGCGAGCCGCATCTGGCTCGTCAGCCGTTTCACCATCAGCCCCCTGTCCTGGGCCGTGGCGGCCGCCGGGACCAGCATGAGCAGGGCCGCGGCGAGTACTGCGATTCGTCGCATCAAGGGCGCAGAACACGCTAGCGATGGGACCGGAGCGGTCATACTGGTGCCGCATGGGTGACGTGGTCCGGCTCGAAAAGCCGTCCCAGAAGGACCGGAAGACGGTCGGAAAGCCGAAGCGGCGCCGGCCGCGACGCTCGCGCACCGCGCTGGTGCTGGGCGGCGGCGGCTTCACGGGCGGCGTCTACGAGATCGGCGCCCTGCGGGCGCTCGACCTGCTGGCCGTGAACCGGACGGTGAACCAGTTCGACGTGTACGTGGGCACGAGCGCCGGCTCCTTCGTGGCGGCGCTCACCGCGAACGGCGTGACCCCCGAGGAGATGATGCGGGTGGTCAACCAGCAGGTGCCCACCCCCTTCAAGGACGTGGACCGCGGCACGCTGATGCGGCCGAACATGCTCGAGTTCGCCCGGGCGGGCGCGCTGATGCCGCTGAAGATGCTGGGACTGGCGCGCAACATCGTCGGCCAGGTCCGCTCGACCTCGGTGATCGACATCGCCGTCGGCCTCGCCGAGGCGCTTCCTTCGGGGATGTACGACGGGAAGGGCATCGAGGAGTACCTCCGCTCCGTGCTGAGCGACCCCGACCGCGTCGACGACTTCCGCCTGCTCGAGCACGAGCTGTTCCTCACGGCGACGGACCTCGACACATGCGAGCGAATCGTCATGGGCGGCCCCGATTGGGACGACGTGCCGATCTCGCGCGCGGTGGCCGCCTCGACGGCGCTGCCGATGGTCTACAAGCCGGTGGAGTTGAAGGGCCGCCATCTGGTGGACGGCGGCCTCCGCTCGACCACGAACGTGGACGTCGCCGTGGAGGCGGGCGCGAAGTTCGTGATCGTGGTGAACCCGCTGGTGCCGTACGTGAACGACTTCCAGAAGGTGATCCCGACGATGCTCGGGAGCCGCGTGCGCCGGGTGGCGGACATGGGCTTCCCGCAGATCGGCTACCAGGCCTTCAAGCTGATGGCCCACCAGCGCCTGCACGAGGCGATCACCCACTGGCGCGAGAAGTATCCGGGCGTGGACTTCGTCCTGATCGAGCCCGATCCCAACGACGAGCTGATGTTCGAGACGAACATCCTGAACTTCACCCGCCGCGTGGAGATCGCCCGCCACGGCTTCGAATCGGTGACCCTGAAGCTGGCCCAGGACTACGACGAGCTGAAGGCCACCTGCGCGAAGCACGGCATCGAGATCTCGGCCAACCGGGTGCGCAAGGTCGTGAAGAAGGTCAGCGAGGAACGCGAGAAGACGAACGCCTGGCGCCGCATCCTGGAGCAGACGACGGGCGCCCTGCTCCGCCAGTCCGGCCAGGCCTAGCCGGCTCCCTTCGGCAGCAGCGCGTGGCCGTCGACCACGGCGGTGGCCACGTCCACGAGCTTGCGGTTGCTCGTGCGAGCGTGGGAGCGCAGCAACTCGAAGGCCCCGTCCTCCGCGACCGCGTGGCGCTCCATCAGGATGCCCTTCGCGCGCTCGATGACCGCCCGCCGCCCGAACGCGCCCTGGAGGTCGTGGTACTCGGCGAAGCGGCGGAGCACGATGTCGATCGAGCTCTGCCACTCGTGCGGGTCGTCCTCCTCATCGCCGTCGGTGATGTAGGCGAAAATGCCGCGCCGGGAGGCCTCCCGGACAAAGCCCGGATTCGGCTCGTGGATCAGCAGGATGACCGGGCAGAACGCCTCCTGGACGATCTTCTCGATCAGCTCCAGCGCATGCTGGGAGCTCTCACCGAGTCCCACGAGCGCCACGTCGGGCCGCTCGCGAGACGTGACGGGGCCGACCTCGTCGACCTCGATCTCGCGCGCGATCACCTCATGTCCCAGCGCCGCCACGATCGGCGCCACGAGGGCGAGCCGATCGCGCCGCTCGTTGGCGATCAGCACGCGGAGATGCTCTGTTTCCCGGCTGCTCATCCCATCGATTTGAGACACCCAATTTTAGAGCATCTTTGCCAGAAGGGTGTAGGCTGGCTCCTGCGTCCGCCCCACGCCCTCGGCGGCCGCCTCTTCCGGCCCCGCCCGCGGCCGGCTCCAACGTCGGCCAGGCCGGTCGACGCACCTCGGCTCGTCAGGAGCTTCACAAGATGGACTCGCATCCGTCCTCGCACAACCTTGCCGCCAGGATGGCGCGCTGGAGCAGCAGGCACCGCAAGAAGGCGTTCTGGGGGTGGCTTGCCTTCGTGATCCTGGCCTTTGCCATCGGCCTGTCGATGGGGTCGAACCTCATCTCCGACGTCGACAACTTCAACGGCGAGTCGCACAAGGCAGAGCTGGCTCTCGATCAGGCGGGTCTTCGTCCTCAGTCGGAGACCGTCTTCATCCAGAGCGACACGCACACCGTCAAGGACCCCGAGTTCAAGGCGGCGGTAGAGGACGTGGCGTCGCACCTCCGGAAGGTGGCCTACGTCCAGAACGTGAAGTCGCCGCTCGACGGTGAGAGCGCCGTGTCGAAGGACGGCCACGCTGCGCTCGTGGACTTCGACGTGGCCGGCGACTCGACCGAGGCCGCGGACCGGATCGACCCGGTGCTGGCCGCTGTCGCGGCAGCGCAGAAGCGTCATCCCGACCTTGCGGTCGAGCAGATCGGCGACGCCAGCGCCAACAAGGCGATCAACAAGACGATCCAGGACGACCTCGGGAGCGCGGGCATGCTCTCGATCCCGGTCACCCTGATCCTCCTCCTGCTCACCTTCGGCTCGTTCGTGGCGGCATCCGTGCCGCTGTGGATCGGGCTCAGCTCCGTCATCGCGGCGCTCGGGCTCACGAACATCGCCAGCCAGATCGTGCCCGTCGACAGCAACCTGCCCGCCGTGATCCTGCTGATCGGCCTCGCGGTGGGTGTGGACTACTCGCTCTTCTACCTCAAGCGAGAGCGCGAGGAACGTGCGGCGGGCCGGAGCGAGACGGCCGCCCTCGAGGCCTCCGCGGCGACGTCGGGCCGCGCCGTGCTGATCTCCGGCGCCACGGTGATCGTCGCGATGGCCGGCATGTTCATCAGCGGCGACAAGACCTTCATCTCGTTCGCCATGGGCACCATCATCGTCGTCGCCGTGGCGGTGTTCGCCTCACTCACGGTCCTGCCCGCCATGCTCAGCTGGCTCGGCGACCGGGTCGAGAACGGGCGCGTCCCGTTCCTGAAGCGCGGCGGGCGCGGAGTGGGCGAGTCCCGCTTCTGGTCCGGGCTCACGGGCGCCGTGATGCGCCATCCCGGCATCTCGCTGGTGGTGACCGGCGCGCTGCTGATTGCGCTCGCTCTGCCCGCGCTCGGCATGAAGAGCGTCACGAGCGCCGTCGACCAGCTGCCGGCCGACCTGCCGATCATCGTCACCTACAACAAGGTGAAGGAGGTCTTCCCGCAGGAGGGTGTGACGGCGACCGTCGTGATGAAGGTGGACGACGTGAAGGCGGGCGGGCCCACCACGGGCATCGCCGCGCTGGTCGCCGCCGTCGACCGCAACCCGAAGTTCTTCAAGCACGGCACAGAGCTCATCGAGAGCAAGGACGACACCGTCGCCCAGATCAACATCCCGACGGTCGGGAGCGGTAACGACCAGGCGTCATTCGATGCGCTCAACAAGCTGCGCGACGACATCGTGCCGGCGACCGTGGGCAAGGTCGAGGGCGCCAGTGTCAACGTCACCGGCGAGGCGGCGTCGTCCGAGGACTTCAGGAGCAACCTCGACAGCAGGCTGCCGCTGATCTTCGCGTTCGTGTTCGGGCTGGCGTTCCTGCTCATGCTGGTCACGTTCCGGTCGATCGTGATCCCGATCAAGGCGATCCTGCTGAACCTGCTGTCGGTGGGGGCGGCCTACGGCGTCCTCGTGATCGTGTTCCAGAACGGCAACGGGGAGAGCATCCTCGGCTTCGAGTCGAACGGCGGCGTCACGAACTGGCTGCCGCTGTTCCTGTTCGTGGTCCTGTTCGGCCTCTCGATGGACTACCACGTGTTCATCCTGTCGCGCGTCCGGGAGCTCTACGACCGGGGCATGAGCACCGACCAGGCCGTCCAGCAAGGCATCGCGACCACCGCGGGAACCGTCACCAGCGCGGCCGCCGTGATGGTCGGCGTCTTCCTCGTCTTCGTGACGCTTCAGTTCCTGGACTTCAAGGAGCTCGGCCTCGGCCTCGCCGTCGCGGTCCTGATCGACGCGACGATCATCCGAGGGGTGATGCTCCCCGCCGCGATGAAGCTGCTCGGGGACTGGAACTGGTACCTGCCGAGCTGGCTCGAGTGGATGCCCCGGATCGGCGGAGAGGGTGAGGCCCGTGGCGCCGGCCCCGAGCCGCCGTCCGCGGGTGAGGCGGGCCCATCCAAACCGGCTCCGGTTCCGGCCTAGGCTGACTGACTGCCGGACGAGGGCGGTGGTAGGCTTCGACGCGGTTGCCCCAACAAGCGGCGCCGTCCCTCCGGCTCCAGACCCCGGCCGGGCGCAAGACCCAGTGCCAAAGGAGCGGAGAGGATGCCGGCAGCAGCAACCGATGACGACTTTGTGGTTGAGCTCGCGGGTGGAGTGAACGCCGCAGCCGCCGCGCGGCGAGCGCTCGTGGCGCGCGTGCCCGGGCTGCCGGACCCGCTCCACGGGGATGTGCTCCTGCTCGTGACGGAGCTTGTCACCAACGCCGTGCTCCACGGGGGCGTGGGCCCGGACGGCTCGGTACGGCTGGAATGCCGCCGCGCGGGCGACCGGCTCCGATTCCTCGTCACCCAGCCCGGTCCGCCGCTCAGGACGAACGGGGCGGCGCCGGCGCTCGTCCCGCGGAGCACGAACGGGAACACACCGACGGGATGGGGCCTCGTGTTGGTCGAGCGGATCGCGGAGCAGTGGGGCGTCCTCGACGGGCGGCCGGGCACCTCCGTCTGGTTCGAGGTCACCGCCTAGAGCAGGTTCTCCAGGGCGCTTCGCAGCCGGTTCGACGCGGCCTCGTTTCGGATCGCGGCACGGACGTGGTTGTCCTCGCCCAGCGGGCCGCCCGGCGCGACTATGACGCCCTGCTTGCGGAGGCCGTTCGCGAGCTGGTCGCCGCTCATGTCGCGGACTCGGATCCAGAGGAAGTTGGCCTGGCTGTCGGTGACGTCCGCGCCGAGCTCGCGGAGCTGGTCGGTCAGGACCGCTCGTTCGCGGGCCACGGCGGCGCGCCGGCGCTCGATCTCCGCGTCGCCGCTTCGCAGCGCGTACTCCACCGCGGCCTGCGTCAGCGCGTTGATGCCCAGCACCGGCGCGACCGCGGCCAGCAGATGCGAGTCGGAGCTGACCGCATAGCCGGCGCGCAGGCCGGAGAGGCCGTAGATCTTCGAGAAGGTGCGCACCACCAGCAGCCTCGGGAACTCCTCGACCAGCCGAAGGCACGCATCCACGTCCTCGGCGTCCTGGAAGTGGACGAGCGCCTCGTCGAGGAGGACGTAGATCTCGTCGGGCAACGAGGAGAGCAGGGACCGCAGCTCTCGAGAGCTGGCGTAGGACCCGGTTGGGTCGTTCGGGTTGCAGAGGACCAGGACGCGCGAGCGGGGAGTGAGCGCGGCGGGGATGTCGCCATCCTCCACCGGGATTGGGGTGGCGCCGGCATGCGCGGCGAGTAGAGGGTAGAGCGGATAGGAAGGCCAGGGCGTGACCAGCTCGTCGCCGCTCGAGAGAAGCGCGAGGGTGGCGGACTGGAGCAGCTCGGCGGCGCCGTTCCCCAGGGCTATCTGGTCGGGGGACAGCCCGTGGCGCTCGGCCAGGAGGCGTCGCACCGAGGTGGCGTGCCGGTCGGGGTAGCGCTGCACGAAGCCGCGCGCCCGGGCGATGGCCGCGTTTACGATCTCCGAATGCGGCAGGTCGGGCCACTCGGTGCCGGACAGGTCGATGTCGGGCGCTCTCGCCAGTGCTGCGGCCTTCTCCTGCCGGCGCCGCTCGCGGCGCTCCAGGTTCATGGCCGCTTCGTCGATGTCGTCGAACTGGCGGTAGTAGTCGCGGAAGCCCACGCTATGACGCGGGGGCGAGGCTCGGGCCGGGCCCCTGGATCACGAAGAACCAGAACGTGAACAGGATCAGCGCGATGCCGACGCTGGCGGCGAAGATCCGCTCCAGCGCGCCGCGCTCCTGGCGGTGGCCGGCCGCGCGCCGCACCAGTTTCCAGGCGTGGTCGACCCGCTTCGCCAGCGCCATCGTGAGCATCAGCGAAGCGAGGCAGCCGATCAGGATCGTGCCGATGCCCGCGGTGACGTACCCGGTCTGGTACTGCACCTGCGATCCGAGCCAGAACCACGCGAGCGGCTGCGGCCCGAACAGCGAGAGGCACAGCACCAGCTCGATGGCGAGCAGGCCGTGGGCGAGCAGCCCGTCGGCGCGCTTGCGGCGCTTGGAGCTCGGCTCGACCTCGCGGTAGCGCACGGGCGCCGTGCCGGGACGGCGCCCGATGAAAAGTCCTCCGGTGTCGGTCGGATCGTTCGAGGCCAACCGAAAGGAGGCTAGCTAGCGTCGCTGGGCGTAGACGCGGTCGACGACGTCCGCGAACTTCTCGTGCACGACGTTCCGCTTGACCTTGAGCGTCGGCGTGAGCTCGCCCGTCTCCTGGGACAGGTCGTGGTCGAGGATCTCGAATCGCTTGATCTGCTCGACCGGCCCCACGTGCGCGTTCACCTCGTCCACCGCCGTCTGGACCTCGGCGCGCACGGCCTCGTTCTCCGCGAGCGCCGGCAGCGATGCGTCCTCGGCACCGACCTGCTCCGCGAGCGCGCCCGCCTCCTCCGGGTCGAGCGTGATCAGGGCGATCAGGTACGGGCGCCTGTCGCCGATCACCACCGCCTGCGAAATCCAGCGGTTCTGCTTCAGCCCGTTCTCGAGGTTGGCGGGGGTGATGTTCTTGCCGCCCGCCGTGATGATGATGTCCTTCTTGCGGCCGGTGATGTAGAGGAAGCCGTCCTCGTCGAGCCTGCCCAGGTCGCCGGTGTGGAGCCAGCCGTCCTCGAGCGTCTCCTTCGTGGCCTCGTCGTTCTTGTAGTAGCCCTGGAAGATGTTGGGGCCCTTGATCAGCACCTCGCCGTCGTCGCCGATCCGGACCTCGACGCCCTGCTGGGCCTTGCCCACGGACCCGAACCTGAACTCGCCGGGCACCGGCCGGTTCACGGTCGCGCTGGTGGAGGTCTCGGTCATCCCGTACCCCTCCATCACCGGCACGCCGCACGCGTAGAAGAACTCGAGGATCTCCGGCGCGATCGGCGCGGCGCCCGTGACGCACTCGCGGATGTTCGTGCCGAACAGCCCGCGGACGTTCTTGAAGAGCGACTCCTCCGCGTTGTCGAAGGCCGCCTGCAGCTCCTCGGGGACCTCCTGCCCGGCGTCGCGCATCGTGCGGACCTTCATGCCGACCTCGACCGCCTTCCGCATCCCCTCCTGGTCCGGGATGTTCGCCGTGGCGAGCGTGTAGATCTTCTCGAACATCCGCGGCACCGACGGGAAGAAGCTCGGGTTCACCTGCGTGATGTCGGCGATGATCATCTTCGGGTCGCGCGACCAGTACGCGAGCACCGCGCCCAGGTCGAACGTGGCGAACTGGATCAGGATCGCGAACGCGTGCGCGAGCGGGAGGAAGAGGTAGGACGTGTCGCCCTCTTCGATCGTCGTGTCCACCACCACCGAGTCGGTGATCGCGCGATAGTTCGCGTGCGTGAGCACGCAGCCCTTGGGCGGGCCGGTGGTGCCCGACGTGTAGATGTAGAGGCAGTTGTCCTCCGGAGAGACGCCCGACCAGCGCGCCTCCCACTCGGACTCGTCATGCTCGCGGCCGCGCTCGCGCAGCTGCTCCAGTGACAGCGCGTCGCCCAGGTCCGCGCCCTCGGGGTCCATCACGATCACGTGGTCGAGGCTCGGGCACTGGCCCTCGATCTCGCGGATCTTCGCGAGCTGGCTCGCGTCCTCCGCGAATACCGCCTTCGAGTCCGAGTGCTCCAGCACGTACTGGCACTCGGCCGGCGAGTTGGTCTGGTAGATCGTCACCAGCGTGCCCGCGGCGGTGAGAATCCCGAAGCACGCCTGCGTCCACTCGGGCCGCGTGTGGGCGAGGATCGACACCTTGTCGCCCGGCTTTATGCCGAGGTCGATCAGGCCGAGCGAGATCTCCCTGACGACCTCGCCAAGCTCGCCGTAGGTGCCGTCGACCCACTCGTCGCCGGACTTGTAGCGCTGCGCCGGCTTGTTGCCGTACTTGCGCACAGCGAGCGGCAGCAGATCGGCGATGGTCTTCGACCCGGTGCCCTGAGCGCCGGTCGCGCCGGCCGTGACTGCTTCCATGCGCGGGAGTCTAGGACAGGACTCCCGGGAGAGCTACGCCTTGGCGAGCTCCCGCTTCTGGTTGGCCTCCTTGAGGCTCGTTAGGAAGAGCGTCTTGTCGATCCGTCCCTGGAAGATCGGTACGCCCATCTCCATACACCGCGAAATGACCTCCCTGCGGTGCATGCCAGCCTCACGGCCGAGCTCGGTGGGCGTCAGGTGGATCGCCATGTATCTCTGTCCTCCTCGTCGCTTTGCAGAGCGTGTCCCTGAGGGTAACGGTTGTGCCGGTCGGCGCAAGCAAGTCTCCGCAATTTGCGCGCTCAGATCGGGTTCGGAACCTCCACGAAGCGGTGTTCGAGGCCGAATTCCGCCTCGAGCAGCTCACCGAGCCGGCGCACGCCGAACGTCTCGGTGGCGTAGTGGCCGCCCGCGATGAAGTGCGTGCCGCTCTCCCGCGCGTCGGCCATGACGTGCTCGGCGGGCTCCCCGGTGAGGAACGCGTCGAGGCCCTTCGCGATCGCCTCGCCGAAGCTCGACGCGGCGGCGCCCGAGACGATGCCGATGCTGTGCACCGTCTCCGGGCCCGTGTCCCAGACGAACGGCTCCTGGCCGAAGGCCTGAGCGCATCGGCCGCGGAGGTCGTCGAACGCGATGCCCTCGGCCGAGCGCCCCACAAACCCGACCGACTGGCCGCGGTGCTCGCCGAACGGCTCCGCGCGCTCGAGCCCGAGCGCCGCGCAGATCAGCGCGTTGTTGCCCACCTCCGGGTGGGCGTCGAGCGGCAGGTGGTAGGCGGCCAGGGACATGTCGCGGTCGAAGAGGATCCGCAGCCGCTGCTTCATCGCCGGGCTGACGGAGCGGGGGTGGAAGTCCCAGAACAGGCCGTGATGGGCGACCACAAGCTGGGCGTCGTGGCCGGCCGCGCCCTCGAACAGGTCGAGATTCGCTGACACACCCGTGACGACGCGGCTAACCTCGTCCGCCCCCGGGACCTGTAGTCCATTCGGGCCGTAATCCCGGAAATCCACGATCGCAAGCAGCTCGTCGAGGTACCGGATGACATCGCTCAACTGCGTCATTTGTGCGGGACGATATTTAGAATGTCCGCCCTACGGGTACGTAGGCGGGACCTAGGAGACCCCTGCAGGGATGCACCTTTGATCGCCACAGCTGGTACCGAGGCCGCCGACGCTGACCTCGTCGGCGCCGTTCGCGAGGGCGACGACGCCGCTTTCGAGATCCTGTATCAGCGTTATTTCCCGCGGATCTCGGCCTTCGTGTGCCGGATGCTGCACGACGACGCGGGCTGTGAGGACGTGGCCCAGGAGGCGTTCATGTCGGCGCTGCGCCGCATGCGCGCCACCGACTCGGAGATCAACTTCAAGCCGTGGATCTACCAGATCGCCCGCAACGCGGCGATCGACGCGCACCGCCGCCGCAGCCACGCGGTCGAGGTGTCCATGGACGCCGAGGACGGCCTGCGCGCCTCGGACCGGACCCGGCTCGTGGGGGTCGACGGCGGCCCCGACTCTGCGGTCATCACCAAGGAGCGGCTGACTCATCTGCAGGGAGCCTTCGACGAGCTCTCCGACGTGCACACGCAGGTGCTCGTCATGCGCGAGCTCGAGGGGATGTCCTACCGGGAGATCGGCAAGCAGCTCGACCTGACCCGGCCGGCCGTGGAGAGCGCTCTGTTCCGCGCACGGCGGCGGCTCGAGAGCGAGTACACCGAGCTGTCCGAGGGGCGCCGCTGCGAGGCGATGCGCCAGACCATGATGCGCATGGCGGCCGGCACGCACAAGGGCTCCGAGGAGCACCGCCTGGCGCGCCACGCGAGGCGCTGCCACGACTGCCGCAGGCGCGCGCGCGAGATGGGCATCGAGCCCCTCACCACGCTTGGCACACTGCGCCAGAAGGCGGCGGCGCTGCTGCCGATCCCATGGCTCTTCCGCCGCTCGGGCGACGCCGGCGGCACCATCACAGGACTGTTTTCCTCGGGCGCGAACGCCGCCCCGCTGGCGGAACGCGCCGTTGCCCTCGTGGCGGCGGCCGCGCTGGTGGGTGCGGGAGGTGCAGCGCTCGGAAGTGGAGCACTCCGCGGGGACCACGCGACGGCCGGGGGGGACCGTCACGCGGCCGAGCACTCCACGCCGGTGAAGGGGGAATCGCAGCGCGGCGCAGCCGGGCACGCCACGGACGGAGAGCGCGCGGGAGCGCGTCGGGCGTCCGGGCGGAGGGCCGGCCCGGCAGGGGGCCGCGCAGGCGGTTCGGGCGACTCGCCGAAGCAGGCCGCGCCCGCCACCCAGGCGCCCGCCGGCAGCTCCGAGCCCGACATCCCGGGCGCCGATCCGACCGGCTCGCTGCCGAGCTTGCCGGATGACACCCAGGCGCCGTCGCCTGATACGTCGGGGATAGACCTGTCGACGCCGAAAATCGCGGTGCCGCAGACCGAGCCGCTCCCGAAGGTGGAGCTGCCGCCCGTGGAGGTCCAGGTGCCGAGCACCGGCGACGTGACCGGTGGCCTTGAGAACGTCCTTCCGTAGCGCTGCCGCCGGGTAATCTGCCCGCCGTGGCGGCGAAGCGAACCGGGGCCGACGCCGGGGACGATCAGTTCCTCGAGTCGCTGATGGACACGAGCCTGTACTCGATGGGCGCCTACTTCTCCGACGAGCACCCGGATCTCGTGGAGGACGTGATCGGCGAGTCCGAGGCGATCGCGGCGGCCGGTCTGCGCACCTACGCCGAGCAGAACGACATGACGCTCGAGGCGTGCTTCGAGACCCTCCTGACCGGCCTTGCGGTGCGGTACTACAACGCGGTCGCGAGCTGAGCGCTCACTCCGTCCCGTCGAACTCCCAGTACTGGTCGGTGATGATGCCCGACACGTTCTGGTGCCGTTCGCCCTGGTAGCGGAGCCCGTCGTCTGACTGCAGGACGGCGTCCCCAGTCTCGATCGCCGGCGGGAAGTAGATGATCGGCACCTCCTCGCCCTCCATTTCCTCGGCTCCGGGCGGGCAGTCGTGGAGCGTGCCCATGAACACCTGCCGGGTTGCTCTAACTGCCCCTCACGGTTACGGTCGGCCGCACTGATCGTCGGGCGGAGGAGGTTCTCATGGGCGTGTTGGTCCTTCTGGAGATGGATGGCTCGACCGAGGCCGTGCTCGCTGCGGCAGTCGACCTCGAAGCTCGTCGGCCGACGTCCGCCAAGCTGGCGCAAGTCGTCGCGCCGACCGAAAGCGGTGTTGTCGTGGCTACGTTCTGGGAATCTGCCGAGGCGCGAGACGCTTACCAGTCAGAGCCAGAGCACCGCGAGGCGCTGGAGGCGAGCGGCCTGCTCGACTCGGTGACTGAGATGCGATCCCGCGTCTTTGAGGATGCGGACCTGAAGTTGGCCTAAGCGGTCGCCGCGCTCGCAGAAAGGCGTACCACTGGTTCAGATCGGCGTAGGTATCAGCCATCCGTGTCCGCTGCGTCGGGCTGTGCATCGAACAGTCCCGAATCCCGGTACACCATCGTCAGGGCTGGGCGTGGCTGGCCTGAGCTGAGGCAGGCAGTTGCCAAACACCGATCCGCTGGGGCCGGCGAGACCGATACGGAAAGCGCTCCTCGCGGGGAGGGGGAGGGCTTGTCCCTTCGCGGTCTCTTTCTTCTTCTATGCCAGCCTCAGAGATTTTTACTTCCTCGAGTGCCCCTTCCCCTTCGGGGCTCGTACCGACGCGCTCGGCGATCCGGAGGGCGGGTTTTTGCGCTTTGTGGCGACGAAGCTGACGCAGTCGCCCTGGTTCTTGAAGACCTCGAAGGTCTTCCAGCCGCGCTTCTTGCACTGGGACTTGCTGGTCGGCACGATCAAAACCGGCGCGGTCAGCGACGAGGTGAAGCTCTCCGTCAACGTGGCCGCCCCTGAGGGAGTGATGCTCACGGTCACCGCCGACCTGCCCTCATCGTGGAAATTGCCGTTCGGGGTGTCGATCGTGGCCGTATACGGGCTCTGCCCATTGTTCGCGATGCCACCCCCGCCACCGCAGCTGATCGACGACGGAGCTCCACCCCTTGTCTTGCTGCCGGTGATCGTGGTGGTGCCGGAGGTGATCGTGAACGTGGCGCTGAACGTGAAGTTACCTCCCAGGGTCCAGGTACCCGACTCCGCCAACGTCCCCGGATACGGACCGGTGGCAGTTCCGCCGACGCTGAAGGTGGGGGTGGGGCAGGTGCCTGAGTTCCCCTGCGAGCTACTGCCGCTCAGGCTTTCCCCCGTCAGCGTGGACGCGGCAGAGGCGGTGGCGGGCAAGGCGACCGCCAAACCAAAAGTCATAGCCAAGCCCAGACCGAGCAACAGGCGACGTTTCCAGTGCAGGACCATCCCAAGTCCTCCTTCCAACGCACATTTCGTGGGCCAGAGGCGAGGTGCGAGCCGAACCTACCGGGCCTCCACGCGATGAGGCGGAAAGCCGCCTGGAGTCCCGGCCCCCGTTCCGAATTTCACTCGGACAAGCGGCGTAGCTCTCACGCGGGCGCGGCGGGATACTGGGCGGGCGATGTCGCAGGAGAACGCGGAGATCGTGAAATGCGTTCCTTGAGGCGGCGTCAGCTCCAGCGATGTAGCCCGTAGCGGGCCGCCCTGGGTCCTGACAGCCACTCAGCTCGGACTCGTGCTCGAAAGAGTCGGATCCCTGGTCCGATCGGCGAGTCCCTACCCATGAGGAAGTTCGGGGGTCGGGTTCGGGGGTTCTCCCGACGCGACGCGATGCCCTGTGGTGGATTATCGCTGCATGTCAACAGCCGAACTCGGCAGAGCGCATGTGGGGCTCCGGCTCGAGGACGAGGACGTGCGCCGCATGTCGCACGAAAACTTGGAGCTGGCCGCCCGCTGGTATGCGCTTTGGGCGGCGAGCAGCATGGCGGAGCTGTTGGCCAACATCCCGTGCGCGATGGAGTTGTGCCACCCGGAGGTCGAGTGGAGCCAGCGCGCGGACGGGAGGACGACTGTCCGAGGCCGCGAGGGAGTTCGGGAGGCGCTCGAACGATGGCTCGACAGCTTTGACGAGTACAGGTTCGAGGTGCTGCGGATCCTCGACTGTGGTTTCGATCAGGCGTTGGTCTTCGGGCTTGAGGTCGGCAGGGGAGCAATTAGCGGGGCGGAGGTCCGGTCGCATACGCATGAACTGCTCACCTTCCGGGACGGCAGAATCGTGCGCTTCCGCGACTTCCACGACGAGAGAGATGCGCTCGCCGAAGGCGCTTGCACGATCTGACTTTTGCTTCGCGCGAATTCCGCGCAGGCATCGCTAGCACGATTGCTGGATGCTCAGCGGTTCTTACGCAGCTTCTTTATCTGATGGGCAAGGACGCGCGGCAGCAACCGCGGGCCGGGAACTACGACCAGACCGAGCTGCTGAAGAAGCGTGAGCGAGTCCATCTGGAACCAGTGCTCCGCGACTCGGCCGTCAACGAAACGGTTGAGCTCAAGGCCGGAGAACGTGACCTTCCTGTGGGTAGGCGGGAGCCCTTGGAACTCGCCTGTGTGCGTGCCTTCGAAGTGGACCCGTTGTGCGACAAGATCGCCTTCGGCCACCGCGTCCTCCACCGTGAGCTGAAGATCAGGGAAAGCCTCGACGAAGCCGGCAAGAAACCGGGTCCATGCCTCGGAGTCCAGCGGGGCGGGCTCTAGACTTGCGGGTGCATAGGCGACGTAATCTTGCCCACGTACGTCCGCTTCCCCCGCGTCGTCGCGCTCATTGAAGACCTCGATCCACCGGCGGGAGACCGCCTTGTTGCGTTCTACTGAGGTTGCGCCGCTTGGCTTCTCGGTCGTCGTATCCGGCGGCGTTTCGTTGGTCACGCTAGTTGGCCTTCCTCAATGGTCTGAGTTCGTGGACGGCGTCCTGGCCGCTTTACTCGCCGACCGCACGGTTGCACGAGAGCAGTGTCACGCAGTCTGGCGAGGGTATCGCCATCCATGCGAAGCACAAGCGCCACAGCAAGTGGGGGGCGAGAATCGTGAGCGCCCGTAGTTAGCGGTCCGACGATCCCGAGGGCAACCGTCTGCTGGATCGCCTAGAGGAGCACACTCGCCTTGTGGGCGAGCCGCGCCAGCGTGAGCAGAGCCGCTTGTAGCACTACTCAGCGGATACCTTCGAGGACGCCGAAACGCAGATCAGCGGTGCCTTCGAGGAGCAGCTTGCCGAGACCCGTTGGCGCGAGCATTTGAGGCTCGGCGTTGAGGGGCAGGGCTGAGAATCCGGACGCACCTTCGCCGCTTGCGTCCGTGCATAGACGCGAATAGACCCGCAAGCCCTGTAACTAGCGGCTATGCGGGCCTACGCAGAGGGGGCGTTCTATCGGGCTGATTGCATCAGGTCCGCTCTGCACGGGGCAGCGCGCGGCGCTCGCTACCCGATTGCTACCAGCTCAGTCCTCGTCCAGCTTGAGAAATGAACCTGAGTGCCATGCTCGCGGCCTCGGCACCGCCCACGGACAGCCCGTGTCGATCTCGCGCTCATGAGCAAGCTGGTGGCCAGCGAGGCGGGGATCGAGGGCCGCGACTTCGAGCTTGCGCTCGACAACCTCTTTCGCCTACGTCTGATCTTCTCGAAGGCGACGCACGGCAACCTGGTCCAAGAGACGGTCTCGCTCACGACGCTCGGGTACGAACTCATGCGCGCCTGTAGGCCACCGGAGCCCCTGGGCGAACCGCCGCCCGCGGCGACCACGTAGGTGTCGGCGAGGGACAGGGCCGCCCTCCCGCCGACGACTTGGCTGCCACGCTCGGCGACGTCGCATCGCTGCCCGCAGGCCCAAGCGGCTAGGACGCCCGCTTTGCATGGAAAGCAGCAGTCCGGCGCGCTCACTCGACGACTGTTGCGGGCAGGCGAAAGCGCTAGCGCGGACGCGAGGGTGGACGTCGCCGGTCCTACCACGCGAAGGCAGTGGCGCGCACGGGCGTGTCGATTAGCCGTACGCGGGCAAGCCCGCCGAACCGGTCACAAGGGACGGCCCAAAAAAGGTATGTGCCCCCCAGTCGTCTACCGGCTGCAACCAACGTGCAACCGGTGGGATCGAGTATCAGCGCCTGGCTGCAATCAGGCGCCAGAGCGACCACTCATGAAGGGAGTGATCAGCCCTATGAGCAAGAGCACTACTCGACGTCACCCATGGCGGCGTGCCTGGCCTCGCTGGACCGCTTTCGGGATCGCAATCGCAGTGTTTTGCCTGGGCGTGTTCGGCGGGACAGCAAGGGCTACTTCCTCGCCGCTGGTCGTACCTACCGAGTACCCGACCATTCAGGCGGCCATTGACGCCGCCGATCCCGCGGACACGGTCCGGGTTCGCGCCGGCACCTATACCGAACAGATCGTGATCACGAAGGACCTGAAGATCCGCGGCGCGGGCATGGACGCCACGGTCATTCGCGCCCCCGCTACGCTCGCCCCGGGGCAGCTCCCGTTCGCGACCATCGTCGAGATCTACGGCGGCGCTGCGGTGTCGATGTCACGCCTCACCGTCGCCGGGCCGGGTGCCGTCTGCGGCGCGGTCGACGAGAACGGCGACCCGGTACGGCTGCTGCGGGCGGGAGTCCAGGTCCACGAGGCTCACCTCGACTTCGGCCACGCCGCCGTGAGGGACATTCACAACACGCCGATGGCGCAGTGCCGGAACACTGGCGCCGGCATCGCCGTCCTAGATCTGGCGCCCGGCGCACCCACGGCCAGCGCCAACATCCATCACGCGGAGGTCACCGACTACGGAGCGGTCGGCGTCGTCGCGGTCGGAGCGGGGTCGTCGGCGAACGTCACCCACAGCCTGGTGGCGGGACCGGGACACGAGGGCGGCGTGCCCACCACCGGGATCAACCTCACCGGGGGCGCCGTCGGGCGCATCGCTCACAACACCGTGAGCGGGAACATCTGCCCCGACGGGATGCCGGAGGACTGCGGCCCGGACTTCTTCTCGCAAACCCAGCACGCCGGGATCGTGGCGGGCGGGGCCGGGCCGGGCACCGTGGTCACTCACAACCGCGTCATCGGCAACATGGTCGGCCTCCTCCTGCTCGAGTCGGACGAGATCAGCCACAACGTGGCGATCGACAACGACTTCTTCGGGATTTTGCTGGCCGGAGTCGACACCGGTCAGTTCACGCTCGAGCACGAACGGATCCAGGGCGGCGGTGGAGGAATCTCGGTGGTGCCTTTCGTCGATACGACCGTCAACCTGGAGCAGCTGAAGTTCTCTGACCTGTCGGGTCCGGCGGTAGAGGTGATGGAATGCGTCGGGGCCACCGCCACCGTGATCGGCGGCCCTGAGCCGGTCGCCGGAGTCTGCCCCCCTTAGCGCGCGATACCGGGCGCTTTCGCTTTCGCGTGACAGCAACACCGAGTCCGGCGACGGGCGGGCTGCTGCTTTGGACGAAAAGCGATAGCCCGCCCGCCGCGGGTGTCGTGAACTCAGTCGAGGGTGCCGTTCGGGAGTCGCACCGTCAGCGGCCAGCCCGTCACCGGGCACGCCTCCAACACCAACGGCCCGAATCCGGCGTCAACCGCCCCGATTCGACCGTCAACGGGGCCGATCCGAGCCTCAGGCCGCCCGAATCCGCCACCGACACGGCCCCCAGATCCCTCTTCCAGCGCGAAATCGGCCCCATTCCCGCGAAAAGCGTTTTTTTCGGCGCCGAGCCACCCGGCGGTGGTCTGTGGGCTGGGAGGTCATCGGCGACCCTCCCCTACCCTCGCGACCATCTCGCGGCGTGTCTCCGGCGAGTGGCAGGGCTTGCAGCAGGAGACGAGGTTGTCGAGGTCGTACTTGGCGCCGCCGTCCTCCATCGCTATGCGGTGGTGCACCTCGTCTGGCGAGTGTGCGGTCGCAGAGCTCGCAGATGGGGTTGAGGGACAGCTTGTGCCGGCGGACCAGCGCCCAACGCTTGCCGGGGGTACATCGGTGCCGTTCTTTGGCGCCGCGCGGCGCGCCCTGTGAGCGTTCGGCTTCGCAGGGCTTTGCGGTGCTCGTCACAGCGTCCCGTGCCGTGGCCGGGTTCGGGCATCGCGCCTCGAGGCAGAGTCGTATCGGCATCAGGCGGCGACCGCCTCGGCGATGTCGTAGCCGCGTTCGTCGCAGATGTGGTAGCTGTGCTTCCTCGAGGTCGTCGAGCCAGTCCGGTACGCCGTCCTCTACCACAGGATTTGTTTCAGCGGGGCGGTGCAGTCGGCGAACGCCTCGGCGGCGTCGTCGATGTGGTCGTGGCGGACAGCACGTCCCCCTCCCCGAGCGTCGTGTCGGGGTCGTAGGCGTACCGGATCTCGTACTGGCCGCTCATTCGGCCACCTGCACGCTGAGGATCCTGAGCACGCTCTCGACCATCCAGGATTCGCTGCGGTTCAGCTCCCAGGCGTGGCGGCCGTTGTCGAATGTGAGCGCCTTCCACGGCTCTTGGTGCTTGGCCTTCCACGCCGCAACCTCCTCCGCCGTCTTCGTCGGGTTCGCGAGCTCGCACACCTCCCACGGCGCCATTGTCCTGCCGTCCCGGTCGGGCAGGTGCTCCGGAATCTCCTCGTAGCTGAACCCCATCTCGCGCAGGTCGCGGACGTGCTTAGTCGCCTTCGCCCGCCACTCCCGCGAGCTCGTCCAGATCGACGGCCCCGGGGTCGGATTCATCCAGTTCATCTGTGCCTCCATCTCTCTTGTTTCCGGCGTTTTCAAGTGCTCTTCGTGCTCGGGACGTACTTCACCCTTGGTGCTACTCACGTAGTTGTTCTCCGTCGTCGCTACCGGCTGCTCGAGGGACCTGTGGCTTGAACAGCGGGCACTGAAGGGTGCCGAGGGGCGAATCCGCCCAGGCGTCGTGAATGTCCCGCTGCTTATTGATGGGATGGGTCTGTTCCGCTCCAGTATGTCGTGTCCCACCCGGCCCCCATCTCTGAGTTCCCGGGCTCGCTCCGAGTTGGTGTCGGAGTCGAGGTTCCTTCCGCGGCGCCTGCGCCCGCCCGCTGTCGCCCGCCAGCTCCCGGGGTTTGTTGTCGGTGGAGGCTGTGGGCCGCGGTCCTGGCCGCCTTGGTTCCGCGTCCTGCGCGCTTTCTCACGCGGCGCGACGCTGGCCTATGTCGCCGGGCGGGCCGCTACCCCTCTGGATTTGGTCCCGGCCTTGGCTTGGCTGCTCTCGGCCTCCCGGTATGTGACGTTCACCCGCGCCGGGCCGCGGAACCTGCAGGCTTTGGTCAGCCGGCGGCTACCTCCCGCGTGATCCGTCGCTCCCGGTGGCAGCGGCACTTGAAGGTCTCGACGACGACGGCGATGCCGCGAGTCGTCTGGCGGCGCTGCTCGCCGATCCGCCGGCCGTGCAGCGAGCTCCCGCAGGCGCGGCAGCTCAGCGTGTCGTGGGGCAGTCGCCACGGAACGGCGGCTGGTCCGACCCCGGTACGCGTTATCTTGGAACGTGATCGTTCGGCACGGGCGATTTCCCTCCTTCGCGGCGCCCCGTTCACAGGCGGGGGCGTCGTGCGTTCTGCCGGGGTTCCGCCCCGGCGTTCGGAGGTGACTGAAGGAGCGGGAACTCCGACGCACACGGCCGCGGTGCGTCGGAAGTGCGTCGGAAAGAGGGCTCAAACGTCCCGCACTCCCCCGCAGACATTCGAGTGCTACGGGGTTTGCGGGGCTATGCGGAGCGGTGCGGAGCGGGACGGGGGAT
>CAWEHM010000013.1:0-9234 GCA_963808875.1 uncultured Thermoleophilaceae bacterium
GGCGGTGAGCAGTCGTGCGGCTGCCTCGCGCGCCGACCGCTTTGCATGGGAAGCGGCAGTCTCGTCTCGACGTCGTGCGGCGTGGGCTGTCCGCTTGTCCTTCTCTGCGCGTCGGATTCGCATACGCGGCGGGGTCGCGCGTGAGCAAGCGCACGGCCGCCATGGAGCGGGCTTTCGGCTTCGGCGGTCCCTCGCGGCTCACCGCTTCGTCGCCGTGAGCGCCTGCACCACGGGGATGACCAGCGAGGTCGGGTCCTCCTGGGTGTTGAGGTCGAACGCGATCGTCACGTTGGACGGGCGCACGCGCCCGATGTAGGACCGGTAGCCGGGCGCGCCGCCCAGGTGGCCGAGGAGCTCGGCGCCGCCGGGTAGGGCGCGTCGCTCGATCCCGAGGCCGTAGCCGACGAGGCCACCCTCGGCCTGCGCCGGGGCCAGGTCGAGCATCTGCCGCAGCGTCCGGCTGTGGCGGAACAGCCGGCCCTTGAACAGCGCGTCGAGGAAGCGGGCGAGGTCGCCGACGGTGGTGACCAGCGCGCTGGCGCCCGCCGCGCCGGCGAACGACGGGTCGACGCGGGTCAGATCGACCGTCTTGCCGTCGAGCTCCCCGTAGCCGTGCGCATGCGCGCCCTTGATCGACCGGTTCCCCGGGGCAGGCAGGGACGTACGGGTCAGGCGTAGCGGGCCGATCACCCGTCGCGTGACCTCGTGCCGCCACGGGCGGCCGGTGATCCGCTCGATGATCAGGCCCAGCAGGTTGTAGTCGGTGTTGGAGTAGAAGAAGCCCGTCCCCGGTGCGAACACCGGTGGCTGGGCGGCCGCAAGGTCCAGGAACTCGGAGACCTTCCACACCTTCGCGGGATTCCGTGCGAGCTGGAGGTCGACGGTTGGGAGGTCCCATTCCGGGATGCCGCTGCGGTGGCCGAGCAGCATGCGAACCGTGATGTCGGCGGCGGTCGTGAAGCGGCCGGTGACCCTCGCGGGCAGCACGTCAGGCAGCCGGGCGTCGAGCGACAGCCGGCCGTGCTCGGCGAGTTGCAGGACCACGACTGAGACGAACGGCTTCACGATGCTCCCGGCGCGGAAGCGATCATTGGGGCGCATCGATTTTGCGGGCGCCAAGCGGCCGAGGCCGGCCACGCCGGTCCAAGCCCCGAGCGTCGGGCTCTGGACGTGCAGGATCGCGCCCGGGAAGTTCGTGGCCGGGTCGCGCAGGGCATCGCGCAGAGCCTTCTGGAGCTCGCGCGCCAGGGCGGGGTCGAAGCGCCGCCGAGCCGCCACCGACGTCGCCGATCCCGCGGCCCGCGCGGGCCCGCTGAGCCCAGCGGCGGCAAGGCCACCCGCGGCGCCCACCAACAACGTCCTGCGGTCGATGGAGCGGCCTGCTACGCCGTCCGCAACGGAGGTTTGCTCAACCTCAGGCATGCCCTTCTCCTTTCCTCGATGGCGAGGTATCCGGCGGCATGCCTCCGCCATAAGGAAGTGCCTCGCTGCGACCCTAGGCGCTCGCTCGCCGCAGCGCCACTACCGCTACGGACGACGAGCGGTAACCCAACGCGTGGCGGCGAGCACGCTCCCGCGGGACCGTCCGTGCATGACCAATCCTGTCTTGCTCGACGCCGCAGGCCGTCGCCGGTCTCCGGCGACCATGCTCGGCTTCCACTGCGGCCGACCGCCGCGCAACAAGGGGCTGCGCTATCCGGCCGATCCTCCGGCGGTAGAGGAGATCGTCGCCGTCATGCGCGTCGCTGGCGACACGACTCACGGGCTGAGGGCGCGAGCGCTCATCGTCGTGCTCTGGCGCGCCGGGCTGCGCATCAGCGAAGCACTTGCGCTGGCCGAGAGTGACCTTGACCGGTCGCGCGGCAGCGTCCTCGTTCGTCGGGGGAAGGGCGGAAAGCGACGCCAGGTCGGCATGGACAGGTGGGCCTGGGAGCAGCTCGACCCGTGGCTGCGCGTCCGAGTCTCGCTGCCGGTCGGCGCGCTGCTGTGCGTCATCGACGGCCCAACACAAGGACGACCATGGTCGCCGGCCGCCGGCCGAGCGACGCTGCGCTCCCTTGGCCTCCGTGCGGGTGTGCGTCGGCGATTCGCGCCGCACCAGCTTCGACACGCGCACGCGGTCGAGATGGCCCGCGAAGGCGTATCGCTCAACGTCATCCAGCGACAGCTCGGCCACGCGAACCTCGGGATCACGTCGGTCTACCTGCAAGGGATCGACAACAGCGAGATCACCGAGACGGTGGGCGCCCGCCCAGCGCCGACGCTCCCGGCGAGTGCCGGCTTGCGCTGACGGTCGTCGCGCAAAGCGGGAGTGAGCGTCCAGCTATCCCTTGGCATCGGAAAGCAGCACTCTCCGCCGGCCGGATCCGGAGTGCCGGTGCCAGGCGAAAGCGGCAGTGGCTTGCTGCGAGCGGAATGTGCTCTTAGGGTGATGCCCCAGCGAGTCTGGGTGGGCTGGGAATCGGCCTCGTGCGATTGCCGGAGAAAGAGAGGTCCGAGCAGGTATGAGTCTGGACCAGAAGAGGGCCCGCGTCTTCGGGGTGCTCTACCTCATCACGTTCCTGACGTCGATCCCGGCGCTGGCGCTCTACCAGCCCGTCCTTGACCATCCCGTTGCGTACATCGCGGGCGCCGGGCACGACAACCAGATCTTGTTCGCAGCCCTGCTGGAGCTACTGCTAATCATCGCGAACCTCGGCACCGCGGTCGTGATCTTCCCGATCGTCCGACGACAGAACGAGGAGCTGGCCCTTGGCTACGTGACGGCGCGGGTGTTCGAATGCACGTTCATCCTCGTCGGCATCCTCTCCGTGCTCGGCATCATCACGTTGCGGAACCAGGTCGCCGGTGCCGCAGAGGGCACGGTCGCGTACACGCTCGCGGCGATCAAGGACTGGACGTTCCTCCTCGGCCCCGGCTGGGTCGTCGGTTGGGGCAACGGGCTGATCCTCGGCTACCTCATGTACCGCTCCGAGCTCGTGCCGCGAGGGGCGTGCTGGCTGGGGCTCATCGGCGGGCCGCTGTTGTCCGTGACCGGCACCGCCATCCTGATGACCGGCAACGATCCGAGCGACGCCCTGCGCTCGCTGCAGGGCGTTGCGACCATCCCGGAGTTCCTGTGGGAGCTCTTCCTCGGCGTCTACTGCACGTTCAAGGGCTTCAGGCCGTCGTCGCCGATCCTCCGGGCCGACACTCGCGAAGACCGCCCAAGGGCAGCGCCCGCCGTCGCACCGGCCTAGAGACGGGCGAGCCGCAGTTCCGGACGACAACGAGCAGCGCCGCTGGGCACCGGTGCGAGTGCTCCTTTCAGGCAGGACCGAGCGTCCACGTCGGCTCGTGCGGGGCTACCGCTCTGGACGAAAAGCGACAGCGGCGAGAGACCGATAGCTCCCGAGTCGATCTACTCGGCGACCACTTGGGGAAGTCGCCAGCGGTCCCGAGCTCGCAAGTCCCTGGGGAAGGGGGTGCAGTGCAGAAGACGGCTAGCTCGAGCGCGAGGCGGCTCATGGCGCGGACTCGACACGTTCCTTGACGATCTCTGAGAAGTCACGGTCCTCGCGATCCGACTGCACGAGCCTCTCTTGGAACGTCTCCCAGCTCAAGGCCAGCAGCTCGACGTCGTCGACCGCGCGTACGGTCGCTGTCCTTCGCGTCTCGGCGAGGATCCCGACCTCGCCGAATGATTGCCGCCGCCCGAGAGTTGCGAGCTTGACCTCGTCGCCCTCGGGAGTGCGGCGGCTGATCTCGACCTCCCCCTGCGTAACAACGTAGAAGCGCTCCGCGAGCTCGCCTTCAGCGAGGATCACTTCACCAGCGGCGAATGACACCCTTTCGGCTTGCTCCTGGAGCGAGTCGAGCTCCGGGCCGACGACGTCGGGGAACACCTTCGCGAACCAATCGTCCTCGGCGGTGAGGGTCGCATCACCTGGCGCCCAGTCGACCGGGCAGAGCGCCCCGGTGCGAAACGCGCGCAAGACCCGCAGCACCTCGTCGACGCTTCGGCCGACGTCGTGCTCGGTCACGCTCATATGCAAGAGCACGCCGTTCGGGTCGATGATGAACGTGCCGCGATGCGTGGCCCCGTCCTCCAGCAGCACGCCGAAGGAACGGCTCAGGTCCTGGAGCGTGTCGGCGATCACCGGATAGCGGACGTCGGCGAGACGCGGATCCGTCTCGAACCATGCCTTGTGGCTGAAGCAACTGTTCGTGCTCGCCGCGAGCAGCACCGCGTCCTCTCGCAGGAAGTCGGAGTGGCCCTTCGCGAAGGCCGCGAGCTCGGTCGGACACACGAACGTGAAATCACCGGGGTAGAAGAACAGGACGACCCAGCTGCCGCGGTGACTCGAGAGCTCGAAGACGATCGGTGTGGGCTCACCGCGGAGGTAGGCCTGCAAGGTGTGATCGGAAACGGGCTGGCCGACAGTGAGCGCCACGGTTACCACCTTCATCCTGTGGTTGGCGGAATGCCTAATAGATATGCAGCTGGTCCAGAAGTGCGACCGGGTCATCCAAGGACTGGAACAGATCCTTGTTGGTCTTGATCCTCTTGCTTTGCATGTACACGCGAAGCCACTGCTTGTAGATGTAGAGCTCGTAGCGATCGAGCATGTCCATGACTGGCAGGTGAGGCTGCGAGATGAGTCCCGCCAGGAACATCGCACACTCGAAACCGAGCGAAATCGACTGAAAGTACGGCGAGCCGATGGCCGAATCGCCGAGCAGAAGCACAGGAGTGGTCGCGAACGGGTGGTCGCTCGGCCCCGCTGTGGCCCACCGACGACTGGTCGCATTACGAGCCCGGTAGAGGTTGAGGGGTATCCGGATGATCTCGAGATCGCCGACGAGCTCGCCGTTCGTTTCCCGCTTGATCTTGTCGATGAAGCGGTCCATCGACTGGGCGACATTCGGAAAGTTGCCGCGCAGCCACTCACCATCGAACTGCTTCGGCATCGCCTCATATTCCTCGGGGGTGATGCTGACGATGCCCGTCACGTGGCTGACACTTCCGTCGTAGAACACGCGGTGCACCATTGGAATGAACTTGTAATGCGCGTTCTCGACATTCTTGTAGTACTTGCAGTACTCGTTACACGCATATGTCTGGCCGTACAGGAAGGTGATGACGAGCGCGTGTTCGAACAAGAAGTTGAACGTGTTCGCGCCCCCGTCCTCGTGGCCGGAGCCCGGTACCAGGTGATCTCGAAGCAGCGACCGGCTGCCGGTGCAATCGATCAGGACGTCGCCCGGCTCGAGCATCGCGATCGCCTCGTCCGCCGTGACGGCGCCCGCAGTGCGCTCCACCGAATTCGAGCCACGTGAATCGATCAGGTCGCTGATGGAGCGCTCGATCTGGTTGAGCGGGCAGAACCCCAGTTCCCAGTCCCGGAGAAGTGCCATCAGGTCCGAGGGAATCGACTGTCTGAACGCGAGGCCCTCCGCGAGCTCCGGTGGCTCGAAGACGGCCTCGACGTTGTCCCCATCGAAGCTGTCGGCACGGTAGCCCTCGGCGGAATCCGCGACGAGGTACGAGGCGAGCCGAACCATCCGGGTACGCGTGTAGTCGCGACGCTTCTCGTAGAGACGCACGGAGACGCCAGAAAGTGGCTGGAGCAACGCCGCCAACATCAGGCCGACAGGTCCTGCGCCGAGGACATGCACTCGGCCTCCGGAACGTACGGACTCCAGGGTTCCGAAACCGGACTGCGGCATCCGCCTCCTCGCTCGGGCCAGCACTGAAACAGCGGGTCGGGAATGTACCAGCCGCTTTCTCGGTCGCGCGGAGGCCGGCGTCAGTCTTGGGTGACGATCGTGGACGGTCGCCCCGGCGTCGGCGATGGGCGCGCCCTTCGTGCCCGAAGCCTGGTTCCTCGAACAGCCCCGCAAGGAGCACGAATCCCGAGCCCGGGGCCGCGGTCGTCGCGGAGTTCAATCCACCCTCCTGGCTATCTACCGCTTTAGCGTGAACCAGGGCTGAGCCCGGCGGCCCGTCCCGACTGCTGCTTTGGACGACAAGCGACAGCGCCCGGGGACCCAGTCGTGGGCTGGAAGCGCCGGCGCGGTCGGATGTTCGGCGTCGCTCGCCCGGATCAAGCGGGCCGGCTATTCGACCGACCCGCGACAAGCGCGGTGGGCCTAACGCGAGACAGCCGCGACCGGCGCCGGCCCATGGGCGGGCCAGTGGTCGACCCGCGAGGTTTCAACTAGAACTGGGGCGGCTCGCCAGGTAGCTGCCCGTGTGCGCCCACAGGTGGCGGCGGAGTGCTCCGGGGCGCGCGTAGCATCGCGGCGACACCCCGATCGAAGGTGGTCGGCGATGACCGAGTCCGAGCACGAGAAGGCGCGTCGGCTGAAGCACCTCCGTCAGCAGCGGCGGCTGCAGCGTGAGCGCACGGGCGACACGTCCAACGCGCAGGCCGAGCGCCACAAGGAGCACGAGACCGTCGGGTCGGGCGCCGCCAAGCGGCGCATGGGCGACGGCGTGATTTGGAGCTAGACGGCGCGCTGCTCGCGCGAGTTCTTTGACCTCGCCGGGCGGTATCCCGCCCTAGGTCGCTGCGCAAAAATGCCGGGGTCCTGTCTCTAAACCGTTACGGCGTTTTCGCCGCCTGTGACCGCCGGCGCTGTTGGTCTTTCGTCTCTTCTCGCCGAGAGGAGTAGTGTCGACGGCGAGTCGATCCTGCGGTCCGGACGTGATGACCGGGGGCTCCACGGCTTGCACGTCCGGCGTTATCCCACCGTGCCGGTGGCGACGTCTTCACCGAGAGGGGCCACCTAATGGGTGCCCAGGAGAACAAGAGGACCGCCCAAGCGGCCTATGCCGCGTTTGGCAAGGGCGATGCGGATGGTGCGATGGCCAACATCGACAGCTCCATCGCGTGGACGACCCGCGGGCACAACGCCTTGAGCGGGACGGCCCACGGCAAGGAGGAGCTCGGCGCGCTGTGGGGCAAGTTCATGGCCGAGGGTCTTCGCTCGGCGCCGCATGACTTCATCGCCGACGGCGACAAGGTGGTCGTCCTGACCGAGGTCAGCGTCGGGGGCGAGACGGTCGAGACGGCCGACGTCATGACTTACAACGCCGACGGCAAGCTCGTCGCCTTCAACACGGTCGGCGATGAGAAGGTGATGGATCGGGTGTTCGCGGGCTAGACGCTCCCGAGCTCGGTCAGAACCCGTAGGCACGCAGACTCGGCGTGGTCCCGTCGTCGGGGGCCACGCCCCGAGGCGCCATGAGCCGCGCCTCGCCCCCTACGACCTGGCGCTGGCCTGGAGGAGGGAGGCCGCCCGGCTGGGCGTCACGGCCACCGACCCCGTCCGCCACGGGATCGTCGTCCGGCTCGCGCTCGCCGGGCTGCACCGGGTCGCCGAGGAGGATGGCGAAGACGTCGCCCTGCTGTCCGCCTGGGCGCGCTACGCGGGACCGGCTGCCTCGGCGTCCCGTGTTGCACCGGCTACTCGGCTAGATCCAACCCAACAACTTGACCTCGGCGGGCTTGTGCTCATGTCTGTCCCACGCCATCGTCACGGCCATCGACCCGCCGATGTTGTGGCCGGGGCGCTTGTCGATGCGGGGGCCGCGGCGAGTGTCGCGCAGGAGGGCCCCTGCGACGTGGGCGTTGAGGCGTTCGTCGTCGGGGTGGCGGAGGCGGAGGGCGTCGGCCGCCTGCTGCTCATCTCCGGGGCGCCCGGAGACCGGGTCGCCGAACACGCGAACGTCATCGACGCCGCCAACAGGCCGGCATCGAACTGCTCGCCTAACGCAGGCAAGCCAGGGTCATGAGCCCGGGCGGACGTCCGCCACCTTGCATGGACAAGGTCGTCCCGCGCTGAGGACCGCTCCCGCTCACCGGCGCCGCGGTCGTCGGATCAGCTGGCTCGGACGGTTGCCGCAAAAGGGAGTACGGTGGGCTTGGAAGTAGATCAGTGCGCGGCACTTCTAGATCCCGACGAAGGGATCGTTTCTGCCGCGCCTCGATCGCCGCTTGCGCCTCTAGCAGCAGCGCTGGTGACCCTCGGGAGACCTTGCACACTGCGCCGCCGGCGCCCCACATGCTGTTTGTTTGAGAGGAGTGCGTGCCATGAATGAGCACGCCGCACCATCGGGGTATCCCCTGCGCGTCGCGGGTGAGCTTGACGGCCACCTCAGTCGCTGGCTGTGGCTGGTCAAGTGGGTTCTGGCGATCCCGCACTTCATCGCGCTCGTGTTCCTGTGGATCGCGTTCGTCGTCCTGACCGCGGTTGCGTTCTTCGCGATCTTGTTCACCGGGCGCTACCCGCGCGCAATCTTCGACTTCAACGTCGGAGTGCTGCGCTGGACCTGGCGCGTGGTTTTCTATTCCTACAGCGCCCTGGGAACTGACCGCTACCCGCCGTTTACGCTCGCCGAGGTCCCGGACTACCCGGCGCGGCTGTACGTCGAGTACCCGCAGGCGCTCTCGCGAGGCCTGGTTCTCGTGAAGTGGTGGCTGCTCGCGCTGCCGCAGTACCTCGTTGTCGCCGTGTTCGCTGGCGGGGCCTTCGCCGGCTTCAACGCGGCCAACGACCACGGAGGATGGACCTCGGGCAGCGGCCTGATCGGTCTGCTGGTCCTGATTGCGGGCGTCGTCTTGCTGTTCACCGGTCGTTACCCGCGCAGCATCTTTGACTTCGTCATGGGGATGAATCGCTGGGTGTTCCGCGTCGCCGCTTACGCGACGCTGATGACCGACAAGTACCCGCCCTTCCGCCTGGACATGGGCGGCCAGGAGTCGGCGCCGAAGAGCGCCCAGACCGACGCCATCACACCCAAGCCGGCAGCCGGGACCCTGTGACCGCGTTGAAGGTCTGCGTCATCGGCGCGTCCGGCAAGCTGGGGAAGCACCTGGTCCAGCACGCGTTGGACTACGGGTACGAGGTGGTCGCCGTGTGCCGCGAGAAGAGCGTCGGCAAGCTCGCCGAGTTCGACGGTCGGATCACCACCGTGCCTGGCGCGACCGATGACCGCGAGGTCATCGAGCGCGCGGTAGCGGGCTGCGACGGCGTGCTCGTCGTGCTCGTCCCACGCGGCGTCCACGGCTACGCGACGGGCACCGCTCAAGCGGTGCTCGACCACGCCGAGCCGGGGGCACGGTTGGTGTTCTCGTGCGGGTGGCACATCACCCGCGACGGCCAGGACGTCTACTCGCGGCGGCTCAAGGCCATCGTCGCCATCTTCGGCCCGCTTGCCCGCGTTGCCCGCTTCGCCGACCTCGACGA
>CAWEHM010000014.1:0-18417 GCA_963808875.1 uncultured Thermoleophilaceae bacterium
CGCGC
Organism: uncultured Thermoleophilaceae bacterium; assembly: GCA_963808875.1. Lineage (GTDB taxonomy): Bacteria > Actinomycetota > Thermoleophilia > Solirubrobacterales > Thermoleophilaceae > JACVRW01. The sequence continues at coordinate 6 of CAWEHM010000014.1, forward strand.
GCTAGGTGAACGAGTCACCGGGGAGCGCGGGCGCGTCGCCCCCGGTGAGCCAGCGGAACACGCTCGCGCCCACGTCGGCAAGCGGGCCGTCGTGGCGGCTGCCGTCGTTTCCGGCGAAGCGGGCGAGCAGCGGCGTGTATTCGCGGGTGTGGTCGGTGTGGCCGGAGTTCGGGTCCACGCCGTGGTCGGCCGTCAGGATGAGAAGGTCGTCCTCGCGGAGCAGCTCGAGCCAGCGCGCCACGGCTGCGTCGATCTCGCTCAGGGCATCTCGAAAACCCTCGACGTCGTGCCGGTGCCCGTACACCTGATCGGTCTCCACCAGATTCACGAAGATCAGCCCGTCGTGGAGTCCCTCGAGGAGCCGTGCGGTGGACTCGATTCCCTTCGCGTTCGTCCCGCCCTCGTGCTTCTCGGTGATGCCCACGCCCGCGAACAGGTCGCGGATCTTCCCCACGGCGTGCACCGGCAGGCCGGCGTCCTGGATCTCGTCCAGATAGGAGCGGCCCGGCGGCCGGACGGCGTAGTCGCGCCTGCCCTCGCGCCGGTGGAAGCTGCCCGGCTCGCCGTCGAACGGCCGTGCGATCACACGCCCCACCGCATGCTCGCCGGTCATGACCTGGCGCGCCGCCTCGCAGACGGCGTAGAGCTCAGGCTCGGAGAGCAGGTCGGTGTGTACCGCAAGCTGGAGCACCGAGTCGGCCGAGGTGTAGAGGATCAGCTCGCCGGTCTCGAGGTGGTGCGGACCCCAGTCCTCGATCACCTCCGTGCCGCTGTACGGCCGGTTGCAGCAGAAGCGGTGACCGGTCGCCTCCTCAAGCCGCTTGACGACGTCCGGCGGGAAGCCCTCCGGGTAGGTCGGAAGCGGGTGCTCGGGGATCACTCCCATCAGCTCCCAGTGGCCGGTGGTCGACTCCTTGCCGGGCCCGAGCGGGTGGAGCCGGCCGTGCACCACCGGGTCGTCGGCCGGCGGGACCCCCTCGATCGGCGTGATGTTGCCCAGCCCGAGCGAGCCGAGCGTGGGCAGGTCGAGCCCGCCGACGGCCTCTGCCACGTGCGCGAGCGTGTTCGCGTCGACCGGGTCCCCGTACTCAGCCGCGTCAGGCAGGGCCCCCACCCCGCAGGCGTCCATCACGATCACGGTCGCACGTGCCATTGCGCGGCGATTATGTCGATGCGGAGCTTCGCCATACTCAAGGGGTGATTCGCAGGCTTCCTCACGTGGACCGCGTGGGCGTCGAGGAGCGCGCCGCGACGCTCGGCAAGCGCTCCATCAAGACGACCGCCAAGCAGCAGGGCATTCGCCTCGCCGTGTCGATGGTCGACCTCACCACGCTCGAGGGCTCCGACACCCCGGGCAAGGTACGGCACCTGTGCGCGAAGGCGGTCTGCCCCGCGCCCACCATGCCTGAGATCCCCTCCGTGGCGGCGGTGTGCGTGTACCCGTCGCTCGTGGGTGTCGCGAAGGAGGCGCTCGACGGCACGGGCGTGAAGGCGGCGTCCGTCTCGACGGCGTTCCCCTCCGGCCAGGCTTCGCTCGAGGTGAAGCTCCGCGACACCGAGGACGCGGTGGCCGCGGGCGCCGACGAGATCGACATGGTGATTTCGCGCGAGGCGTTCCTCGGCGGCGACGATGCGCGCGTGATGGAGGAGATCGTGCGCGTGAAGGACGTGTGCGGCGATGCCCACCTGAAGGTGATCATCGAAACCGCCGAGCTCGGCTCGTACGACCACGTGCGGCACGCCTCGATGCTCGCCATGGAGGCCGGGGCCGACTTCATCAAGACCTCGACCGGCAAGGCCGCCTCCGGCGCCACGCCCGGCGTCGTGCTCGTGATGCTCGAGGCGCTCCGCGACTACGTGGACCGGACCGGCCGGATCGTCGGCATGAAGGCCGCCGGCGGGGTCTCGAACAGCAAGGGCGCCCTGCACATGCTCGTGCTCGTGAAGGAGACGCTCGGTGACGAGTGGCTCACGAACGAGCGCTTCCGCATCGGCGCGTCGTCGCTCCTCAACGACCTGCTGATGCAGTACCAGAAGACGGAGACCGGGCACTACGCCAGGCCCGAGGACTTCTCGAAGGAGTAGACGATGGCCACCCAGGAACAGCGCACGAGCATCGTCTGGGACTACGCGCCCGCGCCCGAGTCGCCGGACCACGTGCGGCTGCGCGACTCGTACGGGCTCTTCATCGACGGCTCGTTCGTGGATCCGGTGGACGGAACGCGAGTGCCGTCCATCAACCCGGCCACCGAGGACGTGGTGGCCGAGGTGGCGTTCGCCGGTCGTCAGGACGTCACGCGCGCCGTTCAGGCCGCGCGCGTTGCCCAGCCCGGCTGGGCCGCGCTGAGTGGGTTGGAGCGCGGCAAGTACCTGTTCCGTGTGGCGCGGCTGATCCAGGAGCGCGCCCGCGAGCTCGCGATCGTGGAGTCGATGGACGGCGGCAAGCCGATCCGCGAGTCGCGCGACGTGGACGTGCCGCTCGCCGCCGCGCACTTCTTCCACTACGCGGGATGGGCGGACAAGCTCTCCTACGGGATGGGTGGCCGCACGGTCGAGCCGCTCGGCGTGGCGGCGCAGATCGTGCCGTGGAACTTCCCGCTGCTGATGGCCGCGTGGAAGCTGGCGCCCGCGCTCGCGTGCGGCAACACGGCGGTGCTGAAGCCGGCCGAGACGACCCCGGTCACGGCCCTGCTCCTCGCCGAGATCATCCAGGAGGCCGAGCTGCCGCCGGGCGTGGTCCAGATCATCCCCGGCGACGGCGCCGCCGGCGGGGCGCTGGTGCGCGAGCCCGACATCGACAAGGTGGCCTTCACGGGCTCGACCGCCGTCGGCAAGGACATCCAGGCCGCGCTGGCAGGCCGCGGGATCCCGCTGACGCTGGAGCTGGGCGGCAAGTCGGCCAACATCGTGTTCGAGGACGCCGCGATCGACCAGGCCGTCGAGGGGATCGTGAACGGCATCTTCTTCAACCAGGGCCACGTGTGCTGCGCCGGCTCGCGCCTCCTGATCCAGGAGAGCGTGGCGGAAGCGGTCGTCTCGAAGCTCTGGAGCCGGATGGGCCGCCTCCGCGTAGGCGACCCGCTCGACAAGAACACCGACGTCGGGGCGATCAACTCGCGCGAGCAGCTCGAGCGGATCGAGTCGCTCGTGGCGAGCGGCGAGGAGGAGGGCGCGGTTCGCCGGACGGTCGCGTGCTCGCTCCCCGACCGCGGCTTCTGGTTCGCGCCCACGCTGTTCACCGACGTCGCGCCGGCGCACCGCATCGCCGCCGAGGAGATCTTCGGGCCGGTCGTGTCGGTGCTCACGTTCCGCACCCAGGCCGAGGCGATCGAGAAGGCGAACTCCACGCCGTACGGCCTGGCCGCCGGGATCTGGACCGACAAGGGCTCGAAGGCGTTCGAGGTGGCGGGCGCGCTGCAGGCAGGCGTCGTGTGGCAGAACACCTACAACCACTTCGACCCGTCCGCCGCGTTCGGCGGCTACAAGGAGAGCGGCTTCGGCCGCGAGGGCGGGATGGCCGGGCTACGGCCGTACCTGCGGGTGGCGTCGTGAGCGATCGCCTCCAGGTCAGGAAGACATACAAGCTGTTCATCGGCGGGTCGTTCGTCAGGTCCGAGTCGGGGCGGTACGACCGCATCGATCTGAACGACGGCATTGAGGGCGACGCCCGTGGGGGGTTCAACATCCCGCGCGGCTCTCGCAAGGACGTTCGTGATGCCGTCGCCGCCGCGCGCAAGGCGGTGCCCGGCTGGGCCGGCCGCACGGCCTACAACCGCGGCCAGATCCTGTACCGGTTCGCCGAGGCGCTCGAGTCGCGCGCCGCCGACATCGGTGCCGAGCGCCCTGACGTGGAGGCGTCGATCGACGTGCTCGTGCACTACGCCGGGTGGACGGACAAGCTGCAGCCAGTGCTGGGCGGGATCAACCCGGTGGCCGCGCCGTTCCTCTCGTTCTCGGTGCCGGAGCCGACGGGCGTCGTGGGCATCGTGGCGCCGGACGCGCCCCCGCTCCTCGGGTTGATCGCCGAGCTGGCGCCCGCGCTGGCGGCTGGGAACACGGCCGTCGCCGTGCTCTCCGGCGAACGACCGCTTCCGGGGTTGGACCTCGGTGAGGTGCTGGGGATCGCCGACGTGCCCGGCGGCGTAGTCAACCTGCTGTCCGGCCGGCGCGCCGAGCTGGCCCCGGTGCTGGCTAGCCATCACGCGCTGAACGCGATCGTGGACGCGGCCGGCGACCCCGAGCTCGCCTCCGAGATCGACAAGCTCGCCGCCGAGTCGGTCACCCGCGTGCGCCACACCGCGGCAGCCGCGGACTATGCCGCCGCCACGGCGGACCCCCTGAGCCGGCTCGAATCCCTGACCGAGCTCAAGACCGCCTGGCACCCAGTAGGCGCCTAGCCGCAACTCAAGCCACCCTCCCGTAACACCCACCCGCGCACGATGGGGGTGTGGAGGAGAAAACTCGCTCTCAGCGCGAGATTTTCAGCGCACACCCCGATGTCAGGCTGGCGCGAATCGCCGCCAGGCAGCATGGCGTCGTCAGCCGGCGCCAGCTCATTGCCATCGGTATTGACGACGACTCCAGTCGGCGCCGGGTCTGAGTGCAGCCGTTAAACGCGCCCACGGCCGCCGCAACCTCAACGGGCTGAAGCGGCAAACACCGCCCGGCCAGATCATCCGCGGCGAGTTGGAGCACCGCTTCGCGCAACTGAGGCAACAGGCCGGCCTCGAGCAGCCCGACACGAACGTCCCGATCACAGTGAACGGGCAGACCTACATCGTCGATTGGTACTGGCCCGAGCACCGGCTCGCCGTCGAGCTCGACGGCCGCGACGCGCACGCGCGGGAGCTGGCCTTCGAGTCCGACCGGCGCAGGGACGCTGCCCTCAGCGCAATCGGCATCAGACTCCTCCGCTTCACATGGCAGCGGGTCAACTACGACGGCGCCGAGGCGATGGTCGACCTGACGGCCCCCATGAAGCGGTCCAGCTTCTCCTGGTCGAGGTCGTAGCCCTCGCCGGTGCGGATGCCGGAGCAGAGGTCGAGCGCGAACGGCTGCACGGTCTCGATCGCCTCGCGCGCGTTGTCCGGGTTCAGACCGCCGGCCAGCCAGACCGGCACGCCCACCGCCTCGCGGATCTGCCGCGAGATCGCCCAGTCGTGCCGCCGGCCCGTCCCACCGAGCTCCTTCACCGACAGCGACGGGTTGCCGGAATCCAGCAGGATCGCGTCGACATCCGGGGCCACCCTCAATGCGTCGTTGACCGACTCAGAGCCACCCACGTGGATCACCTGCACCAGCTTGACCCCCGGCATCGCCCCTCGCAGCTCGGCATGCGCCCCTTCCGGCAGCTCGTCCACGAGCTGCAGCGTGCGCGCCTTCACGAGCCTGTTCTGCTCCACGAGTTCCTCCACCGTCTGGAGGGGAGTCAAAAGAAAGGCGTCGATCCCCGGCGGTACCTGCGCCGCGATCTCGGCCGCCTTCTCGTTCGAGATCGGACCGGGCCCGCTCGGCATCGGCGACACGAGGCCCACGGCCGACGCGCCCGCCTCGATCGCCATCCACACCTCCTCGATGCTCTTCATGCAGCAGACCTTCACGCGGGTGAAAGCGGGGGGTTCCATGGCGACGGAACAATCTAGCCTGCGGCGGGTGGAGCGGATCTGCGTGTTCTGCGGCGCCAGCCCCGGCGCCCGGCCGGAGTACCGGGAGGCCACCGCCGAGCTGGCCCGACTGCTCGTGAAGGAGGGCATCGGGATCGTCTACGGCGGTGGCGGCGTGGGCCTGATGGGCGCGCTCGCCGACGCCGTGATCACCGAGGGTGGCGAGGTGACGGGCGTGATCCCGCGGGCGCTCGTGGACCGCGAGATCGCGCACCGCGACGTGATCGACATGCGGGTGGTCGGCTCTATGCACGAGCGCAAGGCCCTCATGGCAGAGCTGGCCGACGCGTTCATCGCGCTCCCCGGCGGACTCGGGACCCTCGAGGAGCTGTTCGAGGTCTACACGTGGGCGCAGCTCGGCCTGCACCGGAAGCCGTGCGCGCTCCTGAACGTGGCGGGTTACTACGACGGCATCGAGGACTTCCTCGCCCACGCCGTGACCGAGCGGTTCGTCCGCGAGGAGCACCGGAAGCTGCTCATGATCGAGCGCGACCCGAGCGTGCTTCTCCAGCGCATCCGCGCGTTCGAGCCGGACGCGGCGCTGCCGAAGTGGATCGATCGGGAGGAGACCTAATCGGCGGCGGACGCCGCCGTGGATCTCAGGACGCGGGCAGGGATGCTCGCGGAGCTAATCTCTCGGCCTCCATGACCGCGAACTCGAAGGTCGGAGAGATCCTCGTCCAGCCCGACGAGCTGGCGCACCGCGTGCGCGAGCTTGCCGAGGAGATCTCGGCCGACTACGCAGGCAAGGACGTGCTTCTCATCGGCGTCCTCAAGGGCGCGGTCTTCTTCCTCGCCGACCTGATGCGCCAGCTCGAGGTGGACTGCGAGGTGGACTTCATGGCTGTTTCCTCATACGGCTCGTCGACCGACTCGTCGGGCGTCGTGCGCATCCTCAAGGACCTCGACGCGGCGATCGAGGACCGGCATGTGCTGATCGTCGAGGACATCGTCGACTCGGGCCTGACGCTCAGCTACCTGTTCCGCATGCTGGGCGCGCGGTCGCCCGCATCGCTCGAGGTGTGCGCCCTGCTCACCAAGCCGGACCGGCGCGAGGTGGACATGCCGATTCGCTACGTGGGGTTCGAGATCCCCAACAAGTTCGCGATCGGCTACGGGCTGGACCACGCCGAGCGGTACCGGAACCTGCCCTACGTGGCGGTCCTCAATGAGTGCTGACGACGCCGGAATCGGCGCAAAAACGGCGAATTAGACTGATACACCACTGCTACGCTTGCGTTTCAGAAGCGGGGCAATTTTCGCCGTGAGCAGATTCTTCAAGAGCGCAGCATTTCCCATCCTGATCGTCGTCGTTCTCGCGTTTTTCGCGCAGAAGCTGATCAGCCCTGGTGACCGGACCGAGCCGCCGGCCTACACGACGTTCCTGACGCAGATCGACCGCGGCCAGGTCAAGCAGGCCACGCTCTCCACGAAGAACAACCGCGTCGACGTGGAGCTCAAGGACGGCACGAAGTACCAGACCGCCTATCCGGACAACACCGAGCAGAACCTGATCAACCAGCTGCGCGCCGAGAACGTGACGGCGGACGTGAAGCCGAAGGGCGGCTCGGGCTGGCTCACGGCGCTCACCTACATCCTGCCGTTCGTGATCTTCCTGCTGTTCTGGCTGTTCATCATCAACCAGATGCAGGGCGGCGGCTCGAAGGTGATGTCCTTCGGGAAGTCGCGCGCGAAGCGGATGTCCGTGGACTCGCCGAAGATCACCTTCCGCGACGTGGCGGGGGTCGACGAGGCGGTCGAGGAGCTCCAGGAGATCAAGGAGTTCCTGGAGAACCCCAAGAAGTTCCAGGCGCTGGGCGCCCGAATACCGAAGGGCGTCCTGCTGTACGGCCCACCGGGCACGGGTAAGACCCTGCTTGCACGAGCTGTTGCAGGAGAGGCCGGCGTGCCGTTCTTCTCGATCTCCGGATCGGACTTCGTCGAGATGTTCGTCGGCGTGGGCGCCTCGCGCGTGCGTGACCTTTTCGAGCAGGCCAAGCAGAACTCGCCCTGCATCATCTTCATGGACGAGATCGACGCCGTGGGACGCCATCGCGGCGCCGGCCTCGGCGGCGGCCACGACGAGCGCGAGCAGACGCTCAACCAGCTCCTCGTGGAGATGGACGGCTTCGAGATGAAGGACAACATCATCCTCATCGCGGCCACCAACCGCCCGGACATCCTCGACCCGGCGCTGCTGCGCCCGGGCCGCTTCGACCGGCAGATCGTGGTGGACCGCCCGGACCGGAAGGGCCGCCAGCGGATCCTCCAGGTGCACACCCGCGGCAAGCCGCTTGCGAAGGAGATCGACCTCGACGTCCTGGCCGGGCAGACCCCCGGCTTCACCGGCGCCGACCTCCAGAACCTCGTGAACGAGGCCGCCCTGCTCGCGGCCCGCCAGGGCAAGCGCGAGATCGACCACCTCCAGCTGGAGGAGGGGATCATGCGCGTGATCGCGGGGCCGGAGAAGAAGACCCGCGTGATGTCCGAGAAGGAGCGCCGCGTGACGGCCTTCCACGAGATGGGCCACGCGCTGGTCGCCCACTACCTCGAGAACACCGACCCGGTGCACAAGATCTCCGTGATCTCACGCGGACAGGCGCTCGGCTACACGATCTCGCTGCCCACCGAGGACAAGTTCCTCACCACGCGCGCGGAGCTGTCGGACACGATGGCGATGACGCTCGGCGGGCGCGCGGCCGAGGAGATCGTGTTCGGCGAGGTCACCACCGGCGCCTCGAACGACCTCGAGAAGGTCACGGCGACCGCGAAGCAGATGGTCATGCGATTCGGCATGTCCGAGAAGCTCGGGCCGCGCGTGTTCGGCCACGACCACGGCCAGCCCTTCCTGGGCCGCGAGTTCTCGTCCGAGCCGGACTACTCCGACGAGATCGCCCGCGAGATCGACGACGAGATCCGCCGCATCGTCGAGGAGGCGCACCAGACCGCCCGCCGGGTGCTGGAGGAGAAGCGAGAGGCGCTCGACGTGACCTCCCAGATCCTGCTCCGCCGCGAGACGATCGAGCGCGAGCAGTTCATCGAGCTGCTGGAGGGCAAGTCCGAGGACGAGGTGTTCGGCATCGAGGAGCCGGCCATCCCCGTGGCACCGCCGGCCGCCCCCGAGGTGCCCGAGCGGAAGCCCTCACCGGCCCCCGCGCCGAAGCTGCCCCGCCCGGGCCTGGCAGGAGGCTCCGCCGAGATGCGCGCCGACCCTCCCGCCGGCCCCGAGAAGCCCTAGCGGCGCGAAACCCTCGACCACCCTCCGAAAAGGGTCAGACCCCTTTCGTAGTTCTTGGGCCTTGACTTCAAGTGCACTTGAAGGTGCATCATGCGGCGCATGCCTGTTGGAATCGTCACCGGAGCGTCGCGTGGGCTCGGGCTCGCGCTCGCTCGTGCACTGAACGAACGCGGCTGGGAGCTGGTGGTGGACGCGCGAGGCGCGGATGCGCTGGCGGAGGCGACCGCGGGTCTCGACCGGGTCACGGCCGTGGCCGGCGACGTCGCGGATCCTGAGCATCGGCAGGCCCTCGTCGAGGCGGCCGGCGATCGGATCGATCTCGTCGTGAACAACGCCAGCCTGCTGGGGCCAAGCCCCATGCCGCGGCTGGCCGACTATCCGCTCGAAGCGCTGCGCGAGGTGTACGAGGCGAACGTCCTGGGGCCGCTCGCTCTGCTCCAGCTCGCGCTGCCGCGCCTGAGCGAGGGCGCCGCTGTGCTCGACATCACCTCGGACGCGGGCGTCGAGGCGTACGAGGGGTGGGGCGGCTACGGGTCCTCGAAGGCCGCGCTCGAGCAGCTCACGGCGATCTTCGCCGCCGAGCAGCCCGGCCTGCGCGTGTACTGGGTGGACCCCGGCGACATGCGCACCCGCATGCACCAGGACGCCTTCCCGGGCGAGGACATCTCCGACCGCCCGCCGCCGGAGGAGAGCGTGCCCGGCCTGATCGCCCTGATCGAGGGTGACCTCCCGAGCGGCCGCTACCGGGCGAGCGAGGTCGCGCAGGTGGCGCGGTGATCGCCCAGGCCACCGAGTGCTTCGCCGCCCACGAGCTCCGCGACGTGGCGCCGGTGGAACGTGACGACATCGCGCTGCTCGTGTCACGGACGAGCGACGGCGCGCTGATCAACGCCTGCTTCGACGAGCTCGGCGACTTCCTGAACGCCGGCGACGTCCTGGTGGTGAACACCTCCGCGACCCTGCGGGCGGCGATCCCCGGCCATCTGCGCGGAGAGCCTGTCGAGCTTCATCTCTCGACACCGGTGAACGGCCCGGACTGGGTCGTGGAGGTTCGGACCACCGACCGCGGGCCTCAGCCTGCACCAAGGACCGCGAGCGTCATCGATCTACCGGGTGGCGCCAGCGCCGAGTTTCTCGCGCCCTACCTCGGCAGCAGCCGGCTGGCCGTTGCGCGGCTCGAGATCGACGGGCCCGTCGAGCGGTACCTGGCCCGCCACGGGCATCCGATCCGGTACCGGCATTCGCCCGACGACCTTCCGATCGATGCCTACCAGACCGTCTTCGCGCGCGACCCCGGCAGCGCGGAGATGCCCAGCGCCGCCCGCCCGTTCAGCGCCGAGATGGTCGCTCACCTCGTGGCGGGCGGCGTGCAGTTCGCGCCGGTCACGCTCCACTGCGGCGTGTCGTCGCTCGAGGCGGGTGAGAGCCCGTACCCCGAGCGCTACCGGGTGCCGCCCGAGACCGCCCGGCTCGTCAACGCCGCCCGCCGGTGGGGCGGCCGGATCATCGCCGTCGGCACCACCGCCGTCAGGGCGCTCGAGACGGTGGCCGACGCCGACGGCGTGCTGAGCGCCGGATCCGGCGTGACGAACCTCGTCGTGACCCCCGAGCGGGGCGTCCGCGCGGTCGATGGCCTGATCACCGGCTGGCACGAGCCGGACTCGTCGCACCTGCGGCTGCTCGAGGCCGTGGCCGGCCCCGAGCTCCTCAATCGCTCATACGACGCCGCGCGCGCGGCGGGCTATCGCTTCCACGAGTTCGGCGACAGCCACCTCATCCTGAGCTAGGCGCTGGAGGGCTGCGCCGCCCGCGCGTCGATCGCGCGCAGGCTGACGAGGATGTAGCCGATCCCGGCGGCCAGGATCAGCGCCATGGCGATCAGCACGCCGCTGTCGTCGCCGGTCGGCTTCACAACCATGTCGAGCACCACGAGCGCGAAGGTCACGTAGTCCACCCGCGCCATGACGATGAGCTTGCGGATACGCACCCTGAGCTCGGGGGTCAGCCGCCCTCCCTGCTGCTCCAGCTCCGCGCCGATCCGCTCACTCGCCGGACGGATGAAGAAGAAGCCGGTCACGAAGGTGGCGGCGTAGCCCACGAGCCCCAGCACGATCCACAGATAGTCGAACGTCCACGCGTCGCTCTCGACCACCATCGCGATGCCGAACACCACAACGGTCAGCGATGCGGGCACGAACAACCGCATGGCGAGCCATTCCTGATCGTGCAGGAACCGCCTGATCGCCATCTCGTCCGATTCCCGGTCGTACGTCGTCGCGAGAACGAGGCTGAGGAACCCTGCGCCGATCCAAACGATCGAGCCGCCGACGTGGATGAACAAGAGGAGCTCGTACAAGGTCATGCGCCTTTTCTAGTCGATACTCCGGCTGGTGCAAGCCCCGGTGATCATGGGCATCGTCAACGTCACGCCCGACTCGTTCTCCGACGGCGGGCTGTTTCTCGACGCCGGCGCGGCGATCGAGCACGGGCGCCGGCTCGCAGGCGAGGGCGCCGAGATCCTCGACATCGGCGGGGAGTCCACCCGGCCAGGATCCGACCCCGTCCCGGCGGACGAGGAGCTCAGGCGCGTGCTGCCGGTCGTGGAGGAGCTCGCCGTAGGCGGCGCTCGCATCTCGATCGACACGACCAAGTCGGCGGTCGCGCGCGCGGCGCTTGAGGCCGGGGCGACGATCGTGAACGACGTGTCCGCCTTCCGGTTCGATCCAGAGCTGCCGGGGGTGGTCGCGGAAGCGGGCGCCGACTGCTGCCTGATGCACATGCTCGGCGAGCCGCGCACCATGCAGGACGACCCGCGCTACGACGACGTGGTCTCGGACGTGAAGTCGTTCCTCGAGGCGCGGCTCGCCTTCGCCGTCGAAGAGGGGGTCGAGGAGGAGCGCGTGTGGCTCGACCCGGGCATCGGGTTCGGCAAGACCGTGGACCACAACCTGGAGCTCTTGCGCCGCCTCGACGAGATCGTGGCGATCGGCCGGCCGATCGTGATCGGCACCTCGCGCAAGAGCTTCCTCGGCCGGCTCGCCGGCGGCCGCGACGAGACGCATCGGCTGCCGGGCACGATCGCCACCAACGTCCTGGCGCTCGAGCGCGGGGCCACCGTCTTCCGAGTGCACGACGTCGCCCAGAACGTGGATGCCCTGCGGGTGGCCACTGCTACTTTCCGGCTGGATGTGGGAGAGGGAGCCTGACGACGATTACGACGAGCTCGACGACGACGAGCTCGACGACGAGCGCGGCCCGTCCTCGCCGTTCGTCACGATAGAGGTCACGGGGCTCTCGCTCTACACGCACCACGGCGTCGGCGAGGCGGAGCGGGAGGTGGGCCAGCGGCTCGTGTTCGACATCGTCTTCGAGCTCGAGGAGTCCGACGCCACGGTCACGGACCGCATCGAGGACACCGTGAACTACGCCGAGGTGTGCGAGCAGGTGGCGCTCGGCGCCCAGGAGCGCTCGTACCGCACGCTCGAGCGGCTGTGCACGGCGGTGGCCGACCGCCTGATCGACCGCTTCGGCGCCGAGTCCGTCAGGGTGAAGGCCACGAAGCCGGAGCCGCCGATCCCGCTGCCCGTCGAAGAGGTCTCGGTCGAGGTGTGGAAGGAGACGTAGCCGGCCTGCGGGTCGGGTACCTCGGGCTCGGCTCGAACGTCGGCGACCGGCTCCGGAACCTGCGCGCCGCGCGCGACGCGCTGGTTCTCTACGAGGTGGCAGTCGAGGCCGCGTCGTCGGTGTACGAGACGGCGCCGCAGGGGGAGGTCACGGACCAGCCGGACTTCCTGAACGCCGCGCTGCGGACCCGCACGGCGCTCGGCCCCGAGGAGCTGCTCGAAGCGGCCAAGGGCGTCGAACGCGACCTCGGCCGCGAGCCGGGCGGCCTTCGCCACGGGCCGCGTCCGATCGACGTGGACGTCCTGCTGCTCGGCGACCTCGAGTACAGCTCCGACCGCCTCACGCTCCCGCACCCCGAGGTCACGAGCCGCCGGTTCGTGCTCGAGCCGCTGCTCGAGCTCGACCCCGGCCTGACCCTCCCCGACGGCACGCCGCTTGCGCCGGCGCTCGACGCCGTGCGCGACCAGCCGGTGCACCGGGCGGGCTCCTTGTGACCCCCCAGGCGGGGGGTTTACCGTGGCTCCTTGTGGTGCCGTTTAGCGAGAAGCGCGACCGTACATCTGATGGACAACTCGCCCGAGCTCGCAAGCTTCCGCGGGGACGACGACCCGTCGCTCGTGGCTGCCGCGCTCGCCTGCCGGGCGTGTCTGTCGGGCGACGTGGAGTGGTCCCTGCGCGTGGAGGACTTCGAGGGCACGGTCGAGTGCAGGTGCCGGAGCTGCGGCTACGTGCGCGAGGTGTCCCTGACCTCCGAGCAGACGCTGCGCCTGTCGCTCACGCACGCGTAACCCCGTCCGGCGGAACGAGGTAGAGAAGGGCATGGAGGAGGCCCTCTCGCCGCGCACGGATGCGCTCGACGTCATCGTCGAGCTCCTGGGCGCGCTCGACGGCTCGACCCAGTCGGGGCGCGACTTCTACGACCGGCTGTGCGAGGCGTGCTGCCGGCTCGGCGCCATGGAGCGCGCCCTCCTCCTGCTCTACGACGACGCCCGGCAGCTCGTGATTGTCGTGGGCGGCCACGGCGTGGACGCCACCCTGCTGCAGGAGCTGTACGGCACGCTCGAGGAGACGCCCATCGCACAGGTGGCGCTGTCCGAGGACCGCGTGGTCGAGGTGACCGGCGAGCTCGAGCGCTGGGTGCCCGCGCGCTACGCGGCGATCGGCGGCGTCGAGACGCTCTGCTGCGTCCCGGTGTCCGCCGCCGGCCACTGGCTCGGCGTGATCTTCGCGGACCGCGGCGGCACGAGGTTCGAGCTCACGGACGTCGAGCGGCACGACCTGTGGACGCTCGGCAAGACCGCCGCGCTCGCGGCGAGCGTGCGCATCGCGACCAGCCAGCAGGGTCGCGCGCGGCTGCTCAAGGCGCGCATCGATCTCGCGCGCGAGCTGCACGAACGCGTGATCCAGCGGCTGTTCGGCGTCTCGCTCGTGCTCGGCTCGGAGCACGAGCTGAGCGAGGAGGCGCGCCGCCGCTGCGCCGAGGAGGTGCACGGCGCGCTCGCGGACCTGCGCGACGCGCTGTCGCGTCCGCTGGCGCCGCCGACGCTCGACACCGGCGCGACCCTGCGCGAGGAGCTCGCCCGGCTCGGCCGTCACTACAAGAACCTGCCGCTCGAGCTCGACTGGGAGGAGGGTGTGGAGGTGCCGGACGAGGTCGAGCCGCTCGCCCAGTCTGTCCTGGCGGAGGCGCTCAGGAACGCCGACAAGCACGCGCACCCGAGCTCCGTGCGGGTCCGCGTCTGCCAGACCGACGGCACCTTCGTGCTCGACGTGCGCAACGACGGAACGAGCGGCGGCACACGCGGCGGCACCGGCATGGGCCTTCGGCTCGCCGCCGTCGAGGCGCTCCAGCGGGGGGCGCTCGTGGAGTTCGGGCCGGACGGACCGGAGTGGAAGGTGCGGCTCGTGGTGCCGCTGGAGGAGACTTCTCCCGATGAGCCCTGACCGGAACCTGCGCGTGCTCGTCGTGGACGACCACGACGTGGTGCATTGGGGCTTCCGGCTGCTGCTCACCGAGCAGCCGTGGGTGGAGCGCTGCCTCACGGCGTCGAACTTCGAGGAGGCGCTCGAGATGGCGCGCCGCTACGAGCCGCACGTGGCGCTCGTGGACCTCTTCCTCGGCGAGGAGTCGGGCGCCGAGCTGTGCGAGGCGATCAGGCGCGAGTCGCCGCACACGCGCATCCTCCTGATCTCGGGGGCCGGCTGGATCTCACCGCAGGCGGCGAAGGCGGCCGGCGCGGCCGGGTTCGTCTCGAAGGACTGGCCGGCGCACGACGTGGCAATGGCCGTCCGGATGGTGGGGAAGGGCATGACGGTCTTCTCGCCGCGCTCGGAGCAGCCGGCCGCGGCACTGTCCGAGCGCGAGCGCGAGGTGCTCACGCACATGGCGGGCGGCGCGACGAACAAGGAGATCGCCGAGCGGCTGTTCCTCTCACCGCACACGGTGAAGGAGCACACGAGCGCGCTGTACCGGAAGCTCGGCGTGCGCAACCGCGCCGAGGCCGTGCAGCGCGCGGAGCGCCTCGGCCTGACGGCCTAGACCCTCGGCCGTTCGTTCACGCGGTCGATCCAGGCGGACAGGCGGGGAAACCCGCCGTCGAGCTGCAGGTTGTCCTCCAGGATGCGGTGGAAGAGCTCGTCGTCCTCGGGGTCGCGCCGGCGGGCGTACTTGAGGAACGGGAACGCGGCGCAGTCGGCGGCCGAGAAGTCCACGCCTAGCAGGTGGTCGCGGCCGTCGAGTAGCCGTTCGAACAGGTCGAGCGAGTCGTGCATCCGCGCGCCCAGCTCCTTCACGCGCGCGCGGTCAGGCTCGTCGCGCTCGAGCTCCGCTTCGATCGCGTTCGGCGCCACCTTCCAGACCTCGCCCCACCAGTCGAGGAAGACGTCGAGCTCGGCGCGCCGCGCGCCCTCGGGCGGGAACAGCGGCGGATCGGGCCACTTCTCCTCGAGATAGCGGAGGATCGCCACCGAGTCGGGCACGACCACGTCCTCGTCCACCAGGACGGGCACCAGCTCCTGACCGCTCACCTCCACGACCGGCGAGCGGTCCTCGTACGAGATCACGACCGACTCCACCTCGAGCCCCTTGTGCGCGAGCGCGAGCGCTACCCGTTCCACATTGGTCGAAAACGGGGCACGGAAGAGCCGGAGCATCGGGTGAAGGTACCCCCCCGACCGGGGGGTAAGGTGCCCCGCCCCGCTAACCCAGAGGCCCGAACGGCGAAGGTTCATATAGATGGCTCGCGAACAACAACTCGCGCTGCTCTTTCCGGGGCAGGGCAGTCAGACCGCGGATATGCGGGAGACCGTCGAACGACGGCGTCCCGACCTGCTCGAGCTCGCACTCGAGGAGGTCGGTCCGGACCTGTTCGACCGCGCCGCGGATGGCACGCAGTGGGCGCAGCCCGCGATCTACTGCGCCGCCCTTGCCGGAGCCGAGGAGCTGGATGTGGAGGCCGACGTCATGGCCGGCCACTCGCTCGGCGAGATCACCGCTCTGGTGGCCGCCGGCGCGCTCAGCGCCGAGGACGGGCTCCGGCTCGTCGCCGCGCGCGGCCGCCTCATGCAGGAGGCGGCAGAGGAGACCGGCGACGGCGGCATGACCGCCGTGCGCGCGCGAGAGGACAACCGCGACGTGATCGCCGATGTGGCGGCCGCGAATGAGGTCTCGATCGCCAACGACAACGCCCCCGACCAGCTCGTGCTCTCGGGCGCGGTCGACGCACTCGACCGCGTGGAGGCCGAGTTGAGGGAGCGCGGCGTGCGGGGCAAGCGCCTGCCGGTCGCGGGCGCGTTCCACTCGCCGCTCATGCAGCCGGCCGTGGAGCCGTTCCGCATGGTCGTGGAGGGCATCGACTTCGCCGAGCCGAGCGTGCCGGTGATGTCGTGCGTGACCGCCCGGCCGTTCGACGACATTCCCGACCAGCTCGTCCGCGCTCTCACCGAGCCGGTCCGCTGGCTCGACGTGGTCCGCGCGCTCGACGAGCGTGGCGTGACCGAGTTCGTCGAAACAGGTCCCGGCGGCGTGTTGACGAACCTTGTGAAGAAGTCCCTTGCGATGGAGGCCGCCGGTGCGTAGCCCGGAGCTCGTATGGCCGGACGCGAGGGCGGCCGTGCGCGAAGCCGCCGCCTCCGACCCCGCAGCGGCGGTGACGGCGACCCCCATGCCGTGGGACCGCCATCTGCGCGCGGCCGCCCTGGCGTCCGTCGCCATGGCGGTGCCCGAGCGTGTCGTGACGAACGAGACGGTGGCCGCGGGCGCCGGCGTGACCGAGCAGTGGATCGTCCACCGAACCGGCGTGCACGAGCGGAGGTACGTGTCCGAGGGCGAGCGGCTGCAGGACCTCGCGAGCGCGGCCGGCCGGCAGGCGCTCGAGAACGCCGGCATGGCTCCCGAGGAGCTCGACCTCGTGCTGGTGGCGACCCTCGCCGCCGACGAGCTCACCCCGAACTGCGCGCCGCTCGTGGCGCACGACCTCGGCGCCGTGAACGCCGGCGCCATGGACGTGAGCGCCGCCTGCACCGGCTTCCTGTCGGCGCTGGCGATGGCCACCGCACAGGTCGAGGGCGGCCGCTCGAACAACGTGCTCGTCATCGGCGCGGACGTTCTGAGCCGCTTCATCGACAAGACCGACCGCGGCACGGCCGCCCTGTTCGCCGACGGCGCGGGCGCGGCCGTCGTTAGGGCCGCCGACGATGGCCGCGGCCGCATCGGCCACATCGTCCTGCACTGCGACGGCGCGGGCGCGAAGTCGATCGAGGCCACGCACGAGGAGCAGTTCATCCGCATGCAGGGCCACGACACCTTCAAGGCGGCGGTCACGCGGATGTCGGAGGCCTCGCTCGAGGCCGTCGAGCTCTCCGGACTCTCGCTCGACGACATCGGCCTGTTCGTCTACCACCAGGCGAACGCCCGCATTCTCGCCGCCGTCGGCGAGCGACTCGGCCTCGACGACGCGCGCGTGATCAACTCGATCAACCGGTACGGGAACACCTCGGCCGCGACCCTTCCGATCGCCCTCGCGGACGCTCGCGAGCGCGGAATGGTCGAACCCGGCATGCACGTGCTGCTCGCCGCCTTCGGCGCCGGCTTCACGTGGGGCGCAGGCGTGATCGAATGGGCGGCATGAATGGACGACCTGATGGCAGCGCACTCGTCACCGGAGCCTCACGCGGGATCGGTGCGGCCATCGCCAGGGCGCTCGCCCGGGAGGGCTGGCCCGTGGGCGTGAACTACCGCTCGGACGAGGACGCGGCGAACGCCGTGGTGGACGAGATCGTGCAGGCCGGCGGGCGCGCGAAGGCGCTCCACGGCGACGTCTCGGACCCCGCCACCGCCGACGCGCTCTTCACCGCGCTCGAGGAGGAGTACGGCCCCGTGCTCGTGCTCGTGAACAACGCGGGCGTGCGCGCCGACGGCCTCGCCCCGATGATCGACGACAACGACTGGGACCGCGTCGTGGACACGGACCTGTCCGCCGCGTTCCGGCTCACCCGCCGCGCGCTGCGCCCGATGATCCGCGCCCGCTACGGCCGCGTGGTGAACATCTCCTCGATCGTCGGAGCGGTCAGGGGAAACGCGGGCCAGGCCAACTACGCTGCTTCCAAGGCCGGGCTCGTCGCCATGACGAGGACGGTCGCCGCGGAGGTGGCCCGCCGCGGAGTGACCGTGAACGCGGTGGCCCCCGGCCTCATCGAGACCGACATGACCGAGGGCCTTGGAGAGAACTTGCTCGAACACGTGCCCGCCAACCGGGCGGGCACACCGGATGAGGTTGCCGAGTGCGTGCGCTTCCTGGCGTCAGATGGCGCCGCGTACGTGACCGGCGTGTGCCTCACCGTCGACGGAGGCCTTACGGCCTGATCAGAGGAACAAGGAGAACGAACC
>CAWEHM010000015.1:0-142811 GCA_963808875.1 uncultured Thermoleophilaceae bacterium
CCACCAGGCCGTCCCTGAAGGTCCAGACCTGCGCGTACTTGCCGAGCGGGACCTCGATATCCGTGGAGCGTCCGCGCATTCGCTGGTCGATCAGCGCAACCACGCGCTCCCCGGCGTCGACGAGCTCGTACTCGAACTCCACGGTCTCCCAGGCGCCCAGCCAATCGCGCCAGAACTGGCTCACCTCCTCGGGGCCGTGATAGACGCGATTGAGGTCGAAGATCTGGGTGTCGGTGAAGTCCCACACCACGTCCGGGTCGAGAAGGTCCGCACCCGCCCGTGGTTCGCGCCTCAGGAACTCCTCGAAGGCTTTGCGCAGCCGCTCCACGTTCTCCCGGCTCATCGTCCACGCCAGTATCGCCCAGCTAGGCTTCATGCCGGGTTTCATGGCCTCCAGAAAGCAGATCGACGTCGGTGGCGTGAAGATCGGCGGGGGTGCTCCGGTCGCGGTGCAGTCGATGACCAAGACCGAGACCGCGGACTTCGACGCCACCATGAAGCAGATCCACGCCATCGCGGAAGCGGGCGGGGACCTCGTTCGCTGCGCGGTTCCGCGCGACGACGACGTCCGGGCGCTCGAGCGGATCGTCAAGGAGTCGCCGATCCCGGTGATCGCCGACATCCACTTCAACTACACGCTCGCGCTCAAGGCGATCGACGCCGGCGCCCACTGCATCCGCATCAACCCGGGCAACATCGGCGGCCAGGACAAGGCCGCTCAGGTGGTCGAGAAGGCCAGGCAGGCCGGCGTGCCGATGCGGATCGGCGTGAACTCCGGCTCGCTCCCGAAGCACCTCCACGAGCTCGAGCGGGAGAACCCGGTCGAGGCGCTCGTGGCCGCCGCGGTTGAGCACGTGGACCTGATGGACCGGCTCGCCTTCGAGGACTTCAAGGTGTCGATCAAGTCGACCAACGTGCCCAACACGATCGCGTCGAACCGGCTGCTCTCGCAGAAGATCGACAACCCGCTCCACCTGGGCATCACCGAGGCCGGCACGAAGTGGTCGGGCTCGCTCAAGTCGGCGGTCGGCCTCGGCACGCTCCTGGCCGACGGCATCGGCGACACCATCCGCATCTCGCTCTCCACCTTCCACGCGGAGGAGGAGGTGAAGGTCGCCTGGGAGATCCTGAAGGCGCTGAAGCTGCGCGAGCGCGGTCCGGTGCTGATCGCGTGCCCCACCTGCGGCCGGCTCCAGTTCGACATGGACACCGTGGTGGCCGAGATCGAGGAGCGCCTCCGCCAGTACGACGACCCGATCGAGGTGGCGGTGCTCGGCTGCGCGGTGAACGGGATCGGCGAGGCGTCGCACGCCGACTTCGGCATCACGGGCGCCAAGAACGAGGGCCTGATCTTCGCCCACGGCGAGCCGATCCGGAAGGTGCCCCAGGATCAGCTCGTGGACGCGCTCTTCACCGAGATCGACAAGTCCATCGACCGCGGCGCCGTCGTCGTGGACGAGCAGGAGGCGGCCGAGGGCGCCCAGTGGCTCGAGAAGATCGAGGAGGAGAACGCGGGGGAGATGACCCCCGAGCGGATCGCGGCCATGGAGGCCGCCGCGGCGACCGAGGGGAACGGCGAGCCGCTGCCGATGGCCGGAGCGCCGAAGGCGAAGCGGATCGTGCTGGACGAGGAGGCGTCGCCCACCGAGGGACGCCGCTTCACGCGGGCGTAGTTGGGCAAGCAGCGGGCGGTGCCCGCTGCGCAGCCTTGTGATCCGTGGGCAAGCAGCGGGCGGTGCCCGCTGCGCAGCCTTGTGATCCGCGCGGCGGCTAGGCGACCATCTCGTCCGGAGCGGGGTGCTCTCGGGCGATCACGCGGCAGAACGCCTCGACCACCAGCGGGTCGAACTGCGTCCCGGCGCAGCGGCGGAGCTCGTCGATGGCCTCCGTCTCCGGGATCGGCTCCCGGTACGGGCGCTCGGTGGTCATGGCGTCGAAGGCGTCGCAGACCGACACGATGCGCGCACCGAGCGGAATCTCGTCGCCGCGCAGGCCGTCGGGGTAGCCGCCACCGTCCCAGCGCTCGTGGCTCGCGCGCACCAGCCGCGCCACCGGCCGCAGGGCGGGGGCGGCCAGAAGGATGCGCTCGCCGATCAGCGGATGGCGGCGCATGAAGCTCCACTCCACCGGATCGAGCGGCCCGGGCTTGTCGAGGATCGCGTCCGGCACGGCGATCTTGCCCACGTCGTGGAGCTCGGCCGCACGCGCGACCTCGTCGAGCGCCTCGGGGCCCAGATGAAGTTCGCGCCCGACCGCCAGGGCCAGCTCCCCGATGTCCCGGAGCCGAATCTGGAGGTCGGGGCGCCGCTCGGACAGAGTCCGGAGCAGGACGTCGCGCGACTGGCGGCCGGCCGACATGCGACGGCCTCCCTTGCGTGCATACATACGGCGGTCGGCGAGCTGAAGGGCGAGCGTGGGCGTGTCCGCCTCCTCGGGCAGGAGCACGACGCCGAACGAGCTCGTTACCTCGAAGCCCTCGCCGCGCTCGTTGAGAGCCGCGGAGCAGGCCGCCAGAAGGGCGTCGATGCCATAGCGGCCGGGCGCGGCCACGACGCAGAACTCGTCGCCGCCGAGCCGGTAGGCGTCGCCGGTGTGGCCCACGGCCTCGGCCAGCCGGGCGGCCAGGCGCACCAGCAGGCCATCTCCGGCCGGGTGCCCGAACGCGTCGTTGTACTCCTTGAAGCCGTCGAGATCGAACAGGAGCAGCACGCGCGGGTGCGCGATCGTCGCCAGACCGAGCTGCATCTCCAGGTCGGCCATCAGGCTGCGCCGGTTGCGCAGGCCGGTGAGCGAGTCGGTGCGGGCCTCACCGTGCGCCTCGGACAGCGTGCGCTGGTTCTCGAGGAAGGTGAGCGCCAGGCGCGCCAGGGCGAGGAGGAGCGCCCACGAGGCGAGGCTCACCGCCGCGAGGTTCACGCGCTCGAAGTGGTCGTACACCAGCAGCTGGACCGCCACGAGCGCCCCGCCGACGGGCACGGCGATCATCAGCCAGTCGCGGATCTCGATCTGCTTCCGCGACGGCTGCCAGGCCGCGACCGCCACGAGCAGCGCCGATGCCGGCCAGGCGAGGTCGAGCAGGCCGCCGGGCACGTACTCGCCGGTTGCGCTCTGGACGAGATACAGCCCGTCCGCCACCGCCGTCAGGGCGAGCCCGCCGCCGATGCACAGCCAGACCGGATCCGGCCTCCAGGAGTTCAGGCCGAAGACGGTCACCACGAGCGTGAGCAGCAGCAGGTCGCCGGCGGGATACGCGAGGTTCACCGCGATCTGCGCGGTGGTGCCGCCGGTCGCGTCGACGATCGGCTGGAAGGCCAGCGTCGCGATCAGCGCCGCCACCGTCAGGGCGGCGATGCCGCCGTCGAGCCACAGGCTCGAGCGGAACGAGTCGGTGCGCGAGCGGGCCAGCAGCAGGAGTGCGGTGTAGCTCGCCGGATAGAACGCGAGGTACAGAAGGTCGGCCACGGACGGGTACGGCGGGTTCGGGTCGTTGGCGACCATCACCGCCCAGGTGATCTCCCCGCCGGCCCACGCGCTCAGGCCCACGCCCATGGTGAGCCAGGCGCCGCGCTCCTCGGGAACGACGAAGCCGCGCACCAGGCAGATCGCCCCGGCGGCGACGATCAGGCCGGTATAGACGTAGTCCTCGAAGAAGCTGTCGAGCCCCGATGCGAAACCGAAGACCACGTTTGCGGCATACGCAAGGAGCGCGACGCCGGTCAGCGCCCCGAAGGCCTGAAGTCCTGCTTTGAGCCTGGGTGAGACGTTCATAACGCTCTTCTTGCGAATGCGGCTATACGCCCTCTGAATCGGCTTCGCAAAGGCAGAACTGAAGTGCCACGAATAGACTCGCCCGCCGTGACCCGCCTCTCCAGGTACTTCCTGCCCACCGTCAAGGAGGCACCGGCGGACGCCGAGGCCGTGTCCCACCGGCTGACCGTCCGGGCAGGGCTCGCGAGGCAGGTGGGAGCGGGGTTATGGACTTTCCTGCCCGCCGGCTGGAGGGCTCACCGCAAGGTCGAGCAGATCATCCGGGAGGAGCTCGACGCGATCGGCGCGGGCGAGATGCTGATGCCGGTGCTCCAGCCGGCGGAGCTGTGGAAGCGCACCGGCCGCTACGACATCGACGAGCTGTTCAAGCTCCAGGACCGGCGCGGAGCCGAGATGGTCCTGGCGATGACCCACGAGGAGAACATCACCTGGCACATCTCGCGCGAGGTGCAGTCGTACCGGGATCTCCCCAAGCTCCTCTACCACTTCCAGACGAAGGAGCGCGACGAGCCCCGGCCGCGGGCGGGGCTCCTGCGCACGCGCGAGTTCATCATGAAGGACTCGTACTCGTTCGACCGCGACGCCGAGGGTCTCGACGCCTCCTACCGGCTCCACATCGAGGCCTACGACCGCATCTTCGACCGCACCGGGCTCGAGTGGTACCGGGTCGAGGGCGACGTGGGGATGATGGGCGGAACCGGCGCGCACGAATGGATGGCGCCGTGCGCGGCCGGCGAGAACGACGTGGCGCTCTCAGACGCCGGCTACGCGGCGAACGTGGAGATCGCGAGCGCCGAGCCCCAGCCGGTCGATGGCCTGCCGGCGGCGAAGCCGCAGCCGGAGGAGGTCGAGACGCCCGGCGCCACGACGATCGAGGCGGTCTGCGGGCAGCTGGGCGTGCCGCCCGGCGCGCTGATCAAGGCGTTCCCGGTGTACGCCGAGGGCCGCGGCCCCGTGCTCGTGGTCGTGCGCGGCGACCACCGTCTCAACGAGATCAAGCTCCAGAACGCGCTGCGCGCCCCTTCCGGCCGGCGGAGGCCGAGGAGGTGCGCAAGGACTTCGGCGCGGAGCCGGGCTTCATCGGCCCGGTCGGCGCTCCGGTGCCGGTGCTGGCCGACGAGGCGCTCCGCGGCCTCGCCGGGCTGGTGGCCGGGGGCAACAAGCCGGACGTGCACCTCGGCGGCGTGGAGCCCGGCCGCGACTTCGATCCCGAGTGGGTCGACGTACGGCGCGTGGAGGCGGGCGACCGCGACCCGTCAGGGAGCGCGATCCGGATCGAGCCCGCGATCGAGGTAGGCAACATCTTCAAGCTCGGCACCCGCTACTCGGAGCCGCTCGGCGCCCGCTACCTCGACGAGGACGGTCAGGAGCAGCTGATCTGGATGGGCTCCTACGGCATCGGGCCGGCCCGCACCGTCGCCGCGGCGATCGAGCAGTTCGCAGATGAGCAGGGGATCTCGTGGCCGCGGGCGGTGGCGCCGTTCGACGTGGAGCTCGTGACGCTCGGGAAGCCCGGGGAGGAGCCGCGCTCGCTGTCCGACCAGCTCTACGACGAGCTCCGTGACCTCGGCCTCGACGTGCTCTACGACGACCGGGACGACAAGAGCCCGGGCGAGAAGTTCGCCGACGCCGAGCTGCTCGGCTGCCCGCTGCGGGTGACCATCGGCAAGAAGAGCGTCGAGGCGCGCGAGATCGAGTTCCAGGTGCGACGCGGCCAGGAGAAGGGCTCGCTCCCGCTCGAGGGCGCCGCCGAGGCGGCCGCGGAGCTGTGGCGGACCCTCCCCTGACGTTCCGGCGGCTGGTCGGCCTCGACCGCTCCGGGGGCCCGCCGCCGCAGACGCGCAGAGGGCAGCCGCTCAACCCGTGGACGATCCCGAACGCGATCGGCTTCGCGCGGCTCCTGCTCGTGCCGGTGTTCCTCGCCGTGGCGTTCAGCTCGGGCGACGGTCACTCCGGGCTCGCCTTCGCGCTGTTCGCCTTCATCGCGTGGAGCGACTACTTCGACGGCATGGCCGCCCGCGTAACCGGGCAGTACAGCCGCCTCGGCGCGCTGCTCGACCCGTTCACCGACCGCCTGCTCGTGGTCTGCGGCGTGGTCGTGGCCTATCACTACGAGACGCTGCCGCGCTGGGCGCTCCTGGTGCTGGCGCTCCGCGAGCTGTTCATGCTCTGCGCCACGCAGGCCGCGCTCCACCGCGGCATCGACCTGAACGTCTCGATGCTGGGCCGTTGGGCGGTCTGGCCGGTGATGAGCGCGCTGGCGCTCGCGCTGCTCGTCGACGGCTGGTTCCTGGACCTCGTGTTCTACGTGGGAGTCGCGATGACCCTTGCCGCGACCGTCAGGTACGTGCAAGATGGGGTGCGGGAGGTGCGCAAAGCCTCAACCTCAACTTGAGGAAGCGCTATATTCGCGCTTCCCTGATTTCTCGGGTCTTACAGGAAAGGACCGCATTGGACACGTTTCCCGACCTTGGTGCGCTCTCAGACGCAGAGCTGAAGGATCTGATCCAGCAGCTCACGGAGGAGGAGCAAGAGGTCTCCTACAAGCGCCGGATACTGCATGGCAAGATCGACATCCTCCGCGCCGAGCTGGTCAACCGGCTGCGCAAGAAGCATGAGGAGGGTGAGTCCGTGATCAGCGGCGCCGACGTGCAGCAGCTGACCGACATCCTTGCGGGGAAGGGCATCCCGGCGGACGCGGACATCGAGTAGCAATGCACTGCCCCGAGTGCGGCTTCGCCAACGCCGAGGGCGCGAACTACTGCCAGAAGTGCGGGGCGTTCCTCGGCGACCAGACGGAGACGAAGCAGGGCGACACGACCGAGGTCTACCAGGTGGACGAGACCGGCGAGCTCCGTCCGGTCGACCTCGACGAGATGACGCACGAGGGCGCCACGCTCGTGATCCGCTCGGGGGGCGGGCGCTCCGGGGAGGCGTTCAACCTCACCGGGGAGCGCAACACGATCGGCCGCAGCCCCGAGGCGGAGGTCTTCCTCGACGACGTGACGGTGTCCCGTAACCACGCGCTGCTCGTGCGGCGCCGTGACGGGCTCTACATCGACGACCTGGGCTCTCTCAACGGGACCTACGTGAACCGCCGCAGGATCGAGTCGCACCGGCTCACGAACGGCGACGAGATGCAGGTGGGCAAGTACAAGCTGACTTACCTGGAGGAGCGGTGAGCACGTCCGAAGTGAGCAGGGAGGCTCCGCCCCGCAAGGAGAAGGCGCTCACGATCGGGGCGGTCACGAAGCAGCTCGAGCGCGAGTTCCCCGACATCTCGATCTCGAAGATCCGCTACCTCGAGGACCAGAAGCTGCTCGCGCCGCGGCGCACGCCCGGCGGCTATCGGCTCTACTCGCCGGCCGACGTGGACCGGCTGCGCACCATCCTGCGCCTGCAGCGCGACGAGTTCCTGCCGCTGCGCGTGATCCGGCAGGAGCTGGCCGCCGGACGCGCCGACAGCGAGGTGAGCGGCGGCGGCAGCGCCGAGAAGCCGGCCGAGCCGCGCGCCGCCGTGCGGCGCACGACGTTCGCGCTGCGCGGGCCCGGCTCGCTCTACCGGCTGTCCGAGGTGCTGGACGAGACGGGCGCCGACGCGTCGCTCGTGAAGGAGCTCGAGGACTTCGGCGTGATCAAGGGCGAGAAGGTCGACGGCGAGACGTTCTACGACGACACCGAGCGCGAGATCATCCGCGCGGTGGGGGAGCTGAAGCGGTTCGGTGTCGGTGGCAGGAACCTGCGCGTGTTCCGCACATCGGCCGACCGCGAGGCCGCGCTGCTCGAGCAGATCCTGGCGCCGGCGCTCCGCTCGCGGAACCCGGAGCGGCGCAAGGAGGCGGTCGAGGCGCTCGAGAACCTCGCCGCCGTGGCGTCCCACCTGAAGCACCTGCTCCTCATCAGGGACCTCCGCAAGCTCGCGCGCTGACGCGGCTCCGTGCGTCTCGAGGATCACATCCATGACATTCCCGACTTCCCGAAGCCGGGGATCGTCTTCAAGGACATCACGCCGCTGTTCCTCGACGCCGAGGCGCTCAGGTATACGGTCGACCGGCTCGCCGCCCTGGCGCGGGAGTGGGAGATCGACTACGTGGTCTCGGCGGAGGCGCGCGGCTTCGTGCTCGGGGCCGCTGTGGCCGTGGCCGCGGACGCCGGGTTCGTCCTCGCCCGCAAGCCCGGAAAGCTGCCCCGCGAGGTGTCGTCGGTGGAGTACGCGCTCGAGTACGGGGTGGACGCGCTCGAGGTGCACTCGGACGCGATCCGGAACGGGGCGCGGGTGCTCGTGCACGACGACCTGCTCGCCACGGGCGGCACCGCGGGTGCGCTGTGCAAGCTGGTGGAGCAGGCGGGCGGCGTCGTGGCAGGATGCGCGTTCGTGATCGAGTTGGCGTTCCTTCACGGCCGCGACCAGCTCGGCGAGTACGACGTGCGCTCGCTCGTCGTGGTCGACGACGAGTGATGGTGGTGCGAGGGGAACGCGTCGTTGCGGCCGCCCCCGCCGAGGTGTGGGGCGTCGTGAGCGACCCCACACGGCTCCCGGCGTGGTGGCCCGGCGTGTCGCGGGTCGAGGAGGCGAGCCGCGACGCGTGGACGACCGTGCTGGTGTCGAAGACCGGCAAGTCCGTGCGCGCCGACTATTCGATGGTCGAGGCCGACGAGCCGACCCGCGTCATGTGGCGGCACGAGGTGGACGCGTCGCCCTTCGAGCGGCTGCTGAGGGAGTCCACGACCGAGATCGCGCTGGCGCCGGACGCCGCCGGGGGGACGCGGGTCAGCCTCAGGCTCGAACAGCGCCCGCGCGGGTGGGCGCGCTTCAGCCCGTTCCAGATGCGCGCGGCGGCGCGGCGGCAGGCCGAGGCGGCCCTCGACGGGCTCGCCGGGCTGCTCGGGGACGAGAGCTGATGCGCTGGTGGGGCTGGGGCGAGGACGGACACGCCGTCCCGCTGTCTCCTGCAGCCGAGGACCTGCTGCGCGACGAGCTCGGCGCAGAGCCCGGCGTGCGGAAGCCGCCGGTGCCGTTCGAGGAGGTGTCGCTGCCTGAGCCGAGCCTGCCGCAGCCGGTCCGGGAGCGGCTGGCCGGGGCGCTCGGCGCCGAGGGCCTGCGCGACGACCGCGAGACGCGGGTCGCGCACGCGGTCGGGCGCTCGTATCCCGATCTCGTCCGGATCCGCTCCGGTGACGCGTCGAGTGCGCCGGACGCCGTGGCGCTCCCCGCCTCCGCCGAGCTGGTCGCGGCCGTGCTTGGCCTGTGCGCGGAGCACCGCGTGGCGGTGGTCCCGTTCGGCGGCGGCACGAGCGTCGTGGGCGGCGTGGAGCCGGTGCGCGAGGGGTTCGCGGGGGTTGTGTCGCTCGATCTCGGCCGGCTGACGGCGACCGTGGATGTGGACCGCACCTCGCTCACCGCGCGCGTGGACGCCGGGCTGTTCGGCCCGGAGCTGGAGCGGCGCCTCGGCGAGGAGGGCGTGACGCTGGGCCATTTCCCGCAGTCCTTCGAGTACTCGACCCTGGGTGGCTGGGTGGCCACGCGCTCCGCCGGGCAGGCGTCGACCGGCTACGGCCGCATAGACGAGCTCGTCGAGGCCGTGCGCTGCGTGACTCCTGCGGGCGAGCTGGGGACGAAGGCCGTGCCCGCATCCGCCGCCGGGCCGAGCCTCCGCGAGCTGCTGGTGGGGTCCGAGGGCGTGCTGGGCGTCATATGCGAGGCGGTCGTGCGGGTGCGGCCCGCGCCGGCGGCGCGCCGCTACGAGGCGTGGTCGTTCGCGAGCTTCGCGGAGGGGTGCGACGCGTTCCGGGTCGCGGAGCAGGCGGGCGCGGCGGCCGACGTGAACCGGCTGTCCGACGAGGACGAGACACGGCTCACCATGGCGCTCGGCTCGTCCGGGAGCACCACCGAGAAGCTGGGCCGCCGCTACCTGCGGATGCGCGGCCACGAGGGCGGCTGTCTCGCGATCCTGGGCTTCGAGGGCACCGAGGAGGACGTCGAGGACCGCCGCCGGATCGCCGCCGGGCTGCTGCGGGCCGGGGGAGGGGTGTCGCTCGGGCACCGGCCGGGGGAGGCGTGGTACCGCAGCCGCTTCGGCGCCCCGTATCTGCGCGACGAGCTGCTCGACCGCGGCGTGCTCGTGGACACGCTCGAGACCGCCACCACCTGGTCGAACCTGGCGAAGCTCCACGGCGCCGTGCGAGAGGCGCTCCGCGCCGTGCTGTCGGGCCGGGGAACGGAACCGCTCGTCATGTGTCACGTATCGCACCTGTATCCGTCGGGCGCCTCCCTCTACTTCACCTTCCTGGCCCGCCAGGAGGACGACGCGCTCGCCCAGTGGCAGGCGGCGAAGACCGCGGCCTCGGAGGCGATCGTGGCCACCGGCGGCACGATCACCCACCACCACGCGATCGGGCGCGATCACCGCCGCTGGCTGGCGGCCGAGGACGGCGAGCTCGGCATCGAGGTGCTGCGCGCCGCCAAGGAGCGCCTGGATCCGGCCGGGATCATGAACCCCGGGAAGCTCTTGCCCGACCGCGCCTAGAACGGCATCTACGCCGGCGGCTGCAGGACGGTCTGGCCGATCGCCTGAGTCTTCTTGGACTGGCTGGTCGGCTGCTTCAGCACCGGCATCTTGCCGCGCAGGACCGAGTCGCCGGAGTGCTTCACGGCCCCGCCGCTGGCGATCTTCTGGCGCGAGATGTCGATGTACTTGTAGTTCTTGTAGTCCGCCGGGAGCGGGCCGATCGCCTGGTAGTTGCCGCTCTGGTCGGTCACCTGGCCGCCCAGCGACTTGGCGTCGCTCGGGCTGTTGTAGAGCCACACGTAGTAGCCCTCGCTCTGGCCGCTCGGCGTGAGCCGGGCCGCCTGGACCAGCAGCTGCTTCTTGCCGCTCCGCTCGACGACGATCGCGATGCCGGCGGGGCCGGTGTTCTGCGCGGTGGTGGACTGGCCGCCCGTGGTCTGGGTGCCGTTGCCCGCGCTCGCGGTGCTGTTGTCGCTGCTGCTGCTGCTGCTGTTCTTGTTGTCGTCGCCGCCGGTGAGCGCCCCGATCGGCCAGATGATCACCGCGAACAGGATCACGATGAGCGCGGCGGCGCCTGCCATCAGCCAGCGGCGGTCCGCCGTCGGGGCGAGGCGTCCGCCCATGGCGGATCGCGGCTCGCGCGGCTCCCGGGGCTCCCGTGGAGCCGCCGCTGCGGCGGCGCGGCGGCCGCGCTCGCCGTCCGGGATGGCCGGAACCGAGCCGTTCTCGTAGAACTGCTCGAGCGAGTCGAGCAGCGAGCGCGCCCAGCTCCGGGCGGCCTCGGAGCGCCTCAGGTGGCCCTTCGTGGCGGTTGCCTCCGGACCGGCCTGCTGGCCGAGCACGTAGTCGGCGAGCTGGCCGCGCCAGTCCTCCTCGACCCCGCGGACGCTCACGGGCGCCAGCTCCACCGAGCGCGTCGCGGGCCAGCTCGCGGACCCGCCCCTCGGGCAGGTTCAGCATGTCCGACAGCTCGCCGTACGTCTTCCCCTGACGCAGGACGAGCTCGACGATCGCCCGCTGCTCGGGCGAGAGCTGCTCGAAGGTGGCCATTTCCGGGCGAACTGTAGTGTGCCCGCCGGAATGGACTCGCCGGTTGACGGCTACCCCGTAGAGGGCACGCTCGACGACGCGCTCGGGTTCGAGCTGCTCGAGCTGGGCGAGGAAAGGGTTCGGGGCCGGTTCGCCGCCGAGAAGCGTGTGCAGCAGCCGTTCGGCCTGGTGCACGCCGGCGCGTACATGGCGATGGCGGAGTCGCTCGCCTCGTTCGCCACCTTCACCGCCGTCG
This sequence comes from uncultured Thermoleophilaceae bacterium, assembly GCA_963808875.1. GTDB lineage: Bacteria > Actinomycetota > Thermoleophilia > Solirubrobacterales > Thermoleophilaceae > JACVRW01. The sequence goes on from CAWEHM010000015.1 coordinate 11,563, forward strand.
CCGACGGCGGCAACATCGCGGTCGGGCAGGCGAACGACAACAGCTTCTTCCGGCCCGTCACCGAGGGGACGGTGCACGCGGAGGGCACGTCCATCCACCGCGGCCGGACCTCGTGGGTGTGGGAGTTCCGGTTCACGGACGATCAGGACCGCCTGTGTGCCGTCTCGCGCGTGACGATCGCGGTCAGGCGACGAGATACGCGTTGACGCTCCCGCTGCGCCCCTTGACCCGCAGGCCCTCGATCGGCTCGGCGCGCAGGTCGGGCAGCGCGCGGAGGGTCTCCTCGCCGACCACCACCCGGCCCGCGGGCGCCTGGCCCTCGAGCCTGGCGGCCAGGTTGACGGTGTCGCCGATCACCGTGTAGCTCCTGCCGCTCTCCGCGCCCAGGAGCCCCACGAGCGCCTCGCCGGTGTTCACCCCGGCGCGGAAGCGCGGCCAGCCTGGATGCCCCGCCGCGATCCGGGAGGTCTCGCGCTGCACGGCCAGCGCGGCGTCCACCGCCCGGCGGGCGTGGTCCGGCTGGTCGCCGCGCGTGCCCCAGGTGGCCATGATCGCGTCGCCGATCAGGCGGTCGATCTCGCCGCCGTGCTGGCGCACGATCGGCGGGATCGCCACGCTCAGGTAGGTGTTGAGCATCTCCGAGACCTCACGCGGGTCGCGCCCCTCGGAGAAGCTCGTGAAGCCCTCCAGGTCGGCGAACATGATGCTCACCTCGCGCTTGCCGGCCGCGGTCTGGTCGAGGTAGAGGTCGCTGAAGCGCTCCTCGCCGTCCTCGCGCCGCGCGCTGTATGCGATCGCGCCGAACGCCATGAGCATCAGAACATGCCACTCCCACCAGCTGGCGTGCCAGCTGCGCGCCACCGCGACCGCCACCATCGCCTCCGCCAGCAGCGTGAACGCGCTCGCCACCGCCAGCAGCAGCGGTGCGCCGGTGCGCAGCGCCATCGAGCCGTACCGCCACGCGGCGAACGCATACGGGATCAGCGCCAGCAGCGCCAGCGCGAGGAGGCCGCCGCCGGCCCGCTCCACCGGCGTCGGATCGTCGAGCGGCGGGACCGAGCTGAGCGAGACCACCGCCCACGCGATCATCACGGCGATCAGGGCGGCGCGCAGCAGCTGGGCGCGCTCCATGATCGCCCTCGAGCGCGCGGGCGGCAGGGGCAGCGCCGACCATCCGGCGAACACGGCCGCCACGGCCAGGCCCAAGGGTGTCGCGATCGTGAAGCCCTGGTTGGGCCCGTCCAGCAGCACGCCGGGAGTGGCGAGCGCGTGCAGGGTGAGGAAGCCTGCGGCGGCCAGGAACGACAGCGAGATGAGGAACAGCCGCGCGTCGGCCCGCCGCAGCGCGATGCCGCTCGTGGCGAAGGCGAGCGTGGTGCTCACGGCGGCTGTCCCGAGCACGAGCCAGAAGTGCGATGGGTGGTCCTCCCAGTGGATGTCGGCGCTTGGAGCGGCGAGTAGAAGGAGAAGGCCGACGAGCGGCAGGGAGAGCGCGAACCCCCAGAGCGGGGAGCGCGTCACCTACTTCAGCGCCCGCAGGCGCCGTTCAGCGGGCTCGACTGTGGACTCGTGCCGGTTCGTGATCGGCAGTCGGCGATCCCGGCCGAACGCCTTGGTGGAGATCTTGATGCCGGGCGGCGCCTGGCGGCGCTTGTACTCGGCGCGATCGACCATCCGGATCACGCGCTCCACCTCGGCGGCCGGGAGCCCGCGATGCACCAGCTCGATCGCGTCGAGGTCCTCCTCGATGTAGCCCTCGAGAATCTGGTCGAGCACGTCGTAGGGCGGGAGCGACTCGTCGTCGCGCTGCTCGTGGCGGAGCTCCGCGGAGGGCGGCCGCTCCAGGACCGACGCGGGGACGAGCTCGCGGCCCGCCTCCTCGTTTCGCCACCGGACCAGCTCATAGACCTGACCCTTGTAGACGTCCTTCAGCACGGCGAAGCCGCCGGCCATGTCGCCGTACAGCGTCGCGTAGCCCACCGACATCTCGGACTTGTTGCCGGTGGCGAGCACGAGCCAGCCGAACTTGTTGGACAGCGCCATCACGACGTTGCCGCGGATGCGCGCCTGGAGGTTCTCCTCCGCCACGTCCGGCGCGCGCCCCTCGAAGGGCGCGCGCAGCAGTTCGTCATAGGCCGTCATCGCCTGGTCGATCGCGATCTCGCGGAAGTCCACGCCCAGGTTCTCTGCGATCGCGCGGGCGTCCGCGCGCGTGCCCTCGCTGGAGTAGGGGGACGGCATGGACACGCACGTGACCCGCTCGGGGCCGAGCGCGTCCACCGCGATCAGCGCGGCGAGCGCCGAGTCGATCCCTCCGGACAGCGCGATCACGACCCGCTCGAAGTCGTTCTTCTCGACGTAGTCGTGCAGCCCGGTGCGAAGCGCGGCGTAGATCTCGGCCTGCGGCCCGAGCGTGGGGGAGACCTCACCCGATACCACCGTCGGCTCGCCGGCCGCCTCGGTCTCGAGGCTGGCCAGCGTGAACACCGGCGCCTCCACGAGGGGCGTCGCCCTGCGCTGGCGGCGCACGTTCACGCGGTGGCGCGTGTCACGCAGGCGCGCGGCGGCGATCTCGCGCGGGTCGATGGTGCAGAGCGTGAGCGCCTCCTCGAACTGCGGCGCGCGCGCCAGGACGCGGCCGTCCTGGTCGATGGCGAGGCTGTGGCCGTCGAAGACCAGCTCGTCCTGGCCGCCGACCGTGTTCACGAACACGACGGCCGACAGATAGTCCACGGCGCGCTGGGTGAGCATCCGCTCGCGGCGGGCGCCGTAGCCGGCGCGGTAGGGGGACGCCGACAGGTTCACGATCACCTGCGCGCCGGCGAGCGCCTCGCTCATCGCCGGCGGGCCGGGCTCCCAGATGTCCTCGCAGATGGTGATGCCGATGGGAACGCCGTTCACCTCGACGATCGCGCCCTCGGCGCCCGACTGGAAGTAGCGCTGCTCGTCGAACACGCCGTAGTTCGGGAGGTACATCTTGCGGTAGCCGGCCACCACGCCGCCGTCCGCCAGGACGGCGGCGGTGTTGTAGACGTCCTCCGCCTGCTCGGGGTAGCCCACCACGGCCACGATGTCCTTCGCCTCGGTGGCGAGCTCGCGGAGGGCGGTGCGCGCGGCGTCGAGGAAGCTCGTCTTCAGGAGCAGGTCCTCGGGCGGGTAGCCGGTCAGCGAGAGCTCGGGGAACACCACGAGCGCCGCGCCCTCGTCACGGGCACGGGCGATCTGGTCGGAGATCTTGCGGGAGTTCCCGCGGATGTCTCCGACCGTCGGATTGATCTGCGCGAGCGCTACGCGCAGCAGGTCTGTGCGCTCCGCCATGGCTCAATTATGGCGACCGCACCCCAGCGTCACGTCGAGGTAGCGGTTCGGCCGGATGTGGTGCTCGAAGTGCCACCACTCGTTCAGGTAGGCGCTGAAGCCGAAGCGCTCCATCGCGTTCTTCAGCCCGAGCCGGTTTGCAAGAATCCGCCCGCTCGCGGTGTAGGTGTGCGAGGAGGGGCCGAACGCTAAGCCGCCCATGCGAAGGCGCTTCCCGTCGCTGTCGCGCACGAGCGTGATATCCGTCGCGCTGCCTGTGTTGTGGCGGCTCCGGCGGGCGATGTAGGTGCCCACGGCGCCGCCGCGGCCGGTGCGCTCGGCCCACCGCACGAGCGCCTCCGTGGCCCGCACCGGGCGATAGGCGTCGAGCACCAGGACGCCGCGGTTGTTCCGCCGCAGGTACCGCTGCACCTGGCCGAGGCTGAACGCGGCGCGGTCGTGCATCAGCGCCCAGTTCTCGCAGTAGCCGGGCAACGGCTTGCCCGTCTCGTTGTGCTTGGTGCGGTAGGAGAGGTTCACCCGGATGGTCGGCGCGTACTTGTGCACGTCCACGAGGCCCGCGCGGCGGGTGGCGGGGGTGCCGCCCAGCTCGGGCTCCGGTTCCGCGTCCTGCGCCGCCGATGCGCCGTGCCCGTGCTTCGCGAACACCCGCTGAGCCACTCCCTGAAGCGTCTCGGTGCCGTACTCGTGCGAGGGGTTGCCGTCGGTGAGCACCGCCATCGAGAAGCGCGTCCGCCTGCGCTCGAACAGCGCCGCCTCGTGCACGAGCTGGCCGAGGCCCGTGCCGCGCCAGCCGCCCTTGAAGAAGGTCCTGAACCCGGCCGCGCCGGCGAAGCGCGAGAAGCCCCAGCGCTGGTAGGAGACGATCGACGACAGGAGGCCGCGCGCGTAGCCGCGCGAGCGCGCCGGGATCAGCCTGTCGATCCGGTTGAAGAGCCGCGCCTGGTCCTCGGCGCTGAAGTGGGCGTTCGCCCAGTAGCCGGCGACGGAGAAGCGCTTCATGCCCACGGCCCTGGCGAGCCGGTACAGCGCGGCGTCGCCGACGCGGTAGTAGATCGTGTCCGCGGCGTCGTTCGAGGAGACGGTGATCATCGGCCCGAGCACCGAGCGCTCGGCGGCGTCCGGCATCCGGTTGCCGATCCCGCGCAGGTAGGACGTGAGCAGCATCGCCTTCACCAGGCTCGCGCTCACGTACACGCGGTGGGGCGCGAAGCCGTGCACGCGGCCCCAGCTGTCGATCACCGACCACGAGTTGACCGCGCCGCGGGCGCCCAGATAGCGCTGCACCGCCCGGATCCGTCGCCGCGACGGGAAGCGGGCACGCAGCGCGCGGCGCGTCATGGTGCATGCCCGGCGCACGTGCGCGCTCACGCGCACCTCGGTGAGGCCCCTCGAGAACACGTGCACCCGCCGGGCGCAGCGTGCCGCGCGCCGGTTGGCGCTCACGCGGTACACGCCGGCGCGCAGGTGGCGGAGCATCCGCACGTGCCGTCTGGCAGGGCTTCTGCGCACCACGGCGTGGCCACGCGAGTCCTTCACCTCCACGTAGGAGAAGGTGCCCTCGATCGACAGCATCCCCGGCGCCGCCCCGGCCGCCGCCGGCAGCGCCAGGGCCCCGAGCGCCGCGGCTATGCCGACTCGCCGGAGCATCCGCGGATGGTACGGGTGCCCGTATGGACTCCGCAACGCGTGGGCCCTAGCTTGGAGCTCATCAGACGACTGTTCGGCCCAATCCGCGAATCCCGCACCTACCTTCGGATCCTGTATCTGCTGCTCGCGCTGCCGCTCGGCGTGGTCGAGTTCAGCTTCCTCGTCACGGCGCTGTCGTTCGGCTTCGGCACCGCGATCACGCTGATCGGCATCCCCGTACTGGTCGGCACGGTCTGGGCGTGGCGCTGGCTGGCCCAGCTCGAGCGCCGCATCATCGGGCGCCTGCTCGGGACCGAGATCCAGAGCCCTACCGGCCCGACCCGCCGGACACGCGCTGGTGGAAGCGCTTCGCCGCGCGCGTCGCGGACCCGGCCACCTGGAAGGACCTCGCCTTCCTGCTGCTCCAGCTTCCGCTCGGGATCGTGAGCTTCTCGATCGCCGTGTCGGTGATCGGATTCGGCCTGCGGCTGCTGCTCGCACCGGCGTTCGCCGAGCCCTTCGGCGACGGCGACTGGATCGCGTGGCTCGACATCAACTCGACCGCGGGCTCGATCGCTGCCGTGCCGCTCGGCGCACTAATCCTGCTGCTCGGCATTCCAGGCCTGAACGCGCTCGGCCGGTTGTACGGGTGGTTCGCCGGCCTGCTCCTCGGCTCGAACGCCGATCCGGCGCTCACCGCCCAGGTGCACGAGCTGGAGGACGCGCGCTCGCGGATCATCGCGGCGGCGGACGCGGAGCGGAGGCGGATCGAGCGCGACCTGCACGACGGCGCGCAGCAGCGCCTCGTCGCGCTCGCGCTGAACCTGCGCATGGCCGAGCAGCGCGTGAACGCGGGCGAGCCGGGCGCCGCCGAGCTGGTGCGCCAGGCCGGCGAGGAGGCGCAGCTCGCGCTCAGGGAGCTGCGCGACCTCGCGCGCGGCATCCATCCGGCGATCCTCACGAACCGCGGGCTGCCGGCGGCGGTCGAGGACCTGGCGTCACGAGCGACCGTGCCGGTGGACGTGCTGGCCACGCCCGACGAGCGGCTGCCCGACCCGGTCGAGGCGGCCGCCTACTTCGTCGTGTCGGAATGCCTGGCGAACATCGGCAAGCACGCCGAGGCCACGTCGGCGACCGTCTCCGTGCGGGCCGTGGACGAGCGGCTGTTCGTGGAGGTGTCCGACGACGGCAGGGGCGGGGCCGGCCTCGACGGCGGCTCGGGGATGCTGGGCCTGCTCGACCGCGTGGGCGCGCTCGGCGGCACGCTGACGGTGGACAGCCCACCCGGCCACGGGACGCGCGTGGTGGCCGAGATCCCGCTCACGGAACGGGCGGCGGCCGACGCGACCGACGCTCGGCGCGAGTCGGGGCGGGTCCTGCCCGATGAGGAGGCGGAGCGGATCCAGGGGGAGCGGAGGCGCCGCCTGAATTTCCGGCTGGGCTCGCTCGGAATCGTGGCGGCGGTGCTCATCGCGATCTGGGCGCTCACCGATCCCGGGCTGCCCTGGATCGCGTGGCCGCTGCTCGCCCTGGCGCTCGTGGGCGGCCTCGACGCCTGGCACGTGTTCTCGATGCCTCCGCTGAGCGAGGACGATCTCGAGGGCGCGGCGGACCGGAGCGACGAGCTCGCGCGCGTCACGCGCCGCCGCCGGCTGCGCCACCACATCGGCGCCCACGTGATCCTCAACGTCTTCATCGTGGGCGTCTGGGTGGCGTCGAACGGCACCTACTTCTGGCCCGCCTGGGTGATGCTTGGCTCGGCGGTGGCGATCGCGATCAACGCGCTGCCGCGCCGACCTTTTCCACGACATCGCGGAGCGCTCGAATCGACGCCTCCGTGATCGGGTCGACCACGACGATGATCTCGTCGGCGCCGGCCTCGGCGACCTCGCGCAGCGCGGCCGCGATCTCGTCCGGGGAGCCCGTGACCGGCTCGACATCCTCGCCCCACCACCGCTGACCCGTCGCGTCGTCGACCGCCACGAGCACGCACGCGCTCCGCTCGATCTCGTCGGGATCGCGGCCCGCGTCGCGCGCCGCCGCGGTGATCTCCGCGTTCAGCTCCGCGAAGCCCTCGGCGGAGTTGCCGTAGGAGTCGAACCAGGTGTTCCACACGTCCACGTGCGGCAGCGTGGCGGCGAGCATGCGGGGCCCGTTGCTTCCGATCACGAGCCGCGGCCGGGTGGCGGGGCGGGGGAGGAGGGCAAGGTCGTCCACACAGAAGAAGCGTCCGCCGAGCGTGACCCGCTCGCCCTCGAGCAGCCGCCGGATGATCGTGAAGGCCTCCTCGAACCGCGACACGCGGTGGTCGTACGGGAGCCCGAACGCGCGGAACTCCGGCTCGTTCCAGCCGGCGCCGAGGCCGAGCACGAAGCGGCCTCCCGACACCTCGGCGAGGGTGGCCGCCATCTTCGCGATCAGCCCCGGCGGGTGAAACGCGGTGCAGGCCACGAGCGGGCCGAGCTCCACCCGCTCAGTCGCCGCGGCGAGCGCGCCCAGCAGCGTCCACACCTCCCACGGCCCGCGCTCAGGCTCACCCTCGTCGCGATAGAGCAGGTGATCGCCCAGCCAGATCGAGTCGAACCCGACCTCCTCGGCGGCCCGCGCCATCGCCCGGTACTCCGGCCACCGCACGCTCCGCTCCACCTCCGGCAGCTGAATCCCCACGCGAAGCGACCCGGATCGCATCAGCGCAGCCTACGAACTTGGGTGGCGCTGGGGGCTCGACCGATCTAGGGTTGGCAGCCGATGCGGCGGACCTGCGTTTCCATATTGGCCCTTGGAGTCGCGACGGCCCTTGCGATCGCCTCGCCCGCGCTCGCCTACGACACCGGCCCGCACTCGGAGCTCACCCGCGACGCGATGAGCTCCGAGGGGTTCCGCAACGACGCCATCGGCGTCGCGCAGGTGAACAACTGGTTCGTGGACCTGTACGAGCAGGCGGGCAAGAACCCGTACACGGGGCACGGCGGCTTCTGGAAGCGCCTCTTGACCGGCGCCATCCGCACCGAGCACTGGCGCGACGACGTGATCGCCGCGGCGGACCGCAGCCACTTCGACAGCTCAACGACGTACCTGTTCAACACGGCCGGCGTGACGCACGAGTGGGACCGGCTTCGCCGCTCGGTGTGGACGCTCGCGCGCGAGGCGCGGGACGAGAACGACCCGGCCAAGCTGCTGACGGTGCTCGGCGTGAGCCTCCACCAGGTCCAGGACTTCTACACGCACACCAACTGGATGGAGCCGGGGGGCATTCTCGGCGGGGAGGGGCCCGACTGGGCCGCCGAGGGCTTCGGGACGAGCCCGACCTGGTTCGACATCCCGGCCGACAAGCGCGACGCGCACACGATCTACACCGCCAACACCCAGGGCCATCCCCGCCAGCACGGCAACTGGAACAGCGACCGCAACAGGAACCTGTCCAAGAACATGAACAAGGACTGGCCGGGGCGGCCGCTGTGGCTCGAGTCCGCCGTGACGGCGTACTTCGCCTCGCGCCAGTGGGTCGAGGCGGTGCGCTCCTGGGTCGGGGACGACGCGTTCTGGCAGCGCGTGCAGGGGTACCGCGCGGATCAGGGTGACCTGAACCACGATCTCAGGGGCTCTTTCAACATCTCGCTGTACGGCGGCCACTGGCAGGGCGAGGGCGAGCCGCTGGGCGGGGAGCACGGCGCGGGCGGGAGCCTCCTCGACCTGCGTTCCGCCATCAAGAACTACTTCGAGGGCGCGTTCCACTTCGGCACGCTGAGCGGGCGTACCGAGTACCGCGGCCGGTTCGAGAAGCTCATCCGCCGGATCGCCGACCCGAACGCGCCGGGTGTGGTCGCGCCCGTCCCGTCGAGCCAGTCGCTCCAGCGCGACACCCGCATCGTCGTCCTGCGGATCCTCAAGTACAAGTCGCACGGGCTCGGGGACCCGGGCCCGGACGACGCCGACATGTACGCGCGTGTCCGGATCGACGGGCAGGCGATGGCGTCGTCCAACATCGAGGGGCACGACAGCTTCGGCTTCGGGAACCCGTACGAGCCGTGGACCTGGATCAAGGCCGTGCCCGCGGTGCCCAACGAGCGCGAGCCGGTCTCGAGCATGGAGGTGGAGGTGAGGACGGCGGACGTGTCGAGGGCCGGCACCGACGACGACGTGTACCTGCGCATCGGGCCGAACCTGCGCTTCCCGCTCGACAAGCGCCTCTACGACGACTTCGAGCGCGGCGACCGCGACTGGTACAGCGTGCCGATCGACGCCGCGACCGACAACGGCCTCCGTGTCGGCGACATCAGGCAGGTGGGGATCGAGAAGTCGAGGGACGGGATCGCTGGCGGCTGGAAGCTCGGCGGGGTGAGGCTGCGCGTGAACGGGCGCACCGTCTACACGAACCAGCACATCGACCGCTGGCTCGAGGACAACCACCGCACCTGGACCGCCACGAACTTCACTCCGAGCAGTCCGCGTGGATCGCGGATCCCCGTGCGGCTGCGGCTGGGCGAGGACGACGCGCTGTACGGGGGCGACGACCACGGCGACATCAACCCATTCGGCCACCGGCGCGACGTGCTCGTGAGCTACCCGCTCGGCACGCTGATCCCACGGCGGACAACCCGGGGTGGCAACACGTACGGCGGCCGGCTCGGCGACGGCGACGAGGCCGAGCTCACCTACCGGCTCGAGACGATCACGCCCGAGCTGATCAAGGGGCCGCCGCCACCCCCGCCGCCGCCCGGGCCGAAGCCGGACCTGGTGATCACCGACTTCTACCTCAATCACGTCACGGTCAAGAACCAGGGCCTGGGCGCCGCCGGCCCGTTCCGGGTCAGGATGGACGACACGATCTCGGCGAGGACCGTGTCCTTCGACGGCGTCGCGCCGGGCGCGTCCGTGACGCGGACGATCGACCCGCAGCTCGGCTGCCACGGGTGGACGGCATTCGTGGACGACCTGGATCAGGTGGCTGAGACCGACGAGACGAACAACACCCGCCCGATCGGCGAGATCTTCTGCTGAGTCGACGATCGCCCCTTGCCCAAGGCGATCGCAAATGCTTCCGCGGAAGCGCCTGAATACCCGGATGGGGTACACACCGGTCCGACTCATACCTCTTGCGCGAAGCGACACTCAGCTCAGTGACTCAGCGGACCGTCGCTGTTCGTCCGTAGCGAGCGCCTTTTTAGGGTGAGCTGACGCTCGCTTTCGGACCTGGGGGAGAGGTGGCTTCGCATCGGCGGCGGCACGGCCGTCATGGTTGTGTGGCCGGCGGCAGGTGGGACGGAGGCGCCGCGCCAGCCGCGAAGTGGGGCTCGCGCTTTGGATCAGATGCCGATCCTGTGGGACGATCGTCGTCGCAGCCCGGAACCGGCGCTGCTGTTCGGAAGGAGGCGCCACGGCGTCAGATCGCCCCGACTTCGCGAGCATGGCAGACGACTACGCGCGGCACGCGCTCTCGCAGCGCGCCGCCTTTGAGGCGACCCACCCTGCCGCGCTGAGCGCCGCGAGGTTGTTTGCGGACCAGCCGGCGCTCCGTGTGGTCGATCTCGGCGCCGCCGACGGGGTCAACTCCCACGGCCTCATCCGCGAGCTCGCCGAGCAGCGCGCCGGCCGGCCGTTGATCTACGCGCTCGTAGATCTGCCGACGAACGTCTGGAGGGTCGCCGCCGACCACCTGGCGCACGCCTTCGGTGGAGCTGCGGACGGGCCCGACGTGGCGATCATCCCCGCGCCAGGGGACGCCGTCCCGGGGGTCGCCGATGCCGGCACGGGGGTCCACTACGCCTCGCCGGAGGCCCACGGCGCGGCCTGCCGCCGCGCGGTTGAGCGCGACCCGCCCCCAGCCGTGGTCATCAGCATGGCGGGGATTCCCCTCCACCGGGCGGCGTGCCTGCCGTCCGGCAGCGTGCACGTTGCGGTCAGCGGGACGGCGATGCACTGGGTCGCCGACGCATCCGGCCTCGCCTCGACCGGGTCCGTATTCCCGGGCTACCCGGATCACATCGACGGGGCCGAGCGGCGAGCCTGGCGCGTGGCCGCGGCGCGCCAGTGGGAGCGGCTGCTAGAGATGCGCGCCATGGAGCTCGCAGGGGGTGGCCGGTTCGTCGCGGCGCTCCCCGCTTCGCCCGCTCCGTGCCCCGAGAGGAGCGGGCTCTACGTGGAGCTCATCGGAGACATGAACCGGTTGCTCGCCGACTGGCGGCGCACAGGACGCATCGGCGCGGCCACCGTCGCGGCGGCGGTCGTTCCAGTGTGGATGCGCACGCTCGACGAGATCCGACGCCCCTTCGAGGAACGCGGCGGGAGCCTCGCCGGCCTCGAGCTCGAGAGCGCCGAGCTCTTCCGTCTCGACAATCCCTACTGGCACGACGATCCCGTCGTCTTCGCGCGGGACTACGTGCGGAGCGTGACCGCATGGGGCAGCCCGCTCCTCCTCCGCGCCTTCGCGCGCGAGGGCGAGGGCGAGGACCGCGCCCACGCTCTCCTCGCCGACTTTCTCGCAGAACTCGAGGAGCGCGTCGCGGATGGACCCGAGCGCTACCGCTGGGACTACATCCAGGCCCTCGTCATCTGCCGGAAGGTGGACGGCAGCGCGCCATCGAGGCGTGGAATGCCGATGAGCTGACGAGCTTCGCGGCCAGCGCTCATGTCAGGCGAAGGAGCCGCGGGCGCGCGCCACCTGGTGTCGAGTGCGGGGAAGGGTCGTTGACCGCGACCGCCGGAGGCGGAATAGTCGCTTCATGCGCAAGCGCGTCGACAGGCACGGAATCGTGGGTCCGTCTCGGGTCCGGTACTCCTGGGTGTATTGGGCGGTGACCGCGGCGACGTTCGCGTTGCTGATCGTCGACATCTTCGACGACGGCGCCATATGGAACTACGCCGTGATCCTGTGCATCATCATCGCAATCGCGGTGCGCCCGGGCGGCGTCCGGGACGCGCGCCGCGGTGACGGCGGACGAACCTGGGCCGCGCGCCACGTAGCTGACGGCTAACCGGGAAGGTGGCCTCGCGGGATGAGAGAAGCGGAGCGGGCGCTAAGCATTGAGGCAGAAGCGGAAGTACGCATTGCGATAGTGAGCCGACGGTAGTAACCCGCAGAGTCTGTTCGTCCGTTGCAAGAGCTTGCCGGGACCCCGACGGGCCCATTCATGACGGCCCGGAGTCCGGATCGTGGCTCATTGCAAAAACAAGATCGGCCGGCCCCCGCCGGCTGCCGGGCGACCGCGACCCCGGGCGGCGAAACGCTCAGTCGACCCACTCGATGTTGTGCCGTGGCCCCGCGTCGAGCATCCGGCGGATCAGCTCTTCGGTCACCGGAGGAGGCGCTGCCCCCGGATCCTCGACCGGCGTGCAAACCTCACGGAACCAACCCTCCATTCCGGCGGGCGTGTAAACGGCGACCATCTTCGCGGGCGTTGGCTCCTCGTTGCGGTAGGAATGGCGCGTGGCGCGCGGGACGAAAACAGATTCGCCTGCCGAGACCGTGCGCGTGTCCGATCCCGCCGTAAACGTAATGCTTCCCGACGTAATCGCGAAGAGCTCATCCTCCGCCAAATGCTTGTGCGGCGGCGGCCCGCCGCCCGAGCCGACGACGCAGTCGAGCGCGAACAGAGACCCGCCCGACTCTTCGCCCGTAACGAGGAACGTGTACATGTCGCCCGGTCCCCAGAACGATCGGCCGGTCTGCCCCGACGCGACCTGGATTACTCGACTCGTAAACTCGTTCATCGTCGACTCCCCTTCGTAGGCAGTAGGTCGCGCGATCGCGCCTTGGCGCGAGAGCATAAGCACAAGGCACAGCGGGGTCGCTCCCTCAAGGGGCGAATTGCGGAGGTGTGAGCGGCGTCAGGTGAGACGCCTGCGGGCGGGTCTTGCGGGAGGTACCCTCGACCGATAGCGCACAGATCGATGAGCTGGCCCGCTGCTTTGCATGGAAAGCAGAAGCGGCTCAGCGGAAGACGGGCGTACCCGCCACCTTGGCGATGAACGCCTCGGAACCCGTCACATATGCGGGCCGGGAGTAATACACGCGGTCGCCGCTTACGGCGTAGCTCCCGAGCCGGTCGCTGCCCGTCGGTTCGACGTAGAGGCGGCCCGTGCGTTCGAGCTGCGCCTCGGGCGCGCTCGCATCGATCGGGCGACGGACGATCTGCTGCCGGAACACGTAGACGGGCGGGTGGCCTGTGCTCAACACCTGCCGCTCCCAGTAGGCGAACCCCGAGTCGAGACACACGCCCTGCACGTAGGTCCCCGAGGGGGCCGGGGCCTCGAGCTTCCGCTCGCGCGCGAGGAGCCGGCTGCGCCGCCGCCCCAGCTCGAGCACTCGGACCTCGGTCGTCACGCGGAAGGTGGACTCTTCGGGCCCATCGCTCTCCCGTCGTTCGACGAACACGAGGGTGTTGCCGGCGAGGTCGAACGACTCGAGTGCCCGCGGGAGGCCGCGGACGCGGCGGACGGATCTGCCCGGACGCTTGAGATAGATGCCGTCGAGGTGGCGACCGGCCGAGCCCCTGCAGTCGCGCGCGAAGACGATCGCGCCGCGCGAGACCCGCGCCCCGCGGTCGCTGCACCCCGGCCGCGAGAGACCGGAAAGGCGGCGATGACGGCGGCTCGCGAAGTCGTAGAGACCGAGGTCGCAGTGGCGCGGACGGCGGATCTGGCACGCGGAGTACACGAGCACCGCCCGTCCGCGGACGTCGGCTCCAAGGTCCACGCTCGCGAAGCGCGCTCGCGGAATGGGCAGCGGCGAGGCGGCGGCCCCGAACCCCGACATCAGCCGCCCTGGGCCGGTCCAGGGAGTCCACACCAGCAGATCCCCACGTGCGGTCATGTGGCCGGCGGCGGCGGGGAACGATGTGTCCGCCGCAGCGATCGAGGGGACGGCAGCGACCACGCCGAGGACGAGGGCGAGCATGTGGACGGGGCGTCTGCGCTTCACGGTTCCTCCTCCATTACTGAACACCCGTGCTGAGCGCAAACGGAGCGGCGGCCGCCCCTGCTCGCGGGGCACAAGCTGCGCACCGGCCACCGCCGGGCGAGCGTTCGAGCCGTTCACGGTCCGGCGTCGGGGCGCGTGCTTTGGACGAAAAGCGATAGCGGAGACAGACCGCTAGCCCATACGAGCGTTCAGGAATGTTCGCTACCTCGGGACGCTTGCTTTGCATGGAAAGCAGCACCTTCGGCGAAATACCTCGCCCGGTTAACCCAGAGGCGTTCCGCGTGCTTAGCAGTGTGATTTTGCGCACACTCCGAACCCCCCGCAAGTGGTTCCCGTATCCCGATCAGACAGCGCACAAGGACGAGCAAGGAATGAGCAATGAAGGGACCAGCGGTAACACCTCACGAACGGGCACTACAAGTTTCGAATCCCAACCGGAGGGCGGCTCGTTCTCGCCGATCCGCCTGAGGCCGGGTGGCGTCGCGAACGCAGTCGGAGGAGCGTTCCGCGAGTTCAGCGGGAGCGGGTCCGTAAACCGCATGGCTCGACCTAATCGCCTCTCCCCGCGCCTGACTCCCGATCCCGCCGTTCCGTTTGGTCGGATCACCGGTTGGACGAAAAGCACTCCCGGCAACAACAGACTCGAATCAGGAGGACGGAATGAGCACTGGGACCACACCCGCAAGCACCGCAGGTGAAGAGCTGGGCCGATTCAGCGGAACGCTGATCGGGCCCGAGGATGGTGAGTACGGCGAAGCGCGCAAGGTCTTCAACGCCATGATCGACAGACGGCCGGCGCTGATCGCCCGCTGTGCGAACCCCGACGACGTGGCCGCAGCTGTGGGGTTCGCTCGCGACCACGAGTTGCGGCTTGCGGTCCGCGGCGGCTCCCACAACGGCGCTGGGCTGGGAACCTGCGACGACGGTGTCGTGATCGATCTCTCGTTGCTGCGCGACGTCGAGGTCGATCCGGAGGCGCGCACGGTTCGGGTCGGCGGCGGCTGCACCTGGGGCGAGGTAGATCGAGCAACGAACGAGCACGGGCTCGCGACGCCGAGCGGGATCATCGCCACGACCGGAGTCGGCGGCCTCACCCTTGGCGGCGGCCTCGGCCATCTAACCCGCAAGTGCGGGCTCGCGATTGACAACCTGCTCGAGGCCGAGGTCGTTCTGGCGAGCGGCGAGCAAGTGCGCGCCAGCGCCGAAGAGAATCCCGACCTGTTCTGGGCCATCCGCGGTGGCGGAGGCAACTTCGGCGTGGTCACCTCCTTCCTGTTCCGCCTTCATGAGGTTGAAACGGTTGTCGCCGGACCGACGTTCTGGCCGGTCGAGCAGGGAGTGGAGGTCCTTTCGGCCTACCGCGATTTCCTCCCCAATGCGCCGCGCGAGCTGAACGGCTTCTTCCTCTTCGGCTCGGTGCCGCCGGGGCCGCCCTTCCCCGAGGAGCTCCACCTGCGCAAGGTCTGCGGGGTCGTGTGGTGCTACGCGGGCGCCGACGAGGAGGCGGCCGCCGCGGCGATGGCACCGCTGCTGGATGCCCTTCCGGAGCCGCTGTTGCACGGCCCGGCGCCGATGCCGCACCCGGCGATCCAGAGCGCGTTCGACGAGGTCTACGGCGCCGGCGACCAGTGGTACTGGCGCGCCGACTTCGTCAAGGAGATCCCCGACGAGGCGGTGGAGATCCACGCGAAGTTCGGGGCCGAGATGCCGACCTGGAAGTCGACGATGCACATGTACCCGATCGATGGCGCTGCCCACGACGTCGGCCCGACGGACACGGCGTGGAGCTACCGCGACGCCACCTATAGTGCGGTGTTCGCTGGCGTTGATCCCGACCCGGCGAATGTGGACGCGATCCGTCGCTGGAGCGTGGAGTACCAGGAAGCCCTCCACCCGTACTCCGCGGGCGGGGCGTACGTGAACATGATGATGGACGAGGGCCAGGAGCGGGTACGCGCCAGCTACCGCGACAACTACGACCGCCTCGCGCGGATCAAGGCTCAGTACGACCCGCAGAACCTCTTCCGCGTCAACCAGAACATCCAGCCGCAGGCGTAGCGCGGCGGCTGCGTGCGGCCGACCCCGTAGGTCGTGTTGGGCTCCGCCTCGGGATCCATGGGGTCGGCACTACGACGATGCGGTCGCGGTCGGCGCTCCTGAGTCGGACGACAAGCGGTAGCGGGATACTGGGCGGGCGATGTCGCAGGAGAACGTGGAGGTTGTGCGGGCCTTGTTCGAGGCGTGGAACCGGGGGGACATCGAGGGCTTCCTCGCCCACCTCAGCTCCGACGTCGAAGGTGTCCCGGTCGGCGCCGCGTTGGAAGGCAAGGTCTACCGGGGGCACGACGAAGTCCGGACCTGGTGGCAGACGCAGTCGGAGGTCTGGGAGAGGTTGTTGATTTGCGCCGAGGCGTTCACGCAGGTCGGCACAGAGCTCGTGGTGTCGGGACACTGGGAGGCGGTTGGACGCAGCGGCGTAGACATGTCCGTACCCGCAACCTGGGTGTTCGGCTTTCGCGACGGCAAGATCGCCTGCTGGCAGGCATACACGTCTAGAGCTGCTGCCCTCGATGCCGTGGGGCTGCGGGAGTAGGCCCTTGGGCCTACCCGCGCCCGAGCTGCGTCGTCCGTGGTCATCGCGTGAGCGAACGGCTCGCCCTTGGGGGTCGTCCTTGACATCCCTGACACCAACGTACTCCGGCCCGGAAAGCTTCTCGCAGACAACTACCCGCCGATCCGGGGCTACCTCCCGGACCCGGCTGCTGCATCTTCGCGCGCTAAGCGGAAGCGGTCGGAGCGGCTTCACAGTGGCCGAACTGCTTGGCCTCCGCCATCGAAACGAGGCCCGTGTGGGCGCACACAAGACACACCTGCTCGCATGAACAGCTGACGAAGAACTGCGGAAACGCGCTCTGGTTGACGAGCCGTCGCTCGCGGTCGCGCATCAGTTCGTCATCGGGACTCATGCCTTGGCCTCTGGCTCATCGTCGACCATCCTGAGTCCCTCCCCGACACGCGTGAGCGTGAAGACGCGGCCCGCCGTTCCTCGTGGCCTTACCACCACCAACTCGAGCGCCCCGGCGCGCGCTCGCTCATTCGCTCTAAGGATCGTCCGCAAACCCGACAAATCAAGAAAGGTGAGACGTCGCGCGTCCCTCCAGAGCGGCGACCAAGGGCGGAGGGCGGGTGTTCGAGGGACCGAGGCTGAGGGAGCGCGCAGGACGAAAAGCAGTAGCCGCGGGCCATGGCTCCTCGAGGTGGTCATCCGTACCTTCGCCCCTGCTCCTGCTTTGCATGGAAAGCGAAAGCGGAGCCCAACGCCGACGGGCTTTTTCGCTCATCGCGCACAGCGACAGTCGGATTCGGACTGCGCTCGACGTAGCCCAAGCGTTCGAGGTCGGTCGATTTGGCAGACGTCGTGCGCGGTCAAGATTGGAAAGCAGTTCCTGCAAAGCCAGAACGGCGATGTAGGCTGGCCCAGCGCGCGGGCCGATCTCCGATCAAGGGAAAACATGGACAGCACTTGCAGCGGCTCACCGTCGACGGCTCGTCCTAGCCGCGCGATCAAACTGAGGGGCTGGTCGGCAGTGCTGCTGCTTATCGTGGGGGTGGTTGCGCTGGCGCCGTCTGCCATGGCGGCCGAACGGCGAGGCACGCGCGACGTGCTGGTGGTCAGCAACAACTGGGCGGGCAGCGCCGATCTCGTCGACCCGCACGCCTTCAAGCGGCTGAAGCGGGTCAACGTAATCCCTGACCGTGCCAGGCGCGTGGCGGAGATCGAGGCCGATCCGGCCGCCAAGTTTTATTTCGACGGCATCCGGGAGCTCATCGGCGAGGGCCACAACCAGTATGTGGACGACGGATTCACGTCGCCCGACGGGCGCTACGTGTACTTCTCGCGCCCGAGCTTCGCCGACGTGGTGGCGATCAGCCTCAAGACCGGGAGCATCCGCTGGCGAACCGAGGTCGACGGGTATCGCGCCGACCACATGGCGATCTCGACGAACGGCCGCCGGCTGCTGGTCTCTGCGTCAACGGCGAAGGTGATCGACGTGATAGCCACACGCACGGGCCGGATCGTCGGCCGGATCCCGTCCGGGGACGCGCCGCACGAGAACAACTTCTCGCGCGACGGGTCGCGGATCTTCCACGCGAGCATCGGCCTCGTCTACACCGATACGGACGATCCCTCCCAGGACTCCACGAAGGGCGAGCGCGTATTCGAAGTGATCGACGCTCGCACGCTGAAGGTGCTCAAGCGGATCGACATGGGGCAGAAGCTCGCCGAGGCCGGCTATCCGGAGATGAGCTCCGCCGTCCGGCCGATGGCGATCGCACCGGACGAGCGCTATGTCTACTTCCAGGTCTCGTTCTTCTTCGGGATCGTTCAGTACGACCTCAAGGCCGACAGGGTCGTCAAGGTCCTGCAGCTGCCGCTCGGCGCGGCGGAGGGACTTCCGCGGACGGAGTTCCTGCTCGACTCCGCCCACCACGGCCTCGCGATGAACCCCACAGGCTCGAGACTCTGCGTCGCCGGAACCATGTCCCGCTACGCCGCAATCGTGACCCGCAAGCCGTTGAAGCTGAAGCGGACGATTCCCGTCGGTCGCGATCCCTACTGGTCACAATCGAGCAAGAACGGCAAGTACTGCTTCGTGTCGGTGGCCGGCGACGACCGCGTGTCGGTGATCTCCTTCACGACCGCGCGCAAGGTGAAGAGCATCAAGGTCGGAGACCATCCGCAACGGATGCGCACAGGGGTGGTGCGACGCGCCTACGTGCCACGGGGGCGCTAGTCGCACAAGCTGTGACTCGCGCTATCGCTTTCGCGTGGTTGCGACCCTTTCTGGTTCCCGTCGGTGACGCCAGAAGGTGGAGCGCAGGTACGTAAGCACCTAGGCGTCGCGCGCAATGTGATGCGGGGCGAGCGCCATCATCTCGTCGAGCGGCACGGCTCCGCTCTCGCTCAGGCGGCGGGCACGCCCAATGCCGAGCGGAGCTGCGCGAGCATGTCCTTCTCGCCTTGGCTCACGCGCTCGGCGTGGAAGCCCATGAATCCGCCCTCCTTCGCCGCGTCGGCGGCGCTTTGCGCGCACTCCAGGATCCACGCTCGGAACGCCTCTGACTCCTCGGGACTCGCCTTTGCGCTGACGATCTCGCCGGCGCGCGATATCTCGTCGACGATCTCCTTGCCTGCCAATGCGCCCCGGGGCTTGAAGTCGCCGACGGGGTTCTTGCGCTGCTCGGCGAGCCCGCGGACTTCGCGTGCGAGCTCTCCCACGAGGTCGTCGCGCTGTTCGTTCGAGGAGCTGGTGACGACCTTGAGCACGGCCGAGGTCTCCTTTACGACCTCGATCGGACCGCCTGGATCGGCAAGCGTGATCGCCATGCCGGCCACCATCGGCGAGCGCACCAGCGTGGCCCACTCGTCCTCGGTGAAATCGGCCTTCGTGGTCATTTGACGCCCCCTTGTCTGCGGTGGCCCGCCCAGCTGGACGGTGCCGAGGGGCTCAGGCTAACTCAGGGCGTCGTAGGACAACGCCCGGCCCGGCTCCTGGGATCCAAGACGCCTGTGGCGCTGCGGATCGGGATCTTCGCGCTGTGCCCTTCGCCCGAGCTCCTAGGAGGCAGCCGCTAACCCGAGCGTGGCCTCGTGGAACGCAGTGGGGGCCGGGAAGCCTCCTCCGCTCAACCAGCCGAAGCGCATAATCAGCCAGCAGGAGCACGGTGTCCGTCGTCCCCTATCTCACGCTCGGTTGTTGGGGCCTGCTCGAAGTGGCCCTGCTCGTGCGTGACCGCGTGCAGGATAAGGGCAGTCGCAACCGGGACCGCGCCACGCGGATGCTGATCAGGGTCACGACCGGCGCGGCGATCGGAGCGGCCATCGTGGCGGCATCGCACGCGCCGTCGCTCCGGATACCCGATCCCTATCGCCTACCGGGGGTCCTCGTCATGTGGTTGGGACTGTCGATCCGCGTCTGGGCTATCACCACACTTGGCAGCGCGTTTCGCACCACCGTCGAAGTGGATCCCGGCCAGGCCGTCGTCAGCAACGGCCCCTACGCATCGATCCGGCACCCCTCCTATGCCGGCGTTCTGTTGATCCTCGCCGGGTTCGGCCTCGCCCTCGGCAACTGGCTGGCGCTGGCCATCTGCCTGGTGGTGCCAGCTCCGGCGATAGTGCGGCGCATCCAGGTAGAGGAAGCCGAGCTGAACCGCGTGCTCGGTGACCCTTACCGCACCTATCAGACCAAGACTAAGCGCCTCGTGCCAGGCCTCTGGTGACGCGGCCTGCCCCTCAGTAGACGCCCGCTTTCAAAGCGGCCGGTCTGTCGGAGTAGCGCTTTGGACGACAAGCAGGAGCGGGATACTGGGCGGGCGATGTCGCAGGAGAATGTGGAGCTGGCCGCGCGGTTCTACGGGCTGGCCACGACAAAGGCGGAGATCTTGGCGGCCATGCCGTGGACGATGGACCTGTGCCATCCGGAGATCGAGTGGACCGTCCCTGAGGACGGAACGACCTATCGAGGCCGTGAGGGAGTCAGTCAGCGGCTCAAAGGAGTGGCTCGAAAGCTTCGATGACTACAGATACGAGGTCCAGCGGATCATCGACTGCGGAGGCGATGAGGTGCTGGTCGAGGCAACCGAGGTGGGCCGCGGCGCAGCGAGTGGCGCCGAGGTTCGCACGACCAACTACGAGCTGCTCACGATCCGGGACGGGATGATCGTGCGGATTCGCGAGTTCTACGACGAGAGCGCGGCCCTCGAAGCCGCCGGGCTGCGGGAATAGGCGATGTCGCAGTCGCGGGCGCGCCCGCGCTCGGAAGGGTGAGCGCGCGGAGACCTCGCTATTGCGGGGGAACGACCGCGACTACGACGGTCAGGTCGCTGACGTTGCCGTCCTCCTCGAAGTGCTGAGTGCACGTGAAGGACTCCAATCCCGCCTTGTTGCCGTAGCTCTTCGCGAAGCTGAAGGTCTCGCCGTCAAAGGTGGCGGTGCCGGAGATAGACAGCGTTATCACAGTTTCGCCGGTCGAGGTAAAGCCGCCGGTCGCCTCTGCAGGCTTGGGACCGACGATAGAGATTTCGCCAATCTCCCCGCAGGTGAACGTCCCGAAGTCAAACAGTCCCTGGCCCTGCGGTGAGGCCGCCGGAGCCGGAGCTGCAGCCACCGCCAACAGCGCAGTGCTGCCCAGTGTTGAGGCCGCTAACGCGGTCCTTCGCAGGACCGAGGCGACAACCGCCGGTAGAAGTAGTTTGCGCCCGATCATGACCCGCTCCTTGTTTGTGATGGACGAACGTGACGGCGACGCTACGCCCTGGTCGGCGCCGCGACATCGGGGTCACCTCTAAGAAGGCACCCGTGCTAGCCCCAGATTTATGACTCCGCTTCAAGCGATGACTGGCAACGAGCCCTCGAAGCCGCCGGGCTGCGGGAGGAGGCCAGACTGCCGCGGAAGAGGCTGGCGGGCATGAACGACGCTTCTCTTCTCGATGCTGCCAGCAGCGCGGGTCTGTCCTAACGGTCGTCGCGCAAAGCGGGAGCGGCCGGCCAACCCGCGGTGACACGCTCCTCGATCACGCATGCCCTGGTCCGTGACCGATCGAGGAATCGTTCTTCGTCCACACCGATCGCGTCGACGCCAAGCTTGCCGGTCCAGTCGTTGAATGTGGTCCGGTCCGGAAACGCCAGCTCCGTGACGACATCGAAGTCGATCGTGTCCGTCGTTGCGGTTCAGCTCGTCGCCGCGGACCACGTAGTTGCGCTTGTAGACCGGCGGGGCGGGCGCCAGGCTCAGAACGAGCGGCACGTGGTGGTTCTCGTAGTAGTCGATGAATCCCTGCGTGTCGAGGCCCTGCTTCTTACTTAGGTAGGCAAAGACCTTAAGCACGTAATTCCTCCGGTGGTCATGGCGCGATCTCGAGGCGCTTGATCAGCTCGCCGGCGATCGTGAAATCCCAGTTGAGCCGAGCGGTACCGCCGGGGAAGTTGCCGTCGATGCGGCCGCTGGCGCGGTAGCGATCCTCGCCCGTGCGGGACACGTTCTCCAGTTCGGTGGTGTACTCGTAGCGTGCGGCGGGGCCATCCTGCCACTGGCGGATCCCACCCCGGCCTTGCCACGTCTGGCGCTCGTCGACGACTACTGCGTCGTCAGTGAACAGGGCGACGATCGCATCGATGTCGCCGCGCGCCTCGGCCCCGAAGAAGCGCTCCACAGGCCGTGGACTCTCTAAGGGCATCGGGTCCGAGAGACTACCGGCGCCGATCCGCAGCCGATTGCGCGACGCAATCTGCCTTTCGGTCGTCCCGCATTGCGACAGCGGCAGCTCGCGACTACTGCGACACGCCGATGCCGTCGAAGGTCAAGGCATGGGAGCGGGAGCGACGTCGGAGTCTGTCGGCACTGTCGCGTGTCGCGCAGCGGCAGTGAGGGCTTAGTGTTCCCCACGTGTCCAATCTCGAGCAGATCCAAGAGCTGTACGGCGCGTTCGGACGCGGCGAGATCGAGCCGGTGCTGGCTGCGCTCGCGCCCGACGTCGAGTGGGTCGAGGGAGACATCGAGGGCCTGCCCTACCGCGGCGTCCATCATGGTCCCGAGGCCGTCGGCCGAGACGTGTTCGCGCAGATCCCAGGCGCCTACGAGTCGTTCGAGCTCGTGCCGCAGGAGTGGGTCGACGGCGGCGACACGATCGTCATGCTCGGGCGCGTGACGGTTCGCCTGGACGGCCGCGAGTCCAGCCAAAGCGTGGCCCAGGTCTGGAAGTTCCAGGACGGCAAGATCACGCGCTTCGAGTCTTTCCAGGACACGCTGGCCACGGCGCGCGTCCTGGGCGCCGTCGGCTGACTGCAGGCGATGTCGCAGGAGAATGTTGTCAGTGTGCGTGAAAACCTCGACGCCTTTGATCGGCGCGATCGGGCTGCACTTCTCTCCGCCTACGATCCAGCCTGTGAGGTCATCCCCGATAGGAGCTGGCCGGAGGCCGGTGCGATTCGTGGGCACGAGGCTGCCTGGGAGTTCTATGTAGGTGTCGCCGAGACCTTCGGGATGGACTCCGTTGACGCCGAGGTCATCGACGCTGGGGGCGACATTGTCGTGGTCCATCGTGGGGCTCAGGCACGCGGACGAATGAGCGGCGTAGAAGTCGTGTTCGACTACTCGAGTGTCGTGACGTTCCGCGACGGCAAGGTCGTCCGCGAGCAGTGGTTTGCGGACCGCTCCGCCGCCCTCGAAGCCGCCGGGCTCTCGGAGTAGCGCTCTGGACGACAGGCGGCAGTAACTCGGAACCGGCGCGGCCAGTGCTTCCGCGTGAAAGGAGTCGCCGCGGCCATCGGGGGCATAGGCGCAAAGCGGGGGCCGCCACCGGCGACCCCCGCTTTCCGTACGTACGCCTTCGAGCCGTGCGTCAGTGGCCCCAGCCGACCGGTTCCTCGTGCCGGACGCTGTCCTCGCCGTACTCGCCGGTCCTGATCCGGATCGACTGCTGCACGTCGTAGACGAACACGCGCCCGTCGCCGACCGCTCCCGTCCGGGCCGCGGCCACGATGGCCTCGACCGCGGCGTCCACGAGGTCGGACGGCACCACGGACTCCACCTTGATCTTCGGGAGCAGCGAGATGTTCGCCACCTGCCCGCGGTACTGCTCGGTGTAGCCCTTCTGCCGGCCGCAGCCCACCACCTCGCTGACGGTGAGCCCTGACACGCCCAGCTGGTCGAGCGCGTCCTGGACGTCCTGGAGCCGCTCGTGCCGGATGATCGCTTCGATCTTCTTCATCTCGATCTAGCCCTCCTGGCCCTGCGCCGCGTGGGCCGCCATCCGCGCGTGCGTGACGGGTGCCGGCTGGCGCGGCGGCCATCCTGTCGGCATCGCCGGGGGACGGTACTCCGATCCCGGGACGGGCATGAACGCCTCGGGGTAGCCCCACATGCCGTGCTCGACGATGTCGAGGCCGTACCGCTCCTCGTGCTCCTCGACCCGGAGGCCGTAGACCTTCTTGATCGCGAGGAACATGAGGTAGCAGGCCGCGAACACCGAAACGAACGCCGCGGTTACGCCGACCGCCTGGATGCCGAGCTGGTGGAACGAGCCGGTGTAGAACAGCCCGCCTTCGCCGATCCCGTTCAGCTCCGCCAGCCGCGGGCTCGTGAACAGGCCGCAGGCGAGCGTGCCCCAGACGCCGGCGATGCCGTGCGCCGAGAGCGCGCCGACCGGGTCGTCCAGCTTGCGGTCGATCGCGACGATCGCGCCCACCACGATCACGCCGGCCACGAAGCCGATGATCGGGGCGGCCCAGAACTCCACGTAGCCCGACGGGGCTGTGATCGCGACGAGCGCGGCGATCGCGCCGTTCGCGGTCATGCCCATGTCGAACTTCTTCGTCATCAGGTAGCTCACGAGCATCGCGCCGAGCACGCCGGCCGCGGCGCCGAGCTGGGTCACGACCGCCACGTCGGCGAAGCGGCCGCCGATCGCACCGAGCGTCGAGCCCGCGTTGAACCCGAACCAGCCGAACCACAGGACGAGCACCGCCAGGCCCACCAGCGGCATGTTGTGACCTGGGATCACGTTCGGCTTGCCGTCGTGGCCGTACTTGCCGAGCCGCGGGCCGAGCAGCAGCAGCGCCGCGAGCGCGCCGGTGGCGCCGGTGAGGTGGACGACCGTCGATCCGGCGAAGTCCTGCATGCCGAGGTTGGCCTGGAGCCATCCGCCGCCGAAGATCCAGTGGCTGATGATCGGGTAGATCAGCGCGCTGAAGACGACCGCGTAGATCAGGTACGCGCCGAACTTGATGCGCTCGATCGTCGTGCCCCAGACGATCGCGAGCGACACGGCGCAGAAGACGAACTGGAAGAAGAACTTCGCCGAGACGGACGCCTGCGAGAAGGCCATCGCCGGGAACAGATCCGGGTTCGTCGTGCCCAGGAACGTCCCGTGCGTGCCCGCGAACCAGCCGGCGCCGCCGAAGGCGATCGCGAAGCCGACCGCCCAGTAGCAGACCGCCGCGATCGAGAAGTTCGCGAGGATCTTCGGCACGACCGTGCCCGCGTTCTTCATTCTCGAGAAGCCGACTTCCAGGAACAGGAAGCCGACCTGCATGAACATGACGAGCACAGCCGCGACGACGACCCAGGTGGTCTCGATCGCCGGGATGGCGTCCTTGAGAGTGGGTTCCATGACCCGACATAGTCGAAAACGGACGCCTATTTCGTCATGCGCCCGGCGTACAGGATTCGGCGCGCCGGCTTGTACGAGTGGCGAACTGGCGCCGGCTACTCGCCGAGCGGCACGACGCGGGCCCTGATGCAGTCGGCGAGCTCGCGCGGGTCCACGCAGAAGAGGCTGTGCGGGTCGCCCGCGGCGGCCCAGACGCGCGGGTGGTTCAGAAGCTCCTCGTCGAAGAGGACGGGCAGGTCGTGGCCGAAGGGCGGCACGCCGCCGATGGCGAAGCCGGTGGCGGCGCGGACCTCGTCGGCCTGGGCCTGGCGGACCTCGGCCACGTCGAGCGCGTCGGCGACCTTCTCCACGTCCACGCGGTGCCGGCCCGGAGGCCACGCACACGACGGGGTCGCCGTCAGCCACGAAGACGATCGACTTGGCGATCTCAGCCTCGTCGCAGCCGACGGCGGTGGCGGCGTCGGCGACCGTGCGCGTGGACGCCTCGAGCCGCTGCACCTGCATCCGGATTCCCAGGTCGCGGGCGCAGTCCGCGAGCCTGTCCCTCACGCACGCACCGCCTGGCCGGATGGCGCCGTCTCGGCGGTGAGCTCGACGCCCGCCGCCGTCGGCCAGCTCGGCGAGCGACTCGCTGCACGTCGTCGGCGAAGTCGTCGAGGTCCCACATCAGGTCGTAGTCGCCCACGAGCCCGAAGTTGATGTGGCCGGCGTAGGAGAGGAGCGCGACGCCGAGCGCCTGGTTCTTCGCCAGCGGGACCATCGGGAACGTGTCGATCAGGCGCTTGCCGCGCGAGGTAGAGCTCGATCTGCGGGCCCGGCACGTTCGTGACGACGAGGTTGAAGAAGCGCTGGCGCGCCATGAGCCGCGACGCCTGGTCCATGATCGTCATCGGCGCGAAGCCGGACATCTGCGTGAGCACCTGGGCGCCGACCGCCTGGCCGCCGGACTTGAGGCCCTTCAGCTCCTCGCGCACGATGTCGAGCCGCGCGACGGGGTCCTCGCACCACACCGGCAGCGGCGCCATCATCGCGGCCACGCGGTTGCCGAGCGCGCCGCGCTCCACGTCCGCGCGCACGCTCACCGGCACCATCGCCTTCAGCTCCAGCCCGTTGGTGTTCTGGCCGCGGCGGCGCAGGTGCTTGCCGAGCGCGCCGGCGACGGTGGCGAGCACGACGTCGTTGACGGTCCCGCCGAGCTCGTTCTTGATCGCCTTGACGTCGCCGAGGTTCACGCGCACCCAGGTGAAGCGGCGGTGCGGGCCGATCGACTGGTTGTACGGGGTGGGCGGCGCCGGGTTGAGGCCGGCCCACGCCATCGCGCCGACGCCGACCGCGGCGTCGCGCAGGCCCTCGGCCACCATGCGCGGGCCGCGGAAGATCGCGCGCACCGAGCGCGCCAGCTCGCCCGGGATCGGTGGCGCGCTCGACGATCGCCTCGCCGAGCAGCTGGGCGGCCGACGGAAGCGGGCGCGGCAGCCAGCGGTCGCCGGTGTCGGTCGGCGTCGGCGGGCTCGGGCGAGGTGTCGAACAGCACCGACATGATGTCCACGCCGGAGATGCCGTCCACGAGCGCGTGGTGGGTCTTCGACAGCATCGCGAAGCGGTCGCCCTCGAGGCCGTCGACGAGCCAGATCTCCCAGAGCGGCTTGTCGCGGTCGAGCTGCTGGGAGAACACGCGGCCGGCCAGCTCCTTCAGCTGCTCCTCGGAGCCGGGCGCGGGGAGGGCCGTGGAGCGCACGTGGTAGCGGAGGTTCAGGTGCGGGTCGTCGACCCACTTCGGCCGGCCCTGGCTGAGCGGCACGAACGCGAGCCGCTGGCGGTAGCGCGGCACGAGGCCGAGGCGGCGGTCGATCGCCTCGAGCAGGTCGTCGTAGGGCGGCGGGTCGCCCTCGAAGATCATCACCCCGGCCACGTGCATGTGGGAGGAGGCGTCCTCCAGGTGGAGGAACGAGGCGTCGAGACCTGTCAGGCGGTCGGAGGACATGCCTCGAAGATTACGTCAGAGCGACAGGCTCAGCTGGTCGTCCGAGAATGGCTGTGCGCCGCTGCTCGTCGAGCCCGGCCACCCGCACGCCCAGGAGCCGCACGGGGCGGCGCGGATCGAGCCGCCTGAGCAGCTCGAGGGCGACCGTCCCGACCGTGCTCGAGTCGTTCACCGGCGGCGTCGATGCTGCGTGCCCTGGTCACGGTGCTGAAGTCGTCGAAGCGGACCTTGATGCCGATCGTGCGGCCGCGGCGCTCCTCCTGCGCGAGCGTCTCGCACAGCTCGCCGGTGAGCCGGTGGAGCACCGGCTCGAGCTGCTCCAGGCCGCGGAGGTCGCGGTCGAAGGTGGTCTCGCGCGACTCGGACTTGGCGATCGCGGACGGTCTCGATGGCGCGGTCGTCCTCGAAGCGCGCGAGCGCCGCGAGGTGGGGGCCGAGCCGCGGGCCGAACCACTGGGTGAGCTGCTCGTCCGGCGTGGCGCCGAGCCGGCCGAGCGTCGCGATGCCGAGCTCCTCGAGCCTCGCCACCGTCTTCGGGCCGATGCCGGGGATGAGGCCGGGCGAGGCCTCCGCGAACCGCAGCCGCGCGCCCTCGGCGGTGAGCTCGAGGAAGCCGTCCGGCTTCTCGGCGTCCGACGCGACCTTCGCCACCAGCTTGTTGGGCCCGATGCCGACGCTGCAGGTGAGCCCGGTCTCGGCCTTGACGGCCTCCTTGACGGCGCGGGCGGCGGAGCGGTGCCGGTCGAGCCCGGTGAGGTCGAGGTACGCCTCGTCGAGGCCCACGACCTCGACGCGCTCCACGTGCTGCTTCAGGACCGCCATGACCTCCTTGGAGCGCGCGCGGTAGGCCTCGAAGTCGGGCGGGATGAAGACCGCGTCCGGGCACAGCCGGCGCGCCCGCTCGGCGGGCGTGGCGGAGAAGATGCCGTACCGGCGCGCCTCGTAGCTGGCCGTGGTGACGACGGCCCGCGGCCCGCTGCCGGCCACGACCACCGGCAGCCCGCTGAGCTCCGGCCGGCGCTGGAGCTCGACGCTCACATAGAAGGCGTCCATGTCCACGTGAGCGATCCTCACGCAGACGAGGTTACGCGGCCGGGTGGATAGAGCTGGAGCGCCTAGCCGAGCGTGTAGTCCACGGCGACCCCGCAGAACCACAGGTCCCCGGTGAAGTTCGTGACGGGGTTCGCGTAGAGGTGGTAGTAGAGCCTGTCGGACACCGGCGGGAACACGAAGCCCGGATCCGTGTGAAGTTGTCGCCAGTCCCTCCGCCGGGGAATTCGTGGAGCTGCCCGAGCCCACGGCGACGCTCTCGGGCGTCCCGTCGAAGTCGGTGTATTCCAGCCCGAAATGGATGTCCCGGTCGGGCGACGTGTCGCGGTAACGGGCGCGCACCTCGCGTGATCCGGGCGCCGGCGGGGAGGGGAAGATCCATGAGAACCGACGCGAGTGAGGGCTGGTCGAGGACGGCGCAGCCGGTGGATGCTCAGCTGCTGGTTGCCGTGCGCCGACATCGCCGACAGCTCGAGCGTCTGGTTCGGGGGATGCCGGGCGGGCCCTGCTCGCCGCGCGGCAGCTGGCCCGGCGCGAAGTCCTCGGCCCGGAGGCCGCCGTTCGTCACGTCCTTCGGTGTTGAGCCTCTTGACGTCCGCGCCGGTGAGGCTGTTGTTCCTCACGTCACGGCCGGTGAGGGACGAGTTCTTCACCTGCTTGCCCGTGATCCGGATGGCGGCGTATGAGGTGCCACCGAGCGCGACGAACAACGGCGATGGTCGCCATGACGTTCGAGTAGGTCAGGCGGGAACGGAGCCAGGCGCGCATGTCGGACCTCTCTTCTAGGTCGGCTGGTGGATGGGGCGGATCAGGATCTCGTTGACGTCCACGTGCGGCGGCTGCGTGAGCGCGAACATGACCGCGCGGGCGATGTCGTCGGCCTCGAGCGCGCCGGTCGGGCGGTTGTCGAAGAACGGCGTGTCGACCATGCCGGGCTCGATCAGCGTCATCTTGATGTCGGTGTCGGCGATCTCCGGCGCAGAGCGCCTCGCCCATCGCGGTCACCGCGTGCTTGGTGGCCGAGTAGAGCGAGCCGGGCAGCGTGCGGCGGCCGGCGACCGAGCTGGTGAGGACGAAGTGGCCCGTGTTCTGCTCGCGGAAGTGGCCGAGCGACGGCGCGGATCGAGAGCGCCGCGCCGAGCACGTTCGTGTCGATCATCGACTTCCAGTGCTCGACGGACTCCTCGAGGAAGCCGCGCTTGGCGCCGAAGCCGGCGTTGGCGAAGTAGGCGTCCAGGCGGCCGAAGCGGTCGAGCGCCGTCTCGACGAGCGCCTGCTGGTCGTCCCAGCTCGTGACGTCGCAGCGCACGGCGATCGCCTGCTCCTCGCCGCCGAGCTCCTCGGCGAGCGCCGTGGAGCTTGTCCTCCGAGCGGGCGGCGAGCACGACGCGGTGGCCGAACTCGACGGCGCGGTGGGCGGTGGCGGCGCCGATGCCGGTGCTGGCGCCGGTGATCACGAGGACTGGTTGGTCTGGCCATGCGGCGTGAGGTTATTTACGCTGCCCGCCCGTGGCGTCCGTCGACCCAACCGCGGCCCGCTTCCCGGCCGTGCCGGCGCGGGCCGGCCACTACGAGAGCTTCTACCTGAAGCTGTGCCATCCGTCCGAGCCGCTCGGGGCCTGGATCCGGTACACGGTGCACAAGCGGCCGGGCGCCGCCCCGACCGGTTCGCTCTGGTTCACGCTGTTCGACGCCCGAGCGGCCCGCGGGCGGCGAAGCTCACGCGTGCCGGAGCCGGAGACCGGTGGCGGCGACTGGCTGAGAGTGGGGGAGGCGCGGATCGGCGCCGGACGGCGCGCGCGGGTCGATCGGCGACGACGTCGGGTGGGAGCTGGCGCTCGAGGCGGCCGAGGAGCCGCTGTTCCACCTGCCGCGCGGCGTGGATGTACCGCGCGCGGCTGCCGCGCACGAAGCTGCTGTCGCCGGCGCCGGCCGCGCGCTTCTCGGGGCGGCTGACGGTGGACGGCCGCTCGATCGACGTCGACGGCTGGCGCGGCATGGCGGGCCACAACTGGGGCGCCCAGCACGCGGAGCGCTGGATCTGGCTGCACGGGCTGACCGAGGACGGCGACTGGCTCGACGCGGCAATCGGGCGCATGAAGCTCGGCCCGGTCACGACGCCGTGGGTGGCGAACGGCGCGCTCAGCGTCGCCGGCGACCGGCACGCTGCTGCGTCGGGCGAAGGTCACCGAGTTCCCGGACCGCTGCACGTTCGCGCTGTCGGGCGGCGGCGTGGAGGTGCGCGGCACGGTCGAGGCGCCGCGCGAGCGCTTCGTCGGCTGGGTGTACGCGGACCCGGACGGCTCCGAGCACCACGCCGTGAACTGCTCGATCGCGGACATGCGGCTGACGCGTGAGCCGGCGCGGGGGCGCGCCGTCGAGCTCGTGGTCGCCGCACGCGCGCGGCCTACGAGCTCGGCATGCGCGAGCACGACCACGGGATCGAGATCCAGCCGTATCCCGACGGCTAGGGCGCGAGCCGCTCGACCGCCAGCCGTCCGCGGTGCGCGTGTAGCGATGGCGGTCGTGCAGCCGGTTGTCGCGGTTCTCCCAGAACTCCCAGGTGTCGGGCGCGACGCGGAAGCCGCCCCAGTCGTCGCGCAGCGGGAGGTCGCCCTCCGGGTGCTCGCGGGCGAGCTCCTCGACGCGGCCGCTCCAGCCAGTCGCGGTCCGGGACGACCTCGCTCTGAGGCGAGGCGAGGGCGCTCAGCTGGCTCTGCCTCGGGCGGCTGTGGGCGTACGCCTCGCTCTCGGCGCGATCCGCGCGCGACACCGCGCCCTCGACGCGCACCTGGCGCCCGAGCGGATGCCAGTAGAAGAGCAGCGCCGCGCGCGGGTTGCCGGCGAGCTCGGCGCCCTTGCGGCTCGAGTAGTTGGTGAAGAAGACGAGGCCGCGCTCGTCGACGCCCTTCAGCAGGACCATGCGCGCCGACGGGGCGCCGTCGGCCGTCGCGGTCGCGACCACCATGGCGTCGGCGTCGTAGCCCATGGAGGCGCGAGCGGCTTCCAACCAGCGCTCGAAGAGGGTCAGCGGATCGTCCACGCGAGGCATTCTGCGCGATGCTTCGGCCACACACGCATTCGATCAGGAGGCTCACGATGCCGAAGAGGACCGCAAGCGCCGTATGGAACGGCTCGCTGACCGAGGGCAACGGGACGATGCGGATGGGCAGCGGCGCCTACGAGGGCCCGTACTCGTTCCAGTCGCGCTTCGAGGAGGGCGACGGCACGAACCCCGAGGAGCTGATCGCGGCAGCGCATGCCGGCTGCTTCTCGATGGCCCTCTCCGGCCGAGCTCGGCAAGGCCGGCCACGACGTGCGACACCGTCGAGACCGACGCGACCGTCCACCTCGACAAGGTCGACGAGGGCTTCGCGATCAAGCGCATCGAGCTGCGCACCCGCGTCACGGCACCGGGCGTGGACGAGGCCGCCTTCCAGGAGGCCGCGGAGGCCGCGAAGAAGGGGTGCCCGGTCTCACAGGCCCTGGCGGCCGTGGAATCGATCGAGCTGGACGCTCAGCTGGAAGGCTGAGGGACGACATGTCACTCGTCCGCGTCCACAACTTCTCAATCTCGCTCGACGGTTTCGGCACGGGCGAGCCTCAGAGCCACGAGGCACCGTTCGGCCACGCCGGCGAAAGGCTGCACCAATGGATGTTCGCCACCCGGTGGTGGGGAACCGAGATGGCCGGAAAGCCCGGCGGCGGCGGGGGCGTCGACGACGCCTTCGCGCAACGGTTCGCTCCCGGGATCGGCGTCGAGATCATGGGTGCCAACAAGTTCGGCCCGCCCGGATGGCACGAGGAGCCCGAGTGGAAGGGCTGGTGGGGCCCGAACCCGCCATTCCACACACCCGACCTTCGTCCTCACGCATCACACCCGCCCGCCGATCGAGATGGAGGGCGGCACGACGTTCCACTTCCTCGACGCCTCGCCGGCCGAGGCGCTCGAGACGGCCCGCGAGGCCGCGGACGGCCAGGACGTACGCATCGGCGGAGGTCCCACGGTGGTCCGCGACTTCGTCGCCGCCGGCCTGGTCGACCACATGCATGTAGTGGTGGCCCCGATCATGCTCGGCCGAGGCGTACGCCTCTGGGACGGCCTGGAAGGCATCGAAAAGGACTACGACATCGAGGCGACGTCCTCGCCGAGCGGAGTAACGCACCTGACATTCACCCGCTCATAAATCGGGGGTTGGTCGACTTTTGCCCCCAGGTGGGGCATAAAGCGCCCAACCCAGGCCTCTGGTGCTGTTTTTCGCAGCAGGTCTCCATAACCGTTCTTATCGAGCACGCAGTCGAAAACGTGCGCCGCCGCCGTCCCACGCGGAGGTGCTCGGCCCGGACTTCGAGAACGGCCGCGCGGCCCCGCCGGCTGTCCGCCTCATGCTCGCCCAGCGGCGCGGGGCCGGCAGCGCCCGCGTGATCGACCGGCCGGCCTGGCGCGGCCCGCGCGGGTTCGCGACGAGAACCGTTCGCAACAGGAACCAGCGCATCCGCTTCACTGTTCCAGGGGAATACAGCCTGTACTGCTCCATCCACCCCGTCCTCATGTCCCAGGTGGTTAAGGTGCGATAGATGGCCGATTTCGACACAGCCGAATTCCGAGCCGCACGCTTCTCACGCAGCAGAGTCGAAGAGATCGCCAACCGCACGTTCCCGGTGGCGATGCGCGGATACGACCGTGCGGCGGTAGACACCTTTCTGCAGGAGGTGGTGGGGATCATCACCGACCTTGAGAGCCGCCAGACGCAGGACACGGTCGTGCAGCGGGCGATCGCCGAGGTCGGCGAGGAGACCGCCGGCATCCTCCAGCGCGCTCACGAGACAGCGGAGGAGATCTCCGCCCGCTCCCGCGCGCAGGCCGAGGGACGGATCCAGCGGGCCGAGCGCGAGGCCGAGCTCCTGCGTCAGGAGGCCGACGCGTACTCCGAGAAGATCGTCTACGACACCCGCCTTCTGTGGGAGGAGCGCCAGCGGTTGATCGACGACATCCGCCAGCTCGCCGACGACGTGCTGAACACCGCAGACGACGCGGCAGAGCGTGTCGCGATGCCGCAGATGCTCAGCGAGGAGGAGCCGGCAACGGCGGTCGAGGAGGACGGGCCTCCCACCGAGGAGGAGATCCCGCCGACGACCGAGGTCGAATTCGACGTCCTGCCCGGCGGGGCCGGCGCCGCCAACGGCACCGACGGCGCCGCGTCAGACGAGGACGAGCGCCCCGGCTAGACCGGCGTCTTGCCGCGCGCGCGCCTGCCCGTGGACGCGCTCTTGTTCGTCGCCTTGCGCGAGGTGCCGAACATCTTCGAGAAGAGCTTTCCGAGCGGCCCGGGCGCCTTGCCGCCCGCGCGCTGACCGGCGCCGAGCGTCTTGTCAACGCCCTGCTGCGGCCAGATGGACAGCCGGGGAACGAGGAACCCCAGCACGAGGAGGACGATGCAGATGGCCACGATCGCGAGGATGGTCATGTGCCTCGGGTACCCCCCTCGCGGCCGCCCGCAAACCGCCTAGACTCTCTCGCTCGTGGCGAAGCAGAGGCAGAAGCAGATCAAGATGCAGGTCCAGATGGGCGCCCTGGCGGCGATCCCGCAGCTCGAGTCGCGGACCGATGAGCAGCTGCAGGGCGAATCGCGCCACCGCGTGGCCGCCAAGGCGATTCTCGGCGCACGCGCGGCCGAACGCTACGACGCCAAGGCCGCCCGGGCGTACTTCAACGAGGCGCTGGCGGGCGCGCATCCGCAGGAGCGGCCCGCGCTGCGGCAGATGATGAAGGCCTCGCTGGCCCTCGCCGAGCGCCGTCCGGACGAGCTCCGCGACGCCATGGAGAAGCTCGGCCAGGAGGCGCCCTCCGGCCGCCAGATGTTCATGCTCCGGATGATGGGGCTGCTGATCCCGCCGGCGAGCGCCGGGATGGTGGCGCGCATCCGCGGCATCGTCCTGATCGTCGCGCTAGTGATCGCCCTGCTCGCCGTCGGCACCGGGATCGTCCAGGCGATCGGCCTGATCTTCGGCGGCATCGGCGTGGGCAGCTCGATCTTCTTCGGCTTCCTGCTGGTGGTGGTCGCGATCGGCGTCCTCGTCTTGCTCGGAAGACGAAGGCAGGCCAAAGCCCAGGCCACTCGCGCGGCTCAGCTCCAGCGCTAGTTCAGCGCCGACGACAGCCGGCGGCGGTGCTCACGCGCGAGCGGGTCGTCCGGCCCCAGCTCGGTGAAGATGCCGACCATCACGCGCCGGATGAGGTCACGGCGGGCGGGATCGCCCTCGCTCGCGAAGGCGCTCTGGAGCGCCTCGAGCGCCGCGGCGTGGTCGCCGCGGTCCCACGCGCCGAATGCCTCCACGAGCTGCTCGGGCAGTTCCCCTGAGCGCGTGAGCTCGACGCGCGCGAGCAGGCCATCGGCAAGAAAGTCGCCCGCGGCGCCCTCGAGCAGCGGCACGGCCTCGTCGGTATCGCCGCGACCCAGCAGCAGCCGGCCGAGCGCGCGGCGCGCCTCGGGATGCGTGGGCTCCAGCTCGAGCGCGCGGCGGAGGTCGGCCTCCTCCCCGCTCCGAGCCAGCTCGTCTGCCTCCGACGGCACCAGCGAGTCGAAGAAGCTCTCCACCTGAGCCGGCGGCAGCGCGCCGGTGAACTCGGCCGCCACGCGGCCGTCCCTGAACGCCTTCACGGCCGGGATGCTCTGGATGCGGAACGCCGACTGAAGGCCGCGGTTCCGGTCCACGTCGACCTTCGCCAGCTCGACCTTGCCGGCGCGCGCCGTGGCGGCTTGCTCGAGCACCGGCGTCAGCTGCTTGCAGGGGCCGCACCAGTCGGCCCAGAAATCCACGACCACCGGCACCTCGCGCGAGCGCTCGAGCACACGCTGCTCGAAGTCCGCCTCGCCGACGTCGTAGATGGTGGTGTGCTGCGTCTCAGTGCTCACGGACGGTGACCTTTTGGATCACCACCGACTGTAGAGGGGTGCCGGTGCCGCCACTGGCCGGGTCGCCGAGCTTCCCGATGGCCTGGACGGCGTCCATCCCCTTCGTGACCTTGCCGAGCAGCGCGTAGTCGGGCGTCAGGCCGGAGCCGGTGCCCGTCACCACGAAGAACTGGCTCCCCGCGGTGCCCGCAGGCTCGTTGCCCGCCTTCGCCATGGCCACCACGCCCGGCACATACGACGCGTTCGCCGGCACCTTGTCGCGGGTCGAGTAGCCGGGGCCGCCGCTGCCCGTGACGGTCGGGTCCCCGCCCTGGATGACGAAGCCGGGGACGATGCGGTGGAAGATGGTGTCGTCGAAGAACCCCTTGCGTGCGAGCGCGACGAACGAGGCCGCCGCGTTCGGCGAGGTCTTCTGGTCGAGCTGGATCGTGAAGGAGCCGCACGTGGTCTGAAGCGTGACGTCGTACTTCGTCGAGTTGTCGAGCGGCTTGCTCGGCTTCTTCTGCCCGCCGCCGTCGCGCGGCGCGGGCTGCTCGACGTCGCGGCACACGCCCTGCGCCTGCTCCGTCTGCTGCGCCGCCGTGCCGGTCTGCGTCGTGCCCGCCGAGCTTGCTCCGGAGTCGTCATCGCCGCCGCACGCGCCGAGCACGAGCA
This sequence comes from uncultured Thermoleophilaceae bacterium, assembly GCA_963808875.1. Lineage (GTDB taxonomy): Bacteria > Actinomycetota > Thermoleophilia > Solirubrobacterales > Thermoleophilaceae > JACVRW01. The sequence goes on from CAWEHM010000015.1 coordinate 47,210, forward strand.
CGAGCGCGATCGCGCAGAGAACCGCTGAGAGGGGCCTGAGCACGGCGGCGTAGGCTAGCGACGTGCCTCTCAGCCCCATCGCGCAGCGCTACGACCGCTTCATCCTCGATCTCGACGGCTGCGTGTGGATCGGCGACGAGCCCACACCACGCGCGGTGGAGGCGATCGACACGCTGCGCGAGGCCGGAAAGCCGGTGGTCTACGCCACGAACGACCCGCGGAGCGCCACCGAGGACTACGTGGCGCGGCTCTGGGGGATCGGCGTCCGCGCGTCCCTGGGCGACGTGGTGACCGTCGGCGGCGCGCTCCAGCACCTCCTGGCCGAGACGCGCTCCGGCCGCACCGCGTTCGTGGTGGGCACCGAGGCGCTGCGCCGCCACGTGACCGACGCCGGCCTGCGCGTGCTGAACGGAACCGACCTGGCCTCGCGCGCCGAGGTCGTCGTGGTGGGCGGCACGGAGGACCTCGTCTACGACGACCTCCGCTACGCCGCGCTCGCGGTCCGCCGCGGCGCCGACTTCCTCGCCACCGCGCGCGACCCCACCTACCCCCAGCCCGACGGCCTCTGGCCCGGCACCGGAGCGCTGCTGGCAGCGATCGAGGTGGCGAGCGACCGAAAGGCGGAGATAGTCGGAAAGCCCGAGCCACAGCTGATGCTCACCGCCCTGGACCGCATGGAGGGCGAGGGCCGGACACTCGTGGTGGGCGACCGGGTCGACACCGACCTCGCGGCGGCGGCGGCCGCTCAGCTCGACGCGGCGCTGGTGCTTTCGGGCGGAACCGAAAGGCAAGCACTGAATGGGTTCGAGCCCGAGCCCGTGGCGGTCAAGGACACCCTGGCGGACCTGATTCTCGGCTGAAACCACACGGTGGTCGGGAATCGGGGCGGAAAACGCAACGAATCCCGACCACCATGACCCGAACGCCCGAACGAGCGCGCATCCGGCCGGACCCGACCCCCTCAATGCTGCCGTTCGCCGGAAGGAGCGCGCGACGGCCAGGACCCGCACCCCCTCACTGCCGCCGTTCGCCGGAATCAGAAGAACGCATCAAAGAATCCACATCCGCCGGCTCAACGCCCAAAAGAGCGCACGTGTAGCCGTTCACCATCAGCCCCGCCTCCGCCGCCCGCACCAGAGCCTGAGCCGGTTCCACACCACGAGCCTCATGCAGATGCGCCGCGCACACCGCGGCCACGAAGTCCGTGTGCCGGTCCCCGTGGACCGCCACCGCCCCGCGCCGCCGCAGCTCGCGCCTCAGCAGCGGCAGCAGCTCCTCCAGCGCGTCCGCCCCCCGCTGCGCCGACCCGACCGGGACGTGGTGCCACGGGAGCCCAGCGTTCTCGTACGCGCCCAGGTTGTGGCGAGAGCTCATCGTGGACACCACGAGCCGCACGCCCTGCTCCTTCAGGTAGGCGATCTCCGCCGCGCGCCGCTCCGGCCGGTGGCTCCTCCCTCCCCCGCCCGGGCGCTCCATGCCGCACAGCTTCCCCGGTCGCGCCCACCAGATCCTGCTCGGTTCCCGCCCCTTGATAGCCATGGTTGGCGAAGCCGCCGCGCGGCCGAAATTCGCCCCCTCATCGCCCGGTAGCATCCTGTGGCCATGTGTCGCGTGTTCGGCTGCGTCGCCTCGGAGCCCGTCTCGATCAGGCACGAGCTGCTCGAGGCCGAGAACCCGCTGATCCGCCAGTCGGAGGAGCACGACTCCGGCTGGGGCATGGCGGTCTACGAGCGCGCCGAGGGCGGCGAGCCGCAGCGCGTGCGCTTCCCCGAGGCCGCCCACGCGGACCTCGAGTTCGTCAAGGCGACGGGGATGCGCGGCCGCATCTTCAACGTGCACGTGCGCCGCGCCACCATGGGCCAGCTGTGCCTCGAGAACACGCATCCGTTCTGCCTCGGCAACTACACGCTCGGCCACAACGGCACGATCCTGCGCTACCCGCGCCTGCTCGAGCCCGACATGAGCCTCCCCGAGGGCGACACGGACTCCGAGCACCTCTTCAACCTGCTGATGCACGACTTCGACGACGGCGACCCGGTCGCGTGCATCCGCGAGACCATGCGGCGGGCGGTCGAGTGCTCGCCGTTCAGCGGGCTCAACATCCTGTTCACCGACGGGGAGAAGCTGTTCGCCTACCGGCTCGGCCTGTTCGAGCTGCACTGGCTGGCGCGGCCCGGACAGCTGCTGGTGGCGTCCGAGCGGGTCACCGACGAGCCCGGCTGGCACAGCGTCCAGCAGGACGTGCTCCTCACGCTGGACCCGAACGACCTCGAGGAGCCGCACGCCGAGCGCCTGCTCGGCGACGAGCTCGCTCGGAGAAGGCCGAGATTCAGAAGGTGGACCTGACTCCGCACCTGCGCGGAGAGGAACGCGGCCTGGCGGCCGCGGAACGCGCGAAGGCCGCGGCGGCCGCCGGGTGAGCGGCGGCACGAGTGCGCGCCGCTTCGCGCTGCTCGTCAACCCGGCATCCGCCGGGGGCCGAGCCTTGAAGGCGCTGCCCACGGTCCACGAGGCGCTCGATGCGCTCGGCGCCACTCACCGCACGGTGACCACGCGCAGCATCGACCACGCCTACGAGGAGGCCGGCGGGGCCGGCCGAGCCGGCGAGACGGTCGTCGCGCTCGGCGGCGACGGCCTGCTCCGCCCGCTCGCCGGCGCCCTCAAGGGCACCGGCAGCGCGCTCGCCATCGTCCCGTGCGGCCGCGGCAACGACCTCGCCCGCATGCTGGGCATCCCCACCGACCCGGGAGAGGCCGCGCGGCTCGCCGTCGAGGGCGAGGAGCGGCTCGTGGACGTGGCGAACGTCGAGGGCACGCCCTACATGGGCGTGGCGAGCTTCGGGTTCGACTCGGACGCCAACCGGATCGCCAACGAGGCCAAGCTCGTGAAGGGCAACGCCGTGTACGTGTACGCCGCGCTCCGGGCGCTCGCCAACTGGAAGGCCGCGCACTTCAGCGTGATCGTGGACGGCGTGCGCCACGAGTTCACCGGGTGCACGGTCGCCGTGGGCAACTCGAAGGTCTACGGCGGCGGCATGTACGTGCTGCCCGAGGCCGAGATCGACGACGGCCGGCTCGACGTCATGTTCGTCAAGGACGCCTCGAAGCTCCGCCTCCTCGCCCTGCTGCCGAAGCGTCTTCAAGGGCACGCACGTGGACCTCGGAGCTCGTCGAGTTCCACCGCGGCGAGGAGATCGAGGTGAGCTCGGACCGGCCCTTCGCCATCTACGCCGACGGTGACCCGATCGGCGCCACGCCCGCGATCATGCGCGTGGAGCGGCGCTGCCTGAGGGTCATCGCGCCGTCCTGATGTTCCGCGTCGCCCGCGCCCTCGCCCGCCTCGCCCGGGCCGCCAGCCGCCGCGTCGGCCGCACCGGCGGCACCACCGCGCCGGGGCGCGATGCTGCTGAAGCTGTCGCCCGGATCGCTCCGGCGCATGGCGGGCGAGCTCGACGCCGGCTCGGTGCTGGTCTCCGCCACCAACGGCAAGACCACCACCGCCGCCATGATCGCCGCCGCGCTCGAGCTGCGCCGGCCGGCCGGTGGTGCACAACCGGGCCGGCTCGAACATGGCCTGGGGCGTGGCCACCGCGCTGCTCGACGCCGGTCGCGAGCGCGAGCAGCTCGGCCTGTTCGAGGTGGACGAGGCGTGGCTGCCCGCCGTGGCACGCGACACCGCCCCGCGGCTGCTCCTGCTCTCGAACCTGTTCCGCGATCAGCTCGACCGCTACGGCGAGCTGGAGCTGCTGGCCGACCGCTGGGCCGAGCTCACCGCCGACCTGGACGGCCGCGCCCGCTTCGTCCTGAACGCCGACGACCCGCTCGTGGCCGATCTCGGCCGCGACCGCGGCGGCGTGACCTACTTCGGCGTCGAGGACGACTCGCAGGCACTCCCCGGCATGCAGCACGCCGCCGACTCGAAGCACTGCCGCAACTGCGGCCACGCCTACGAGTACGAGGCCATCTACCTCGGCCACATGGGCCGCTACCGCTGCCCGAACTGCGGCCGCACGCGCCCGGAGCCGCAGGTCGCGGCCACGAGCGTGAAGCTCGACGGCATGCGCGGCTCGCGCGTGGAGCTCCGCACGCCCGAGGGCGACCTCGCGCTCGATCTCAAGCTCCCCGGCCTCTACAACGTCTACAACGCGGTGGCGGCGGCGGCGACCGCGCTCGAGCTGGGCGTGCCGCTCGCCACGGTCGGCGAGGCGCTCGAGGGCTTCGGCGGCGCGTTCGGGCGGGTGGAGACGATCCCGGTCGGCGGCCGCCAGCGTATCGATCCTCCTGATCAAGAACCCCGCCGGGGCGAACGAGGTGCTCCGCACGCTGATGCTCGAGGACGGGGCAGCTCGACCTGTGGATCGCGCTGAACGACGGCATCGCCGACGGCCGCGACATCTCCTGGATCTGGGACGCCGACTTCGAGGTGCTGGCCGGCCGCGTGCGGCGCGTCGACCTGCAGCGGCACGCGCGCCGAGGAGATGGCGCTGCGGCTGAAGTACGCGGGCGTCGAGGCCGAGCCGCGACGTGGACCGCGACCTCGGCCGCTCGCTCGACACCGCCGTGGCGAACGCCGCCGGCGAGCACGTGTACGCCCTGCCCACCTACACGGCGCTGCTGGAGCTGCGCGACCTGCTCGCCGAGCGCGGCCTCGCGAAGCGGTGGTCGGAGTGAGCCGCGCGCCGGCCGCGTCGGTCGCCTGGCACGACGCCGAGAACGGCTCCTACGACGCCGACCTGTTCCTGTGGCGGGAGCTCGCGGACGCCGCGCACGGCCCGATCCTCGACCTCGGTGCCGGCACCGGGCGCGTTGCCGCCGATCTCGCGGCGCAGCGGACACGAGGTGGTCGCGCTCGACGCGGACGCCGGGCTGCTGGCGGTGCTCGAGCAGAGGGCGCCCAGGCTGGCCACCGTCGAGGCGGACGTTCGCGACTTCGAGCTCGAGCCGCAGCTTTCCGCTTGTGATCGCCCCGATGCAACTCGTTCAGATCCTTGGAGGGCGCGGACGGCCGTGCTGCGATGCTCCGATCCGTGCATGCGCACCTCACGCCCGGGGGGACATTCGCGGCGGCGCTCGTCGATCTGCGCGACGTGATCACGGACGACACCCCTGCCCCGCCCCTCCCCGACATGCTCGAGCGCGACGGCTGGGTCTTCTCGAGCCAACCGGTGTCCGTCGCCGTCGACGACGACGGGCTCGTGGTGGAGCGCCACCGCCAGGCGGTGTCGCCGAGTGGGGAGATCGAGTCGAGCACGGCCAGAGACTCGTTCGACTACCTGAGCCCGGACAGGCTCGAGGCCGAGGCGCGTGCCGCGGGGCTCGAGCCGGCCGGCCGGTGGGAGATTCCCGACACCGTCGACCACTTTGGCAGCGTGGTGGTGACGTGCCGACGCTGAGGGTCCTCTCGCTCTATCCGGAGCTGATGAACATCTACGCCGACCGCGGCAACATCGCGGTGCTGCGCGCCCGCTGCGAGTGGCGCGGACTCGGTTTCGAGCACGCGGCCACCAGCCTCGGCGAGCGCTTCGACCCGAGCGCCCACGACCTCTTCTACATGGGTGGCGGACAGGACCGCGACCAGGTGGCGGTCGCGCACGACATGGCGGAGACGAAGCGCGACGCGCTCCACGAGGCCGCGGACCGCGGCGCCGTCGTGCTCGCCGTCTGCGGCGGCTACCAGCTGCTCGGCCACTCTTACGAGCTGGGCGGCCAGGAGCTGCCCGGCGTCGGCCTCGTCGACCTCCGCACCATCCGTGAGCCGGGCCCGCGCCTGATCGGCAACTGCGCCATCGAGGCCGACCTCGGCGCCGGTCCGCGCGTGATCGCCGGCTTCGAGAACCACGGCGGTCGCACCTACCTCGGCCCCGGTGAGACGCCGCTCGGGCGCGTGATCGCGGGCCACGGAAACAACGACCGCGACGGCTTCGAGGGCGTCCACCGGGGCAACGTGATCGGCACGTACCTGCACGGCCCGCTCCTGCCGAAGAACGTCTGGCTGGCGGATCGCCTGATCGAGCTGGCGCTCGGCATCGAGCTGGAGCCGCTCCCCGGAGACGAGCTCGAGGACGCCGCGCACGCCGCGGCCCGTCACGCGGCCGGCGTCTAGCGGCTGCCGGACGCGCCCACCACGCGGAGCACCTCCGGCACGGAGGTGGCGCCCTGCGCGACCTTCACCAGACCGGCCTCGTGGAGCGTGCGCATACCCTGCTCGCGCGCGACCCTCGTCAGCTCGTCGTGGCGGGCGCCGTCGAGGATCAGCCTGCGGACCTCGTCCGACATCGTCATGACCTCGTACAGCCCGGTGCGACCCTTGTAGCCCGTCTGTGCGCAGCTCACGCACCCGACGGGCTCGAACGCGGAGATGCCGCGGGCGACCTCGAAGCCGTTCTCCTCGAGCAGCGCCTTACTCAGCTTCACCGGCTTCTTGCAGTCGCACAGCTTCCGCACGAGCCGCTGCCCCACCACGCACTCGACACTGGAGGTCACCAGGTACGGCTCGACCCCCATCTCCACGAGCCGGGCGGCCGCGAGCGGCGCGTCGTTCGCGTGGAGTGTCGTCATCACCACGTGCCCGGTGAGCGCCGACTCGATGGCGATCTGCGCCGTCTCGGCGTCGCGGATCTCGCCCACCATCAGCACGTCCGGGTCGGCGCGCAGCAGCGCGCGCAGCCCGGTGGCGAAGGTGATCCCCGCCTTCGGATGCACCTGCACCTGCTTGATGCCGTCGATCTCGTACTCCACCGGGTCCTCGACGGTCACGAGCGTCCTGTCGGGAGTGTTCAGCTGGCCGAGCGCCGCGTACAGCGTCGTCGTCTTGCCGGAGCCGGTCGGGCCGGTCACGAGGATCGCGCCGTGGGTCCTGCGAAGAGCGGCCTCGAAGCGCAGGCGGTCCTCCTTGTCGATGCCGAGGCCGTCGAGGTCCATGACGATCGCGCGCGAGTCGAGCACGCGCATCACGACCGCCTCGCCGCGCACGGTTGGCAGCGTCGCGACCCGCAGGTCCACGTAGTTGCCGTCCACCGAGAGGCCGATGCGGCCGTCCTGCGGCGAGCGCTTCTCGGCGATGTCGAGCTCGGCCATGATCTTGATGCGCGAGATCAGCCCCGAGATCAGGTGGCGCGGGACGGTGGTCGAGTCGAACACGACGCCGTCTACGCGGAAGCGCACGCGCATGTCGTGGTCGCTCGGCTCGAAGTGGACGTCGGACACGCCCCGACGCACCGCATCGGCCATCACCGCGTGCACGAGCTTCACGATCGGAGCCTCGTCGGCCGACTCGCGAAGCTCGATCACCTCGGCCTCGTATGTCTCCTCCTCGATTTCGCTCACGGAGCCGGAGAGGGTGCCGATCTGCCCGAGCAGCGCTTCGATGTGCTCGGGGGAGGCGACGGCGCGGCGCACCTCGTAGCCGGTGGCCATCGTGATGTCGTCGAGAGCGAGCAGGTTCGCGGGGTCGGAGGTCGCGACGAGCAGCGTCCGCTCGGCCAGGAAGGCGATCGGGACGGTCCGGTAGCGGCGCGCCTTGGCGCTGTCGATCATCGCCGTGGCACCCTTGTCCACCTGGAAGACGTTCAGGTCCACGTAGTCGAGCCCGTTGCGCTCGGCGAGCGCCTGGGCCAGCTGCGAGGAGTTGACGAGCCCCGCCTCGATCAGAGCCTGGCCGAGCGGCAGGCCGTCGCGACGGCCGTTCTGCACCACCCGCTCCACGACCTCGCGCTCGGCGAAGCCAAGCTGCACGATCACGTCGCCGATGCGACGCTTGATTCCGGTGCGCTTTGTGGGTGGGGTGAGTCCCGAGACAGGGAAAGGCGAGGCAGCCTGAGCTTCCACGCCTCTGGTATCGGCAGGGACTCCGTCTAGGTCAAGCGCCCGCAGGCTGGGTGGCCGCTGCCCGTGCGGTCTCCCTGTCCGGGCACACACGGAGGCTGCCGACCATGTCCGCGATCTCGAAGACGCGGGCGATCGGGCCCTTCGGGCAGATGATCGCGAAGCCGTGCCCGAGCCGCACCACGCGCCGGCGCGCGTTCATCAGGAGCGCGAGCCCGGTGGAGTCCATGAACACGACGTGGGTGAGGTCCACCACGAGCGGCGCAGCCATCTCAGCGATCGTCTCGTTGAGGGCACTCAACATCCGCGGCGCCGTTGCGATGTCGAGCTCCCCATCAACGCTGAGAAGCTCGTAACCATCGACTCGGGACCGCTCCACGGCAAGCGGGGTCACAGCGAAAGGACCTTACCCTTTTCGTTCGTCTCCCAGTCGCGGTACGGTCGCATGCGTGCAGCTCTCCGATTACCAAATTCACTCCCGCGCCACGGCCGTGTACCCGGACGCCGGCGCCAACCTCACCTATCCCGCGCTCGGCCTCTGCGGTGAGGCGGGTGAGTGCGCCGAAAAGGTGAAAAAAGCCATCCGTGACGACGGCGGCGCGCTCACAGAGGAGCGCCGCGCCGCCCTCGCCGCCGAGCTCGGCGACGTGCTCTGGTACATGGCCCAGCTCGCGACCGAGGCGGGCCTCGACCTCGACGCCATCGCGGAGGACAACCTCACGAAGCTCCTTTCGCGCAAGGAGCGCGGCGTGCTCCAGGGCTCGGGCGACTCGCGCTAGCCGTTCGGGTTCAGCAGCGTCTTCTTTCCCTCGAAGGCAAACAGCAGCAGGTCGACCATCCGGAAGGTTGAGCTGTTCGGGCCGAGTGTGGGTGCGAAGGCCGTGTCGCGCACGATCGAGTGTGTGCTGCCCTCGATCGCGCGGTGGAACGTCTCCGCCACGATGCGCGCACCCACGCCCTTGAGCCGGCCGTTGTTCAGCTCCGCCTCGCGCAACACGTAGAGCCATAGGGGCGTGTCGCGCACCAGCGCCTGGCGCTGCGTCTGCGTCAGGCTGCTGAGGTCGGCGCCGCCGTTCCCGTCGCGGATCTGCGCTTTGGTCAGCTTCGTCAGGTTCACGCCCTTGCTCTTCATGAAGGTCGCCATCTGCTGGCCGGTGGCGAGCTTCACCATCCTCGCGCGCGTGAGATTCCTGAACGCGAGGTTCCGGCGCACATCGGTGCCCGGGGTGCTGTTCGGCAGTGCGACCGTCTGCGGCGGCAGGTGCTGTAGCGGGTTCGCGATCAGCGAGTCGATTCGCATCGCGCGGTTGAACTTGTCGGCGGACACCACGAGGTCGGCCCTGCCGGCGTCGCCGAAGTCATACAGGCGGCGGAAGTCCGCGACCCAGATCGTGAGCAGCCGCGCCTCGCCCCCGAGCGTGCCGCCGAGCGCCGAGAACTCGAACAGGAGCGGCAGTGTCCCCTGGCCGCTCGGAAAGTTCTTGTTCCAGTTGTAGTGCGGCCGCACCATCGAGTGGCCGAGCCGGAACGCCGCCACGGAGAACTCGATCGGCATCGTCGGGACGTCCGTCGGCGTGGCTCCCACCTCGAATGCCTTCCGCCCGTTGTTGAAGACGTCGTTGACCACGCCGGGCTGGCAGATCCGCGGGAGGTAATCGGAGCGGATCATCCACTGGTAGTGCTTCGTGACGATCTCGCGCGCCTTGTCGAACTTCTGAGCGGGCGGCACGGACCCGAGCTGCGTGTCCACCACTCGGTTGTGGAACCGGATCATCGCGGTGTGCGTCTGGGCGACCGCGAGGTTCTCGTCGTTGCGCGGGTCCGGGATGATCGCCTTCCGCTTCTTCGCGGCGGTGTTCCCCGCTCCGCGCGGCAGGTCGAAGCCGTTCCTCGTGGGGAAGATCGACTTGCCCTTCTTCAGGTGGAGCCCGTCGGCCTCGTAGAACTTCGCCGACTCCGGGTCCTGCGGACCGGCCCCGTACAGCGAGTCGAGGTCCAGGCTCGGCGAGCGCGCCTGCAGGAGCTGCGCCGGCGTGACGTTCGTGCCGAGCATGACGTTGGTCTTGTCGAACGTGAGGTCGTGGTCCAGGAACTGGCCGAGGTAGGTGAAGCCGGCCGGGATCTGCGACTGGCCGCCGCCGGGCTCCGCCATCGCGGCACCGACCTTCTTGCGGTTCGGCTCGCCGAGCTGGCGGCCGGCGCCGCTCGGCCCCATCCGCGAGAACCGGAACGGCGGTACCGAGGCCGCCGCCGCGGTCACCGAAGCGGCCGTGGCCGCCACCGCCCCGGCGCCGTCCGGCGCCCCGCCGTTCCGCCCCCCGACCGCCTCGCCCAGCAGTCCCTCACCGATTACGAAGTAGCTCTCGGACCCGTGTGTGACCATGGTGCGCACGCTCCCACCTTGCGTCCGCGCCGTGCGCGAATGCGCTGCAACTGCAGCGGTTTAGGCGGTGCCGTTCTCCGAGAGTCTTAAGGATGACTCTGGACCAGAAGAGAGCGCGGGTCTTCGGCGTGCTCTTCCTCATCACGTTCATCACGTCGATCCCGGCGCTGGCTCTGTACCAGCCCGTGCTGGACGATCCGGTGGGCTACATCGCCGGCGCCGGGCACGACACCCAGATCTTCCTGGGAGCCCTGCTCGAGCTGCTGCTCATCATCGCGAACATCGGAACCGCGGTCGTGATCTTCCCGATCGTCAAACGACAGAGCGAGGAGCTGGCACTCGGCTACGTGACCGCCCGCCTGTTCGAGTGCACGTTCATCCTCGTCGGCGTCCTCTCCGTCCTCGCGATCGTCACATTGCGGCAGGAGGTCGCGGGTGCCGCTGAGGGCACCGTTGCCTACACGCTCGCGGCGATCAAGGACTGGACGTTCCTCCTCGGCCCGGGCTGGGTCGTCGGCTGGGGGAACGGGCTGATCCTCGGCTACCTGATGTACCGCTCGGGTCTCGTGCCGCGGGGAATGGCGTGGCTCGGCCTCATCGGCGGGCCGCTGATCATCGCCTCCGGGACGGCCGTTCTGTTCGGCGTCGACCACCCGAGCGGACCCCTGCAGGGCCTCGCGACGATCCCCGAGTTCCTGTGGGAGCTCTCGCTCGGCCTCTACTGCACCTTCAAGGGCTTCAGGCCGTCCGCGCCGATCCTCCAAGCGAGCGCGCGCGCAGGCTAGGCGGTGCCGTTCTCCGAGAAGCGCTCGAAGCGGGGCGCCGCCGACGCCGGTACGCGCGCCTTGACGCGCACGCCCTCCGGCGTGTCCTCGCGCTCGAGCTCGCCGGCCACGTCGTGCAGCTCGGACAGCGTCCCGCCGTCGCGGTAGGGAACGAGTAGCTCCATCGGCTGGAGCGTCGCGAGGAAGCGGGCCTCGATGGCCTCGCGGAGGCCGTCGAGGCCCTCCCCCGTCTCGCCCGACACCTGGACCGAGTCCGGGAACCGGAACGACAGCTCGCGGCGGCGGTCGTCGTCTACTAGATCGACCTTGTTCAGGGCCAGCAGGCGGGGAGTGTCGCCCGCCCCGATCTCGTCGAGCACGTCGTCGACGGCGGCCATCATCGCGTGCATCTCCTCCTCGGGCACCGAGGCGTCCACGACGTGCACGATCAGGTCGGCGCCGAGAGCCTCCTCGAGCGTGGCCGAGAAGGCCTCCACCAGCTGGTGCGGCAGCTTGCGGATGAATCCGACGGTGTCGGTGAGCAGGTACTGGCGGCCCGAGATCTCGAAGGAACGGGTCGTCGGGTCGAGCGTGTGGAAGAGCCGCTCCCGCACGCCCACCTCGGAGCCGGTCATCGTGTTCAAGAGCGTGGACTTGCCGGCGTTCGTGTAGCCGGCCAGCGCCACCGTGGGCAGGCCGGCTCGCTCGCGCTCGCGGCGCATCGTCGCGCGCGTGGCCTTCGTCTCGCGGAGCCGGCGGCGGAGCGCGCTGATCCGGTTGCGCGCCAGCCGGCGGTCGGTCTCGATCTGGGACTCGCCCGGGCCTCTGGTGCCGATGCCGCCGTCCATGCGGCCGGCGCCGAGCCGCTCGAGGTGCGTCCACAGCCCCCGCATGCGCGCGAGGTTGTACTCGAGCTGGGCCAGCTCCACCTGGAGCTTGCCCTCGGCCGAGCGGGCGTGGTCGGCGAAGATGTCGAGGATGATCGCGGTCCGGTCGATGACCGGGATCCCGAGCTCCTCCTCCAGGTTGCGCTCCTGGCGGGGCAAGAGCTCGTCGTCCACCGCGATCAGGTTCGCGTCCGCCTCCTTCGCCGCCTGCTTCAGCTCGGCCAGCTTGCCGCGGCCGAAGTAGCGGTCGGGATCGGGGCGGTCGCGGCGCTGGACGAGCTCTCCGCTGACGGCCACGCCGGCGGTGCGAAGTAGCTCGCGGAGCTCCGAAAGATCGGTTTCGCCCGGGCCGACGCCGATCGTGAGCGCCCGCTGCGCGGCGCGCCGATTCGACCCGTTCTGGACTGCATCCACCGCTTCAAGTCTAGGGATAGGCTCTCCCGCCATGAGAGCTTTCGTGACCGGCGGGACGGGGTTCATCGGGTCCCGTGTGGTGAAGCGCCTGCGGGACCGCGGCGACGAGGTCGTCGTGCTCGCCCGGCGCCCCGAGAAGGCGTCCGGGCTGGACGCCGAGGTCGTGCAGGGCGATCTCTCGGACGCGGACGCGATCCGGCGCGGCGTCGAGGGCTGCCAGGCCGTGTTCCACATCGCGGCCGACTACCGCGTGGGCATGGATCCCTCCAAGCAGGACTCGATGCGCGACTCGAACATCCGCGGCACCGAGCGGGTGCTCGACGCGGCGGCCGAGGCGGGCGTGGACAAGATCGTCTACGTCTCGACGATCAACATCTTCGGGAACACGAACGGGCGGACGGTGGACGAGTCGTACCGGCGGGACGAGGCCGACGGCTTCGTGTCCACCTACGACGAAACCAAGTACCGGGCGCACGTTATCGCCGAGGAGCGGGCCGCGCAGGGAGCGCCCATCGTGATCGTCCAGCCGGGCTCGGTCTACGGCCCCGGCGACCATGCGCTGGTGGGCCAGATGATCCAGCAGGCGAGCACGGGCAAGATGCCGGCCAAGGCGTTTCCCGAGCTCGGGCTGAACATGGTGCACGTGGACGACGTGGCCGACGGGATCCTGCTCGCCTACGACAGGGGCAAGGTCGGCGAGTCGTACGTGCTGGGCGGCGAGATCACGACCCAGGGCGACCTGATCGACAGGGCCGCCGCGATCGGCGGCAAGAAGCCGCCGCGCATGACGGTCCCGCCGGTGGTGCTCAAGGCGCTGAGCCCGGTGAGCCGCTGGGTCGGCCCCATGATGGACCTGCCGCCGAACTTCAAGGAGATGATCTCGGCCGCCCACAACGTCACGTACTGGGCGAAGGACGACAAGGCCCGCACCGAGCTGGGCTACAGCCCGCGCGACCTGGACACCGGCCTGCGCGAGACGATCAGCTCGGGCTGAGTCTCAGCGGGCCGTGAAGATGTCCGAGCCGAACGGCCGCAGGCCGTTCGCGGCCGCGTACCCGAGATGCGGCAGCCCGAAGAGGTCCTCGATGCTTCGCAGCAGGCTGTAGTGGTTGTAGTCGAACGAGCTGTGCGTGCCCGGCGCGATGGAGGGCGAGAGCAGGACCGCGCCGGTACGGCCACCGCCCGGCCCGCCGTTCTGGCCGCCGGGCGCCGGGGTGTTCGGCCCCGGCTGCTCGCCACAGCATGCGCTCGAGTCGTTCTCGGCCTCGTCGAACGTGACGACGAGGAGGCCGTCGCGCCGGTACGCCGCCGACGACGTGATCCGCGGCACCCACGTCCGGAGGAACTGATCCGCCGCGGGCAGCCCGCCGGGGCCGTCGTCGGCGCACATCGCGTCGTGACCGTCGTGGCAGAGGTCGGGCACGATGAACGACAGGTTCGGCGTCGAGCGGAGCGACGCGAGGTCACCCGTCAGCCGGTCGAGCGGCACGTCGCGCTGCGCGCACGCGGGACGGTCGATGATCGAGTGGAAGTACACGAACGGGTTGTGCCGCGTCGCGTACTGATCGGTCGGGCTGGCCTGCTGGGTCCGATCGGGCGCGCCGATCGCCGGGTGCGCGCACGTGGTCCCGTTGTCGCGCACCGGGTCCGCGCCCATGTCCTCCATATAGCCCTTCCAGCTCAGGCCGCGCGCCTCGAGCTGATCGCCCACCGTCGGCACGTTCGCGGGATAGACGCAGCCCTGCCCGACGACCTGGCCGTCGGAGGCCGGTGTGCCCGGCAGGAAGTCCGTGAACACCGGACAGTCCGCCTGCGTCTCGACGTTCGGCGCCTGTCCCGAGACCATCGCGATGTAGTCGTCGAGCGAGTTGTGGCCGATGCCGTAGTAGCCGGGCACGAACGCGCCCTGCGCCGTGAGCGTCTGCGCGAGGTACGGCGCCGGCGACGCCGGCCCGAAGGTCGTGTCGGCGTCCTCGTTCTCCAGCACGATCACGAAGACGTGCTGCGGCGGCTTGGCCGTCTTCGCGTAGGCCGCGGAGGCGGGCACCAGGACAGCCACTACCAATGCAGCGAGGATGGCAAGCCTTCGCATCGCGGCGCGAAATTACCCCGGAACCGGCGAATCTATGCCCGGTCAGGCAGGTTGATGCGCTCGACCGGCGGCATCACGCCGCGGGTCGAGAACTCGTGCGGCAGGCTCGTTCCCGGCAGCACGACGCCGTCCACGAACGAGGCGTGGCCCACCGCGAAGCGGTGCGCGCACAGCGCGCACGCCAGCGCGTCCAGCTCCTCGATCCGGCGGTGCCACAGGTCACCGCTCTCGTCGACGATGTGGTCGTCCTCCAGCTCGTCGATCCGAAGCTGGATCCCGTACGGGTGGCGCTTCGCCGGGAGCCGGCGGCCCTGCAGCGCCCAGAACACGCGGTCGGGGTCCGTGGGGAACAGCGGGGTGTCGGCATAGGCGCCCTCCGGCACGGCGTCGCCGTCGCCGGCTTCGAACACGGCGAGGTCGAGATGTTCCGCCACCTCCTGCGCCCCGGTGCCGAGGCCCACCACGACGTCGCTGAGCCGGCGCAGCTCGGTCGCGACCTGCTCCGGCGTGCCCGGCTCGTAGAACAGCGCGCTCAGCCGGATCGGAGGATCGGGGTCGCGCACCTCCTCGAGCAGCGCCAGCTGGAGCGTCCGCTGCATGGGGACGACGCCGCCGTAGTGCACTAGCCCCCCAGGCTCCCGCGCAGCCGCTCGACCGCCTCGGCCAGCCGCTCGTCGGGCACGGTGAGCGAGATCCGGAAGAAGCCCTCGCCGCTGACGCCGTACGACCCGCCGGGCGAGACCACCACGCCTGATTCCTCCAGCACCATCTCGCAGTAGGACGCGGACGTGTGGCCCTCGGGCACGGGCGCCCAGACATAGATCGTTCCCTCCGGCGGCGTTACGTCGACGCCGATCTCGGCGAGCGCGTCGCACACCAGGTCGCGGCGGCGCTGGTAGATCGCCGGCATCTCGGGCGGAGGCCCGGCGTCGAGCGCGGCGACCGTGGCGAGCTGCACCGCCTCGAACATCCCCGAGTCGATGTTGGTCTTGAGCTTCCAGTAAGCGGCCACCGCGTCCGCGTTGCCCACGATCGCGGCGGTGCGCCAGCCGGTCATGTTCCAGCCCTTCGAGAGCGAGAACACCTCCACGCCGACCTCCCTGGCGCCCGGAGTCTCGAGGAAGCTCGGCGCCACGTAGCCGTCGAAGGTGGTCTCCGTGTACGACGCGTCGTGCACGATCAGCACGTCGTGCTCGCGCCCGAACTCCACGGCGCGCTCGAACAGCCCGTCGGGCACCACGGCGCCGGTCGGGTTGTTCGGGTAGTTCAGGTAGAGGAGCCGCGCGCGGGCCGCCACGTCGCCGCCGATCGCGTCGAGGTCCGGCGCGAAGCCGCGCTCTGGCACGAGCGGCATCAGCACGGCCTCGGCGCCCGACAGGAGCGGTCCGCCCGTGTATACCGGGTACCCGGGGTCCGCGGCCAGCGCCACGCTGTCGGGGTCGAGGAAGGCGAGGTTCAGGTTGAACACGCACTCCTTCGCGCCCAGCGCCGGGATGATCTCCGTCTCGGGGTCGAGCGCGACGCCGAAGCGGCGCTCGTAGAAGCGCGCGTACGCCTCGCGCAGCTCCGGTCGGCCGCGGTTCGACGGATACTGGTGCGTGCCGGGGTCGGCCGCCGCGGCGGCGAGCGCGTCGACCACGACCCGGGGCGTCGGCGTGTCCGGATCGCCGATGCCCAGGCTGATCACGTCCACTCCGGCCGCCTTCTTCTCCCTGATCTTCCGCTCGAGCTCGGCGAACAGGTACGGCGGCAGTCGGTCCAGTCGGCTACTCGGTTGCATTCAGCTCCTTCAGGAATTCCTCGCTCAGCGTTCCGGCGTACACGGGCCGCGCCCAGCCGGTCATCTCGATCCGGAGGTCCTCGGCCACGTCGATCACGAGCTCGCCGCCGTCGAGTTCCACTGTGACCGGGCTCGCGACTCCGCTCAGTGTGGCGGCCACCGCGGCACCCGTCGCCCCGGTGCCGGAAGCCATCGTCTCCCCCACGCCGCGCTCGAAGATGCGAGCCCGTATGCGGTCGTCGCCCGCGCGTCGCCAGAACGACGCGTTCGTCCGGTTGGGGAACAGCTCGTTGCGCTCGATGCCGGGCCCGTAGCGCCCGAGGTCCAGCTCGTCCAGCTCGTCGCCGGCCTCGATCGAGACCTGGGGGTTGCCCACCTGCACGAACTGGAACGCGAACTCGCGCCCGTCAGAGGTGAGCATGCCGCGGCCGTCGTCGGCGCCCGTCGGGTAGTCGCCCTCCGCGCGCAGGCGCGCCCGCCCGATGTCCATGGTGCAGACCTCGCCGTCGATTCGTGGCCTCACCTCACCCGCCGCGGTAAGGACCGTGAACTCGTCGTCGTCCGTCCATCCGCGCTGCCGCAGGTACATGACCGCCTGGCGCACCCCGTTGCCCGACAGCTCCGCCTCCGAGCCGTCCGGGTTGAATATGCGCACCTCGGCCACCGCGTCGCCACTTGCCTCCGATAACAGCAGCACGCCGTCCGAGGCGACCCCGGTGTGCGGCGCGCACAGGACGCGCACCCGCGCGGGGGTCAGCTCGAACGGAAGCTCACGTTCCTCGACGATGACATAGTCGTTGCCGAGCGCCTGCCACTTCTCGAAGCGCACGGCGCGTGACTCTACGCAAGCAGCGCGCGGTGCCGGCTGCGCGGCGATGTCTTCTAGCGGTGTCCCTTGAACTCGATGACCTGCTGGATGCCGGTCGGCCGGTTCGTGTAGCGCATCGTGAACGGGAGCAGGCCCGGCAGGAACTTGATCCGCTCCCTGATCGCGTCAGCACGCCACGCGTTCGGGTCAGGCCCCTGCGTCGCCTCGAGGTCCACGCCGGCCGCCTCGAGCGCGGCCCACAGCGCCGCCCGGCACACGGAGATGTCGCCGGCTCCGCAGTAGCGGTTCGCGAACGGGCCCTTCACCTTCTCGCCCATCAGGGCGCGGAGGTCCTTGTCCATGTACTGGTACCAGCCGTCGAACTGCCCCCCGGGCGGAAGCTCGAAGCGCGGGTTCAGCGTGGACGACAGCTGATCCGCCAGCGGCTTCGTGAGCACCGGCGTCATCGCGGCATCCGCCAGCCGGTTCCATGCCGTATCGAGGATCGCGGCGCCGGGGTCGTCGATCTTGCCGTCGAGGTCGCGGTCGAGCCTGCTGCCGCCCTTCGCCCTCCACGCCTCCAGCAGCGCCAGCATCTGGCTGGCGCGCGCGCTCGGCGGCGTGCCCCCCTTCAACAGGCGCGCCAGCACCGGCACGAACTTCATGACGCGCACGTCCTGCGTGGCCGCCGCGTTCATGGCGCCGGTGAGCGTCGCGAGCGTGTGCCGCTTCACCCTGGCGGTGTTGTCGTTCAGCAGGTCGACGCGGTTGAGTGAGCCGTACCCCCAATTGTCGTCCGCCGCCGGGAACCCGCGGGCCGGCTTGTTGTTCCAGTTGTTCAGCACACCCCTGGTGAGGATCGCGTGCGGGTTCTTGCGTGCCCGGCTCGAAGCCGCGCCATTCGAACTTGCCCTGGCCGTCGGTGGGCAGGCCCTCGTCCACGCCGGGGGCGCGCTTCGGCAGCCGTCCGGTCATGACCTCGGCGATGTGCTTGTCGTCCGCGTAGAACGTGTTGAACGTCTGCGGGGTGACCACTGCCTTCCTGATGAACGTCTGCGCGTTCGGGATGTGACCGCGCGTGAGCCGCTGGAACAGCAGCAGGTCCACGCCGTCGAGCAGGTAGCTCGAGCGCTTGCGTGACACCGCCACGCGGCGGCCGTCGACCGTCCCGTACCCGATCACGGGCCCGTGCACGGTCCGGTTGAACTCCACCGGCTGCCCGTCGATCGTGCCCGCGTTGAAGTGCCGCATGTCCCGGCACTGGCCCCTGTAGAGGTACTTCGTGTCGCTGCCGCCGCAGAGCGTCTCGACGTAGTTGTCGACTATGTCCGCGCCGGCCGAGGTGAGCGTCCAGACGAAGTCCTCCCGCCGGCCGATCAGGATGTAGCCCGGGAACGGCCCGGACGTGGCGCCGCGCGCGTTCCAGCCGGGGCCGTGCAGGTCCATCTCGCCCGTCAGGCCGGGATAGAAGTAGCCGATCTGCGGACCGCCGACGAACAGCGGGTGGCCCGACCTCGACCTCTTTCCGGCCACCATCAGCACGTTGCTCATGTGCTGGCGGAAGTCACCGGCCGCCGACGCCGTCACGCCGGGCTCCGGGACGCGCTGGAACGAGTTGTTGTCGAGCACCACGTTGCCCGTGCGCTTCGCCGGGAGCGGCGCGTACGGGAACCTGCCCGGGATCGAGACGGTCGTCTCCGGGTCCTGGCGCTGGCGCAGGTCGTTCCAGACCGAGTAGCCCTTGTCCGCGCCGAGCGAGTCCTGGAGCCCGTCGAGCATCTGGGCGGCCTGGACCTCCTTGCCGCCGCCCTGGCCGAACAGCTGGCTCTTGATCGCGTTGAGGGCGATCACGTCGCGGACGGTCCAGGGCTTCGGCCCGCCGGTGCGGCCGTGCTCCTTGCGGTAGAAGGCGTTGATCCCCTTGACGTACACGCGCATGTCGTGGACGAGCTGCCGGCCCTCCTTGCCGTAGCGCCGCTCGAGGATCGTGACCTCCTTGCCGAGCTCACGCTCCGTCTGCCGCGCTCGGCCTGAAGCTCTTCAGCCCAACGACCAGGCCGATCGCGCTCAGGCCCGGCGCGTCGATCACGGCGACGCGCGAGTTGTAGCGGGCCTGCTCGAGCAGCAGCTCGCGGTCCTGGGCGACGGTCCAGCCCGCGGCCCAGGTCACGTCGTCGTTCGTCTTCCCGTAGATGTGCGGGACGTTGAACCTGTCGCGGAAGAGCCGCACGCCGCGATGCGGCACGCGCTCGCGCCGCATCTTCCCCTGGCCCTTGATGCCGAGCTTCTCGGACTTGAAGTAGCGCGTGAGGTCGTGCGGGCGCACGTCGCGGAAGAGCGGGGTCAGGCCGTCGTACATCCGAGCCTGCTGGTCGGCCTTCGCGGGCGGCGGCACGGCGCCGTACTGCCCTGACGGGATGATGTTCCGGGCGGTGCCCGAGAAGTCGCGCACGGCGAACGCCGGCGGTGACAGCAACAAAAAAGGCCGTCGTGGCCAATACGGCAAGACGCTTCACGAGTCCCTCTCCTCCTCCTTGACGAGCAGCGCAAGCCTATCTACCGGCTCGGACCCGGCGTCAAGGACGTTGGCGCGCTCGAGCCGCCGCATCCACGTGAGCTGGCGCTTCGCGTAGTTGCGCGTGCGGCGCTTCATGGCCTCAACGTCACCGCGAAGCAGCTCGTCGAAGCCGAGCGCCCTGCGCGCCGTGGCAGACGCGCCCGGCGCCGTCCGCCCGGCGCACCTCCTCCTCGGCCCCGGCGGCGACCATCGCGTCCACGCGCGCGTCGATCTGCTCGTACAGGCGCTCGCGCTCCATCGTCAGGCCGGCCAGCACAGTGGGACGCCGCAGGTCGGCGGTCCACAGCCGCGACTCGTCGCCGGCCGGGGCCGGCTCCTCCCCCATCTCGAGCAGCTCGAGCGCGCGCACGACCCGCGTGCGGTCGGTCGGCGTCGATGGCGGCGGCCGCCGCCGGGGCGCGCTCGGCGAGCTCGGCGTGGAGCGCCTCGATGCCGCGCTCGTCCGCCTCGGCGAGGATCCGCTCGCGCACCCCTGGCGGCGGCGGCGGGCGCAGCTCGAGGTCGGTGAGCGCCGCCTGGAGGTAGAGGCCCGTGCCGCCCACGACGATCGGCCGGCGGCCCGCGTCGAGCGCGGCGTCGATCTCCCGGTGCGCCAGGTCGGCGAACTGGCCCGCCGAGAACGTCTCCGTGACCGGGAGGAACGAGACGAGCCGGTGCTCCAGCCGCTCCTGCTCCGCGGGCGTGGCCACGCCGGTCAGGACCTCGAGGCCGCGGTACACCTGGAGCGCGTCCGCCGAGATCGCGACGGGGTCCTCGCCCTCGGCGCGGAGCCGCTCCGCGAGCTCGATCGCGACGGACGTCTTCCCGACCCCGGTCGGGCCGAAGATCGCTATGACGGCTTCCGGTGCGGCCACGACTCCGACAGGCCCAGGTCAGCGAACGCGTGCTCGCGCGCACCCCAGATGACGAGTTTCGTCACCTTGCCACCGCGGACGTGGAACAGTTCCGCCCCTCTTGTCCCGACCTGCCCAACATCCACTCGGCTCGTCTTGCCCCGTCCACTGAAGTGGCTCAGCACGAGGACCCGCTCATCGTCGAGCTCGCGGAATTCCTCCGGTTCGACTCGGAACCCCTCCCACGTGCTCAGCCAACTGCGGTACGCCTCCGCCATGCCCGCCAGGCCCGTCATGCTGACGGGGGCGGGCAGATCGGCGATCGTGTACTCGATCTCAGGGTGCGCCCACTCGGCTGAGCTGAAGTCGCCGCGCCCCCAGGGCCCGTAGATCCCGCGGACAAGCTCCACGTTCTCGTGCGACACCGCCTACTCGCGCAGCCCAACGGCTTCGAGGGCGTCCTGTTTGGTCGCGTACTCCCGAACGCGACTGATCCGGCCGTCGCGGAGTGTGAGCACCCACGTCTCCTCGCGCTCCGCAAAGGGGGTCTGGCTACCTTTGCCCCGCCCGCCCCAGCGCAGCGGGACGACGACGTGGTTCCCCGTCTGGATGTACTCCAAGGGCCGATACCAGGTCTGCTCCACCACGTCATCGAAGGAGTCGGACAGCCGCTTCAACCCGTCGTAGCCGGTATACACGCCCGCGTCGGGGAAGTCGGAGCGAACCTCCCAGACGACCTCGGGATCGACGAACTCAGAAAGCGCCTCCCAATCCAAGTCAGGCTCCGTGAAGAGCTCGAAGACTCGGCTTAGACGCTCGACGTTCTCCTCCGGCATTGCCGCCCAGTATCTCTGCTGCGCCGAGCGGCCGGCGGAAAGCCTGTCCTAGAGCGGCTTCGACCGGAATCGCTAGTAATACCGGCGGTGCGCGTCCGCATACTCATCGCTCTCGCCCTCGTGGGCTCGCTGGCGGGCTGCCAGGAGTCCGGCTTCGACGAGTCGAAGGAGACCCAGCGGCCGCTGAAGGTGCAGGACGCGATGAACCCGCTGAACGGCACGAAGGTGCCCGGCCAGGCGGAGCGACCGGCCACGCTCACGGCGGACGCGCTCGGGCGACACGCTCGCGCTGGGCGTCACTCCGGTGGTGGCCTCGGACGTGCCCGACTACATGCGCGACGACGCGCGCGGTGTGCGGGTCGTGAAGGACACCGACCTGTCCGGCATCGGCGCGGCCACTCCCGACGTGATCCTCGGGACCAAGGAGAAGCAGGAGGCCGACTACACCGACCTGTCGAAGATCGCCCCGACGATCCTCACCGAGGGCGACGACTGGAAGCTGAACCTGCGCGAGCACGGCGAGGCGCTCGGACGGACGAACGACTCCGAGGAGCTCCTGACCGACTGGGACAACCGGCTGGCGAGGGTGAAGCGCACGATCGGCGATCGCAAGATCTCGGTCACGCTCGCCGGGGGCAAGCAGTTTGGGCCGGTCGGAAAGATGGTGCTGGATGACCTCGGGATCGGGACCGGGACAGGCGGAGATCGAGGTCATCCACCTCCGCGCCGGAGAAGAGTGGGTCGGCGCCGGCGGCCTGCTCGCGGCCCGCGCGGCGCTGGAGGACGTGGCGAGAGCCCTCTAGCAGTTCCCCTGCGCCCCTTGGGGAGCACCCCCATTTGGCCGATGACAAGCGGGGAAGCATGTCCACACAGCTCCTCGACGCCCTGTCCCGCCTCGCAGCGCGGCGATTCGGCAGCTTTGCCGATGCCGCCACGCAGGTCTTCGACCTGCTGGAGAGCGCATGCCCGGGCGGGAACCTCGTGCTCGGCCAGATCGACTGGGACGAGGGTGAGTGCCGGGTGATCGACGCGCGCGGGGACGGCGTCCCGCGCGGCGCGCTGATCCCGCTCGCGCGCGGCGTGCCGGTCAACGGGTCCGTCGCGGCGGAGCTGCTCGACACCAGCGCGCTCGAGGCGCTCGGCCCCGCCAACTGGGTCGCTGCGCCCCTGGACGCGGCCGACGGCAGCGTCGTCGGACTGCTGCTCGCCACCGGGCCGGGCGGTGAGGCGCCGTCGCGCGCCCTCGCCCAGCTGATCCTCGTGGGCGCCCGGCTGCTCTCGTACGAGTGGGAGAGCATCTCCGCGCGCGCCGAGCTGCGCAGGCTCGCCGAGCGGGCGCGCGACCGCGCGAGCACCGATCCGGTCACCGGGCTGCCGAACCGCGAGACGCCTTGTCAGCTCGATCGAGCGCGAGCACGAGCTGAGCAAGCGCGGCACGGTCGAGAGCTACCTCGTCGTGTGTCATCTGCGCGACCGGGATGCGCTCGCGCAGCGCTTCGGCGAGGCGATGGCGAATCTTCTGCTCAAGGACGTGGCCGAGGTGCTGAGCGGAGCGATCCGCCGCACCGACTACCTCGCGCGCGTCTCGACGGACGGCCTGTCCGCCGTGCTCGTGGGCTGCAAGGGGCCCGACGGCGCGCTCGCGTTCCTCGGCCGCTTCGAGCGCTCGCTCGAGCGCGCGACGGCGAGCCGCCCCGCGGCCGTGCAGCTCTCCTACGGCATTCAGCGCCTTGCGGACGCGGACTCGCCGCGGCAGGCGCTCGAGCTGGCCGAGATCTCGGCACAGTCCGGGCCGGCGCGCCGCAACGGCACGCCGCTCGGCACGGCCCCCGCGAAGGGGGAGGCGTGAGCACCGACCCGCTCATGGGCGAGATCGCGGGCCCCGGCAGCGGCCCGCCGCTGACCGGCCCGGGCGTGACCGCGCCGAGCCTGAGCGGCGCAGGGCGGCGCTTCCTGTCCGACATCCTCGTCGAGCTCGGGCTTCGTGTCCCAGGAGCAGGCGGAGCAGGCGGTCGAGGCGGCGCGCAGCCCCGGCCAGCACGCCCGAGAAGGTGCTGCTCGAGAGCGGAGCTGATCACGGAGGACAAGCTCGCGCGGGCGCTCGCCGAGCGGTACGGGCTCGATCACATCGACCTCACGGAGTTCCCGGTGGACACCTCCGCGGCCGCGCTGCTGCGCAAGACCGCGGCGAAGCGCTACATGGCCGCGCCGGTGGGCTTCGCGGAGGACGGCGCCCTGGTGCTCGCCGTGAGCGACCCCGCCGACTCGCTCGGGCTCAGCGACATCGCCGTGATGACGAAGCTGCCGGTGCGCCCGGCGGTTGCCGCGCGCAGCCAGATCGCCAAGCTGGTGGACACCCTCTCGTTCATGGTCGAGCCGACGCAGGGTACGAGCGAGTCGGTGAGCACGGTGATCATCCCGCCGGACGGCGACGCCCACGATGACGCGCCGGCCGCGCCGGAGCAGGCCGAGACTTCCGCGCCCACGCCGTCGGCCGGCGGCGCCGACGAGCGCGAGCTGTCCCGCCTTCGGGAGGAGCTCGCGATGGCGCTCGTGGAGCGCGACGAGGCCAAGGCGAAGCTGGAGCGGCACGGCGAACAGACAGCGACCCAGCACGAACGCGAGCTGGAGGACGCGCTGTCGGCGCTGAAGCTGGAGCACGAGCGCGCGCTGGCCGCCGCGGAGGCCACCTCCGAGGAGGCGCTCCGTGCCGAGCGCACCAGCGCGCAGCAGGCGCTGAGCTCGCTGCGGGCGAAGCAGGACGAGGCGCTGGCGGCGGAGCGGGCGAAGTTCGAGGAGGCGCTCGACGCCGAGCGTGCCAAGCGCGTCGACGAGGTCGAGGCGGAGCGCGCGCGCACCGTGGAGGCGATCGACGCGGAGCGCGAACGGCACGCGAAGGAGCTGGAGGCGCTGCGTGCCCGCCTCACGAGGAGCTGGAGGCGGCTCGTGCGGACGCCTCTCAGTCGTCCGATGAAGTCGGACGAAGGTCGAGAAGCTTCGGCGCAAGCTCGCCGAGGCGCGCGACCAGCTCGAGCTCACCGCGGACGCGGACCGGCGTGCCGAGGCCGCCCGGGCCGCCCACGCGGCTCTCCGCGAGGAGAGCGAGCGGCAGGCCCAGCTCCATGCGCTCACCGAGCGGGAGCTGCGCGCGGAGCTGGACCAGGTGCGCGAAGAGCTGGAGCGGCTGCAGCGCCGAGGTCGAGTGCGCGCTCAGAGCCGGCTCAGACGACCGGCGAGTAGCTCCTCGCCGGCGAGCGTCGTGCTGGTGGCCGACGCGATCTCCACGTCGGTGAGCTCTCCCGCCGCGGCGACGCCCGTGAAGTTCACGGTCTTGTTGTGCCGCGTGCGGCCGCGCAGCCGCGACGGGTCCGTGCGCGACGGGCCCTCCACGAGCACGTCCATCGTCCGCCCCACGAACCGCTGCGCGCGCTCGGTCGCGTGCCGCTGCACCGCCTCGACCAGCCGGCCCATCCGCTCGCTCGCCACCTCGTGCGGAACCTGGTCGGGCAGGTCGGCCGCCTCGGTCTCGCGGCGCGGCGAGTAGATGAACGTGAAGGCCGAGTCGTAGCGCACGTGCTCCACCACCTCGAGCGTCTCGGCGAAGTCCTCCTCCGTCTCCCCCGGGAAGCCCACGATGATGTCCGTGGTGAGCGAGCAGTCCGGCACCAGCTCGCGGATCATCGCCACGCGGTCGAGGTAGCGCTCGCGGTTGTAGGTGCGGCGCATCGCCTTGAGGATGCGGCTCGATCCCGACTGGAGCGGCAGGTGGATGTGCTCGCACACGCTCGGCAGCTCGGCGTGGGCGGCGATCACGTCCTCGCGGATGTCCTTCGGGTGCGGGCTCGTGTAGCGGATGCGCTCGATCCCGTCGATCGCGTCGATCGTGGCGAGCAGCTCGGCGAAGGTGGTCTTGGAGCCCTTCGGCAGGTCGCGGCCGTATGAGCACACGTTCTGCCCGAGCAGCGTCACCTCCTTGACGCCCTCGGCGGCCACCCGCTCCACCTCGGCCACGATCTCAGCCGCGGGGCGCGACACCTCCCGGCCGCGCGTCGAGGGCACGATGCAGTAGGAGCAGCGGCAGTTGCAGCCCACCGAGATCTGCACCCACGCCTGGAACTCGCGCTCGCGCTTCATCGGGAGGTGACCGGTGAAGCCCTCGAACTCGAAGAAGCCCTGGGCGGTGATGCTGTCGCTCGTCAGGAACTCGGCCAGCTTGTGCACCTGCCCGGGTCCGAAGGCCACGTCCACGAACGGGAACATCTCGAAGACCTCGTCCTTCAGCGACTGCGACCAGCAGCCGCCGATCCCGATCACACGCTCCGGATCCTCGGACTTCAGCCGCTTGGCCTCGCCCAGGTGGCCCACGAGCCGGTTGTCCGCCTTCTCGCGGATCGAGCAGGTGTTGAAGAGGATCAGGTCGGCGCCCGCGCGGTCGCCGGCCTCGCTGTACCCGAGCGACTCGAGCATCCCCTTCATCCGCTCCGAGTCGTGCTCGTTCATCTGGCACCCGAAGGTGGTCAGGTGGTACGTCTTCACCGCGCCGAGGATAGACCTACGCCGGCGCGGGAAGCACGCGATCCACGAGCTCCAGCGCCGGCCGACCCTCGAACATCGGCATCACGTCGTCTCTGTACAGGATCAGCGCCAGGCTCGGCGCGACCATGAAATCCGCGGCGTTGAGGTCCGGTCCGCCGAGCACCCCCTCGGCGATCCACGCGTCGATCCGGTCGAGCAGCGCGGGCAGCTCCTTGGCCGGGTCGCGCTCGAGGTTCGTGCTGGTGGCGAAGACGCTGCCCACGATGTAGGGAATCATCACCCGGCGCGTGCGCTCGTGTCTGTAGAGCAGGTGGCCGAGCCGCCCGTGTCCGGCCGACCGCGCGAACTTCTCGGGGTCGCGGCGGATCGCCGCTCCCGGGATGCGGCGGGCGGCCATCTGGAGGGCCTCGTTCGCCCACCGCTCCGCCTCCTCGACCCGGGCCCGCTCCGCGGGATCGGCCGGGAACAGAGGGGGCTCCGGATGCTTCTCGTCCAGGAAGCGGGCGATCCCGTGGTTCGTCGAGATGCGCCGGTCGCCGGCCTTCAGGCCCGGCACGGTGCCCATGCGGTCCGCGAACCGGAGCCCGAACGGGCGCTTCCCGCCCGCGCTGCGCGTCTCCCCGCCCGTGTCGAACCCGCGCATCCGCGCGGCCACCGGATGCAGCATCGTCACGAACTCCACCGGCCGGTAGGGCAGCCCCTTGTGGTCGAGCATGAGCATCGCCGACCGGCAGGCGTGCGAGCCGGGGATCACGTACAGCGTGTACATCAGCCGATCCGCTCCATCCTCTAGCGGGCGTAGTCCGTGGACCTGCTCTCCCTGATGACGGTCACCTTGATCTGGCCCGGGTACTCCAGCTCCTTCTCGACGTCGCGGGCGATCTGGTGGGACAGCAGCGTCGCCGCGTCGTCGTCGATCTCCTCGGGGTGCACGATCACGCGGATCTCGCGGCCCGCGTGCATCGCGTACACCTTGTCCACGCCCACGTGGCGGCACGCGATCTCCTCCAGCTCGTGGAGCCGCTTCACGTACTGCTCGAGCGACTCGCCGCGGGCGCCCGGCCGGGCGCCCGACAGCGCGTCCACGATCTGGACGATCACGGCCTCGACCGTCTGCGGCTCCACCTCGTTGTGGTGAGCCTCCATCGCGTGGGCCACCGCCTCGGACTCCTTGTAGCGCCGCGCCAGCTCGCCGCCCACGAGCGCGTGCGGGCCCTCGCTCTCGTGCGAGACGGCCTTGCCGATGTCGTGCAGCAGCGCGGCGCGGGCCGCGCAGCGAGGGTCGGCGCCCAGCTCGGCGGCCAGCATTGCCGGCGAGCCGCGCGCACTCGATCGAGTGTGCGAGCACGTTCTGGCCGTAGCTCGTTCGGAACTTGAGCCGGCCCAGCAGCTTCACGAGCTCGGGGTGGAGCGAGCCGACGTTCGCCTCGAACACCGCCTGCTCCCCCACCTCGACCACGTGCTGGTCGATCTCCGACTTCGCCTGGTGGAAGGCCTCCTCGATCCGGGCCGGGTGGATGCGGCCATCCTGGAGCAGCTTCTCGAGCGTGAGCCGCGCGATCTCGCGGCGCACGCCGTCGAACCCGGACAGGAGCACCGCGCCCGGGGTGTCGTCGATGATGAAGTCGATGCCCGGTGAGCGTCTCGAGGGCGCGGATGTTGCGGCCCTCGCGGCCGATGATGCGGCCCTTCAGCTCGTCGGACTTGAGCTCCACGACCGAGACCGTCGTCTCCACGGCGTGGCTCGACGCCACCCGCTGCATCACCGCGGCGAGGATGCTGCGCGAGCGCCGGTCGGCGTCGCGGCGGGTCTCCTCCTCCACCTGGCGGATCACGCGGGCGCTGTCGTGGCGCAGATCGTCCTCGAGCTCGCGCATCAGGATCTGCTTGGCCTGCCCGGCGCTGAGCCCGGACACGCGCTCGAGCTCGCGCAGCTGCCGCGCCTTCTCGGTCTTCAGCTCCTCGCGGACGTGGTCCAGGTTGCGGCGGCGGTCGTCGAGCGAGCGCTCGCGCTCGCTCAGCTGCTGTTCCTGGACGCCCAGCGAGCTCTCCTTCGCCCGCAGCCGCTCCTCGAGCCGCGCGATCTCGGTGCGGCGCGCGAGCAGCTCCTCCTCGAGCCCGTCGCGCCCGACCGGCACGGGCGTCGCCTCGGCCACGGCCGGTGTGGCCGTCGCCTGAGCCAGGCTCGCGCGCTCCGCCGCCCGTGGCTGGGCGGCCACCCCCGCGCTCACGGTACGCGGGCGCTGCACGAGCATGACAACGGCCACCGCGACTCCCGCCGCGACCAACGCCGCAATCACGATCTCCATCTCCGTCTCCTCACACGGCGCACAGGGCGCCGACTCAACATTCAGTTCGTTGAGCGGTCCGGTTTGCGGCAGCGAGACGGCAGACGACTACGGACCTTCCCGAGCACTCCTTTCGGGACGGTCACACATGGTTGTCAGGTTGATATTCAGATGAAGCACGGAATCAGGCGATTTGCTCGTCTTTTTGGTCTCGCGCCGGCACGAGGCCGGCCGCTTGTCGGACCCTCCCGAGCACTCCTTTCGGGACTGGTCGCAGGTAGGTTGTCAGGTTCAAGTTCAGGTGAAGCACGAAATCAGGCGATTTGCTCGTCTTTTGGTCTCGCGCCGGCAACGCCGGCCGCTTTCCATGAGATTAATGCCGTGAGGCGCGGATCGGCAAGGGTGGAGCTCGCCTACGCCGCGCGACGGCGTTCCCGCTCCGTCCGCTCCCAGGTGCGGATCGCGTCGTACGAGAGGTCGGGCGAGTAGCCGCGGCGCACCAGCATCTGCCAGGCGCGGTCCCGCTCGCGGTCGTCCCGCGGGCGCGTACGGGTAGCGCCGGCGGAGGAGCAGCAGCGCGGTGCGCATCTCCGAGTCGCGGTCGTGAGTCGTGAGACGCGGCGTCGATCAGCTGAGGCGCTATGCCGCGGCGGCGCAGGTCCGTGGCGATCCGGTCGGACCCCCACTGGTCGATCTCGCGCTTGTCCTCCGCGAACTGGCGGGCGTAGCGGGCGTCGTCGAGGAAGCCCGTCTCGAGGAGCTCGGCGACGGCGTCGTCGATCGCCTCTGGCGGCACGTGCTTTCGCTCCAGGCGGGTCCTCAGCTCCGCGACGGTGAGATCACGGCGGGCGACCGCCTTGTAGGCCAGGTCGATCGCCCGCTCGGACTCGCTGCGAATCACGCTAGGCGGCCTGCTCCTCCGGCATCGGGCCCTCGGGGGCCTGTGCCTCGGCGTCCATGCCCTCCTCCGCATCCGGCGGCGGCGACTCGATCACGCCGAGCGGCGACGCCGGCTCCGACGCCGAGCGCGTCGTAGATCTTCCGCTCGATCTCCTGCGCCACCTGCGGGTTCTCGCGGAGGTAGCCCTTCACGTTGTTGCGGCCCTGGCCGAGCCGCTCGTCCCCGTATGAGAAGAACGAGCCCGACTTCTGGACGATGTTGTGCTCGATCCCCAGGTCGAGGATGCAGCCCTCGGAGCTGATCCCCTGGCCGTACTCGATGTCGAACTCGGCCTGCCGGAACGGCGCCGCGACCTTGTTCTTGACGACCTTGACGCGCACCCGGTTCCCGACCGCCTCGGTGCCCTCCTTGAGGGTCTCGATGCGGCGGATGTCGAGCCGCTGCGAGGAATAGAACTTCAGCGCCCGGCCGCCCGGCTGAGTCTCCGGCGAGCCGAACATCACGCCGATCTTCTCGCGGATCTGGTTCGTCAGGATGCAGAGCGTGTTGGCGCGGTTCAGGTTGCCGGCCAGCTTCCGCATCGCCTGGGACATCATGCGGGCCTGGAGGCCGACCGTCTGGTCCCCCATCGCGCCCTCGAGCTCCGCCTTCGGCGTGAGCGCCGCCACGGAGTCGATCGCCACCACGTCCACCGCGCCGGAGCGGATCAGGAGATCGGCGATCTCGAGCGCCTGCTCGCCGTGGTCCGGCTGCGAGACGAGCAGCTCATCCACATCCACGCCGATCCGCTTCGCGTAGACGGGATCCATGGCGTGCTCCGCGTCGATGAACGCGCAGATGCCGCCCTGCTTCTGGGCGTTGGCGAGGACGTGGTAGATCAGCGTCGTCTTGCCGGACGACTCCGGCCCGAAGACCTCGACGATGCGCCCGCGCGGCACGCCGCCGACGCCCAGCGCCAGGTCGAGCGACATGGCGCCCGTGGGGATGGCCGCGACCCGCACCTGGGCGGCGTCGTCCCCCATCTTCATGATCGAGCCCGCTCCGAACGTCCGCTCGATCTGCGTGAGCGCGCCCTTCAGCGCCGCCTCGCGCGCCTTGGCGGCCTTCTCTTGCTCCTTCTCCATGACTGTGTTCTCCTCTAAGTCTTGAGGTCACAACGTAGGAGCACGGTCGGATGGATACTCGCCCCACGTACAACCACGCCGAAGCGAACGTCCTGAAGCGCGCGATTCGGCGCTCCGCGGGCTGGAAGCCGCTGTCGCTGTTCTACGCGCGCACGCTGCACCTGTTCGACCGGGCGGTCTTCAAGCTGACCCGCGGGCGGGCCACGTTCACGTCCTGGCTGGCGGGCCTGCCGGTGGCCTGGCTCACCACCACGGGCGCGAAGAGCGGCGCCGAGCGCACCTCGCCGGTGCTCGCCATCCCGTGCGGCGACGGCAGGCTGATCGTGATCGCCTCGAACTACGGGCAGCGGAACAACCCGTCCTGGTACCACAACCTGCGCAAGAACCCGCAGGTGCGCGTCGCTGTTCGACGGCACCGAGCAGCCGATGGTCGCGCGCGAGCTCGAGGGCGACGAGCGCGCCCGCTGGTACGAGCGCGGCATCGAGATCTACCCGGGCTGGGTGCAGTACCGCAAGCGCGCGCCGCGCCGATCCCGGTGATCGAGCTGACGGCAGCGGCGTGAAGGCTCGGGGCCGACCAGGCGAATGGATACGGGCCAGCCACCGGACCACCCGCACTGCCGCCGTCCGCCGCGCTGCCCGCGCTACTAGGCCGGCAGCTCCACCGAGCCGTCGTCCGCGATCGTCCAGCGCGGGTTGTGGGCCACCTCCCACGGGTGGCCGTCCGGGTCCGTGAAGGCCGCCGAGTAGCCGCCCCAGAAGGTCTCCGCCGGCTCGCGGACGATCGTCCGCGCCGGCGCGCGCGGGCCTCCTCGATCACGGCGTCGACCTCGTCGGGCGAGCGCACGTTGTGGGCGAGCGTCACGCCGCCCCAGCCGCCGGCGTCCTCCACGCCGCTGTCCTCGGCCAGCTGGCCGCGGTCCCAGAGCGCGAACACCAGCCGCCGGCCTGGAAGAAGACGACGTCGTCGTCCGGCTGCGGCGCGCGGTGATCCAGCCGAGCGCCTCGTAGAAGGCGCGGGCGCGCGCCAGGTCGCGGACTCCGAGGGTGATGAGGCTGACGCGCTGCTCCATGCCCGCGGAGCCTACGCCCGTCAGCCCGCCGGCGCAGGAACGCGATCGCCGCGATGTAGGCGATGCCGCCGACCGCGAGCAGCCGCCCGTACGGGTCGCCGTCGCGGCCGTCCGCGAGCTCGTACAGCCACGCGCCGATCGGGGCGAGGATCACGACGAGGCCGCCGAACGCGGTGGCACGAAGGTCGATCGCCGCCCAGCGCTCGTCGCGGCCGGAACCGCCGAGGCCGCCGAGCGTCTCCGAGCGCGGGCTGCCGAACGAGAACACCGCCGCAACCAGCGCGAAGAGCCCGAGCGCCGTCGCGCCGTCCGCCACGTTGCCGCCGATCGCGAAGGCGGCGAAGACGAGCGCGCCGAGGCCGAGGCTGTAGAGCGGCATCCACCACCTGTTCGGCCACCGAGATGTCCATGACCGTCGTAGGCCGCTCGCCCCCGTAGGTTCCCTAATGCCAGGCACAGCTCTACATTCAGGCGCTCGCCGATCTGCACCTCGGTGCGATACGGCACGGTCACCGGCCCTCGCGAGGCAGCTCGCGGGCGCGCGCGAGCACGCCGCACGCGCTCGGCTCCGGGAGCCACGCGATGAAGCTCATCGAGCAGACCCTCGCGGCGAGCCCGTCCGCATCGAGCACCTGCTCGTGCGCGAAGACGTGCTCATCGAGCGGCCCGAAGAGGGTCGTTCGCTCGAAGGCCGCGCGCCAGTCGTCGACCCATGCGTCGGCGGACACGACGCGATGCGGCTCGACAGATCCTCGAGCGCCTCGTTAACCGGCCGCGTCCTCCACGCGGCGGTTCCACACGAGCGCCAGCCGGCCGCCCGGCCTCAGGACGCGGTGGATCTCCGCGAGCGCCGGCGTCGCCGTCGAACCAGTGGAACGCCTGGGCGACGGTGACCAGGTCGACCGCCGCGTCCTCGAGCGGGATCTGCTCCGCCGTTCCATCGAGGCCCCGGACCGACGCCGGCAGCACGGCGCGCATCTCCGCCACCGGCTCGACGGCGATCACCCTGGCCCCGCTCGCTGCGAGCGCGCGCGTCAGCTTGCCGGTCCCCGCGGCGAGGTCGAGAACGCGATACCGGGAGCGAGCCGCGAGCGGCTCGAGCGCGGCCGCAGGATAGCCGGGCCTCCCGAGCTCGTAGGCCTCCGCGGAGCGGCGAAGCCGTGCGGCCGCCTCGTACACCGGCTCACTCGCTCGATGTCCTCGGCCAGCATCGAGAACATCACCAGGTCCTCGCGCACGCCGTGGCGGCGGCGGTAGCGGCGAAGCAGGCCCTCGCGCGTGAAGCCGGCCCGCTCGGCGAGCCGCTGCGAGGCCTCGTTCTCGGGTTCGCCAGCAGCTCGAGCCGCTCGAGCCCCAGCGCTGAGCGCCCACGGCCAGCAACGCGTGGCGCGCGCGACCGATCCCGCGGCGGCGCGCCTCCGCAGCCATCCAGTAGCCGATCTCGCCCTTCATGTCGGCCCAGTCGGAGTTCGACATCCCGAGGGCGCCCAGCACGCGGTCGTCGCGTCCACCACGGCCATCGCCAGCTCGCGCCCCGCGCGAGGTCGGTCGCCGTGCCGGAGATGAAGTCGCGCGCATGCCGCTCCGTGTAGTGCTGCGGCACGACCGTCCAGCGCGGGATCTCGGGGTCCTGACACGCGGCCGTGACCGCGGCGACGTCCCGCGCTTCCACGGCCGCAGCGGATCTCCCCGTCAGTCAGCGGGGGGTCCGGAAGCGGGATCGCGCGCATCGCCGGCAACGTACGCGCAGCGGCTCGTAGAACGCCCCTGGGGCCGCAGCGTGGAGCGGTACAGGGTCAGGACGCGCGCCTCGAACGGCTCGGCCGGCGGCGGCGGGTGGCGGGCGGCGGCGGACGCGGCGCTCTTTCCGCTTCACCCGAGCCAGCGTGAGTGTGGCCAGAAGGGACGCTTCTCGGGGCGGTACCAGCCGCCTGCCTCGAGGGCGGCCGACACGGAGGCCTGCGCGCGGCGGCGCGGCCGCCCTCGTCCTCCAGGTCGAGCGCGAACAGGCGAGGGTTCCGCGGCGGCAGCGAGCGCACGCCAACGGGCGTGAGCCGCGGCGGCGACCGCGGGCAGAGCGCCGAAGGCCGCGTCGGCGATCCGCTGGGCGGCCGACTCGTCCTGCCAGCCGAGGAACACGAGCGTCACGTGGAGCGCCTCCGGGGGCACCGGCCGCAGGTCCGACGGCGGCGACGAGGAGAGGGTCACGCCACCGGACGAGCCGCGCGCGCGCCTCGGGGAGGTCGAGCGCGAGGAACATGCGGGCGCGCGGCCGCTCACGGGGAGAGCCGGCGCGGGCCTGCCCGCTCGGAGCAGCAGCCGCCGCAGCAGGTGCATCGCCACCGTGGTCGAGCGGTCGCGGATGTCCGCCCGGTCGCCGGGCAGACGCAGCGTGTCGCGTGATTCCGCGCCCGTCGGCGGTCCGCACGCTCCAGCAGACCGTCCCCACCGGCTTCTCCTCGGTCCCGCCGTCGGGGCCGGCGATGCCCGTGATCGCCACCGCGGTGTCCGCCTCGAACCGCCGGAGCGCGCCCTCGGCCATCGCCTCGGCCACCGGCTCGGACACCGCGCCGTGGCTCCTCGATCAGCGCCGGATCCACGCCGAGCAGCTCCACCTTCGCCTCGTTCGAGTAGGCCACGACGCCGCCCACCACGTACGCGGACGAGCCCGGCCGCTCGGTCAGGCGCGCCGCCAGCAGCCCCGAGGTGCACGACTCCGCCGTCGCGACCCGCCGCCCCGCGAGCAGCTGCACCACCTGGTCGTCGATGCTCGAGCCGTCCTCGGAGAAGATCTCGCGCCCGTGGCGCTCGCGGACGAGCGCGACGAGCTCCGTCGTAGACGGCCGCGCGCGCCGGCTCGAAGCGCGTGACCATCTCGATCTCGCCGCGCCGCAGGCAGGTCGTGATCTCGAGCTCCTCGTAGCCCGCGATGCCCTCCTCGGCGTCGCGCAGCGTGTCGGCCAGGCCCGGACTCCGGCAGGCCGAACATCCGCACCATCTCCTGGCGGTACTCGGTGCGCCCGGCGATCGCCTCCCGCACCGGCTCGCTGGCCACGGCCGTGCGCCACATCGGCTGGAGCTCGCGCGGCGGCCCCGGGAGCACCACGACCGTCGGCTTCCCGGGCACCACGACGCCCGGCGCCGTGCCGACCGGGTCGATCACGTACGCGCCCTCCGGGACCAGCGCCTGCTTGCGGTTGGCCGCCCGCACGGCGTCGAAGTCCCAGTGGCTGAAGCGCGCCATCAGCGGCTTCAGGATCGCCGCGATCTTGTCCTCGAGCTCGTCGTCGAGGACGAGCTCGCGGCCGGTGAAGCGGGCCACCATCTCGACCGTCATGTCGTCGGCGGTGGGGCCGAGGCCGCCGCTCGTCACGATCAGGTCCACGCCCTGCGTCGGCCAGGAAGCGCAGCTGCGCCTCGATGTCCTGCGGGCGGTCGCCGCAGATCGTGATGTGGGCGAGCTCGACGCCGAGCTCGAGCAGGCGGTCCGACAGCCACGGCCCGTTGCGGTCCCGCACACGGCCGGTCAGGACCTCGGTGCCGGTTACGACGATGCCCGCGCGAGCGCTCACGCCCTACGAGACTAGCGCTACACGCAGGGCCGCTGCCGGGCGGCAGCTCGCGCGTGCGCCGCGGGCTGAAGGCAAACCCGACCGGGTCCGGCCCGGGCGTGACCTGGACCCGCTTGCCGTTCTTCCATGAGCTGCACGTCGCGCTTGCCGAGGTTGACCCGCACGCGCTTGCCGCGGAAGGTCTGGGCGGGTCGATCGTGCCCTCGAACACGACCGGCGTCCGGCGCCGTGGTCCACGCATACGTAGGTGGGCGTCGGCGGGCACCACCCGCAGCTCACCCGCTTCGGCGGCGGCGGCTTCTCCTTCTTCGGCTGGGTGCGTCGTGCGCTCCGTCGTGGTCGTCGGTCGCGCGCGGCCTGCCCGTTGCCGCCGCCGTCGTCGTCGCTCGGTCAGCCCGATCACCACCAGCACGGCCACGACCCCACAAGCACGAGCAGCGCGAGCAGCCCCGGGCCGACGCGCGGCCCGCGGCCGCGGTCGCGCGCCCAGGCCGACGGCGGCCCGAGCGGCTGGAGCTCGAGCTCGTCCCCGCCCTCGTAGTTCGGCGCGGTACTCCTCGACCAGCACGTGCGGGTCGAGCCCGAGCTTCTCCGCGTAGGTGCGCAGGAACGTCTTGACGAACGTCGGGTCCGGGCAGCATCCCGAACTCCTCGTTCTCGAGCGCGCGCAGGTACTTCGCCCGGATCTTGGTCGCGCTGCTCGACGTCCGCGATGTCGAGGCGCTGCCGCATGCGCGCCTCGCGGAGCGTTTCGCCAATGCTTGGCATCGGCGGCCTATTGTGCCGGAAGGCGCTAGTCCTCGACAGGGCCGCGACGGCCGGCTCGGCGAGCGCTTCGAGTACGCGCGGCAGGTCGGCCTCGGTAATCAGCACCTGGCGCGCCTTGGAGCCCTCGTAGCCCGAGATCACGCCGCGCCGCTCCATCATGTCGATCAGCCGCCCGGCGCGCGTGTAGCCAACCCGCAGGCGGCGCTGGAGCATCGAGGTGGAGGCGGTGCCCATCTGGACCACCGTGGCGATCGCGTCGCCCAGCAGGTCGTCCTGGTCCGGGTCGAAGTCGCCGTCCGCGCCGTCGCCCGACTCCGCCGGCTCGACGGCCTCCAGCAGCTCCTCCTGGAGCTCCGGCTCGCCCTGGCGGCGCCAGCGCGCGGTGACCTTCTCGATCTCCTCCTCGGCGATGAACGCGCCCTGGATGCGCGCCGTGCGCGACTCGCCCGCCGGGCGGAACAGCATGTCGCCCTGGCCGAGCAGCGACTCGGCGCCGTTCTGGTCGAGGATCACGCGCGAGTCGGTCTGCGAGGACACGGCGAACGCGATCCGCGCCGGCACGTTCGCCTTGATCATGCCGGTGATCACGTCGGCGCTCGGGCGCTGGGTGGCGAGCACGAGGTGGATGCCCACCGCGCGCGACTTCTGCGCGAGCCGGATGATCGAGTCCTCCACGTCGGCGGGCGCGACCATCATCAGGTCGGCGAGCTCGTCGATCACGCACAGGATGTACGGGAGCGGCGCCTCGCCCTGGCTGCACGCGCAGCTTGTTCAGCTCCACGAGGCTGCGCGTCTTGACGCGGCTCATCACGCCGTAGCGCTCCTCCATCTCCTTGATGAGGTTCGAGAGCACGTTCGCGGCCAGGCGCGGCGAGGTCACGACCGGCGTGAGCAGGTGCGGGATGCCCTCGTAGTGGTTCAGCTCCACCGCTTCGGGTCCACGAGCACCATCCGCACCTCGTTCGGCGAGGAGCGCAGCAGCACGCTCGAGAGCATCGCGTTCACGCAGCCCGACTTACCCGAGCCGGTGGTGCCGGCGATGAGGATGTGCGGCTGCTTCGCGAGATCGGTGCCGATCGCCTTGCCGGCGATGTCCTTGCCGAGCCACACCGACAGCGGCGACCAGCCCTTCGGCGCGTCCTGGAAGACGTCGCCGAGGTGGACCATGCTCCGCACCCGGTTCGGCACCTCCACGCCGACGGCCTGCTTGCCGGGGATCGGAGCCAGGATGCGCACCTGCTCGGCGGCGAGCGCGTAGGCGAGGTCGTCCTTCAGCTGAGCGACCTTCGACATCTTGATGCCGGGCGCGAGTCGCAGCTCGTAGCGCGTCACGTGCGGCCCGCCGACCGTCCCGATGAGACGCGCCTCCACGTTGAAGTGGCTGAGCGCCTCCACGAGCGGACGAGCCAACCCGCTCGATTCCCTTCGTGTCGAGCTTCTGCGGCCCGCTCGAGCGCTTCAGCACGGAGAGCTTGGGGAGCACGTAGTCGATGTCGTCGGACTCGGTGACCGGCGAGCGCTTGTTGCCCATCGGCGTGAGCTCGGGTCTCCTCGTCGGCTCGGGCTCCTCGGTTCCGGCTCGTGCCACGCTCGGCCGGGTTCTGGCTCCCTGACCGCTCGCGTTCGTCGTCGCATCGGCTCCTCAAGGGGGTCTGACCCTCAGTATAGCCTCGTCTCCTCCTCGTTGACCCATCAGGGTCTGAATTCCTCGTGGTCCTGCGACCGGCATCTCCACGTGTGTGGCGCGCACGACGGGCTCGCGGTCCTCCGGCTCCGGCGGCGCGATCGGCGGCAGCGGCTCGTACGGGATGCGCTCGGTCGCCGCGGTGCCGCCCGCACGCGCCCGGTGGTCGTGGCGGCCGCCTCGCGCGTGGCCGTGATGATGCTCGCGATCGACGCGCCGGTGAGGAGCAGGACTCCGGCGAGCAGCAGGAAGACGAACAGGATGTGTGAGCCCGCGGTCGAGAAGAACTTGGCCGAGGTCCAGTAGAGCGACTCGCCCACCAGGCCGCCGTGGTGCTTCAGGTAGTTCGGGTCGAGGAAGCCGTCACGGTGCGTGTCGCCCGGGCCGAGCCCGAGCGAGCCGGCCGCGAGGCCGAGCATCAGCGCGGCGATCAGGCACGCCGCGCCCGTCTTCAGCGGGTGGAGCGCCGGGACCATCGGCCGGACCACGATCATCGCGCCCGCGGCGAACAGCAGCACCGGCGCCGCGTAGCCGACGCCGCCGAACATGAAGAGGATCGCGCCGGCGAGCGCCTCCCCCACCTCGCCGCCCGCCCAGTCGAGGTAGAAGACGCACGCGAAGAAGGCCGCGAACGCGACGAGCGCGAGGCCGATCAGGTCCCAGTGGCGCTGCTCGAGAACCGGCAGATCGAGCTCGGGCAACCACGACCTGCGGGCAGGACGACGCTTCCGGCGCTTGCGGCTGGCCATAACGCCTGCATTCGACGGAAGTCGCCCTCACCCTCCCTACCATGGGGTGGCATGAGCGGACGCCCGCGTGTGCTGTTGTTGAGGACGACGCCGACATCGCCGGCGTGCTTCGCCGCTCCCTCGACAAGGAGGGGTACGACGTGCGCGTGGCCGGGTGACGGCGAGGCCGCGCTGGAGCAGTCGGGCGTGTTCGAGCCGGACGCCGTGGTGCTCGACCTCGGGCTGCCGAAGCTCGACGGCATGGAGGTCGCCCGCCGCATGCGCGCCGGGGCGACGTGCCGATCCTGATGCTCACCGCGCGCGACGCGCTCGACGCCCGCGTGGAGGGGCTCGACTCGGGCGCCGACGACTACCTCGTCAAGCCGTTCGAGCGCGAGGAGCTGCTCGCCCGCATCCGCGCGCTGCTACGCCGCCGGCCGCCGCGCGGCAGCGCCTACCTGGTGGTCGGCGACCTCCGCCTCAACCCCGACAGCCGCGAGGTCTTCCGCGGCGAGCGCGAGCTCGAGCTGACCGCGCGCGAGTTCGAGCTGCTGGAGCACCTGATGCGGAACGCGCGCATCGTGGTGTCCGGCAGGCGCTGCTCGACGAGGTCTGGGGCTACCACCCGTTCGCCGAGACCAACACCGTGGACGTGTTCATCTCGAACCTCCGCCGCAAGCTCGAGGCGGGCGGTGAGCCGCGCATCCTCCACACCATGCGCGGCGCCGGCTACGTGCTGAG
Organism: uncultured Thermoleophilaceae bacterium; assembly: GCA_963808875.1. GTDB lineage: Bacteria > Actinomycetota > Thermoleophilia > Solirubrobacterales > Thermoleophilaceae > JACVRW01. The sequence continues at coordinate 85,823 of CAWEHM010000015.1, forward strand.
GGAGCCATGAGGACTCGCCTGCCCGTGAAGCTGAAGGTCGCGGTGCTGAGCTCCGCGCTCACCTTCGCGATCCTGTGCCTGTTCGCGGTCGTGGTCGGCGCGGTGGCGGAGCAGCGGATCGTGCGCGGGGTTCGACGACGACCTGCGCGCGAGCGTCGGCGAGCTCCAGGACCGCATCACGCTCGTGCGGGTCGGCGACAACGTCCAGCTGAGCGACTCGGACCGCTCGCTGCTCGCGCGGCTACGCGGCCGGCGACGCGATCGTCCGCGTCGTCGACCGCAACAACCACACGAAGTGGCCCGATCACGCCGCGGCGAGCCCGCGCTCGGCCCGCCGATCAGCGGTGTGACGGACATCGGCGACCTGCGCGTGACCTCGCGCGAGCTCGTCGTGCCGACGCCCTCGAACCCGGCGACCTTCGACGCTCCGCTCGGGACGGTCACCACGCCCGTCGGCTACGTCCAGTACGCGAAGCCCGAGCGGAGCGTCCAGCGGACGATCAACCGCGTGCGGCTGTTCCTGGCCTTCGGCGTCTTCGGCGGCACGCTGCTCGCCTTCCTCGGCGGCCTGCTGGTGGCACAGCGGGCGATGCGCCCGATCGCCGGCCTGACGCGCGCCGCGCGCGAGGTGGCGCGCACGCGCGACCCGGACATCAAGCTGCCGAAGCCCCAGGCGAACGACGAGGTCTCGGACCTCGCGGCCACCTTCGAGGACATGCTCCGCGAGCTGAGCGCCGCGCGCGAGGAGACCGAGGAGACGCTCGCGCGCCAGCGCAAGTTCGTGGCCGACGCGTCGCACGAGCTCCGCACCCCGCTCACCAGCATCCTCGCGAACCTCGAGCTGCTGGAGACCGAGCTCGCCGGCGAGCAGCGCGACATGGCCGACTCGGCGCTCCGCTCCTCGCGGCGGATGCGCCGCCTGGTCGGCGACCTGCTGCTGCTGGCGCGCGCCGACGCCGGACGCGACATGCCGCGCGCCTCGGTCGACATGGCCGCCGTGGCGGCCGAGGCGGCGCGCGAGGCCGGCGCGCTTCCTCGGACCACCCGGTCTCGCTCGACCTCGCCGGCGCCGTGATGGTCAACGGCGTGGCCGACGACCTCCACCGCCTCGCCGGCAACCTGATCGAGAACGCGCTGATCCACACGCCCGCCGGCACGCCGGTCACCGTGTCCGTGCGCCAGGAGGGCGGCGACGCCGTCCTCGAGGTGGCCGACCGCGGGCCCGGCGTGCCCCACGAGCTGCGCGAGCGCGTGTTCGAGCGCTTCGCTCGCGGCGCCGGCGACGCCGCGCCGAGCGGCGGCAGCGGCCTCGGCCTCGCGATCGTCAGGGCGGTGACCGCGGCGCACGGCGGGCACGTGGAGATCCGCGACGCGGAGGGCGGCGGTGCGCGCTTCGTCGTCACCCTTCCGGCGGAGGCGCCACCCGCTCCGATGACGGCGCTAGCGTGTTGGTGCAACGAGGCCTCGCACCCGAAACCTCCAAGGAGTAGTCCGTGAAGTGGATCTCCGAGCCGCCGGCCGTCGCCGGCGATGATCGTCGCCCTGCTCGCGCTGTTCGTCTCCCTGAGCGGAGTCTCCTACGGAGTCGCGACCGGCTTCATCGACAGCCGGGAGATCAAGAACAACGAGGTCCGCAGCGTCGACATCCGGAACAACCAGATCCGGACCCGGGACCTGCGCAACAACGAGGTGCGCGGCATCGACATCCGCAACAGCACCGTCCGCGGCCGCGACATCGCCCTGAACACGGTGACCGGCGAGGACGTCAATGAGTCCACGCTCCAGAAGGTGCCGAGCGCGATGCTGGCCGACTCGGCGACCTCTGCCGACGCCGTCGGAGGCGTGAAGATGCAGCGCAATCGCATACCAGGCCGCCGAAGGCTCGCCGAAGCGGACCATCCTCTCACTCGGCGGCCTCACGATCACCGCCGAGTGCAAGACCGGTCCGGCGATGGAGCTCGTGGCGAACCCGTCGGCGAACGCAGCCGCACTCGCAGTTCGCCACGGATAACTGGCCCTGGGAGGACATCGACTTCAACGCCGGGCGACGACGTGACGGCGACATTCGCCGGCGAGGCGATCAGGTCGGGCACGGTCGCGTTCGCGGGCTCGGACGGCTCGATCGTCACGGTCGACGCCCTCGGCGATCGAGCACGCGAACGGGATCCGCGGAACTCGACCGACGACTGCGGCTTCTTCGGCACCGCCTCCGCGAACTAGACCTCGACGACGACCGGCAGGATCATCGGGCGGCGCTTGAGCCGGTCGTAGACGAACTCGGCCACGTCGTCGTGGAGGTGGTCCTGGACGAGGTCGATCTCGGTGATCTCCTCCTCCGCGGAGTGCGCGAGCGACTCGTCGACCGCCTCGCGCAGCTCCTCGACGAACGAGTCCGATTCCTCCACGAACGGGACGCCGCGGAAGATGATCTCGGGCGGCACGACCGAGCGGCCGTCCTGCTCCGAGATCGTGGCCACGACGATGAAGATGCCGTCGGCGGAGAGCATGCGCCGGTCGCGCAGCGCCACGTCCTCGATGTCCCCCACCTCCATGCCGTCGACGAAGATCAGGCCGGCCTGCTCGCGCTCGCCCCAGCGGGCTCCCGATGAGTCCACCTCCAGCGGCCGGCCGTTCTCGCCGCGGAAGATCGACTTGGGCGGCACCCCGACCGCCTCCGCCAGCTCCGAGTGCAGGCGCAGCCGCTTGTGGTCGCCGTGCACCGGCATCACGTAGCGCGGCTTCGTGAGGTTGATCATCAGCTTCAGCTCCTCCGCGTAGCCGTGCCCGGAGGCGTGCACGGGCACGTCGGCAGCGGTGATCACCGTGGCGCCGAGCCTGTAGATGCGGTCGATCGTCTCGTTCACGGCGCGCTCGTTGCCGGGGATCGCCGTGGCCGAGAAGATCACGGTGTCGCCGTCGTGGAGGTCCACGTTCGGGTGGTCGCTGTGCGCCATCCGGCGCAGCGCGGAGAGCGGCTCGCCCTGCGATCCCGTCGAGATGATCACGAGCTTCTCGTCGGGGAAGTCCTCGATCTCCTTCGGCCCGACGAGCATGCCCTCGGGGACGTTGATGTGGCCCAGCATGCGGCCGATGTTCGTGTTCTTGCGCATCGAGCGGCCGATCAGCGAGGCGCGCCGCCCCACCGTCGCCGCCGCGTCGACCACCTGCTGGACCCTGTGGATGTTCGAGGCGAAGCAGGTCACGACGATGCGCCCCCGGCAGCGCGCGAACACCTCCTCCAGGCGCGGCCCGACGCTCGACTCGGACAGCGACACCCCGGGCCGGTCCGCGTTCGTCGAGTCCCCGCACAGGAGCAGCAGGCCCTCGCGCCCCAGCTCCGCGAGCCTCGACACGTCCGCCGGCACGCCGTCGACCGGCGTCTGGTCGAACTTGTAGTCGCCCGTCATCAGCATCGTGCCGAGCTCGGTGGTGATGGCCACCGCGAACGAGTCCGGGATCGAGTGCGCCATCTTGACCATCTCGATCGAGAACGGGCCCGCCTCGAACGTCTGCCCTGCGAGCACGTCCTCCACGGGCGCGTCCTTCAGCTTGTGCTCGTCGAGCTTCGAGCGCACCATGGCGGCCGTGAGCGGGCCTCCGTAGGTCGTGGGCGCCTGGTCGAGCTCCCTGAGCACGAACGGAAGCGCCCCCACGTGGTCCTCGTGGCCGTGCGTCAGCACGATCGCCTCGATGTCGTCGGCGCGCTCGCGCAGGTAGGTGAAGTCGGGGAGCACGAGGTCGATGCCGAGCTGGTCCGGCGCGGGGAACATCAGCCCCGTGTCGACGACGACGATCCGGCCGCCGTACTCGACGACCATCATGTTCTTCCCGATCTCGCCGAGCCCGCCGAGCGGGAGGACCCTCAGCGTCCCGTTGTTGGTCACACCGCGGCCAGCAGGTTGTGCCGCTCGAGCGCCTCGCGGATGACGGCGCGCTCCTCCTCGTCGGCCTCGACCAGCGGCAGCCGCACCGGGCCCGCGTCCAGGCCGATCATGTTGACCGCGGTCTTCACCGGGATCGGGTTCGTGGTCACGAACATCGCCTTGTAGAGGTCGCGCAGGCCGTCCTCGATCTCGTGGCGGCGCTCGGGCTCGTCGATGATGCGCCGCATCTCGGCGCCGACCAGGTGCGACGAGACGAGGATGCCTCCGGCGCCGCCCATGTCCATGACCTTGGCCAGCACGTCGTCGTTGCCGGCCAGCAGGTCCATGCCCTCGATCGGCGCGATGTCCTCGTAGCGGGCCTGCTTGACGGCCGCCACGTTCTCGATCTCCGCCAGCTCCGCGAGCAGGTCGTTGGGCATGTCCGTGGCCGTGCGGGACGGGATGTTGTAGGCGACGATGGGCCGGTCGGTCGCGGCGGCGACGGCCTCGTAGTGCGCCCTGATGCCGCGCCGGTTGGGGCGCACGTAGTACGGCGTCACGACCAGCATTCCGTCGACGCCGGCCTCGTGCGCGCGCTCGGTGAGCTCGACCGAGTGGCGGGTGTCGTAGGTGCCGGTGCCGGCGATGACGGGCGCGTCGCCGGATTCCGCCACGCCGAGCTCCCAGAGGCGCACCTTCTCCTCGTCGGTCAGCGTCGCGCCCTCGCCGGTGCTGCCGGCGAGCACCAGGCCGTCCGACCCGTTCTCCAGCAGGTGGTGCATGAGCCGCACGGCGGCGTCCTCGTCGAGGTCGCCCTTCGAGTCGAAGGGCGTGACCATCGCGGTGAGGATGCCGCCGAGGCGCATGTCGCGGGCGAACCGCTCCGCCACTACTGGATCGGCTTGAACGGGTCGGGGCTGGCGTTGGCGTCCCGAGTCGCCGGCGGGCGGCTCGTCGCGGCGGGCGGCTCCGCCGCCGGCAGGCGGCTCCGCGGCCGGGGGCGCGGTGGCCGCGGCGGGCGTCTCCTCCTGCTCGATCGGGCGGCCGTGCTCGTCGTAGCGCACGCCCCCGGCGGGCGCCTGAGGCGAATCGGGCTTGTTGAAGTTCTTCTGAGCCTCGTCGAGCTTCTCCTGCGCCTGCTCGGCGAGCTTCTTTGCCTTGTCCATGAAACCCATGCGGTTCTCCCTGGTCGGTCTGGGGAAGATATCGCGCAGGGCGGCATGCAGGCCCTTTCGGAAGGTGTGCTGCAAATGACAGAATTCCGGTCGCGAATGGCCACGGAAAGGGACTACAGCCACCGCTCCACCGTCCAGAAGCTGGGCGTGGCGCCGGAACAGCGGGTCGAGATCACCGGCGACGTCGGCGCGGGCCTGAGGCGCGACGTGAAGGACGCGATCGGCCGCGGGCTCGTGAAATCCGGCCTGCTCGACGGAGCGATCGTGCTGGTCGAGTCCGAGGACGAGGCCAAGGAGGCCTTCGTCCGCTACCGGCCGCGCCTGCGCGACACCGGCTACCTGTGGATGATCACCCGCAAGCGGGGACACGACAAGTACCTCAACCAGATGGCACTTGTGCCGTTCGCCAAGCGCCTCGGGCTGATCGACAACAAGACCTGCTCGATCGACGACGAGCGCTCCGGCATCCGCTTCGTGATCCCCCGCGCGCTGCGCCGCAACGGCGATCAGAGCGCGGCCTAGCCGCCCGGCCGGCCTTACGATCGCCGGATGAGCACCGATGCCCACACGCCGGTGCCGGTCCGGCCCTCCGCCGAGGAGCGCGAGCGCGTCGTGCGCCTGCTGCGCGACCGCTCCGTCGAGGGACGGCTGTCGACCGAGACGTTCGCCGACCGCGTCGGGCTTGGCGTACCGGGCGAGCAGCAGGGCGGAGCTCGCGGACCTCACCTCGGACGTGCGGCCGCCGCGCGCGCCGCGGCGGCTACTGCTCGCCGCGGTCGAGTGGCTCTCGCGCCTCGACGCCGACATCGAGGCCGCCTGGAGGCGCCCGCGCGTCCCGGCCGTTGCATTGCCGAGCGCGGAGGGCGAGCGGCGCACGATCGGGCGCTCGCTCGACTGCGATTGCAGGCTCTCCGACGACTGCGTCTCGCGCCGGCACGCGGAGGTGTGGCTCGAGGACGAGCGCTGGTACCTGCGCGACCTCGGCTCGCGCAACGGCACGCTCGTCAACGGGACGCGCGTGCTCGAGGCGGCGGAGATCCGGCCGGGCGACCGCGTGAACCTCGGCGGCGCGCAGTACCGCTTCAGCCGCGCACGGACGCCGCGTCCGCGCCCGCTATGAAGACGAGCGCGTCGATCGCCGCGCCCTCCAGGCCGTCGTCGGCGGCGTTGTAGTTCGCGCGGTCCGCGTAGAAGAGCAGCGTCTCGCAGGCGTGGGCGAGCAGGAACTCGAGCGCCTGACGCTCGAGCATGACGTCCCGTAGCTCGCGGTCCTCGTCTTCCATGACGCCCCCGTAATCGGGCGAACGGCGCGGACCTTTAGGCCTCTGGCCTAGATCGCCCGGTCGCGCGCCCGCGGCTCGGCCTCGCACACGCTCTCGACGCACTCGGCGGCCTGTTCGGTCCCCGGGTTCGCCTGGAGGCGCGAGCCGATCTCGCCGAGGCGCGCCGTGAGCGCGTCGTCGCCCATCAGCCGCTCGAGCGCCTCGCCGAGCTGCGCGTCCTCGAACTCGAACGTGGGCAGCCGCACGCCGAGGCCGAGCTCGTCCATCCGCTGGGCGTTGTCGTGCTGGTCCCAGAACAGCGGCAGCAGCACCATCGGCTTGCCGAAGTGGAGGCTCTCGGTGACCGTGTTGTTGCCGCCGTGCGTGATCACCGCGTCCACGAGCGGCAGGAGCGCGGGCTGCGGCACCAGCTCCGCGCCGGCCTGCCCGTCGCGCAGCTCGATCTGCTCGTGCTGCGGGCCCTTGCTGACGATCGCGCGGTAGCCGCCCTCGGCGAGCAGGTCGACGAGCCGCTGCATGAGCTCGACGTCCGCGGAGCCCAGGCTGCCGAGGCTGAGGTACACGAGCGCGCCGTCGCCCTGCGGCAGCTCCAGCTCCCCCACCCCCTCCTTGCGCACGCACGAGCCGAGCCGCTCCCACATCGGCCCGAGCGGGCGGGCGCGCTCGTAGTCGGCCTCCTCGGGATAGAGGAACAGGTTGAGGTACTGCGAGCGGTGGATGAACTCGAGCTCCGGCAGCGGCGGGCAGCCGCGCTCCTGCGCGAACTCGTCGAAGTCAGCGTGCAGGTCGGCGTGGATGCGCCGGTACTCCTCGCGGAACTCGTCCCACCCGGACGGTCGCCGGTCGGATAGCCCGAGAACACCGGCGGCAGGTCCGGGTCCGGGATCTCGAGCGGGTTGCAGGAGGCGATCCTGACCCACGGGCAGTCCGCGGTCACGACCGCCGGGAAGCCCACGACGTTGTCCTCCACGATCACGTCCGGGCAGACGTCGTCGAAGATCTCGCGCAGCCGGTCGTCGACGTACTTGGAGCCGCCGATCAGCGCCTCCCAGGTCGGCCTGATGAAGCCCTCGAGCTGCTCGATCGTGGGCCTGCGGAAGACCGGCCCGGTGTCGCGGATGAAGTCCTTCCAGAACTGGCCGGGCTCCTCCTCGGTCTCCGCGGGCGCCTGGAGCCGCATCAGCCGCTCCTCGAAGCCCTTCTCCTCGAGCGTCCCCGCGAACGACTCCTCGATCACGAACACCACCCGGTGCCCGCGCTGCCGCAGCGCCTGGCCGATGCCCACGCAGTTGTTCGTCGGCCCGTAGGCCCCCTCCGGGAAGAAGACGATCGTCGACATCAGTCAGCCGTTCCTTCGGCGTGCCACCCAGACCTCCTCGCAGGGCCATTTCTGCCCCCAGCCGCGCAACTTGTAGTGGCGCACCTCGTCGGGGTCCCCCTCGGGGGCATACAGCTCGTGGAGCGCCTCCAGCTCGAACCCCGTCTCGTGCAGCAGCCGGATGCGCTCGCCGTGCGCCTGGTGGAAGTCGCTGGCAAGGTCCGGCTCGGGCCAGTCGATGCGCCCGAGGCCCGCCAGAGGGCGCTGGAGCGTCTCCGAGGTGTGCTCCTCGGCCAGCGGCGAGCACAGCGAGTCGAGAATGGAGTGGCAGAGGAAGATCAGCCGCCCGCCCGGCCGCAGCAGCCGGTGGGCGTGCGGGATCCAGACGTACGGGTCGCACCAGATCGCCGCGCCGTACTCCGAGAACGCGAGGTCGAAGGACGCGTCCGGCAGCGGCGGGTCCTCGGCGCTCGCGTGGACGAGCGGGAACTCGATGCCGTGCTCGGCCTGCAGGTCGCGCGCGGTGGCCAGCTGGTTCTCCGAGAGGTCGAGGCCGACCGGCCTCGCGCCCAGCCGCACGAACCAGGCGCACCAGTAGCCGGTGCCGCAGCCGAGGTCGACCACGTCGAGGCCGCGGACGTCGGGGAGGATGTTCAGGTCCGCCTCGGGGATCCGCCAGCCGCCCCACCAGGGCGTCTCGCTCGCCCACGCCTCGCGCGCCGGCTCGACCCAGTTGGGCGCGTCCTCGTTCCAGGAATCGCGGTTTCGTGCGGCGTGCTCGGAGAGGCTCCATGGCGCGCGAGGCTAACCGAGGAAGCGCACGACGTCCTCGGCGTCGCGCTCCAGCGCCGCGCGATCGGCCTTGGAGATCCGCGCGAGCGGCTCGAGCGCCACCTCGCCCTTCGGCATCGACCAGGTCGCCACCGCTCGCCCCTTCACCATCGCGAACGGGCGGAACATGCCGTTGTCGGTGACGAGGTGGCGATGCGCGTCCCACGATGTCCTCGCGCGAGGTCCATCCGAGCAGCACGGGGTCGAACGCGCCGAGGAGGCGCGGCGGCGGCAGCTCCGCCGGCTCGGAGCGGCCGCGAGGTCCACGAGGCCGGGTTCGCCGCCGTGCTGTTCCTCGAGCTCCGAGGAGATCGACGCCAGGCCGCGCCGCGCGTCGCGCAGCGTCATGCCCGCCCAGCGCGCGAGGTCGCGGTCGGTAGCCGGCCCGTGGCCGGCCAGGTAGCGGCGCGCGAGCTCGGCCGAGCGCGGCGTCGCGCTCGATCGGCTTCGGCCTCGGCGAGCCAGTCGCGCACGAGCACGTACGCGTGCTTGCCGTCTCACCATCGGCCCGCGCACGATCAGGCCCGTGAGCGAGGCCGCGAACAGGATGTGCACGAGCGCCTGGCGCTCGGTGCGCACCCCGATGGCGTCGATCCGCGCGCGCAGCGTCGTCGCGGGTGAGCGGCCCGTCGGCCGGCCAGCGCCCGCTCGACCTCGGCGATCGCGCGCTCGGCGTCGCCCGGCGGCACGCCCTCCTGCGCGAGCCGTCGCCTGCTCTGCGTGACGAGCTGCGGCGTCGTGAGCGCGTGGAGCAGCGGGTAGTCCTCGCTGCGGACCAGGTGGAGCGTGCCGCGGTTCAGCCAGGTGATGACGAGCGAGCGCTCCTCGGTCAGCGCGCGGTCCACGTCCGCGGCGGTGACGCCCTCGCTGCGGGCCCGGACCGCGAGCCGCGCCCCGCGCGGGTCCTGCCCCTGGATCGCGAGCAGCCGCTCGGCCACCTCGTCCGCGCGGCGCGCCCGCTGGCCCGACAACAACTGCGCACTGAGGCGGGCGGCCAGAGTGGGTGGGCGTTTACAGTAGCCGATATAGCAACCGAGAAGACGCACCCAGTCGCGCTCGTTGCTCAGAGCAGATTTTCGAGCCCTACGACCGGCGAGCGCTCCAGCGAGCCGACCTTGCGGATCGCCAGCAGCACGCCGGGCATGAAGGAGTAGCGGTCGATCGAGTCGTGGCGGATCGAGAGGGTCTGGCCCGGGCCGCCGAAGATGACCTCCTGGTGCGCCACGAGGCCGGGCAGGCGCACCGAGTGGATCGGCTCGTGCACGTTCCCGCCGGCCGCGCGGATCAGCTCGGCCGTGCGCGCCGCGGTCCCGGAGGGCGCGTCGACCTTGCGGTCGTGGTGCAGCTCGACGATCTCGCACTCCGGCATGTGTCGCGCCACCTCCTGCGCGACCTGCATCATCAGCACCGCGCCGATGGCGAAGTTCGGGCGCCACGAAGAGGTTCGCGGTGCCCCACGCCCTCGAGCGCGGAGAAGTCGGCCCCGGTGGTCCCCATCACGCAATGGACCCCTGCCTCGATGCAATGCCGTGCGTTCTCCAAGCGCCGAATCCGGAGTGGAGAAGTCCACGACCACGTCGGCGTCGCCGAGCACGTCGAGCAGCGAGTCCTCCAGCAGCGGGTCCGCGCGCCCCACCAGGGCCATGTCCTCCGCGCCCTCCACCGCGTCGCACACGGTCGCCCCCATCCGCCCTGCGGCGCCCGAGACGGCGACGTTGATCATGCCGCGGCGAGCGCCGGCGAGACGGCCTCGAGGGCGCGCCGGAACGCGTCCTCGTCGCCGCCCACTCCGGCGGCCGCCAGTCGCTCCGGCTGCCAGAAGTCGCGCGCCAGCCCGTTCACGTCGTCGAGCGTAACCGCGTCGAAGGCGGCCAGCACCTCGTCGATGCGTGAGGAGCGGCACGTCCATCAGCACGGAGCTGCCGAGCCGGTTCATGCGCGTGAGCGTCGACTCCATCGACAGCACCGTCCGGCCCTTCACGTTGTCGCGCGCCCGCTCGAGCTCCTCCTCGCTCACGCCCTCGTCCACCAGGCGGCGCAGCTCGGAGCCGATCACGTCGACGCGCCTCCCCCACGTTGTCGGGCCGGGTGCCCACGTACAGCGCCACCTGGCCGGTGTCGGCGTAGTGGCTCGCGTAGGAGTAGACCGAGTAGGCGAGCCCGCGCTTCTCGCGCACCTCCTGGAACAGGCGCGAGGAGGTCGACCCGCCGAGGATCGTGTCGAGCACCCGCAGCGCGAAGCGGCGGTCGTCGCCGCGCGGCATGCCCGGCGCCGCCCAGGCAGAGGTGGTACTGCTCGGTCTCCTTCTGGTGGAAGCGCAGCACCTGGCCCGTTCCGCTCGCGGCGAGCTCGCATCTCGGCCTGCGCCTCGCCGCGCCGCGTCGCCGAACGCCGCTCGGCCAGCTCCACGATCCGGTCGTGCTCGAGGTTGCCCGCCGCGGCGAGCACCATGTTGCCGGGCACGTAGCGGCCGTCGTGCCACCTGCCGATCTCCGGCACCGGCACGGACGACACCACGTCGGCCCGCCCGATGATCGGCCGCCCGAGCGGGTGGTCGCCGAAGATCGCGCCGGCGAGCACGTCGTGGACCTTGTCCTGCGGCTCGTCCTCGTACATCGCGATCTCCTCGATCACGACCTGGCGCTCGGAGTCGATGTCCGGGTAGGCCGGCCGCAGCACCATGTCCTGGAGCACGTCGAACGCGCGCTCCAGGTGGTTGTCGAGGAAGCGCGAGTAGACCGAGGTCGTCTCCTTGCCGGTGCCGGCGTTGACCTCGGCGCCCATGGCGTCGAAGGCCTCGTCGATCTCGCGCGAGCTGAAGCGGTCCGTGCCCTTGAAGAGCAGGTGCTCCAGGAAGTGCGAGATGCCCGGCGTGCTCGTGGTCCTCGTCACGCGAGCCGGCCCGCACCCAGAAGCCCAGCGCGATCGAGCGGACCGAGGGCATCGCCTCGGTCACGACTCGCGCGCCGGATTTCAGGGTTGTGACCCGGGCCTGCTCCGTCACGCGGTCAACGGAGGCGCTACCTGGCGTCTGGCTGCGTGGGACCGGTGCCGGACTCGCTGCTGGCGCGCTCGCGGTCCGGGTCGCGGTCGCTGCGTCGGCCGCGGTCACGGTCGCGGTCCCGCCGCGTCCGCCGCGGTCACGGTCGCGTCCGCCGCGTCCGCCGCCGTCACGCCCGCGTCCGCCGCGGCCGTTGCCGACGGTCGCCGCGGCCGCCCTTGTCGCCGGTGCCCATGGCAGCCAGCTCCTCGGGCGACTTGCCCGCGATCTCGGGGTCGTCGGCGAGCCGGAGGCCGATGCGGCCGCGCTCGCGGGTCCACCTCGACCACCTTGACCCGCAGCTCGTCGCCGCGGTTCACGACCTCCTCCACCGTGTTCGGGCGCTGGCCCGGGGCGATGTTGGAGATGTGGATCAGGCCGTCGGTGCCCTTGGCGAGCTCGACGAAGGCGCCGAAGGTGGTCGTCTTCACGACCTTGCCGGTGAACTCGTCGCCGAGCTCGACCTCCTTCGTCATCGACCGGATCCGGTCCACCAGGGCGTCGCCCTGGTCGCCCGTCTGGGCGTAGATGCGGATCGTGCCGTCGTCGTCGATGTCGATCTGGGCGTCGAACTCCTCCGACAGCGCCCGGATCGTCTCGCCGCCCTTGCCGATCACCGCGCCGATCTTCTCGGTGGGGATCTGGATCGCGGAGATCCGCGGCGCGTAGGTGCGAGAGCTCGGAGCGCGGCTCCGAGATCGCGTCGTTCATCTTGCCGAGGATCGTCATGCGCGCCTCCTGGGCCTGCTCGAGCGCGCCCTTCAGGATCTCGAACGTGACGCCCGTGATCTTGATGTCCATCTGGAGCGCGGTGATGCCCTCGGAGGTGCCGGCGACCTTGAAGTCCATGTCGCCCAGGTGGTCCTCGACGCCCGCGATGTCGGTGAGCACGACGTGGTCCTCGCCCTCCTTGATGAGGCCCATCGCCACACCCGCCACCGGCGCCTTGAGCGGCACGCCGGCGTCCATCAGCGAGAGCGACGAGCCGCACACCGAGGCCATCGAGCTCGAGCCGTTCGACTCGAGGATGTCCGAGACCACGCGGATCGTGTAGGGGAACTCGTCCACCGTCGGCACGACCGGCACGAGCGCCCGCTCCGCGAGCGCGCCGTGGCCGATGTCGCGGCGCTTCGGGCCGCGCATGAAGCCGGCCTCGCCCACCGAGAACGGCGGGAAGTTGTAGTGGTGGAAGTAGTGCTTCTCGGTCTGGAGGCCGAGCGTGTCGAGCCGCATCTCGTCACGGGTCGTGCCGAGCGCGGCCACCGAGAACGCCTGCGTCTGGCCGCGGGTGAAGATCGCCGAGCCGTGCGTGCGCGGGGCGACTCCCACCTCGATCCAGATGTCGCGGATCTCGTCCGGCGCGCGGCCGTCGGGACGCTTCTTGTCCACGGCGATCCGCTTGCGGATGATGTCCTTCTCGAGCTTGTCGAAGGCGAGCTGCACGGCCGCGCGGTGCGCGTCGGCGGCGTCCTCGTCGGTCTCGGTCGTCGTGCCGAGCGCCTCGAGCACCTCCTCCTCGACGCGCTTGGTGGCGTCCTGGCGCTCGAGCTTGTCGACCACCTGGGTGGCCTCGTCGAGGGCCGCGCCGAAGCGCTCCTGGACCTGGCTCGATGATCGACTCGTCCACCTGCGGCGGCTCGATCTCGATCTTGTCCTTGCCGGCCTGCTTGCGCAGGTCGTGCTGGGCCTCGCAGAGGCGCTTGATCTCCTGGTGCGCGATGTCGAGCGCGTCGAGGATCTCCGCCTCGGTGATCTCGCTGGCGCCCGCCTCGACCATCAGGATGGCCTCCTCGGTGCCGGCGACCACGAGGTCGAGCGGCGACTCGAGCAGCCACTCCTCGTCGGGGTTGACGAGGAAGTTGCCCTCGGCGTCCTGGCCGATCCGCACGGCGCCCACCGGCACCGGGAACGGGATGTCCGACACCATCAGCGCGGCGCTCGTGCCGTTCATCGCGAGGATGTCGTAGGGGTGCTCGTGGTCGATCGACATGGGGATCGACACGAGCTGCGTCTCGCGGTTCCAGCCCTTCGGGAAGAGCGGGCGCAGCGGCCGGTCGATCATGCGCGCGGTGAGCGTGGCCTTCTCGCCCGCCCTGCCCTCGCGCCTGAAGAAGCTTCCGGGGATCTTGCCCGCGGCGTACATCCGCTCCTCGACGTCAACCGTCAGAGGAAGGAAGTCCACATCGCGCGGGTTCCCCGCGGTTGCGGTACACAGGACCATCGTCTCGCCCGCCTGAACTACGACGGACCCGCTGGCCTGCTTGGCGTACTTGCCGGTCTCGAAGCTGATCGAGCCATCGCCGATCTCAAGGGAGACCCGGCTTACACCGTCATTCATAAGTTTCCTTTCAGCCGCCTCCGGTTGGCGGCACTCCTAATACGTTCCGTTGCGAACCCGCTCGACTTTAGCGAAGCCGCCAGGAAGACAGCGTCCGGCGCGCCTTCGCGCGTGTGGAGGCGAAGCGCTTGTTCACGAGGCCGATCTCGCCGAGCTTCCCGCCGTGCGTCAGGAAGCGGAACGCAACGCGCTACCGAAACTTGCGTCGGGCACGCCGGGATGGGGTTCCCCGGCCACGAACTGGGTGGGCGTGGTGGTCACTCCAGCCCTGATTCCGCTGCGGAAGTCGGCGTCGATTCGCTCCCCGGCCTCCGGCGAGCGGCGATCCGTTTCGAAGCGGTCGAGGTCGAGCCCGAGCCGCTCGGCCCTGTCCCACAGATGGGGGTCGTCCAGGTGCCCCTGATCCTCGAGCAGCGAGTCGTGCATCTCCCAGAACTTCCCCTGGAGGCCGGCCGCCTCGGCGGCGGCCGCGAGCACGCGGGCGCGTGGGTGCTTCGAGGTGACCGGGAAGTGCCTGAACACCCGCGTGATCGGCAGCTCCTTGAGGATCAGATGAGCCCTTGCGCAGTACGGGCACTCGAGGTCGGCGTACTCGATCACGACCGGTCCCTCGCCGCGCCTGTGGTCGGCGGGCCCGGGCTCAGGCGGGGGTGCGCTGCTCCAGCGCGTCAAAGATGAGGTTCGCGCCGGGGATGTCGAGCGGCGGCGAGAGGTGGGACCACTGGACGGCTCCGTCCGGGCCGACCATGACGAGCGCCCGGCCCGCCACGCCGTGCTTCTCCGACCACACGCCGTACGCCCTCGCCACCTCGCCCTTGGGGTGGAAGTCGGCGAGCAGCGGGATGGTGATGCCCTGCTGGCTCTGGAAGGCCTTGTGGCAGAAGGCGCCGTCGACCGAGATGCCGACCAGCTTCGCTCCCGCCTCCTCGAGCTGCGGGAGGACCTCCTGGTAGACGCTCAGCTGGTCGGTGCAGACCGGGCTGAAGTCGGCCGGATAGAACACGAGCACCACGGTCTTCCCGGAGAAGTCCGAGAGCGAGACACGGTTGCCGTCCTGATCGAGAAGAGAGAAAGCCGGCGCCGGAGTGCCGGGCTCGATCATCGCCGAAGCCCGAGCTCCTGAATCAGCGACCGGTAGCGCTCGATGTCCGAGCTCTGGAGGTAGCGCAAGAGCCGGCGCCGCTTGCCGACCAGCATCAGAAGCCCGCGCCGCGAGTGGTGGTCCTTCTTGTGCGTCCGAAGGTGCTCGGTGAGCTCGTTGATCCTCGCCGTGAGCAGCGCGACCTGGACCTCGGTCGAACCGGTGTCCCCATCCGCGCGCCCGTACTTGGCGACGATCTCACTCTTCTTCTCAGCAGCAAGGCTCATGTGCGACGGGAAACCGTAGCAGGGGATGGACCCCTTTCTACACTCGCGTAGGTGCTCCATCCACAGCTTGCCTGGTACGTCGCCGGCCCGCTTCTCGGGCTGAGCGTGGTCGCCATCCGCGCGCTCTTCAACGCGCGGCTCGGCGTGACCGGCGGCTTCTCCGAGGTCGTCGGGCGTGTGCGGGCCGGGCAGGTCGGCTTCGACTGGCGTGGATGGTTCCTGGTCGGCGTCATTCTCGGTGGGACGGTGTATGCGCTCGCCGCCGGCGGGCCGCTGTTCCACGGGTACGGCTGGCTGACGGACACATTCCACGGCGGGGCGCAGATCCTGATCGTGCCCATCCTGCTCGGTGCCGGCGTCCTCATCGGTTTCGGCGCGAAGCTGGCCGGCGGCTGCACCTCCGGCAACGGGCTGAGCGGCACGGCGATGCTCTCCCCCGCCGCCCTTGCCGCCACGGCGACGTTCTTCGGGACGGCCATCGTGGTGAGCTTCCTCATCGAGGCGGTGATCTGATGGGCGCCCGTGCCGCGGGGCTCGGCGTGGGGCTCGTGTTCGGCGTGACTCTGTCCTGGAGCGGGCTCGCAAGCCCCGAGGTGATCCGGGACGCGCTCCTCTTCAAGGACTCCTACCTCTTCCTGCTGTTCGCCTCCGCCGTGCTGGTGGCCGCTGTCGGCCTCGCGCTCCTGCGCCGCGCCGAGCGCCGCGCCCTGCTCGTGGACGCTCAGATCACGTGCGAGCCCGAGGCGCCCACGCGCCGCCACCTCGCCGGCGCCGCCATCTTCGGCCTGGGCTGGGGCATCGCGGACGCCTGCCCGGGCCCGATCGCCGCCCAGGTCGGCCAGGGCATCGGCTGGGGCCTCGCCACCTTCGTCGGCGTGATCATCGGCGTGTACCTCTTCCTGCGCCGCGAGGAGCCCGAGACCGAGCCGGCCACGGATGTTCCGGTCAGCATGGGCGCGCAAAGGAATGCGACGCCCGCACCAGCGATTCGATGACGTCCAGCTCCGCTTCGTCGCGGGGTGCGTAGAGCATTACCGCTGTTTGGGGGATCTGGCCTCGTAGCGCCACCGGGTGGGATTCGGCCCAGCCGGCTTCGATTGCCTCGCGGGCCGTCTCCAGGGGCAGCATCGCGTGGAGGCTGTGGTCCGGTGACGGGTGGAGGTGGGCGAATTCGCGCTCGATCAGAAATGCCTCGGGTGGGCCGATTGGTTCGCCGCGCGCCAGGATCAGGGCGCGGGCGCCGGGGACGGAGATTCGGCTCGGCTGCTCCTCTACTCCGGGCAGCGCGAACACCCGCTCCGCCAGCTCGTCCACCCAGCGCAGGTCGGTCGGCTGCTGGTCCAGCTGGGTATGCGGATTGGTGGGCGTTGTGCGCGGCCGGTCGCCGGGTCGCGGGGGAAGCGGCGGCATGGCTCCGAGTCTAGGGTTCGCCGGATGGCAGACAGCGGCAGGCCGACCTTCTACTACGACTTCAACTCGCCGTACGCCTACCTGGCGGCGGAGCGGCTCGACGAGTTCGTTCCGGGCGCCGAGTGGCGGCCGATCGCGTTCGCGATCGTGCTCAACCAGCTGGGCGAGCTCGACAAGCGGCTCACCAATCTGAACACCGGGCCGATCGTCGAGGAGGTCACGGCGAGGGTGACCGATCGCGGCCTGCCCGCCTTCGCGCCTCCCGACGTCTGGCCCGTCCAGAGCTGGTCGCTCGCCCCTCTGCGCGCCGCGCTCGTGGCGGACGAGCTCGGTCGCCAGCGCGAGTTCGGCCTCGCCGCCTTCCGCAAGTCGTTCGTGGAGAGCCGCGCGCTGGCGGTCCTCGAGAACGTGCTCGCCGCGGCGAGCGACGCCGGCCTCGACCCGGACGAGATCGCCGCCGGCATCCAGCGCGACGACATCAAGGAGCGACTGAAGGCGAACACGGCGGAGGCGCTGGAGCGCGGCGTGACCGGCATCCCGACCGTTGCGATCGGCGAGGAGCTGTTCTGGGGCGACGACCACCTCGAGCAGGCGGCGAGCGTCAGGAACGGCTGAGCGCGTCGCGCGCGGCCGCCACCCGCTTGCGGCCCTCCTCGATCGAGCGGCGCGCCTCGTAGAGCTCCACCTCGCTCGGGTCGTCCTTCAGGAGCAGACGGTTCGCGCGGTCGTACAGGTCCAGGGCGCGCTGATACTCCTCGCGGCCGCGGGCACTCGCGTTCGGCATGTCCACGTCGAGGTCGAGCGACTGGATGTCCTCGCCGAGCGCGACGAGCAGGTCGCGGGCGTCGCCCTCGTCGATCTGCTCGCGGTCGTGCACCGCGGCGCGGCGGCGCCGGAGCGCCATGAGGAACACGATCGTCCCGATCAGGAATGGGAGCGCGATGGCGGCCGCCACGATGAAGACGCCAATTCGCACGCCCTCGCCGACGTCGTCGGTGAACCGATCCGTCCTCGGGGTGGCCGGCGCCGACGGCGACGGTGCGTTCAGGTCACGCTCGGCGCCCGGGTCGACCTCGGCGATGCCGTCGACCGCGGCGAGCAGCTGGGCGTCGAGCCCCTCGTCG
Source organism: uncultured Thermoleophilaceae bacterium (assembly GCA_963808875.1). Taxonomy (GTDB): domain Bacteria; phylum Actinomycetota; class Thermoleophilia; order Solirubrobacterales; family Thermoleophilaceae; genus JACVRW01. Next base: position 103,574 of record CAWEHM010000015.1, read on the forward strand.
CTGTGGGCCTCCACGGCCGCCCGGACCGCGGCCGCCGTGGGCTCGACCACCGCATGAGAGGTCACGACATGGAAGTTCGAACCGTTCGTGACGAGCAGCGAGCCGCGCCTGCCCGGCATCGCCTGGTCGATCGCGTTGGCGAGCGCACCCACCCCGCCGGCGCGATCGGCGCTCTCCTCCGCCACGACCGCGATCTGAATCCGCCCGATGTCCGCGTGCACGATCCGCAGGCGCAGCTCGCCGCGCTGCGGCACCGTGAGCAGGCCGCTCTGCGACTCGTCGACGAACACCGGATCGGACCGGAGCGCGGCCGCCACCTCCCGCGCCGTCGCGGCCGCAAACGCGCTTGAGGCTTCGCCGCAGGCGAGCACCGCGGCCACGACGAGCACGGCGCCGATCCGCGCAGCGAGCCTCACCGGGCAAGCCTCGCATGGCCCGCTGACGCTCGTGGTACTGTTAACTGAGTGGTTAACGATTCGTTCAAGGCGCTCTCCCACCCGATCCGTCGCGGCATCGTGGAGCGGCTCGCCGCCGGCCCGGCGACGGTCGGCGACGCCACCGAGGGCTTCGGCGTCTCGAAGCCGGCCATCACCAAGCACCTGAAGGTGCTCGAGGACACCGGCGTGGTCCGGCGCGAGGTGATCGGCCGCACGCATCGCCTGTCGCTCGAGCCCGACGTGCTCAGCGAGGCGGCCGACTGGATGGATCGCCAGCGCGCCCTGTGGGGCCGCATGTTCGACGTCGTGGACGAGTACTTGAAGGAGGAAGGCACCAAATGAACACCCCGCCCGTCGTGTCGGCAGAGGAATGGCAGAAGGCGCGCGACGCCCTGCTGGTCAAGGAGAAGGAGCACACCCGCGCGCGTGACGCGCTCGCCGCGGAGCGCCGGCGGATGCCGTGGATGGCCGTCGACAAGGAGTACTCCTTCGACGGCCCGAACGGCCCGGCCACGCTGCTCGACCTGTTCGAGGGCCGCCGCCAGCTGATCATCTACCGGTTCTTCTACGACGACGACGTGAAGGGCTTCCCCGAGAAGGGGTGCCCTGGCTGCTCGTTCGTCGCCGACCAGGTGGCCCACCTCTCCCACCTGCACGCGCGCGACACCACGCTCGCCTTCGCCTCGCGCGGGCCCCAGGACGGCATCGCCGACCTGAAGGCGCGGATGGGCTGGGACATGCCCTGGTACACGATCACGAGCGACTTCGACACGGACTTCGGCGTCCGCGAGTGGCACGGCACCAACGCGTTCATCCGCGAAGGCGACAGGATCTTCCGGACCTATTTCATCGACTCGCGCGGCGACGAGGCGATGGGCTCGACCTGGAACTACCTCGACATCACCGCGCTGGGCCGCCAGGAGGAGTGGGAGGACTCGCCCGAGGGCTACCCGCAGACGTCCCCGTACCAGTGGTGGCGGCGACACGACGAGTACGAGCACGCCGGGGCCGCCACGTGACCGGAGGCCACACGCTCCAGATGGAGCGCACCTTCCGCGCGCCCGCCCAGGCCGTGTTCGACGCGTGGACGAGCGAGGAGGTCATCCGCCGCTGGTGGCACGCGGAGCACGACTGGGAGACGACCGTCGCCGAGGTGGACCTCCGCGTCGGCGGGGAGGTGCGCGTGGTGATGCGCAACCCGCACGAGGACGTCGAGTACGGCGGCGGCGGCCGCTACACCGAGATCGACCCGCCGAACCGGCTGGCCTTCACGTGGATCTGGGACGACAGCGACACCCGCCAGCTGATCGAGCTCGAGTTCGACGAGGCCGACGGCGCGACCACCGTCCGCTTCACCCACAGCAACCTGTGGGACGAGGAGTCGGTGCGCTCACACGAGAGCGGCTGGGGCTCGGCCTTCGACAACCTGGAGCGGACGCTCACTGGTTGAAGGTCTCGATACCCCCGCCGTCCACGTCGGCCCCGGCTTCGCCGAACACGAGGTCGGTGCCGGCGCCGCCGGTGAACGTATCGTTGCCCGGCCCACCGAACATCGTGTCGTTGTCGTTGTCACCGTTGATCGTGTCGTTGCCCTGGCTGCCGACGAGAATGTCGTTGCCTGCGCCGCCGTTGATGGTCAGCCCGACGCTCGAGTTCGCGAGCCCGGACGCGCTGACGATGTCGTCGCCGGCTGAGGTGTTCACGGTCAGGTCGTCGGTGGCCGGCTCCGCGTTCGTGATCGCGATGGTGTAGTCCGGCCGGCTCGCGGTCACCGATCCACCGCTGCCCGACAGCGACATCACGTCGACGCCCACGGTTCCGTTGAGGGTCACCGCGTCGGCGGCGGCGTCGGCCGCCCCGTTGACGCCCAGATTGACGTTCACGTTGGTCATGTCCGTCGCGGCGAGGTCGTTGATGGTTGCTGTGTCGATCCCACCCAGAGCGTTCACGGTCAGGATCTCGACGTCGTCGGTGTCCATGACGATGTTGCCGACGTTCCGGGTGAACAGGAGGCGGCCGCCGTTCGAGGAGGCTGCGAAGATCTCCGCGCCGGCCGCCCCGTTGAAGAGCAGCGTGTCCGTTCCGCTCTGGCCCTCGACTATGTCGCTGCCGTCGCCGGGGTCCCAGATGAACGTGTCGTTCCCGTTGCCCATGAAGGCCGAGTCGTTGCCACCGTTGCCGTCGGTCGTGTCGTTGCCGTCGCCGCCGATCAGCACGTCAGCGCCGTTGCCGCCGTTGAGAGTGTCGTTTCCGTCGCCGCCGTCGAGCGTGAGCCTCGTCAGGGCGGCGAGGCCGACGCCGCCCGAGAGCGTGTCGTTTCCACCCAGGCCGTTCACCGTGAGGTTGTCGTTCGCCGCCTCGGGGTGCGCGACGTTCACCTGCGCACCCAGGCCGGTCACCTGCGCCGCCCCGTTCACCGCGGCGGCCTGAATCACGTCCGCGCTCCCGGTGCCGTTCACGATGACGCTGTCAACCGAGGCATCGCCCGCGTCGGCGACGCCCAGGTCGATGCCGGCCGTCGAGACGCCCGTCCCGGCGAGCGGATCGACCGTCACGGAGTCGGCGCCCCCCAGGGCGCCCAGCGAGACGTTCTCGACGCCACCGAGGTCCATCACGATGCTGCCTAGGTTGCGGGTGAGCTTCGCGCGACTCCCGTTGGCGGTGAGCGCGAAGATCTCCGCCGCGGCCGAGCCGTTGAACTGAAGCGTGTCCTGGCCGGCGTCGCCGTCGACCGTGTCGCTCCCGTCGCCCGGATCCCACGTGAAGGTGTCATCGCCGTCGCCAAGCGAGGCTGTGTCGCTGCCGGCGTTGCCGTCGGCGGTGTCCGCGCCGGACCCGCCGAGGAGCGTGTCGTTGCCCGCGCCGCCGGTGAGTGTGTCGTCGCCCTCGCCGCCGTCGAGCGTCAGCGCCATCAGGTTGGTCGCGGCGGTCAGGCTGTCGGCCCCACCGAGGCCGTTCACGGTCAGCCGGTCGGCGCCCGCGTCGGCACCGCTCACGTTGACCGGGACCGCGAGACCGCTCACCTGAACCACGCCGCCGCTGTCCGCCGCCTGGAGGGTGTCCGGTCCGTCGGTTCCGTTCACCGCGACGGTGTCCTGGGCGCCGTCCGCGCCCAGGTCGGCCTGGACACCCGTGACACCCGTGGCGGCCAGGCTCCCGACCGAGACTGTGTCGGCCCCGCCGCCGGGCGCGATCAGCAGGGTCTCTAGACCCGCTCCGTTAACCGCGGGGGCTCCGTCGCGAGTGAACGCCACACGAGCGCCGCTCGCGGCGGCCGCAAGCGAATCGCCCGCACCCGATCCGTCGAGCCGCAGCGTGTCCGTGCCGGACTCGGCCTCGAGGCTGTCGCCGCCGTCTCCCGGCTCCGCGAGGAACGTGTCGTCGCCGTCGCCCATCGAGGCCTGGTCGGCGCCCGCGCCCATCGAAGCCGTGTCGTTGCCCGAACCCATCGAGGCGGTGTCATTTCCGTCGCCGCCCGAAGCCGTGTCGCCCCCGCCGCCGCCGGTGAGACTGTCATTGCCGGCGTCGCCGCTCAGGGCGTCGTTCCCGCTGCCGCCGCTTTCGGAGTCGTTCCCGGAGCCGCCCGCGATCGAGTCGTTGCCTCCGCCGCCCGCGGCCCTGTCGTTCCCGGCGCCGCCCTTGACCGAGTCGTTCCCGCTGCCGCCGTCCAGCCGGTCGTTCGATGCGCCGCCGTCCAGCTTGTCGCGGCCCGCGCCGCCGGCGATCCGGTCCCTGCCGGCGCCACCCACGAGCGTGTCGTTGCCGCGGCCGCCGACGATCCGGTCGTTGCCGCCTCGGCCGATGATCTTGTCCGGCCCGCAGGTGCCCTTCAGGACGTCCGCGCGGTTCGTCCCGCGGATCGTCTTCCCCCTGCAGGCGGCGAATGCCGAGGGCGCACAGAGGGCAACGAGCGCGAGTGCGGCCAGCACCGCCAGGACCAGAGACCTGGCTCTCACACGAAGAACCTAACCGCGACGCGCTTGGAGCGCCACCGCCTCTATTTCCACCAGCTGGCCCGTGAAGCCGAGCGCGCTCACGCCGAGGAGCGTGCTCGGCGGGCCGTTCCTGCCGAACTCGGCCTCGACGACCTCCCAGGCGGCGACCAGGTCCGCCTGGTCGCTCGACGCGACGTAGACCGTCGTCTTCACGACGTCCTCGAGGCCGGAACCGGCCGCCGCGAGCGCCACGATCAGGTTGTCGAGCGTCCGGCGCGTCTGGCCCGGCACGTCCCCCGGGGAGACGACGGCTCCGTCCGCATCGAGCGGACACGCGCCGGCCGTGAAGACGGTGCCCCCGTCGGGAGCGATCGCCACGTACGAGTACGGCACACCGTCGTACAGCTCGGGCGGGTCGATCAGCTCGCGCGGCACGCTCGCAGTATGCCGCCGCGGGCGGTTAGGGTCGGCGGATGGACCGCGATCCGTCTCACATCATGCAGGTGGGCATGGGCTTCTGGGCCTCGAAGACCGTGTTGTCAGCCGTGGAGCTCGAGCTGTTCACGCAGCTCGGGTCGGAGTCGCTGACCGGCGAGGAGGTGGCCGGCCGGATCGGGCTGCATCCGCGCGCGACCTACGACTTCCTCGACACGCTCGTCGCGCTGAACCTCCTGGAGCGCGACGGGGACGGACCGGACGGCCGCTACCGCAACACCCCGGACACGGCCGTCTTCCTCGACAAGAACAGCCCGACGTACATCGGTGGATTCCTCGAGATGGCGAACGCGCGCCTATATCGCTTCTGGGGCGACCTGACGGAGGCGCTTCAGACCGGCGAGCCGCAGAACGAGATCAAGCACACCGGGCAGGCGATGTTCGAGGAGCTGTACAGCGACCCCGCCCGCCTCGAGCAGTTCATGGGCGCGATGGCCGGCATCTCGCGCGGCAACTTCGAGGCGCTCGCCCGGAGCTTCGACTTCTCGAGGTATCGGACCGTCTGCGACATCGGTGGCGCCACCGGCGTGCTCAGCAGGCGCTCGCCAGCCACCATCCGCACCTCACGTGCACGACCTACGACCTGCCCGTCGTGGCCCCGATCGCCGAGCGGGCGATCGCCGCAGCCGGGCTCTCGGACCGGGTGTCGGTCGCCTCGGGGGACTTCTTCGCGGACGGGCTGCCCAGCGCGGACGTGATCACGATGGGCCTGATCCTCCACGACTGGAATCTCGACCGGAAGCTCCAGCTGATCCGCTCGGCCTACGACGCCCTGCCTGAGGGCGGAGCCTTCATCGTCGTCGAGAACCTGATCGACGATGCCCGCCGCGCGAACGCGTTCGGCCTGATGATGTCGCTGAACATGCTGATCGAGTTCGGCGACGCGTTCGACTACACCGGGGCGGACTTCGCCGGCTGGTGCCGGGACATCGGGTTCAGCGACATCGAGATCCTCCCGCTCGCCGGACCGGCGAGCGCCGGGGTCGCCTACAAGTAGTCAGTCAAGCACGGGCTTCAGGTCCAGCACAGGCGTGCCGTCCAGGGCCTCCAGGTCACTGACCCGGACCCGGTTGCCCTCGACCGCCAGCACCTCGACCTCGTGCAGGCCGATCGGATTCGGCCGGTCCGCCGACCGCGTGCTGAAGACGCCTCGCAGCGGATTGGACCGGTCGTCGCGCGGGTGCACGCGGAGCACGGTGCGGTCGGCCCGGTCCAGCCAGGTGAGGACGATCATGCGCGCGCCGGAGTCGAGGCCGTCGAGGCCGTCCACGACGCCCGGGTCGAGCACGAGCCACGCGTCCGGTCCGCCCTCGAACCCCTGCTTCGGCGCCGCGGCGGGGTCGACCAGCGGCGACTCCACACGCCCGATGGGCGTGAATGTCAGATCAACCTCGCTCATGGACCGAGCTCCGCCACCCGCCGTTCCAGCAGGCGCCGCTCGGCATCCGAGTGCACCAGCTCGAGCGCGCGGCCGTACGCGCCGCGGGCGTCGTCCACCCTGTCGAGCCGGCGGAGCAGCTCGGCGCGGGTCGCGTGCAGGTAGTGGTAGCCGTCCAGGTCGAGGCGCTCGACGATCCTGAGCGCCGCGTCCGCGTCCCCCGCCTCCGCGACCGCGACGGCCTGGTTCAGCTCCACCACCTCGGAGCCGGTCGTCCGGGCCAGCTCTCCGTACAGCGCTGCGATCTCTTCCCAGTCGGGCGCCTCCTCGGCGTGAAGTGACGCGAGCGCGGCCTGGAGCACGTAGGCGCCGCGGCCGCCCAGCGCCATCGCCCGATCGAGCACCGCCCTCCCCTCCTCGATCTGCCCCGCGTCCCAGAGCGAGCGGTCCTGGTCCTCGAGCAGCACCACGTCGCCGTCCGCGAACCGCGCCTCGCGGCGGGCGTCGTTCAGGAGCATCAGCGCGATCAGGCCGTGCACCGCGGGCTCGTCCGGCATCAGCTCGGCCAGCGCCCGGCCCAGCCGGATCGCCTCCGCAGCCAGCTCGCCGCGGCCGCCGTAGCCCTCGTTGAAGATCAGGTAGACGACCGCCAGTACCGCCGCCAGCCGGTCGGGCAGGAGGTGCGCGGGTGGCACGCGGAACGGGATGCCCGCGTCCCGGATCTTCTTCTTCGCCCGCACCAGCCGCTTCGCCATCGTCGGCTCCGGCACGAGGAAGGCCCGCGCGATCTCGTCGGTGGTGAGCCCGCCCAGCGTGCGGAGCGTGAGCGCCACCTGGGCGTCGAGCCTGAGCGCCGGGTGGCAGCAGGTGAAGATCAGCTCCAGGCGCTCATCGGGAATGGCTGTCTCGTCCACGATGTCCTCCACCGCCTCCGCCACGTCCAGGAGGCGCGTCTTCTCGGCGAGCGTGCGGTCCCGGCGGATGCGGTCGATCGCCCGGTTGCGGGCGGTGGTCACGAGCCACGCCCGCGGGTTGTCCGGCGTGCCGTCGCGCGGCCAGCGCTCGGCGGCCGCGGCGAACGCCTCCTGAGCAGCCTCCTCGGCGAGCTGGAAGTCGCCGAGGAAGCCGATCAGGGTGGCGAGGACCCGTCCCCACTCGTCACGGAAGGTGCGCTCGAGGGCTTCCGCCACTCATCCTCCGTAGCCGTCGACGATGGGGCGCACCTCGATCGCGCCGCCAAGGCGGGCGGCCGGGATGCGCGAGGCGAGCTCGATGGCGGCGTCGAGGTCGTCGGCCTCGTACACGAGCCAGCCGCCGATCGCCTCCTTGACGGCCACGAACGGGCCGTCCGTGGTGAGCGTCTCGCCGCCGTCCACCCGCACAGTCGTGGCGGTGTCCGGATCGCCGAGCTGCAGCCCGGGCGTTACGCCCGGCGTCTGGTTGATCGCCTGGTAGTCGGCGAACACCCGCTGCTGCTCCTCCTCGGGCAGCTTGGCCCAGGCCTCCGGGTCGCGCGGGGTCGGCGTGTCGCCCTGGTGAATCAGCAAGAGGTACTTCATGGCTTCCTCCTTCGTACTGGATGGTCGCCTATGAGACGAACGAGGATCGCGAAAGAGGACAGCTACCTGAGAACGACCCTGAACTTCAGCCTTCTCGGCTGCGAGGACAGGCCGCGCCGGTTGGTCGCAACGAGCACGGCGCGGTAGCGCCCCGGCTTCAGCCGCTTCCGGCCGATCCTGCCGGAGAAGGCATGCCGGTTGGGTCCGGCCACGCCCGACAGCGCGAAGGCGCCGAAGCGCCTGTACCTCCTGCGCTTCACCGCGCGCTGGATCGTGACCACCAGGCGGGCGTTCTCGGACAGCTTGTAGCGGAAGGTGGTGCCCTTCCTCGCGCGCGAGACCACGGGCTTCTCGGCCGCGCCGCGCCGGTTCACCGCGAAGGTGCGGCGGGACAGGGATGCCGACACGATCGCCGGCGCCACGTTCGGCACGAGCGGCGGGGACACCGTCACGTTCTTCCTGAGCACGTTCGCGGTGGCATTGCACACCGCGGTCTTGCCGGTGTAGACGGTGTGCGCGCAGCCCACGTTGTCGGTCAGGCTCAGAGTCACGGCGTAGGTGCCCACGGACGCGTAGGCGTGACTCGGCTTCGGGCCGCCGTCCGGCAGCGTAGTGCCGTCGCCGAAGTCCCAGTCGTACCGGGCCACCGATCCATCCCGGTCGCTCGAGCCGGAGGCGTCGAACGCGGTGGGCGACCCGGGCACGCCCGGCGCCGCGTCGAACGCGGCCACCGGAGCCTGGTCCGGCGTGACCGCGATGCCGCTCACGCCCGTGCCGGCGGACGCCGTGGCCGTCGTCTTCGGCGTCAGCTTGCCGTCCGAGCCGATGTCGAACTGGGAGACCGTCGCGTCTCCCTCGTTCGTCGAGTACAGGCTCTTGCCGTCGGGGCTCACCGCGGCGTAGCGCGGCGTGGCGCCGGCCGCGACGCTGGTCGGGGTCATGAAGTCGAGCGAGCCGTCGTCGAAGATGGAGAACTGCCGGACGCCGTCGGCCGGCGCGTACAGGTGCTTCCCGTCGGGCGCGATCTCGACGCCCCACGGGCCACCCGCACCCAGCTCCGGCCGCGGCGGCGAGAGCTCCGGGATGTTGAACTGGCAGAGATTGCTCGTGTCGTCGGCGACGTACAGGTTCTTTCCATCCGGCGAGACGCGCAGGTCGTTCGGATGCCCGGTCGCCCCGCCGCAGTCGGTGAAGAGGGCGGTCACGTGGCCGAAGCCCCCGTCGGGCAGCGCCGTGAAGAACCCGACCGACCCGTCCGTGTAGTTCGCCGAGTACGCCGTCTGACCGTCCGGGGCCACCACGAAGGCCGCCGGCCCCATTCCGGAGGGCAGAGAGTCGACGAGCTTCGGCGACAGCACGCCGCCGTCGCCGATGTCGTACTCCCCGATCGAGTCGCCGCTGAAGTTCGCGACGAAGAGCAGCTTGCCGTCGGGGCTGATCGCGAGGTTGTTCGCGCCGCCGCCCGCGGCGATCGTCTCGTGGCCGGGCTTCGGGGTCAGGGTGCCGTCGGGGCCGATGTCGAACTCCGCCACCGCGTTCAGCGATCCGCCGTAGCTCGCGTACAGGCTCCTCGCGTCGGGGCTCACGACCACGTCCCAGGGGGCGGAGTTCTCCACGGCCGTGGTTGCTCCGAGCAAGCTGAGCGAGCCGTCGGAGGCGATCGAGTACCGCGAGATCGTGTTCGCGCCCCTGTTCGCGGTGTAGGCGAACCAGCCGGCATCGGCGACGCCCGGCATAACGAGGACGCAGACGGCCACTGCCGTCAGGGCCACAACGGGGCGAGTCCATCTCGCCTGGGCCATATATCGACCCTATCTGAGGCCGTTCAGCCTGTCGACCACGCCGAAGACGTCGCCCTCGCGGTAGAAGTTCACCGCCACCATGTTCGGGAAGTGGTGGCGGATCTTCCGGCACTCCCTCACGCGCGCCAGCAGCTTGTCGTACGCGTTGACCTTGCGGGCGTTCGAGGGCAGCGGCACCGGGTCGGTCGTGATCCAGTGGTTCAGGAGGAAGATCGGCGCGCCCTCCGGCCCCCGGTTCGGCTCGCAGCTCTTCGGCAGCTTGCTCGGGTCGTTCAGCTGCGGGACCTTGGTGAAGGAGTAGGGCGTCTCCTCGGTGATCGCCTTGTAGGCGAGGTGGTACCAGGGCGCTCCGCCCGCGTGATTCTCCGCGAGGAAGACGACCCGCTTGCCGCTGTCGGTCATCTCGCGGAGCGTCTGCCACCGGCCGTCGACCGGTCCGTCGTAGGCGAACGGCTCGAGCCCGGCGTCCCGCACCGCGCCGACGAAGTCCTCGGGCTTCACGTAGTCCTGGTTGATCACCACGAGCACAGCACCGGGGTTGGCCACGAGGAAGGTGCGGATGTCCTCGAGCACCGAGCCGAGCGGCGTGGCGCCCAGCTCGCAGAACGAGTGGCACAGGTACATGCCGCGCTCCCCCTGCCCCTCGAACCCGAGCCGGTCACGGATCCTGAGGGCGGCATCCACCGCGCCGGGACTCACCCCGTCGACCTTCACCCGCTGCTTCAGCTCCGCGGTGCTCCCGAAGAACGTGCGGACCTTGCCGTTCGGCAGCCTGTCGGCGTAGTGCGTGTCGATCTGGAGGCCGCGGATGCCGTCGCGGAGCTGGTCTCCGATGGGCACCTCCTGCATCGACGCGTACCAGCCCGGCAGCGGCACCGACATCGAGTTGTGCGTGGTGGCCAGGGCCACCTCGTTCAGCGGCCGGTCGCACAGCTCGGCGTGGCCGTTGCAGGTGCCGTCCGGCGGCGCGGCGGTGATGGCCGCCCCGCTGCCCACGAACGTCCCCACCACAGCGATGATCGCGATCGCCGGCAGCAGGCCGGCCGCGAGCCGGCGCCGGCGCACGCGCCGCCGCGGACCCGGCTCGGGGCGCGGCACACCGTGCTCCTCCTCGCGGTAGACGAGTCGCAGGATCATGCTCACGCCCTCGTAGATCAGGTAGATCCCGAGCGCGCTGAGCAGCACCGTGACAACGTCGTCCTTGTCCACCAGCACGAGCACGCCCGCGGCCACGAAGGCGAGGCCGCGCACCACCCGCCACGCCGTCGTCTCCGGCTCGCGCTCGATCCAGGCCGCGGCCGCGCGGACCGGCGCCCCGAACGGCAGCGGCCTGATCAGCGACGACGCTGCCGCCGCCATCACCGCGCCCGCGCCGGCGAGGATCCACGCCTCGGTGCGGAGGTCGCCGAGGAAGGCGTCCCAGACGGCGCCGGCGGCGGCCTGCTCGTCCGGTCCCTGGACGTGGTCGACCGCGATCCCGCGCAGGACCGAGTACGCGACGACGAGCAGCCCCCCGACCGCGGCGAGCCCGATGCCGAGCTCGATCACCGTGGTGCGGCGGTCCGGCGAGAGCCACAGCGCGCCTCCCACCAGGAGGAGCACCAGGACGACGAGGAAGAGCGCCAGCAGCCGGATCCGCTCAGCGACGTCGCCGAGCGTGGCGCTGAGGCTGCCGATGTCCTCGTGCAGCACCTCCACCCGCTCGGTCGACCCGATCTGCTTGGCGAGGTCGGGGCGCACCTGCTGTAGCGCCGCGGCGATCACGGTCCCCACGTCGGCGATCGTCAGCGCCACCGTGTCCTTGTCGTGCTTGAACAGCGAGCGGTGCACGTCGCGCACCGCCTTCCCGAACAGCTCGGTGAACGCACGGCTGCCGACGACGCCCGAGGCGACCGATTCGATGATCGGCCGCGCGGCGACCAGGTCGGCCTTGTTCTTCAGCACGACCTCGTCGGTGATCTTCTCCCCGATCAGCGACTTGACGCTGTCGTCGCGGAGCGCCGCCGTCGCTCGGTTGGCGAACTGATCCGAGTTGACGACCGTCTGGCGCGCGTACCCGGCAACCAGGGCGAGCGCCGCGACAAGCGACGCCAGCACGACGAGCGTGCGCGCGGCGATCCACCGCCCCCGGCCACCGTCCGAGTCCGAGCGGTCCACGGACCGACCCTAACGGCCGCAAGAATGAGCGGCGTGACACTCCCGCCCTACATCGAGGCGTTCCTGCGTGGCGTGGACGCGATCAACCGGCTTGACGTGCACGCCGTCCTCGCCCTCACGCACGAGGAGTGCGTCTTCGAGCCGCTTCGCTCGCAGACCGAGGGTGCGTTCATCGGCCAGGAGGGCATGCGGATGTTCCTGGCCGACACCGCCCAGACGTTCGAGCTGTTCAAGGCCACGTACACCGACCTGCGCGACCTCGGGGACGAGCGCCTCCTTGCGATCGGCACGATTCGTATGCGCGGCCGCGAGAGCGGCGTGGAGACGGACGTGCTGTCAGCCGCGATCGTCCAGTTCCGCGACGGTCGCATGCTCCGCTACAAGGACCACGCCGACCGGCAGGTGGCGCTGCAGGCGGCGGGCCTCAGCGATTGACGGGCCGGACCTCGGCGATCCTCCTGGCCTCGTCCACGTCGCGGTTCATCTGCTCGACCAGCTCGTCCACCGAGTCGAAGCGCCGCTCGCCGCGGAGGCGCTCCAGGAAGGCGATACGCAGCGTCTCGCCGTAGATGTCGCCGTCGAAGCCGATCAGGTGGGCCTCGACCAGGAGGCCGCGACCCGTGTCGAAGGTCGGGCGCACGCCCACGTTCACCGCCGCCGGGTGGCCGTGCGCCCATGCCGCGTACACGCCGTGCCCGGGCACGACGTAGTGCTCGTCGGGAACGATGTTCGCCGTCGGCATGCCGAGCTCGCGGCCGCGCCGGTCGCCCGCCACCACCTCGCCCTCGAACAGGAACGGGCCGCCCAGGAAGTCCGCCGCGGGGCCCACCTCGCCGGCCGCCACTAGCCCGCGGATGTGGCTCGAGGAGATCGTCTCTCCCTCCGCCTCCACGAGCGGCACCTCGCGCGTCTCGAACTCGCCGTGCTCGCGCAGGAAGTCGGGCGTGCCCTTGGCGCCCTTGCCGAACCTGAAGTTCTCCCCCACCGACACCTGCTCGGCGCCGAGCCGGTGGACGAGCACGTCGCTCACGAACTCCTCGGCGGTCTGGGAGGCGAACCCCCTGTCGAACGGGATCACGACGAGCTCCTCGACGCCGAGCCCCGCGATCAGGTCGCGCTTGACCGGAAAGGTCGAGATGAGCCGCGGCGCGGCCTCCGGCCGGATCACCGACATCGGGTGCGGCTCGAAGGTGAGGACGGTGTCCGCGCCCCGGATGACCTCGCGGTGCCCGAGGTGCACGCCGTCGAATGTGCCGATGGCAACCCTGCGCGGCCCGCCACCCGGCTCGACGTCCGGAAGTGAGACGACCTTCATGCGGGCGCGAACACTACGACGGGCTGCAGTTCGCCATCGCGGAGCTCCGCGATCGCGAGCACGTCACCCTCGTGTGTGAGGCGTGCGTGTTCCGCACCCCCGCGCTGCGCGGGAATCCTGCGGCCGTGCCGGACGGACCCCGCCTCCTCAGCCGAAAGGGCCTGCTCCGGGAGGAAACCCAATGCCTCGGCGAGCGGGACGATGCGCTCCGGATCCGCGTCCTCCAGCCGGAACGGGCCGACGGCGGTGCGCTCGAGCGCGTCGCAGTAGGCGTCGCCCAGGTCCGTTACGAGCGAGCGCACATATGTGCCCGAGGAGCACTCGATCTCGAAGGCGGCGCGGTCGCCCTCGTGCCACAGGAGGTCGGCTCGATGCACGGTGACCGGCCGCGGCTGCAGCTCCGGCGTCTCGCCCGCGCGCGCGAGCTCGTACGCGCGGCGGCCGTCCACCTTCACCGCCGAGTAGGCCGGCGGCGTCTGGAGCTGCTCGCCCACCGGAATCGAGAGCGACTCGGGCACCCGGCCGGTCTCGACGAGCTCGCCGTCGCGGTCGCCCGTCGTCGACGTCCAGCCGAGCCGGGCCACGGCGCGGTAGGTCTTCGGCAGGGCCATGAAGAAACGCTGCGCTCTCGTCGCCCGTCCCACGAGGACGAGCAGCAGGCCCGTCGCGAACGGATCCAGTGTTCCCGCGTGCCCGACCTTCGTCTTCCGGGGCAGCGAGCGCCGCACCTCCGCCACCACGTCGTGGGAGGTCACCCCCGCAGGCTTCGCCCGAAGGAGCACCCCGTTCATCGGCTCGGTCAGCGCGACGGCAGTTGCTCGCGCACCTGGGCGCGCAGCTGGTCGACCAGCTCACGGTACGGCGCCGCGGTGGAGAAGCCGGCCGCCTGCGGGTGGCCGCCGCCGCCGAACGACCGCGCGATCCGCGACACGTCCACCGAGCCGTCGGTGGCGCGCAGCGACACCTTGCGCATCCCCTCGCGGTCGTCGGCCAGGAGCTCGCGCACGAGCACCGCCACGCGCGTGCCCTCCACGGCCCGCATGTGGTCCACCACGCCCTCGGAGTCGGTCTCGAGCGCGCCCGTCTCCTCGTAGTCGCTGCTTCGTCAGGTGCGCCACCGTGATCGAGCCGTCGTCGTGGCGCTCCACGGACGCCAGCGCCCGCTGCAGCAGCTGGAGCCGCCGGAACGGCAGGTCCTCGTACAGCTCGCGGTACACCTTGTGCGGCTCGACGCCGGCCGCGATCAGCTCGGCGGCCATCTCGTGCGCCACGGGCGTGGTGTTCTCGTACATGAACCGGCCGGTGTCGGTCACGAGCCCCACGTACAGGGCCTTCGCGATCTCCGGCGTGATCTCGGCGTCGCAGCTCCTTCGACGAGCCGCCACACCATCTCGGCGGTGCGAGGACGCCGACGCGCACACCAGGTTCACGGTGCCGAAGCGCGTGTTGTCGTGGTGGTGGTCGATGTTGAGGATGTGGAGACCGTCGACCTGGAGGAAGTCGACCGGCATCCGGTCGATGTTGCCGCAGTCGAGGAAGACGATCGTGCGCTCCGCCACGTCCGGCGGCGCCTGGCCGATCAGCCCCTCGAAGTGCAGCCCCCGGTACTCCCACGGCAGCGGGAACTCGTCAGGCGACATGTACATCAGGGTGTCCTTGCCGAGCTGCTTCAGGATCGCGTCCATCGCGAGCAGCGAGCCGAGCGCGTCGCCGTCCGGGTTCTCGTGGGTCGTCAGGAGCAGCTTGTCCGCGGCGCGGAGCTCGGCCACAACCTCTTCCTGTTCGGTGGCGACGCTCACTCGTCGTCGTCCAGAAGCTCAGAGATCCGCATCCCACGGTCGATCGACTCGTCGAAGACGAAGTGAAGCGTCGGGGTGTGCTTCAGGCGCAGTTCGCGAGCCACCGCCTGCTGCAACACGCCGTGAGCCGACTCGAGCCCGGCCATCGTCGCGTCGCGCTCCTCGGGGGTGCCGAGCACGGACACGTACACGCGTGCCTGGCGCAGGTCGGGGCTGGTGTCGACAGAGGTAACGGTCACAAATCCAATGCGCGGGTCCCGGAGGCCTTCGGCGATCCGGACCGAGACGACCTCGCGGACCGCCTCGTTCACACGACGCATGCGATCGGTCATCCTAGAGAAGGTCTTCCCTGGACACCATCCGGCATTCCACCGATGCGCCATCCGGAAACATCGAGATGACGTATCGCTCCAGAGCCGCGGCTCTATTCCCCAAATCGGTAATACCGCTTCCGACTAGTGCGGCGGTCAGTTCCGAGCGCTGCCAGAGCTCGTGATGATCCGTCTCCGCGACCGCCGCGCCGAAGCGTCGCTGGAGCTGCGCCTTGAGCGAGCTGAGCTCTCTGCGCTTGCCTTTCAGGCTTCCGTTGTCCGGGAAGTGGAGGTTGACCTGGAGGACGCAGACGTAGCTCAACCGAGCGTCTGCTCCACCTGCCGGATCTCGTAGGCCTCGATCACGTCCCCTTCCTTGGGGTCGGGGTAGTTCTCGAGCACGACGCCGCACTCCATGCCGGCGGTCACCTCGCGCACGTCGTCCTTGAAGCGGCGGAGCGAGCCGATGCGGCCGTCGTAGACCACGGTGCCGTCGCGCACCAGGCGGCACTGCACGCCGCGGCGGAGCACCCCGTCGGTGACGTGGCAGCCGGCGATCGTGCCGACGCGCGACGCCTTGAAGGTGGCGCGCACCTCGGCGGTGCCCACGGCCTCCTCCACGGCCTTCGTGTCGAGGAGGCCCTCCATCGCCGCGCGGAGCTCCTCGACGATGTTGTAGATCACCGAGTAGGTGCGGATCTCGACGCCCTCGCGGTCGGCCACCTGAGCGGCGTTGCCGACCGGGCGGACGTTGAAGCCGATGATGATGCCGTCGGAGGCCGCGGCGAGCATCACGTCGGACTCGGCGATGCCGCCGACGCCCTCGCGGATGATGTTCACCTGCACCTGCTCCTGCGGGAGCCGGACGATCTCGTCGGCGAGCGCCTCGAGCGAGCCGGCCACGTCGGCCTTGAGCACGAGGTTGAGCTCCTTCTCGCCGCGCTCGGCGCGGGCGAGCACGTCCTCGAGCGAGACGCGGCGGGCGCCCTGGCGCGCAAGCGCCTCCTGCTTGACGCGGATCGAGCGCTCGTTGGCCACGCGCTTGGCCTCGCGGTCGTTCTGGACCACGCGGAAGGTCTCGCCAGCGTCGGGCACGCCGTCGAAGCCGAGAATCTCCACCGGCATGCCGGGCGTGGCGTCCTCGACGGCGGAGCCGCGGAAGTCGTGCATCGCGCGCACGCGGCCCCAGTGCTCGCCGGCCACAACCGAGTCGCCGACCGTCATGCGGCCGCGGTTGACGATGAGCGTGACGACGGGACCGCGCCCCGGGTCGAGCCGCGACTCGATCACGAACCCGCTCGCCTCGGCGTCCGGGTTGGCACGCAGCTCCTGGATCTCCGCGAGCGTGACGAGCGTCTCGAGCAGGTCGTCGAGGTTCTGGTGCGTCTTGGCCGACACGTCGACGAACTCGGTGTCGCCGCCCCAGTCGGCCGGCGTGAGGCCCTGCTGGGCCAGCTCGCCGCGGACGCGGTTCGGGTCCGCGCCCTCCTTGTCGATCTTGTTGACGGCGACCATGACCGGCACCTCGGCGGCCTTCGCGTGGTCGATCGCCTCGACGGTCTGCGGCATGACGCCGTCGTCGGCGGCCACCACGATCACGGCGATGTCCGTGACCTTGGCGCCGCGGGCGCGCATGGCCGTGAAGGCCTCGTGGCCCGGGGTGTCGAGGAAGGTGATCGTGTGGCCGTCGTGGTGGACCTGGTAGGCGCCGATGTGCTGCGTGATGCCGCCGGCCTCGCCCGCCGCGACCTCGGTCTCCCGGATGGCGTCGAGCAGCGACGTCTTCCCGTGGTCGACGTGGCCCATGATGGTGATCACGGGCGGGCGCTCGATCAGGTCGTCGTCGGTGTCCTCGAAGGCAGGCTCCTCGTCGACGTCGTCGGCCGCCGAGTGGATCGTGACCTTCTTGTCGAACGCCTCGGCGAGCACCTCGATGGCCTCGTCGGAGAGCGTCTGCGTGAGCGTCGCCATCTCGCCGAGCTCCATGAGCTTCTTGATGACCTCGGGGGCCGAGAGCTTGAGTGACTCGGCGACCTCCTTGACGGTGCTTCCGGAGCGAACGGGGCTGGGCGGATCCTCCTGAAGCGCCGCCTCGGCCGCCGCCGCTGCCGCTGCCTCGAGATCCGGCTCCACCCACTGGGGACGACGCCTGCGTCCGCGCCCTCGCCGGGCCGGCTGCTGCGGAGGCGGCGGAGTGCGATCGCGTCGCGCCGCCTGAGAGTCGATGACCACGCGGCGACGCCGGCCACCCTGGCCGCCACCGCCGCCCTCGCCGGCACGCCCGCCGCGCGTGGGACGCGCTCCGCCACGCTGGCCGCCGCCGGAACCCCCGCCGGCGCCGGGCCCGTTGTCGCCGCCACTCGGTGCACGGCCGCCACCCTGGCGGTCGCCCTCACGCGGGCCGCTGCGCTGACCCTGAGGCCGCGGCGGCTCCGGCGGAGGAGCCTCCTGAAGAATGCGCGGGCCACGTCCCTCGGGACCGGCCCGCTTGACCTCACCCTCGGGAGTGGGCGGGCGCTGAATCTCCCGGCGCGGCGCCTGCTGCTTGCCGCCGGCCTTCGCCTTCGGGGCGTCGCCGTCGCCCTTCGCCTGCGCGGCGTCACCGTCGCCCTTCGCCTGCGCGGCCGGCTTCGCCTCGGCCTTCGCGCCGTCCGACTTCGGCTTCGCGTCGGCCTTCTTCGCCTTCGCGGGTGCCTTTGCCGCACTGGCGCCGTTCGAGAATGCCTTCGCGGCATCGGCCTCGTCCACGGAGGAAGAAGCGGTCGTCACCTCCAGCCCGGCCTTCTTCAAGGCGGCCAGGGCCTCCTTCGAGGTGATTCCTTGCTCCTTTGCTATCTCGTGGACGCGCTTCTTTGCCATGCGGTGATGAAGTCTAAGGTCTCCTGTTGGACGGTCACCGGCGCGCGAAAGCTGCGCGCCAGCGGGCGGCTCGTACCGAGCCTAGCGGCGCATTCGGGGTTAACGCAGACGTAGGCGCCGCGGCCTTCCGCCCTTGCGTCCGGATCTGGTCGAACCCGACCATCCCCGCCGCGGACCAGCCGCAGAAGCTCGCTCTTCGGGAGCGAGCGCCCACAACTCACGCAGCGGCGACCCGGCTCTACGACTCGTCAGCGTCCTCGGCCGGCTCGGGATCCTCGTCGAGCTCGGGGTCGTCGGCCTCGACCGATACCTCAGCCTCCGGGTCGGCCGGCTCGTCCTCGGGGACCGGATCGGCGTCCTCGGCAGGCTCCTCGTCGATGGGCTGATCCGCTGTGGCGTTCTCTGCCGGCTCGTCCTCCACCGCCACATCCTCGATCAGATCCTCGACCACCAGATCGCCGTTTTCGGATGAGGTGACGGGCGCCTCCTCCCCAGACGCTTCAGCGCCGTCGCCGTCGCTCGTCGCCCTCGTCCTCCGGCGGCACGAGGAAGTCGGTTCCGGTCCCGTCGAGCGCCTGGTGCGCGGGCAGGCCGCAGTAGCGCGAGCCGGGCAGCGAGGCGTTCGGGCAGCGCTTGCCGTTCGCGAGGATCGCGGCGCAGCGGCCGGAGACGTCCTCCTCCGCGTAGCCCATCTCCGACTCCTCCTCGGCGAACTCGGTCTCGGAGCGGATGTCCACGCGCCAGCCGGTGAGCCGCGCGGCCAGGCGGGCGTTCAGCCCGTCCTTGCCGATCGCGAGCGACAGCTGGTCGTCCGGCACGATGACGGTGGCCTGCTTGGCCTCGTCGTCCACGAGCACCTCGCGCACGCGCGCGGGCGAGAGCGCCTTCGCGACGAAGCGCGCCGGCTCCTCGTTGAACGGGATGATGTCGATCTTCTCGCCGCGGAGCTCG
The DNA here is from genome assembly GCA_963808875.1 of uncultured Thermoleophilaceae bacterium. GTDB lineage: Bacteria > Actinomycetota > Thermoleophilia > Solirubrobacterales > Thermoleophilaceae > JACVRW01. The sequence goes on from CAWEHM010000015.1 coordinate 122,572, forward strand.
GACACGACCATGCGCACGCGCGAGCCGCGCGGGCCCACGCAGGCGCCGACCGGGTCCACGCCGGAGGCGTGCGAGACGACCGCGATCTTCGACCGGTAGCCGGGCTCGCGCGCGACGTTCTGGATCTCCACCAGCCCGTCGGCGATCTCCGGCACCTCGAGCTCGAACAGCGCGCGGATCAGCTCCGGCGAGCGCCGCGACACGATGATCGACGGCCCCTTCGCCTGGTTCGAGACGTCGGTGATGATCGCCTTGATGCGCTGACCGTGGTCGTAGCGCTCGCCGTGCACCTGCTCGCCGCGCGGCAGGAGCGCCTCGACGCGCTCGCGCAGCTGGACGAGCGTGTAGCGCGAGTCGGACTGCTGGACGATGCCGGTGATCAGCTCGCCCACGCGGTCCTGGTACTCGTTGAACATCATGTCGCGCTCCGCCTCGCGGATGCGCTGCAGGATCACCTGCTTGGCCGTCTGCGCGGCGATGCGGCCGAAGTCGTGCGGCGTGACGTCGCGCTCCTCGATCTGGTCGCGGTACTGCATGAGCCGCTCCTGGTCGATCTCGGGCGGCTCGGGATAGACCATCTCCCCCGTCTCGGGATCGACGGTGGGCTCCCCGGCCTCCTCCTCGACCTCGTCGAGCAGCTGCTCCTCGAGGTCGGGCGGAAGCAGCAGCTCGTACACGCGGAAGTCGCCGCTGTCGCGATCCACCTCCACGCGCGCGTACTTCGCCGCGCCCGGCGTCTTCTTGTAGGCCGAGAGGAGCGCGTCCTCGAGCGCCGCCATCAGGCGGTCCGCGGAGATTCCCTTCTCGCGCTCGAGGACTCCGACGGCCTCGACTATCTCCTTGGTCATCGCTCCCCCTCGAGCAGGTTGCTGCGGTTGATCTCCGAGTACGGGATCGACACGACCCCGGTGTCGGCGGCGACCGTGACCTCATCCTCACTGGCGCCGACGAGCTCCCCGGTGAAGCTCCGGTGGCCGTCCTTCGGCTCGCGCAGGCGCACGCGCGCCCGCTTGCCGAGGAAGCGGCGGAAGTGGTCGGGCTTGGACAGCGGACGCTCGGGCCCCGGCGAGGACACCTCGAGCGAGTAGTCGGCCAGCAGGTCGCCCAGGTGCTTCGTGACCCGCTCGCAGAGCGCGAGATCGACCCCGTTCGGGTGGTCGATGAACAGCCGCAGGCGGTCCCGGCCGGCGTCCTCGCAGGCGAGCACCTCCACGTCCGGCTCGGCCGTGGCGAGGCGCTGCTCGATGTCTCTTTGAAGGTTCTCGATCCGCATTAGTCCGTAAAAAAGGTGGACCTCTCGGCCCACCTTCAGGCGCCGCCCGGCGGGCGGCGAACGACTGAAGTTGTCAATCGAGTGTAGCGCTCAACAGAGCGACGGGCGCGCCGCGCCTGGAGGGATGCAGAGGGTCTTCAGCGAGGGCGCCTTGCGCTTGCGAATCGTCAGTGTCTTGACCGCGCCGATCATGCCGTCCTTCGTGACGCGGACGGTCAGCTTCGCCCCGACCGGCAGGCGCTTGCCCTCGAAACCCTTGAGGCGCAGCGATCTCGCCGTTCGCGCCAGGTCCTTCGTGCGCGTGCAGCGCCTGTTCTTCTTCGTGCGACAGGTTGCGGCCACGCGCGCGCCCGGCTCGACGTCCGCCGTGAGGTTGCGCAGGGTGGTCCCGCGGCGGGCGGCGGCGAACGTATAGGTCAGGTCGAAGAGGACGCGCGACGGAGCGGCCGGGGTCGGCACGAAGATCGTGGCAGGCGGAGGTTCCTGGCCGCAGGAGGTGATCTCGTCGATCGCGTCCACGTTCGCCGTGTCCGAGTCGGGGCCGCAGTCCACGACGTCCTGGGCGCCGTCGCGGGCCTCGACGGTGTCCGCGCCCGCGCCCGCCAGCACCGTGTCGGAGCCTGCGAGCGCGTCGATCGCGTCGGCGCCGTCGCCGCCGATCAGCGTCTCGACGCCAGGGCTGCCGGTGAGCCTGTCGTCACCGGCGCCGCCGCGGAACGTGATGGCATCGGTTCCCGCCTTCATCGTGTCGTTGCCGCTTCCGCCGACCACGGTCTCGACATTTTGAATGTGGTCCCGCACCCCAGGCGGGCCGTCGTTCGAGGAGCCGTGCGCCTGAAAGGCCGGATCCGTGAAGTCAACCGTGACCGCCTCGGTGCGTTTGGCGTAGGTCACGACGTCCCCGTCCGCACCCCCGTCCAGCCCGTCCGCTCCGAAGCCCCCGTCGAGCGTGTCGCTGCCTGGGCCGCCCACGAGGTTGTCCCCTCCCGGTCCGCCGCGGAGATCATCGTCCGCATCCCCGCCAACGGCGAAGTTCGTCGAGCCTCCACCCAGGTCCACGATCAGCGGAATGTCCAGGGGCGGGTTGCTCCCGACCGAGCCGTCGCCGCGTACCTCGTCGTTGCCGCCGCCGACGTCGACGCGGAACGCCGCGACGCCCGAGCAGCTGAAGAGGTCGCCACCTTGGTCCGCGCATCCGGAGTCGTCGTCGGTGACGGTGGCATTGCTGTCACCGACGAAGTAGGTGCCGTCGGCCCCATCGCCCTCGAACAGAAACACCTGGTTCGCAACGTCCCCGGCGTCGGTGTAGACCACCGTGCTGCCCTCGCGCGACAGCGTTCCCGCCTCGGCCAGGTCGGGGGCGAGCAGACAGAAGCAGAAGAGGATCGCCGGAGCCAGGCGGCGCATCGCCCCAGCCTAACTCAGGTTTCCACCATCAGGGTTACAGGGCCGTCATTTATGAGTGACACGGCCATGTGGGCGCCGAAGACGCCGCCCTGCGCGTCGAGCGCGCCTCGTACTCGCTCGTAGAGCGGCTCCGCTTCGTCGGGCGGAGCGGCCTCCGAGAAGCCCGGGCGGTTTCCCTTGCGGGTGTCGCCGTAGAGCGTGAACTGGGAGACGCACAGGACCTCGCCGCCCGCGTCCCTGACGTTCAGGTTCATCTTGCCGTCGGCGTCCTCGAAGACGCGGAGCGCGAGCAGCTTGGCCGCGATCCGCTCGGCCTCGGCCTGCGTGTCGCCCCGGCGGACGCCGAGGAGGACGAGCAGGCCGAGGCCGATCCGCGCGACCTCCGTGCCGTCGACCGTCACCGAAGCCTCGCTCACCCGTTGCACCAGCGCGCGCACGCGTGCGTACTCTGCCCGAATGGCTGCCGTTGACGAGGTCGACGCCTATCTGGAGTCGGTCGAGGGGCTGACCGCGCGCCGGCTCGCCCATGCCGAGTGGGGCATCACCGTGCCGGGCGACCGGGTGGGCGGCGACCCGATCGAGGCGAGCCTCCGGATCGCCGACGGCCTGTTGCGAGCTCAGGCGATCGCGGTCTACGCGGCCGGGGACCTCGATCCGTGGATGCTGCTCTGGTGGAACCGGCAGACCCGGCTGGTCCGCTTCGGCTGCACGCGCTCGCAGGACATCTGGGTGCACGCCGACATCCCAGTATCGGACGCCGACGAGCACGGAGTCGACCGCCTGCTGGGCCTGGTGACCGAGGCGGTGGTGGCCGCGCGGGCGCACGCGGCTGGTGTGCGAGGGCTCTCAACGACGCACTGAGGGCAGGCACCGTGTCACGGTGGTCGGGAATCGTGGCGTTTTCCGCAACGATTCCCGACCACCGTCGCGTGGTGCCTGACTTCAATGCGTCGTTTGGGACCTGCCGAGCGGCTTCGCAAACCACCGATCCGCAAACGGCTCATCGTTGAACGGCTCCACCTCGACATACCCCGCCGACCGGTACAGCGCGATCGCCTCGCCCAGCACGTCGCCGGTCTCGAGACGGACCTCGCGGGAGCCGTGCTCGCGCGCGAGGTTCTCCAGGTGCTCGAGCAGCCGGCGGCCGATGCCGAGCCCGCGGGCCGACTCGGCGACCCACATCCGCTTGATGTCGGTCACCTCGCCCGCGTGGTGCTTCACGGCGCCGCACCCGACGGGCTCCCCGTGCAGGTACACGACCACGAACGCGCCGACCGGCCACCGCACCTCGTGCGGCTCGGCCGTCGAGCCCTTGCTCGGGTCGAACCCGCGGTCGGGCGCCCGCCGGTTCAGCTCGGCCACGTACGCGCGCAGGCAGCGCTGGGCGTCCGGCTCCTCCGGGTCTGCGCCCCGAATCTCGACCATCGACGTGGTGATCAGCCGCTCGACCGTCCTCATCGCCTCCGCGAGCTCGGCGCGCTCTCCGTCGCCAAGCGGTGCGAGGATCGACACCGCGAGCTCGTCGCTCCGCTCGTCCAGGACCGCTCGCTCGGCGAGCCCCCTCTCGGTGAGCCGAGCGACCCGCACCCGCCCGTCGGCCTCGCTGGGCGTCACCGTCACGAGCCCGTCGGCGTCGAGCGCCCTGAGCATCCGGCTCAGCTGCCCGGAGTCCACACCCAGGCGCGCGCGGAGCATCACCACCTCGCCGCCCTCGGTGCCGATCTCCCACAGCAGCCGTGACATCGCGAGCGGACGGGAGCGCGACAGGAAGTCGTCGCTCAGCGCACCGACCCGCTGAGTGACCGTCCGGTTGAAGCGGCGCACCTGGGCGACCTGCGATTCCATTCTCTGATCTTAGTCAGAGATTAGGGGTCTGACCCTTTTCGGAGGGTGGTTGAGGGTTTGTCGGCGCTTCGCGCTACGCCGTCTGCAGCCGGTCGCGGAAGGCCTGGTAGTCCTTCCGGTCGGGCCGCATGTTCGCCGCGAGGGCGGCGTGGCGGCGGGCCTCGGCGCGGCGGCCGGTCTTCTCGAGGGAGCGGCCCAGGCAGAAGTGCGCGTAGTCGTTGACCGGGTAGCGCTCGACGAGCGCCGCGAACTCCTCGGCGGCCTTGTCGAAGCGCGCCGAGCGGAAGTAGGCGCGCCCCAGAGCCTCGCGGATCGAGCCCTTGTCCGGCTCCAGCGACCGAGCGCGCTCCAGCGGCACCGACGCTGCCATGAAGTCGCCCTGCTCGAGGAGCTCGCTGCCCTTCTTGAACAGCTCGTATGCGTTCTCGCTGCTCATGACTCCGGTTCTACGGTACTCGGCTCCTCGACCCCCGTTCTCAAGCGCTCGACCTCGTCGAGAATCGCTGCGGCGACCTCGGATTTCGGCCGCCGGCCGACCTCCCGCTCGCCGTCCCCGAAGACGATCGTCACCTCGTTTTCGTCGGTGTCGAAGCCGATGTCGGTGCGGGAGATGTCGTTGACCACCACGGCGTCGAGCCCCTTCCGGGCGAGCTTCGCCCGCCCGCGCTCCACGGCCCCCTCGCCGTGCTCGGCTGCGAAGCCGATCACGGTCTGATCCGGTCGCCTGCTCGCCGCCACGCCGGCGACGATGTCCTCGGTCGGCTCGAGCTCGAGCGCGAGGCCCGGCTCCCTCCCTCTTCAGCTTGCCGGCCGCGGCGGTGGAGGGACGGAAGTCGGCGGGCGCGGCGGCCATGACGAGCACGTCGGCGGCCGCGAAGCTCTCGCGCACCGCCGCCGCGAGCTCCTCGGTGGTCTCGACCGCGATCATCTCGATGCCCTGCGGGGACGGGATCGTCACGTTGGCCGCAACGAGAGTCACGTCGGCGCCGCGGCGGGCCGCCTCCTCGGCGAGGGCAACGCCCATCCGGCCGGACGAGCGATTCCCGATGAAGCGCACGGAGTCGATCGGCTCTCGCGTCCCGCCGGCGGTCACGAGGACACGAAGTCCGTCGAGTGACCGGGGGGCGTAGCCCCCGCCGGGCGCGGCGTGCCGGGCGATCGCCGCCTCAGCCGCAGCCAGGATCTCGGCCGGCTCCGCGAGCCGGCCCACCCCCCACTCGCCCTTCGACGCAAGCCGCCCGGTGCCGGGGTCGACCACACGAGCGTCCCGGGAGCGCAGCAGCTCGCAGGTTCGCCTGCGTGGCCGGGTGCTCGTACATCCGGTTGTTCATCGCCGGCGCAAGCACGAGCGGCGCCGTGTTCGCCAGCGCCGCGCTCGTGAGCAGGTTGTCGGCCAGCCCGGCGGCCAGCTTCGCCAGCGTGTTGGCCGACGCCGGCGCGATCACGAACACGTCGGCGCGCCCCACCAGCTCCAGGTGGGAGATCGGGCTGTGGTCGGACGCGGGGTCGCCCGGGAAGGCACCCCGGGCGGGATCGGGCTCGAACTCCTCGACCAGCACGGGCGCGCCGGTCACGCCCTCGAACGTGGCCCGCCCGACGAACTCGAGGCTCGCGGGCGTCTGGATGACCCGCACGGAGTGGCCCGCGGCAGTGGCGAGCCGAACCAGCTCGACTGCCTTATAGGCGGCGATCCCGCCGCTTACGCCGACGAGGATCCGGGCCAAGTACGCCTCCTAGCGGTAGCGGTACTTGATCTTCCCGGCGGCGATCTCCTCGAGGGAGATCTTGAGGTAGTTCTTCGAACCGGTCTCCACCATCGGAGGCGGGTACTCGTCGAACGTTCCCTCGCCGAGGTTGTGGTAGTACGAGTTGATCTGCCGGGCGCGCTTGGCTGCGACCAAGCACGACGGCGTAGTGGGAGTCAACGCGCTCGAGCAGCTTGTCCAGACGTGGCTTGATCACGGGGGACACATGGTAGCGGCGAGGTTCGCGAGCGCCTCCACTGCACGCTCGAGGTCATCGTTGACGATGTGGTGGTCGAACTCGTCCCGGGCCGCCATCTCCTCGCGCGCGGCCGCCAGGCGGCGCTCGATCTGCTCGGGCGAATCCGAGCCCCGCTGCATCAGGCGCTCCGCGAGCGCCTCGAACGACGGCGGCTCGATGAAGATCCGCTTTGCGTTGGGCAGCCGCTCGTGCACCTGGCGGGCGCCCTGGACGTCGATCTCGAGCACGATCCCGCGCGCCGGCCGCTCGAGCTCGCTCCACAGCGTCCCGTAGCTGTTGCCCGGCGTAGACGGCGTGCTCGAGGAACTCGCCGGCCTCGACGCGGCGATCGAAGTCGGCCTGGCTGAGGAAGTGGTAGTCCACCCCGTTCACCTCGCCCGGACGGGGGTCGCGAGTGGTCGCCGAAACCGCCAGCTCGAGCCCCGGAACCCGCTCCAGGAGCCGCTTTATGAGCGTTCCCTTGCCGACGCCCGACGGCCCCGTGATGACGAGGATCGGGGCTATCGGCGCAGGTACGAGACGAGCTCGTTGCGCTGCCGCTCGGACAGCCCGCCGATGGTCTTGCTCGGCGAGATGCGGCAGTGAGTGAGGATTCGATTCACCTTCACGCGGCCGTACTTCGGCACCGCCAGAAGCAGGTCGAAGACCTTCGCCGTGAGCACGTATTCGGGTGGATCGAGGAGCAGGCCGTGGATCTGAGCGCGCCCCGCCTTGAGGTCTCTTTTCAGCTTTGCTCTGCGGGTTCTGATCTCGTTTGCGCGCTGGAGGGCGTCCATTCGCTGGGTCAGAGAGCGCTCTGGAGCGAGGCCCGCCGGGTGGGATTTGGCGGGCGACTGGGGGGCGGCCGGCATGGGCGGCGATAGTACACGCTGATCCGCTGGCGTCGAGGGGGAAAGCGCAAAAAATACGCTAATTCACCTTGACCTCGACCTTAGCTTGAGGGCGGTTCGGGGTCCTTGAGCGTTTTTCCGGTTGTTTGCAGGGGTTTTGATTGAGCAAATTGGACCGATGGGCGGGACGGACGAGAAAGTTCCCGCAATCTGCGGAGAAACAGCCATTCCATGTCCCCCAAACGGGCTCAGACGACTGTCGAGGCTGGGGCGGGGTGCGCCCCCGGTAGGGCAAGAGCCGCCAGGTCGGCGGCGATCCGTCGGCCGGCGGCGGGGTCTCGGAAGCTCTCGGTGCCTATCGCGATGGTCGTGGCGCCCGCGGCGAGGAAATCGGCCGCCTGACGGCCGGTCGAGATGCCGCCCATGCCGATAACCGGGATCTCGACCCTCGCCGAGACACTCGCCACCTGCTCGAGGGCGATCGCGCGGATCGACGGACCGGACACCCCGCCGGTGCGGCCGCCGAGCCACGGCTCGCGGGTCTCCGGGTGGAGCGCCATGCCCTTGAGGGTGTTCACGAGGGAGACGGCGTCCGCGCCCGACTCCTCGGCGGCGCGGGCCACGGCCGCCGGATCGGCCGCGTTGGGCGTGAGCTTCACGATCAGCGGCTTTTGGCTCTCCGAGCGGACCCTTTCAACGGCGGCGGCCGTCTCCGCGGGGTCGGCTCCCATGACCAGGCCGGTCTCGACGTTCGGGCAGGACACGTTCAGCTCGAGCATGGCGACCTCGTCTCGCGCCCCGACCGCCGCCACCAGCCGCGCGAGCTCGTCGCGGCTGAACCCCATGACGGAGACGATCAGTGGCACCGGGAGCTCCGCCAGCCGAGGGAGATCCGACTCGAGAAAGCCGTCGAGCCCCCTGTTGGGGAGCCCGATCGAGTTGATCAGGCCGGCGGGCGTCTCCCACAGCCGGGGCGGCGGGTTGCCCTGGCGAGGCTCGAGCGTGATCGTCTTGGAGACGAAGGCGTGGAAGGGGAACCGGTCGAGGAGGGCGTCGCCGAAGGCGCGCCGGGCCGCGATGGCGTCGAAGGTGCCCGACCCGTTCAGGACCGGCCCTCGGAGGCGTACCCCGCAGAGCTCGACGGAACGATCCGCGCCGCTTCCGCCGGACGCCGGTCCGCCCGCGCCGCTTCCGCCGGGCGCCGATCCGTCCGCGCCGCTTCCGCCGGGCGCCGGTCCGTCCGCGCCGCTTCCGGCGGGCGCCGATCCGTCCGCGGCCATCAATGGCCCGCTCCCGCGACCATCGCGGTCTCCAGTTCCGCGGCGTCCATCACCGGGCCGTCGACGCAGAGGCGCACGTAACCGTTACGGGTTGGCACGACGCAGCCAAAACAGGCACCGAATCCGCACGCCATGCCCGACTCCATCGCGAGCTGGGCGGGAACATCGCGCTCGGCGCACAGCGCCCTGACCGCCTCGAGCATCGCGGGCGGCCCGCACGCGTACACCGTCGCCTGCGCGTCACCGTCCAGCTCGCCTGCGAGCAGTTCCGTCACAAGCGCCCGCCGCCCGACCGAGCCGTCATCGGTGACCACCTGCGGCTGGCCGGCGAAGAGGGCGGCGGCCTGGGCATGCGCCGCGGTACGGAAGCCCAGGAGAACCTGAGCGTCGCGGATCTCCTCCTGCCAGCACAGCAGCGGGGCCGCCCCGATTCCGCCGCCCACGAGCAGCGCTCGCGTCCCGTCGGCCGGCGGGCGGAAGCCGATGCCGAGCGGGCCCACCAGGGCTAGCCCGTCGTCGGGCCTCAGCTCGGAGAGCCGCCGGGTGCCGGGGCCGACGGCTTCGAGCAGGAAGTCGAGCGCCACGCCGTCCGCCTCCGCGCGTGCCCGCGCGTAGGAGAAGGCGCGTGGAAGGTAGGGCCGCTCGTCACCGCCCCCTCCCCACCGCTCGGCGGCGGCCAGCATGTAGAACTGGCCGGGCTGCGGGTCCCGCGGCCCGGAGGAGTCAAGCGCCGTGATCAGGTCATACGCGCCGAGCCGCTCGAGACCCGACACGGTCGCCATGCGCCGCTCGGGCGGCGCCAGCGTGCGCGGCTCGGTCAAGCGCCGCGCTCCGCCTCCGCGGACGAGCTCTCGGTGCTCGCGGGGACGGACTCGAACCTGTCCCCGTCGAAGGCCCGCTGAGCCAGCTGCCCGTGCAGCTCCTGCAGCGAGATCACCGACGTCTCCCCGGCGCGGGCCGCGCGGATCGCTCGCTGGGCGGCGCTCGCGCCGGACATCGTCGTGATGCAGGGGATGCCGCGCCCGATCGCCGAGCGGCGGATCTCGTACCCGTCCGCTCGTGCGCCGGAGCCGGTTGGCGTGTTGATCACGAGGTCGACCTCGCCGGCGTCGATCCGATCCACCACGTTGGGCGAGCCCTCCGACAGCTTCAGGATCCGCTCCACCGGCACGCCCATGCGCCGGATCGCCGTCGCGGTGCCGCCCGTGGCCACCACGCGGAAGCCCATGTCGTGGAAGCCGGCGGCGATCTGGGTGGCCGCGGACTTGTCGCCGTCGGTCACCGAGATGAACACCGTGCCGGACGCCGGCAGCCCGGCGCCGGCGGCCGCCTGCGCCTTGCCGAACGCGGTCGGGTAGTCGGACGCCACGCCCATCACCTCGCCGGTCGACTTCATCTCCGGCCCGAGCAGCGCGTCGGCCCGCGGGAAGCGCCCGAACGGGAGCACGGCCTCCTTCACGGACACGTGGCGCGGCTGGCGCGGGATGTCGAGGTCCATGTCGCGCAGCCGCTCGCCCAGCATCAGCCGGCACGCCAGCTTCGCCAGCGACACGCCGATCGCCTTCGACACGAACGGGACCGTCCGCGACGCCCGCGGGTTCGCCTCGATCACGTACAGCTCCTCGCTGTCGCCGTGAACCGCGAACTGGATGTTGATGAGGCCGACGACGCCGAGCGCGAGCGCGATCGAGCGCGACGCCTCCTCAACCTGCCGGAGCATCTCGTCCCCGAGCGACATCGCCGGGATCACGCACGCGCTGTCGCCCGAGTGCACGCCCGCCTCCTCGACGTGCTGCATGATCGCGCCGATCTCGACGTCGGTGCCGTCGCACAACGCGTCCACGTCGATCTCGATCGCGTTCTCGAGGAACCGGTCCAGGAAGATCGTCCGGCCGGCGCCGCCGTTCGTCCGCTTCAGGTAGCTCTGCAGCTGCTCAGCCGAGTAGCAGAGCTCCATCGCCCGGCCGCCGAGCACATACGACGGCCGCACCAGCAGCGGGTAGCCCACCGTGTCCGCCACCTGGAGCGCCTGCTCGTGCGACTCGGCCGTGGCATACGGCGGCGACTTCAGCCCCAGCTCATCCAGCAGTGCCCCGAAGCTCGGCCGGTCCTCCGCCCTGTGGATCGAGTCGACCGGCGTGCCGAGCAGCGGCACCCCCGCCTCGGCGAGGCCGGCCGCCAGCTTCAGCGGCGTCTGCCCGCCGAACTGGACGATCACGCCCTCCGGCCGCTCGATCTCGATCACGCCGAGCACGTCGCCCAGGGTGAGCGGCTCGAAGTAGAGGCGATCCGAGGTGTCGTAGTCGGTCGAAACCGTCTCCGGGTTGCAGTTGATCATCACGGCGTCGCGGCCCGATTCGCGCACCGTCATCGCCGCGTGCACGCAGCAGTAGTCGAACTCGATGCCCTGGCCGATCCGGTTCGGGCCGCTCCCGAGGATCACCACGCTCGCCCGGTCGCCGCGCCGCACCTCGTGCGCCACCCGGCGCTCCCAGCCCGAGTAGTAGTAGGGCGTCTCGGCCTCGAACTCGGCGGCGCATGTGTCCACGGACTTGAAGCTCCGCTCGAGCCCCACCTGCGGATCCTCGCCGCGCGCGAGCGCCGCCATCTCGGCCATGAACCAGGGGTCGATCCCCGTCCGGCTGCAGAGCTCCTCCTCCGAGTGCCCGCGCCGGATCGCCTCGAAGAGGATCTCGTAGCGGTCGTCGGAGGGCGACTCGAGCCTCTGCAGCAGGTCGTCGTCCTCGCCGAACGACGGCAGCACGTCGAGCTCCCGCGATCGCATCGCCTTGATGAACGCCTGCTTGAAGGTCCGGCCGATCGCCATCGCCTCGCCCACCGACTGCATCGACGTGTGGAGCTGCCCGTCGGCGCCCGGGAACTTCTCGAAGGCGAACCGCGGCCACTTGACGACCACGTAGTCGATCGTCGGCTCGAAGCTGGCCGGCGTCTTCTTCGTGATGTCGTTGTCGATCTCCTCGAGCGCGTAGCCCACGGCGAGCCGCGCCGCGATCTTGGCGATCGGGAACCCGGTGGCCTTCGACGCCAGCGCCGACGACCGCGACACCCGCGGGTTCATCTCGATGACGACGATCTCCTCGGTCTCCGGGTTGACCGCGAACTGGATGTTCGACCCGCCCGTCTCGACGCCCACCGCCCGGATCACCGTCAGCGCCTGGTCGCGGAGCTCTTGGTAGAGCGTGTCGGAGAGGGTCTGCTGGGGCGCCACCGTGACGCTGTCGCCGGTGTGCACGCCCATCGGGTCGATGTTCTCGATGGAGCAGACGATCACGACGTTGTCGTTCCGGTCGCGCATCACCTCGAGCTCGAACTCGCCCCAGCCGATCACCGACTCCTCGACGAGCACCTGCCCGATCGGGCTGGCCGCGAGCCCCTCGGCCACCACCTGCCGGTATTCGGGCTCCGTCCATGCGATCCCGCCGCCGTGGCCGCCCATGGTGAACCCGGGTCGCACGATCGCCGGCAGGCCCACCTCGGGCAGCGCCCGCTCGGCCTCGCGCATCGACTTGACCGCCGCGCTGCGCGGCACGCGGAGGCCCGCCCGCTCCATGGTCGCCCGGAACAGCTCGCGGTCCTCGGCGCGGCGGATGGCGTCGTAGTCGGCCCCGATCAGCTCGACCCGGTGCCTACCGAGCGTGCCGTTCTCCGACAGCTCGCGCGCGAGATCCAGCGCCGTGCCGCCACCGAGCGTCGGCAGCAGCGCGTCCGGCTGCTCGCGCTCGATCACCTTGGCTACCGACTCGGGCGTGAGCGGCTCGATGTACGTGCGCGTGGCGAACTCCGGGTCGGTCATGATCGTCGCCGGGTTCGAGTTGACGAGGACGACCTCGTAGCCCTCCTCGAGCAGCACCTTGCAGGCCTGCGCGCCCGAGTAGTCGAACTCGGCCGCCTGGCCGATGACGATCGGACCGGAGCCGAGGATGAGGATGCGGTGGATGTCGTCTCTACGCGGCACTAGGCCGGCACCCGCAGGGTGTCGAGGAAGCGGTCGAAGAGATGGAGCGCGTCGTGCGGGCCCGGGCCGGCCTCCGGGTGGTACTGGACCGTCGAGGCCGGCACGTCGCGCAGCACAAGCCCCTCCACCGTCCGGTCATAGAGATTCAGCTGCTGAAGCTCGGCCGCCCCGAAGTCGGTGTCCCATCTGACCGGGTCGTCGGTGTCGATCGTTTTCCTGCCGCCCGGGCCGAGGACCGCGAAGCCGTGGTTCTGCGACGTGATCTCGATCTTGCCCGTCTCGAGGTCCTTGACCGGGTGGTTCGCGCCGCGGTGGCCGAAGGGGAGCTTGTACGTCTCGAGGCCGACCGCCCGGCACAGCAGCTGGTGACCGAGGCAGATGCCCCAGACCGGCACCTTGCCGACCACGTCGCGCACGGTCTCGACCACGTAGTCGAGCGCCGCCGGGTCGCCGGGGCCGTTCGCGAGGAAGACGGCGTCCGGCCGGCGCTCCATCAGGGCCTCCGCCGAGATGTCACACGGATGGAGCTCCAGGTGAACGCCCCTGTCACGCAGATTGCGCACGATCGAGTCCTTGATGCCGGTGTCGATGGCGATCACCCGCGGCCCGTCGCCCTCGAGGATCACGGGCTCCCGCGGGCTGACCTCGCGCGCGAAGTCCGCGCCGGTCATCGAGGGCTCGGCGAGCACGCGATCGTGCGCGCCTCGGCCTCCGGCGCCGCGTCGGCCGCGCGAAGATCCCGCCGCGCATCGCACCCTTGTCACGGATATGTCGCACGAGCGCGCGTGTATCGACACCCGACAGGGCAGGGATGCCGCAGTCGGCGAGCCAGGTGAGCCAGCCGCCCTCGGCGTGCGAGGCGTCCTCCCGGTCGATCCCCTCGCGCATGATCACCGCGCGCGCGTGGATGCGAGTCGGACTCCATATGCGCCCGGGCGACCCCGTAGTTGCCGATCAGCGGATAAGTGAAGACGATGATCTGGCCCGCGTAGCTGGGATCGGTGACCGCCTCCTGGTAACCCGACATCGACGTGTTGAAGACGACCTCGCCGAGTCCGGTGACCGGGGCGCCGACCGACTCGCCGTCGAAGCGGGTCCCGTCCTCCAGCAGCAGGTAGGCGGCGCTCATGCCACCGCGCCAAGCGCGAAGCTCCGCTCGCGGTACGCCACGCAGCCGTCGGCGATCGTCATCCGCACGCGGCCGGTGAGCCGTCTGCCCGGCGAACGCGCAGTTGGCCGAGCGGCTCTCGTAGCCCGCCTCGCCCACGTCCCAGTCCGCCTCCAGGTCCACGAGGCAGAGGTTTGCAGGCGCCCCGGGCCGAAGCGTCGGCACCTCGAGGCCGAACGGCGCGCCGCCCGCGGTCATCCGCTCGACCAGCAGCGACAGCTCGATCACGCCCCGCCAGCACCAGCCCGGTGTGCAGCGCCGCGAACGCGGTCTCCAGGCCGGTGACCCCCATCGGCGCAAGCTCGAACGGCTGCTCCTTCTCCTCGCGCGCGTGAGGGGCGTGGTCGGTGGCGATGCAGTCGATCAGCGCCCGACCGCACCGCCTCGATCAGCGCGCGCCGGTCGGCGTCGGAGCGCAGCGGCGGGTTCATCTTCATGTTCGTGTCGAGCGTCCGCACCGCCTCGTCGGTCAGCAGCAGGTGGTGCGGCGTGGCCTCGCAGGTGACCTGGCAGCCGGCCGCCTTCGCCCGCTCCAGCACGTCGAGCGTCTCGCGCGCCGACACGTGCTGCACGTGGATGCGCCCCTCCTCGTACAGCGCGAGCGTCGCAGTCGCGCGCGACCATCGACGACTCGGACACCGACGGGATCCCCGCCACGCCGAGTAGCGCCGACATCTCGCCCTCGTGCATCACCCCGCCCGCCGACAGCGACGGGTCCTCCTCGTGCAGCGCCAGCACCCGGCCGGAGAGCCGCTGGTACTGGAGCGCCTGGCGCATCACGCCGGCGGAGCGCACGGGCAGCCCGTCGTCGGTGAACCCGGCCGCGCCCACGTCCGCCAGCTCGGCCATCTCCGTGAGCCGCTCGCCGTCCTGGCCGACGGTGATCGCCGCCATGAAGCCGGTGGGAATCCGCGCCTCGGCCCGCGCGCGCTCGCGCAGCGAGCGCAGCACCGGCGCCGAGTCCACCACCGGCTCGGTGTTCGGCTGAGCGAGGATCGCGCAGAAGCCGCCCGCCGCGGCGGCGCGCGTGCCCGAGTCGATGTCCTCCTCGTCCTCGCGCCCCGGCGTGCGCAGATGCACGTGCGGGTCGACGAAGGCCGGGAAGGCGTGGAGCCCCTCGGCCTCCACCACCTCGGCCCCGTCGGGAGCGTCAAGCGTCGCGCTGATCTCCGTGATGCGCCCGTCGCGCACCAGCACGTCGCTCACTCCGTTGAGCCCCGAGCGCGGATCGAGCAGCCGGGCGCCGCGCACCAGCACCGTCGCCGGCGGCCCGCCCGCGGAGTCGAGCTCCACGGTCGAGCTGGGCGCGAATCCGCCGTTGTTGGGAGCTGCCGAGGCGCTCATGCGGGCTGGGGCTCCGTCTCGGCGCCCTCGCGCACCCCGTTGGGTGCCCCCCGGCCCGCCAGCAGCTCGTAGAGCACCGCCATCCGGACCACCACTCCCGACTCCACCTGCTCGGCGATCAGCGCCTGCGGCGAGTCGATCACCTCGGCCGCGAGCTCGACTCCCCTGTTGACCGGCCCCGGGTGCATCAGGAGCTGGTTCGTGCCCAGCCGCTTCCCGTCGATCTGGTACCTCGCCGCGTACTCGCGCAGCGACGGCACGAACGAGCCGGTCATCCGCTCGCGCTGCATCCGCAGCGCGTACACCACGTCGGCCGAGCCCAGCTCGTCGAGCGTGTAGCGGACCGCGCACCCGAGCGACTCGATCCCACGCGGGATCAGCGTCGGCGGCCCGCACACGGTGACCTCGCACCCCATTCGCGTGAAGGCGAGGATGTTCGAGCGCGCCACTCGGCTGTGGAGCACGTCGCCCACGATCCAGACCTTCAGGCCCTCGAGCGACCCGGCGCGGCGCTTCAGCGTGTACAGGTCGAGCAGCGCCTGAGTCGGGTGCTCGTGCTTGCCGTCGCCGGCGTTGATCACCGCCGCCGACGTCCAGCGCGCCACCAGCCCGGCGGCGCCCGCATGCGGCGAGCGGATGATGATCGCGGCCGGGTCGTAGGCGGAGAGCGTCTGCACCGTGTCCTTCAGCGACTCGCCCTTGTCCACCGCCGACCCCGCCGCCTTCAGCGTGATCAGGTCGGCGCTCAGCCGCTTGGCGGCGAGCTCGAACGAGGACTGCGTCCGCGTCGAGGCCTCGTAGAAGAGGTTGATCACCGTGCGCCCGCGCAGCGTGGGCACCTTCTTGATCTCACGGCCGGACACCTCGGCGAAGCTCTCGGCGCGCCCGAGGATGCGCTCGATGTCGTCGCGCGAGAGGTCGTCCACCGACAGCAGGTGCGGGTGCATCAGATGCTCTCCTCCAGGTGGGCGGCGGCGTCGATCGCCACCTCGTCGATCCCGTCTATCTCCTCGACCCGCACGTTGACCCGCTCGCCGCGGGCGGTGGGCAGGTTCTTGCCGACGTAGTCGGGCCTGATCGGCAGCTCGCGGTGCCCGCGGTCGGCCAGCACGGCGAGCTGCACACGGCTCGGCCGGCCGTAGTCGAACAGCGCGTCGATCGCGGCGCGCACCGTCCGGCCGGTGTAGAGCACGTCGTCCACCAGCACGACGGTCGTGCCCGCGACCGGGAAGTCGATGTGGGTCGAGTGAACGACCGGCTGGTAGTCCGCGCCGCGGATGCCCACGTCGTCGCGGTAGAAGCTGATGTCGATGTCGCCGAGCGGAACGGGCTCGCCGACGAGCTCGGCGACCAGGTCTCGCAGGCGCGCGCCCAGCACGGCGCCGCGACGGTGAATCCCGACGACCGCGACTCCCTCGCCCCCTGTCTTCTCGACGATTTCGTGTGCGATCCGCACCAGCGTGCGCCGCACGTCTTCGCGGTCCAGAACCGTCTTCTCGTTCACTTCACTGCCCTTCCTGGCCTCACAGGACCGGGTTAAAGGAACCGCGGCGAGACTAGCACCGGGGGGCGGACGGAGACATCGAGTGACACCCGCTCGGACTACCGCTACTGTGAGCTACAGATGACCCCCGAGCGCTCCCAGGCATACGGTCGGCTCATGAAGATCGTCCACGCCACCGGCGAGGGCGCGCTCGAGCCTGCCGAGCAGCAGATCCTGCGCGAGGCCGGCGACGCGCTCTTCTTCTGCGAGGACATCACGCTCGACGACGACGCGCGCGAGGCGCTCGCCCGCGTGAACGATCTCGCCGGCCAGCTGGTCGGCGCCGAGCGCTGGGATCCCGAGCTCGCCGAGCTCGTCATGGAGGATCTCGAGGCCTGCGGGCCGCCTCAGCTGGTTCGCCTCGGCGATCCCCGCTGAGTGATCTGTGTTTAGACACGTTTAGGCCGCAACTGCGCCGGAAATCCACCATTTGGATGGAACTCCCGGTCTATGCAGTCTGCGAGCACTGCGCCTTCCTGCGCGCGTTCGGCCGCACGGCATCCGGCGCCCAGGCGCCGAAGCGGTGCCCCGCCTGCGGCAACGAGGTCAGGATTCACGGCCAGCGGGAGCGGTTCCCGTCGGCGTATGTGAGCCGGACCTCGCGGAAGCTCCTTCGGACTCCTCCGCTGAACGCCTGACGCGTTCGTGAAATAAGCCTTCTTTCGTGCGTTGGTACCCCGGAAGGGATTCCTGGGTTGCCCGGTCAGATGAGAGATCGCTCCATTTGGGTCGCCGTCCTGGTTGCGGTCGCGGCACTCCTCCCACCCTCGGCGATCGCGGCGCAGCCGCCGAGCGCGAGCTTTGATCTCACTCCCGCCACTCCGCGCGCCGGCGAGCAGATCCAGCTGACGTCCTCCTCGTGCGACCCGGACGGCCGCCTGTGGAGCCAGGACTGGGACCTCGACGGTGACGGCCTCTACGGCGACGCCACCGGCGCGACCGCCTCCATCTCATTCGCCGCCCCCGGCGCCCATGTGGTCGGGCTCCAGGTGACGAGCGCGAATGGCGAGATGTCCGCCCAGGAGCGCACGGTCATCGTGGACGCCGCGGACGCTCCGCCGCGTCCCGAGCCGGCTCCGCTCCTCAGCCCCTTCCCGGTGGTTACCCTCGGCGGCCGCCTCGAGCCCGCCAGGACCCGGGTGAACCTCTTCACCGTGCGGGCGCCGGTGTGCGCGACCGTTTCGGTCACGTGCCGTGGGCGTGCCTGTCCCCTCGACAGCGTGACCACGCACGTCGGCCGCGGTGCACTCCGGCTTCGCCGGGTGCAGCGGCGCTTCCGCGCCGGCGACCGGCTCACCGTTGCGGTCTCGAAGGGCGCGCTGGTCGGCAAGCTCACCGAGTTCCGGTTCCGCAAGCACAGGCCACCGCTGCGCACGGACAGATGCCTGCAGCCCGGGGCCGCGACGGGAGCACCGTGTCCAAGCGGCTGACGATTGCCCTGGTCGGTTTCGCCGCGGTGGTTGGGTGTGCCGTGGTCGCGGCTGGTGGCAACGACGGCGACGCTGCCGTGGAACCCGCACGGGCCGCCGTGGTCTCGCCGGAGCCCGGCGCGCCGAAGCCGGTGCTGTGGCGAAGCGCTCCGAAACTTCCCGCGCTCGCGCCGCGCCGGCGCACGCCCGTCAAGCAGCGACACCCTCGCGCGGCCGCGGCCGGCCAGGCGGCTGCTGCACAACCGTCTCCCGCGCCCGCGGCACCTGCAGCACCTGTGGCACCCACCGCCTCCGCGCTGCCGCCGGTCGCGCCCACCCCGGCCGCGCCGGCCCCCGCGCCGGCGCCCGCTCCGGCGCCGAAGCCGGCAGCGCCGCCGGTGGACTTCCTCAGCTCCGGCTGAGTCCGGCTAGGCGACCGGCTCGCGCTCGGGCGGCGTGTCCGACGCCCTGATGTGCACCGGCTCACCACGCTCCGGGAACGGGATCTCGACGGTGTCGAAGTCGCGCGGCACGATCGTGTTCTCGAAGACCGTCCGGGCCTCGTCGCGCACCTGGCCGCCCGGGTAGCGCGGCGAGATGTGGGTGAGCGCGAGCATCCGCACGCTCGCGGCTGCGGCCAGCTCGGCCGCCTGGACCGCTGTGGAGTGGCGGGTCTCCGCCGCACGCTCGGCGTCCTCCTCCATGAAGGTGGCCTCGTGCACGAGCAGGTCGGCCTCCCAGGCCACGAGCCGGGTCATGTCGCACGGCGCGGTATCGCCGGTGAGGACGACCTTGCGGCCGCGCCGCGTCTCCCCCATCACCTGCTCCGGCCTCACGCCGCCGACCTCCTCCCCCTGCTGGAGCCGGCCGAAGTCCGGGCCGGGAGTCACGCCGAGCTCGCGGGCCCGCACCGGATCGAACTCGCCCGGGCGCGGGTCCTCGACCAGTGCCCAGCCGAGTCCCGGCCCACCGTGGTCCACGTCGAAGGCTGCGATCCGGTAGCCGTCGCGCTCGAGCTCGTCGTTCGGCTCCAGCTCGTTCAGCACGACGCGAAAGGTGAGCCGCCCGATGACCGGCGACAGGAGCTCGAACAGCCGCCTGAGCCCGCGCGGCCCGTACACGACCAGGTCGCGCTCGCGCTGCCGGAGCGCGAACGTCTTGAGCATCCCGGGAACACCGAGCACGTGGTCGGCGTGGAAGTGGGTGATGAACAGCTCCTCGAGCTCCACGAGGCCCACCGACTGCATGAGCTGCCGCTGAGTGCCCTCGCCGCAATCGAACAGCAGCCGGTCGCCGCCGCGCCGGACAAGCGTGGCGGGCAGGCCGCGGCGAGCGCCCGGCGACGAGCCGGCGGTGCCGAGAAACAGGACGTCGAGGTCCATGAGTGGTCCTATGTTGACTCAGGCTCGCGCGTCAGCGCCTCGATGTCCGCCAGGTCATGTGCGCGGCCGGCGGCGCGCTTCATGCGGATGAGGTCGGACAGCCCGGCGAAGGCGACCTCCAACTCACCGAGGCTCACGACGAGGGCAGCCTCGCTGAGCGTGTCGTAGCTCTTCGGTGCACCGGCGACGTGCTCGACGTGAATCACGTCAAGCGGCCCCGCCCGGGTTGCAACCTGGATGTGGGGAGCGCGGCGCAGCTGGTGAGGATCGCCCAGCCGGAGTGCGCCGCGCGTGCGAAGCTCGGCCTCAAGGTCGAGGAAAGCTTCACTTAGCCGGGTCAGATTCAGGAGGCTGGGTCGGACGATGACGTCCAGGTCCTGCGTGAGCCGAATGTAGCCGTGAGCCTGGACCGCCAGTCCGCCGATGACCACGAAGTCCACGCCGTGGGCGGCGAGGACGCGGATGATCTCGTCGGGCCTGAAGACCCGATCAGGCGGCGGCATTCTCGGCGCGTGCCTGTGCGCCGGCGATGGCGAGCTCCGACCCGAAGCGGTCGAAGTTGATCGCGCTCTGCAGGCGAGCCTCAGCCGGCATCGCGCGCTCGCGCATCAGGTCGTGAAAGTCGTAGCGGCTCTGGAGCCGCTGGCTGTCGAGGACCGGCCGGTCGCCCATGGCGGCAAGGATCGAGGTGAGGCGCTTCCAGGTGATGTCCTCGTCGCCACCCTCGATGCGCGCGATCGCGCTCTGGCTCGTGCCGGCGCGGTAGGCGAGTTCGCGCT
>CAWEHM010000016.1:0-5065 GCA_963808875.1 uncultured Thermoleophilaceae bacterium
ACCTCTGCCTGGGCGGCGCGGGCATGCCGCGCGGCGACGACCGCCGCTTCGCGCTGCGCGTGCTCGACACCATCCTGGGCGGGTCGACGTCTTCGCGCCTCTTCCAGGAGGTGCGCGAGAAGCGCGGGCTCGCCTACTCGGTCTACTCATACGCGAGCCACTACGCCGACGCGGGCCAGGTGGCGCTGTACGTGGGCACCCGGCCGGACAACGTGGGGGAGGCGCTCGACGTGATCGGCTCCGAGCTGCGCAGGCTGGTTGACGACGGGGTGACCGAGGAGGAGCTCGAGCGGGCGCGCGACAACGTGAAGGGCCGGACGGTGCTGTCGATGGAGTCGACGCTCACGCGCATGAACCGGCTCGGCAGCTCGGTGCTGATGGAAGTGCCGCTCCTGACGATCGACGAGGTGCTGGCCGCCTTCGACGCGGTTACGCTCGACGACGTGAACACCCTGGCGCGCGACTTCTGGCAGCCGGAGCACATGGCCGCCGCCGGTGTGGGCGGCGACGAGGACGCGTTCCGGCGCGCCCTCGAGACCGTCTCGCCGGCGCTCGCAGCGGCATGATCAACGTCGCCGTCTCGGGTGCCGCCGGGCGGATGGGCGCGACCGCGTGCGACGCGGTCGAGGGCGCGGAGGACATGGCCTTGGTGGGGCGGGCGGATCCGCTTCTGGAGGACTCGCTGCTCGACCTGCTCGGTGACGCCGACGTCGTCGTGGACTTCTCGACTCCCGACTCCGCGCTTGAGAACGCGCGGCATTGCATCGAGGCAGGGGTCCATTGCGTCATGGGGACCACTGGGGCGGACTTCTCGGTGCTCGAGGGCGTGGGGTCGGCGAACCTCTTCGTCGCCCCGAACTTCGCCATCGGTGCCGTGCTGATGATGCAGGCGGCGCAGGAGATCGCTCGCTACATGCCGGAGTGCGAGATCATCGAGCTGCACCACGACCGGAAGGTCGATGCGCCGTCCGGCACCGCGGCGCGGACGGCGGACCTGATCCGCAAAGCCGGCGGCAACGTCCACGAGCCGATCCACTCCGTGCGGCTGCCGGGTCTCGTTGCGCACCAGGAGGTCATCTTCGGCGGCCCCGGCCAGACGCTGACGATCCGGCACGACTCGATCGACCGCGAATCCTTCATGCCGGGCGTACTGCTGGCGATCCGCAAGGTGGGCTCGCTGGAGCGCTCGCCGACGATCGGCCTCGAAAACCTGCTCTGAGGACCAGAAGCGAGGTAGGGTCGAGGGCGTGCGCGTCTCCCAGGCGTTCGCCGCAGCCGGAATCACGCCAGCACCCACGGAAGGAGCATTCCGGCTGACGTGCGACGAGTGCGACACGGCGCAGCGGCTACCTGCCATGAACGTGTCCGAGAGTGGGGACGTGACCCTCTACGCCTGTCGCTCTTGCGGTAGGAGCCTTGTCGGAGTCAGGTCGTTCAAGGACGACGCCGAGGCGCGGAAGGCGAGCGGGTACCGCCTGAACTCCAACGTGGTCGGCAGCAAGGTCGACGTGCTCATCGATATCGGTCCCGGACCGCGTCCGGTGCTCATGGACGCGACGCCCGCCTTTTTCGACTAGAGCTTGCTCGCCGCCCGCCTCAAAGCGCAGCTGTTGTCCGGAAAGCCCGCGCGCGATCCCGTCGCCGTCGCGGAGCGGGTCTACGCCGTACAGGGGCAGGATCCGATGGGCTTCCGGCTCGCCGTGCGTGCCCGGACGACGGGCGTCACGGCCGCCGACGTGGACCGTGCGCTCACCGAGGACCGGTCGCTTGTGGTCACGTGGCTAAACCGCGGCACGCTGCATCTGGTCCGCACCGAGGACTATCCGGTCATCCAGGCCGTCACCACGCCGCCGCTTCGCACGAGCAGCGAGCGCCGGCTCGCACAGGAGGGCGTTCCGCCGCGGGATGTGGAGCGCGGGATCGAGGCCATCGAGCGCTCGCTCGGCGACGAGGGGCCGCTCACCTCGGACGCGCTGCGCGAGCGCATCGCGGCGATCGGGGTACGCGCTGAGGGCCCGGCGCTCTACCACCTGCTCTTCCAGGCGTCGCTCCGGGGGCTGATCGTCCGCGGGCCCATGGCCGGGAAGAAGCAAGCGTACGTGCTCGTCCGCGACTGGCTGCCCGGCGCGAAGCCGGTGGACCGCGACGAGGCGCTCGGCGAGTTCGCGCGCCGCTACCTGGTGGGCCACGGTCCCGCAACCGACCGCGACCTCGCGCGCTGGGCCGGCATCCCGCTCCGCGACGCCCGAGCCGGGCTCTCCGCCGCCGGGGAAGCCGGCGCCACGCCGTCGGGGAAGCCGGAGCTTCCTCCGCCGCGTCTCCTCGGCAGCTTCGAGCCGTGCCTCCTCGGCTGGACGTCGCGCACGGACATCGTCGGCGAGGCCTCGCCGAACCTCGTCACGGTCGGCGGCATGTTCTACCCCTTCGCCATGGTGCGCGGGCGGGCCGTGGCGAGGTGGAAGCTGCGCGATGGAGGGCTCGAGCTCGAGCCCTTCAGGCGGATCTCGAAGGCGGACCGCGCCGCGCTGGACCGAGACGCCGAGGACGTCGGGCGCTTCCTCGGTTAGCCTCGCGCCCGTGGAGCTCTCAGAGCACGCCGCCCGCAACCGCGAGGAGTGGAATAAGGACGCCCCGAACTGGGTCGAGCACGCGCGCAAGTGCTGGGCCAGCGACAGGCCATGGTGGGGCGCCTGGGAGGTGCCCGAGGAGGAGGTTCGCATCCTGCCGGAAGTGAGCGGGCTCGACGTGGTCGACCTCGGCTGCGGCACCGGCTACTGGTGCGCGTGGTTCATGAGGCTGGGCGCACGGCCGGTGGGCCTCGACGTGTCCGAGAACCAGCTCGCGACGGCTCGCGAGCTCCAGCAGGAGCACGGGCTCGAGTTCCCGCTGATCCACGCGAGCGCCGAGGACCCGCCGCTGCCGGACTCTCGTTCGACCTCGTGTTCTCTGAGTACGGCGCCGCCATCTGGTGCGACCCGTACGTCTGGATCCCGCACGCCCACCGGTTGCTGCGGCCGGGCGGGCGGCTGATATTCCTCTGTCACTCGATTCTCGACTCCCTCTGCTCGCCGTCGAGGAGGGCGCGAGCGCGGAGACGCTGCAGCGCCCGCAGCGCGGCCTGCGAGCGGATCGACTGGCCCGACCGAGGGACCGACTTCCACCAGCCTCATGGCGAGCGCATCAAGCTCCTGCGGGACACGGGCTTCGAGATCGAGGCGCTCCACGAGCTCTACGCGCCGGACGGCCCTGCCGAGGAGGACCGCCACTACATGCATCGCGGCTGGGCGCAGCAGTGGCCCGGCGAGGAGGTCTGGGTGGTGCGGCGAAGGAACGCTGAGTAATGGCGACGATCGTCTTCTTCCCCGAGGGGGCCTACGGGCCGACGAACAACTGCATCGGCATCGGCCAGGTCCTGCGGCGACGCGGGCACCGGGTGGTGTTCGTGATCGAGGAGTCGTTCGCCGGCACCCTGGAGGAGAAGGGCTTCGAGGAGCGGCTGATGCGGCTCACGCCGCCGGCCGAGACCGAGGAGGAGCCCGGCCAGTTCTGGAAGGACTTCATCCGCGACACCGGGCCGGTGTTCCGCAAGCCCACGATCGAGCAGCTCGAGGGCTTCATCCAGCCCACCTGGCAGGCGCTCGTCGACGGGGCTAAGTACGTGGACGACGGCTGGCCGAGATCTTCGAGGAGCGTGTGCCCGGACGTGATCGTGGAGGACAACGTGGTCGGGTTCCCGGCGGTCGTGGCCGCGGACTGCCCGTGGACCCGGATCGTGTCCTGCAACCCGCTCGAGCTGCCGGACCCCGAGCTGCCGCCCGTGTTCTCCGGCTATCCGACCGGCGACAGGACGCGGCTGGGACGAGTTCCGCGAGGAGTACCGGCGCGTCCACGCCGACCTGCACGCGGACTTCAGCGAGTTCATGCAGGAGCGCGGCTGCCCGCCTCTGCCCGACCTCGAGTTCATCCACCGCTCGCCGTACCTGAACCTGTTCCTGTATCCGGAGGAGGCGGACTACGAGCGCTCGCGCCCGCTCGGGCCGATGTGGGAGCGGCTCGGCTCCTGCGTGCGCAAGGAGGGCCTGGGCGAGTTCGAGGTGCCGCGGGGCGACGGGCCGCTCGTGTACCTGAGCCTCGGCAGCCTCGGCTCGGCGGACGTGGAGCTGATGCAGCGGCTGGTGGACCTGCTCGCCGCCGGCGGCTACCGCGCGATCGTGAGCAAGGGGCCGCAGCACGACCAGATCGAGCTGCGCGACGGCCAGGCGGGCGCCGAGCTGGTGCCGCAGCCCGCGCTGCTGCCGCTGGTGGACGCCGTGATCACCCACGGCGGCAACAACACCGTCACCGAGTGCCTCCACTTCGGCAAGCCGATGGTGCTGCTCCCGCTGTTCTGGGACCAGTACGACAACGCGCAGCGGATGGACGAGCTGGGCCTCGGCGTCCGCCTGCCGACGTTCGAGTTCGAGGACGCGCAGCTGGGCGAGGCGATCGAGCGGCTGACCGGCGACGACGCCCTCGGCGGGCGGCTCACGCGAGATCAGCGGCCGCCTCCAGGCGGATCCGGGCACCGAGCGGGCGGCCGACTGCATCGAGAGCGTCCGCAGCGCCGAGCCGCGCGCCCGCGATCGGGCTTTATAGGCCGGCGACGGGCCTAAAGATCCGGCGCCCCGGCCCGATTACCGGGGCGATGCACGAGGACCACGACACCGATCTGCGCCACGTCATGCTCGAGCGCCGGGCGCTCGAGTTCCTGTTGGCTCACGCCTGCGAGACCCTGCTCTTCTACGCCGACCGCGGCAACTACAACGCGGCCGACGACGGGATGGAGGGCGCGGCCCTCGACACGCTCACCTTCATAGCGGGCGCCGACGCCGGGTCGGTGGCGGGCTAGGCGGCCTTGCCGTCGCGGCGCAGCGCGCGTGGGATCACGAAGCGGATTCCGGAGCGCTCGTCGTCGATCGAGCATGGTCTTGTTGTCGATCAGGCCGAGGCGCCTTGGCGAAGGGGACCAGTGCCATCTGGTTGAGGTAATTCTTGTGTCCCCGCTTGCGGGTGATGATCCAGAGGT
>CAWEHM010000017.1:0-18158 GCA_963808875.1 uncultured Thermoleophilaceae bacterium
GCCGCAGCCGGCTGAGAGTGCCGAGCTTCCGCCACCGCGGCTCCTCGGCAGCTTCGAGCCGTGCCTGCTCGGGTGGACGTCGCGCACCGACATCGTGGGCGACGACGCCCCGAACCTCGTCACGGTCGGCGGGATGTTCTACCCGTTCGCGATGGTGCGCGGACGCGCGGTGGCGAGGTGGAAGCTGCGCGACGGTGGCCTCGAACTGGAGCCGTTTCGCCGGCTCTCGAAGGCCGACCGCGCCGCCCTCGAGCGCGACGCCGAGGACGTGAGGCGCTTCCTCGGTTAGCCTCGCGCCCGTGGAGCTCTCGGAGCACGCCGCGCGCAACCGCGAGGAGTGGAACAAGGACGCCCCGAACTGGGTCGAGCACGCGCGCAAGTGCTGGGCCAGCGACACGCCTTGGTGGGGCGCCTGGGAGGTGCCCGAGGAGGAGGTGCGGATCCTGCCGGACGTGAGCGGGCTCGACGTGGTCGACCTCGGCTGCGGCACCGGCTACTGGTGCGCGTGGTTCATGAAGCTGGGCGCCCGGCCGGTCGGCCTGGACCTCTCCGAGAACCAGCTCGCCACGGCTCGGGACCTGCAGCGGAGCACGGGCTCGAGTTCCCGCTGATCCACGCGAGCGCCGAGGACCCGCCGCTGCCGGACCCTCGTTCGACCTCGTCTTCTCGGAGTACGGCGCCGCGATCTGGTGCGATCCGTACGTCTGGATCCCGCACGCCCACCGGCTGCTGCGGCCGGGCGGGCGGCTGATCTTCCTGTGCCACTCGATCGTCGACTCGCTCTGCTCGCGCGAGGAAGGTTCGAGCGCGGAGACGCTGCAGCGCCCGCAGCGCGGCCTCGAGCGGATCGAGTGGCCTGAGGGGGGACCGACTTCCACCAGGCGCACGGCGAGCGCATCGCGCTCCTCCTGGACACGGGCTTCGAGATCGAGGGGCTGCACGAGGGCTACGCGCCGGACGGCCCCGTCGAGGAGGACCGCCACTTCGTGATCGGGGCTGGGCGCAGAAGTGGCCCAGCGAGGAGGTCTGGGTGGCGCGGCGAAGGAACGCTGAGTAATGGCGACCATCGTGTTCTTCCCCGAGGGGGCCTACGGGCCGACGAACAACTGCGTCGGCATCGGGCAGGTGCTCAGGCGGCGCGGGCACCGGGTGGTGTTCGTGATCGAGGAGTCGTTCGCCGGCACGCTCGAGGAGAAGGGCTTCGAGGAGCGGCTGATGCGGCTCACGCCGCCGGCGGAGACCGAGGAGGAGCCGGGCCAGTTCTGGAAGGACTTCATCCGCGACACAGGCCCCGTCTTCCGAAGGCCCACGATCGAGCAGCTGGAGGGCTTCATCAAGCCCACCTGGGAGGCGCTGGTGGGCGGCTCCAAGTACGTGGACGACCGCCTGCGCGAGATCTTCGAGGACGTGTGCCCGGACGTGATCGTGGAGGACAACGTCGTCGGGGTTCCCGGCGGTGATGACCGCGGACCGCCCGTGGATGCGGATCGTGTCCTGCAACCCGCTCGAGCTCCCGGACCCGGAGCTGCCGCCCGTGTTCTCGGGCTACCCGACCGGCGACAGGTCGGGCTGGGACGAGTTCCGCGAGGAGTACCGCCGCGTGCACTGCGGACCTGCACGCCGACTTCAGCGAGTTCATGCAGGAGCGCGGCTGCCCGCCGCTGCCCGAGCTCGAGTTCATCCACCGCTCCCCGTACCTGAACCTGCTCATGTATCCCGAGGAGACCGACTACGAGCGGTCGCGCCCGCTGGGACCGATGTGGGAGCGGCTCGACTCGTGCGTGAGGAAGGAGGGCCTCGGGGACTTCGAGGTGCCGCGTGGCGAGGGCTCGCTCGTGTACCTGAGCCTCGGCAGCCTGGGATCCGCGGACGTGGAGCTGATGCAGCGGCTGGTGGACCTGCTCGCAGCGGGTGGCCACCGCGCGATCGTCAGCAAGGGGCCGCAGCACGACCAGATCGAGCTGCGCGACGGGCAGGCGGGCGCCGAGCTGGTGCCGCAGCCCGCCTGCTCCCGCTCGTGGACGCGGTGATCACGCACGGCGGCAACAACACCGTCACCGAGTGCCTCCACTTCGGCAAGCCGATGGTGCTCCTGCCGCTGTTCTGGGACCAGTACGACAACGCCCAGCGGATGGACGAGCTCGGCCTCGGCGTGCGGCTGCGCACGTTCGAGTTCGAGGACGCCGAGCTGGGGGAGGCGATCGGGCGGCTCACGGCCGACGAGGCGCTCGCCGAGCGGCTCGCCGAGATCAGCAAGCGGCTCCAGGACGACCCCGGAACCGAACGCGCCGCCGACTGCATCGAGAGCGTGCGCACCGCGGAGCCACGCGCCCGCGACCGGGCCTAAAGGTCCGGCGCCGCCGCCCGATTACCGGGGCGCCATGTACGACGACGACATGACCGCGAGCTGCGCGACCTGATGCTCGAGCGCAAGGCGCTCGAATTCCTGCTGGCGCACGCCTGCGAGACGCTCCTCTTCTACGCAGACCGCGGCAACTACAACGCCTCCGACGACGGCATGGAGGCCGCCGCGCTCGGACGCGCTGGCGTTCATAGCCGGGGCGGACGCGGCGTCAGTGGCGGGCTAGGCGGCCTGGCCGTCGCGGCGCAGGGCGCGGGGGATCACGAAGCGGATCCCGGAGCGGTCGTCGTCGATCGAGCAGGTCTTGTTGTCGATCAGGCCGAGTCGCTTGCCGAAGGGGACCAGCGCCATCTGGTTGAGGTACTTGTCGTGTCCCCGCTTGCGGGTGATCATCCAGAGGTAGCCGGTGTCGCGCAGGCGGGGGCGGTAGCGGACGAAGGCCTCCTTGGCCTCGTCCTCGGACTCCACGAGCACGATCGCGCCGTCCAGCAGGCCGGATTTGACCAGCCCGCGGCCGATCGCCTCCTTGACGTCGCGCCGGAGGCCGGGGCCCACGTCGCCCGTGATCTCCACCCGCTGCTCGGGCCGCACGCCCAGTTTCTGCACCGTCGAGCGGTGGCTGTAGTCGCGTTCCGTCGCCATGGCCGCTCGGAATTCTGTCATTTGCAGCGCTCCTTCCGATAGGGCTTGCACGCCGTCCTGCGCGATACTTCCGTGCCGGGGACCATGGGATTCATGGACAAGGCGAAGAAGCTCGCGGAGCAGGCGCAGGAGAAGCTCGACGAGGCCCAGAAGAACTTCAACCAGGGGCAGTCGGGCTCCCAGCCGGCTGAGCAGGGGGGCACCCGCTACGACGAGCACGGCCGGCCCATCGCGGAGGAGACGCCCGCCGCGGCGACCGCAGCCGCCCAGCGCGACGCCTCCGCCGGATCCGACGCGCCGATCGCGGACCCGCGGCCGCCGCCGCCGCCGGCTCCGCCCGCCGAGGAGAAGCCCGCCACCGGCGGCGCCAACGCGAGCCCCGACCCGTTCAAGCCGATTCAGCAGTGACGGAGCGGTTCTCCCGCGACATGCGCCTCGGCGGCATCCTCACCGCGATGGTCACGCCCTTCGACTCGACGGGCGACCTGAACGAGGACGCCACCGCGCGGCTGGTCCGCCACCTGCTGGAGAACGGCTCCGACGGCCTCGTGCTCGCCGGGAGCACCGGCGAGGGCGCCACCATGACCGACGAGGAGAAGGTGCGCCTCTGGGAGATCGGCGTCGCCGAGTCCGGTGACGCGCCGATCATCGCCGGCACCGGCACCTACGACACCCGTCACTCGGTCGAGCTCACGGAGCGCGCGCACGAGGTCGGCGTGGACGCGATGCTCGTGGTCACGCCGTACTACGTCCGCCCGAACCGGCGCGGCATCAAGGCGCACTACGAGGCGGTCGCGGCCGCCACCGACCGGCCCATCGTGGCCTACAACATCCCGTCCCGGACCGCGACCGACATGCCCAATGACCTGCTCGCCGAGCTGGCCGCCGACATCGACAACGTCAGCGGCCGTGAAGCAGGCGCGCTACGAGGACCTGGCGCCCGATCGAGGGCATGGACCTGCTCGCCGGCAACGACGACGTGCTCGCCAAGGTGATGGACATGGGCGGCACGGGCGGCATCTGCGTGTCGTCGAACCTGATCGGCGCGGAGATGCGGCGCATCATGGAGGAGCCCGACAGCCGCCACGAGATCGAGGACGGCTGCGCGACCTCTACAGGGCGATGTCCGTGACCATCAACCCGATCCCGGTGAAGACGGCCATGAACATGATCGGGCTCGACGCCGGCCCGCTGCGGCTGCCGCTGGTCGAGGCCTCGGAGGAGGAGCGGGCGGTGATCCGCGAGGCGCTCGAGCGCCACAACCTCCTCGCCGCGGTGTGATGACAGCATGGCGGCGCAGCGGGCACGGCCCGCTGCTTGCGCAATGACCCACGGTCCTCCCGCTCGGCGGGCTCGGCGAGATCGGCAAGAACATGATGGTCGTCGAGTACGACGGCCGCATCGTCGTGGTCGACACCGGGCTGATGTTCCCCGCGCCCGACCAGCTCGGCATCGACCTCGTGCTGCCCGACTTCACCTACCTGCGCGAGCGCGCCGAGGACATCGAGGCGATCGTGCTCACGCACGGCCACGAGGACCACGTGGGCGCGCTGCCGTTCGTGCTCAGGGAGCTGGATACGGCGCCCACGATCTACGGCGGCCCGCTCACCGCGGCGATGGTGCGCTCGAAGCTGGACGAGCACAAGCTGAAGGACGCGCCGGTCGAGGACGTGCTCGCCAGCCAGACCTTCGACGCCGGCCCGTTCTCGGATCGAGATGGTGAAGATGGCCCACTCGATCCCGGACATGTTCGCCGTGGCGATCACCACCGAGCTCGGCACGATGCTGATGACGGGCGACTACAAGTTCGACCAGACGCCCGTGGACGGCGTGCCGGCCGACGTGTCGCGGCTGGCCGAGCTGGGGCGCGAGGGGCTGCTGCTCCTGTGCGGCGACTCCACGAACGCCGACCGAGCCGGCATGTCACCGTCCGAGTCGAGCGTGGGCCCGCGGCTGCAGCGAGGTGTTCGCCCGCTGCACCGGGCCGAATCGTCGTGACCTGCTTCGCCTCGAACATCCACCGCGTGCAGCAGGTGGTGGACGCCGCGGCGGCGCTCGACCGGCGCGTCTCGCTGATCGGGCGCTCGATGCGCAAGAACACGAACATCGGGCGGATGCTGGGCCACATCGACATCCCGGACGGGATGCTCGTCGGCCCGAAGGAGATCGAGGACTTCCCGGACGAGCAGCTCGTGGTGATCTCGACGGGCTCCCAGGGCGAGCCGCTGTCCGCGCTGCGGCGGATGGCGCACGGCGACCACCCGAACGTCGAGCTGCACGACGGCGACACCGTGATCTTCTCGGCCACCCCGATCCCGGGCAACGAGCGCGCGGTGAACGAGACGATCGACCGGATCTACAGGCTCGGCGCCAACGTGATCACGCCGGCGGACGTGCCGGTGCACGCCTCGGGGCACGGCTATGCCGAGGAGCTCAAGCTGATGATCAACCTGACCCACCCGCGCTACGTGATGCCGGTGCACGGCGACCACAAGCGGCTGCGCCTGCACGGAGAGCTGGCCGAGGCCGTTGGCGTGCCGCCCAAGTCGATCTTCCGGGGCGAGAACGGCCTGCCGCTCGAGATCGATTCCTCCGGCGCGCACTTCGGCGAGCGCGAGCAGGCCGGCCTGATCTTCGTGGACGGGGTGGAGGTGGGCGACATCGAGGACGTGGCCCTGCGCGACCGCCGCATGCTGTCAGCCGACGGCATCTTCATCGTGGTCGCGACGATCTCCGAGCAGGACGGCCGCTCGGTCGTCCCGCCCGAGATCATCTTCCGCGGGGTGCCGTTCGTGGAGGAGTCGGACGCGTTCGTGGACGAGCTGCGCGCGGCCGTGGACGACTCGCTCGCGCACTCCGCCGAGGAGGAGATCACCGAGATCGACCTCGTACAGGACCACCTGCACGACGACGTGGCCGAGTTCGTCTACAAGCCGCCTCAAGCGGCGCCCGATGATCCTGCCGGTCGTCGTCGAGGTCTAGCCCTGGGGAACCAGCGAGCCCCGGAACCGGCACGAGCCCATAGCGGTCGAGTCGTGGTACAGGGCCAGCTCGCCGGTGAGGCTCTTCCCGCTCGGCGCGAACGCGGCGACATCCGCCACGCCGAGCGCTCGGAGCGCCATTCCGGCCCCGAATTCCGCGATCACGACGGGGTCGTCCGTGCTGTCGATGTCCGAGTCGGAAGTGGATGTGACTCCGGTGCTCCCCTCGGACGTGGCGGAGGAGTTGTCCTCGGTGGTCGAGACCGTCACCTGGGGGGTCTCGCCGATCGCGCACGCGCCGCTCAGCGTCAGGGGACCATGGGACGCGAGCACCACAGGCGTTCCGCCCTGCGTGACCGTCTTGTCGACCAGCGTTAGGGACTCGACGCTCGTCGCGGAATCCGCCAGCATGGCGCTCGGCACCTTCTGGAGGGTGTCCTCCTTCACGTCCTCGCCCGTGACCGTGTTGAGGGCGATGTCGCGCCCCTGGACGGTGCTGTTCCGGATGTCGATCCCGCGCACCTCGTTGTTCCGGAGGTCGCGCGTCCGGATCTCGTTGTTCCGGATGTCGATGCTGCGGACCTCGTTGTTCTTGATCTCGCGGCTGTCGATGAAGCCGGTGGCGACTCCGTAGGAGACCCCGCTCAGCGAGACGAACAGGGCGACCAGGGCGACGAGCATGGCCGGCGAGGGCCGGCGGCGCAGCAGGGACTTCACGGAACTACTCCTTGGAGGTCTCGGGGGCGAGGTCTCGTTGGACCAACACGCTAGCGCCGGAATCGGAGCGGGTACCGGCTTCCGCCGGAAGGGTGACCACGAAGCAGGCGCCGCCGCCCTTCGCGTCCACGATCTCCACGTTGCCGCCGTGGGCGGCGGTCACGGCGCGGACGATCGCGAGTCCGAGGCCGCTGCCGCCGCTCGGGGCCGCGTCGCCGGCGCCGCGCGCGAACCGCTCGAACACGCGGTCGCGCATGTCCACCGGCACGCCGGGGCCGCGGTCAGACACCTCGAGGATCGCCCGGTCGCCCTCCTGCCGCACGGACACCGTGACCGGCGTGCCCGGCGGGCGTGTGGATGAGCGCGTTCTCGATCAGGTTGCCGGCGAGCCGGTGGAGGTCGTCGCTCACGCCGTCCACCATCACCGGGCCGGGCACGTCCAGGGAGACCGGGTGGTCGGAGGAGAGGGCGCCCGCCTCTCGGGCGGCCTCGCCCGCGACGGCGGCCAGGTCGACCGGGCCGCGCGGCACGTCGCGGCCGGCGTCGGCGCGCGCGAGCAGGAGCAGGTCGCCCACGAGGCGGCGC
Source organism: uncultured Thermoleophilaceae bacterium (assembly GCA_963808875.1). Classification (GTDB taxonomy): domain Bacteria; phylum Actinomycetota; class Thermoleophilia; order Solirubrobacterales; family Thermoleophilaceae; genus JACVRW01. The sequence continues at coordinate 7,288 of CAWEHM010000017.1, forward strand.
ATGCGCCGCGAGGAGCGGAGCGCCGAATCGGCCATGTCGCGCTGCTCGCCGGCCAGCTCGGCCTCCAGCAGCTCGAGGTTCGCCAGGATGCTGGTGAGCGGGGTGCGGAGCTCGTGCGAGGCGTCCGCCACGAACTTCCGCTGCCGCGCGAGCGTCTCCTCGGTTTCCTCACGCGCGGCGCCCAGCTCGCGGAGCATGTCCTCGAAGGTGTTGGCGAGATCGGCCACCTCGTCGTTGGCCTGCGGCTTGGGCAGCGTGATGTCCGGGTCGCGCGTGCGGGCCACCTCGCGCGCCGCGCGGGTGAGCCCGGCGATCGGCCGCATCGCCCGCTCGGCCACCAGGAGGCCGCCCAGGAAGGCGAGCAGCGTGCCGCCGAACACGCCGAAGGCGAGGAAGAGCCGGACGCGGTTGATCGTGCGAGTGATCGATCCCTCGGGCTTCGCGTACTGGACGTAGCCGACCGGCGTCGTGACCGTGCCGAGCGTCCCGCCGAAGGCCTCGGACGGCGTGGGCGTGCGCACCACCAGCTCGCGCGAGGTCACCCGGAGGTCGCCGATGTCCGTGACGCCGCTGATCGGCGGGCCGAGCGACGGCTCGCGGCCAAGATGGTCGGGCCACACGATCCGGTTGCTGCGGTCCACGACGCGGACGATGGCGTCGCCCGCTGCCGCGGCGGCCAGAAGCGTCTTGTCGGGATCGCTGAGCGCGACGCCGCGTGAGGTCAGCTCCAGGGTGATCTTGTCCTGCAGCTCGCCCACGGTGGCGCGCAGGTCGTCGTCGAAGCCGGCCACGATGCGCTGCTCGGCGACCGTGCCCACAACCACCGCGAACAGGCACAGGATCGCGAACGTCAGCGCGGAGCTGAGCACCGCGACCTTCATCTTGACCGGGAGGCGGGTTCTCATGGCTCCCTCAGCACGTAGCCTGCTCCACGCATCGTGTGGAGGATGCGCGGCTCGCCGTCCGCCTCGAGCTTGCGGCGCACGTTCGAGATGAAGACGTCGACGGTGTTGGTCTCCGCGAACGGGTGGTAGCCCCAGACCTCGTCGAGGAGCGCCTGGCGCGACACCACGATGCGCGCGTTCCGCATGAGGTGCTCGAGCAGCTCGAACTCGCGCGCGGTCAGCTCGAGCTGGCGCTCGCCGCGGTAGACCTCGCGGCTGTCCGGGTTCAGGCGGAGGTCGCCGACCACGAGGAACGCGCTGCCGCGCGGCGGGCGCCGCCGGAGCAGGGCGCGGATGCGCGCGAGCAGCTCCTCGCGCTCGAACGGCTTGACGAGATAGTCGTCCGCGCCCGTGTCGAGCCCCTCGACACGGGCGTCGAGAGCGTCGCGGGCGGTGAGCATCAGGATCGGCACGTCGCCCTCGGCGCGCATGCGCCGGGCGACCTCCATGCCGTCCAGCTTGGGGAGCCCGAGGTCGAGCACCACCGCATCCGGCTCGAACACGCCCGACTGCTCGAGCGCGGCCTCGCCGTCGCCGGCCACCCGCACGTCGTAGCCCTCCTTGTCAAGGGAGCGGCGAAGCACGCCGGCGATGTCGGCGTCGTCCTCGACTACAAGCACACGCGGACGCCCGCTCATGCCACCCCATGGTAGGGAGGGTGCAGGGGAATTCCGTCGAATGCAGGCCTATGTCCAGCCGCAAGCGCCGGAAGCGACGCCCTGCCCGAAGGGCCTGGTGGCCCGAGATCGACCTGCCCGTCCTCGAGCAGCGCCACTGGGACCTGATCGGGCTCGGCATGGTCGCGTTCGCGGCCTTCTTCGCCTGCATCTTCTACCTCGACTGGGCGGGTGGCGAGGTGGGGGAGGCGCTCGCGGGCGCGATCCTCTTCATGTTCGGCGCCGTGGGCTACGCGGCGCCGGTGCTCCTGTTCGCCGCGGGCGCCATGATCGTCGTGCGGCCGATGGTGCCCGCGCTCCATCCCCTGAAGACGGGCGCGGCGTGCCTCATCTGCGCGCTCATGCTGGGCCTCGCGGCCGGCTCACTCGGCCTCGGCCCCGGCGACACGCACCGCGACGGCTTCCTCGACCCGCACTACCTGAAGCACCACGGCGGCCTCGTGGGCGAGTCGCTCTTCTGGACGTCGGCCAAGCTCTTCTCGACCGCGGGCTCGCACATCCTGTTCGTGTTCCTGCTGCTCGCCGGCATCCTGCTGCTCACGGGCGCCTCGGTCGCGAGCATCATCACCGCCACCCGCGAGGCGGCCGCCACCACCACCGGGCGCATGCGCCGCACGGGCACGGCCGCCACCGAGCGGATCCCGTACGAGCCGCTCCCGCCGATCGCCCCGCCCGAGCCCGAGGACCGCGAGCCGGTGGTGCGCGCGACCCACGTGGAGATGCCGGTGCAGGAGACGGAGGAGTTCGACGAGTACGAGCCGGAGCCCGAATTCGAGCCGGATCCTGCGCCGGACCCGGAACCGGAATACCAGGAGGAGCCGGAGGCCGTCGAGCTCACTCCCATGGGCAACAAGCGCTCGCCCGTCACCGAGTCCGACGACATCGACTACACGCTGCCGAAGCTCTCGATCCTGAAGCGCTCCGCCGGCGCTCAGAAGATCGATACGAAGGGAATCGAGCGGGTTGGCGCGCAGCTCGTGGAGGCGCTCAGCCACTTCAACGTGGACGCACGCCTGATCGGGAGCGTCGGAGGGCCGCACGTGACCCGATATGAGCTGCGCCTCGCGCCCGGCATCAAGATGTCGAAGGTCGCCCAGCTGAAGGACGACCTCGCGTACGCCCTGGCCGCGGAGCAGGTGCGCATCCTCGCTCCGATTCCGGGCAAGCAGGCCGTGGGCGTGGAGGTGCCGAACCGCGTTCGCAGCATGGTGCACCTGGGCGACGTCTTCCAGGACGCGCCGAAGGGCTGGTCGCCGCTGTCGGTGTGGCTCGGCAAGGACATCGCCGGCAAGGCGATCGGCACGGACCTCGCCAAGCAGCCTCACATCCTGATCGCGGGCACCACCGGCTCGGGTAAGTCGGGCTGCGTCAACGCGATGCTGTCCAGCGTCCTCCTGCGCTCCTCGCCGAACGAGGTGCGCATGGTGCTGGTGGACCCGAAGCGCGTGGAGCTGAACCACTACGAGGGCATCCCGCATCTGCTCACCCCTGTCGTGACCTCGCCGCGGCTGGCCGCGAACGTGCTCGCCAACCTGATCAAGGAGATGGAGGAGCGCTACAGCGTCATGAGCCGAGCCAAGACGCGCAGCCTCGTGGAGCTGAACAAGCTGCGCGTGCGCCAGGGCGAGGCGCCGCTGCCGTACATCCTGTGCGTGATCGACGAGCTCGCCGACCTGATGATGGTCGCGCCCGCCGACGTGGAGGACTCGATCATCCGGCTGGCGCAGAAGTCGCGCGCGGTGGGCATCCACCTCGTTCTCGCCACGCAGCGCCCGAGCGCCGACGTGATCACCGGCATGATCAAGGCGAACGTGCCGGCCCGGATCGCCTTCGCGGTGTCCTCCCAGACCGATTCGCGCGTGATCCTCGACCAGAACGGCGCGGAGTCGCTCCTCGGGCAGGGCGACATGCTGTTCCGGCCCGCGGGCGAGTCGCGCACGGCGCGCATCCAGGGCGCGTTCATCGCCGAGGAGGAGATCGAGCGGGTCACAGAGCACTGGCGCCGTCAGGGCGAGCCGGAGCTCCAGGAGGAGCTGCTCGAGGCGGTCGAGCCCGAGGAGTCGGGCGAGGGCGCCGACGGCGACTTCGACCCCGATCAGGACGACCTGCTGGGCGATGCGATCGCCACCGTGGTCCAGATGGGCACCGCCTCCACGTCGATGCTCCAGCGACGCCTGCGCGTGGGTTACACCCGCGCCGGCAGGCTGATCGACATGATGGAGAGGCGCGGCGTGATCTCCGGCTACGAGGGCTCCAAGGCGCGCCAGGTGCTGATCACGGAGGCCGACCTGCCCCGCGTGCTGGAGGGCCTGGCCGACGCCGTTGTTGCGGGTCCCGTCGAGGACTAGACACCTGGCGGCGCACCGGGCACGCCCAGTGCTTGCCCCACGGCGCAACCCGTCAATATAGGTCGCCAATGCCAGGCATTGGCGAAACGCTGCGCGAGGCGCGCATGCGGCAGCGTCTCGACATCGCGGACGTCGAGCAGCGCACCAAGATCCGGGCGAAGTACCTGCGCGCGCTCGAGAACGAGGAGTTCGGGATGCTGCCCGGCCCCACGTTCGTCAAGACGTTCCTCCGCACCTACTCGGAGATGCTCGGGCTCGACCCGCACGTGCTGGTCGAGGCGTACCGGGCGAACTACGAGGGCTCGGACGACCTGGAGCTGCAGCCGCTCGGGCCGCCGACCGCGCTGGGGCGGGACCGTGGCCGGCGCGGGCCGTCGGTGGGCCCCGGGATTCTCGCGCTGCTCGTGCTCGTGGCGGTGGTCGGCGTGCTCGTCGTGATCGGGCTGTTGAGCGACGACAACACGGGCGGCGGCGGCGACCAGGCGGCGCGGACGGAGGAGACCACCACCCAGCGGACGACCACGCAGCCGAAGAAGGAGAAGCCGGCGCCGCCGACGCGCGTGAAGCTGCGGGTCGTGCCCGCGACACCGACCTGGGTGTGCGTGGACCGTGGAGTGGGCACCGCGGTTGTGTTCGAGAACACGATCGACTCCGCGCAGACCTTCCACGGCAGGCGGCTCCGCGTGAACCTCGGCAAGCGCGACGTGCGGCTCGTGATGAACGGCAAACAGGTGCAGGTCACGCCGGGGTCGGAGTCGGTCGGGTTCGCCTTCACGCCGAGGGGCACGCGCGAGCTGCCGTTCGGCCAGCGACCCTGCGCCTGAGGACTAGTCTCGTAGGGCGTGAGCGCTCGCGCGGGCATCGTCGTGACCGGGACCGAGGTTCTGACCGGCCGCGTCCGCGACCGCAACGGGCCCTGGCTGTCGGATCGCCTGCTCGAGATGGGCGTGGAGCTCGCCCACATCACGATCTGCGGCGACCGCCCGCAGGACATCGAGGCGCAGCTCCGCTTCCTCGCCGACGAGGGCGTGGACCTGATCGTCACGAGCGGCGGGCTCGGGCCCACGGCCGACGACCTGACCGTCGAGACCGTGGCGCGCTTCACCCGGCGTGACCTCGTGCTGGACGACGAGGTCGAGGACAAGATCGCCGCGATCCTCAAGCCGTTGATGGCGCGCTTCAGCCACTGGGACTTCGACGCCGTCAAGGCCGCCAACCGAAAGCAGGCGCTGATCCCGGAGGGCGCGTACGTGATCGACCCCGTTGGCACGGCTCCGGGCGTCGTGGTGGCCGGGTCGCCGACCGTGGTGGTGCTGCCGGGGCCGCCGCGCGAGCTCCAGCCCATGTGGAGGACGGCCGTGGCGAGCGAGCCGGTGCGGGAGGCGCTCTCCGGACGCACGGAGTACCGGCAGGAGATGGTCCGCATGTTCGGGCTGCCTGAGTCGGGGCTGGCGGACACGCTCCGGGACGCCGAGGAGGGCATCGACGGCTACGCCGAGCTCGAGATCACCACCTGTCTGCGACGAGCCGAGATCGAGATGGTCACGCGGTTCGAGCCCCCGGCCGCGCCGGTGTACGAGCAGCTCGTCGAGTTCCTGCGCGAGCGACACGGGCGCGAGATCTTCTCCGAGGACGGGTCGAGCATCGACGACCAGGTCCTGAACCTGCTGGCGGGCCGGCGAGTGGCCACGGCGGAGTCGTGCACGGCCGGCCTCCTGGCGGCGCGGCTCACCGAGCGCCCCGGCTCGTCCGAGTACGTCATGGGCGGCGTGGTGGCGTACTCGAACGAGGCGAAGGTGGAGCTGCTCGGAGTCGATCCGGCGCTGATCGAGGAGCACGGCGCGGTGTCCGAGCCGGTGGCCGAGGCGATGGCCCAGGGCGCGCTGCGCCGCTTCGAGGCGGACACCGCGGTGGCCATCACGGGCATCGCGGGGCCCGGGGGAGGCACCGAGGAGAAGCCCGTCGGGACGGTGTGCTGGAGCGTCCGGACCGCCGACGGCCGCGGGATCACCCGCACGCTCCGCCTGCCCGGCGACCGCGCCGACATCCGCGACCGCTCGACCACCGTGGCGATGCACCTGCTGCGGCGCGTGCTCTCGGAGGGCGCCGCGGCCGAAGCTCCCGAAGCCGCGGCGACGGCCCAGAAGCAGGCGGCGGCAGCCCAGAAACAGGCGTGAGCGGGCCGCGCGCCCGCATGTTCCTCGCGCTCGACCTTCCCGAGGACGCTCGGGATCCGCTCGTCCGGTGGCGCGACGAGCTCCTCGCGGCACGCACCGACGTGCGGCCGGTGCGCCCGGAGGCGCTTCACGTGACGCTCGTGTTCCTCGGGTGGCAGGACGAGTCGGCCGCCGAGCGGATGGCGGAGGCCGCGTTCGAGGCCCTGCCGGCCGGGCCGCCGCCCCTCCTGACCGCCACCGAGCTGAAGCCGGTCCCGCCCCGGAACGCGCGCCTGTTCGCGCTCGACCTCGACGACGAGGGCGGCCGCGCCGGCGTGCTGCAGGCCGCGGCGTCGGACGCGCTGGAGGCGGGCGGGTGGTACCGCCCGGAGAAGCGGCCGTTCTGGCCTCACATCACGCTGGCGCGGGTCAAGCGCGGCGAGCGCCGCGTGCCCCCGCCGCCGGCCGACCCCGCGCCGCCGGCCGATGCGTTCGAGGCGAGCGTTGTCACGCTGTACCGCTCGACGCTGCGGCCCCAGGGCGCCATCTACGAGCCGCTTGCGCGTACGGTTGCGGGCGGTGCGCCCGATCCCGCTTCCCGACCCGCCGCTGACTGACGGACAGATCCGGCTGCGGCCGTGGGAACGGCGGGACGTGCCGGCGGTCACGGCGGCGTGCCAGGACCCCGAGATCCCACGCTGGACGGTCGTGCCGCGGAACTACACGGAGCGGCATGCGCGCGACTTCATCTCCCATACGGGGAGCGAGCTGGCAGCGGGGCGTGAGCTGGCGATGGCCGTGGTGGACACCGGCGATCGCGTGCTGGGCGCCATCGGGATGTCGAACTTCGACTGGGGCGACATGAAGGGCGAGATCGGCTACTGGGTCGCTCCGGAGGCGCGCCGGCACGGGGTGGGCTCGCGCGCCACGAGGATGCTCGCCGAGTGGGCGCTCACCCGGCTCGGGCTCGAGCGGCTCGAGCTGCTGGCGCACCCCGAGAACGAGGCGTCGCAGCGGCTCGCCGAGCGGGCGGGCTTCATGCGCGAGGGCCTGCTTCGCCAGTACCGCCGCCGCCACGGCGTCCGCGAGGACCTGGTGATGTTCTCGCTGCTCGCCGAGGACCTCGGCCCGTGAGCCGGATGCACGAGACGGCGGCCGCCGGCTTCGCTCGCTCGGCGGAGGCATACGAGGAGGGGAGGCCCGGCTATCCGGCGGCCGCCCTCGAACCGCTCCGGCTCGCTCCCGGTATGGCGGTGCTCGACCTCGCCGCCGGCACCGGCAAGCTCACGAGCGCGCTGGCGGCCGACGGGGCCAGGGTCATCGCCGTGGAGCCGGTGGCGGAGATGCGCGCCGCTCTTCCGGAGGCGGTCACCGCCCTCGACGGCACCGCCGAGTCGATTCCGCTCGAGGCCGGGTCCGTTGACCTCGTGACCGTGGCCCAGGCGTTCCACTGGTTCGACGGGCCGGCGGCGCTCGCGGAGATCCACCGCGTACTGAGGCCGGCCGGCCGGCTCGCCGTGCTGTGGAACCGCCGCGTGGAGGACGACCCGGTCAACCGCGCGATCGAGGACCTGATCGAGCCGTATCGCATGGGCACGCCCACTCACAGGGACGGCGCCTGGCGCGCGGCCTTCGACGAGACGACGCTGTTCGGGCCGCTCGAGACGCACCACTTCCCGAACGAGCAGGTGCTGGACGCGAATGGGCTCGCCGCGCGCATTTCCTCGATCAGCTTCATCGCGCGGCTGCCCGAGGTCGAGCGGGCGGACCTGCTCACGCGCATCCGGGATCTGACCGCGGCCGGCCCGGTGACCGTGCCGTACCGCACCGAGGTCCACGTCTGCGACGCGAAGCACGCCTGACGGAACCGGCCCGGCGCCAGAGGCGTATCCGCCCGCGCGCCGAGCGCTGGGTCTTCATAGACCTTCGCGCCACGGCATTCAGCGGCCTCGTCGTGCTGCTGGCGGCGATCGGGGCGTGGCTCTACGAGATCGCGAACGGCGACGACGGGAGTCCGTACGGGCAGCTCGCGGCGATCGGCGGCATCGCCTACATCGTCGGTGTGGCCGTCGCGCGACGGCGAGGCTGACGGGCGTAGGCTCCGTGGGCATGGAGCAGCGCGTCAGCGTCATCACCCTCGGAGTGCGCGACCTTGCGCGCGCCCGCGCCTTCTACGAGGCGCTCGGCTGGGTCACCCGCGCGAAGCCGGACGACGACGTGGTCTTCTTCCAGGCCGGCGGCCTCGTCTTCGCGCTGTGGGACCGCGGCCTCCTCGCCGACGACAGCGCCGTGGAGGACGGCGGCCGCTGGGGCGGCGTCACGCTCTCCCACAACGAGCGCTCGCCGGAGGACGTGGACGCGGTGATCGAGGAGGCCCGCCGCGCCGGCGCCCACATCGTCCGCGAGCCCGCCGAGACCTTCTGGGGCGGCTACTCGGCAGCCTTCACCGACCCGGAGGGCCACCCGTGGGAGGTGGCCCACAACCCGCGCTGGACGATCGCCGAGGACGGCTCGGTCAGCCTGCCGCCGGACTAGCCTCGGGCGCGCTCAGCTCGATCACCGGGATCGTGCGCGGCGCTCGCTTGCGGTACTGCACCCAGCCCGGGTAGATCTCGATGCCGCGCTCGTACCAGTGGGCGCGCTCGTCGCCCTCGAGGACGCGGGCGACCATGGGGCTCTCGCTGCCGTCGAATAGCACGCGCGCACGAGGGTTCTTGCGGAGGTTGTGGTACCAGGCCGGGTTGTTGCGCTGCCCGTAGTTCGAGGCGATCACGATCAGCCGGCCGTCGCCGCACGGGATGGCCAGCACGGGGGAGGTGCGCTCGGCGCCGCTCTTCGCCCCGGTCGTGGTGAGCCAGGCCACCGGCAGACCCGCGAGCCACGAGGTGAACGTGGCCCGCCCGCGGGTCACCTTGAAGACCGCGCGGTCGAACAGGTGCAGCGTGCGCGCGTAGAACAGCGACAGCGGCTTCCAGCCCGCGGAGCGCCGAATCGCGCGCTTCAGGACGTTCGATTGGGCGTGGTTGTACGTGGGGCGAGTATCCATCCGACCGTGCTCCTACGTTGTGATCTCAAGACTTAGAGGAGAACACAGTCATGGAGAAGGAGCAAGAGAAGGCCGCCAAGGCACGCGAGGCGGCGCTCAAGGGAGCGTTGACCCAGATCGAGCGGACGTTCGGAGCGGGCTCGATCATGAAGATGGGGGACGACGCCGCCCAGGTGCGCGTCGCGGCCATCCCCACGGGCGCCATGTCGCTCGACCTGGCGCTGGGCGTCGGCGGCGTTCCGCGTGGGCGCATCGTCGAGGTCTTCGGGCCGGAGTCGTCCGGAAAGACGACGCTGATCTACCACGTCTTGGCCAACGCCCAGAAGCAGGGCGGCATCTGCGCGTTCATCGACGCGGAGCACGCCATGGATCCCGTCTACGCGAAGCGAATCGGCGTGGATGTGGATGAGTTGCTCGTCTCGCAGCCGGACCACGGCGAGCAGGCGCTCGAGATCGCCGATCTCCTGATCCGCTCCGGCGCGGTGGACGTGGTGGCCATCGACTCGGTGGCGGCGCTCACGCCGAAGGCGGAGCTCGAGGGCGCGATGGGGGACCAGACGGTCGGCCTCCAGGCCCGCATGATGTCCCAGGCGATGCGGAAGCTGGCCGGCAACCTGAACCGCGCCAACACGCTCTGCATCCTGACGAACCAGATCCGCGAGAAGATCGGCGTGATGTTCGGCTCGCCGGAGACTCAGCCGGGCGGCCGGGCGCTGAAGTTCTATTCCTCACAGCGGCTCGACATTCGCCGCATCGAGACCCTCAAGGAGGGCACCGAGGCGGTCGGGAACCGGGTGCGCGTCAAGGTCGTCAAGAACAAGGTCGCGGCGCCGTTCCGGCAGGCCGAGTTCGACATCGAGTACGGCCAGGGGATCAGCTCCGAGGGCTGCATCCTCGACCTGGGGATCGAGCACAACATCGTCCAGAAGTCGGGCTCGTTCTTCTCATACGGGGACGAGCGGCTCGGCCAGGGCCGCAACAACGTGAAGGGCTACCTCCGCGAGAACCCGCAGGTGGCGCAGGAGATCGAGCGGAAGATCTACGACGCGCTCGGCGTGGAGCCCGGCGTCACCGCTCGGCGTGATCGAGTCGCCGCCGCCGGCGGATGCGGAGGAGGGCATGGAAGCCGAGGCACAGGCCCCCGAGGGCCCGATGCCGGAGGAGCAGGCCGCCTAGCGTGATTCGCAGCGAGTCCGAGCGGGCGATCGACCTGGCCTACAAGGCGGTCGCCCGCCGTGATCTCACCGTCGCGGAGCTGAGGACTCGGCTCGAGCGAAAGCACGTGCCGCGAGAGGCGATCGACGACGCCGTCGCCGAGCTCCTCGAGACGGGCTTCCTCGACGACGCCCGCTACGCCCGCCAGTTCGCGGAGGACAAGCGCGAGATCGACCAGTGGGGGTCCGACCGGATCGCCACGGACCTGCGCCGCCGCGGCATAGCGCCTCAGCTGATCGACGCCGCGCTCACGACTCACGACCGCGACTCGGAGATGCGCACCGCGCTGCTGCTCCTCCGCCGGCGCTACCCGTGCGCCCCGCGGGACGACCGCGAGCGGGACCGCGCCTGGCAGATGCTGGTGCGCCGCGGCTACTCGTCCGACCTCTCGTACGACGCGATCCGCACCTGGGAGCGCACGGAGCGGGAACGCCGTCGCGCGGCGTAGTTGCCGATCCGGGCCTACGGCATTAATCTCATGGACA
>CAWEHM010000018.1:0-7091 GCA_963808875.1 uncultured Thermoleophilaceae bacterium
CTGTTGCGCCTCCAGGCCCGTGCGCCCGGTGCTGATGCCGAGAAGGCGCTCTCCGACTCCGTCAACCGCATCCTTGCGATTGCGGCCGTGCACGAGGTCTTGACCGAGCGCCGCGACGAGGAGGTCGACCTCGGCGAGCTCGTGGAACGGCTCCGCGCGATGATCGTCCAGGGGCTGGCCGGCGAAAAGCACGTCGACTCCCGCGTCGAGTCGATCGAGCTGCACGGCGCGCGGGCGACGGCGCTGGCGCTGGTCTTCAGCGAGCTCCTCCAGAACGCGCTCGAGCACGGCGGCGACGAGGTGCACGTCGAGCTCGTGCAGCGAAACGGCGCGGTGAGCCTCACGGTCGCGGACAACGGCACGTGGAAGCCGGGCGACGAGGGGACGGGGCTTTCGATCGTACGGGCGCTGGTGCGGGACGAGCTGAACGGCGAGCTGTCGCTCAGGGGCGAGGCGGGCCTCACGGCCGAGGTCACGTTCCCTCCGTGACGTTCGGGGTCGACAACCTGGGAGACCCACCTCCCCGGCCCTATGGCTTCAGCCTAACCCTCCTGGGCGCGCGCGGGTGACACGCGAGGCCCACGAACCCGTGCCGGACGATCCACCGCCCCGCCTTCGCATCCTCATCGCCGAGGACGAAACGATCATCCGCCTCGACCTCCGTGACGTCCTCGAGCGCGCTGGGCACGAGGTCTGCGCCGAGGCGCGCGACGGCGAGGAAGCGGTCGCCCTCGCGCAAGCGGAGCAGCCCGAGCTCGCCATCCTCGACGTCAAGATGCCGCGCCTGGACGGGATCGATGCGGCGCGGCGGATCCTTGCCGAGCGCCCGATTCCGATCGTGATGCTGACCGCCTACGGCCAGGAGGAGCTCGTCGCGCGCGCCGTGGAGGCCGGCGTGTTCGGGTACCTCGTCAAGCCGTTTCGCGAGACCGACCTTCTGCCCGCCATCCAGACTGCGCGCGCGCGCCACGCGGAGCTCGAGACCATGCGAGACGAGGCGGAGTCGCTGGCCGAGGCCCTCGCGACTCGGAAGGTCGTCGAGCGGGCAAAGGGGATCCTGATGGACCGCGAGGGGCTCTCCGAGAACGATGCCTTCGTTCGGCTGCGGCGTGCGAGCCAGTCGTCCGGCAGGCCGTTGCGGGTCGTGGCAGAGGCGGTCATCGCAACCTTCGACAGCGACTGACGTGCGCGCCGTCGCGGCCGCGTGCCTGGTCGTCGTTGTGGCCGTTGCGGCTGCAGTCGTGGCCGCGGCAGCCCAGGCCGCCGCGCCCTCTACCTGGAAGTCGCGCATGGCCGCCGCGGAGCGGTACGCGCAAACGCGCTCAGGGGCGGTCACGTTCGCGGTGGTGGACGAGGCCGGCCACCTGCACGGCTATCGCGCCCGCGACGTCGCGCCGTCCGCCAGCGTGCTGAAGTCAATGCTCCTGGTCGCCTACCTTCGCCGCCCGGATGTCCGCGGGCGCGAGCTCGAGCAGTGGGAGCGCGACCTCCTCGCGCCGATGATCCAGCGCTCGGACAACGCTGCCGCCTCGCGGATGGTCGGCCTGGTCGGCGAAGCCAGGCTAGACGCGCTCGCGAAGGCCGCCGGCATGGAGCATTTTCGGCTGCACTGGCCGATCTGGGGCCAGTCCGAGATCACCCCGCGCGGCCAGGCGCTCTTCTTTCACAGAATCGATCGCCTCTTGCCGGCGAGACACCGCCGCTACGCGATGCATCTCCTCGCGACTGTGGTCTCGTCGCAGCGTTGGGGTGTCGGACGCGTTCCGCACGGCCTCTGGAGCCTCTACTTCAAGGGAGGCTGGGGCTCGGGCACGGGCCTCGTCGACCACCAGGTGGCGCTCTATCGCGCGGGTGGCGAGCGCTTCTCGCTAGCCCTCTTCACCCGTTTCGACCCGAACCACGAGTACGGGAAGGAGACGCTGCGCGGCCTTGCCACTCGCCTGCTCCGCGGCGTGCCCGCTCCGCGCGGCCGTCTTCCCCGGGCGGGCCGCATCGCGCTGAGCCGTGCTGCGGCCGTCACCGCACGACCTGACTGCGCCGCCGTGACGATCCGCCCGCGCGAGGGTGGGAAGCGCACGTTCGCCACCGGAGCCGCCTCGTGCTCCGGCTTCCAGCTCGTCTCTGCCGGCTCGCGGGCGCTCTGGTCCCGGCCCGACGGCGGCGAGTCGCACCTGGCCACCGCGGACTACGGCTCCCCGGCGCCGGTCGACCTGGGCGAGTTCGACTCCTCGGATCCGCTCGGGCCCCTGGCCGCGAGCGGCGAGACCCTCGCCTACGCGCACGGGAACGAGGTGTCGACCGTGGGCGGCCAGGACTGCCCCGTAAGCGCCGACGTTCTCGCGGCCGGGGGAGACCGCCTCGCCGCCGGCGCCGGAAGCACGATCGCGCTCCTCGATCCGGCCACGTGTGCCGTCGAGCGGACCCTGGACGCCTCGGGCGGTGCCTTCGGGGTCGCGCTCGACGACGGCCTCGCCGCCGTCCTCTCGCATGGCTCGGCGGGGCGCACCTGGCTCGAGTGGTTCCGGGTCTCGACGGGAAAGCGCCTTGGCAAGAGGGAGGTGGCCGCCGCCACGCTTCCCGCGCTCTCCGTTCAGGAGCCCTGGATCCTCTACCGCTCCTCGCACGCTCTTCGGGCGCTCGCAGCCGGGTCGAGCCGCACCTGGACCGTGTGGCGTCCGGCCGAGGCGCAGCTCGGCGCGCGGCTGCTCGGGCGAAAGATCTCCTGGGTGGAGGCCGACCGGGGCAGATCCCGTCGCTGGGCCTTGCGCCTTCCGGCGGGCGACTAAGCTCTTCGGCGTGCGGCGGATCGAGCTTCGGGACGAAGCGGCGGGCCTGGACGCCCTCATCGTCATCGACCACGACCTGTTTCCGGTTTCGGCCGGCGGGACGCGGATGCTGCCGGACGTGGACGCGCGCGAGGTAGCCCGCCTGGCCCGTGCGATGACCTGGAAGTTCGCGGTCTGCGGCGTTCGCTACGCGGGAGCAAAGGCCGGGATCCGGTTCGAGGGAGGCGACCGCGACGCTGTCCTCGCTGCCTACCGACGAGCCCTCACACCCTTCCGAGACGTCTTCCTGACCGGTCCGGACATGGGCACCCGGCCGGCCGACTTCGTCACTCCAGATCTCGTCGAGGACTTGCCTCTGTGGGCGCAGAGCCATGCGGGGCTCGGCATGGACGACCTGGCGACCGGCCACGGCGTCAAGGCGGCCGCTGAGGCCGCACTCGCACACCTCGGGCGGGGGCTCGGAGGGGCGACGGTTGCGATCGAGGGCTTCGGCAAGGTCGGCGCCGGCACCGCCCGCGCCTGCGCCCGGGCCGGCGCGCGCGTCGTGGCGATCAGCACCGTTCACGGTCTCCTCTCCGACCCGGCCGGCCTCGACGTCGAGCAGCTGCTGGAGCTACGCGGTCGCGTCGGCGACCGTCTTGTCGAGAACGCTGCGCGTGAGGCACGGCCGCGCGAGGAGCTCTTCGAGCTGGAAGTGGATGTGCTCGTCCCCGGCGCGCGCCCCGACTCGATCACGCGGAAGGTGGCGGACCGCGTCCGTTGTGCTGTCGTCTCGCCCGGGGCCAACATCCCCTACGCGCCCGGGGCCGTCGAGGCCCTGCATCGCCGCGGAGTCGCCGCGATCCCTGACTTCATCTCGAACTCCGGCGGCGTGCACCTGTACGAGAGCGTCGAGCAGGACGACGAGCCGGAGGCGGCGCTCGTGAAGATCGAAGAGTTGGTCGCCGGAACGGTGGCGAGGACCCTGGCCGCAGCGGACGCGGACGGCGTGACGCCGCTCGAGGCCGCCCTCCGCGACGTCCGCGCCTACCTCGCCGCGGAGACGGGAGCGGCGGACAAGGTCCTCGACGGGCTCGTCGCCGCCTAGCCGGCGACCTCGTCCAGCATCTGCTCCCACCGTGCGAGCAGGTTCTGCAGCTCTTCGCGGGCCGCGCGGTGCGCGGCGACCGTGTCGGCATCGCCCCAGTCCTCCGCGAGCTTGCCCTCGATGCGGGCGATGAGCGCCTCCTGATCCTCGATCTCGCGCTCGAGAAGCTCGAGTGGCTCCCGTTCCCGCTCCCGCGACTCCTTCTGCAGCCGCGGTTTCGATTCTTTCTTCGGCTTGGGCTCCGGAGGCGGTGCCTCGCGCTCCTCCCGTGCCCGCAGGAGATCGGCCCAGCCGCCGTCGTAAACACGCACGGTCCGGTCTTCCACCGCCGCCGTCCGGTGCGCGACCGCGTCGAGGAGCGCGCGGTCGTGTGAGACGAGCAGCACGGTTCCCGGGAAGGCCTCGAGCGCCGCCTCGAGCGCCTCTCGGCTCTCGAGGTCGAGGTGGTTCGTCGGCTCGTCGAGGACGAGGAAGTTTGCCCCCGAGGCGACGAGGACGGCGAGCGCGAGGCGACGCCGCTCCCCTCCGGAGAGCGCTGTGACCGGCTTCTCGTGCGCCTCCCAGCCGGAGAAGAGGAAGCGTCCGAGGAGCGACTGGGCGCGTGGCCTGGTCAGCCCGGTCATCGACTGCATGCAGTCGAGGACGCTCCCGCGTTCGTCGAGGTGCACCTCCTGCTGCGGGAAGTAGCCGAGCTCGACGCCGTAGCCGAGCTTGAAGTCCTCGGCGACGATCCGCTCGAGGAGCGTGGTCTTGCCGCTGCCGTTCGGGCCGACGAACGCGACGTGCTCGCCCCGCTCGAGCGCGAGTGAGACGTCGTGGAGCAGCTCGATGTTCGCGACGCCTACGTCCGCGTGCTCGATCTCGAGGACCGTTCGGCCGGTCCGCTTGGGGTCGCCGAAGTCGAAGCCGAGCCGCTTCGAGCGGCGCGTGAGAAGGTCGTGCTCGGCGCGGACGCCTGAGCGCTCCTTCTCCAGGCGCGAGATCTGCGTCAGCTTCGCCTGCGCCTGCTTGGCTTTCGACTTCTTGTAGCGGAAGCGCGCGACGAACCGCTCGAGGCGGTCGATGTCGACCGAGATGCGGTCGGCGGTCTTCGCGGCGTGGGCGGCACGCTCGGCCTTCTCCCGCCGCCAGGCGTGCCACGGGCCCGCGAAGTAGGTCGCCTTCCCGGCCTCGAGCTCGAGCGTCGCGTTCGTGACCGCCAGCAATACGATGAACGCGGGCACCGCCACCCACCAGCTCACGCTGGGAGCATCAGCGCCTGTTCGGGCACTGAGCTGTATCCGAACACGATCCGCATCCGCCGGCGTCACCCGGATGGCGACGCCGGCGGAAAACAGGATCGCGTTCGGATACAGCTCAGTGCCGAACAGGCGCTGATAGTTCTCCAGCGTGAGCTCGTGGGCGATGGCGCCGCCCTTGAGCCGCCAGGAACGAGTGCACCAGCAGCAGCACGTAGGGGATGAACAGCAGCGCCGTGACGAACCCAACCGGCAGGGCCGCGGCCACCGCCGTTCTGAGCCGGGGCGCGTGCGGATCTGATCGAGCCAGGTCGGCCGCTCAGTCGCCGACACAACGCCCCTGGGTGACCGGCCAGGCGAGGGTGACCTTGGCCCCGTGCTCGGCCGGGGTCCCCGACGCCACGTTGGCGACCAGGCGCCGGCCGCCCGCCAGGGCCACATGCAGGCGCAGCGAGGAGCCAGCGTAGACCGCGTCGGCGACGGTGCCGTTCACCGCGTTGTGGCCGGACGGGACCGCACCGTCGCACAGCTCGATGGCCTCGGGGCGCACGGTGAGCCATGCCTCGCTGCCGGGGGCCAGTGGCGCGTCGCTCAGGCCCCGGAGCACCACGTCGCCCACCCGCAGCGCGGCCATGCCGTTGCCGCTCTCGACCACCGTGCCGGGGAGCAGGTTGGTCTCGCCGATGAAGTCGGCGACGAAGCGGGTGGCGGGCCGCTCGTAGAGGTCGCGCGGCGTGCCGACCTGCTCGATCCGGCCCTCGCTCATGACCGCGATCCGGTCGCTCATCGTGAGCGCCTCCTCCTGGTCGTGCGTCACGTAGACGAACGTGATGCCGAGCTCGCGCTGCAGGCGCTTGAGCTCGAGCTGCATCTGCTTGCGCAGCTTGAGGTCGAGCGCGCCGAGCGGCTCGTCGAGCAGCAGCACGCGCGGGTCGGTTGACCAGCGCCCGGGCCAGCGCCACCCGCTGCTGCTGCCCGCCGGACAGCTGCCGCGGCGAGCGGTCGCCCAACCGGTCGAGCCGACCAGCGCCAGCGCCTCGCTGACCCGCTCGCTCTCGCTCGGCGGCGGCACCCGCCGCATGCTGAGGCCGAACGCGACGTTGTCGCGCGACGCTCATGTGCGGGAACAGGGCGTAGTGCTGGAACACCATGTTGATGTCGCGCTTGTACGGCGGCACGCGCGGCGACGTCCGGCCGTCGATGCAGGATCTCGCCCGTCGTCGGCTGCTCGAACCCGGCGATCATGCTGAGGGTCGTGGTCTTGCCGAGCCGGACGGCCCGAGCAGCGTGAAGAACTCGCCGGCCGCGATGTCGAGCGACAGGTCGTCCACGGCCGCGAAGTCCCCGAACCGCTTCGTGAGGCGGTGCAGCTCGAGGATCGGCATGTGAAATGTCTCATGCCGCTGCGTGAGGTTGTCGAGGTCGAGAGAGCCGTTGGTAGGATTGGTCATCGGTGCCGGTAAGCGGAAGGGGATCGGTCACGAGTCACCCTGAGCGTAGCGGAGGGGCATGCGTCGGCTCATGTCCCCTTCGCTACGCTCAGGGTGACTCGCTCGCGCGAGTCACTTCGCCGCTTTGACCTCGTTCCAGATCTCCTGGTACTTCTCGCGCCGCGGGCTCCATTGCCAGAAGTTCACCTTGGTGCCGTAGTCGGAGATGTCCCGCTGGCTCGCGGCCTGCTCCGGGCTCAGGTAGCTCTTGGCTCCCGGATTGGCCACGATGTAGGCGGTCACGTCGTACAGCAGCTTCTGGGTGAACGGCTGGGCGGTGTACTCCAGCCAGGCATAAGCCGCGTCGAGGTTCTTGGCGCCCTTGGTGAGCACCCAGTGGTCGGCCCAGGCCGTGGCGCCTTCCTTCGGGATCGTCTCGCCGGCGGGGAACTTGGCCTGGCGAAGCTGGTTGGTCATGAGCGGCCAGCCCTCGCCGGCCACGATTTCGTGGCTCTGGAACAGCTGGGTCATGTCGCCCGCGGTGACCCAG
>CAWEHM010000019.1:0-15817 GCA_963808875.1 uncultured Thermoleophilaceae bacterium
GGGAAACCGTAGCAGGGGATGGACCCCTTTCTACACTCGCGTAGGTGCTCCATCCACAGCTTGCCTGGTACGTCGCCGGCCCGCTTCTCGGGCTGAGCGTGGTCGCCATCCGCGCGCTCTTCAACGCGCGGCTCGGCGTGACCGGCGGCTTCTCCGAGGTCGTCGGGCGTGTGCGGGCCGGGCAGGTCGGCTTCGACTGGCGTGGATGGTTCCTGGTCGGCGTCATTCTCGGTGGGACGGTGTATGCGCTCGCCGCCGGCGGGCCGCTGTTCCACGGGTACGGCTGGCTGACGGACACATTCCACGGCGGGGCGCAGATCCTGATCGTGCCCATCCTGCTCGGTGCCGGCGTCCTCATCGGTTTCGGCGCGAAGCTGGCCGGCGGCTGCACCTCCGGCAACGGGCTGAGCGGCACGGCGATGCTCTCCCCCGCCGCCCTTGCCGCCACGGCGACGTTCTTCGGGACGGCCATCGTGGTGAGCTTCCTCATCGAGGCGGTGATCTGATGGGCGCCCGTGCCGCGGGGCTCGGCGTGGGGCTCGTGTTCGGCGTGACCCTGTCCTGGAGCGGGCTCGCAAGCCCCGAGGTGATCCGGGACGCGCTCCTCTTCAAGGACTCCTACCTCTTCCTGCTGTTCGCCTCCGCCGTGCTGGTGGCCGCTGTCGGCCTCGCGCTCCTGCGCCGCGCCGAGCGCCGCGCCCTGCTCGTGGACGCTCAGATCACGTGCGAGCCCGAGGCGCCCACGCGCCGCCACCTCGCCGGCGCCGCCATCTTCGGCCTGGGCTGGGGCATCGCGGACGCCTGCCCGGGCCCGATCGCCGCCCAGGTCGGCCAGGGCATCGGCTGGGGCCTCGCCACCTTCGTCGGCGTGATCATCGGCGTGTACCTCTTCCTGCGCCGCGAGGAGCCCGAGACCGAGCCGGCCACGGATGTTCCGGTCAGCATGGGCGCGCAAAGGAATGCGACGCCCGCACCAGCGATTCGATGACGTCCAGCTCCGCTTCGTCGCGGGGTGCGTAGAGCATTACCGCTGTTTGGGGGATCTGGCCTCGTAGCGCCACCGGGTGGGATTCGGCCCAGCCGGCTTCGATTGCCTCGCGGGCCGTCTCCAGGGGCAGCATCGCGTGGAGGCTGTGGTCCGGTGACGGGTGGAGGTGGGCGAATTCGCGCTCGATCAGAAATGCCTCGGGTGGGCCGATTGGTTCGCCGCGCGCCAGGATCAGGGCGCGGGCGCCGGGGACGGAGATTCGGCTCGGCTGCTCCTCTACTCCGGGCAGCGCGAACACCCGCTCCGCCAGCTCGTCCACCCAGCGCAGGTCGGTCGGCTGCTGGTCCAGCTGGGTATGCGGATTGGTGGGCGTTGTGCGCGGCCGGTCGCCGGGTCGCGGGGGAAGCGGCGGCATGGCTCCGAGTCTAGGGTTCGCCGGATGGCAGACAGCGGCAGGCCGACCTTCTACTACGACTTCAACTCGCCGTACGCCTACCTGGCGGCGGAGCGGCTCGACGAGTTCGTTCCGGGCGCCGAGTGGCGGCCGATCGCGTTCGCGATCGTGCTCAACCAGCTGGGCGAGCTCGACAAGCGGCTCACCAATCTGAACACCGGGCCGATCGTCGAGGAGGTCACGGCGAGGGTGACCGATCGCGGCCTGCCCGCCTTCGCGCCTCCCGACGTCTGGCCCGTCCAGAGCTGGTCGCTCGCCCCTCTGCGCGCCGCGCTCGTGGCGGACGAGCTCGGCCGCCAGCGCGAGTTCGGCCTCGCCGCCTTCCGCAAGTCGTTCGTGGAGAGCCGCGCGCTGGCGGTCCTCGAGAACGTGCTCGCCGCGGCGAGCGACGCCGGCCTCGACCCGGACGAGATCGCCGCCGGCATCCAGCGCGACGACATCAAGGAGCGACTGAAGGCGAACACGGCGGAGGCGCTGGAGCGCGGCGTGACCGGCATCCCGACCGTTGCGATCGGCGAGGAGCTGTTCTGGGGCGACGACCACCTCGAGCAGGCGGCGAGCGTCAGGAACGGCTGAGCGCGTCGCGCGCGGCCGCCACCCGCTTGCGGCCCTCCTCGATCGAGCGGCGCGCCTCGTAGAGCTCCACCTCGCTCGGGTCGTCCTTCAGGAGCAGACGGTTCGCGCGGTCGTACAGGTCCAGGGCGCGCTGATACTCCTCGCGGCCGCGGGCACTCGCGTTCGGCATGTCCACGTCGAGGTCGAGCGACTGGATGTCCTCGCCGAGCGCGACGAGCAGGTCGCGGGCGTCGCCCTCGTCGATCTGCTCGCGGTCGTGCACCGCGGCGCGGCGGCGCCGGAGCGCCATGAGGAACACGATCGTCCCGATCAGGAATGGGAGCGCGATGGCGGCCGCCACGATGAAGACGCCAATTCGCACGCCCTCGCCGACGTCGTCGGTGAACCGATCCGTCCTCGGGGTGGCCGGCGCCGACGGCGACGGTGCGTTCAGGTCACGCTCGGCGCCCGGGTCGACCTCGGCGATGCCGTCGACCGCGGCGAGCAGCTGGGCGTCGAGCCCCTCGTCGCTGTGGGCCTCCACGGCCGCCCGGACCGCGGCCGCCGTGGGCTCGACCACCGCATCGAGGTCACGACATGGAAGTTCGAACCGTTCGTGACGAGCAGCGAGCCGCGCCTGCCCGGCATCGCCTGGTCGATCGCGTTGGCGAGCGCACCCACCCCGCCGGCGCGATCGGCGCTCTCCTCCGCCACGACCGCGATCTGAATCCGCCCGATGTCCGCGTGCACGATCCGCAGGCGCAGCTCGCCGCGCTGCGGCACCGTGAGCAGGCCGCTCTGCGACTCGTCGACGAACACCGGATCGGACCGGAGCGCGGCCGCCACCTCGCGCGCGGTCGCGGCCGCAAACGCGCTTGAGGCTTCGCCGCAGGCGAGCACCGCGGCCACGACGAGCACGGCGCCGATCCGCGCAGCGAGCCTCACCGGGCAAGCCTCGCATGGCGCGCTGACGCTCGTGGTACTGTTAACTGAGTGGTTAACGATTCGTTCAAGGCGCTCTCCCACCCGATCCGTCGCGGCATCGTGGAGCGGCTCGCCGCCGGCCCGGCGACGGTCGGCGACGCCACCGAGGGCTTCGGCGTCTCGAAGCCGGCCATCACCAAGCACCTGAAGGTGCTCGAGGACACCGGCGTGGTCCGGCGCGAGGTGATCGGCCGCACGCATCGCCTGTCGCTCGAGCCCGACGTGCTCAGCGAGGCGGCCGACTGGATGGATCGCCAGCGCGCCCTGTGGGGCCGCATGTTCGACGTCGTGGACGAGTACTTGAAGGAGGAAGGCACCAAATGAACACCCCGCCCGTCGTGTCGGCAGAGGAATGGCAGAAGGCGCGCGACGCCCTGCTGGTCAAGGAGAAGGAGCACACCCGCGCGCGTGACGCGCTCGCCGCGGAGCGCCGGCGGATGCCGTGGATGGCCGTCGACAAGGGATCCTTCGACGGCCCAAACGGCCCGGCCACGCTGCTCGACCTGTTCGAGGGCCGCCGCCAGCTGATCATCTACCGGTTCTTCTACGACGACGACGTGAAGGGCTTCCCCGAGAAGGGGTGCCCTGGCTGCTCGTTCGTCGCCGACCAGGTGGCCCACCTCTCCCACCTGCACGCGCGCGACACCACGCTCGCCTTCGCCTCGCGCGGGCCCCAGGACGGCATCGCCGACCTGAAGGCGCGGATGGGCTGGGACATGCCCTGGTACACGATCACGAGCGACTTCGACACGGACTTCGGCGTCCGCGAGTGGCACGGCACCAACGCGTTCATCCGCGAAGGCGACAGGATCTTCCGGACCTATTTCATCGACTCGCGCGGCGACGAGGCGATGGGCTCGGCCTGGAACTACCTCGACATCACCGCGCTGGGCCGCCAGGAGGAGTGGGAGGACTCGCCCGAGGGCTACCCGCAGACGTCCCCGTACCAGTGGTGGCGGCGACACGACGAGTACGAGCACGCCGGGGCCGCCACGTGACCGGAGGCCACACGCTCCAGATGGAGCGCACCTTCCGCGCGCCCGCCCAGGCCGTGTTCGACGCGTGGACGAGCGAGGAGGTCATCCGCCGCTGGTGGCACGCGGAGCACGACTGGGAGACGACCGTCGCCGAGGTGGACCTCCGCGTCGGCGGGGAGGTGCGCGTGGTGATGCGCAACCCGCACGAGGACGTCGAGTACGGCGGCGGCGGCCGCTACACCGAGATCGACCCGCCGAACCGGCTGGCCTTCACGTGGATCTGGGACGACAGCGAAACCCGCCAGCTGATCGAGCTCGAGTTCGACGAGGCCGACGGCGCGACCACCGTCCGCTTCACCCACAGCAACCTGTGGGACGAGGAGTCGGTGCGCTCACACGAGAGCGGCTGGGGCTCGGCCTTCGACAACCTGGAGCGGACGCTCACTGGTTGAAGGTCTCGATACCCCCGCCGTCCACGTCGGCCCCGGCTTCGCCGAACACGAGGTCGGTGCCGGCGCCGCCGGTGAACGTATCGTTGCCCGGCCCACCGAACATCGTGTCGTTGTCGTTGTCACCGTTGATCGTGTCGTTGCCCTGGCTGCCGACGAGAATGTCGTTGCCTGCGCCGCCGTTGATGGTCAGCCCGACGCTCGAGTTCGCGAGCCCGGACGCGCTGACGATGTCGTCGCCGGCTGAGGTGTTCACGGTCAGGTCGTCGGTGGCCGGCTCCGCGTTCGTGATCGCGATGGTGTAGTCCGGCCGGCTCGCGGTCACCGATCCACCGCCGCCCGACAGCGACATCACGTCGACGCCCACGGTTCCGTTGAGGGTCACCGCGTCGGCGGCGGCGTCGCCCGCCCCGTTGACGCCCAGATTGACGTTCACGTTGGTCATGTCCGTCGCGGCGAGGTCGTTGATGGTTGCTGTGTCGATCCCACCCAGAGCGTTCACGGTCAGGATCTCGACGTCGTCGGTGTCCATGACGATGTTGCCGACGTTCCGGGTGAACAGGAGGCGGCCGCCGTTCGAGGAGGCTGCGAAGATCTCCGCGCCGGCCGCCCCGTTGAAGAGCAGCGTGTCCGTTCCGCTCTGGCCCTCGACTATGTCGCTGCCGTCGCCGGGGTCCCAGATGAACGTGTCGTTCCCGTTGCCCATGAAGGCCGTGTCGTTGCCACCGTTGCCGTCGGTCGTGTCGTTGCCGTCGCCGCCGATCAGCACGTCAGCGCCGTTGCCGCCGTTGAGAGTGTCGTTTCCGTCGCCGCCGTCGAGCGTGAGCCTCGTCAGGGCGGCGAGGCCGACGCCGCCCGAGAGCGTGTCGTTTCCACCCAGGCCGTTCACCGTGAGGTTGTCGTTCGCCGCCTCGGGGTGCGCGACGTTCACCTGCGCCCCCAGGCCGGTCACCTGCGCCGCCCCGTTCACCGCGGCGGCCTGAATCACGTCCGCGCTCCCGGTGCCGTTCACGATGACGCTGTCAACCGAGGCATCGCCCGCGTCGGCGACGCCCAGGTCGATGCCGGCCGTCGAGACGCCCGTCCCGGCGAGCGGATCGACCGTCACGGAGTCGGCGCCCCCCAGAGGGCCCAGCGAGACGTTCTCGACGCCACCGAGGTCCATCACGATGCTGCCGAGGTTGCGGGTGAGCTTCGCGCGACTCCCGTTGGCGGTGAGCGCGAAGATCTCCGCCGCGGCCGAGCCGTTGAACTGAAGCGTGTCCTGGCCGGCGTCGCCGTCGACCGTGTCGCTCCCGTCGCCCGGATCCCACGTGAAGGTGTCGTCGCCGTCGCCAAGCGAGGCTGTGTCGCTGCCGGCGTTGCCGTCGGCGGTGTCCGCGCCGGAGCCGCCGAGGAGCGTGTCGTTGCCCGCGCCGCCGGTGAGTGTGTCGTCGCCCTCGCCGCCGTCGAGCGTCAGCGCCATCAGGTTGGTCGCGGCGGTCAGGCTGTCGGCCCCACCGAGGCCGTTCACGGTCAGCCGGTCGGCGCCCGCGTCGGCGCCGCTCGCGTTGACCGGGACCGCGAGACCGCTCACCTGAACCACGCCGCCGCTGTCCGCCGCCTGGAGGGTGTCCGGTCCGTCGGTTCCGTTCACCGCGACGTGTCCTGGGCGCCGTCCGCGCCCAGGTCGGCCTGGACACCCGTGACACCCGTGGCGGCCAGGCTCCCGACCGAGACTGTGTCGGCCCCGCCGCCGGGCGCGATCAGCAGGGTCTCTAGACCCGCTCCGTTAACCGCGGGGGCTCCGTCGCGAGTGAACGCCACACGAGCGCCGCTCGCGGCGGCCGCAAGCAAATCGCCCGCACCCGATCCGTCGAGCCGCAGCGTGTCCGTGCCGGACTCGGCCTCGAGGCTGTCGCCGCCGTCTCCGGCTCCGCGAGGAACGTGTCGTCGCCGTCGCCCATCGAGGCCTGGTCGGCGCCCGCGCCCATCGAAGCCGTGTCGTTGCCCGAACCCATCGAGGCGGTGTCATTTCCGTCGCCGCCCGAAGCCGTGTCGCCCCCGCCGCCGCCGGTGAGACTGTCATTGCCGGCGTCGCCGCTCAGGGCGTCGTTCCCGCTGCCGCCGCTTTCGGAGTCGTTCCCGGAGCCGCCCGCGATCGAGTCGTTGCCTCCGCCGCCCGCGGCCCTGTCGTTCCCGGCGCCGCCCTTGACCGAGTCGTTCCCGCTGCCGCCGTCCAGCCGGTCGTTCGAGGCGCCCCCGTCCAGCTTGTCGCGGCCCGCGCCGCCCGCGATCCGGTCCCTGCCGGCGCCACCCACGAGCGTGTCGTTGCCGCGGCCGCCGACGATCCGGTCGTTGCCGCCTCGGCCGATGATCTTGTCCGGGCCGCAGGTGCCCTTCAGCACGTCCGCGCGGTTCGTCCCGCGGATCGTCTTCCCCCTGCAGGCGGCGAATGCCGAGGGCGCACAGAGGGCAACGAGCGCGAGTGCGGCCAGCACCGCCAGGACCAGAGACCTGGCTCTCACACGAAGAACCTAACCGCGACGCGCTTGGAGCGCCACCGCCTCTATTTCCACCAGCTGGCCGGTGAAGCCGAGCGCGCTCACGCCGAGGAGCGTGCTCGGCGGGCCGTTCCTGCCGAACTCGGCCTCGACGACCTCCCAGGCGGCGACCAGGTCCGCCTGGTCGCTCGACGCGACGTAGACCGTCGTCTTCACGACGTCCTCGAGGCCGCAACCGGCCGCCGCGAGCGCCACGATCAGGTTGTCGAGCGTCCGGCGCGTCTGGCCCGGCACGTCCCCCGGGGAGACGAGGCTCCGTCCGCATCGAGCGGACACGCGCCGGCCGTGAAGACGGTGCCCCCGTCGGGAGCGATCGCCACGTACGAGTACGGCACACCGTCGTACAGCTCGGGCGGGTCGATCAGCTCGCGCGGCACGCTCGCAGTATGCCGCCGCGGGCGGTTAGGGTCGGCGGATGGACCGCGATCCGTCTCACATCATGCAGGTGGGCATGGGCTTCTGGGCCTCGAAGACCGTGCTGTCAGCCGTGGAGCTCGAGCTGTTCACGCAGCTCGGTCGAGTCGCTGACCGGCGAGGAGGTGGCCGGCCGGATCGGGCTGCATCCACGCGCGACCTACGACTTCCTCGACACGCTCGTCGCGCTGAACCTCCTGGAGCGCGACAGGGACGAACCGGACGGCCGCCACCGCAACACCCCAGACACGGCCGTCTTCCTCGACAGGAACAGCCCGACGTACATCGGTGGATTCCTCGAGATGGCGAACGCGCGCCTATATCGCTTCTGGGGCGACCTGACGGAGGCGCTTCAGACCGGCGAGCCGCAGAACGAGATCAAGCACACCGGGCAGGCGATGTTCGAGGAGCTGTACAGCGACCCCGCCCGCCTTGAGCAGTTCATGGGCGCGATGGCCGGCATCTCGCGCGGCAACTTCGAGGCGCTCGCCCGGAGCTTCGACTTCTCGAGGTATCGGACCGTCTGCGACATCGGTGGCGCCACCGGCGTGCTCAGCATGGCGCTCGCCAGCCACCATCCGCACCTCACGTGCACGACCCTACGACCTGCCCGTCGTGGCCCCGATCGCCGAGCGGGCGATCGCCGCAGCCGGGCTCTCGGACCGGGTGTCGGTCGCCTCGGGGGACTTCTTCGCGGACGGGCTGCCCAGCGCGGACGTGATCACGATGGGCCTGATCCTCCACGACTGGAATCTCGACCGGAAGCTCCAGCTGATCCGCTCGGCCTACGACGCCCTGCCTGAGGGCGGAGCCTTCATCGTCGTCGAGAACCTGATCGACGATGCCCGCCGCGCGAACGCGTTCGGCCTGATGATGTCGCTGAACATGCTGATCGAGTTCGGCGACGCGTTCGACTACACCGGGGCGGACTTCGCCGGCTGGTGCCGGGACATCGGGTTCAGCGACATCGAGATCCTCCCGCTCGCCGGACCGGCGAGCGCCGGGGTCGCCTAGAAGTAGTCAGTCAAGCGCGGGCTTCAGGTCCACACAGGCGTGCCGTCCAGGGCCTCCAGGTCACTGACCCGGACCCGGTTGCCCTCGACCGCCAGCACCTCGACCTCGTGCAGGCCGATCGGATTCGGCCGGTCCGCCGACCGCGTGCTGAAGACGCCTCGCAGCGGATTGGACCGGTCGTCGCGCGGGTGCACGCGGAGCACGGTGCGGTCGGCCCGGTCCAGCCAGGTGAGGACGATCATGCGCGCGCCGGAGTCGAGGCCGTCGAGGCCGTCCACGACGCCCGGGTCGAGCACGAGCCAAGCGTCCGGTCCGCCCTCGAACCCCTGCTTCGGCGCCGCGGCGGGATCGACCAGCGGCGACTCCACACGCCCGATGGGCGTGAATGTCAGATCAACCTCGCTCATGGACCGAGCTCCGCCACCCGCCGTTCCAGCAGGCGCCGCTCGGCATCCGAGTGCACCAGCTCGATGGGGCGGCCGTACGCGCCGCGGGCGTCGGCCACCCCGTCGAGCCGGCGGAACAGCTCGGCGCGGGTCGCGTGCAGGTAGTGGTAGCCGTCCAGGTCGAGGCCGCCCGACGATCCTGAGCGCCGCGTCCGTCGTCCCCCGCCTCCGCGACCGCGACGGCCTGGTTCAGCTCCACCACCTTCGGAGCCGGTCGTCCGGGCCAGCTCTCCGTACAGCGCTGCGATCTCCTTCCCAGTCGGGCGCCTCCTCGGCGTGAAGTGACGCGAGCGCGGCCTGGTAGGCACCGTAGGGGCCTCGGCCGCCCAGCGCCATCGCCCGATCGAGCACCGCCCTCCCCTCCTCGATCTGCCCCGCGTCCCAGAGCGAGCGGTCCTGGTCCTCGAGCAGCACCACGTCGCCGTCCGCGAACCGCGCCTCGCGGCGGGCGTCGTTCAGGAGCATCAGCGCGATCAGGCCGTGCACCTCGGGCTCGTCCGGCATCAGCTCGGCCAGCGCCCGGCCCAGCCGGATCGCCTCCGCGGCCAGCTCGCCGCGGCCGCCGTAGCCCTCGTTGAAGATCAGGTAGACGACCGCCAGCACCGCCGCGAGCCGGTCGGGCAGGAGGTGCGCGGGCGGCACGCGGAACGGGATGCCCGGCCGCCCGGATCTTCTTCTTCGCCCGCACGAGCCGCTTCGCCATCGTCGGCTCCGGCACGAGGAAGGCCCGCGCGATCTCGTCGGTGGTCGAGCCCGCCCAGCGTGCGCAGCGTGAGCGCCACCTGGGCGTCGAGCGCGAGCGCCGGGTGGCAGCAGGTGAAGATCAGCTCGAGGCGCTCGTCGGGAATGGCTGTCTCGTCCACGATGTCCTCCACCGCCTCCGCCACGTCCAGGAGGCGCGTCTTCTCGGCGAGCGTCATCCCGCGGTGCCGTCGTATCGCCCGGTTGCGGGCGGTGGTCACGAGCCACGCCCCGCGGGTTGTCCGGCGTGCCGTCGCGCGGCCAGCGCTCGGCGGCCGCGGCGAACGCCTCCGGAGCAGCCTCCTCGGCGAGCTGGAAGTCGCCGAGGAAGCCGATCAGGGTGGCGAGCACCCGTCCCCACTCGTCACGGAAGGTGCGCTCGGGGCTCCGCCACTCATCCTCCGTAGCCGTCGACGATGGGGCGCACCTCGATCGCGCCGCCAAGGCGGGCGGCCGGGATGCGCGAGGCGAGCTCGATGGCGGCGTCGAGGTCGTCGGCCTCGTACACGAGCCAGCCGCCGATCGCCTCCTTGACGGCGACGAACGGGCCGTCCGTGGTGAGCGTCTCGCCGCCCTCCACCCGCACAGTCGTGGCGGTGTCCGGATCGCCGAGCTGCAGCCCGGGCGTTTCGCCCGGCGTCCGGTCGATCGCCTGGTAGTCGGCGAACACCCGCTGCTGCTCCTCCTCGGGCAGCTTGGCCCAGGCCTCCGGGTCGCGCGGGGTCGGCGTGTCGCCCTGGTGAATCAGCAAGAGGTACTTCATGGCTTCCTCCTTCGTACTGGATGGTCGCCTATGAGACGAACGAGGATCGCGAAAGAGGACAGCTACCTGAGAACGACCCTCAACAGCAGCCTTCTCGGCTGCGAGGACAGGCCGCGCCGGTTGGTCGCAACGAGCACGGCGCGGTAGCGCCCCGGCTTCAGCCGCTTCCGGCCGATCCTGCCGGAGAAGGCATGCCGGTTGGGTCCGGCCACGCCCGACAGCGCGAAGGCGCCGAAGCGCCTGTACCTCCTGCGCTTCACCGCGCGCTGGATCGTGACCACCAGGCGGGCGTTCTCGGACAGCTTGTAGCGGAAGGTGGTGCCCTTCCTCGCGCGCGAAACCACGGGCTTCTCGGCCGCGCCGCGCCGGTTCACCGCGAAGGTGCGGCGGGACAGGGATGCCGACACGATCGCCGGCGCCACGTTCGGCACGAGCGGCGGGGACACCGTCACGTTCTTCCTGAGCACGTTCGCGGTGGCATTGCACACCGCGGTCTTGCCGGTGTAGACGGTGTGCGCGCAGCCCACGTTGTCGGTCAGGCTCAGAGTCACGGCGTAGGTGCCCACGGACGCGTAGGCGTGACTCGGCTTCGGGCCGCCGTCCGGCAGCGTAGTGCCGTCGCCGAAGTCCCAGTCGTACCGGGCCACCGATCCATCCCGGTCGCTCGAGCCGGAGGCGTCGAACGCGGTGGGCGACCCGGGCACGCCCGGCGCCGCGTCGAACGCGGCCACCGGAGCCTGGTCCGCGTGACCGCGATGCCGCTCACGCCCGTGCCGGCGGACGCCGTGGCCGTCGTCTTCGGCGTCAGCTTGCCGTCCGAGCCGATGTCGAACGGGGAGACCGTCGCGTCTCCCGCTTCGTCGAGTACAGGCTCTTGCCGTCGGGGCTCACCGCGGCGTAGCGCGGCGTGGCGCCGGCCGCGACGCTGGTCGGGGTCATGAAGTCGAGCGAGCCGTCGTCGAAGATGGAGAACTGCCGGACGCCGTCGGCCCGCGCGTACAGGTGCTTCCCGTCGGCGATCTCGACGCCCCACGGGCCACCCGCACCCAGCTCCGGCCGCGGCGGCGAGAGCTCCGGGATGTTGAACTGGCAGAGATTGCTCGTGTCGTCGGCGACGTACAGGTTCTTTCCATCCGGCGAGACGCGCAGGTCGTTCGGATGTCCGGTCGCCCCGCCGCAGTCGGTGAAGAGGGCGGTCACGTGGCCGAAGCCCCCGTCGGGCAGCGCCGTGAAGAACCCGACCGACCCGTCCGTGTAGTTCGCCGAGTACGCCGTCTGACCGTCCGGGGCCACCACGAAGGCCGCCGGCCCCATTCCGGAGGGCAGAGAGTCGACGAGCTTCGGCGACAGCACGCCGCCGTCGCCGATGTCGTACTCCCCGATCGAGTCGCCGCTGAAGTTCGCGACGAAGAGCAGCTTGCCGTCGGGGCTGATCGCGAGGTTGTTCGCGCCGCCGCCCGCGGCGATCGTCTCGTGGCCGGGCTTCGGGGTCAGGGTGCCGTCGGGGCCGATGTCGAACTCCGCCACCGCGTTCAGCGATCCGCCGTAGCTCGCGTACAGGCTCCTCGCGTCGGGGCTCACGACCACGTCCCAGGGGGCGGAGTTCTCCACGGCCGTGGTTGCTCCGAGCAAGCTGAGCGAGCCGTCGGAGGCGATCGAGTACCGCGAGATCGTGTTCGCGCCCCTGTTCGCGGTGTAGGCGAACCAGCCGGCATCGGCGACGCCCGGCATAACGAGGACGCAGACGGCCACTGCCGTCAGGGCCACAACGGGGCGAGTCCATCTCGCCTGGGCCATATATCGACCCTATCTGAGGCCGTTCAGCCTGTCGACCACGCCGAAGACGTCGCCCTCGCGGTAGAAGTTCACGGCCACCATGTTCGGGAAGTGGTGGCGGATCTTCCGGCACTCCCTCACGCGAGCCAGCAGCTTGTCGTACGCGTTGACCCTGCGGGCGTTCGAGGGCAGCGGCACCGGGTCGGTCGTGATCCAGTGGTTCAGGAGGAAGATCGGCGCGCCCTCCGGCCCCCGGTTCGGCTCACAGCTCTTCGGCAGCTTGCTCGGGTCGTTCAGCTGCGGGACCTTGGTGAAGGAGTAGGGCGTCTCCTCGGTGATCGCCTTGTAGGCGAGGTGGTACCAGGGCGCTCCGCCCGCGTGATTCTCCGCGAGGAAGACGACCCGCTTGCCGCTGTCGGTCATCTCGCGGAGCGTCTGCCACCGGCCGTCGACCGGTCCGTCGTAGGCGAACGGCTCGAGCCCGGCGTCCCGCACCGCGCCGACGAAGTCCTCGGGCTTCACGTAGTCCTGGTTGATCACCACGAGCACAGCACCGGGGTTGGCCACGAGGAAGGTGCGAATGTCCTCGAGCACCGAGCCGAGCGGCGTGGCGCCCAGCTCGCAGAACGAGTGGCACAGGTACATGCCGCGCTCCCCCTGCCCCTCGAACCCAGCCGGTCACGGATCCGAGGGCGGCATCCACCGCGCCGGGACTCACCCCGTCGACCTTCACCCGCTGCTTCAGCTCCGCGGTGCTCCCGAAGAACGTGCGGACCTTGCCGTTCGGCAGCCTGTCGGCGTAGTGCGTGTCGATCTGGAGGCCGCGGATGCCGTCGCGGAGCTGGTCTCCGATGGGCACCTCCTGCATCGACGCGTACCAGCCCGGCAGCGGCACCGACATCGAGTTGTGCGTGGTGGCCAGAGCCACCTCGTTCAGCGGCCGGTCGCACAGCTCGGCGTGGCCGTTGCAGGTGCCGTCCGGCGGCGCGTCTGTGACGGCCGCCCCGCTGCCCACGAACGTCCCGACGACAGCGATGATCGCGATCGCCGGCAGCAGGCCGGCCGCGAGCCGGCGCCGGCGCACGCGCCGCCGCGGACCCGGCTCCGGGCGCGGCACACCGTGCTCCTCCTCGCGGTAGACGAGTCGCAGGATCATGCTCACGCCCTCGTAGATCAGGTAGATCCCGAGCGCGCTGAGCAGCACCGTGACAACGTCGTCCTTGTCCACCAGCACGAGCACGCCCGCGGCCACGAAGGCGAGGCCGCGCACAACCCGCCACGCCGTCGCCTCCGGCTCGCGCCCGATCCAGGCCGCGGCCGCGCGGACCGGCGCCCCGAACGGCAGCGGCCTGATCAGCGACGACGCTGCCGCCGCCATCACAGCGCCCGCGCCCGCGAGGATCCACGCCTCGGTGCGGAGGTCGCCGAGGAAGGCGTCCCAGACGGCGCCGGCGGCGGCCTGCTCGTCCGGTCCCTGGACGTGGTCGACCGCGATCCCGCGCAGGACCGAGTACGCGACGACGAGCAGCCCCCCGACCGCGGCGAGCCCGATGCCGAGCTCGATCACCGTGGTGCGGCGGTCCGGCGAGAGCCACAGCGCGCCTCCCACCAGGAGGAGCACCAGGACGACGAGGAAGAGCGCCAGCAGCCGGATCCGCTCAGCGACGTCGCCGAGCGCGGCGCTGAGGCTGCCGATGTCCTCGTGCAGCACCTCCACCCGCTCGGTCGACCCGATCTGCTTGGCGAGGTCGGGGCGCACCTGCTGTAGCGCCGCGGCGATCACGGTCCCCACGTCGGCGATCGTCAGCGCCACCGTGTCCTTGTCGTGCTTGAACAGCGAGCGGTGCACGTCGCGCACCGCCTTCCCGAACAGCTCGGTGAACGCACGGCTGCCGACGACGCCCGAGGCGACCGATTCGATGATCGGCCGCGCGGCGACCAGGTCGGCCTTGTTCTTCAACACGACCTCGTCGGTGATCTTCTCCCCGATCAGCGACTTGACGCTGTCGTCGCGGAGCGCCGCCGTCGCTCGGTTGGCGAACTGATCCGAGTTGACGACCGTCTGGCGCGCGTACCCGGCAACCAGGGCGAGCGCCGCGACAAGCGACGCCAGCACGACGAGCGTGCGCGCGGCGATCCACCGCCCCCGGCCACCGTCCGAGTCCGAGCGGTCCACGGACCGACCCTAACGGCCGCAAGAATGAGCGGCGTGACACTCCCGCCCTACATCGAGGCGTTCCTGCGTGGCGTGGACGCGATCAACCGGCTTGACGTGCACGCCGTCCTCGCCCTCACGCACGAGGAGTGCGTCTTCGAGCCGCTTCGCTCGCAGACCGAGGGTGCGTTCATCGGCCAGGAGGGCATGCGGATGTTCCTGGCCGACACCGCCCAGACGTTCGAGCTGTTCAAGGCCACGTACACCGACCTGCGCGACCTCGGGGACGAGCGCCTCCTTGCGATCGGCACGATTCGTATGCGCGGCCGCGAGAGCGGCGTGGAGACGGACGTGCTGTCAGCCGCGATCGTCCAGTTCCGCGACGGTCGCATGCTCCGCTACAAGGACCACGCCGACCGGCAGGTGGCGCTGCAGGCGGCGGGCCTCAGCGATTGACGGGCCGGACCTCGGCGATCCTCCTGGCCTCGTCCACGTCGCGGTTCATCTGCTCGACCAGCTCGTCCACCGAGTCGAAGCGCCGCTCGCCGCGGAGGCGCTCCAGGAAGGCGAGACGCAGCGTCTCGCCGTAGATGTCGCCGTCGAAGCCGATCAGGTGGGCCTCGACCAGGAGGCCGCGACCCGTGTCGAAGGTCGGGCGAACGCCCACGTTCACCGCCGCCGGGTGGCCGTGCGCCCATGCCGCGTACACGCCGTGCCCGGGCACGACGTAGTGCTCGTCGGGAACGATGTTCGCCGTCGGCATGCCGAGCTCGCGGCCGCGCCGGTCGCCCGCCACCACCTCGCCCTCCAACAGGAACGGGCCGCCCAGGAAGTCCGCCGCGGGGCCCACCTCGCCGGCCGCGACTAGCCCGCGGATGTGGCTCGAGGAGATCGTCTCTCCCTCCGCCTCCACGGCGCCACCTCGCGCGTCTCGAACTCGCCGTGCTGGCGCAGGAAGTGGGCGTGCCCTTGGCGCCCTTGCCGAACCTGAGTTGTCCCCCACAGACACCTGCTCGGCGCCGAGCCGGTGGACGAGCACGTCGCTCACGAACTCCTCGGCGGTCTGGGAGGCGAACCCCCTGTCAAACGGGATCACGACGAGCTCCTCCACGCCGACCCCGCGATCAGGTCGCGCTTGACCGGAAAGGTCGAGATCAGCCGAGCAGCACAGCCTGCGGCCGGATCACCGACATGGGGTACAGCTGGAGGGAGCGGGCGGTGTAGGCGCCGCCGGATGGCCTCCGCGTTGCCGGGGGTCGCCGCCATCGAGATGTCGCCGATGGCAACCCTGCGCGGACCCACCCACCCGACTCGACGTCCGGAAGTGAGACGACCTTGATGCGGGCGCGAACACTACGACGGGCTGCAGTTCGCCATCGCGGAGCTCCGCGATCGCGAGCACGTCGCCCACCTGTGTGAGGGTGCGTGTTCCGCACCCCCGCGCTGCGCGGGAATCCTGCGGCCGTGCCGGACGGACCCCGCCTCCTCAGCCGAAAGGACCTGTTCCGGGAGGAAACCCAATGCCTCGGCGAGCGGGACGATGCGCTCCGGATCCGCG
>CAWEHM010000020.1:0-16133 GCA_963808875.1 uncultured Thermoleophilaceae bacterium
CACGACGACGATGGTCGTGCCCAGCCCGAAGCCCAGCGCGATGCCGAGGAAGGCGCGATACCAGCCGGGTCGGGTGAGCCTCTGAGCGAACGTCATCCCTGCGCCCCCAGAAGGTACTTCACGAGGGCGTCGAGCTCCTCTTTCGAAAGCTTGTCCTTGAAGTCCTGGGGCATGATGTTCGGCTTGTACCCCTTGGTGACCTCGGCGTTCGGGTCGACGATGGACGTGTGGATGAAGGCGGCGCTCACGTTGCCCAGCTTGCCGAGGTCCGGCCCGACCTTCGCGGTGGCGCCCGCCTCGGCCAGGGTGTGGCAGCCCGAGCAGCCGTTCGAGGTGAAGAGCTGCTCGGCGTCCGGCCCGGCGGCCTGCCCGCCGCCGCCACCGCCGCCACCGCCGGCCGCGCCGCCGCCGCCCGCGGCCTTCTTCTGACGAGCCACCCACGACCGGAACCCGCCCGCCGAGACCACGCTCGCGAACTGGCGCATCGTGGAGTGGCCGAGGCCGCACAGCTCGGTGCAGACGACCTCGAAGTTGCCCTCCCGGTCGGGTGTCACGCGGACCGTGGTGGTGAGCCCCGGCACGGCGTCCGACTTCAGCCTGAACTGCGGCACCCAGAACGAGTGGATCACGTCCT
Organism: uncultured Thermoleophilaceae bacterium; assembly: GCA_963808875.1. Classification (GTDB taxonomy): domain Bacteria; phylum Actinomycetota; class Thermoleophilia; order Solirubrobacterales; family Thermoleophilaceae; genus JACVRW01. The sequence goes on from CAWEHM010000020.1 coordinate 635, forward strand.
TCGTGTGGATCCTGAACTCGACCGGACGATCAACGGGGAGCACCAGCTCCTTGGCGTCGAGCTTCTCCTCCGGGTACTGGAAGGTCCACGTGAACTGCTGGCCGGTCACGTTCACGACCATCTCGTTCGGCTGCTTGGCCTCGATGTCGTCGAGCGTGATCCAGCCGTAGATCGCGAGCGCGGTGACCATCAGGAACGGGATCGTCACCCAGATCACCTCGAGCCGGGTATTGCCGTGGATCGGCGCCCCGTCGCCCAGGTCGCCCGGCTTGGCGCGGAAGCGGACGACGGAGTAGATCGCGACCGTCATCACCAGCACGAAGACCGGGACCGAGCAGATCAGGAGGACGTCGTAGAGCGTGTCGATCTTGTTCGCGGACGTGGATCCCGGCTCCGGGAACCAGTCGATCCAGAGCGTGATCGCGATGCCGACCAGCGAGGCGAGCACACCTATCCCGATCATCTTGGCGACCGGGTGCTTCTCGCCCGCGATCCGCGGATCGGTCTCGGGCGGGCCCTTGGCCTCGTCGTCCTGAACGCGCTCCCTCTCGTCCACGGCGCGCGAGTTTATTGGGTGATCAAGCGGCTAGGTCGTGCGGCGCGCGGCGAAACGAAGAGGGGGAGGTGCCGTGATGGCGGCGGAACACCTTGGCGAACTGGGCGGCCTGGCGGTAGCCCACCGCGCCGGCCACGACCTGGACCGGCAGCGAGCGCGTGACGAGCAGCTGGGCGGCCCGGTCCATACGGGCGCGCTGGAGCTCCCGGCTGAACGTCGTGCCGCCCACCTCCGCCAGCGCGCGCTGGAGCTGGCGGCGGCTCGTGGCGATCTCGTGGGCCACCTTCGCCAGGGACAGATCAGGGTCGCCGTGATGGAGCCGGATCACCTCGACCGCCTCGCGGTAGAGATCACGCCGCCGCTGCACCGTGGATGGCCGCACGTAGGGGAATACGGCCGATCACGGCCAACGGATCATCGGTTAAATTGGCACATATGGAGGTCCGCTCGGGGATGAGTCGCTCCGTGGTCACCGTCGCCCCCGGTGCCACGCTCCACGACGCCGCCCGGTGCATGGCGGAGCGGAAGGTCGGAGCCGCGGTCGTGATCGACCCGGAGCAGCCCGGGCCGGGGATCATCACCGAGCGGGACGTGCTCCAGTCGGTGGGAAGCGGGCTCGACCCGAACGTCGAGCTGGTCCAGGATCACCTGTCGGCCGAGCTCACGTTCGCCTCGCCGGACTGGTCGCTGGAGCATGCGGCCGAGGCGATGGTCAGGGGCGGCTTTCGCCACCTCGTCGTCGTCGACGGCGGAGAGATGGTCGGCGTGCTCTCGATGCGGGACATCGTCCGCTGCTGGGTGCAGGACGGCGCGACCTCGGAGCTGCCGAGAGACGTCGCCGGGAGTGGTGCCTAGCTAGTGGTCGTGCTCGAGCGGTAGCTCGCGGATCTCGCGCCGCGTGTCGCGGATCCACATGTAGAGCGTGACCAGCACGATCACGAGGCCGATCACGGACATCGCCGGGTAGATCACGACGCCGGTGATGGCGAGCATGAGGCCAAAGGCCAGCACGACCGGCTGGAACGATGGCCCCGGAAGGTGGATGGCCTCGCCGGGCTCGTCGGCCTCGGTCTCCGCGACGCGGACCTCGTCGGCCATCAGTAGACGAGCCCCACGACCCAGCTGAGCGCGAACACGATGAGCGCGATCGCGCCGGCGATCAAACCGGTGCGGAGATTCTTGTAGGCGAGCCGCCGGTCCACAGGTTCGGGTTTTAGCAGAGCCGGCCGGGGTACTGACGCGCCCAGCATGCCCACGTTCGATGCGTCGGCGCTGGACTACGCGATCATCGCGATCTACTTCGTGACGGTCCTCGGCGTGGGCTTCCTCGCGCGGAGCCTCATCAAGACGGACCTCGACTTCTTCCTGTCGGGCCGCTCGCTGCCGGCGTGGATCACCGGCCTGGCCTTCATTGCGGCGAACCTCGGCGCCCTCGAGATCCTCGGCATGGCGGCGAACGGCGCGCAGTACGGCGTGGCGACCGTCCACTTCTACTGGATCGGCGCGATCCCGGCCATGGTCTTCCTCGGCCTGGTGATGATGCCGTTCTACTACGGCTCGAAGGTGCGCTCCGTTCCGGAGTACCTGCGCCGCCGGTACGGCAACGAGGCGCATCTCTTCAACGCACTGTCGTTCGCCGTCGCCACGGTGCTGATCGGCGGCGTGAACCTGTTCGCGCTCGGCCTCGTCCTGTCGCTGATGCTCGGCTGGTCGATCAACACGGCGATCCTGCTGTCCGCCGCGATCGTCCTCACCTACATCACCCTCGGCGGCCTCACGTCGGCGATCTACAACGAGGTCATCCAGTTCTTCGTGATCGTGGGGGCACTCGGTGCGCTCGTGACGGTCGCGCTGATCGACGTGGGGGGCTTCTCGGGCCTCGCGGACCAGGTGAAGCAGTCGCCGCTCAAGGAGGCGGGCCTGCATGCCTGGGAGGGCATGGGCGTTGGAGGGGACAACCCGATCGGGGCGGACTGGGTCGCCACGGTGTTCGGGCTCGGCTTCGTGCTGTCGTTCGGCTACTGGACCACCAACTTCGCCGAGGTCCAGCGCGCGCTTTCGGCCAAGGACATGAACGCGGCCCAGCGGACGCCGCTGATCGGCGCGTTCCCGAAGCTGTTCATCCCGCTGCTGGTCGTGATCCCGGGCCTCGTGGCGCTCGTGACGGTCAAGGGCTTCGGGACCGGCTCGGCCGACATCCAGCAGTACAACAACGCGATCCCGGCGCTCATGGCCGAGTACCTGCCGAGCGGGATGCTCGGCCTGGCAATCACGGCGCTGATCGCGAGCTTCATGGCGGGTGTCGCTGCGAACGTCTCGGCCTTCAACACGGTCGTGACCTACGACCTCTACCAGGACTACATCCGCGGGGACGCGGGGGACCGCCACTACATCTGGTTCGGGCGGATCATGACCGTCGTCGGAATCCTGATCTCGATCGGGACGGCCTTCATCGCCAAGGGCTACGACAACATCATGAACTACGTCCAGCTGCTGTTCTCGTACTTCAACGCGCCGCTGTTCGCCACGTTCATCATCGGCCTGTTCTGGAAGCGGGCAACGCGCTGGGGCGGCATCGCGGGGCTCGTCGCGGGAACGCTCGGCGCGTTCCTGACCCACCTCCTGTACTCGAAGGGCACGATCAGCTTCGGGTCGCCCCTGTCCGCCGACTTCTGGGGCGCGATCGTGGCGTTCGGCGCCGACGCGATCGTGACCGTCGTCGTGAGCCTCGCGACTCAGCCCCGCCGCATAGAAGATCTCCAGGGGCTGGTCTGGGGCATGGCCGAGGTCGACCCGGATGAGGCGGACCGTGTCCGGCCCTGGTGGCAGCGCCCGGTGGTGCTCGCGGTGATCATCCTCGCACTCGCAGTGATCCTGAACATCATCTTCATTTGATCTCGACACTTCTCGACATCCGGCGCATCATCGCGGGCCTGCTCGGCGTGTACGGCGTGATCCTGCTCGTGGCCGGGATCGTCGGGTCGAGCGAGTCGAAGAACAAGGCGGCCGGCGTCAACATCAACCTGTGGGCCGGGATCGTCCTGCTCCTCATGGCGACGTTCTTCCTCGTCTGGGCGCTCATGCGCCCGCTGTCGGAGGAGATGGACGAGGCGGCGGCGGAGGCTAGGGGAGAAGCCGGGCGCCCCGAGACGGAGCCACCGGAAGAGCCGCGCTAGGCGGCCTCGCCTCCGGCGGGAACAGCGCGAGCACCGACCCGCCGAACCCGCCGCCCATGATCCGCGCGCCGAGCGCGCCGGCCTCCCTGCAGGCGTCGACCGTCCGCTCCACCTCCGGGACCGACACCTCGTAGTCGTCGCGGAGGCTTCGGTGCGAGCCGTCGAGCAGCTCGCCGAGCGCGCCGGCGTCCCTCGCTTCCAGTGCCGCGACGGCCGCGTCCACACGTTCGTTCTCCGTCACGACGTGTCTGACGCGGCGATCGAGCGGGTCCGGCAGACCCGCCCAGCCGGTGGCTTCGCGCAGCGACTCGACGCCGAGCAGCTCGGCGGCCCGCCGGCACTCGGCGCGGCGCTCGTTGTAGCCGGATTCGGCGAGGCTCCGGGAGCTGCCCGAGTCGAGCACGGCAAGCACGTGGTCGCCGAGGTCGAGCTCGACCGGGCGCGACTCGAGCGCGCGCATGTCGAGCCGCACCGCCCGGCCCTCCTGGCCGAGGATCGAGGCGAGCTGGTCGAGCAACCCGGTCTCAGCGCCGGTGTACTCGTTCTCGATCCGCTGGCACAGGCGCGCGAGCTCGGTGGGTGCGGGCGGTTCCGCGCCGGCGGCCGCGCACAGCGCGAGCGTCAGGGAGACGCAGAGGGCGGCCGACGACGACAGGCCGGCATCCTGGCGGAGGTCGCTCTCGACGGTGATCGAGCAGCCCGGGAGGTCCAGACCCGCTGCGCGCAGCTCGGTCACAGCGCCGCGCAGGTAGGGATCGTCGTCCGGGAGTCCCGGGGCGACGATGTCGCCGCCGTCGCGCAATTCCGCTGTCACCGTGACCCCGCGATCGACCGCGAAGGGCAGGCAAAGGCCGAGGTTGTAATCGGTGTGCTCGCCGATCAGATTCACGCGTCCAGGCGCGAAAGCCCTGTTCCCGTGCGGGTTCATGGACGCCACCCTACGGCCGGAGGGCACGTCCATGGACACATGGCGGAGAGCGCGCGAGGGCGATCACGCATACGTTCGACAGGTGATCGGCGAGCGGCGAGCTGTGCAGGCGTTCCTGGGTGCGAAGCCCATCAGCCGCGGCTCCATCGAGGTCGAGCTCCGGGAGTCGCCCCCCACGAGCGACCCTCGCTCCGGCCGGCCGCTGTTCGTGCCGCCGGTGGTGGTCCTGTGGATCGAGGAGCGCCCGGTGGCGGTCCGCGTGCGCAACGTCGTCGCGATCAGCCGCTTCCCCCCGGAGCCGCGCCTGGTCTCGATGCTGGAGGCGGATTGCCTGGCCGCCGGGCTCGCGGTGGAGCGGATGCCCGAGGCCGGTTTGTGGCGGCTGTTCGCGCACCCGCCGCGGCCTCGTTTGGCGCACTAGCTCGTCTCCGCCGCCCGTTTCGTCGCTTTCGGCCAACGGCGGCATTGAGGGGAGGGGTTTGCCGCATTGATCCCGTATATCGGGACTAAGTCGACGAACCCCCCCGGCTCACCACCCCTTCACCGCCGTCGTTCGCCCGGGGGCGGCAGCCGCACGTGGAGGTGGTTGTCGTGGTTTACCAGCGGCTCGACCCGCCCGGGCGGACCTCGTAGCCCCGTGTTCGGGCCCACGAAGATCAGCGCGGCGCCCGCGGCCACGAAGCGGTCAACGAGCTCCTGGGACAGCGCCCGGTCGATGTCGCGCGCGTCGCGCGGCGCCGCCGCGCGACGGTCCGCGCGCGGGTAATACACGTCCACGTCGAGCCCGTTCTGGTGGCTCGCGTGGCCGATGTAGCCGAAGCGGGGGCCGAAGTCGCCGCCGTGTGGGCGACTGAGGTCGCCCACCAGCAGCCGCGGCGCGCGCGGATGTGCGGCGTGGAACTCTCGCGCGACCGTGAGGACCGTGCGCACCAGCCTGCCCGTGCCCCACCGCCGCCACGGGCGGTTCGGGGAGTGCCGCAGCACCGGGTCCCAGGTGAGGAAGGCGCGGCCCGCCGCGGGCAGGCGCACGCCGTTCGCGAGCGCGCCGGCCGAGTAGGTGCCGAGCGGGGCGGAGTGATGCCACTGGACGTGCAGGCTCGCCGCCGCCATCGCGAGCCCGAGCACGATCTGGCGCGCCGATTCCATGCCACTCCGAGTACGCGGACACTCGTCCCGCGGGTCCGGTTGGTACTCATGTAGGGGGTGAGGAGACTCGCTCGCATCGTGGCCGGCCGCCGTAGCAAGTGGCTCGTGATCGGGGTCTGGGTGGTGGCGCTGGTCGCGCTCGCGCCACTCGGCGCGAAGCTGGCGGACGAGACCGTCGACGACACCCGGAGCTTTCTCCCGAAGAGCGCCGAGTCCACTGCGGTGGTGCGGCTGCTCGACACCGAGTTCGAGAGCGGCGAGACGCCAACGGCATCCTCGTCTACGAGCGTCCCGGCGGTCTCACGGACGCCGACCGGGCGCGAGCCGCGGAGGACGCGCAGAAGGTGGCGAGTGCGATCCCGGTGACCGGGAAGCCGACCGGCCCGGTGGTGTCGAAGAACGGCGAGGTGGCGCTCGTGACTGTGTCCGTGCCGCAGAACTACGACAAGCTGGCCGACTGGGGCAAGGAGGTCCACGACGCGCGACCTCAAGCTGATCGTCTCGCTCGCGCTGCTCGTGATCGGTCTGATCCTGGGCATCCTGCTCCAGGCGGTGGTCGCGCCGATCGTGCTGATCCTGAGCGTCATGGCCTCGTTCTTCGGCACGCTCGGCCTCGCGATCCTGTTCATCCGCTTCGTGGTGGGCGACGCGGGCGTGGACAACTCGCTGCCCACCTTCGCCTTCATCTTCCTGGTCGCGCTCGGGATCGACTACACGATCTTCCTGATGAGCCGCGTGCGCGAGGAGGCTCGGAGGTGGGGCACGCGCGAGGGCATGCTGCGCGCGCTGGCGGCCACCGGGCCGGTGATCACGAGCGCGGGGGTCATCCTCGCCGGCACGTTCTCCGTGCTGATGACGCTGCCCGTGACGTTCACGTTCAACCTCGGCTTTCCTCGTCGCGCTCGGGATCCTGCTCGACACGTTCGTGGTGCGCACGATCATGGTGCCGGCGGCCGTGGAGCTGCTCGGCGACCGGGTGTGGTGGCCCTCGGGGCCCGGCGGCGGCGCGCACGCGATCGGAGAGCCGGCGCCCGAGGACCCGGCGCCCGAGCCGGCGGCGGCCGGCTAGCTGGTAGCCGTCAGGAGCACGTGGTTGCCGGCCGGGTCCCTGGCCAGGACGCCGTCGTCGGTGTGCACCGGGTCGCCTGTCTCGCCCACGCGCCCGGCCGCGGCGTCGCGCTCGTCCTCGTCCGGCAGCACAAGCTCCCACCGGTCGAGCCCGAGCGACCCCTCCGGCGGCGCCGGCGCGCCCTGGCTCTCCCAGGTGTTGAGGCCGATGTGGTGGTGGTAGCCGCCGGCCGACACGAATAGCGCGCCCGGGTACGACCGGACCATCACCTCGAGGCCGAGCGACCCGTTGAAGAAGGCCTCCGACGCCGGGATGTCGGCCACGCGGAGGTGCACGTGGCCCATCGTGGTATCGGCCGGCATGCCGTCGGGCGGCCCGTCGCTCGCGTCCTCCTCCGCCATCACGTTGTCGAGGTCGAGCGGCAGCGTGGCCATCCTGAGCTCGCCGTTGTCCGCGTGTCCCCACTGGTCGCGCGGGCGGTCGCGGTAGATCTCGATGCCGTTGCCCTCGGGGTCGCGCAGGTAGAGCGCCTCGCTCACCAGGTGGTCTGAGGCGCCGGTCAGGCGCCAGCCCTGCTCGATCACGCGCCGGAGCGAGCGGGCGAGCTCGGCCCGGTCGGGCACGAGGATCGCCAGGTGGAACAGCCCCGTGCTGAAGCTCGGCGGCGGGTCGGCCGTCGGAGCCGACACCAGCTCGACGAGCGGCCGTCCTTCCTGCGGACCGAGCCGGACCAGGTCGCCGTCGCGCTCCACGCCGCGGAGCCCGACCACGCGCTCGTAGAACTCGGACAGCGCGTCGATGTCCGCGACCCGGAGGCGGACCTTGCCGATGGATGTGCCGGGGGGAATCACGTGACCGCCTCCAGGGCGTCGCTCTCGGTTCTGAAGAAGCCGAAGAACACGATCTTCGCATCTCGTACCTGGGCGCCCAGCCGATAGACCTGGTCGATCGGGACGCCGCTGCCCGCGCCGGTGGCCGTGACGTCCAACCCGATCACGACGGCGGCATCCTCGTCGTGCGAAGCCGGCCGCTCCGCCTCCGTGAGGAGGGACCGGACCACGATCTCGGGGTCAGCCACCTCGAGGATGCCGTCGAGGTCGCGCGCCATGAAGGCCTCGACGGCGGCGCGCGCGACCCGCTCCGCCATCAGCGAAACAGCCCCGCGTATGCGCTGAGCGCCGGTTGCCCACCGAGATGGGCGTAGAGGACGTTCGAGCCCTTCTCGATCTCGCCCCGGCTTACGAGGTCGATCATCCCCGCCATCGACTTCCCCTCGTAGACGGGGTCGGTGATCATCCCCTCGAACCGGCCGGCGGTGCGGATCGCTTCGAGGGTCTGCTCGTCGGGGATCCCGTAGGTGCCGGCGTGGTAGCGGTCGTCGAGCACGATCTCCTCGTCGCGCAGCTCGCGGCCCACCTCGATCAGCTCAGCAGTGCGCCGCGCGATCCGCGCGACCTGCTCCCGGGTCTCCTCCGGCCGCGCGGAGCCGTCGATCCCGATCACGCGCCGCTCAGCGTCCTGTGCGGCAAAGCCGGCGATCATGCCCGCCTGCGTGCTGCCGGTGACCGAGCACACCACGATCGTGTCGAAGAAGACGTCCAGCTCGCGCTCCTGCTCCGCCACCTCCTGCGCCCAGCGCGCAAAGCCGAGCCCGCCCAGCTCGTGGTCCGACGCGCCGGCGGGGATGGCGTAGGGCGAGCCGCCGGCCGCCTCCACGTCGGCGAGCGCCTGCTCCCAACTCTCCTTGAAGCCGATCCCAAAGCCGGCCTCCACCAGCCGCACGTCCGCGCCCATGATCCGCGACAGCTGGATGTTCCCGACCCGGTCGTAGACCACGTCGGGCCAGTCCACCCAGCTCTCCTGGACGAGGACGCAGCCGAGCCCGAGCCGCGCCGCCGTGGCCGCCACCTGGCGGGTGTGGTTCGACTGGACGCCCCCGATCGACACGAGCGTGTCGCAGCCCTTCGCCAGCGCATCCGCCGCGAGGTACTCGAGCTTGCGCGTCTTGTTGCCGCCGTAGGCGAGCCCGCTGTTCACGTCGTCGCGCTTCGCCCACAGCCGCGCGCCGCCGAGGTGCGCGGCCAGGCGGTCGAGCGGGTGGACGGGGGAGGGCCCGAACGTGAGCGGCTCGCGCGGGAACTTGTCGAGGTTCATGCGCGCGATTCTCTTCAATGTGGGGAATGTCCGAGCCCACGGTCCACGATCTGCCCGCCGAGGCGGACTCTCTGCAGGCGGTCGAGCTGCGCGTCGACAAGATCGGCGACGGCGACGCGCTCGAGCCGCACCGGCACGCCTACCACGAGCTGATATGGGTCAAGGACGGTCACGGGCGGCATCTGATCGACGGCGAGCCGGTGGACTTCGGGCCGCGGACGCTCACGCTCATCCCCAAGGGGCAGGTGCACCAGTTCAAGGAGGCGGACGGCGTGAGCGGCGTCGTCGTGCGCTTCGACGACGAGTGGCTCACCGGCGCGCGCCGCTGGCTCTTCTCCGGCGGGTCGTGCACCGCGATGACGGTTCCGCCGGACGAGGCGCCCCGCTTCGAGGCGCTGCTCGAGATCCTCCGCGCCGAGATCGAGCGGCCGCCCGGGCCGGAGTCGGCCGAGCTGCGCCGCCACCTGCTCACCTCGGTGCTCCTCTGGGCGCAGCGCTGGCGCGAGGCGCAGCTCGAGGGCCGCGGCGCCACCGGCGCCGACGTGGAGCTGCACCGCCGCTTCCAGGAGCTCCTCGAGCGCGACTTCGCGACGAACCACGACGCCGGCCACTACGCCGACGAGCTGGGCACCACGACCGGCACGCTCTCACGACTGCTCACCCGGCTCACGGGCCGCTCGACGAAGCAGCTGATCATGGACCGGGTGATCCTCGAGGCCGCACGGCTGCTGCGATTCAGCGACCTCTCGATCAAGGAGATCGCGGCTCGGCTGGGCTTCACGGACCAGTTCGCCTTCTCAAAGGCGTTCAAGCGTCAACGCGGGGAAGCCCCGCTCGACTTCCGGGCACGTTCGACCGCGGCAAGCTCAGCGTGAAGCTGCGCCAGCCCCGCCCGCCGGCGACGGGGCGCACCGCCTCCGGGCGCGCCCCGTCCTGCCGATTGGAGCTACTCCTTGATCTCGTGGTTCGCGAGGAAGAGGCCGCTCGGGTCCCACTCGGTGCGCAGCGCGCGGAGCAGGCGGAACGTGTCCTCGTCGTAGAACAGGCGGGCGTCGCTCGTGCGCTCCTCGAAGTTCACGTAGCGAGCGCCCGCGTCCCACGGGGCCAGCGCGGCCGCGACGCCGTCGGCCTGGCCCTGGACCTCCGGTCCGGCCTCCGGGCTCATCACGCCGCCGACGGCGAACATGAGGTAGTCGCCCTCGAGCGTCGCCCGCGCGCCGGCGCCCTCGGGGCGCCGCGCCATGGCACCGCCCATCGACCGCAGCTCGACGGAGGCCAGCTGTGACGGCGAGCCGGGCCCGGCCGAGTCGAGGAAGGCGTCGATGGTCGCGTGCGAGGCGTCCGACACGATCCGGGCCGAGCTCGCGTACGGGAGCGGCTGGTCCGGGTCCATGGCGAGGTGGCCCAGCGCGGCCGGCTCCACCATGCCGAACGTGTTCATGTGCGGGCCGAGCTCGGTGAGCGGCCGCATGAGCTCCGCGCCGTCGCGCTCGCCTCCGAGATACGCCGCCTGGACCACCGTGAACGACTTGCCGCGCAGCAGCTCGGGCAGGATCGGGAGCGGCGGGAACTGATACACCCGCGCGACGGTCGTGATCTCGTCGGGGAGGCCGGCCGAGACGAGCTCGTGCCAGGTGTGCATGACCTCCGGGGCCCGCTCGAACGGGAAGAACAGCGCGCCGGCGTAGATCTCGGGGGCCGGGAACAGATCGAACTCAAGCGCCGTTACGACGCCGTAGTTGCCGCCGCCGCCGCGAACGGCCCAGAACAGGTCGGTCTCGTTGTCGTGGTCGATCCGGCGAACCTCGCCGTCGGCCGTGACGATCTCTACCGCGGTCAGGGCGTTCGCCTGAAGGCCGTGCTTGCGGGTGAGCCAGCCCACACCACCGCCGAGCGAGTAGCCGGCGATGCCGACATCGCGCGACGAGCCATGGAGGGCGGCGAGACCCGCCTCGGAGGCGGGATCGGACACGGCCGCCCAGCGGACGCCTGAGCCCACGCGGGCGCGCCGGGCGGCCACGTCGATCCGGACGTCCTGGAGGGCGTCGGTGCGGACGAGCAGCGCGTCCTCGAGCCCGTCGATGGGGCCGGCGTTGTGGCCCGTGGACTGCGGGGCGATCCGGAGGCCGCGCTGGGCGGCGTAGCGAACCGTCTCGGCCACGTCGTCGGCGCTCGCGACGCGCACGATCGCGGCGGGGCGCTGGTCGTGGAGGACGTTGAAGGTCTGACGGGCGGAGTCCCAGGCCTCGTCGATGTCGGTGAGGACCTGGCCGTGGAGTCGTGACTGGAGTTCGGAGAAGCGAGTCGACTGGGAGATGAGCATGCGCCAAGCATCGGCTCTGGCGGCCCGCATGGCATCGAGGGCGCCCCCAACCCCGACCCGGATCTTTCCCGGGCATACCCCCTACGTCAGGGGGGTGCTCGGCGTCAGGGCAGCGGGCAGCTCGCGGCGTGACGCGATGTCCAGCTTCCGGTACGCGTTCGAGAGGTGGACCTCGACGGTCTTGGGCGTCACGTACAGGGCCTGGGCGATGTCGCGGTTCGTCTGGCCGCCGGCCGCGAGCGTGGCCACGCGCAGCTCGCGCTCGGTGAGGGACTCCACGCCGCCGAGCGCGGTCGTGCGCGGCCGGGCGCCGGTGGCGTAGAGCTCCGAGCGCACGTGCTCCTCGAGTGCCTTCGCGCCGGTGATCTCGCAGATCTCGAGAGCGCGCCGCAGGGGCTCGCGTGCGTCCGTGGGGCGGCGGGCGCGCCGCAGCTCGGCGCCGAGCGCGGCGAGCGCCCGTGCGCGCTCGATCCGCTGGCTCGACACCTCGAGCAGCCCGGCGGCCTCCTCGAGCTCCGCCATGCCGTCCCGTGCAAGCAGCTCGCCCAGAACTCGAAGCGAGCGACCCAGCCCCGTGGGCGCGCCCCACTCGCGCGCCAGCTCGACCTCCTCGCGCGTGAGCTCGATCGCCTCCTCGCGGCGACCCAGCAGGGCGAGCGCCTGGGCTTTCAGCGAGCGCCAGGGCACCCATGCCGGGTTCCCGGCGGAGTCGGCGTGGCGCTCGTAGTCCTCGGCCGCGGCCAGCGCACGCTCGCCGTCGGCCGCGGCCAGCTGGATCCCGACGGCGGTCCGGCGGACGAAATTGGCTCCGTCCGAGCGGTCGCCGTCCGTCACGGGCGCCTGCGCGATCGCCTCCCCGGCGCCGGCGAGGTCGCCGCGCTCCAGCAGCGTGCCGCCGAGGAAGCCGAACGTGTAGGCGCCCGCCTGCTCGACCTTCAGCCCGTACAACTCCGCCTCCACCAGGTTCGTCCTGAGCGACTCCTCGGCCTCGGCGAGCTCGCCCTGTGAGAGCTTGAACGCCCCATCCCAGAGGCTCATCGAGAGCTGCGAGAAGAGCGAGCCGTTCCGGTGCGCGTGCGCCAGCGTCTCGCCCCACAGCATCGGCGTGTCCGGGTGGTCGGCGTTGGCCAGCGCGAGGATCGCGGCCATCCAGAACAGGCCGTTGTCCGCCTCGTACAGGGCCCGATCCTCCATCGCATGGAGAGCGAGCTCGACCGCCCGCTCCCGCGACCGGCCCTGCCTCATCAGCCCGAACGCGATCGCGGAGGCGAGCATCCGCGCGCCAGGGCCGTCCCCATAGCGGTCGTCGCGCATGGCGACGACGCGCTCCTGAGCGTCCGAGACGTGTGCGTTGAAGTTCGCCGAGCTCAGCTCGACCGCGATCAGCGCCTGGCGCTCGTCGGAGCACTCGTCGGGCAGATCCTCGGCCGCCCGGTGCGCGAACGCGGCTGCCGCGTCGGGATCCGCGGCGAACAGCAGCGTCCGAGCGAGCACGAAGGCCGCGAGCGCGCGCCGGTGCGGATCCTCCAGGAGGTCATACGCCTCGCGGAGGTGGTCGATCGCGTCCGGCCCGTAGGTGTTGGTGCCGGCGATGCCCAGCTCCAGCAGCAGCTCCGCGCGCAGGGCGGCCCGCGGCGGCTCCTCGAGCGCGCGCGTGAGATAGGTCACGGCGCTCTCCGGGGCGCTCCTCCGCGTGGCGGCGTGTGCCGCCTGGATCAGGACCTTCACGACCCAGTCCTCTCCGCGGCGCGGCATGGACAGGAGGTGCGAGGCCACCTGGTCCGCCGGAGCGCCGGAGTCCCGAAGCTGCTCGGCGGCACGCGAGTGCATCAGCTCGCGGTGGGCGGGGGAGAGCTCCTTGTAGACCGCGTCGCGCACCAGCGGGTGCACGAAGCCGAGCGGCGGCTCCTCGCGGAGGATCTCCACGCGGGCGAGCGCCGCCGTCTGTGCCGCCACCTCCTGCTCCGGAAGCTCGGCCAGCGTGGCGACGGTGGGAAGGTCGGCGCTCTCGCCCAGCACCGCGACCGCCCGCGCGACGCTCACCGCCTCGTCCGGAAGCCGGGCGAGCCGGATGAGCACGGTGCGCGATACGGCGCGCGGGCCGATTTCCGCCACCACTCGGACGCTCGCGGCGTCGGGCTTCACCCCGTCCGCCTCCAGCGACGTGAGCAGCTGGCGCAGCAGGAGCGGATTCCCGCCCGTGGCCTCGGCGCAGGCGGCGCAGAAGGCCTCGTGGGCGTTCTCGCCGAGCCGGGCGCGCACCATGGCCGCCGCGGCGTCGGCGCTGAGCGGGCCTGGGCGGACCGAGCGCGTGGCGGGCTCGTGGCCGATCTCGGCGATGAGCGCGGGATCGGTGCCGGGATCGGTGCTCCGGAGCGTCGCGCCAACCACCACCGGCATGTCCTCCAGCCTGCGGGCGAGGTACGCCAGGAAGCGGAGCGACGGACGGTCGCACCAGTGGAGATCGTCGACCGACAGGAGGAGCTGCCCGTCGGCTGCCGCGTTCGCGGTGAGCCAGTACAGCCCGTGGAGGGCGGCGAAGGAGGCGTCGGTGGCGGCCGCCGGCGAGTCGGGAACGGCCGCACCGAAGATGTCCTGGGCGGACGCCGCGGCCCCGGCCAGCCAGCGCTCGCGGGTGGCCTCGTCGCTGAGGGCCGGCTCGAAGAGCTGCCGGACGACTCCGAACGGGAACTCCCGCTCGAGCTCGCTGCCGCGCGCGGAGAGCACGCGGGCGCCGTCCTTCTCGGCCGCCGCCCTGAGCTCGGCCAGGAGCCGGGTCTTTCCAATCCCGGCGGGGCCCTCGACGAGAGCGAGCCTGCCCTCGCCGCTCGCCGCCTCGGCGAGCGCCGCGCGAAGCGACTCGAGCTCGCGATCGCGCTCCAGCAGGAGCTCTGCCCGTCCGGAGTGCGACACGGCGCTCATCCTAGGAGGGCGCCTTGATTTCGGCGAACGACGGGCATTGAGGGGGTGGCCCGCGCAGTGGAACAGGCGCTTGCGGAGAACGTCACGTAAGCATACACTTACCGTAAGTGATCACTTACCAGAACGGTTTCGGCGCTCTCGCGGATCCCACGCGCCGGCAGATCTTCGAGCGGCTCGCCCGCCGGCCGCGGCCGGTCGGCGAGCTCGCGGAGGGGCTGCCGGTCTCGCGACCGGCGGTGTCGCAGCACCTGAAGGTGCTCGCGGACGCCGGGCTCGTCAGCGCCACGAAGGACGGGAATCGCCGGCTGTACCGGGTCGATCCGGACGGCGTGGCCGGCATGCGCTCGTACCTGGACCGGTTCTGGACCGATGCGCTCGCCGCGTTCGAGAACGCCGCGCGGGTGGAGGAGGACCGATGACGGAGCAGACGATGGATGCGGTGACCACCTCGGTGCTGGTTCCACTGGCCCCCGACAAGGCGTTCGAGCTGTTCACGGACCGCTTCGGCGACTGGTGGCCCAAGGACAGCCATCACATCGGAGAGGCGGACGCCGCCGAGGTGTTCCTCGATGCCCGTCCCGGCGGGCGCTGGTACGAGCGGGCGGAGGACGGCAGCGAGTGCGACTGGGGCCAGGTGCTGGAGATCGAGCGCCCGCACCGCATCGTGCTGGCCTGGCACCTGACGCCGGAGTGGCGTTACGACCCGGACGCGGCCAAGGCGACACAGGTCGAGGTCTCCTTCGTTGCCGAGGAGGACCGGGCGACCCGCGTGACCCTCACCCACAGCGGCTTCGAGGTACACGGGGAGGCCGGCGCGGCCATGCGCGAGTCGGTCGGCGGCGACGGGGGATGGACGGAACTGATGGGCCTGTTCAAGAACGCCGCCTGAATAGGGCAAGCTTGCAGGGCCGCGTTCCCGGAGATAGGAATCCCGCGTGGTCCTGGGAGTCGATGTAGGAGGTACCAAGGTCGCCGTCGCCGCGGTCGACGGTGGAACGGCGACCCGCACCAGGGAGCACCCCACCGTCACCGTGAGCTCCGACGCCCTGCTGGACGGGGTGGAGCACGTGGTCCGCGACGTGATCTCCGACGCCGGACAGCCGGATGCGATCGGCGTCGGTGTGCCGTCGCAGATCGAGTTCGAGACGGGCACGGTCGAGACGAGCGTGAACATCCCGCTCTCCGGCGTGCCGCTCCGCGAGGAGCTGGGCCGCCGCTTCGGGGT
>CAWEHM010000021.1:0-18623 GCA_963808875.1 uncultured Thermoleophilaceae bacterium
GGAACGAGCCGACGCTGTTCGCGGTGATGAGCGAGAGCGAGGCCAGCACGAGCGTGATGCCGAGCAGCGTCTGCATGCCGAGCACCGCCCAGTAGCGGCTGCGCCACATGCCCCACGCGACCACCAGCAGGATCAGAGACCACAGGATCGTGAAGGCCGCCGCGCGGCCCTCGTCGATGTCGCCGCCCAGGCTGTTCCAGCCGGCGATCATGGCGATCACGTTCACCGCGGCGAGCACCACGGCCGCGATGGCGCCGACCGTGACGGCGGTGGGGCGCTCCCCGGGACCGAGCGGCTTGAGCGCGGCGCGGGCGGCCTCGTTCTTCGCGCGGCTGCGTGCGTAGCCGCGAGGGCGCGCGGGCTCAGCGGAGCGCGCCGAATCTCCGCCCGCGGCCACCGGCGGTGCGCCGTTCCCGGGCTCCGCGGCCACCGGCGCCGGCCGGCGCGCCTCGGTTGCGCGGCGGCGCTCCTTCTTCCGTTTACGACTCTGCGCCAACCGGGCTCTCCTCGAGTGCGGCTCGAAGCTCGCTCGCCGCGGCCTCCGGATCATCGGCGTCGCGGATTGCTCGCACCACCACGATGCGGGAAGCGCCGGCCTGCAGTCACCTCTCGCACGTTACCGAGGTCGATTCCGCCGATCGCAAACCACGGGCGGTCGCCGGCCATCTCGGCGGCGTGGCGCACGTACGGCAGCCCGGCGGCCGGTCGGCCCGCCTTCGTCGGTGTCTCCCACACCGGCCCGACGCTCAGCTGATCCGCCACGCGAGACGACAGCGCGTCGTCGAGCTGCTCCGGCGAGTGCGTCGACAGCCCGACCAGCACCTCGTCGCCCACGAGCGAGCGCACCTCGGCAGCCGGCATGTCGTCCTGCCCCACGTGCACGCCGTCGGCGCCGCACGCCTCCACCAGGTCCGGCCGGTCGTTCAGCCAGAACAGCGCGCCGTGCTCGTCGCACAGCCGCCGGAACACGGCGGCCGCGCGGACAAGCTCGTCGTCGCTCGCCTCCTTGTCGCGGAGCTGGACCATGTCCACCCCGCCGGCGAGCGCCGCCGCGAGCAGCTCCTCGAGCCCCGGCCGTACATCGGTGACGAAGTACAGCCACGCACTCGCGAGCCGCTCGCGGCGGGAATCCACTACGGGTTGAACGTGCTCGTGGCGAGCGCCCTGCGCACCGTGTTGTACGCAGGCCGCGCCGTGCCGTCCCTGCGGAGCAGCCCGGCGTCGAACCGGTTGTCATTCGGGGACTGCTGCCAGTGGTAGATGTAGAGCCGCTTGATCCGGCTGCGGTAGCGCTTCGCCAGCGCGAACATCCGCTTCGTCGCCTTGTTCGCCCGACTCTCGGAGAACGGGAACAGCGTGTGCCCGTTCGGCAGCACGAACTTCACGATGCCGCCGGTCTCGGTGAGCCATACGTCGCCCTTGACCGCCTTCAGCAGACGCTTCGTGCCGCCCAGGAGCTGGCCCTTGCGCTTGTTCGTGTCGCGGTAGTTGTGGAGGCCCCAGATCTTCGGCTTCTTCGCCGTCTTCTTGAAGACCTTCAGCCACCGCTCCATGTTCGTCTCGTCGATGACGTCGGCCGCGATGATCTTGCAGCCGCGGCAGTACTTGCGCACGACGTTGTAGTACTGCGCCGCGCGCTTTGGGTTCTTGAACGTCGGCTGCGAGCGGTGGTTCGCCTCGTTCCATGGGCTGATCACCTTCACCTGCGGCCAGCGTGCGCGGAAGGCCTTGAACGCCTTCGTGTACTGGCTGACCGTCGGCAGCTTGCACGGCTTCGACGGGCACGAGGAGCCGAGTGCGGCGAAGAACGAGATCAGCGGCTCGACACCGTCCGCCTGCGCGCCGGCCAGCCACTGATCGAGCCACGCGGCCTCCTGCGGCTGCTGCGCGACGTTCCACGACGGGAAGTAGCGGGCTCGCTTGAAGCCGATCTGCGTGAACAGCGGGTTGCTGAACATGCTCGCGTTCTGTTCGCCGATGCCGACGAGCACCGCCGCTTCGGACTTCTGTGGAGCCGCGGCGAGGCCGCAGCCGGTAAGGACGGCGGCCGCCACGAGACATGCGATAAAGCGGGACATTGTTCTCCTGAGCGTAACTATCGGGTTCAGGGTCATCAGAAGATGCGCACGGGCTTGACCTTCAGGCTCGACTGGCCGCCCGTGGTGAAGTAGAAGGTCCGGAAGCCCGCCTTTGAGATGGGGAAGCGGGCCACGAAGTAGCCGCGCACGTTGCGCACGCCGATCGCGCCGCCCAGCGGCTTGTAGGGGCCCTTGCGGCCAAGGCGCTGGAAGATCTGGACCGTGGAGCCGGCGCCGCCCGGCCGCGCCGCGCCGCGCACCTCGACCGCGCCCGGGCCGAGCTGGCGCACGAGAATCGGCAGGCGGTAGTTCGCGTAGATGTCGGACTTGAGGGCGCCGTTGGCGAACCGCAGGCCGCTCTGCCACAGGCTCGCCGGTCCCGGCTGGTCGTCCATCGTGTACTGGGAGATCGACTTGACGCGCCGGTTCGAGTAGGAGAACCAGAGCTCGGAGATTCCCCAGAACCTCGGCACCGCGGCGATGCGGGCGGCGTAGGGGTCGGGAGGATTCGTCTGGAACCCGAACTCCGTGTTCCAGATCGGGAGCTTCTTCTTGGACTTGATCTTGCCGCTGGCGCGCGCCTGGTCCAGCACCGTGAGCACGCGGCCGAACGAGCGGATCGTGGCGTCGTTGGCGGTGGGCTCCCGGTTCAGCGGGCCGGCGGGGCGGGTGTACGGGTGATAGGCGAAGCCGGCCAGGCCGCTCAGCGGCTTCCCGCGGAAGAACGCGCGCAGGAACCTCAGCGGCTGGAGGTTGCGCTTCGGCCCGTCGACCGGCTTGCCGATCGGGAGGAGCTCGCCGAACAGGATCGGGTCGTGCCCGGAGCCGCCGCGGTGCAGCCCGGCAACCGCCGCGCGGACCATCGCGCGATAGAGAGCGGGAGCCACCGGGCGGCCGCGCTTCGTCGACTGCGGATACAGGTGCCGAGGGTGGTTCGGCTCGTTCCAGAGGGTCCACACGTCCACGCCCGGATAGCGGCGCGCCGCGGCCTCCGCGAAGCGCCCGAACTCGCGCGCGTTCGGCCTGGTCACGCCCTCGCGGTCACCGCGCGTGGGGGTTGCCCAGCCCGGGGCCGGCGGGGCGAGCGCGACCATGACCTTGAAGCCGTGCGCCTTGATCGCCGCGATCGTGTCGTCGTAGCGGGCCCAGCCCGGGTACTGCGACGGGTCGCGCCCGTCGAACCCCTTGGGCTTGGTGCGGCCGGCGGGCGCGACCGTGGCCCAGTTCAGCTGCACCTTGATCATGTCCGCGCCCAGGCCCTTCACCTCGTCGAGCGTCGGCCCGCGGGTGGCGCCGTTCTCCGTGATCAGCGCCTCGTCCTGGAAGAGCGCGTACTGGCGCGCGCTCGCGGACGCAGCCGCGGGCAGCAGCGCAAGCGCGGCGAGAAGGGCGGTTGTCAACGTGATCAGACGCATGGGTACAGGCGAAACCGGGTCCCGGCTTCCAACACGCGGCAGGCGCGGGGTTGCGGTCGCTGCCCCTGCTAGCGTCCGCCGCGCGGCTCCCTAAGCCGTAGCAGAAATGGGAATCGGCACGTCCATATTCCTCATCGCTGTGGGCGCCATATTGCGCTACGCGGTCAACGTCACGGTCCAGGGCGTGGAGATCGACACGGTCGGTCTGATCCTCATGGTCGTGGGGGCGATCGGCCTGGTGATCTCGCTGGCGATCATCTTCCTCTCGACCGACGACCGCCCGCGGCGGCCGGACGACTACCCGACGCGGCGGCTCTAGACTCTGGGTCGTATTAACGGGAGCTCGGGCACACCGGGCTGAGAGGGCGGCTGCGGCGCCGCCGACCGTCGAACCTGACCGGGGTAATGCCCGCGAAGGGAAGGTGATGTCACTGCCGCGGAGCACACGCTACGACGCCGTCGTAATCGGCGCGGGCCTGATCGGCCTCTCGTGCGCATGGCGCGCGCGCAAGCGCGGGATGTCCGTGCTCGTCGTCGATCGTGCCGACTCTCCCGGCGCGGGTACCTCCGACGTGGCGGCCGGGATGCTCGCGCCCGTGACCGAGATGGACTTCGGCGAGGAGGGCCCGCTCCGCATGAACATGTTGGCGCGTGAGCGCTGGCCCGGGTTCGCCGCGGAGCTGGAGGAGGTCACCGGTCTGCCCACCGGATACCGCGACACCGGCGCCCTCGTGGTGGCGGCCGATCGCGACGACGCCGAGGCGCTCCGGCGCCTGTACGAGCTGCACGCCTCGCTCGGCCTCGCGTCCGAGTGGCTGACGCCGTCGCGCTGCCGCGCGCTCGAACCGGCGCTGTCGCCCCGGATCGCCGGGGGCATCCTGGCGCCGCAGGACGGCAGCGCGGATCCGCGCGCGACGGTGCGCGCGCTCGCCGCCGCGGCGGGCGAGCTGGAGCTGGGCGTCGAGGTGCAGGCGATCGAGCACGACGGCTCGTCGGTCACCGGCGTGCGCACGAGCGCGGGGACCATCGCCGCCCGCCAGGTGGTCGTGGCCGCCGGCCCATGGAGCGCCTCGCTCGCGCCGCTCGGCGAGGGCCCGCCGGTGCGGCCGGTGAAGGGCCAGATCCTGGAGCTGCGCGCCCGCGGCTCGACGTCGAGCCCGTTCGAGCGCGTGCTGCGGACGCCGCGCTGCTACCTCGTCTCCCGCGGCGACGGCCGCGTCGTGCTCGGCGCCACGGTCGAGGAGCAGGGCTTCGATACCGCTGTGACCGCCGACGGCGTCTTCCGCCTGCTCGAGGCGGCGTGGGAGGTGCTGCCCGACGTGGGCGAGCTGGAGTTCGTGGCCGCCCGCGCCGGCCTCAGGCCCGCGACGCCCGACAACGTCCCGCTGATCGGCCCGGACGAGGACCTCGAGGGCCTGATCTGGGCGACCGGCCACTGGCGGAACGGCGTGCTCCTCGCTCCTCTGACTGCCGAGATCGTGGCAGGCCTCCTAATGGGGTCTGACCCTTTTCCGAGGGTGGTCGAGGGTTTGCGCTCATGACGGTCGTGACGCTCAACGGCGAGCCGCGCGAGCTGCGCGAGCCGGCCACCGTCGAGTTGGCGGTGCTCGCCACGGGCGCTCCCGACGGGCGCGGTGTGGCGGTCGCGGTGGACGGCGAGGTCGTGCCGCGCGGAGAGTGGGCCACCACCGAGGTGCGCGAGGGGCAGCAGGTAGAGGTGCTTCGCGCCGTTCAGGGGGGCGCATGAGCGGCCCGGGCGGACGCGACGGCGCCGGAGCCGCCTTTGAGATCGCGGGCCGCGCGCTCGAGTCGCGGCTCATCCTCGGGACCGGCGGCTTCCGGAACCTTCAGGTGATGGCCGAGGCTGCGCGCGAGTCCGGCGCCGAGCTGGCGACCGTGGCCATGCGGCGTGTGGACCCGAGCGCGCGCGGATCGATCGTCGAGGTGCTCGAGGAGGCGGGCCTCGAGGTGCTGCCGAACACCGCCGGCTGCTTCACGGCGCGCGAGGCTGTCACCACCGCGAGGCTCGCGCGCGAGGCGCTCGACACGGACTGGGTGAAGCTCGAGGTGATCGGCGACGACCGCACGCTGCTTCCCGACCCGGCCGAGCTGCTGGTGGCCGCGGAGGAGCTCGTGGCGGACGGCTTCACCGTCCTCCCCTACACGAGCGACGACCCCATCCTCGCCCGCCGCCTCGAGGACGCCGGATGCGCCGCGGTCATGCCGCTCGGGTCGCCGATCGGCAGCGGCATGGGCATCAACAACCCCTACAACCTGCGGCTGATCATCGAGCAGGCGCGCGTGCCGGTGATCCTCGACGCGGGCGTGGGCACCGCGTCGGACGCGGCGCTCGCTATGGAGGCGGGCTGCGACGCCGTGCTCTTGGCCAGCGCGATCTCGCGGGCGGCGGACCCGGTGGCGATGGCGCGTGCGATGCGGAAGGCGATCGAGGCCGGTTACGAAGCTCGGGCGGCGGGCAGGATCCCGCGCCGGTTGTACGGGCAGGCGTCCTCGCCGGAGGAGGGACTCGCGGAGCTCGAGGCCGGCGACGCGCCGGGCTCCGCGCACGAGCGCGAGACCGAGCGCGCGCCGTCGCGGCCGTGAGCGGCGAGCTCGAGCGCGGTGCGGTGGACGCGCTCGCCGAGCGCTGGCGCGCGGCGTGGGAGGGCGCCGGGTTCGAGGGCTGCTGCACGCCCGACGTGACCTACGAGGACCCGGTCGCGGTCGACCTGCTGCGCGGGGTCGAAGCGCTGGATCGCCACGCCGCCGGCCTGCGCTCCGCGTTCCCCGACCTCCGTGTGGAGGCCACGGCGCCGCCGCTCCTCCGCGGATCTCACGCGTGCGTGCCCTGGCGGGCGCTCGGCACTCACCGCGGCGACCTCGGCCAGATGCTTCCCGCGAGCGACCACTTCGTGACGATCCACGGGCTCCACTACCTCGAGCTCACCGACGACGCAGTTCGCCGCGCGCGTGGCTTCTTCGACCTCTACGACGCCGCCACGCAGCTCGGCCTGCTGCCGTCGCGCGGCGGCATCGGCGAGACCGCCCTCCTCCTGCTCAGAGGCTTCGGCGTCCGCCGTCGTCCAGCTACTTGACCGTGATCGTTCCGGCCATGCCGGGCGCGTGCACGTGGCAGACGTAGTTGTAGGTGCCGGGCTTGTCGAGCTTCAGCTTGAACGTGTCGCCCTGCTGCATGCCGCCGTCGGGGCCGGAGGCGAAGTCGCCGCCCGGGCCGGACTCCTTGTGCACGTCGTGCGGCACGGACTCGTTGTTGGTGAAGGTGACGGTCTGACCGGCCTTGACGGTCAGGTCCTTCGGGTTGAACTGGATGTTCTCCATGGAGACGCTCGTGCCTCCGCCGGAGCTGCCGCCGCTCGAACCGGACTGACCGCTCGAGCTGCCGGAGCCGCCTCCGCTGTCGTCGTCTCCGCCGCAGGCGGCGAGACCGAGGGCGAGGCAGGCCAGTATCAGCGCGATCAGCTTCGTCATGGCGCGGAGAGTAGAAGCTCGAGGAGAGCCTTCTGCGCGTGCAGGCGGTTCTCGGCCTGGTCCCACGCCGCCGAGCGCTCGCCGTAGAGCACGTCCGCGGTGATCTCCTCGCCGGGGTGCGCCGGGAGGCAGTGGAGGACGATCGCGTCGTCGCGCGCCCTGGCGAGCAGGCCGGCGTCGATCCGGTACGGCTCGAGCAGGTCGCGCCGGTGCGCGGGATCCGCGTCGTCGCCCATGCTCACCCACACGTCGGTGTAGAGCGCGTTCGCGCTGTCGACTGCCTCCTCGGGCGAGACGCCGGGCGCCTCCGGCAGCGACAGCTCGGGCGGCGACGCGATCGCCACCTCCATCCCCGCGATCCCGCCGGCGACCAGGAGCGAGCGGGCCATGTTGTTCCCGTCGCCGAGGTAGGCGAGCTTCAGCCCCTCGAGCCGTCCGAAGCGCTCCCTCAGGGTGAGGAGGTCGGCGAGCGCCTGACACGGATGGTGGTCACGGCTCAGCATGTTGATCACGGGCACCGACGCGTGCTCTGCGAGCTCTTCGAGCAGCTCGTCCGGCCCGGTGCGCACGCCGATCGCGTGAACCATCCGCGACAGCACGAGCGCGATGTCACGCGGGGATTCGCGCTGCCCCATCCCCACCTCGCCGTGGAGGAGCGAGACGGCGTGGCCGCCCAGCTCGGTCACGCCGACGTCGAACGACACGCGCGTCCGCATGGACGGCTTCTCGAACAGGAGCGCGACGGACTTCCCCTCGAGCGCGCGCGACGACAGCCGGTCGGCCTTGAGCTCAATCGCGCGATCGAGGAGAGCGAGCTGCTGCTCGCCCGTAAGCTCCGCGCCTGTCAGGAAGTGCCTTGCCATGCGAGTCCTCAGCTGGAATCTCTACCACGGGCGTGACTTCCCTCCCGACGAGGCGCTGTTCACCCTCCGGTCGCGCCTCCTGCGGGTGACCGAGCGGAACGCGACCCACGTCCAGGTCAACCGGCCGCTGCGCGACGAGTTCGCCGGCAGGATCGCCGACTACGAGTGGGACGTGGCGCTGCTCCAGGAGACGCCGCCGCTGTGGTTCGGCCACCTCGGCAAGCGCGCCCGCGCGAACGGGGTGCGCGTGCTCACGTCTCGCAACGTGGTGCCGCCCCTCCAGCGGCTCGCCGCGAACGTCAATCCCGACCTGATCGCGTCGTGGGAGGGAGGGTCGAACCAGCTGTTCGTCCGAGCGCCCGGCCGCATCGTCGAGCACCGCAAGCTCACGCTCACGTTCAGGCCCGAGCAGCGCAGGATGATCTGGACCCGCGTGCTCCTGGCGAGCGGACGGACCGTCTGCGTCGCGAACCTGCACGCCTCGGCCGGACTGCCGCTGAAGGCGTCGGCCGAGGTCCTGACCGCCGCGGCGCACGCGGTGGAGTGGTCGGCCGGCGACCCGCTCGTCTTCGGCGGGGACACGAACCTGCGGCCGAAGCGCACGCCGGCACCGTTCGAGGAGCTCCGCGAGCGGTTCGACCTGGGCGACCCCACCGCCCCGAGCGCCATCGACCACGTGCTGGCGCGCGGGCTCGAGGTGGTCGAGCGGCCGCGGCAGCTCCCGCCGGAGGAGCGCGAGCTGCCGGTGGAGGGCGGGCTACGGCTCCGGCTGTCCGACCACGCGCCCGTCATCTGCGAGTTCGAGGTGGGATAGTCCAGCGCCAGGGGGTAAGTACGAGACCACACACCGCGGGTTCAGGAGGGGGAGCGAAAACATGGCGGAGCGTCGGAGCAGTGGAGGATCACGTAAGGCGAAGTCAGGCGGGTCGGGCAGCCGGTCGGCGTCCAGCCGGAGCCGCTCCTCGGCGAGCTCGCGCAGCAAGTCGGCGTCGGGTAGCAAGGCGTCCGCCAGCAAGTCGTCCGGAAGCAGGGCGTCCGGCAGCAAGGCGTCCGGCAGCAGTCGCTCCACCAGCGCGAAGTCGTCGAGCTCGCGCTCGTCGTCGGCCAAGCGCACCGCGGCCGCCAAGAAGGGCGGACAGGCGCGCGGGCGCCAGCAGAAGGCGCGCAAGGCCGCGAAGACCACCGCACGCACCGCCTCGCGCCCCGCGCGCAGCGCCGGCGTCGAGGCGAAGACCGTCGCCGAGTTCCGCGAGGCGCTCCGCAAGAACCTGATCGGGCCCGCTGGAGATGGTCATGCTCACGCGCGAGCGCATCGAGGAGGCCCTCACCGAGGCGGTCGATCGCGGGCGCATGACCACCGCGGACGCGCAGACCCTCGCGACCGCCCTGCTCGACAGGGGCAGGAAGCAGACCAACGAGGTGATGAAGGACCTCGAGGGCTTCCTGTCGCGCAGCCGCTCCGAGGTCGGGGGCCGCACCTCGGGCGTGCGGAAGGCGGCCGGCGGCGCCGTGGGAGCGGCGCGTGGCCAGGCTTCGGGTGCGCGCAGCCGCGCCGTGCGCGCGGCGTCGGGGCCGCTCGCCCAGGCCGATCGCGCCCGGCGCGCGGCCGGAGTGGGGGCGAACTTCCCGATCACCGCGTACGACGACCTGACCGCGGACCAGGTGGTCAGCCGGCTGAGCACCCTCTCGCCGCCCGAGCTCCGGAAGGTGCGCGACTACGAGCGTCGCAACGCAAACCGGAAGACGGTCCTGAGCTCGATCGAGTCGAAGCTCGGCTGACCTCTAAGCTCGGCCGACGGCCACTCAGCAGGAAACAACCAGGCCCCGCCCGCGTCGCGGGGACGAGCTCGACCTGACGGTCGACCGGCTCGCCTACGGCGGGGCGGGAGTCGCGCGCACCGATACCGGCTATGTCGTATTCGTGCGAGGCGCCCTGCCGGGCGACCGCGTCAGGGTGCGCATCGGGAAGTCGAAGCGCTCCTGGGCCGAGGCCGACCTCCTGGAGGTGCTCGAGCCGAGCCCCGACCGCATCGAGCCGCGGGCGCCGCATCCGGGCGCGCCGTGGCAGGTGCTGCCGTACGAGCGCCAGCTCGAGGAGAAGCAGTCGCAGGTCACGGACGCGCTCGAGCGCATCGGCGGCTTCGAGAGCCCGCCGGTCGCGCCGATCGTCCCGGCGGTGGAGCAGTTCCGCTACCGGAACAAGCTCGAGTACTCGTTCGGCGAGGACGAACAGGGCCAGCTGGTGCTCGGCTTCCACCGCGCCGGCCGCTGGGACGTGATCGACGACGTGGAGAGCGACATCCTCGCCTCGGAGCGCATCGACGAGGTGCGCGAGGCCGTGAAGGCCTGGTGCCGCGAGGAGGGGCTCACCTCGTGGGACCGCGAGTCGGGGACCGGCCTGCTCCGCAACCTCGTGGTGCGCGAGGGGCGCCGCACCGGTCAGGTCCAGGCACGCGTCGTCACGAGTCCGGGCTCCGAGTTCCGGGTGAGCGAGCTGGCCGCCGCCACTCCCTCGGACTCGTTCCTGTGGACGCGTGCCGAGGGCGTGGCCGAGACCACCCACGGCGGTGACACCAGGGCGGTCAAGGGTCCCGCGTTCCTCGAGGAGGAGCTCTCCGGCCTCAGCTTCCGCATCTCACCCGACGCGTTCTTCCAGACGAACACCGAGATGGCCGAGGTGCTGTACGGCGCCGCGGTCGAGCTCGCCGCCCTCACCGGGCGCGAGCGGGTGCTCGACCTCTTCTGCGGCATCGGCACGATCGCCCTGGTGCTCGGGCTCGACTCGGCCGAGGTCTGGGGCGTCGAGCTGATCGAGGAGGCGGTGGCCGACGCGATCCAGAACGCCAAGCTGAACGGCGTGGACAACGCGCGCTTCTTCGCCGGCGACGTCCGGCTCGTGATGCGCGAGCTGCTCGAGAAGTCGGGCAGCCCCGACGTCGTGGTGGTGGACCCGCCGCGCGCCGGCCTCTCCCAAAAGGTGGTGCGCCGCATCATCGAGGCGGACGCGCAGCGCATCGTCTACGTGTCGTGCAACCCGACGACGCTGGCGCCCAACGCGCGCCAGCTCGTGGACGACGGGGGCTATGAGCTCCGGACCGTGCGCCCGGTCGACATGTTTCCGCAGACGCCCCACATCGAGTGCGTGGCGCTGCTGGAGCGGCCGGCCTAGGCCCCTCCGTCCTCGTCGAGCACGACCTCTTCGCTCGCGTGGACCGTGCACAGGAACGGGCCGCCCGAGTCGAGCGACGCCTGGATCTCCGAGTCGGTGAGCTTCGTCCCGCACTCGGCGCAGGTGCGCTGGATCACGGGCTCGACGCCCGAGGTCTCTTCGAGGTCCATCAGGAGGAGCTCCCCACGACGTGCTTGACCGGGAGCCCCGTCGCCGCCCGCGCCTTGCTGGGCAGGTCGACCTTCAGCCACTTGGAGATGTGGAGGGGCAGCGTCGAGACGATCAGCTCGTCGTAGTCGTGGAAGTTGCACTCGTCCTGGATCGCGGCGAGCGGATCCGGGTCGCCGACCTTCGCCTCGCTCACGTTGATGCCCTCGTCGCGGAGCTCCTGCAGGAACGCGACACGGTGCTGCTCGGCCTCGTCGCCGCCCCCGTGCATGTCGGCTGCCCACCCGAGCCCGTGCGGCGTGGATGGCACGAGCAGGGTGAACACGCACGGGCCCTGCATGGTCCGGTTGCGGAGCGCCTCAAGCAGCTCGGGCGACTCCGCCGTGCGGTTGGCTACGACGAGGACACGCGCCTCAGCGGCCACAGCTGAAGCCTAGTACGGCGGGAAGTCCGCGTACCACTCGCCGAGCGCGCGGAACGCGCCCCAGAACTCGCGCTTCGAATCCTCGTCGTCGAGGGAGCGGTCGATGTCGGCCACGGTCAGGGCCTCGACGGCCGGCGTGAGGCGCTGCAGCTCGCCCGGCATCCACTCGAGCCGGCGCCCGAGCGGGACATGGAGGTCGTTCAACTCCTCGAGCGCCTCCTCGCCCATCACCACGACGATCCGCGGCTGGACGATGGCGATCTCCTCGAGCACGCGCGCGCGGCAGGCGGGGGCGGAGTCGTCGGTGTCGTGCACCGGGCACTTCACGAAGACGGTCCCGTACACGGCGAGCGGATCGATCCCGAGCCGCTTGAAGCTCTTCATCAGCGCGCTGCCGGCGCGGCCGTAGAACGCGACGCCCTCCTCGATCTCCGAGGGCATGGGCGCGAACTTGAGCAGCATGATGTCCGCCTGCGGATGCCCGGAGCCGAGAACGGGCATCAGGTTTCCGCGCGGGCAGTGCTCGCAGGACTGGATGTCGCGCGTGAGCTGGTTCAGCTCGCGGATGGCGCGCTCGAGGTACTTCTCGCGAATCTCGTCGTCAGTGGCCGGCACCGTCTGAGTGGCTTTTGACGGACCTGCCGCCTGTCCTTTCGCGCGCATCACTTCTTGCCTCGCGTCTGGATGAACTTCAGGGCCTGTACGTAGAGCAGCGACTGCTTCTTTCTGACGATGTCCGCGTCCCTGAGCGACTCGAGAAATTCCTCCGGTCCGTCGAAATCGCGCATGCGGATCTTCACCGAGCCGAGCCCCTGCGCCACGTGGCTGTCCGATCCCGCCCCGGCCACGATCCGGTACTTGGCGGCAAACCGGGCCGCCTCCTCGTTGAAGGCCGAGAACGCCACGCGCGGGTTGAAGACCTCGATCGCGTCGATGTCCTCCACCACGTCGAGCAGGTGCTCGTAGTCCGGCACGGCATGCATCCGGTCGAAGGGATGCGGGACGTAGACAAGGCCCCCCTGCCGGCGGATCTCCGCGATCGTCTCCTGGAGGGTCATCCCGCGCGGGATCTTCTCCTCGATGAAGAGGCCGATCACCTCGCCCTGGTCGGCGGTCTTCACCTCCTCGGCCACGATCACCTTGATGCCGTTTGCGCGCTCGCGCGCCTCGAGCGCCCCCGAGATCTCGTTGTGGTCGGTGATCGCGATGGCGCCCAGCCCGACTCGCTTGGCGGTGTCGAGCAGCGTGTCGACCGGCGTGGCGCAGTCGGGCGAGTGGTCGGTGTGCATGTGGAGGTCCACGTGCACGAAGTCGCGTTCGGCCAGCCGCCGGCGGAGCTGCGGCTTGCCGTCGTCGTGTCGCCGCGCCGCGATGCGCTCGTAGAGCTCCTCGTAGTCGTCGGCCACGCGCGACCAGTCGAGCGCGGGGCGCTCCTTCTCGATCGCGTCCGCGTACCCGCGCACGAGCTGCGGCTCGCGCAGGAGGCGCTCCAGCTGGGCGGCGAGGGTGAGCGCGTCGCGCGGCTCGAAGAGCGGCCCCAGCTCGCCGTCGCGGACGAGCTCCTCGTACTGCGGCAGTCGCGACACCACGGGCACGGCGCCGCCCGCCATGGAGCGCAGCACGAGCTGGGGCGCCGACGCCGTGCCGGCCGACGCCGCCACGGAGATCGTGGCGCGCGCGAGGTGCTGCGCCTCCGAGCCGTCGGCCGGGCCGGCGAGCCGGACGCGCTCGCGCAGGCGCCGGGAAAGCGTGGGCGCGGCCGCCGCGGCCGGATCGTGGAGCCAGATGGTGGCGCGCCAGTCGAGCTCCCGCGGGAGCCGCCGCAGCGCGCGAATGAACAGGCGCAGCGCGCCCCGCTCCTCGGCGTCCGAGAACACGATCTCGGGCGGGCCGTCGTCGCGCGCGGCGGGGCGCCCCGAGGTGTCGGCGCCGGGATGGATAACGGTGTAGTCGCCCGGGAAGTAGCGCTCGATCAGGTCGCGCGTGGCGGCGAAGCTCGCCGCCCGGCCGTCGAGCCGGCCGAAGAGGAGCTCCACCACCTTGCGGGCCATCTGGGTGGAGACGAACCGCTCGGTGGTGGAGTGGAACGTGCCCACGTTCAGCGCGCGCGAGTGGCGCAGCGCCGCCGACGCCGCGCTGGGCGCGAACGGCTCGTGCACATGGACGAAGTCGAGCTCGGCTCGCTCGAGCAGCTCCTCCATCGTGCGCGACACGTCCAGGGGGAGCGACACCGAGCCGCCCCTCCGGAACGGCAGCGACTGCCCGACGGCGAGCACCGAGGCGCACCCCGGGTCCGCCCAGAGCGCCTCCGGATCCGACTTCATCGCCTTGACGGTGGCGCGCCCGTCCCGGATCAGCTCACGGGAGTCCGACGGCGCGACCACCACCACACGGTGGCCGCGCCTGCACAGCTCATCCGACAGCCGCTCGACGAAGCGGTTGACCTCGTGGTGGTGCTCCCAGGGCCACGGCGTTACCTGCGCAAAGTCCACCCGAGGAGAATATGGCGCGGGCGTGTCCGAATGGGCGCGGCCGAGCCGGCTTCGTTCTAGGTGTCGATAGTCGTCTCGGCCGCGGCCGCGCTGGAGGGCTCGGCCGGCTGCTCGGGCTTCTGCCCCGGCAGCTTCGGCGCACCGCCGTACTCCGCGATGAAGTCCTCGACCATCTGACGCGCGACCGGGTCCGGGTGCTGCTCCGGCGGCGACTTCATGAGGTACGCCGAGGCGCCGTTGATCGGGCCACCGAGCCCGTGGTTCAGCGCGAGCTTGCAGCAGCGCACCGCGTCGATCACGATGCCCGCCGAGTTCGGCGAGTCCCACACCTCGAGCTTGGCCTCGATCGTGAGCGGCACGTCGCCGAAGGACTCGCCCTCGAGCCGGATGTGCGCCCACTTGCGGTCCGTCAGCCATGGCACGTAGTCCGAGGGGCCGATGTAGACGTCCTCGGCCGGCAGCTCGAGGCCCATGATCGAGGTCACGGCCTGCGTCTTCGAGATCTTCTTGGACTCCAGGCGCTCGCGCTCGAGCATGTTGTAGAAGTCCATGTTGCCGCCCACGTTCAGCTGCGACGTGCGCTTCATCTCGACGCCGCGCTCGTGGAAGAGGCGCGCCAGCATGCGGTGCACGATCGTCGCGCCCACCTGCGACTTGATGTCGTCGCCCACGATCGGCAGCCCGTGCTCCTCGAAGCGCTTCGCCCAGTAGTTCTCGCCGGCAATGAACACCGGGATGCAGTTCACGAAGCCGCAGCCGGCCTCGAGGATCTGCTCGACGTACCACTTCGTCGCCTGCTCGGAGCCGACCGGCAGGTAGGAGACGACCACGTCGGTCCTGGTCTCCTTGAGGATCTTGACGATGTCGGCGGTCTCGCCCGGCGCCTTCTGGATCTTCTCCTTCAGGTATTTGCCGAGCCCGTCGTGCGTCATGCCGCGATGGACCGGCACGTCGAGGTTCGGCACGTCGGCGAACTTGATCGTGTTGTTCTGGCCCGACCAGATCGCCTCGGAGAGGTCCTTGCCGACCTTGTCCGCATCGATGTCGAAGGCCGCGCTGAACTCGATGTCGGAGATGTGGTAGCCGCCGAGGTCCACGTGCATGAGGCCCGGGACGGAATCGTTGGCATCGGCGTCCTTGTAGAACTCGATGCCCTGCACCAGGGACGAGGCGCAGTTGCCGACGCCGATGATGGCGACGCGCACCTTGTCGCTCTGGTAGCGCGATCCGCCGTTGGAAGAGATTTTCGTGTCAGTCATCGAGAGAACACACCCGCCAAGCTTGTCTGGGTTACACGGCGCCCGCGCCGCCCGCCAGCTGACGGCGGACGTGGAGCACCCTTTGCAGCGCTGTGAAAACGGTGAGCGCAGCCATCACGTAGATAGCAGGCTCGAGCAGGTCCAGGCCCGGAATCAGTTCCTCTGCTCCGAACACCAGCCCCACTGAGAGGATTACTACCCGGACCGCGCGTGAAGCAATACCAACCTTGCATTCCACGCCCAGCGCCTCGGCCCGCGCTCGCGTGTAGCTGACCATGTAGGAGCCCACCACGGCCACCACGGTGGCTCCCACCGCGAACTCGTTGCTGTTCTCGGCGAACCAGGCGGCCACCGCGGCCAGCACGATGCCTTCCTCCACGCGGTCGAGCGTTGAGTCGAGGAAGGCGCCGAACGGCGTGCCCTTGCCCGACATCCGCGAGTAGCGGCCGTCGAACATGTCGCACAGAGAGCCGAGGATGAAGGCGATCCCGGCGAGCACGAAGTGGTGCTCGAGGATCAGGACCGCCGCGATCAGGTTGCCGATCAGCCCCGTCACGGAGATGGCGTTCGGGGTGAGCCGGGACTCGATCAGGCGGTTCCGCGCCAGCTCGCGCATCTCCGCGCCGGTGCGGATGCTCATGCTCTGGCGGTGTGCCACGCCCAGGCCTCCGGGCGGGCACGCGCGAACGCGGCGTAGGCGGCGTAGCCGGACAGAGCGGCCACCATCGCGCCCAGCGCGGCGTCGAGCCAGAAGTGGTTGGCCGTGGCCATCACGACGAAGGTCACGACGAAGGGGTAGATCCCCCAGAGCACCTTGAACACGCGCCGCTTCACGAGCATGATCGCCGGCACTGCGATCATCAGCGCGAACGCCACGTGCATGCTGGGCACGGCGGCGAACGGGTTGTAGAGCACGTTGGCGCTCTGCTCGGCGTTCTCGCCGACGAAGCTCGCGACCGAGTCGCTGAAGCCCCACTCGGGCAGGAAGCGCGGCGGCGCGGTGGGGAACGCCATGTAGCCGACCAGCGCGAGGCTCATGGCGACCAGGAACATGTTCCGCACGAAGTAGAAGGCGTGGTTGCGTGCGATGTAGAGCCAGATCAGGAACGTCGTGGTGATCACGAAGTGCGAGTTCACGTACATCCAGCTGCAGAACGTGATGAGCCACTCCTTGCCCTCGGCCCACGCCTGGAGGTTCGGCTCGAAGAAGAGCCCGAGCGTCCGCTCGGCGTCGACCAGATGGCGCGCGTTCTCGAACGCCAGCGTCGCCTGGCCGTCGACGACGCCGCGGACGAGCCGGTACAGGTAGTACGCGCCGGCGAACAGCGCGAGCTGCCGGATGGCGTCGAGCCAGCCGTTCGGAAGCCAGCGCCCGCTTAGGCGCCAGACCCGAGCCAGCTGGACCAGGAGCGGGTGGGACGAGGGCACGGTGGCCTAGCGTAGCTCAGCCGTCGTCGCAGCGACGGCCGCGCGAGAAGAGCCGTTCGGGCGCGAAGCGGGTGGACATGTGCACGAAGCCCACGTCCTTGGCGATCACCTTCGTCCAGTCGCCGTACGGTTCGACACACGCGTGGGTGGCGTACCAGTAGGGCGTCCAGCGCACCTTGACGATCGCCTCGCCGGGCTCCTTCACGTCTATGAGGAGCTGGTCCGACTGGAACTGGTCGAGCGACATGCGCGCGTTGCCCTGCGGGACCAGAAGCGGCGAGGGCAGGAGCACCTCGTACACGCGCCAGTCGTCCGACTTCCACCGCAGCCGCAGGTACGGCAGACCCTTCTCGATCAGCGCCCGCTCGCCGTACGAGCTCTTGTCGGGCTTGGCGCTCGCCAGCGCCACGTAGCGCACGGCGTTGTCGGACAGCCAGCTCGCGTAGGTGAGCGGTGTGAGGTTGCCCTTGTAGAAGATCGGGTTGAGGCGAGTGTCGAGCTGGCGCAGCCAGCCGCGCGCGAGCGGCTGGTCCATCGCGATCTCCGCGCCCTCCCAGTGAGAGCGGGTGAACGGGATCTCGATCCGGCGCTGGTCCGGCAGGCGGAACAGGAAGTCACGCAGCGGCTGGAAGTAGTCGGCCTTCGCGGCCGGGTCCTCGATGTACTTCTTCACGTCGCGAACCGCGGGCGACCACTGCCACAGCACCAGCGGAATGAACAGCGCGGCCAGGACCGGGATCGCCCAGAGCTTGCGCGTCCACGGCCGGCCCCAGATCGCGCACAGGAGGACGGGTCCGCCGAAGAGGGCGCCGAGCCGGACGGCGTTGCCGCCCATGGGCGTCTCGATGAGGAGCGCGAGCGTGGACCCCGCCGCGTACAGGACCGCCCCCCAGCGGAGCGCCGACTGCTCGCGAGGCAGGATGAGGAGGCAGGCGAGCGCGAAGAGCGGGATCGGGACGTACGCCGACGTTGGGAACGGGGCCCAGCCTCCCTCCGGGAAGGCCCACGACAGGAACACCGGCGGCAGGAAGGCGGCCGCCGCGATGGCGAGGCCCTCCCAGCGTTTGGCCCGGTCCGAGCGCTCCGCGATCGCGTAGGCCACGCCGGCGAGCGCCAGGAACAGGCCGGCGACCGGGCTGCCGAGCGGGCACAGCGCGGCGAAGATGATGGCCAGCGCGTAGTGGCGCCGCTGGAGCGCGAGCAGCGCGGCGAGCGCGAACGCGACGCCGATCGCGAACGGGAGCCGGCTCGTGAAGAGGAGCGTGGCGGTGCCGGCGCCGAACCAGATGGCGCCCCAGCGGGCGCGGTGGTCTCCGAAGTACCCGCGCGCGAGCGGCGGGAAGAGCGCGGCCGACGCCATCGCCACCACCGCGAGCGCCACCGGAGGCGAGAGCAGCCAGGCCAGCGGGGGCGACAGCACGCTGTACGCGGGCGTGTGGTGGCCGCCGTACCACTGGCCGTTCCAGATGGTGAAGCCCTCCTGGCCGAACAGGTCGGCGCGGAAGGTGTGGGCGGCGAGGTCGACGGTGCGCGGCTGCCAGATCAGGTACGCCGTGGTGAAGATCGCGGCGACCACGATCGGCGCGGCCTTCCACGGGTCGATGCGCCTGTACCAGGGCGCGCGCGCGTCTCGCCGGGGAAAGCGTGGCGATTGCCGGCCCGTCTCCTCCGCAGCCGCTTCTGGAGAGGAGACTGGCGCCGAAACGGAGGACGACGCTTCGCGCAGCACGAAGGGGACAGGCTAGCCGAGACCGAAGTGCCCGGGTGAAGGTCTCGTCACCGTTCGGGTCTGCTCTTTAATCCGGCGGTCATGGCGGCGGACAGGCGCAAGCTTCGGG